>NZ_FPJO01000101.1 GCF_900119365.1 Streptomyces atratus
TGCTCCGACTGCGCCGAACGCACCAACCCCCACACCGCAGCCGCACCAAGATCCGAAACCTCACCCACCGCACCACACGTCACCACCACCAGGCGCGCGTTCGCGTCCCGGTCGGAGGCAAGCCACTCCTGCACCTGAGCCAGTACGTCGACAACGGCCGTGTGCACGCCCGATACGACATCGGCGTCCGCCTCGGTGGCCGGCACGACCAGAACATCGAACTCCGCGGTGTCCTGCGAGGCCTGAGCGGCGCCGGTCGGTGCCGGGGCCCACTCCAGCCGGAAGAGGGAGTCGGAGCTGTCGCTGTGCGCGGCGCCGTCCAACTGCTCTGCGGTGACCGGGCGCAGGACCAGGGATCCGATCCGACCCACCGGCGAACCGGCCCCATCGGCCAGATCGAGCGAGACCGTGCCATCGGTGGCGGTGATCCTGGCCCGCAGGACGGGAGATCCCACAGCGAACAGGCTCACGCCGGTCCAGGCGAACGGCAGCCCCGGGCCCTCAAGACCGGCCAGGCCGCCGCCCACGCCGATGGCATGCAGGGCGGAATCGAGAAGCGCCGGGTGCAAACCGAAGCGGCCCGCCTGCTCCACGGCCTCCTCCGGCAGGGCGACCTCGGCGAACAGCTCTCCGCCGCGCCGCCACACGGCCCGCAGGCCCTGGAAAACGGGGCCGTAGCCGTAGCCGATCTCGGTCATGGAGTCGTACATGCCGTCGACCGGCACCGCCTCGGCGTCACGCGGCGGCCACTCGGCCAGCGCCGTGCCCGGGACGAGGGTCTCGGTAGCGACGACACCGGAGGCGTGCAGCGTCCACGTCTCGTCCTCGGAACCGGCAGGTGTCGAGTGCACGGTGACTTGGCGCCGCCCGTCCGCGTCCGCCGTACCCACGACGACCTGAAGCATCATGGCGCCGCGCTCGGGCAGGACCAGCGGAGCCTGGAGGGTGAGTTCTTCCAGGGCTCCGCAGCCGATGCGCTCTCCTGCGTGGAGTGCGATCTCGACGAACGCGGTGCCGGGCAGCAGAACGGAGCCGAAGATGGCGTGGTCGGTGAGCCACGGGTGCGAGTCCAGCGACAGCCGGCTCGTCAGTACGAGTCCGTCGCCGTCGGCGAGGAGCACCTCGGCACCCAGCAGCGGGTGCTCGGCGTTGTGCAGACCGAATCCGGTGACATCACCGTTCAGCCCCGGCACGACCTCCGGCCAGTAGTGCTGGTGCTGGAAGGCGTAGGTGGGGAGGTCGGTGTGCTGGGCGCCGGTGTTGGCGTAGTACGTCGTCCAGTCGATGCGGGTGCCTCGGACGTGGAGTT
>NZ_FPJO01000100.1 GCF_900119365.1 Streptomyces atratus
AGCTCCCCGTACGTAACGGTCATACGCTCGTCCTGGACGGCGAGGGCATCCGGCACCGCCTCGGCCAGCGCACGGACACGCTCAACCATACCGCCGAGCTGTTCAGGGCGGTCGGTGGCGTTCCACGCCTCGAGGAGCAGACGGCGTTCCTGCGGAGACACAACGGTCAACTCACCAACAGCCGTTGCCACACCTTCCCGCGCGAGCACCTCACACGCGAGCACAAAGCCGTCGAGGATCGCCCGGCCCGTGCCCTCCGCGAACAAATCGGTCGCATACTCCAGGACGATCCGCAGGGACGGGTCGTCCTGGGGTTCCTCGACGAGGAGAGTGAAGTCGAACTTCGCCATGCCCTCCTCCAGCGGAAGGCGCTCCATAGCGACGTCCGCCAGACCCCTCATAGCGCCCTGCGGTGCGTTCTGCAGCACGAGCATGGCTTGGAAGAGGGGGTTGCGGGCGAGGTCGCGGTCGGGTGCGAGTTCCTCAACCAGGCGCTCGAAAGGAACGTCCTGATGGGCGAAGCCGTCGAGCGCGGTATCACGTACCCGGTCGAGGAGGACGGCGAAAGGCTCGTGCGGATCGGTTTGGGTGCGCAGGGGGAGTGTGTTGACGAAGAAGCCAATGAGGCTTTCGGTTTCAGTGCGGGAGCGATTGGCGACGGGGACGCCGATGACGATCTCGTTCTGTCCGGCGCGGCGGGTGAGCAGGGCGGCGTAGACGGCCTGGAGCACCATGAAAAGCGTAGTGCCGTGTTGCTGTGCCAACGCGTTCAGCGCTTCCGCTGTCTCCGCACCAATGCGGGTGTGGAGGTGTGCGCCGCGGTAGGTGGGGATGGCGGGGCGCGGGTAGTCAGTGGGCAGGTCCAGGACAGGCGGTGCGCCCGCGAGAGTCGTGCGCCAGTAAGTGAGTTGTTCCTCGAGGACTCCGGAAGCAAGCCACCGCCGCTGCCAGGCGGCGAAGTCCGCATACTGAATGGGAAGTTCGGGCAGCGGTGTGCCGGAGTAGGCGGCCTGGACCTCGTGCAGCAGCACACCCACCGACCAGCCGTCCGAAACAATGTGATGCATGGAGAGGGCGAGTACGAATTCCTCGTCCCCGACTCTGGCCAGCACCCAGCGGCTCAGCGGACCGCATTCGAGGTCGAACGGCCGGGCCGCGAGGTCGGCGGCGAGCCGCTCGGCAGCAGCGTGCGGCTCCTCTGTGTACCGCAGGTCCCGCACGGTGAAGTCGATGAGGGGTGCGTCGCCGATGACCTGCACCGGGCGGCCGTCGACCTCGGCGAAAACCGTACGCAGGACTTCGTGGCGCTGGGC
>NZ_FPJO01000099.1 GCF_900119365.1 Streptomyces atratus
CCATCGAAGGCGGCATCACCGCCGTCAGCTGACACAGTCTCAAGCTCTGTACATCAGACCGTACATACCTCTGCACTACAGCCCGTACGCCGACACGGCTTGGGTCAGGGTAGTTGCTGCTGCTTGGACGGCGTTCTCGTAGGCAATCGGAGACCGCTGACCGAGGCGGGAATGCCGGCGCCGGGTGTTGTAGCGGGTCAGCCGGCGGAAGGCGTCGAGCCTGGCCTCACGCTCGCTCGACCAGGCTTTGCGGCCTTTGAGCGTCTCCCTCTTGAAGGCGGCGTTGAAGCTTTCCGCGGCAGCGTTGTCGGCGCTGGACCCGATCGCGCCCATGCTCTGCCGGACCCCAGCTGACCTGCAGAGTTCCGCGAAGGCCCTGCTCGAATATTGAGATCCGTGGTCGGTGTGCATGATCGCTCCGGTCAAGTTTCCGCGGGTCCGCTCGGCGGCCGTGAGGGCGTCGATGACGAGTTCTGTCCACATGTGGTCAGCGATCGCCCACCCGGCGAGCCAGCGTGAGGCGAGGTCGATGACGGTCGCGAGGTAGAGCGGCTTCGCGCCGCTGACCGGCAGGTATGTGATGTCGCCGACGTACTTTCTGTTGACTGCGGCCGCGGTGAAGTCACGGCCGATCAGGTCTGGCGCCTTCGCTGCGGTCTGGTCCGCGACGGTGGTGCGGTGCCGGCGGCGCAGACGGACTCCCTTGAGCCCGATGGACCGCATGATCCTCGCGACGCGCTTGTGGTTGACCACCGGGCCGCCCTCGTCGCGGAGTTCTGCGGTGATCCTGGGGGCTCCGTAGGTGCCGTCGGAGTCTTGGTGGACCTTGCGTATCCGGGCCGCGATCCCGGCTTCGACGGTCTGGCGGGCCGCTCTCGCGGATGCGGTGCGGCGCCAATAGTAGAAGCTCGAGCGGGCCAGGCCGAGGATGTCGCAGAGCCGCTTCACGCCGTGTCGGCGCTGGTGATCGTCAACGAACTGGTAGCGGTTCACCAGCGCGTCTCCGTCGCGAACTACCGGGCCGCCTTGCGGAGAATGTCCCGTTCTTCCTCGAGCTCACGGATCCTCTTGCGAGCGGCGGCCAGCTCCGCCTGAACAGCGTCGCCGCCGGTCTGCGAAGCGGCCGGCGGTGCGGAGTGGGCGCCGGGCCGGCGCCCGTCGGCGGCCCGGATCCAGTTCCGCAGCGTCTCGGTGTTCACCCCGAGATCACCGGCGACGGACTTGATCGTCGCTCCCGGCCTCGACCGGTACAACGCGACCGCATCCGCTTTGAACTCTGCGGGGTAATGCTTCATCCCCACGGGGACTCCGTTCTCCTGGACCATCAAGATCCAAGTGTCTCCGGTGTCCAAAACCCAGGGTCAAGGCCCAAGGCCGGGTAGTTAACGTTTTCGCAGGTCATGCAAGAGGGCCTGGGGACCATGGTGTTGCGGCGTAGAGGCCGGGGCCGAGTTTGTGGATG
>NZ_FPJO01000098.1 GCF_900119365.1 Streptomyces atratus
CAGCGAGGCCGAGCACGCCGTGTCCACCGTCACCGCCGGCCCCTCCAGACCGAACGTGTACGAGATACGACCCGACACCACACTCGCCGCATTGCCCGTGCCGACATGCCCTTCGGCACTGTCCGGGGACGCGAGCAGCAGACCCGTGTAGTCCTGGCCGTTCGTGCCGGTGAACACACCGGTACGGCTGCCGCGTACGGACGCCGGGTCGATACCGGACCGCTCGAACGCTTCCCACGACGTTTCGAGAAGCAGGCGCTGCTGCGGGTCCATCGCCAGGGCCTCGCGCGGCGAGATCCCGAAGAAGACCGGATCGAACTCCCCGGCATCGTGCAGGAAACCACCCTGGTCGACGTACGACGCCGCTTCCCGCTCGCGCGACGGGTCGTAGAGCCGCTCCAGGTCCCAGCCACGGTCCACCGGGAATCCGGAGACCGCGTCCGCTCCGGACGCCAGCAGTTCCCACAGGTCCTCGGGCGACCGCACGCCCCCCGGGTAGCGGCAGCTCATGCCGACGATTGCGATCGGGTCGTCCCCGTCGACAGGTCCGCCCGCGGCGGCGGGAACACTCGCGGCCCGCGCCTCGGAGCCCAGCAGTTCGTCCCGCACGTGCTCGGCCAGGACAGCCGGGCTCGGGTAGTCGAAGACGAGGGTCGCGGGCAGCGAGAGCCCCGTCTCGCCCGTCAGGGCGTTGCGGAACTCCACCGCCGTGAGCGAGTCGAAGCCCAGCTCCCGGAAGGTCGCCGTCTCGCCGATGGCACCGGCACCGTTGTGCCCCAGCACCACCGCGGCCTGCGCCCGGACGACACCCAGCAGCAGTCGCAGCTGCTCGGCCCCGGTCAGGCCGGCCAGCCGGCCGCGCAGCGCCGATTCGGCGCCCGCCGACTCCGCCGGGGCGGACGTCACGGCGAGCCGCTGGTTCTCGGGCAGGTCGCCGAGCAGCGGGCTCGGCCGCAGCGCGGTGAAGGGCGGTACGAAGCGCTCCCAGTCCACGTCCGCGATGGTCACGCACGTCTCGTCCAGCGCCAGAGCCTGGCCGATCGCCGTGATGGCCGCATCCGGAGCCATGGCCGGCAGACCGCGTCGGCTCAGCTCCGCCGCCATCTCGTCGTCCGCCATGCCGCCACCGCCCCAGGGGCCCCAGGCGAGGGAGGTGGCGGCCAGGCCCCGGGTCCGGCGTTCCTGGGCCAGGGCGTCGAGGTAGGCGTTGGCGGCCGCGTAACCCGCCTGCCCGCCACTGCCCCAGACACCTGCGATGGAGGAGAAGAGGACGAACGCGTCCAGATCGGTGTCCCCGAAGACCGCGTTCAGGTTGGCCGCGCCGGTGACCTTCGCATGCATCTGCCCGGCCAGCGTCTCCGCGTCGAGCTCGCCGATCGGACCGGCCGAGGCGACGCCTGCGGCGTGGATGACGGTGCGGACGGGGGTTCCGTCGGTTTCGAGGGTGCGGGCGAGGGCGGTGAGGGCTGTCAGGTCGGTCGCGTCG
>NZ_FPJO01000097.1 GCF_900119365.1 Streptomyces atratus
TTCGGAGCCGTCAGACCGTTCGACGCACCGTCCTGATTCACGGCCGAACCCGACACCACCGCCAACACCTGATGGCCCTTGCGCCGCGCCTCGGAAAGCCGCTCGACCAGCAGAACGCCCACGCCCTCGCCCCAGCCGGTGCCGTCCGCATCGTCCGAGAAGGACTTGCAACGGCCGTCGGCGGCCAAGCCGCCCTGGCGGCTGAACTCCACGAAACCGCTGGGTCCGGCCATCACGGTCACACCGCCGACGAGAGCCATCTCGCACTCACCCGAGCGCAGCGACTGAGCCGCCAGGTGCAGCGCGACCAGCGACGAAGAGCAGGCCGTGTCCACCGTCACCGCCGGGCCCTCCAGGCCGAAGGCGTAGGACACCCGGCCCGACAGCACACTGGTGGCCGTTCCGGTCAACAGCTGTCCGCTGACGCCTTCTTCGCCCTGGGCGAGCGCTCCGGCACCGTAGCCCTGACTGCAGCCACCGGCGAAGACACCGGTACGGGTGCCACGCACGGACATGGGGTCGATGCCGGCCCGCTCGAACACCTCCCACGAGGTCTCCAGGAGCAGGCGCTGCTGCGGGTCCATCGCCAGGGCCTCACGCGGCGAGATCCCGAAGAACTCCGGGTCGAAGTGTCCGGCGTCGTGCAGGAATCCGCCGGCGTGGGCGAACCCGAGGTCCGTGTCGCGGCCTCCGGAGGGTGCGTCCTCCCAGCCTCGGTCGGACGGAAAGCCGGTGATGCCGTCGGCTCCCGCGCTGACGAGCTGCCACAGCTGGTCCGGCGACCGTACGTCGCCCGGCAGGCGGCAGCTCATGCCCACGATCGCGATCGGCTCGTCGTCGGCGCCGGTCTGCTGGGACCGGGGTGCTCCGTGGGTGGTCTCCCGCTCCAGGATCGCATCGACGAGGTGACCGGCCAGGCCCTGCGCGTCCGGGTAGTCGAACACCAGGGTGGCGGGGAGCTGGAGTCCGGTCTCCTGGGCCAGGCGGTTTCGTAGTTCGACCGCAGTGAGGGAGTCGAAGCCTAGGTCGCGGAAGGCCGTCGCTACGGGGATGGCAGACGGGTCACCGTGGCCGAGTACCGCCGCCGCGTGTGTGCGGACCACGTCGAGGAGGACGGTGTGGGCTTCCGGTGCATCGAGGCCCTGCAGCCGGTCGACCAGCTCCGGTCGCCCGTTCTCCGTCGTACGCTCGCCCGCGCCGCCCGCGTCGGCGGTGGCCGTCGCGGGCAGGTGGGCGACTTCGGGGATGTCGCCGAGCAGTGGGCTGGGCCTCAACGCGGTGAAAGCGGGCGAGAAGCGGTCCCAGGCCACGTCGGCGACGGCGAGGCAGGTCTCGTCGCCGGCGAGCGCCTGCGCGAGTGCGGTCAGGGCATTGTCCGGCTCCATGACGGGCAGGCCACGGCGGCCGAGTTGTTCCTCGCCCTCGGAGGTCACGAGCCCGCCACCGCCCCAGGGGCCCCAGGCGAGGGAGGTGGCGACCTGCCCGCGGGTTCGGCGTTCCTGGGCCAGGGCGTCGAGGTAGGCGTTGGCGGCGGCGTAACC
>NZ_FPJO01000046.1 GCF_900119365.1 Streptomyces atratus
GGCCTGGGCGGAGCCGGCGGCCACGGCCGAGCCGGCCATGACCAGACCGGCCAGACCCGAAGCCCGCAACAGATTCCGGCGGGACGAGGCGGAGGTGTGGTGGTGCGGAACGCTCATGCGGACTTCGCCTTCCGAGAAGTGCGATAAGTGAGGGAGCGTTCCTGCGGGGGACTGCCATGAGGCGGATGGCTGAAAAGGGTCCGGCTGTCGGATGTCCACGGCGCGATGGGCAGGCGCCGGAACCAGGCCGGAAAGGGTAAAACGCCGGTGACCATGGAGTGTCACCGCGGTTGGCAGGGAACCTACGGCGGGTTACACCGTTTGGTCAAGACCCGAATTCGTCGGAATGCGACGTATCGGTGTCGGAGCCGGCGCCGTCCGCGTCGTCGACCCAGCCGAGCGAGAAGCTGATCCGGCGGGCCGCGTCCCGGACCTGGCCGCCCAGTTCCTGGTAGCGCCAGGCCGGCAGGCCGAGCTTGAGGCCGGTGATGGAGACGGCCCCGGCACACGCCGAACGGTCGTCGAAGACCGGCGCGCCGATGCAGATGATGCCCTCGGCGTCCTCCTCGTCGTCCAGGGCGTACCCGACCCGGGCGATGTCGCGCAGATGCGACAGGAAGGTGGCCGGGTCGGTGATCGTGCGGGAGGTGCGCCGGGGCAGCCCGAACCGCTCGACGACCGCGGCCGCCTCGCTCGGCGGCACGGCGGAGAGCAGCGCCTTGCCCAGGCCCGTGCAGTGCGGCAGCTCGCGCTGCCCCATCCGCAGGTCGAGCCGGACGCGCTGGTCGAGCTCGACCTGGTCCACGACGACCGCGTGGCCGTCCTCGGGGACGGCGAGGCGGGATGCCATTCCGGTGGTCCGGGTCAGCTCGCGCAGGACGGGGTGGGCGACCCCGCGCAGGGACACCTGGGAGCGGGCCCGGTCGCCGAGCCGGGCCAGGCTCATGCCGAGCCGGTAGCGGCGGTTCATGCCCTCGCCGTCGTCCGAGACGAGGCCGTAGGCGCGGAGGGTCTGGAGCATGCCGAAGGCGGCGCTCTTGGAGATGGAGCAGGCCTGGCCGACCTCCGTGACGCTCAGGCCGTTCCCCTGTGCGGGGGCGGCGAGCGCCTCGAGGATGTCCGCTGCCCTGGCCACGCTCTTGACCCAGTACTTCGGTTCTTCTGGGGCAGCACTGTTCGTCATAGCAGAACAGCGTAGTGCCTCGGGAAGGGCTCGAACGCGCTTTCCCTGTGAAGAAAGCGCGGAATCGGGCCTTCCTGGGTTTGAAAAGGTCTTGACCAGTCCTGGAGCCGCACGTAATATCCAGGCACTGTTCTGCTCTACAGAACAGTGTTCAGAAAAGCGAACACATACCTGAAGCACCACCTCAAGCACCACGGATCATCCTCATTCCTGCGGCGACTGCCGGGCGGATGGCGCCAGGGACTCACGGGCCGGGCAGGGCCTGCGAAGACCGACGACTCTCGACGCAAGGAGCAAGCGATATGAGTTCAGGCCCGGTAGGCAACGAATCCGGAGCCCGACTCGCCGAGCGCGCCCGCCAGGTCGTACCCGGCGGCGTGAACAGCGGTCAGCGCAGCGTTCCCGGACTGACCGACCTGGTCGTCACGGGTACGGACGGCGCACGGTTCCGTACCGCCGACGGACGCGAGTACACCGACTTCCACTCGGCGTTCGGCCCGCCCCTGCTCGGTCACAACGACCCCGACGTGGCCCGCGCCACCGCCCAGGCCGGCGCCACCCTCGGCCACATGGGCGTCGGTGTCACCGAGGGCGAGGTCCTCCTCGCCGAACAGCTCGCCGAGCTGATCCCCTCCATCGAGAAGGTGCTGCTCACCAGCACCGGCAGCGAGGCCACGTTCCACGCGCTGCGCGTCTCCCGCGCCGCCACCGGCCGCCGCCTGGTCGTCAAGTTCCAGGGCTGCTACCACGGCTGGCACGACGCGGTCAGCCTCAACGTCATCTCCGCGCCCGAGAAGGTCGGCGGCCACGACCCGATCTCCACCGGCATCCTGCCCGAGGTCCTCGAAGCCACCCTCGTCCTGCCGTTCAACGACAGCGAGGCCGTCCGCCGCGCCTTCGCCGAGCACGGCTCCGACATCGCCGCCGTGATCGTCGAGCCCGTCCCGCACAACGTCGGAGCGCTCCTGCCGTACCAGGAGTTCCTCACCACGCTGCGCGAGGAGACCACGAAGGCCGGCAGCGTCCTGATCTTCGACGAGGTCATCACCGGTTTCCGCCACGACATCGGCGGCTGGCAGAAGATCTCCGGCGTCACCCCCGACCTCACCACCCTCGGCAAGGCCATCGCCAACGGTGCCCCCGTCGGCGCGATCGGCGGCCGCGCCGACCTGATGGACCTCTTCTCCACGCGCCCCGGCGCCCCCGCCTTCTTCGCCGGCACGTACAACGGCCACCCGTCCGTCGTGGCCGCCGCCCTCGCCACCCTGCGCAAGCTCCGCGAGGAGCCGGTCCACGAGCACGTCTTCCGGCTCGGCGAGCGCGTCCGCACCGAACTGACCGGACTGTACGAGCGCCTCGGCGTCCCCGCCGTCGTCACCGGCTACGGCTCCGTCTTCGTCAGCTACTTCATGCCGGGCGAGGCCCCCCGCACGTACGCGGACCTGTTGAACAACGACGCCTCGCTCTTCGTCGGCTACCGCCGGCGGCTCCTCGACCACGGCCTGTTCGAGCTGCCGCTCAACCTCAAGCGCAGCCACATCAGCTACGCCCACACCGACGCCGACGTGGACCGTCTCATCGAGGGCACCGAAGCCGCGGTCAAGGCCGTGCTCGCCGACGGCGGCGCCCGCGACCTGGAGAACACCTCCACCATGGGCGGGGCGACCCGCTGATGCTGACCGTCAACCGCACCCGCCCGGCGGGCCCCGCAGGCCGGATCACCCGCGTCGAGACCCTGATGCTCGGCACCTCCTGGCGCGACTTCGGCTACGTCCGGGTCCACACCGACGAGGGCCTGACCGGCATCGGCGAGATCACCCATCCCTACCGCGTCCGCGAGGTCTGCGCCCTCACCGAGGCGCTGGCCCAGCGCCATCTCATCGGCGCCGACCCCTTCGACATCGAGGAGCTCTGGCTCCGCGTCTACCAGGGCGACTTCCTGCGCGGCGGCGACATGGGCGGCGTCGCCCTGTCCGGCCTCGACCAGGCGATGTACGACCTGATGGGCAAGGCGCTCGGCGTCCCCGCGTACCGGCTGACCGGTGGCGCCTGCCGGGACGAGGTACGGGTGTACGCCAACGGCTGGTACACCGGCGAACGCGAGCCCGAGACCTTCGCCGCCAAGGCGAAGGAGACCGTGGCGAAGGGCTTCACCGCCCTCAAGTTCGACCCGTTCGGCCCCGGACTGCACGAGTTGGAGCGCGCCGAACTGCGCCGCTCCGTCGACCTCGTGGCCGCCGTCCGGGAGGCCATCGGGCCCGATGCGGACCTCTTCATCGAGGGCCACGCCCGGTTCGCCATGCCGACCGCGGCCCGGCTGGTGCGCGAGCTGGAGCCCTTCGACATCGGCTGGTTCGAGGAGCCGATGCCGTGGACCCACATCGAGCGCTACGCGGAACTGCGGCAGCGCGCAGCGTTCCCGATCTCCGGCGGTGAGCACTTCCACAACCGCTACGAGTACAAGCCGCTCTTCGCCACCAACGCGGTCGACATCATCCAGCCCGACCTCTCCATGGCCGGCGGATTCACCGAGGTCCGCAAGCTCGCCGCGATCGCCGACACCCACGGCATGCTCGTGGCCCCGCACAACTCCAACTCGCCGCTCTGCACCACCGTCTCGGTGCACGCGACGCTGGGAATCCCCAACTTCAAGATCCTGGAAACCTTCGACGGGCTCCTCGAGGACTACGTCTTCGACGCCCTCAAGGGCACCCTTCCGATCGTCGACGGCCACATCGGCCTGCCGACCGCACCCGGTCTCGGTGTCGAGCTCGTCGACGAGGTCTTCGAGGAGCACCCGCCCAGCCACCGCTTCTGGAACATGTTCGCGGACGGCTGGGAGAAGCGGAACCGGACATGATCGTCGACGTCCACTCGCATCTCTTCCGGCACAGCCACGACTTCACCGACCCGTTCAGGTCCGACTCCGCCCGCGCCCACGCGGGCGAGGTCGACCTCACGGTGAAGTGGGAGGAGTACGCCGCCACCGCCCCCGAGGGCACCCGCACGATCGTCGTCGGCGGCAAGGCGCGGCGCAGCGGCCTCTGGGTGGACGACGCCGCCGTCGCCTCGTACGCCGGAGCGCACCCCGACCGGCTCATCGGCTACCTCTCGCTCGACCCGACCCAGCCCGGCTGGCAGGACGAACTCCGCTACGGCCACCAGGAACTGGGCCTGCGCGGCATCAAACTGATGCCGATGTACGCGGGCTTCGACCCGGCCGCCGAGGAGTACGACGAGCTGTACACGTACGCCGAACGGCACGGGCTCCCGCTCCTGGTGCACACCGGCACCACCTTCGTGTCGAGCGCACCGCTGGAGTGGGCGATGCCCCGCCACCTGGACGCGGTCGCCATCCGCCACCCGGAACTGCGGATGGTCCTCGCCCACCTCGGCCACCCCTTCGAGGGCGAGTGCATCGCGGTCATCCGCAAGCACCCGCACGTGTACGCGGACATCAGCGCCCTGCACTACCGGCCCTTCCAGCTCTGGCACAGCCTCCGGCTGGTCCAGGACTACGGGGTCTTCCACAAGCTGATGTTCGGCAGCGACTACCCGTTCACGACGGTCGACGACTCGGTGCGGGGGCTGCGGGAGATCGCCCGCATCCCCGGCATCCCGGGACTGCCGCCGCTCGACGTGGACGCGGTGGAGGAGATCATCCACCGGCCGTCGCTGGATCTGCTGGGTCTGAACGGCTGACCCGGCCGTTCCCCCTCCGAACCTGCCGGTACGGCGCCGGGGTCATCCCCCTGTCGCCCGGTACCGACCGGCAGCCGGGCCGCCGCGCCATCACCCAAGTGTCCCTGCGCGGCGGCCCGGATCTCTCCGGCGATCAGGACCGGAGACGACCACCCCTCCGTATCTCTCCGCCTCTCCACCTCTCCGCCTGGAGGAACCCCGCCATGACCGCAGCCGTCCCGCCCCGGGGAACCGACCGCTTCGATCTGACCGGCCGCACCGCGGTCGTGACCGGGGCCGCCCGGGGGCTCGGCCGGTCCTTCGCCGTCGGCCTCGCGGAGGCGGGCGCCGATCTGGTCCTCGTCGACCTGCCCGGTGCCGAGGGCGTCGCCGAGACCGCGGCGGCGATCGAGGCACTCGGCCGCAGCTGCCGGACGTACGGACAGGACCTGGCGGACATCGACGCGCTGCCCGGCTTCGTCGACGCCGTGCGCGCCGAGTCGGGACCGCTGCACATCCTGGTCAACAACGCGGGCACCGCGGCGCTGGAACGCTTCAACGAGATCACCCCCGCGAGCTGGTCCCACATCATGCGGGTCAACGTCGACGCCGTCTTCTTCCTCAGCCAGCGCATCGCCGAACACATGACGGCGGACTCGGTCGCGGGCCGCATCATCACCATCACATCGAAGAACGCCCTGGTCGCGGAGGCCGGCCTGGCCCACTACAACGCCTCCAAGGCCGCCGCCCAACTGCTCACCGAGACCCTGGCGGTCGAACTCGCCCCGCACGGCATCACCGCCAACACCCTTGCCCCCGGCATGGTCGAGACACCCATCGACGGCGAATTCCCCTTCGACCGGGAGGCCTTCGAATCCGCGTACCGCGAGCGCATCCCGCTCGGCAGGTACGCGCAGCCCGACGAGTGCGTCGGTGCGCTGCTGCTGCTCGCCTCGGACGCCGGGGCGTATCTCACCGGGGCGCGCATCGTCGTCGACGGGGGAGTGCTGGCCGACCAGATGCCGCGGATGCGCTTCATGCCGCCGTACCGCAACACGATCTGACCGCGACCGACCGGCAGTCGGTTCCCACCGAGCACGCATCGACAACGCGAGGAGCGCCTCCGCCATGTCCGTCAATGCTTCGTCCTCCGCCTCGTCCCGCCGGAATCTGTTGCGGGCTTCGGGTCTGGCCGGTCTGGTCATGGCCGGCTCGGCCGTGGCCGCCGGCTCCGCCCAGGCCGCGCCCTCGCACACCGGTGATGTGCTCCGGGTCGACACCGTCGCCGCACTGCGCGCGCTGAACACCAAGCCGCTCGACGACGGCACCCAGGTCCTGATCGCCGGCTACCACACCCCCGGCGACGGCGGCACCATGGCCGTGCGCTGGGACAAGAAGTCCGACACCGCCCACAACGGCGGCACCGTCATCGCCCCCACGGGCAAGAACACCACCGGCCGCTGGCACCAGCTCCACACCGGAACCCTCGACTTCCGCACCTTCGGCCACTTCGACGCGAAGACCCCCGCCGACGCCGCCCTCGACGCCATGATCGCCGACACCAGCGTCCACCGCATCGAGGGCCACACCGACCTCCTGTTCACCCAACGCCACCTCTTCAACCGCTCGAACATCGAACTCGACTTCGGCGGCCACCGCATACGCACCGAGAACATCGAGAAGAACACCCACGACAACCCCTTCGGCGCCGTCCTCTCCTTCCGCGGCACCGTCACCGACACCACCGTCCAGCACGCGCTCTCCGGCAAGGTCATCGAGCTCACCGACACCTTCCCGGTCCCCGACGCCAAGGCGTTCGAGGTCGGTCAGTGGTGGTCCGTGCAGGTCGCCCCGGTAGAGGGCGGCGGCGGTGACGAACGCGAGCTGCAGAAGCTGGTCGAGATCACCGAGATCGTCGACGCGGGACACATCCGGATCGGCTATCTCAACGGCTGGGAACTGGCCGAGGGCCGCAAACTCACCTGGACCCGCATCGAACCGGTCCAGGGCACCCACATCCGCAACATGGTCTTCGAAGGCGCCGGCCCCGACGAGTACACCGGCTCCCACCCCGTCAGCTTCGAGTACGCCGTGGGCTGCGACGTCTCCGGGATCCATGCCACCGGCACCTTCTGGCCGGTCGTCATGCGCCGCTGGTGCACCCGCTTCCGCACCGAGGAGTGCTCTCTGAAGAACCCGCCCACCGTCGAGTACGGCGGCGCGGGCTACCTCACCCAGCAGATCTACTGCCTGTACGGGCGGGTCGCGGACTGCACGACCAGCAATGTGCGCCACCTCAACGACCTCACCGCCTCCGCCTACTGCACCGTCGTGAACTGCCACGGCGACGGCGACGACGCGGGCGGCAACCCCTTCACCACGCACGGGCAGTACGAGCACGATCTGCTCTTCGACGGCAACTCCGGGCTGATGGACATCGCCAACTCCGGTGCACAGTGGGGCATTTCGGCGAAGCGGATCACGGTGCGCAGACATGTCTGCTCCTGGTTCACCGCCAACACCAAGATCACCGATCTGACCCTCGAAGACATCACGGTGATCGCGCGCCCCACCTTCGACCAGGCCGGCACCCTCACCGTCAACGCCGACGGCGCCCAGGTGCGCGGCTGCACCGCGAAGACCTTCTCCGTCGCCCAGCGCTCGGCCCGCTCCACCCGGCCGACCACCATCAGCGACTGCTCCTTCGAGCTGCCTGCGGGCGCCGTCCTCGTCCAGACCCCGGTCACCGCGCCGGTGCACTTCGTACGTTGCACGTTCAAGGGCGTCGACGGCGCGATCCTGCGCGGGGCGGGGCCCGTCCACTTCACCGACTGCACCGTCACCGGCACCGAGAACGCGGCCCCGCTCTCGGTCGGATCCGCGGACCTGCGGATCGACGGCGGCAGTTACGACAACACCGGCATCGAACTCAGCGCCGTGCGCGACCAGCGGATCACCGTCACCGGCGGCGCTCGTCTCACCGGCAGCAACAAGGCCAGGGCACTCCTCGGCCGCGCCGCCGGCCCGGGGAAGGTGACCTGGGACCTCGGCGCGCTCAGCAGCGCCGCCTCCGGGGCGGACACCGCACATGTCCGTATCGACGAGGGCACCAACCACTACGCGGCGACCGGAGCCCGCTTCACCGGCGGCACGCTCCATCTCGCCCCCGGCGCGCTGGACTCGGTCCTGCACACCTCGTGCGTGGAGGACGGGGCGAAGCGCGGCGCCATGCCCGCGAACGGCGACAAGGTGCGCACGGACGGGAACCTGATCCTGTGACCGCCGTGATCCGCACCGCGACGGCGGCCGACGACCCGGACCTGGCCGCCCTGTGGCGGCGGTGCTTCGACGCCCCGCAGATCGTCGGCCTGCACGCACTCGACCCGGACCGCCACCGGCACACCTTCGTCGCACAGAACGCCGCGGGGGACGGGATCGACGCCGTCGTCGTCTACGTACCGAGGCTGATCCGCGACGCGCACGGCACCCCGCGGCGGGTCGGCGGCATCGGCAGCGTCGCCACCCGCCCCGAGGCCCGGGGACAGGGACTGGTGCGGCGGCTGCTGGAGGCGGCGGAGCACACCATGAGGGCCGAGCAGTGCGACTGGTCACTGCTGTTCACCGGGACCCCGGGCGTCTACCGGGGCTCGGGATGGCAGGAGTTCGCGAGCACGTACACCGAGGGAACGCTCGCGCCGCCGCCCGCCGCCGGGGGGTTCCGGATCCGCGAGGCCACCGCGCGGGACGCCGCGGAGGTGGCCGCGCTGCACCACGCGTACAACGCGGACCGGCCGCTCAGCTCGGTGCGGGCGCCCGAGGACTGGGCGGTGCGCGTGCCCGCCTGGTACGGCCCGCTCGACCGGTCGCTGGTGGCCGAGGACCCCGGTTCGGGGGCGCTCGTCGGCTGGATGGTGGCCCAGCACGAGGGGGAGTGCGTGGAGGTGCGCGAATTCGCGGGTGCGCCCGGGAGCCTGGGCGGGCTGTTCGCCGCCGTCGGCGAACGGGGCCGGGCGGCGGGCCTGGACCGGGCCCGGGTCCGGCTCCCCGACGACCCGGAGGTCCGGGCCGCGCTGCCGGCCCTGCTGGTGGACGCCCGGCAGGTGACGGAGCACGTGGGGATGGCCCGCCCGCTGCACGCCCGAGCGGACGCCGTCCGGGCCACGGTCACGGCACCCGGCGCGGTCCACTGGTACGGCGACTGCTTCTGAGGTCCGGGCGGGGCGCCGTCAGCGATGCGGCGTGAGCAGACAGCGCCCCACCAGCCCCGCACCGGCGTCCATCCGCTTTCGGAACTCCTCGGCCAGCAGCGGCACATCGCGCAGCCGCCACAGCACCAGCGCCGCCGACCAGGCCGCCTCACGGGCCCGCTCCAGACTCCACGAGCCGAACAGATGGGTGAGCGGGTCCGCGAGCTCCAGCAGATCGGGGCCCGGCATCAGATCCTCACGGATCCGCTCCTCCAGCAGCACCAGGAGATCGCCCACCCGGTCGAACTCCTCCTCCAGACCGGGCGGGGCGCAGCCGAGCGTGCGGCAGGTGTCCACGACGGCGAGCGGCAGATCGTGGCCGATGTGCGCGTTGATGCCCGCCAGGGCGAACTGCAGCGGCCGTACGCCGGGATGGCGCCGGTACTGGAAGAGCGGACGCCAGCAGTCGGGCGGCCGGAGTCCGGCCGCCGCGGCGTCGACCGCCGACAGATAGTGCTCGGCGAACCGCACGTCCAGCGTCTCGGCGGCCCGCCGGTCGGTGAACGCGCCGTCGTCGATCTGCTGCCGGACGGTCTCGGTGACCGTCAGATAGACGCGGTTGAAGACCTCCACCCCGTCCTCGACGCCGGCCACCGGCGGCCAGGCGGAAGCGAACGCGCGCATCCGCCCGATCACGGAGGCGATACCGGGGACGGGAGTGTGCACCTGCTCGGACTGAGCCATGGGGGCAGCGTCCCAGCCCCGGGCCCGGGACGGCGCCGACCGACCCCAGGGTTCATCGGAACGGGCGAATGGCCGCGACACGCACCCGTGCCGGGCGCGCGGCCGGTCCCCGTTCCGGTACGGGGCCCTACGCCTCGTGCTTCGATGCCTGCTCGTCGTAGGCCGAGGTGCCCGAGTCCAGCAGGGGCTCCTGGGTCTTGAGGTGGGCCGGGGCGAAGGCGCGCAGCACGTGATAGCCGGTGATCACCACGATGGTGCCCAGCGCGATCCCGCTCAGCTCGAAGTTGTCGGTGATCTTCAGGCTGACCCCGCCGACGCCGATGATGATGCCCGCGGCGGCCGGCACCAGGTTCAGCGGGTTGCGCAGGTCGACCTTGGCGTGCAGCCAGATCTGGGCGCCGAGGAGGCCGATCATGCCGTAGAGGATGACGGTGATGCCGCCGAGCACCCCGCCGGGGATGGCGGCGACGACCGCGCCGAACTTGGGGCAGAGGCCGAAGAGCAGGGCGAAGCAGGCGGCGGCCCAGTACGCGGCGGTGGAGTAGACACGGGTCGCGGCCATGACGCCGATGTTCTCCGAGTACGTGGTGTTCGGCGGACCGCCCACCGCGGTCGACAGCATCGACGCGGCGCCGTCCGCGGCGATCGCGGTGCCGAGCTTGTCGTCCAGCGAGGCGCCGGTCATCTCGCCGACGGCCTTCACATGCCCGGCGTTCTCGGCGATCAGCGCGATGACCACCGGCAGGGCGACCAGGATCGCCGACCACTCGAAGCTCGGCGCGTGGAAGGAGGGCAGCCCGATCCAGTCGGCCTTGGCGACACCCGACAGGTCGAGCCGCCAGTGGTCCACGGCCTCGGCACCGCCGGCCGGGGAGTGGATCTTGCCGAAGATCCGGTCGAGGACCCAGGACAGCGCGTACCCGAAGACCAGGCCGAGGAAGATCGCGATGCGCGAGAAGAAACCGCGCAGGCACACTACGGCCAATCCGGTGAACAGCATCACCAGCAGTGCCGTCCACTGGTCCTGCGGCCAGTACGTCGACGCGGTCACCGGAGCCAGGTTGAAACCGATCAGCATGACGACGGCACCGGTGACGACCGGCGGCATGGCCGCGTGGATGATCCGGGCGCCGAACCGCTGCACCGCGAGACCGGCGAGGAAGAGCACCACACCGACGGCGAAGACCGCGCCGGTGACCACGGCGCTGCTGCCGCCGCTCGCCCGGATCGTCGCCGCGACCCCGACGAAGGAGAGCGAACAGCCGAGGTAGCTGGGCACCTGGCCGCGCGTGGCCAGCAGGAAGATGGCCGTCGCGACACCCGACATCATGATCGCCAGGTTGGGGTCCAGGCCCATCAGTACCGGGGCGACGAACGACGCGCCGAACATCGCGACCACGTGCTGGGCGCCCAGTCCGAACGTACGGGGCCAGGAGAGCCGTTCGTCCGGCCGGACCACGGCCCCCGGTGCGGGAGTCTTCCCGTCGCCGTGCAAGGTCCAGCGCACGCCGAGGCCCATGGTCGCTCCCTGTTGTGTAGGTGCGGAGCCGAGCGCCTCGCGGGGCACGTCGCTGCCGCAGAAATGATCAGCGCCATGGTAATGCCGGACCGTGGCGTGCTCGTGGCCGGGCCATGGCCCCTGAGCACGGCCGATGCGGGTGACGCGGGGCCGCCGGCCCGCGTCACCCGCCGGTCCGGCGGCTCAGGGACGCTGCTCGGCGGCCGTCTCGCTCGGGGCGCCGGCGTCCGGGGACGACACCGCCCTGCGGTCGCCCGCCCGCAGCACCCCGGCCCCCAGCACCAGACCGAACGCGAGCACCGTCACCAGGCCGAAGGACACGACCAGCGAGGTCGCCTCGGCCAGCGAACCGATCGCGGACGGGGCGATCAGCCCCGAGGTGTACGTGATCGTGGCGACACCCGCGATCGCCTGGCTCGGGTTCGGACCGCTGCGCCCGGCCGCCGCGAAGGCGAGCGGGACGACCACCGCCACACCGAGGCCCAGGAGCCCGAAGCCGCACATCGCGAGCGCCGCGTCCGGCGAAGCGACCACGAGCACCCCGCCGACCGTCGCGAGGACGCCGCCGACCCGTACGGTCCGGACCGCGCCGAAGCGGTCGACGACCTTGTCGCCGGCGATCCGGGCGACCGCCATGGTCAGCGCGAACGCCGTGGTGGAAGCCGCGGCGAGCCCGGCGGAGGTGTCCATGACGTCCCGGAGGTAGACCGCCGACCAGTCCAGGCTGGCCCCCTCGGCGAACACCGCGCAGAAGCCCACCGCGCCGATGATCAGTGCCGACTTCGGCGGCAGGGTGAACCGCGGCGGCGGCTCCTCGTCCGGCCGGCTGCGCAGGTCCAGCACGCCCTGGCAGGCGATCAGGCCGAGCGCGGTGAGCACGAGGGCGGCCAGCGCGTGGTGCAATCGGGCGTCGGCGCCAAGATGCGCGGCCACCGTGCCCGCCGCCGAACCGATCAGGGCACCCACGCTCCACATCCCGTGCAGCCCGGACATGATCGACTTGTCGAGGCGGTTCTCCACCTCGACGCCGAGGGCGTTCATCGCCACGTCCGACATGCCGGCCGACGCCCCGTACACGAGGAGCGCGGCGCACAGCGTCAGCAGGTTGGGGGCCAGTGAGGGCAGGATCAGCGCCAGCGTCCACAGGGCGAGCAGTCCGCGCAGCGCGGACTTGGCGCCGAAGCGATGGCTGACCGCACCGGCCAGCGGCATGGCGAGCGAGGCGCCGATCGCCGGGAAGGCGAGGGCGAGGCCGAGCTGACCCGCGCTGACCCCGGCGTGGTCCTGGATCCAGGGCACCCGGGTGGCGAAGCTGCCGGTCACCGCGCCGTGCACGGTGAAGACGGCGGCGACGGCGAACCTGGCCCGTTTCACCTGTCCCATGCCGAAGACCGTGTCTGTGGAATCCGTCGTCATGCCGCCGTGCCCTCCCTTGGGAAATTCTCTGCCGCCGGTGGCCCCGGCGCCCGTCTCCACGGTGCGGGCCGTAAACTATCAGGAACCCTGCCTGATAAATAGTGCGCCTGTGCAACCAGTGCGTCAGCGATCTGGAAGGATCCCGGCATGCCCGCATCACCGAGCACCGCACGGGCCATCAACGACCGGCTCGCCCTGCGACTGCTCCAGCAGGACGGCCCGCTGACGGCCGCCCAGCTGAAGACCCTGACCGGCCTCTCCCGGCCCACCGTCGCCGACCTCGTCGAACGGCTGCAGGGGGCCGGTCTGATCCGTGTCGTCGGCGAGGCCGGCGCCGAGCGCAGGGGGCCCAACGCCCGGCTGTACGGGATCGCCGCCGACCGCGCCCATCTCGCCGCGCTCGACGTACGCACCGGCAGCGTCGCCGTGGTCGTCGCCGACCTCCTCGGCGCCACGCTCGCCGAGGCCACCCTGCCCATCGGCACCGACACCGGCACCGAGGCCGCCGCCGAACAGGCCGCCGCACTGCTGGCACGCACCGCGCGCGAGGCCGGCGCCGGACCGCTGCACAGCGTCGGCATCGGCGCACCCGGCCTGATCGACCCGGTCACCGGCGATCTGCGCGACACCACCGGGCTGCCCGCCTGGCACCGGCGGCTGGTGCGGGTGCTCCAGCAGCGGCTGCCCGCGACCGTGCTGGTCGAGAACGAGACCAATCTCGCCGCCGTCGCCGAACACCGCGGCGGCGCGGCCACCGACCGCGACACCTTCGTGCTCTTCTGGCTCGGCCATGGCGTCGGCGCCGCCGTCATGCTGGACGGGAAGCTCCGCCGCGGCGCCTCCGGCGGCGCGGGCGAGATCGGCTTCCTGCCGGTGCCCGGCATTCCCGGCACACCCTCGGCCCTCAACTGCGACGGCGGGTTCCACGCGCTGGTGGGCTCCGCCCCGGTCTGTGAACTGGCCGCCGCCCACGGCATCGCCGTGCCGCCGGGTACCGCCGAGGGGGACAAGGAACCGGGCGCGGCCGTCGCCGTGCGGGCCGCGCTGGCGGGGGAGGGGGACGGCGAGGGGTTCCTGGACGCGCTCGCCGGCCGTCTCGCCCTCGGCGCCGCCGCCATCGCCGCGGTCCTCGACCCGGGCTGTGTGCTGCTGGCGGGCGAGGTCGGCCACGCGGGCGGCGACGCGCTCGCGGCCCGGGTCGAGGAGCGGCTGACCCTGATGTCACCGCTGCGCACCGAGGTCAGGGCCGGGCGGCTGGGCGGCGCGGCGGTGCTCCGCGGCGCGCTGCTCACCGCCCGGGAGGCGGCTCAGGATGAGCTGTTCACGCCGGCCGGGTAGTCCCCGGACGGCCGGTCGGCAGGGGAGAGACCGGCGGTGACCAGGGGCGATCCGGTCACCGCCGGGCGGTACGGGGAAGGTGGTGAGCTGCTGTCGGTTTGGTGAGCTGGAGCGAGTCCGACGGAAACCGCCCCCCACGGACCACGCCCCCGGAGGCGTGCCGCCGAACGGGACGAGAACGCGGCGACCGAGTGCATCCAATACCGTTCGGGATGCGCCCAGCGCGCGTGTGTGGGTCCAGGACTCACTCATGCGCGCTGGCTAGGAATGGTCAGCAGGCTCCGAGGTCCTGCCCCCAGTTACCGGTGGAGCCGGGCTCCTCGCCCTTCGTCCACGCGCTTGCCGCTGTCGTCGAAGTAGCCACCGGTCTCGGCCCAGCCGCCCACCGACACCATGGTCTTCACGTTCGGGTACTTCTTCTTGAACTTGTTGAGCAGATTGAAATGACCCTTGTAGGGGAGGTCCGGGTCCATCTCGGCGCCCGCGGCACCCGGCCAGGTCATGCCGGTCGAGGCGTTGTCCGGCCCGTCGGCGCCGACCGAGAGCTTGTTGCCGCCGTCGACATGGGCGGACGCGTAATTCAAATGGGTGACTTTGTCCCAGGGGGTGTCGGGGACGAGATAAGCGGGTTTGCCGTCCTTGCCGGTCCGCCAGTCGGTGAAGTATCCGATGACCCGCCGCTGGTGGTCGGCGCCCATCTTCTCGCGGCCCTCGGTGTCGTGGACGGAGCAGTAGGGGACGGCGACACCGGGCGTCTCGTAGAGCCCGTCGGGGCGACAGGACTCCTGGTCGGCGGCGGCGGACGGGGTGGCGGCGAGCGAGCCCATCAGCAGTCCGGCGACTGCTGCGCCGACTGCGAGCAGGGTGGCTCTCGCACGGGTGGGGACAGCGCGTTCGGTTCCTCCCGGTAGGTTCGGCAGAACACAACTGGCAAGAGGATGGGTCGTGTTGATGCCCCGGATGTGCGCACACCGCGGGACCGCTCCTCGGAGGTGACGCAGAGATCAAAAGGACTAGACCACTGCGTCGATAGGTCTGGACCTTTAAGTGTCGACTTCTTCGGGCGCCCCCTCGCCCGCGCCGACCTGTGAGCCAGTCCACAGGCGCTCACCCGTATGGCCCGCCGCCGGGCGTGGCACACTGATCGTGTACCAGCAGCAGCGCACTCCGGGGTCGGTGCAATTCCGAACCGGCGGTTATAGTCCGCGACCCGTCCGCATCCAGCGGCCGGTTGACCAGGTGGGATTCCTGGACCGACGGTTAAAGTCCGGATGGGAGGCAGTGCGCGGCGGGCCGTTTTCGCGGGTACGCCGCCGTCGGCGGATGGTTTTCGGGCAACCGGTCCATCCGTGTTCTCCGGCATTTTCGGCGTTCCCCCGTGGCGTTCCCGCTTCATCTGTCGTCATCGACAGGCCCCGGAGTCCGTGCCCGAAGAGGCAGGAGGACCCGGTGGACACCGCAGCCGACATCACCGCCATGCGCCGTGCGATCACGCTCGCCGCCCGCGGTCTCGGCTCCACCAGCCCCAACCCCGTCGTCGGCTGCGTCGTCCTCGACGCCGCGGGCCGCCACGCCGGAGAGGGCTTCCACCAGCGGGCCGGCGGACCGCACGCCGAGATCCACGCCCTGCGCGACGCGGGCGAGCGGGCCCGCGGCGGCACCGCCTACGTCACCCTCGAACCCTGCAACCACACCGGCCGCACCGGCCCCTGCGCCCAGGCGCTGATCGACGCCGGGATCGCCCGGGTCGTCTACGCGGTCGGCGACCCGAACCCGCAGGCCACCGGCGGCGCCGACACCCTGCGCGCGGCCGGGATCAAGGCCGAGCAGGGGCTCCTCGCGACCGAGGCCGAGGCGGGCAACGCCGCCTGGCTGACCTCGGTGCGCCTGGGCCGCCCGTACGTCCTGTGGAAGTACGCGGCGAGCCTGGACGGCCGGATCGCGGCCGCCGACGCCACCAGCCGCTGGATCACTTCCCCCGAGTCCCGCGCCGACGTCCACCGGCTGCGCGCCGAGGCCGACGCCGTCGTGGTCGGCTCCGGCACCGCCCGCACCGACGACCCGCAGCTCGGTGTACGCCGCATCGAGGACGCCGTGCAGCCGCTGCGGGTGGTCGTCGACACCGGCGCCACCGCCGTACGCCCCGGCGCCCGCGTCCTCGACGGCACCGCACCCACCCTGATCGCCGTCGCCGAGGACGCCGACGCCCGGCACCTGCCGCAGGCGGCCGTCCTGCGGCTGCCGCGCGCCGCCACCGGCCCCGGCCTGGACATTCCCGCCCTCCTCCGCGCCCTGCACGGGCGCGGCATCCGTTCCGTACTCCTCGAAGGCGGCCCGACCCTGGCCGGGGCCTTCGTCGCCGCGGGAACGGTCGACAAGGTCGTCGGCTATCTCGCCCCCGTGCTTCTCGGCGCAGGCCCCGCGGCCCTCGCCGACGCCGGAATCTCCACCATCGCCGAGGCGTTGCGCCTCGATGTGACCGAGACCGTCCGTATCGGCCCCGATCTGCGCATCACCGCCGTCCCCGGCCCTGCCCGGAAGGGAAACTGAGTGTTCACCGGAATTGTCGAAGAACTGGGTGAGGTCACCGCCGTCGAGAAGCTCGGCGACGCCTCCCGATTCCGCCTGCGCGGCCGCGTGGTCACCGAGGGCGCCAGGCACGGCGACTCCATCGCCGTCAACGGCGTCTGCCTCACCGTCGTCGACCTCGGCGACGGCGAGTTCACCGCGGATGTGATGGCCGAGACCCTCAACAGGTCCAGCCTCGGCGCCCTGGACACCGGGTCCCGGGTCAACCTGGAACGCCCCATGGCGGTCGGCGGCCGGCTCGGCGGACACATCGTCCAGGGCCATGTCGACGGCACCGGGCGCATCGTCGAGCGCAGGATCTCCGAGAACTGGGAGATCGTGAAGGTCTCCCTCCCCGCGGAACTGGCCCGCTACGTGGTGGAGAAGGGCTCGATCACCGTGGACGGCGTCAGCCTCACCGTCGTGGAGGCCGGACCCGACTACTTCACCATCAGCCTCATCCCCACCACCCTCGCCCTGACCACGCTCGGCATCAAGGAGCCCGGCGACCCGGTCAACCTGGAGGTGGACGTCATCGCGAAGTACGTCGAGCGGCTGCTCGGCCACCCCGCGCAGGAGCCCGAGGAGCCGGCGAAGTGACCGCCCTGAACTGGCTGAACTCGGAGGCGTTCACCGTCTTCGGACAGCACATCATCTGGTCCGACATGATCGGCAACACCGTCGGTCTGATCGCCCTGACCCTGGGCTGGCTCCGCTCGATCTGGACCTGGCCCGCCCAGCTGCTGTCCGGCGTCGTCCTGGTCGCGGCCAACGCCTCCGTGCACCAGGCGGGCAGCGTCGGCAAGCAGCTCGTCGTCATCGCCGTGGCCGTCTGGGGCTGGCAGCAGTGGACCCGGGGCAGGCAGCAGGCCCAGGACGGCTCCATCGCCGTACGGTTCGCCACCTGGCGCGAGCGCGGCTACCTGCTGGGCGGTGCCGCCCTCGGCACCCTCGCGGTCGGCGGCCTGTTCACCGCGTTCCCCTCGCTCTCCTGGAGCCCGTGGGCGGACGCGTACATATTCGCCGGCACCCTCGTCGCCATGCTCGCCCAGGCTCGCGGCATGGTCGAGTTCTGGTTCGCCTGGCTGCTGGTCGACCTGGTCGGCGTACCGCTGAACTTCCACAGCGGACTCGCCTTCTCCGGTCTCATCTACGTCGTGTACGGCGCCCTCGTCCTGTGGGGCATGCGCGACTGGTGGCTGCGTTCGCGGACACCCGCTCTGGAAGGAGCCACGGCATGACTGCCCAGCCCACCTGGCTGCACCGGGAACACGAGGACGCCGCCGAGGACCTCCGTCTGGACCCCGTGGAGCAGGCGATCCGTGACATCGCCGCCGGACGGCCCGTCGTGGTCGTCGACGACGAGGACCGGGAGAACGAGGGCGACCTCGTCGTCGCGGCCGAGAAGGCCACCCCCGAGATCGTCGCGTTCATGATGAGCGAATGCCGCGGCCTGATCTGCGCGCCCATGGAGAACGACGAGCTGGAACGGCTCGAACTGCCGCAGATGGTCGACCACAACACCGAGTCGATGCGCACGGCGTTCACCGTCTCCGTCGACGCGTCCGCCGCCCACGGCGTCACCACCGGCATCTGTGCCGCCGACCGGGCCACCACGCTCCGGCTGCTGGCGGGCGGCGAGGCCGACCCCGGCGACTTCGTACGGCCCGGCCACATCTTCCCGCTCCGCGCCCGCTCCGGCGGCGTACTGGTCCGCAACGGCCACACCGAGGCCGCCGTCGACCTCGCCCGGCTCGCCGGACTGCGGCCCGCCGGGGCCATCGTGGAGATCGCCGGCGAGGACGGCGTGATGCTGCGGCTGCCCCAGCTGGTCCCGTTCGCCCGCAAGCACGGCCTCACGATCATCTCCATCGAGGACCTGATCACCTACCGCCGCAGCGCGGAGCCGACCGTCCGCCGCGAGGCCGAGGTGCGGCTGCCCACGGGCTTCGGCCCGTTCACCGCGTACGGCTACCGCTCCACCACCGACGGCGTCGAGCACGTCGCCCTGGTCCACGGCGACCTCGGCGACGGCGGCGACGTCCTGGTCCGGGTCCACTCCGAGTGCCTGACCGGTGACATCTTCCAGTCCCAGCGCTGCGACTGCGGTCCCCAGCTGCACGCGTCCATGCGCCGGATCTCCGAGGAGGGCCGCGGCGTCGTCGTCTACCTGCGCGGCCACGAGGGCCGGGGCATCGGCCTGCTCTCCAAGCTCCGCGCGTACGAACTCCAGGAGCGCGGCGTCGACACCCTCGACGCCAACCTGGAACTCGGCCTGCCCGCCGACGCCCGGGACTACGCGGCCGGCGCCCAGATCCTCAAGGACCTCGGTGTCCACAGCCTCAGGCTGATGACCAACAACCCCGACAAGACGGCCGCGATCCTGCGGCACGGACTCGCCGTCACCGGCCGCGAGCCGATGCCCGTCCAGGCCGGTGAACACAATCTGCGCTACCTGCGCACCAAGCGCGACCGCATGGGGCACGACCTGCCCTGGCTCGACACCGCCACGGCGTCGACCTGCGGCAACCAGTGAGATCACGGAAACGAGCGGTAGGAGAGACATGAGCGGCAAGGGCGCACCCGAACTGTCCGTACGCAACTGCGGTGACCTGCGCGTGGCGGTCGTCGCCGCGCAGTGGCACGAGAAGGTCATGGACGGACTCGTCGACGGCGCCCTGCGCGCCCTGCACGAGCTGGGCATCGACGAGCCGACCCTGCTCCGGGTGCCCGGCAGCTTCGAACTCCCGGTCGTGGCCAAGGTCCTCGCGACCCGCGGCTACGACGCGATCGTCGCCCTCGGCGTGATCATCCGCGGCGGCACACCGCACTTCGAGTACGTCTCCCACGGCGTCACCAACGGCCTCACCCAGGTCGCCGTCGACACCGGGGTCCCGGTCGGTTTCGGCGTACTCACGTGCGACACCGAGGAGCAGGCGCTCGACCGGGCCGGCCTGGAAGGCTCCAACGAGGACAAGGGGCACGAAGCGGTCACCGCGGCCGTCGCCACCGCCGCGACGCTGCGCACGGTCAGCGAGCCCTGGCGCTGAGCGCAGGGCACGGACCCCGTACTCTGAGACCATCATGGCGAACAAAACCTTCGAAGAGCTCTTCGCCGAGCTGCAGCTCAAGGCCGCCAACGGCGACCCCTCCACCTCCCGTACCGCCGAGCTCGTGGACAAGGGAGTCCATGCCATCGGCAAGAAGGTCGTCGAAGAGGCCGCCGAGGTCTGGATGGCCGCCGAGCACGAGAGCAAGGACGCGGCCGCCGAGGAGATCTCCCAGCTGCTGTACCACGTCCAGGTGATGATGGTCGCCCGCGGGATCTCGCTCGACGACGTCTACGCCCACCTCTGAGCACCACCCCCGCACCACGTATGTCCGCAGAAGACTCCCTCCTCGCAAAGGAAACCTGACCTCATGCTGCGCATCGCCGTCCCCAACAAGGGTTCACTCTCCGGGCCTGCGATGGCGATGCTCCATGAGGCCGGATACCAGCAGCGCAAGGAGTCCAAGGAACTCGTCCTCGTCGACCCCGAGAACGAGGTCGAGTTCTTCTACCTGCGGCCGCGCGACATCGCGATCTACGTCAGCTCCGGCCGGCTCGACATCGGCATCACCGGCCGCGACCTGCTGCTGGACTCCGGCGCCGACTCCGAGGAGATCCTCCAGCTCGGCTTCGCCCGCTCCACCTTCCGCTACGCCACCAAGCCCGGCACGGCCCAGGGCCCGCAGGACTTCGACGGCATGACGATCGCCACCTCCTACGAGGGCATCGTCGCCAAGCACCTCGCCGACGTCGGCGTCAACGCCTCCGTCGTCCACCTCGACGGCGCGGTCGAGACCGCCATCGAACTCGGTGTCGCCCAGGTCATCGCCGATGTCGTGGAGACCGGCACCAGCCTGCGCAACGCGGGGCTCGAAGTCATCGGCGAGCCGATCATGAAGTCCGAGGCCGTCGTCATCCGCCGCACCGGCGCCCCCGACGACGACCCCAAGGTGCAGCAGTTCCTCCGCCGCCTCCAGGGCGTCCTGGTCGCACGCTCCTACGTGATGATGGACTACGACTGCCGCGTCGAGCACCTGGAGCGCGCGGTCGCCCTCACCCCGGGCCTGGAGTCGCCGACCATCTCGCCGCTGCACCACGAGGGCTGGGTCGCCGTCCGCTCCATGGTCGCCGCCCGGGAGGCGCAGCGGATCATGGACGACCTGTACGACCTCGGCGCCCGCGCCATCCTCACCACCGCCATCCACGCCTGCCGCCTCTGACGGCCAGGCGCCCACCCGGAAGACAGAAGAACATCATGTCCGCCCCCGCACCCCGGCCCGAACTCCCCACCCTCCCGGTCACGTTCCGGCCGACCCGAACCCGGGTGGTCCTGCTGACCGTGGGGGCGGCGATGTTCCTCGTCATCACCGCCGTCGCCATGACCCTGGAGCAACTGAGCCCGGGGGAGCGGGCCAGCTTCGTCTTCACGGCGCTGCTGTTCTTCGGAGTGCTGGCGCTGCTCAGCCGTCCGAAGATCGTCGCGACCGAGGACGGGGTGACCGTGGTCAATCTCACCCGGACGCGCCGCCTGTCCTGGGCGGAGATCCTCCGGGTCAACCTGCGTGTGGGTGACCCCTGGGTCTTTCTCGACCTGAGCGACGGGACCAGCATGCCCGCCCTCGGCATCCAGCCGGGAATCGCCAAGCAGCAGGCCATCCGCGACGCCCGTACGCTCCGCGCCCTCGCCGAGAACCACGGCACCGGAACGGACATCGGCTGAGCCCTCTGCCCCGTACGGCCGCTTCTTGATTACTCTGGAGGGCGGCGGTGTCCCTGTGCGCCCCGCCCCGCACCAGAGGTCCATGAGAAACGAGACCGGCGGGGCTTTCCTGCGACCCAAGGAGTGACTCCTTCCAGCAATGGACGGATCGTCCGGTAGTACCTGCGCCGCCCCTTCCCCGGAGGCGGCGGCATGACCACCCCCCTGCTGCTTCTGAGCGCGGCATTCCTTCTCATCCTCGCCAACGGATTCTTCGTGGCGGCCGAGTTCGGCCTCGTCACGGTGGAGCGGCCGGACGCCGAGCGCGCCGCGGCCGAGGGCGACCGGCGGGCCCGCACCGTCGTCGAAGCCCTGCGTGAACTCTCCTTCCAGCTCTCCGGCACCCAGCTCGGCATCACCATCACCTCACTGGTCGTCGGCATGCTCGCCGAGCCGGCACTCGCCCAGCTGCTGGAGGGCCCCCTCACCGCGACCGGGCTGCCCGACGGCGTCGTACCCGGCGTCAGCGTGGTGATCGGGATGATGGCGGCCTCCGCCGTCCAGATGGTGATCGGCGAACTCGTGCCCAAGAACTGGGCGGTCTCCCGGCCGCTCCAGGTCGCCCGGTTCGTCGCCGGCCCCCAGCACCGCTTCTCCGCCGTGTTCCGGCCGGTGATCAGTCTGCTGAACACCGTGGCCAACCGGCTGGTACGACTGCTGGGCGTCGAACCCACCGACGAGCTGGCCTCCGCCCGCACCCCCGGGGAGCTGGTCTCCCTGGCCCGCCACTCGGCCGAGGCCGGCACCCTCGAACAGGACACCGCGGACCTCTTCGTACGGACCCTGTCGCTCGCCGGACTCACCGCCCAGCACGTCATGACCCCGCGGGTGAAGGTCAGCGCCCTGCAGTCCTCGGCGACCGCGCAGGACGTCCTCAACCTCACCCGCGCCACCGGCCTCTCCCGCTTCCCCGTCTACCGGGAGCGGATCGACGAGGTCGTCGGCATGATCCACCTCAAGGACGCACTCGCCGTGCCCGCCCAGGACCGGCTGCGCACCCCGGCCGGACGGATCGCCGTGCCGCCGCTGCTGGTCCCCGAGACCCTGCCCGTCGAACAGCTGCTCCAGCGGCTGCGCAACGAGCAGCCGATCGCCGTCGTGGTCGACGAGTACGGCGGCACCGCCGGGGTCGTCACCCTCGAGGACATCATCGAGGAGCTCGTCGGCGAGGTCCGGGACGAGCACGACGCCGAAGGCGCCGACCGGCCCGAACTGGCCCCCGCCGCCCCCGAGGACGGCCGCCCGGCCTGGGACGCCGAAGGCAGCTGCCGGGTCCTCACCCTGCGCCGGATAGGACTCGACGTCCCCGACGGACCGTACGAGACCGTGGCCGGACTCGTCGCCGATCTGCTGGGACGCATCCCCGCCCCCGGCGACCGGGCCGAGCTGCCCGGCTGGCGGATCTCGGTCCGCCAGGTCGGCCACTACCGCGCCGAGAAGGTCCGCTTCGTCCGCACGGCCGAGCCGGCCGGTCCCGGCGCCGGGACCGCCCCGGTGACCCGAGAGGTCCTGGAGGCCGTGCGATGAGCCTGGTCCAACTGCTCTTCGCCGCGCTCCTCGTGCTGGCGAACGGCTTCTTCGTCGGTGCCGAGTTCGCCCTCGTATCCGTACGGCGCAGCCAGGTCGAGCCCCTCGCGGCGGCCGGGTCGGGCCGCGCCCGCCAGGTGCTGTACGGCCTGGAGAACCTGCCGCAGATGATGGCCGCCGCCCAGTTCGGCATCACCGTCTGCTCACTGACCCTCGGCGCCGTCGCCGAACCGACCGTCGCCCATCTGCTGGAGCCGGTCTTCCAGGCGGTCCACCTGCCCGAGGGCCTCGTCCACCCGCTCGGCTACGTCCTGGCACTCGCCCTCGTGGTCTTCCTCCACCTCGTCATCGGCGAGATGGTCCCGAAGAACCTCGCGATGGCGGCGCCGGAGAAGACCGCGCTCTGGCTCAGCCCCGGCCTCGTCGGCTTCGCCCGGCTCTGCCGCCCGGTCACCGCCGCACTGGGGGCCTGCGCCCGGCTGGTGCTGCGGATCTTCGGCGTCGAACCGAAGGACGAGGTGGAGGCCGTCTTCACCAGCGAGCAGCTCAACCGGCTCGTCGAGGACTCCGGCCAGGCCGGACTGCTGGAGCCGGAGGCGCAGGAGCGGCTGGAGGACGCACTGGAGCTGGGCAGCAGGCCGGTCACCGACGTGCTGCTGCGCCGGGCCGCCCTGGTGACCGTGGACCCGTCCGTCACCCCGCACCGGATCGAGGAGCTGACCGTACGCACCGGCTACTCGCGCTTCCCCGTGTGCGCGGAGGGCGGCGGTCCGTTCATGGGCTATCTGCACGTCAAGGACGTCCTGGACCTGGAGGACGGCGAGCGGGCCGTCCCCCAGCACGTATGGCGCCCGATGGCGACCGTACGGGCCGAGCTGCCCCTGGACGATGCCCTGACCGTGATGCGCAGGGCGGCCACGCACCTGGCACAGGTCGCCGACGCGTCCGGCCGGATCCTCGGCCTGGTCGCCATGGAGGACGTCCTTGAGATGCTCGTGGGCGAGGTGCGCGACCCGGCCCACCGGGTCGCGGTGCCGCGCCGCGCGGCGGAGCCGGCGAGCACGACGACCGGCTACGGCGAACTCACCGCGTCGGTCCGCTAGGGCGTGTTCTAGAAGTAGCGTCGTCCGCCCGGAGGGCGGGTCCCGCGGGGTCTGGCGCGTGCGATCGCAAGGCGCCGGGGTGCCCTTGTAGCGGAGCTACCAGGGCATTTCGGCAACGCGGCGAGCGTGCGTGTCAGACCCCGCGAGACAGGCGGGACTTCTAAAACACGCCCTAGCAGCGCCTCCCGGTTGCCGGAGGAGCTCCCTCCGGCAACCGGGCTCAGAGGATCGGCGGCTCCTGCGGACCCCGGTCCACCGGCCCGCGGCCGGACAGCACCTCGCCGTACGCCTGCATCAGGTCCGGCAGCCGCAGGGTGGCCAGATCATCCCGGCCCGGCACCGCCGCGTAGCCGGAGAGCCGCAGATCGCGGTAGGCGCAGCTCTTCTCATACAGGGTGCGCAGGAACCGTCCGTTGCCGAGCTCGTCGATCCAGCCCTGCTCGACGACATGGCCGCTGATGGAACGCAGCTCGTCCAGGGACTCCTCGTCCCACACGTCGCCGTTCTCCGCGGCCAGCACCTCGCCGATCGAGGTGAGCTCCAGCGGCCGGTAGCTCGGGAAGTCCACCCGGGTGGTGAACCGCGAGGAGAGCCCCGGATTGGTGGCCAGCAGCCGGTCCATGCCCTCCGGGTAGCCCGCGAGAATGACGACGAGATGGTCCCGGTTGTCCTCCGCCCGCTTGAGAAGGACCTGCAGGGCCTCGTCGCCGTACGCGTCGCCCTTGCTGTAGCCGCTGTTGGCGAGGCTGTACGCCTCGTCGACGAAGAGCACCCCGCCGAGCGCCGAGTCGATCAGCTCATTGGCCTTGACCGCGGTCTGGCCGAGGAACTCGCCCACCAGATCCGCCCGTTGGGCCTCGACCAGATGGTCGCCGCCCAGCAGCCCCAGCGCGTAGAAGACCCGGCCCAGGATGCGGGCCACCGTGGTCTTGCCGGTGCCGGAGGGGCCCGAGAAGACGAAATGGCGCTTGGGCGGCTGCACGGGCATCCCCTGACCGGCCCTCAGTCGCGCCATGTTCAGCTGCGCGGACAAGGCCTTGACCTGGCGCTTGACGGGCTCCAGACCCACCATCCGCTCCAGCTCGGCCAGCGCCTCGGCGAGCAGCACCGGATCGCTGGGCCCCGCCGGGAACGGCGACGGCGGCTGTCCCGGCACCGCCGCCCTGCGCCGCGTCCCGCCGGACGGCGGCGGCATTCCGAGGCCCGGCAGACCGGGCGTCTCGCCACCGGAGCGCGGCTCCCGGCCGTCCACCGGATCGGTGCCGAGCAGCGGATCCGCGTCCGGCTGCGCCTCCGACACTGTGCCGTCCGTTCCGAGCCCGGCCAGCGACACGGCGGCCAGCCCCGCGGCCTCGTCGGAGCCCTCCAGACCGTCGTAGTCCGCGATCGCGGCGAGCCGCGCCGAGGTGTCCATGAAGGCGGGGTCGATGCGGTGCACCGCCCGGTAGAGCGGCAGGGCGGCGGCGCTGCGGCCGGTGCCCTCGTGCGCGCGGGCCAGCCAGTACCGCAGCTCCTTGCGCTGTGGCTGCTCGCTGCGGCAGCGCATCAGGGCGGTGGCGAGCAGCGGCTCGGCCTGCCCGTACATCTCCAGGCGCACCCGCGCCATTCCGCCGAAGAGCCCCGCCTCGATGCCGAGCAGCGGATCGTCCATCAGCTGCTCGGTGTTGCGTACGAGCTGCTCCCAGTCCTTGACCAGGTACGAGCGACAGGCATGCAGGAATCGCACCTGCGGGTCCGCGTCCACCGGCGGCAGGCCCGCGAGCGCCCGGTCCAGCTCGGGGACATGGCGGCCGTCCAGCCAGTGCGAGGCGTGCGCGAGCAGCAGATCGCGGGCGTTCTCCAGCACCGGCTGCACCCACCAGCCCAGCCAGTACCAGGAGTTGAGCGTGCGCCGATGGCGGGTGCGCTGTTCGCCGAAGCGCTCGCGATGGCGGTACATGCGCAGCAGCGCCGTCGTCGTGTCGACCCTCAGCGCATGGAGGCCGAGCCAGCCGTCCGCCATGCCGGGGTCGAGACGGACCGCGGCCCTGAACTCCTCCTCGGCCTGCGGGTAGGCGCCCATGGTGTAGGCGTCCACGCCACGCAGCCAGGCGAGGTCGGCCGGGGCCTGCGCACCCTGCGTGCCGATGTCCATCTGGTCCCCCACAAACCGTGCCCCCAGGATGTCGCGCCGCACGATTCTGCCCACCGGGGCGCACCGAATCACTTTGCCGCGGACGGGAATTGACCGCACCGAGAGGCATCGTACCTGCGCAGGGAGTGTGCGACTAAGAGCGCCGCAGCAGAAGGGAGACCGTGACCCAGGGTGAGCGGAATGCCTCGTACCGGTATACGGGAGGGGGTGCGAGGGCAGAACGAAGCCCCCGATCACGGGGGAACAATCGGGGGCTTCGTGTCCGTGGGGGCTCCGAAAAGCCGCACAATGAGAACGTAAGACCTGTACCGCCCCTGGGTCAAGCGGAGTTGGGGTACTTCCGGGGCGATTTCTCACCATTCAGCACGACGGCGAGTCGCGCTCACGTTCGGTGACGGAATGGTTCGTTCCTGCTGCTGTTCCGGGCCCCTTCGACAACGCGTAACCCACCGGCAACTGCCGTACCAGAGTGTCCGCGTGGGGACGTGAAGGATCGGCCGAGAAGTGCTCCGTCTCGGCTGCCGTCCACCCGTCCCAGAAGTCCGAGAGCGCCGGCCCGTCCCTGCGCCGGCCGCGCGCCCAGGACTCCGCGGCGGCGAGGTCCATCCACAACAGCCGGGCCAGCGAAGGCCGCAGCGCCCGGCGGCCGGCCCCGACCCCCTCGATCAGGACCACCGGGGCGGGCTCCAGGCCGCGCGGCGCTCCGAAGTTCCGCGCGGTCCAGTCGTACGGCGCGTACCGTGCGCACTCGCCGCGCTCCAGCGGCCCGAGCACCTGCTCCCGCAGCCGTTCCGCCCAGGTGAAGAAGGACTCGTGGGTGGCCATGTCGTCCAGGTGCAGGACCGGGGCGTCGCCGAGCGCGGCGGCCAGGCGGCCGGTGAAGGTGCTCTTCCCCGACCCCGCGTGGCCGTCGACGGCGATCAGCCGCACCGGCCCGCAGGACGGCGGCAGGGCGCGCAGCCGCGCGGCGAGGGGTGAGAGGTCGTTCATGCCCACCAGCCTACGAGCCGCTCCGGAGCAGCCGCAGGTCACGCCAGTGGACCAGACCAATATTGGTTTACCGGCGCGAGCCGAATCGCTGGCCGGATCCGGCAACGACCCGCAATAGTTGGCGAACTGTCGTGCACCTGCAAGCCCCATTCCGCTGACGACCGGGGGTCCCGCCCATGAACCGACCGACCTCACGCAGAACCGTGCTGACTGCCGCGCTCGCGGCAGCGGCCACCGCGGGCGCGGTGTCGTCCGCCGGCCCCGCGGCCGCCGCCTCCCCGCCCCGAGCCCCCTCGGCGGGCGCTGCCGTGGACAACAGCTCCTGGCACACCTGCACCGACTGGCGCGCCGGCTCCGGCGCCGGGACGCGTGCCGTCGCGGGCCGCCGCCCCGGTCTGGTGATCGGCCACGCCGAGGGCCGCACCGAGTACACCGATCCGCACACCGGCACGACCGCCGCCTGGGAGTACGCGACCTGGACCTCGCCGGTCCACCGGTCCACCGTCCCGGCGACCGAGGTGATCGCCTCCTGGAACGCGGACACTCCGGCGGGCACCTGGATCCAGATCGAGCTCCAGGGCCGCTACTCGGACGGCGCCTCGACGCCCTGGTACGTCATGGGCCGCTGGGCCGCCGGTGACGGTGACATCCGCCGCACCTCCGTCGACGACCAGACCGACGGCAAGAGCTCCGTCTGGACCGACACCTTCTCGGTGGACGATCCGGCGAGCGGACTGCGCCTGGTCTCGTACCGGCTGCGGCTCACCCTCCACCGCACCCCGGGCACCCGGCTGACGCCCACGGTCCGGCGGCTCGGCGCGATGGCCTCCGACGTCCCCGACCGCTTCACCGTGCCGGCCAGCACCCCCGGCCTCGCCCGCGAGCTGCGGGTGCCGCGCTACTCGCAGAACGTCCACGCGGGCCAGTACCCCGAGTACGACAACGGCGGCGAGGCCTGGTGCAGCCCCACCTCCTCGCAGATGATCATCGAGTACTGGGGACGCCGGCCGACCGCCGAGGACCTCGCCTGGGTCAAGCCCGGCCTGGCCGACCCGCAGGTCTGCCACGCCGCCCGGTTCACCTACGACTACCAGTACGAGGGCTGCGGCAACTGGCCGTTCAACGCCGCCTACGCCGCGACGTACGAGGAGATGAGCGCGGCGGTGACCCGGCTGGGCTCGCTCACGGACCTGGAGACGCTGATCCGCGCGGGCATCCCGGCCATAACGTCGCAGTCCTTCCTCAAGGAGGAGCTGACCGGCGCGGGGTACGGGACCTCCGGCCACCTGATGACCGTGATCGGGTTCACCGCGGACGGCGACGTGATCGCGAACGACCCGGCCTCACCGAACAACGAGGCCGTGCGCCGGGTCTACAAGCGCCGGGAATGGGAGAACATCTGGCTCCGCACCAAGCGCTACGACGCGAACGGCAAGGTCAGAAGCGGTACGGGCGGGGTGTGCTACCTGTACTGGCCCGCCCGGCCGACACCGGTTCAGCGCCGGGTGCTGAGGTCCTTCGGCCTGCTGTGAGCATGTGCCGTCCCCCGGCCCCGTCGGCACGAGCAGCCTGCCGAAGGGACCGGGGGACGGACGCCGGGGTTGTCAGCGCACCCGGAGCGCCTCGCGGATCGTGGTGAACAGCTCGGTCTGGTCGGTGACGCCCAGGACCCGGTAGGCCTGCGGGCCCTGCGCCGCGATCCGGACCTCGGTGCCGGTGTGCTCCTGCGACTGGCCGGGCGTGTTGGTCGAGTAGTTGACCTTGATCTGCTGGCCCTCGTCGGTGACCAGCGTGGAGGTCAGGCCGGGCGGCTGGGCCTCCAGGGGCACGATCTGGCTGCTGTGGCCGTGGTCGGCGGTGGTGACCACGAGGGTGTCGGGGTGCTTGGCGGCATACGCGCGGGCCGTCTTCACCGCGCGGTCGAACGCCGCGGTCTCGCCGATCTGGCCGCACGGGTCGGCCGCGTGGTCCTGCTTGTCGATCGAGGCGCCCTCGACCTGGAGGAAGAAGCCCTTCTTGCTGTGGTTCCGCTTCTGCTTCGCCTCCAGGAGCTGGATGGCCCTGGCGGTCTGGTCGGCGAGGTTCGGGGTGCCGGCGGGCCGGTTCGGGTTGGAGGTGACGCAGCGCTGCGGGTCGGTCCCGCCGACCGCGGCGGCCTTGCCGGTCCACTCGGTGGGGACGTTGCCGGGTGCGAAGAGGCCGAGCACCGGCTTGCCGCCCTTGACCGCCTTCAGGGAGGCGTTGTCGGTGACGACCTGGTAACCCAGCTTCCGCGCCTGCTCGGTGACGGTCAGGCCCTTGTACCTGCCCTCGGTCACCTTCTGGTCGAAGCGCTGCTTGCCGCCGCCGAGGAGCACATCGACCTTGTGGTTGACGCTCTGCTCGGCGATGGAGCCGGGGCCGCCCTTGGCGATGGTGTCGGTGGGGCACTTGGCCATGTCGGCGGGGCCCTGGCAGGAGCGGTCGGTGGCGTGCGAGGCGAGGACGGCCGGGGTCGCGTCGGTCAGCTCGGCGGTGGTCACCGAGCCGGTCGCGTAGCCGCCCTTCTGCGCCAGTTCCAGAATGGTCGGCACGGCCTTGTCGGTGCCCGGCGTCTTGGAGATCCGCCCGTTGACGGTCTTCACGCCGGTGGCCCAGCCGGTGCCGCTGGCCGCGGAGTCGGTGACGTAGTCGGGCGTGCCGTCGGCGTGTACCGCGTAGGTCGTGTACGCGCCGGTCAGCGGGAACCTGTCCATGTTCAGGCGGCCCGCCGCGCCCACGGTGTAGTCGCGGGCGAGGGTGATCTCCGAGTCGCCCATGCCGTCACCGATGAGCAGGATGACGTTCTTCGCCTTGCCGCCCTTGACGGCGTCCTCGGCGTGTTCCTTGGCGCCGTACGCACCGGCCGACGCCGTGAGGGCGACGGCGGCGGTGGCGGCGGCGACGAGGACCGCACCGGTGGCTGTCAGGTGACTGCGGGACAGGCGCTGTCTGGGCATGGAGATCTCCTTGATCCGGTCGGCCGGGAAGCACCGACGACGATCACCTCATCAGCGGTGGGTGAACCGCCGATGACGTCGAAGTCGCTTCCGTCCTGCCGGAACATGGCGTGAGGGGCCTGTCGGCGTGTCCCGCTGTCGCGGGTGTCCGGCACGGCAGCGGGCCCCGGCGGAACCGAATCCGCCGGGGCCCGCTGCCCGGTGCGTACGACCGGTGGCCGGTGTCAGTCCGTGCCGGACTCCATCGCGGCGCGGTCCAGCATCGTCTCCTCGTCCGTGGCCTCGCCGCGCGAGGCGATCGCCTGGGCGCCGCCCTGGTCCATCGCGCCGATCAGGCCGGTCGAGGCGGCCTGTGCGGCGCCGATCGGCGTCGGGTGGCCCGTGCCGACCAGACCGAGGCCCGCGTACTGCTCCAGCCGCGCACGCGAGTCGGCGATGTCCAGGTTCCGCATGGTGAGCTGGCCGATCCGGTCCACCGGGCCGAACGCCGAGTCCTCGGTGCGCTCCATGGAGAGCTTGTCCGGGTGGTAGCTGAACGCCGGGCCCGTGGTGTCGAGGATCGAGTAGTCCTCGCCGCGCCGCAGCCGCAGCGTCACCTCGCCGGTGACGGCCGCGCCGACCCAGCGCTGGAGCGACTCACGGATCATCAGCGCCTGCGGGTCCAGCCAGCGGCCCTCGTACATCAGCCGGCCGAGCCTCCGGCCCTCGTTGTGGTACGCGGCCAGGGTGTCCTCGTTGTGGATCGCGTTGACCAGGCGCTCGTAGGCGATGTGCAGCAGCGCCATGCCGGGCGCCTCGTAGATGCCGCGGCTCTTGGCCTCGATGATCCGGTTCTCGATCTGGTCGGACATGCCGAGACCGTGGCGGCCGCCGATCGCGTTGGCCTCCATCACGAGGTCGACGGGGGAGGCGAACTCCTTGCCGTTGACGGTGACCGGGCGGCCCTGGTCGAAGCCGATCGTCACGTCCTCCGCGGCGATCTCGACCGACGGGTCCCAGAACCGCACGCCCATGATCGGGTCGACCGTCTCGACGCCGGTGTCCAGGTGCTCCAGGGTCTTGGCCTCGTGCGTGGCGCCCCAGATGTTGGCGTCCGTGGAGTACGCCTTCTCCGTCGAGTCCCGGTACGGCAGCCCGTGCGCGAGCAGCCACTCGGACATCTCCTTGCGGCCGCCGAGCTCCGTGACGAAGTCCGCGTCCAGCCACGGCTTGTAGATCCGCAGGTGGGGGTTGGCGAGCAGCCCGTACCGGTAGAACCGCTCGATGTCGTTGCCCTTGAACGTGGAGCCGTCGCCCCAGATCTGCACCCCGTCCTCGAGCATGGCCCGCACCAGCAGCGTGCCGGTCACGGCACGTCCCAGCGGTGTGGTGTTGAAGTACGGGCGCCCGCCCGACCTGATGTGGAACGCGCCGCAGGCGAGCGCCGCCAGCCCCTCCTCGACCAGCGCGGCACGGCAGTCGACGAGCCGGGTGATCTCGGCGCCGTACGCGGAGGCACGGCCGGGCACGGACGCGATGTCGGGCTCGTCGTACTGGCCGATGTCGGCGGTGTACGTGCAGGGGACGGCGCCCTTGTCGCGCATCCAGGCGACGGCTACGGAGGTGTCGAGCCCGCCGGAGAAGGCGATGCCGACGCGCTCGCCGGTGGGGAGGGAGGTGAGGACTTTGGACATGGCAAGACTATGCATCACTTCGCATGATCATGCAACATGGCGCCCCCGTGAAACACCGCGCGGCCGGGCGGATCGCCCGGCCGCGCGGCCTCGGATCAGTGTTCCGGGGGAGCGGACGGCCCTCAGTCGATCGCCCTGATCAGCTCTCCGTCGGTGGTGTCACCGCTGAGCTCCCAGAAGAAGGTGCCGCCGAGACCCTGCTGGTTCTTCCAGTTCATCTTGGTGGCGATGGTGGCCGGGGTGTCGTAGCTCCACCAGTTGGCGCCGCAGTGGGCGTAGGCGGTGCCGGCGACGGTGCCGGTGGCCGGGCAGCTGTTCTTGAGGACCTTGTAGTCCTCGATGCCGGCTTCGTAGGTGCCGGGGGCGGCGCCGGTGGCGGTGCCGCCGGGTGCGTCCTGGGTGACGCCGGTCCAGCCGCGGCCGTAGAAGCCGATGCCGAGCAGCATCTTGGAGGCGGGGACGCCCTGGGCCTTCAGCTTGGTGATGGCGTCGGCGGAGCTGAAGCCGGCCTTCGGGATGCCGTTGTACGAGGTGAGCGGGGAGTGCGGGGCGGTCGGGCCCTTGGCGTCCCAGGCGCCGAAGAAGTCGTACGTCATCACGTTGTACCAGTCCAGGGACTGGGCGGCGCCGGCGTAGTCGGCGGCGTCGATCTTGCCGCCGTCGGAGCCGTCGGCGGTGATGGCGGCCGTGACGAGGTTGTTGCTGCCGAACTTCGAGCGCAGCGCGGTGGTGAGGCCCTTGAGCGCGGCGGGGCCGCTGGTGTCGCAGGTCAGGCCGCAGGCGTTGGGGTACTCCCAGTCGATGTCGATGCCGTCGAAGACATCGGCCCAGCGCGGGTCCTCCACCAGGTTGTAGCAGGACTCGGCGAACGCGGCCGGGTTCTTCGCGGCCTCACCGAAGCCACCGGACCAGGTCCAGCCGCCGAA
>NZ_FPJO01000086.1 GCF_900119365.1 Streptomyces atratus
AACACAGTGGACGCGAGCAACTGAGGACAAGCCCTCGGCCTATTAGTACCAGTCAGCTCCACCCGTTACCGGGCTTCCACATCTGGCCTATCAACCCAGTCGTCTACTGGGAGCCTTAACCAATCAAGTTGGTGGGAATACTCATCTCGAAGCAGGCTTCCCGCTTAGATGCTTTCAGCGGTTATCCTTTCCGAACGTAGCCAACCAGCCATGCCCTTGGCAGAACAACTGGCACACCAGAGGTTCGTCCGTCCCGGTCCTCTCGTACTAGGGACAGCCCTTCTCAATATTCCTACGCGCACAGCGGATAGGGACCGAACTGTCTCACGACGTTCTAAACCCAGCTCGCGTACCGCTTTAATGGGCGAACAGCCCAACCCTTGGGACCGACTCCAGCCCCAGGATGCGACGAGCCGACATCGAGGTGCCAAACCATCCCGTCGATATGGACTCTTGGGGAAGATCAGCCTGTTATCCCCGGGGTACCTTTTATCCGTTGAGCGACAGCGCTTCCACAAGCCACTGCCGGATCACTAGTCCCGACTTTCGTCCCTGCTCGACCCGTCGGTCTCACAGTCAAGCTCCCTTGTGCACTTACACTCAACACCTGATTGCCAACCAGGCTGAGGGAACCTTTGGGCGCCTCCGTTACTCTTTAGGAGGCAACCGCCCCAGTTAAACTACCCATCAGACACTGTCCCTGATCCGGATCACGGACCCAGGTTAGACATCCAGCACGACCAGAGTGGTATTTCAACGACGACTCCACAACCACTGGCGTGGCCGCTTCAAAGTCTCCCACCTATCCTACACAAGCCGAACCGAACACCAATATCAAACTGTAGTAAAGGTCCCGGGGTCTTTCCGTCCTGCTGCGCGAAACGAGCATCTTTACTCGTAGTGCAATTTCACCGGGCCTATGGTTGAGACAGTCGAGAAGTCGTTACGCCATTCGTGCAGGTCGGAACTTACCCGACAAGGAATTTCGCTACCTTAGGATGGTTATAGTTACCACCGCCGTTTACTGGCGCTTAAGTTCTCAGCTTCGCCGACCCGAAAGTCAGCTAACCGGTCCCCTTAACGTTCCAGCACCGGGCAGGCGTCAGTCCGTATACATCGCCTTACGGCTTCGCACGGACCTGTGTTTTTAGTAAACAGTCGCTTCTCGCTGGTCTCTGCGGCCACCCCCAGCTCGGAGAGCAAGTCCCCTCACCAGTGATGGCCCCCCTTCTCCCGAAGTTACGGGGGCATTTTGCCGAGTTCCTTAACCATAGTTCACCCGAACGCCTCGGTATTCTCTACCTGACCACCTGAGTCGGTTTAGGGTACGGGCCGCCATGAAACTCGCTAGAGGCTTTTCTCGACAGCATAGGATCATCCACTTCACCACAATCGGCTCGGCATCAGGTCTCAGACTATATGCACGACGGATTTGCCTACCGTGCGTCCTACACCCTTACCCCGGGACAACCACCGCCCGGGCTGGACTACCTTCCTGCGTCACCCCATCGCTTACCTACTACAAGTCTGGTTCATCGGCTCCACCACTACCCTCAACTCCGAAGAGATCGGGCCGGCTTCACGGACTTAGCATCGCCTGATTCAGTATTGGGCGTTTCAAAGCGGGTACCGGAATATCAACCGGTTGTCCATCGACTACGCCTGTCGGCCTCGCCTTAGGTCCCGACTTACCCTGGGCAGATCAGCTTGACCCAGGAACCCTTAGTCAATCGGCGCACACGTTTCTCACGTGTGTATCGCTACTCATGCCTGCATTCTCACTCGTGAACCGTCCACAACTCGCTTCCGCGGCTGCTTCACCCGGCACACGACGCTCCCCTACCCATCCGTACTCCCGTTGGGGATTAATATACGAATGACACGACTTCGGCGGTACGCTTGAGCCCCGCTACATTGTCGGCGCGGAATCACTTGACCAGTGAGCTATTACGCACTCTTTCAAGGGTGGCTGCTTCTAAGCCAACCTCCTGGTTGTCTCTGCGACTCCACATCCTTTCCCACTTAGCGTACGCTTAGGGGCCTTAGTCGATGCTCTGGGCTGTTTCCCTCTCGACCATGGAGCTTATCCCCCACAGTCTCACTGCCGCGCTCTCACTTACCGGCATTCGGAGTTTGGCTAAGGTCAGTAACCCGGTAGGGCCCATCGCCTATCCAGTGCTCTACCTCCGGCAAGAAACACACGACGCTGCACCTAAATGCATTTCGGGGAGAACCAGCTATCACGGAGTTTGATTGGCCTTTCACCCCTAACCACAGGTCATCCCCCAGGTTTTCAACCCTGGTGGGTTCGGTCCTCCACGAAGTCTTACCTCCGCTTCAACCTGCCCATGGCTAGATCACTCCGCTTCGGGTCTTGAGCGTGCTACTCAACCGCCCTGTTCGGACTCGCTTTCGCTACGGCTTCCCCACACGGGTTAACCTCGCAACACACCGCAAACTCGCAGGCTCATTCTTCAAAAGGCACGCAGTCACGACTGCATGTGCAAGCACATACAGCGACGCTCCCACGGCTTGTAGGCACACGGTTTCAGGTACTATTTCACTCCGCTCCCGCGGTACTTTTCACCATTCCCTCACGGTACTATCCGCTATCGGTCACCAGGGAATATTTAGGCTTAGCGGGTGGTCCCGCCAGATTCACACGGGATTTCTCGGGCCCCGTGCTACTTGGGTGTCTCTCAAACGAGCCGTCAATGTTTCAGCTACGGGGGTCTTACCCTCTACGCCGGACCTTTCGCATGTCCTTCGCCTACATCAACGGTTTCTGACTCGTCTCACGGCCGGCAGACCGTGAAAGAGAGATCCCACAACCCCG
>NZ_FPJO01000045.1 GCF_900119365.1 Streptomyces atratus
CACCTGTGCTGCCACTACGCCATCCGTACTCTGATGGCTGCCACCGCCGCGCACACCGGCCAGGACCCCGACAGAGTCTCCTTCGTCAAAGCCCTCCGCATCGCTCGCCGTTCAGTCACGCAGAGCGCATTTTCCCCCTCCGGGCACTGACACGGCCGACACGCTCTGGCATCACGCCATCCGATGGCTCGCCCAACACCTCAACCCACCACGCCGAAAACGCTCACACCCGCGAGTCGTCAAACGCAAGGTCCTGAAATGGGCCGCGAAACGCTCCCACCACACACACTGGCCCCAACCCAAACACAACCCCCACATCACCACTCGAGACCACTAACTAAACGGTATTGGGTTTAGGGACCATCCCCGCGGGTGCGGGGAGCAGACTCCGCGACCTGCGGTTTTATCGCCGGGGAACGCAGTTTTCCCACACTTTCATCGATTCCGGCAAAACGGGCATATCTCATCGACTCTTTCGTGCAAGCGTCAGGCGACGGCAACGCAAAGCGGCCATCTTAGAGCCTGCCCGCCTGTTCTCACGGAGCTGTGCCCGGATCGGAAGCCGATTTCTTGAATCTTCGTCATATAGGCATCCAGCAACAGGATTTGCCTGTATTCATCTGGCATGACGGGTGAGGGGAAGTCCAGCTCGGGCCTGCGGGGCAGGCTCGACGGGCCGGTTCTGACGGTGTGGGCGAAGCACGACCGGGATTCCGACGGGTGGCTGCCGCTGTGGCGGCACATGGAGGACAGCGCCGCTGTCGCCGGGCTGTTGTGGGACACGTGGTTGCCCGCGGGCGTACGAAGGCTGATCGGCTCGGCGCTGCCCGGCGGTGAGCAGGACGCGCGGCGGCTTGCCGTGTGGTTGGCGGGGGTGCACGACATCGGGAAGGCGACGCCCGCGTTCGCCTGCCAGGTCGACCAGCTCGCCAACCGTATGGATGCGCAGGGGCTGGAGATGCGCTCGCAGCAGTCCATCGGACCGGATCGCAGGATCGCCCCGCACGGGCTGGCCGGGCAGGCGTTGCTGGGGGAGTGGCTGCAGGAGCGGCACGGCTGGACGGTGAAGCAGACCGGGCAGTTCACGGTCGTCGTGGGAGGGCACCACGGGGTGCCTCCGGAGCCAGGGCAGATCGCTGCCCTGCACAAGCACGGCCAGCTGCTGCGCACCCCGGGGCCGAGCCGGGCCGTGTGGCGGCGGGTGCAGGACGAACTGCTCGACGCGTGTGCCGACGAGTACGGAGTACGGGACCGGCTGGACGAGTGGCGGTCGGTGAAACTGCCGCAGCCGGTGCAGGTGTTGCTCACGGCCCTGGTGATCGTCGCCGACTGGGTCGCCAGCAACGCCGACCTCTTCCCGTACTTCCCGCAGGATGTCGCCCGCAGCAGCGAGGAGCGCGTGGCTGCGGCGTGGCGCGGGCTGGACCTTCCGGCACCCTGGTGCCCGGACGATCCCGAGGGCGACGCTCAGGAACTGTTCGCCTCCCGCTTCGGGCTGCCGCCGGGCGCGAAGGTCCGGCCGGTGCAGGAAGCCGCCGTCGAGCTTGCGCGGACGATGGACGAGCCGGGGCTGATGGTGATCGAGGCGCCGATGGGGGAGGGCAAGACCGAGGCCGCTCTTGCGGTCGCCGAGATCTTCGCCGCCCGCTCGGGTGCGGGCGGTGTCCTCTTCGCGTTGCCGACCATGGCCACGGGCAACGCGATGTTCCCCCGCCTCCTGGACTGGCTCAAGCGGCTGCCCGGAGCGGAGGATGCCCGGTACTCGGTCCTGCTCGCCCACTCGAAGGCCGCATTGAACGAGGACTTCGCCGAACTGATGCGCGAGAGCGGCCATCGGATCATTGCCGTCGACGTGGACGCGCCCGAGGAACCACTGTGGCGCCCCTCGGACAAGACGCGGTCAGCTCCCGCCGAGCTCGTCGCGCACGCCTGGCTGCGTGGCCGCAAGAAGGCCATGCTGTCCTCCTTCGTCGCGGGAACCGTCGACCAGTTGCTGTTCGCCGGGCTCAAGAGCCGTCACCTGGCGATGCGTCACCTCGCGGTCGCCGGCAAGGTCGTCGTCATCGACGAGGCGCATGCCTACGACACGTACATGAGCGTCTATCTCGACCGTGTGCTGTCGTGGCTCGGCGCGTACCGGGTGCCGGTGGTGGTGCTGTCCGCGACCCTGCCCGCGGGCAGGCGTCGCGAGCTCGTCGAGGCGTACGCGGGCGGCAAGGCAGGGGCAGCCCGCAGTGCCGCGGAGTTCGAGGCAGTGGGCGAGGCCCGCGCCTATCCGCTGCTGACCGCCGTGACGCCTGGTGGGGAGCCGGTCCTGAGAAGCCCCGAGGCCTCTGCCCGGGGCACGGACGTCATCCTGGAACGGATCGACGACAGCCTTGACGCCCTCGTCGACCGGCTCACCGACGAACTGGACGGCGGCGGCTGCGTGCTGGTCGTACGCAACACGGTGCGCCGGGTTCTGGAGACTGCGCAAGCGCTCAGGGCCAGGTTCGGCGACGAGAACGTGACGGTCGCCCACTCATGCTTCATCGACGTCGACCGGGCGGCGAAGGACGCAGATCTCCTGAAACGCTTCGGGCCGCCGGGCAAAGCGGAGAACCGCCCGGCGGAGCCGCACATCGTCGTCGCCAGCCAGGTGGCCGAGCAGTCCCTCGACGTCGACTTCGACCTGCTCGTCACCGACCTCTGCCCGGTCGACCTGCTGCTCCAGCGCATGGGCCGTCTCCACCGGCACCAGCGGGGCGAGCGGCAGCACGAACGCCCCGAGCGGCTGCGCCGGGCCCGCTGTCTGGTCACCGGTGTCGACTGGACGGCCGACGTGCCGGCACCGGTGCGGGGATCGGTCGCCGTGTACGGGGCCCACATGCTCCTGAGGTCCGCGGCCGCGCTCCTGCCCCACTTCGAAGAAGGGCACAGCCGTCCCGTACGGCTGCCCGAGGACATCAGCCCGCTCGTGCAGACGGCATACACCGATGGTCCCGCAGGCCCGGAGAGCTGGGCGCCGGCCATGGCAGAGGCGTTCGAGCAGTACGAGCGGCACTGTGCCGACCAGGCCGGACGGGCCGCTGTGTTCCGGCTGGAGGAGGCCGGAAGGGACGGCAAGCCGCTGTTCGGATGGGTGGCGGCGGGAGTGGGCGACGCGGACGACACCCGGACCGGGCGGGCCCAGGTCCGCGACAGCAGGGAGAGCCTGGAAGTCGTCGTCGTGCAGCAGCGCGCCGACGGCTCGCTGACGACGGTGCCCTGGCTGGCCCCGGACCGTCACGGCAACCGGCTCGCGGGGCTGGAACTGTCCCGGGACCAGGTGCCGCCGACGAGAACGGCACGGGCGGCGGCGAGCTGTGGGCTGAGGCTGCCGATCCAGTTCTCGTACGCCGAAGTCATGGACCGCGCGATCGAGGAACTGGAGGGACTCTACGTTCCCGCCTGGCAGGTGAAGGACAGTCACTGGCTCTCCGGCCAGCTGATTCTCGCGCTCGACGAGGACTGTCAGACCCGTCTGGCAGGGTTCTCGCTCCGGTACAGCGAGAGCGACGGCCTTGAGGTGACCAGTGCCTGAAACAAGCGAAGAGGCGGCGGGCGTGCCGTCGTTCGACCTGACCACGCAGCCCTGGATTCCGGTACTGAGACTGGACGGCACTCAGGACGAGTTATCACTGCGGGAGGTGTTCGAGCAGGCAGGCACCCTGCGCCGGCTCGTCGGCGACCTGCCCACCCAGGAATTCGCCCTCTTACGCCTGCTGCTCGCCCTGGCCCACGACGCGCTCGAAGGACCGCGGGACTCCGACCACTGGGCAGATCTGTGGGAGGACGAGGACTGCTTCGCACCCCTGGCCGCCTATCTCGACGAACACCGCAACCGGTTCGACCTGCTCGACGCCCGTACACCGTTCTTCCAGGTCGCCGGATTGCACACGGCGAAGAACGAGGTCTTCCCGCTCAACCGCATCGTGGCCGATGTCCCCAACGGGGAACCCTTCTTCAGCTCGCGGATGCCCGCCGTCGACCGGCTCACCTTCGCCGAGGCCGCCCGCTGGGTCGTCCACACACACGCCTACGACACCTCCGGCATCAAGACCGGCGTCGCGGGCGACGACCGGGTCAAGGGCGGCAAGGTGTATCCGCTCGGAGTCGGCTGGGCGGGCAACCTCGGAGGAGTCCTCGCGGAGGGACGCACCCTGCGCGAGACCCTCCTGCTCAACCTCGTGGCAACTGCCGACACCCCCGGCCTCGATTCCGACACCGGCAACGACCTCCCCGCCTGGCGACGAGAGGCGTGCGGGCCGGGCGAAGGCCCGAAGCGTTCGCCCACGGGCGTATGCGACCTGTACACCTGGCAGTCGCGGCGCCTGCTCCTGCACACCGACGCCGACGGCGTACACGGTGTGGTTCTCGGCTACGGCGACCCGCTCCACGCGCGCAACAAGCACGGCTACGAGCCGATGACCGCCTGGCGGCGCAGCACGGCGCAGGAGAAGAAGCACGGCGAACCCCTGGTCTACATGCCCCGTGAACACGACCCGGCCCGCTCCGCGTGGCGGGGGATCGCCTCCTTGATCGCCGACCGGACCGAGGCGTCCCAGGGCGCGGAAGCCGCGAACCGTCTGCGGCCCGGTGTCCTGGAATGGATCGCGTATCTGGTGACGGTCGGCGAGCTGGAGCAGGGCTACCTCGTCCGGGCCCGGATTGTCGGGGCCCAGTACGGCACGCAGCAGTCCGTCATCGACGAGGTCGTCGACGACCACATCTCCATGGCGGTGGCCCTGCTCCACCAGCAGAACCGTGAGTTCGCCGAGCAGGCCGTCGGCGCCGTCACCGATGCGGACGACGCCGTCAACGCACTCGGCGACCTCGCCACCGACCTCGCCCGTGCCGCAGGCAGCGAAAGCGAGGGGCCCGGTGCCACGGCACGCGACCTCGGTTTCGCCGCACTCGACACCCCGTACCGCACGTGGCTGGCCGGCCTGGACGGCCACGAGGATCCGTATGAGCAGCGCGCCGAATGGCAGCGCCAGGTGCACCGGACCGTGGGCAGGCTCGGCGACCGCCTCATGGCCGAGGCCGGTGACGCCGCCTGGCAGGGCCGCATCATCACGCGCAAGAGCGGTACCGAGTGGCTCAACTCCACTCTCGCGGGCAAGTGGTTCCGATCCCGCCTGAACAAGTGCCTGGGTCACCCGAATCTTCCCGACCGACTGCCGGGCGCGGGCAGCGCCCCGGAGACCGACACCGCCACGAAGGTGCACGCATGACGACCGCCACCGCTCCACCCACCGACACCGCATGGCCCACTGTCCGCAAGCGTGTGGAGAAACTTGCCGCCGAACGCATCACCGCGTTCCAGGACGGATATCTGGACGACAATCCGAAGGACGTGGCAGCCCTGGCCAGGCTCCGCAGAGGCGCGGGCCGTGAAGCCGGACAGCTCCCCGACCTCTGGAATCTCGTCGACACGACACCGCTGCACGAGCCGCACGAGGGCCCCCACGCGCTGGGCGAGAAGCAACTGGCCCGGGCCGAGGACGCCCTGCACGTCGCTCTCACGCTGTGGGCCCTGCACCAGCAGTCCCGCAGCAAGGCCGGAATGCATGAGGCCGGCAGTCCCGGAAAGCCGCGCGGAGTGGGCGCCGCGGTACGCCGCATGATGAAGCCGGGCGAGATCGACGAACCCCTGCGCAAACGCCTGGTCCGGGTCGGTACGGCACCGGATCTGACCGCACTTGCCCAGCGCCTGCGGGACATCGTCCTGCTGCTGCGCCGCGAGCAGTTCCCGCTCGACTACGCCCTGTTCGCCGGACAGCTCTACCACTGGCAGCAGCCCGGCGGCCCGGACGCCGTACGCAGGGAATGGGGCCGTTCCTTCCACGCCTGGCACGAAGACGACCGGAACGCCGGAGAACGGACGCCCGCCGCAGGCCCGGCCACGACCACCGGCACCACTGCCACCCCTGACACGACCACCACCGACAAGGACGCTTCGTGAACCGCTTCTACCTCGACGTGCACGCCCTGCAGACCGTCCCGCCCAGCAACCTGAACCGGGACGACACCGGTGCTCCGAAGAGCGCGGTGTACGGGGGAGTGCCGCGGGCCCGTGTCTCCAGCCAGGCATGGAAGAAGGCCACCCGGGACTACTTCAAGGCCAAGAGCCTCCTCGACCCGAGCGAACTGGGTGTGCGCACCAAGAAGGTCGTCGAGGTCCTGGCCGACCACATCCGCGATGCCGATTCCTCGCTGGCGGAGGACGACGCGCTGAAACTGGCGACTGAGGTCATCGCCGCCACGGGCCTGAAGACCGAGGTACCCAAGCGCAAGAGCTCCGCGAAGAAGGCGGCGGCCGAGGACGGAGCGGGCGAGGAGAGTGCGAAGGACACTGCTCCCCAGTCCAAGTACCTCGTGTTCCTCAGCACCCGTCAGTTCGCCGGACTCGCCCGTCTCGCCGTCGAGGGAGCCGCCGACATCAAGGCGTTCCTGAAGCACAAGGACAACAAGGCGCGGGCCAAGCAGATCGCCGATACCCGCCACTCCGTGGACATCGCACTGTTCGGCCGCATGGTCGCGGACGACGCCGACTTCAACGTCGACGCCGCTGTCCAGGTCGCCCATGCCATCAGCGTCCACCGCGTCGAGAACGAGTCGGACTACTTCACGGCCGTCGACGACCACAACAAGGACTCGGAGCCGGGCGCCGGAATGATCGGCACCGTCGACTTCAACTCGGCGACCCTCTACCGCTACGCGGGCCTCGGCGTTCATCAGCTGGCCGCCAACCTCGGCGAGGGGCTGCGCGAGGACGAGTCGCGCACCACCCCGGTGCGCCGCGCCGTCGAGGCATTCGTCCAGGGCTTCACCGAGTCGCTGCCGACCGGGAAGATCAACACCTTCGGACACCACACCCTGCCCGACGCCGTGATCGTCAAGCTCCGCACCACCCGGCCCATCAGCTTCGTCGCCGCGTTCGAGGAGCCCGTCCGCAGCGACCAGGGCGGCCATGTGTCCGACGCGTCCGCGCGCCTGGCGGAGTACGTCCCCGACATCGAGCGGGCGTACGGAGACGACGACTCCACCCTCACCTGGGTGCTCCGTGTCGGCCCGAACACACAGAAGCTCGCCGGCCTCGGAATCGAATCGGTGAACATCACCGAGCTCGTCACCTCGGTCGGCCAGGCCGTTGCCGAGCTTCTGGAGAAGCCCGCATGAGTGTGCTCACCCTGAGGCTGGCGGGCCCCCTGCAGTCCTGGGGGGCCTCCGCCCGTTTCACCCGCCGTACCACCGAGTCCGCGCCGACCAAGAGCGGCGTGATCGGCATGCTCGCCGCAGCGTCCGGCACCGAACGCGGCGACGACGCGGCACTGGTGAGGCTGAGCGCCCTCCGGTTCGGCGTACGCATCGACCAGCCGGGCACCCGGGTACGGGACTTCCAGACCGCGCACCACGGCGTCACCGAGACCTCCATGCCGCTGTCCGAGCGCTTCTACCTGGCCGACGCGGTCTTCGTAGCGGCCCTCGAAGGCGACGGGGAACTTCTCGCCTCCCTGCACGCCGCCCTGCGCGCACCGGTGTACCCGCCGTTCCTGGGCCGCCGCTCCTGCCCACCGGCCCGCCCGGTGGAACTCGGGCTCCACGACGGCATCTCACTCGACCAGGCGCTGACGGACGAGGAATGGCAGGCGGCCCCCTGGTACCGCCGGCAGCGTCGCAGCGAGGCCATGGTGTCCCTCGTCGTCCTGCGCGAGGCCGGTGACGACGAGCACGACGCGGACTTCCAGCGCGACCAGCCTCTCAGTTTCGCCGCCGAACACCGGCGGCACGCCTTGCGCACAGTGGTCAGCAGGACGGTGGACGTCCCCAACCCGGCTGCCGTGCCCCGGCATCCCCGGCATCCCCGGCATGATCCGTTCGAGGCCCTGGAGGAGAGTGTCTGATGTTCCTGACCCGCTTCCGCGTGAACACCGCACGCCCCGGCGCCCGCCGCCTGCTCTCCTCTCCCCAGGTGCTCCACGCGGCAGTCATGGCATCGTTTCCCGGCCTGCTCCCCTCGGAGATGCCCGCCCCCGACGGGCCGCGGGTGCTGTGGCGCCTCGACCAGAGCGCACGGGCCGAGGTGCTGCTGTACATCGTCAGCCCCGACCGGCCCGACCTGACCCATCTCGTGGAACAGGCCGGCTGGCCCGCGGCGGCCACCGACCCGGAGACCCCGGGCTGGCAGACCAAGCCGTACGCCCCGTTCCTCGACCGCCTGGCCGCAGGGCAGAAGTGGGCGTTCCGGCTGACCGCCAACCCCGTCCATTACATCCGCCGCAAGCCTGACGAGCCGAAGAAGCGCACCGCCCATCTGAATCCCGTACATCAGATGGCCTGGCTGCTCGACCGCCAAAAGGACAGGGGCTTCCGCATCCTCGAGAAGCCGGACAGCAAACGCCTGCTCCCCGGCGGGACGACGTACAAGAAGCACGAGCACTTCGGGGACCAGTACGAACTGACCGTCCGGGACAAACAAGGCCTGTCCTTCGACAAGTCCCGCAGCGACGACGGCACCCGCAAGAAGCCCGTCACCATCGTGACGGTCACCTTCGACGGCCGGCTCGAAGTGACCGACCCCGCCGCGCTGCGCCGCACCCTCACCCAGGGAATCGGCAAGGCGAAGGCGTACGGCTGCGGCCTCATCACCCTGGCACCGCTCACCGGCACGGAGTGAAACGGTGACAACGGTCTCCCAGCGCACGGCCCTCACGCCGCGCCACCTCACCCGCACCGGCGAACGGCTGTCCTTCATCTACCTGGAGCGCTGCACGGTGCACCGGGACGCCAACGCCATCACCGCCGAGGACGCCGACGGGACCACCCACATCCCGTCGGCGACCATCGGCACCCTGCTCCTGGGGCCCGGAACCCGCATCACGCACCAGGCGATGAGCGTCCTCGGCGAGACCGGCGCCGCCGTTGCCTGGGTGGGGGAGCAAGGAGTGCGCTACTACGCAGGCGGCCGCGCCCTGACCCGCTCGTCCGCGCTCGCCGAGGCCCAGGCGGTCCAGTGGGCGAACGCCCGCAGCCGACTGGCCGTCGCCCGCGCCATGTACCGGTTGCGCTTCCCCGACGAGGACCCGGCCGGACTCACCCGCCAGGCACTCCTCGGCAGCGAAGGCCGCCGCGTCAAGGACTGCTACCGCGCCCAGGCGGCCCGCACCGGCATCCGATGGCGCGGCCGCAAGTACACCCCGGGCGACTTCGCCGCAGGCGACCCGGTCAACCAGGCCATCACCGCCGCCGCCCAGTGCATGTACGGCATCGCCCACGCGGTCGTGGCCTCCCTCGGCTGCAGCCCGGCACTGGGCTTCGTCCACTCCGGCCACGAACTGTCCTTCGTCCTCGACATCGCCGACCTCTACAAGACCGAGATCGGCATCCCCCTGGCCTTCGACATCGCCGCGGAGGACGAGGAGGACGTGGCCTCCCGCACCCGCAGAGCCCTGCGCGACCGCATCAACGAAACATCGCTGCTGGACCGCTGCGTGGACGACATCAAGGGCCTCCTGCTGCCGGACGGCACAGCCTCCGCGGCCTCCGGTGACCAGGATGTCGTCACGCTCCAGAGCGACGGCGGCCACAAGGTTCCGGCCGGCCGCAACTACGGGGGCAGGGGCGAGGACACGGACAGCGACGAGGACGAGGCGATGCTCTGGTGACCGTCATCGTCCTCACCAACTGCCCTGCCGGCCTGCGCGGGTTCCTCACCCGCTGGCTGCTCGAGATCTCCGCGGGCGTCTTCATCGGCAACCCGTCGGCGAGAATCCGCGACGTGTTGTGGGACGAGGTACAGCAGTACGCGGGCCAGGGCCGCGCCCTCCTCGCCCATACGACGAACAACGAACAAGGCTTCACCTTCCGGACCCACGACCACAACTGGCACCCCGTCGACCACGAGGGCCTGACACTGATCCGCCGCCCGAACGCTGCGGCGGCGCCACGGAGCGATAGCCCGAAGCCGGGCTGGAGCAAGGCCTCCAAACGGCGCCGCTTCGGGAGAGCATGAATGCCGGTGATGCACTGTTCAGTTGATTTGCCGGAATCTGTGAAAGTACTCCAGAACGGCCTACTCCCGCGCTAAAACCGCAGGTCGCGAAGCTGCTCCCCGCACCCGCGGGGATGGTCCCGAAGCCGCGAAGAAGAAGGCCAAGGCCAAAGACTGCTCCCCGCGCCCGCGGGGATCCCGCTGTTCCGGTCCCACGTGCGTCCGTACGGGGAGGTCAACCTCGACATGGACACCCGCCTCGACCTTGCTGCGGTCAAACTTCCGGGCCCCCGAGTTGCGACGGACGCCACCGACCAGCGGTCATCTGAGCGTGCGTGAAGCGTGGGCGCGGTCAGAAGGAGCGGTGGGAGGGAGAAGGAAACCAGATGGTCCGCCTCCCTCCCGTAGACGTCATGTCGCTACTGTCGCACTGCCTTGTGAGGCGTCTTCCTTGGAATGCGGCTTCACGACGCCCCGCCCACGCGTACGGTCTATCTCGCGCCATTCCGGCCGCAGTCCAGCCAGATTCGTGGTGAGGAAGTACGCGGCGCCGCAGGCGAGCAGCACCGGCACGAGTCCGACAGCGGTCACCGCCGCCCCGGCGAGCAGCCCGCCGAGAGGGATCCCGGCCCAGGACAGCGAGTCACCGAGGGCGTTGACCCGGCCCAGCATCCGGCGCGGCACCCGCTCGACGAGGACGGCTCCGAGCACTGGGTTGACGAAGCCGGCGCCGAACCCACTGACGGCGAAGACGGCCAGCACCACCCCCAATGGGGCATCGAAGGCGAGGATCAGGAACCTCGGTGCCCCGGCCAGCAGGAACCCGGTGAGAACCACCACCCGCCGCCGCAGCCGGTGCGCGACCATCGCGGCGATCAGGCTCCCGCCGACCGCCGCGGCCCCCATCACGCTGCCCATCAGGCCGATCGCGGTCGGCCCATTGCCGGACTCCCTGGCCCAGACGGGTACGAGTACCGACGTGAACGCCGCGTCCAGCAGGTTGGTGATGCCGCACATGACGATGACGGTGAGCAGCAGCGGCTCGCCGCGCAGGAAGGTGAAGCCTTCGCCGAACCGCCGCCAGTAGCCCGGTCCCGTCTCCCCAGCCGGCGAGGGGGCTTCCTCGGCCGCGTGCCCCATGCCGCGAGGCAGCGCGAGTTTGATGATCACCGATCCGAGGGCGAAGCAGCCCGCGTTGACAGCGAGTCCGGTCAGGGGGCCGAGCAGCGCCACCAGGGATCCGCCGACCGCCAGGCCGACGGTGGAGGCGAGCCGCTCGATCACACCGGCCAGACCGGTGGCCCGCTCCAGCGGCACCCGGCCGCGCTCGGCCGCCTCCGGGACCATCACCTCCTTGGCCAGGTCGCCGGGTCCCCGGGCCGCGCCGATCAGCGCGACCAGAACCAGCAGGAGCGGAAAGGAGAGCAGGTCCAGGGCGTGGAGCAGGGGAACCGCGGCGGCGGCGGTCGCGCTGGCCAGATCGGTGGTCCAGGAAACGGCCCGCGGGCCGATCCGGTCCACCAGCGGCCCGGTGAACGCCTTGACCACCACGTAGGGCGCCATCTCGCAGAAGGCGACCAGTCCGGTCTGGGTGGCGCTGCCGGTTGTGACGAGGACGAACCAGGGCAGTGCCACAACGGAGATCCGCGTGCCGGTCAGCGACACAACCATGGCCGCCAGCACCCCGCCCAGCGGCCGTAAGGACCTCTTGCCGGGTATGCCGCCGGCCTCCGAGGCGTCATCGGTCATGACGTCGGGCTTCCTTCCTCTTCCTGAGAGCCGGAAGCAAGCGACGACGCGGCAGGCGCATCCAGTTCGGGCAGGATCTGCGTGATCACGGCGACCCGTTCGGCTCCCTCGGGGGCACTTGCCGCCGTCTCCGGCGCGTCCCGCCGGTAGCGCGCGATGACGTCCGTCAACTCCCGGTACAGGGTGGCGGCTTCCTCGGGCGTGATCCGCAAGGCCCAGTCGCTCATGTCGAAGGTGTTCCGCCATGCGCGGGGCATCGTCTGAAGCTCGTTCAGGGTCTGCTGCGTGCGCAGGGTGTAGATGGCGGCGACGGACTGCTGGTAGGCCAGTGCGGCCTCGGGCTCCCGCTCGGTCAGCTCCGGATCGTTGAACCAGGTAGTCCGGTGCACCGAACGCCACCAGCGCTCTCGCGCGTTGCCGCGTTCGGTGTCCTCCTCGACGAAACCGGCCGCGCCGAGCTGCCGGAGGTGGTAGCTGGCCGTACCGGAATTCACGCCCAGCCGCTCCGCGAGGCGGGTGGCCGTCGACGGGCCGTACTTCCGCAGCAGCCCGACCAACTGCACGCGCACCGGATGCGCCAGGGCACGCAGCCCCTTGGCATCCAGGACAACCGAGTCTTCTCCAACGTTCGGGCCATCCGGCCTCTCCACTGCATCAGCCATGCGACACACGATAGTCCGCAAAGGGTTCTTCGCAAAGAGACCTTCGCGAAGAACCCTTTGCGGTTCAGCTCTCTCGCGAGGTGCCGCTGTTCATTTGTCGAAGGTTTCTTGAAGGTTGGTAGTTCGGCGATCAAGTAATCGGTTGTCTGTAGGCGCTGGTTGTGGATGCAATGTTCGTCATGGTTGCTCAGGTGCGCCCACCACAGCGAGATGAAATGAACGCGTACTACCGGGCCTTGCCCTTCGCGAGCGGGTTGCCGCAGTGGGAGCCGGCTGATGCCGCGTGGCACGGTGGTGCGGAGCCGTGGCCCCCGCAGCGCACTCCGGCGACCGCCGAGCAGTTGGAGGAGTGGGCAGAAGCTGACGTCCAGGACGAGTCTTTCCATCCGATCGCGACATTCGCAGACGGCGCGTGCGTCGGCGCATCGGCCGCCATCTCCTTCGACGTGACGGTTCCTGGCGGGGGTACGGTCAAGACAGCCGGTGTCACTTCTACCGGGGTGATCGCTACACACCGCCGACGCGGTTACCTGCGGCGGATGATGCAGGCCATGTTCGAGGCGGCCCTGGACCGAGGCGAGCCGTTGGCGATGCTCAGCGCCAGCGAGGGCAGCATCTACGGCCGATTCGGGTTCTCGCCGGCGACATACCGCACGCGGTGGGAGCTGGCCCGTCACGAAGCCGCCCTCCTTCCGGCAGCGCCCGATCCGGGTTCGCTGGAGCTGGTCGACGCCGCGCAAGCCAAGCAGTTCTGGCCTGTGGTGCACGCGAAGGTACGGGCAAACCGCGTGGGTGAGCTCACCCCTCTGCCCGGGCGCTGGGACAGGCTGTCCGATGGCGCGGACGGCACGAACGGACCGCTGCGGTATCTCGCCCACCGCGACCAGCACGGCGAAGTAGACGGCATCGCCAACTTTCGACTGCCGTGGTCCTCGACAGCCGTCAACGCGGGAACCCTGGTTGTCGAGGCGCTGGAGGCGACGAACCCGACGGCCTATCGCGCACTGTGGAGCCTGATGGTCGACTTCGACCTCACCAAAACCATCGTGGCGCCTGGCCGTCCGCGCGACGAACCACTGCGGTGGATGCTCGCGAACCCGCGGGCGATGCGCATCACCCGCCAGTCCGACAACCTGTGGGCACGCCTTCTCGACGTCCCCCGCGCCCTGACACAACGCTCGTACGACACGGCCGGCGAGGTGGCTTTCACCGTCGATGACGACCAAATGTGCCCGGCAAACAACCGGACATGGCTTCTCCGCGCAGGCGGTACCTCGGTGACATGCGTTGCCACCGACCAGCAGGCGGATCTGACCATCACAATCTCGGCACTCAGTTCGCTCTACTTCGGAGGCATGTCGGCGCATGACCTGACGTACGCGGGTCGCATCACTCCGCACGCCGACGGCGTGATCGCGCAGCTAACCCGGCTGTTCCGCATCGACCCCGAACCGCACAACTCCTTCGGCTTCTGAGGCAGCTATCGACTGCCAGGCGCTATCAGACCCCTCGGCCACTGTGCAGCCATTCAGCACGTGGTCAGTCGCTCTCGTCGTCTTCGGCCGCGTCCGGGTCCCGGAAGGGGCGCAGGCCCTGGCCCGGCGCGCTGGCCTTGATGTTGAACAGGTAGCGGCGCAGGAAGTTGATGTGCCGGTCCTTGAGCGGGGAGAGCCGGGCGACGTCCTCGTCCTTGATGTCGTGGCCTTCGGCGCGCAGCCGGGCCACGGCGGCGTCGAGGCATGTGTGAGAGGCGCGGAGCACCATCCCTTTGGCCGGGAGGCGTCCCGCCGGGGGATGATCCGGCGGGACACCTCCCGGCCAAGGTCGGTGTCGCCGTCAACAGCTGTTCGCGGATGCCTTGTTCGAGGTGGTGACCACACCTGGACCGGTGGAACGTTGCGGCGCCGCGGAGTTTTCCACGGTCCTGGACCTCGCCAGCCACAGGCCGGTGAACACGGCGGTGGCCAAAGTGACGGCGCCGGCAGCGAGGAAGGTGTTGTTGAGGCCGGTCTCGAAGGAGGCGCCGCCGGATTGCCGGGTGCGGACGATGGCTCCGAGGACCGCCACGCCGAGCACCGCGCCGATCTGACGGGTGGTGCTGCTGATGCCTGATGCGAGGCCGCCTTCCTGCGGGCTGACTGCCTGGATGGCGGCTCCCGTCAGTGGGGACATCGTCAGGGCGAAGCCGATGCCGACGACTCCCAGCCGCCACCACACGTTCCCGTAGCCGGTGTCGGCGTGCACCATGCCGAGCGTCAGCAGTCCCAGGCCGGCCAGGGCCAGGCCGCTGGTGACCACGATTCGGAAGCCGTACCGGGCGGCGAGCCGGCCCGCGTACGGGCTGACGATCACCATGGCGAGGGATACCGGCAGGGTCTGCAGGCCGGCGCGCAGGATCGAGCTGCCCTGGACGTACACGAAGAACTGGGAGAAGAAGAACGACGAGCCCATGAGCGCGAACCCCACCACGACCATGGCGGTGTTGGATACGGTGAACAGGCGCTGCCCAAACAGCCGCAGCGGCAGCATCGGAGCGGAGCGACGCGCTTCGACGGCGACGAAGGCGGCGAGGAGGATCACCGCGGCGGTGAAGCTGCCCAGGATCACCGGCGACGTCCAGCCGCGGGCACCACCCTCGATCAGCCCGTAGGTCAGCGCACCCACCCCCAGAACGGACAGCACCGTTCCCGGGATATCGATCGCGGGGGCGCTCGGATTGCGGGTCTCTTCAAGGCTGCGCAGACCGACCAGCAGAAGAACCACGCCGATGGGCAGATTGACCAGGAAGATGGCGGGCCAGCCGAAGGCATCCGTCAGCACGCCGCCGGCCACGGGGCCCGCGGCCAGACCGATTCCGCTGAATCCGGCCCACAGCCCGATCGCCTTGATTCGTTCTTGCGGCACGGGATGGGCGGCGACGAGCAGGGCCAGCGAGGCAGGGCTCAGCGCCGCGGCCCCGATGCCCTGCAGCACCCGGCCGGCGACCAGCCAGCCGAGCGAGGGCGCGAGGCTGCACAGCACCGACGCGGCGGTGAACACCGCCACGCCGGTCAGGTACACCCGCTTGCGGCCGAACCGGTCGGCGAAGACACCGCCGGACAGCAGCAGCATGGCGACCAGCAGTACGTACGCGTCGACGATCCATTGCAGACCGGTCAACTGAGTGTGCAGCCGGTGCTGCATATCGGGCAGCGCCGCTCCAACAATCGTGTTGTCGAGCAGGACCATGAATTGGCCCAGGCAGGTCACCGTGAGCAGCACGGCCCGGTTTGATCGACTGCCTACAGCCGCAGGCGATGCCGCCATGGGGATTCCTCTCAATCGTTAGTTGCGCCCGGCCATGGCCGACGCGGGTGGCGATACACCTGAGCGCCCTAAAGCAACCAGCGGCTGCGTTAGGAGACTGTAAGGAGGGTCGCTCACAAACGCAAGTCACGACTGCGTTAAGGTAGGGGCATGAACGAGCGACAGCGAGCCCGGCGGCCCGGCGGGCGCAGCGCCCGCGTCGGCGCGGAGGTGCACCAGGCCGTCACCGACCTGATCAGTGAGCGCGGCTACGGCAACTTCACCGTCGGCGAGGTCGCAGCCCGCGCAGGCGTAGCCGACAGCAGCATCTACCGCCGGTGGGGCAGCCTGGAAACCCTGCTCACCGACGTGGCGCTCACCCGCCTCAACGCGCAGTCGCCGATGCCCGACACCGGGAGCCTGGCCGGCGACCTGCGCACTTACGCGGCCCAAGTGGCCCGCGAGATCACCGGACCCGACGGCCTGGCGGTGGTGCGCCTGGCCGTCGCCCTGTCGAGCAACGGTCAGCAGGGCCTGCAGGCTGGTGCCGACCTCCGCGCCGAACGCACCCGGCAACTGCAGTCCATGCTCGATCGCGCCCGCGACCGTGGCGAGCACGCACCCGACGCGTTCGACGTGCTGGACCACATCCTGGCCCCGATGTATATCCGCGTCTTGTTCGGCATGGTCCCGCTCACCCCGGACTACATCGACGGGCTGGTCGACCGAATGCTGTGACCTCAACCCGGTCCCCGGGATCAGCCCCCGGACGCGGTGCCAGGGCTCCGTGAGGTGGACCGGTCTTGTCCTGGCGATCCGACAGAAAGGGCTCTGCCTGGTCAGCAAGCAGGCGTTGATCGCCGGAGCCGAGTACGAACCGGACAGCCCACGTGAGTGGGGGTACCGGTAAGAACGCTGTCACCAGCCGCAAACGATGGGTTAGGGCTTCGTGACCACGGTCTTCTTGGGCTGGCGGGGGACGGTCTTGGTCTTGTCGAGGTGCCCATACACCGTGGAACGGGGCACGTTGAACATGTCGGCGATCTGCTGGACGGTCTTCTCGCGGGCGTCGTAGAGCTGCTGGGCGAGCTCGGCCTGGTCGGCCGTGAGCTTGGGCCGGCGCCCGCCGACCCGGCCTCGGGCCCGCGCGGAGGCGAGCCCGTCGTTCGTGTTCGCCACGATCAGCTCCCGCTGGAGCTCGGCCAGTACGGACAGCATGCCGAACATAGCCCGGCCCTCCATCGTGGAGGTGTCGATGCCCTGCTCGATGACGTGCAGGCCAATGCCGCGCTCGCGCAGCTCGGCGCCGAGGGTGACCAGGTGCAGGACGGAGCGGGAGAGCCGGTCGAGCCGGGTGACCTTCAGCGTGTCGCCCTCGCGCATCAGCTGCATGACGAGGTCGAGTTTGGGGCGGGAGGCTTTCGCGCCGCTGGCGACGTCGACGTGGATGTTGTCGCGGTCGACGCCGTTGCGCAGTAGTGCGTCAATCTGATGGTCGGGGTTCTGTTCGGCCGTCGAGGTGCGGCAGTATCCGAGAAGCATTGTCGGAAACTACCCCAACGACCGTTCGTCGACGTTGATTTCCGACGCGAGTTGCCGACAGTGTTCACCTGCGGGTTCGTGATCATGGCACCGAGTGTCGGCAGACGATCGTTTGCCGACACTCGGGCAGGTGAGAACGGGGAGACTCCCGCCGCTGTCAGAAGTGGTCCGGCAGCCAGGGCTCGAACTGTGTCGTGCTGCGGACGAGGGTGGTGAGGGCTTTGTCCGATGTGGTGTGGACTCCGGCCACGCGGGCCGAGGTGGTGGACCGGTAGCCGCCGGCGTACCAGACCGCGAGCTGTCGCCGGGTGAAGGTCACCTGTCCCTCGACGTGGGTGGGGATGATCTCGGCTGCTCCGTCACTGAACTGAAGCATCCACCGGGAACAGTCGCCGGTCTCGTTCTCGATTTCGATCGGTACGGCGGTGGTGAGGTCGGTGGGCCACCCGCGGAGCCGGATGGCCTGGGAGGTGTTGAGGATGCGGAGCATCCAGGGGTGCCAGGCTTCGGCGGTTGTGCGGTGGTGTCGGAGTCCGTGGAGGAGGGTGGGGTAGGGCGGGAGGGCGCCGCGCCGGAACTCGATGGTGCGGGCGCGGGTGTTGTGGTGGCCGAGGAAGGCGAGCATGGCGGCGGCGGTGGGCTGACCGGCGGCCCAGAAATCATGGACGACCAGGCTCATGCCGTGGCGCTCGTGCCGTTTGGTGGTGAGGCTGAGCAGGCCGGTGACGGGGTGGCCGGGCCGGGCGAAGCGGTAGGTGGTGAGGTTGCTCTTGTCGTGCTTCCACCGGGGCCACCAGGTGGGCCGGTGGACGGGACCGTTCCACTGTCGGGCGAGGTCGCGTTGGAGGGCTTCGGCTTCGTCGGTGAGCCCGTGCTCGACTTCGAAGTCCGCGGTGGTGAAGGAGTGTTTGAGGTCGTCGGTGGCCACCGCCCAGGCGAGGACGCCGGTGGGGGCTTCCCATCCGAGGCGGCGGGCGTAGCCGGTGGAGGAGGTCACTACCGTGGAGATCACCGCTCCGCGATCGATCAGGGGGCGCAGTCGTTCGGTGGCCATGTCGGCGGCCAGGTGCTCGCCGCGCTCCTCGGGGGCCACGCAGCCGTCGCCGAGGCAGGCGCTGGCGACAGGGGCACCGCCGAAGAACTGATCGACGAGGAGGCCGAGGCCGCCGGCGACGACCCGGCCGCCGCGGACGGCGACCTGGAGGTCGGCGTGCTCGCGCAGGTGGGTGATGTCACCGACCGGGTGGCCGTAGGCGCGGGTGGCGAGCTTGTTGTACTGCTCCCACAGGCCGTCGTCGGCCGGAGCGAAGGTCAACTGCTGATTCATGGTTCGCCCTCAGTAGTAGGTGGCGTCGCGAGCGGCGTCCGCGTTCAGAGGCACGAGGAAGGTGCGGGTGAAGGCCAGGACGCTGGTGTTGTCCTGGTTGTGTGCGGTGGTGTGGCAGGTGATGACCCCGGTGTCGGGTCGGCTCTCGGAGGCCCGGCGGGTGAGGATCTTCGTCTCGGCGTACAGGGTGTCGCCGATGTGGACGGGCGTGGTGAAGCGCACCTGGTCGACGGCGAGGTTGGCGGTGGTCAGGCCGCTGACGCTGCGGACGGTCATGCCGGCCACGAGGTTGAGGGTGACGCCGGAGCAGACCAGGATGCGGCCCCACCGGGTCTGGCTGCTGTAGTGGGCATCGGTGTGGATGGGGGCGACGTTGCCGCTCAGGGCGGCGCCGAGGAGGTTGTCGAGTTCGGTGACGGTCCGGCCGGGCCGGTGTTCGATGATCAGGCCGGGGGCGAGTTCGGGGTAGGAGAGGCCGACGCTCTCGCGGATCCGGTCCTCGCCGATCTGTCGGTAGCTGTGGGGCGGGCCGGTGCTCATGACGTACGGTCCGTTTCGGCGACGAGCGCGCGGGCCCGGTTGAAGAAGGGGGTGCCGCGCATCTGCCCGTCCACCGTGGTCACCGTTCCGCCGCTGGCGCCGGCGGCCGCGACGATGGCGCGGGCCTGTGCGATCTCTTCGGTGGTCGGGGTGAAGACCTCGTTGATCACCTGTACGTGGCGGGGGTGGACGCAGCCCTTGCCGTAGAAGCCGATCTCCTTGGCTCGTTCGGCGTCACGGCGCAGGATGCCGGGGTCGTCGAGTTCCCAGGTGGGGGCGTCGATGGCGGGGATGTTCGCGGCGGTGGCGGCGTTGATGAGGGCCGAGCGGGCGTAGTGGAGGGTGTCCCAGTCCAGGCCGCAGCGGACGGAGGCGGCGTAGTCGGCGGAGCCGAAGAGGACGCCGCCGAGCCGGGGTGCGCGCATGATCGCGGGGAGGGTGTCGAAGGCCCGGGGGCTTTCGATCAGCGCCCAGATGTCGGGGGTGTAGCCGTCGGTGTCGAGTACGGCGGCGACGAGTTCGATGTCGCGGGGGGATTCCACCTTGGGGACCACGATGAGGTCGGGCCGGGCGGTGTAGGCGGCGAGGGCGGCGAGGTCTTTGATGCCGTCGATCGTCGTGAGGCCGTTCATCCGGATGCCGAGGGTGCACGTCGGGTCGGGGTGAGCGAAGAACGCTTCGGAGGCGGTGCGGGCGGTCTGCTTGTCGGGGAGGGCGACGGAGTCCTCGATGTCGACGACAGCGACCGCGGCGCCGGACTTCCGCGCGGTGGCGAAGCGGCCTTCGTACAGGCCGGGGGTGATGATCCAGGCCCGTCCGGGCCGGCGGCTGTTGCTGGTCATGGGGTGGTCACCTTCCGTTGCGCTTGGTGGTGATGAGGAGGTCGAGCCGGCCGAGGGTGGCGGCGTTCTTGATGTCGCTGTCGCTGATGTCGATGCCGTAGCGGTCAGTGAGCAGGACGGACAGTTCGACGACGGCGAGGGAGTCGAATCCGGCGTGGTCGAGGCTGGCGTCGTCGGTGAGCCGGTCGGCGGGCAGCTTGAGGTCGTCGGTCAGGATGCGGGTGAGGTCACCGGTCATGTCCGGCTCCTTTGAGTGGGTGGCTGCGGGGAGAGGCCGGGCCAGGTGAGGGTGGTGGCACCCCAGGTCAGTCCGGCGCCGAACGCGGTGAGCAGGGTGCGGTGGCCGGGCTTGAGACGGCCGTCGGCGGCGGAGCGGGCCAGGAGCAGGGGGATGGACGCGGCGCCGGTGTTGCCGGTCTCGGCGATATTGCTGAGTTGGCGGTCTTCGGGGACGCCGAGCCTGCGTGCGACAAAGGCGGTGATGCGGCTGTTGGCCTGGTGCGGGACCAGGCGGTCGACGTCGCCGAGTTCCCACCCGGCGGCGGCGGTGGCCTGGCGGGACGCGGTGGACATGCGGTCGACCGCATGCCGGAAGACCTCGCCTCCGTCCATGTGCAGGGCGCCGGGGCGGGAGGCCCGGATCAGGCCGGCGCCGGCGCCGTCGCTGCCCAGGACCACCGGCCCGAGCGCCCCGGCCTCGTCTGCTCTGCCGTGGCGCAGCACCACGGCTCCGGCGCCGTCGCCGAACAGGGGGACGGTCGTGCGGTCCTCGGGGTCGGGAAGGGCGGCGAGGCGGTCGGCACCGATGACCAGGACGGTCCGTACCGTGCCGGCGGCGATCAGCCCGGCCGCGGTGGTGAGGGCGTAGAGGAACCCGGTGCAGCCTGCCGCGAGGTCGTAGGCGGGGATGCCGGTCAGGCCGAGCCGGGTGGCAACGGCGGGGGCGGTGGCCGGACAGCAGCGGTCCGGGGTGGTCGTGGCCACCACCAATGCCTCCACTGTGACCGGTTCGCTGTCGGCGAGGGCCTGGGCGCCGGCCCGAACAGCGAGGTCGGTCGTGGACAGGTCCGCCCCGGCAACGTGCCGTTGGGTGATGCCGGTCCGCGAGCGGATCCACTCGTCCGTGGTCTCCAGCCGTGCGGTCAGGTCGGCGTTCGAGACGGTGTGCGGGGGCAGCGCCGCGCCGACTGCGCAGATCACGGCCGCTCTCCCGGCAGCGACGGATGCGGCGGTCATCGGGTGGACGCCTTGAGCTGCCGGGCAACCACGCCGATCAGGTCTTCCTGCCCGGCGACGACCTGACGTTCGCCGAGGGCGAGGAACAGGTCGATGGGGTCGACGCCTTCGGCGCGTGCGGTCTGAAGGACGGGCCGCTTGAAGCCGGAGAACACCCCGGCGAGTCCGCTGGCCACGGCGATCGAGTCGATGGACGGCGGGGTCTTCATCAGGCGGTCGGCGGCGATGTCGGCGGCGGCCAGGACCTCGCGCAGGCCGATCCCGGTCTCGGCGCCGCGGCGCTCCAGGACGGCCACGAGGACTTCGAGCTGGGTGTTGCCGGCCCCGGCGCCGAACCCGCGGGCGGTCGCGTCGATGACGGTCGCCCCGGCGTCCACGGCGGCAAGGCTGTTCGCCACGGCCAGGCCCAGGTTGTTGTGGCCGTGGAAGATGACCGTCACGTCGACGGCGTCGGCGATGGCGTGCACGCGCTCGGTGACGTCGGAAGGGAGGTAGTGCCCGGCGGAGTCCATGATGCCGACGGCCTGGGCGCCGAACTTCACCATCAGGGCGCACTGTTCGGCGAGTTCGCCGGGGTCGGTCATGTGGCTCATGAGCAGGACGCCCTGGGCTTCGGCTCCGAGGTCGCGGACGACGCCGAGGTGGCGTTCGGTGACGTCGGCCTCGGTGCAGTGCGCGGCGATCCGTACGATGTCGGCGCCGTGGTGGACGGCGGCCTCCAGGTCGTCGGAGGTACCCCAGCCGGGGGCCATGAAGACGCCCATCCGCGACGAGGTGAGGGCTTCGCGGACGGTGGTGAGCATCATGGCGTCGTCGAGCTTGGAGCGGCCGATCTGGAGGCTGGAGGCACCCAGGCCGTTGCCGTGGCCGACCTCGACCACCGGCACTGCGGCGGCGTTCGCGGCGGTGGCGTAGGCGCGGAGCTGGTCGGCGTCGAGCTGGTGGCCGACAGCGTGGTGGCCGTCGCGCAGGGTCGGGTCGTGCAGGAGGATCCGGGGCCGCTCGTGCGGATGTGTGTTCACGGGTGGGGTTCCCTTCATCGGGACTGCTCGGCGAGCAGAACGGCGGCGGCGTTGATGATGTCGACGCTTCCGGCGTGAGGGGGCAGGCGGCCGCCGCAGGCGGTCACCTCCACCGCGGCCGAGATCCGGCCCGGGTCCACGGCGAGCGAGGTCACCTTGAACCCGGGCGTGTAGGCGCGCACGGCCTGGGCGGCGGCCGCGATGCTCGTGCGGATCGGTGCGGCACGGAAGCTGCCTGCGAGGACGGTCATGGCCACCCGGAACGGCGGGGCGGGCCGGGCCGGGCTGAGGTTGACCATCACCTTCACGTCCCGGGTGCCGGTGAAGGTCCGGATCGCGGCGGAGGTGGTGGCGATGTACTGGTCGAGGTTCAGGCGGGTGGCCCGGCCGGCGCTCGCGCTCGCCCCGGTGGAGACCACCTCGATGTAGGTGGGGGTGCAGTGCTCGGAGATCGCGTACAGGATTGGAATGGCCGCCTGCCCGCCGCAGCTGACGAGGTTCACGTGCCGGTGGGCCGCCGACCGGTGGCTGTTGACCCCCGGGACGATGACCGTGCCAAGCTCCGTGGGGGTCAGGTCGATCAGGGTGGTGCCGGTCGGACGCAGTGCCGCCCAGTGTTCGGCGTGGCTGTCGGCGTTGGTGGCGTCGAAGACCACATCGAAGGGCCCGGTATCCAGCACGGCTCGGATCCCGCCGGCCGTGGTCGAGTGGCCCATCTCGGCCGCCCGTCGCAGCCCCAGGCTGTCCCGGTCGCGCCCTGCCACCAGGGCCAGTTCCAGCTTCTGCGACTGGTGGATCTTGTCGGTGAGGTCGACGCCGATCAGGCCCGCGCCGAGTACCGCGACACGCAGACTCTGTTCATCAGCAGCCATCGGCCGCTCCTTCATTCGAGGGGAGGGGGTGCATGAGTGCGAGGTGCGGGGTCAGCAGGGTGCTGCGGTCAGCGCACGCGCAGTTCGACCGGCGGAAGATGCGGCGACCGGGCACGCACCGTGCTCCGGGCCTCCAGCGGGAGGCTGGCGTGCACGGCCCCGGCCAGGACCAGCTGCCCGGCGCGCAGTCCGCCGCCTGCGCGGTGCAGCCGTCCGGCGAGCCAGGTCAGGGCGCGGAGCGGGTCGCCGAGGACGGCGCGGCCCTCTCCGGTGGCCACCGCGGTGCCGTCGACGCTGACGACCAGCGGCTCGGCGGCCAGGTCCATGTCCGCGCCGAGCGGCACCATGGGCCCGGTGACCACCCGGGCACAGGACGCGTTGTCGGCGATGCTGTCCGCGACCGTGATGCGCCAGCTGGTGAACCGGGTGTCGATCACCTCCAGGGCGAGGAACACCTTCTCCACCGCCGCCCGTGCCTCGTCCACACTCACGCTTCCGCCCGCCAGGTCACGGCCGAGCCGGAAAGCGATCTCCGCCTCCACCCGCGGCTGCATCAGCACGGACCGGGCCATGGTGCTGCCGGTAGGCATCACCATGGCGTCCAGCAGGACACCCGAGTCCGACTCGTCGACGCCCATCTGTTCCTGCATGGCCCGAGAGGTCACCCCGGCCTTGTGGCCGACGACGCGGGCGCCGCCCGAGATCCGCCGGGCCACCGCCGCCCCCTGCACCCGGTAAGCGGTCTCCAAAGACAGCTCCGGACTCCGGACGGTCAGCGCGTCGATCGGCACGCGCTCGTACTCCGCCGCCAGCAGAGCCGACGCCGTAGCGGCGATCCAGCGATCATCCGGCTCGTCCATGACGATTCCTCCTCGGGGCATGGGGCATTACCTACGGTTCGCAGACGTGGGCACGGGAGCAGATCCAGCGCGGCGCTGACGATGCCGGCCGCCGGGTCCGGGCCTGATGAACAGTCAACCCGGGGGCTCACCGCAGCGGTACGGTGATGGACAGGCCAAGCGGTATATCGCGTATATACGGGGCAGGTACTCATGACCACGCGCACGCCGAACGTCCAGCTCAGCGCCCTTGTCGCCGAATCCGGCCTCACCTACGAGGCGCTGGCCAAGGCGGTCCGCGCGGTCGCCGCCGAGTGCGGCGCGGACTTACGTACGAACAAGTCCAATGTCGAGCACTGGCTCGGCGGATCCTTGCCCCGCGGCGACACACCCCGCTACCTCGCGGTCGCGCTCTCCCGGCGCCTGGGCCGCCTCCTGACCACCGCCGACCTCGGCCTGCCCTCCCCGGCAGAGTCCGAGGATGAGACCATCGGACTGTCCCTGGGGGGCGACCCGCTGGACGCTCTGCTGCCGATGTGGAGGTACGAGTTGGACCGCCGCCGCTTCCTGACGGCCTCCGCCTACTCCGCGGCCTCCGCGGCGTTACCCCTCAGCCACGTCCAGGACATCGCCGCCCGCACCGCGGCCGCCCGCACCGGCTACACCGTCGGCATGGCCGAAGTCGCCGCCGTCCGCGACATGATCCACACGTTCTCCGAGATGGACGAACGCCACGGCGGACAACACGGCCGCAGCGCCCTGGTCACCTACCTCCGCGACGACGTCGCCCCACTGTGCCGGGCCCGGTTCCGTACCGGCGAAGTCCGCCAGCAGATGCTGTCCGCCGCCGGCCGAGGGGTCCACCTGCTGGGCTGGAAGAGCTACGACGCAGGTCAGCAGGGACTCGCCCAGCGCTACTACCTCCAGTCCTACGCTCTGGCCGCAGAATCCGGCCTTCGCGGGCACGACGGATTCGTGATGCGCACGATGGCCATGCAGGGCCTCAAGCTCCATCGCCCCGAGCACTGCCTGGGCCTGGCCGAGACCGGACTGAACCGGGCCAAGGGACGGGTGGACGCCCAGACCGAAGCGCTCTTCCGCGTCGTTCACGCCCACACCCTGGCCAAAAGCGGCAAGCGCCGCGCGGCCCTGGCCGAGGCCGAACACGCCCGCACCCTGCTGACCGGTGCCCCCGGCGACGAGGTGCCGTTCTGGGCCCTGGCCTGGGGCCCGCCGGCCGCGTCGGTGTACTCCCGCACCGCCAAGGTCCACGAGACCGTGGGAGATCACCGGGCCGCCGCCGAGCAGTACGCGCTGGCCGCCACGGCCCGCCCCTCCGAAACCTACGCGCGGATCGTCGCCCTGGACCTGGTCGCGGGCGCGGAGATGCACCTCAAGCGCGGCAGCATCGAGCAGGCGTGCGCCACTTGGCACCGGGCCATCGACCACATGGACGGTGTCCGCTCCGTCCGCACCCGCAAGGCGGTCTCCCGTATGCGCGGCGACCTCGCACGCTTCCGGGCCCGTGGCCTGCGGTGCGTGGCCGATCTCGACGAACGGGGACGCGACTTCCTCGCCGCGGCCTGACCTCAGCGGCACCCGGCGAAGCGGCGAACAACCGGTTCCAGATAGTCCGCGTGCGGACCCGTCAGAGCAGCCAGTTCCTCCGGTGAACGCACCAGGGCGATGCCGTCGAGTTCAGGCACACGGCCCTGAACACGCTCGGCTGCCGCCGCCGCGGTGAAGCCCGCGCGCAACGTCGCCTCGGAAAGGGCAGGCGCGAGGTAGGTCAGGCCGACACTGCCATTCTCACCGCGGGTGGCGACCCGCAGCCTCAGCTCCTCGGCGACCACACTGATCCCCAACTCCTCGGCAAGCTCCCGCGCGGCCTGGCCGGCCAGCGCCGACTCGTCCAGCACCGCCCCGTCCTCGGGCGGCTCCACAGACCCACCCGGCAGCTGCCAGCGGCCCGGGGCAGCAGTAGCGGGCGACATCCTCGCCGCCAGCACACGGCCGTCACCGGTCGGCTGAACGACGTTCACGAACAGCGAGGGCAGTGCGGTGGCGCCGGGAACACGACGCAGCGCGTAGTGCCGGTAGGTCACGCGCACCCAGGACAGGCGCAGGATGCGCGGTCCGGTCCTCTCCAGTCCCCCACACGCCACCACAGGCCCGTCGAAGAGAGCGGGGTTGGCCCGCACCGCCCTCTCCCACGCCCGGTCCCGGGCCTCAGCGTCATCGGACGGCAGCGGCGGTTCCGCGACTTCGGTCAGCAGGAGCCGTTCGACGTCGAAGAGGTCAATGCCCACGGGGGGCAGCGTTTCGGTCACCGGCTCATCGTAGAACCCGCTCCAGGCTTGACCGCCGACTCAGGCGATTACGCGAATCTATGGGCGCCCGGCCAGCTGCTGGTCGTCGGTGTCCGCTGGTGAGCGGGGGCCCGGTACGGAAGCTGCGGCGAGGTCGAGACGGGCGCCCATATCGAGATTCACCTCGCCGTAGGGCCGGACATGGGACCAGAAGAGCGGGGTCAGGCCGCGCCGGTCGGCGGGCGTGAGGAGGTCTGCCCACTCCGGTTCGCCGAGGATGTCCTGGAGCATCAGGGTGTTCACGTAGACCAGGGCGGATTGCAGGATGCGCAGGCACAGCACGAACATCTCCTGCTCGTCGCGCCGGTTCGAGGCGATCTCGCCGCCCTTGCCGTAGGCGATCACGGAGTTCGCGCCGTTGGAGGACTCCATCACGTTCAGGCCCTCCTCGATCTCCCGCTGGAGGTCCCGAAGCCGCAGGTAGCGGGCCACGAAGATGGTCTTCTGCGCACGGCCGACCTCCAGCATCGCCGCGTAGGTGGGGTGGGAGGCGTTGCGGGTGAAGCGGCGCAGGATCGCCTCGGTGGACGCGGTACGGGTCCGGATCGCGGTCGCATACTTGATCATCTGGTCGTACTGCTGGGTGATGAGTTCCCAGCGGATCGGACGAGTCAGCGCCGGAGTCAGCTGCGGGTAGGCGTCCGGTTCACCGGCCACCGGCCGGTACAGCTTCACCTTGTTGATCCGCTTGATCCTCGGCAGCAGGTCGAAGTTCAGCAGCCTCGTGACGCCGAACCCCATCTCCGACTGGCCATGCGAGTCCGTGTAGTTGGCCTCCACGTCCATGGTGGTGCCGTGCCGCATCGCGCCCTCGATCATCGCGGCGACCTCGGAGGCGGTGCAGTTGATCAGCTGGGAGTGGATGGCCAGGGACTTCTTCTCCACATGCCAGTAGATGAGCACCCCGCGGCCGCCGTAGCGCGAGTGCCACTCGGTGAACAGGTTCTGGTCGTAGGCGCGGACATGGGTGGAGTCGGAGGCGACCGCGGTCGAGCCCTGGCCCCACAGCTCGGCGCTGCGGGCGGCGAAGGTGGCGTTCGCGATCTGGACGGCGATGGCGCGGGCCGACTCCGCCGACAGATACCGGCGCCGCACGTAGCGCAGCTCGTCCTCGGTGTGCCCGTGGCCGCCGGACGCCACGGCCTTGATCCCGGTGTTCGTGCCATACGCGTAGATGACCAGCAGCAGGCGTTCGGCCAGCACCTCCGGCGAGAGGCTGCCGCCGCCGGAGACGGAGGTGACCGCGTCCAGGCAGCCGGTGCGCAGCACCGCTTCCTTGAGCATGTCGACGAGCGGCACGATGCCCCACCGGCGCTGTACCTCGGCCTTGACCCTGCGCAGGTTGCGCGGCTCGGGCTGGGCCTCGGCCGCCGTGAGCCGGATCGCCCCGGACTTCCGCTCGGAGATGTCCAGCCAGGACAGCTTCGGCATCGTGTCGTTGAGCAGGGTCAGTTCGGCCGTCATCTGCTCGCGCAGCTCGTCGACGAACACCGCGGCGTCCAGCGGCTTGCGCAGCTCCCGGTAGTTCTCCTCCCGACGGGCCTCGAAGTCCTGCGGCAGGTCCTCGTCCGGGTTGCGCCACCTGTCGGCGCCAACCACCCAGATCTCCTTGCACTTGAGCTGATCGCGCAGGGCCTGGAAGGCGACGACCTCGTAGACCATGCGCACCACCCGGCGACGGCCCCGCTTGTCGGCGCGGTGGACGACCTCCGCCCAGTCCCCGCCCATCGCCTTGTGGACCGGCACCGTCTCGCCCAGCGGGTAGTACGACGTGTTCCCCGCGTTCGCGTACCGGGCCACCAGCGCCAGGGCCTCGATCACCGGCCGGTGCGTGTGGTTGGAGGAACGGAACTCCAGCACGTCCAGCAGCCGGATCAGCCCGCGCCGGTAGTGGTTGGTGTACGACGCCTTCAACGTCGTCTGCACCGTGCGCCAGCTCCCGCAGCGTCGCCTCGCCCCCGGACACCGCCGGGAACACGACCTGACGGACCGTCCCCTCCGGGGTGCCCAGCGACGCCTCGGCGAGCTTGAAGAGGATGTTCTCCTTGCCCGACACCTTCTTGAACGCGTTGATGAGCTGCTCGGTGACCTTCTTCTCCGCCCGCGCCCCGATCCGGTGCACCGTGGAGATCAGCAGCTCCACCAGCGTGTCGGTGATCTCCCGCTCCCGCTCATGCAGCAGCGCGGCCAGCAACGTCACCCGCAACGTCACCCGCAGCGCCACCGGGTGCGTCCGCAGGTGGGAAGGCGACTCCACAGCGGCCCGCGCCCGCCATCCGGCCACGACCTTCGGCGCGACGTCGATGAACAGATCCCGTGGCAGGCCGATCGCCCGCACCGCCAGGAGCTTGTCGATCTCGGTGAGCATCGTCTCCAGGCTCACGTTGCCCGGCGCTTCCTTGACCTTCGCCAGCACCGGCGGCGCGTCCTCGCCCTCCGTACCGCCGCCCGCGGGCCCGGCGTCGTCCTGGTCGGCGCCGGCCACCAGAGCCACGATCCGCTCCACGCTCTCCACGGTCAGCCGGGAAGAGACCAGGGCCGTCAGCGACTCCTCGGCCGCCCGCAGGGCGGCCCCCACGATCCGGTCGCACCGGCCCGCCGTGGGCGGCTCGATGCTCTCCGTACGGCAGCGCGCCAGCAGCTCCACCCGCACCTGCTCGGGCCTGCGTTCCTTATGCGCGACGTGTTCGGCCAGATACGTCGTCAGCTTCTCCGCGTCCGCGACGCTGCACTCACGGAATCCGAGGTGCTCCCGGATCTGCGCGCGGTGGTACTCGACCGTGCGGCCCGTCCAGTCGTAGAAGCCCAGCTCCGAGGCGGGTACCTGCACCTGCCGGGCGATGAACTCCACCGCCTCACCCGCCAACTCGGCGCGGCCCCGGGGAAACCGGCCGTACTGCGTATAGAACTTCAGCAGCACGGCGAAGCCCAGGCGCGTCGCACCACGCTTGCCGGACACGAGCGCCTGCTCGTCCTTCAAGAGCGTCCAGTGCTCGACGAGTTCATCCAGGTCCAACGGAGTACGGGCCACGATCGCCGATCGTCCTCGCAGAACTTCACCCACCGCAGCCGTACGGCCCAGGCGTCGCCCGCACGGGTGACGCCCTCGCAAGATCAGTGCCGTTTGCGGCTGGTGACAGCGTTCTTACCGGCACCCCGAGTGGATCAACTGGTTCGCGGCCTCGAAGAAGATGCTCCACAAGCATCACTTCACATACCGGCGAGACGGCGGTGTGGGCGTCCGCCCGAACGCCCCCGGGCAGGTACAGCCGCGCGTACCCAGCTCTCATGGTGCTCGGGGCCAGAGCACCCGGGGTGGGGAAAACTACTCGGTCAGCGGTTGGCCTACGAGGCGCCGTCAAGGACGTGGCGCAGCCGATGCGCGACTCGTCCGGCTCCCCCGGATATCCGAACTCTCCGTCGCAGAACCCGCCGTGATGGCTCGGGAACACGGTCACCCGCTGTCCGAGCAGTTCGGCGGTCGCGACGGAGGTGCGTCCGACCCCACCAGTACCGAGGCCGGACGAGCACTCCGATCTCTGCTCCCCGCGCCTCCGGAGATGCGGGCACGTCCACTGACCGCTCCTGCTGCCCGAAGGCGGAATGAGCAGTGTTGCGTAACAGCCGCCCTTTCTTGAAAGCTCTGCGCATGCGTGGGCAGGTACCGGGGCTCGCACGATGAAGAGACCTGCGGCAAGGGGGAGTGGCTCATACTCTGGCTGTTACGCAACATAAAGTGCCTCCATGACAGCACTCGACGGCTACGCTCTCCAGCTCCTGGACGACTGGCTCGCCGGCCCCAACAACGGACGCGGCGGCCCGTTCAGCAGCGACGCTCTCGACGGCTACGAACGCGACGTCCGCTCCTGGCTCACCTTCTGCGCCGCCGAGGACATCGACTGCTGGGCCACCGGCCCCCTCGCCGTCGGGCGCTGGGCCGACACCCGCCGCGGCAGCACCGCCCGCACCAGAGCCAAGGCCGTATCCGTCCTGCGCTCCTTCTACGGATACGCCATCACCCAGGGCATCGCCGCGGACAACCCCGCCACCGAAGCGGTCCGCGGCCGCGTCGGCAACACCCCCGCCACCCGCGTGACCACCCGCGAATGCGCCGCCGCGATCCGGTCCGCCGCCGACCGCTACCGCGGCCCCGAACCCGAACGCGCCCGGCTCTTCGTCTACCTCCTGCTCGCCGGCCTGCGCCCCGGCCAGATCTGCGACCTCCTCATCCAGGCCCGCCACACCGAACAGCACCGCAACACCTGGGACGTCCCCCAGAAAGGCGGCGGCACCCGGCTCCTCGCCTTCCCCCGCGAAATCACCGGCGCCGTCGACGAATACCTGCCCCACCGCACCCACCGCGCACCCGCCGGCTCCACCGAACACACCGGACCGCTCCTCACCTCCCGCAACGGCCGCGCCCTGGACCGCGAATCCACCGCACGCCGCCTCCTGCGCGCAGTCCTCGCCGCAGGCGACCCCGAAATCCTTCCCGCACACCTCACCGGCGACGAGATCGCCCACACCCCCGAAGACCTGCGCCCGTTCACCGTCACCAACGCCCGACCGGCGAGCCGGACACCGAAAGCACACGGGGACTGAGACCGGCCGGCCCCACCGGCCCGGAACGTCAGCCGTCCACAGCTCTCCCCGTGCCCCGTGAGAAGGGCACGGACCCGGTTCAGGCATTGAGATCCGGTACGCGCACCGGCTCGCCCTCCCACAGCTTCGGGGCCGTGGTGGCGATGATCGCTCCGCCCGGGCGGTCCGGGGTGGGCTGCGCCAGCAGCTGGGCTGCGCTGCCGCGGGAACGGGGTTTTTGACGGTTCTTGTGAGCCATCGCCGCATTTCAGAGGGACATCCGCGCTGTTCTGCCAGCGGTGAACCCCGGCCCGACCGGGCTCGACGATCACTAAAGTCCAGTCTCATGACGACCATTACAACGCGCACGGTCGAGTACCCGGCCGACGGTCTGACGATGATCGGGCACCTCGCGCTCCCGGCCGGCGTCGACCGCCGGCCCGCGGTGCTGCTCGGGCCAGAGGGGACGGGGCTCAGCGACGTCGAGCGCCGCCGGGCCGATGCTCTCGCCGAGCTGGGATACGTAGCGCTGGCCTTCGACCTTCACGGCGGGCGCTATTTGGGTGACCCCGAGGAGATGCTGGCCCGTTGCATGCCGCTGCTCGCCAACCCCGACCGGATGCGGGGCATCGGTCATGCGGCGCTCGACGTGTTGCGCGCCGAACCGCGGACCGACCCCGACCGGATCGCCGCCATCGGCTACGGCACCGGGGGCGCCGTCGGGCTGGAACTCGGGCGCGACGGCGTCAACCTGCGCGTGATCGGGACAGTCAACGCGCTGACCACGGGCCGACCGGGTGAGGCGGCGCGCATTCGCTGCCCGGTGTGGGCCGGGGTCGGGTCGGAAGACCCGATCATGCCGCCCGCGCAACGGGGCGCGTTCACCGCAGAGATGCAGGCCGCGGGCGTCGACTGGCGCCTCGTGGTCTACGGCGGCGCCTTGCACGCCTTCCACCACCCGCCGGTCGACCACACCGTGCGTCCCGGCGTCGGCTACCACCCACGGCACGCGCAGCGAGCCTGGCGCGACGTCGTCGACCTGCTCTCCGAGTGCCTGCCCGTGACGGAGGATCTGGGGGCATGACCCAGGTAAGCCTGCCGGCGCCGGGCCTGGCCGGCGTCGGGCACTGACAGTCCCCTCCCCTCAAGTCCGCACAGGAGAACCGCATTCGGGCGGATGCTCGATCGCGGAGACGCGTTCGTAACTGCCGCAGTAAATACCGGATTTCCGCGCGGAGGGCCACGACATCAAGGACGAGGACATGGCCCGCCTGTCCCCGCTGAAGAACGCGCACATCAACTTCCTGGGCCGCTACCTGTTCAACATCGCCGCCAGCGGGCCCGCCCAGGGCCTGCGGCCCCTGCGCGACCCGGACGAGGCCGACCCCGCGGACGAGGACCAGGACGAGGGCTGATCCGCGGTGTCCCGCGCAAGGCGCCCGCTCCCCCCGGGCCTGTCACAGGCGGCCAGTAGCCTCTCGCCATGCAGATAGCGCTAATGATCTACGACGGCTCCGCACCGGCCGATTCCGACGTTCCTCGTACCGGGGGCGTGCCGCTGGCTCCTGCCGGATTCGCCTGGCCCCTGTGCGGCTGCGGGGGACCGCTTCAGTTCTTCGCCCATCTCCCCGTCGAGGACGGTGTCCTGTCGGTGTTCCTGTGCCAGAACAACCCCGGGGCGTGTGCGTTCTGGGACGCGAGCTCCAGCGCGAACAGGGTCTATCTGTTTCCCCGGGAGGAACTGCGGCCGGTAGCCGTACCCGAGGCGGGATTGACGCTGCTGCCCGCCACCTCGGCCATCCGCACCCACGTCGTGACGATCGACCCCGAAGATGCCTGCGACGAGGAAGGGACCGATGGCGCCTACGACCTTGCCCGCTCGGGATGGAAGTGGGAACCCGAAGAAGGATTCGGGAAGCAGCGCGAAGTGCTCGGGTCGCTCGGAGGCAGTCCCTCCTACCTTGAGGACGACCGCCTGCCCGTGTGTCCCTCCTGCACCGGCACGATGGAGTTCGCGGCACACCTGGAGGAGGGGATAACCCGGGAGACCGCGATGAAACTCGGCGGTCAGCTGGGCTACGTCTTCGTCTGCCGCC
>NZ_FPJO01000049.1 GCF_900119365.1 Streptomyces atratus
CGGTCCAACGCTGCGTACAGAGCACCATGCCCACGCCGGTGCTCGAGGGCCAGCGACAGTTCGACCAGGGTCTTCACCGGCCCGTCCGCGCACAGCACCGCGTCCGTGAGCTCGAAGAGTGCATCCGCGCGGGCGTAAAGGCACTCGTAGAACTCGACCCGAAAGCGGGACAAGACATCCAACGCCTCGCCTGCGGGCCCTGGGAGAGGGAGACTCATACGCAGCGGCCGTTCTCTCGTGCTTCGTGACTCGACATCTCGAAGCGTGGAGAACGGCCGCCTCCGCTGTCCCGGGAAGAACCGCAGATCAGCAGGTTGGGTGACAGGCGAGGATAAACGTCAAGCTGAGCACCTGCTTCTGAACCGACAGGTCTGTGGGTGATCACCGGCTCTACCGTGTTGCAGTGACCAACAACTTTCTCCTCGGTGGAACTGTCCGCCTCGTGCCGTTGTCCACCGACCACGCCGAAGCTCTCCTGTCCTCTGCGTCCGACCCAGAGGTATGGCGTTGGATGCCCCGGCGGCGCGCTGCCTCTCGGATGCCCCACTGCGCCGGCGGGTGACCGCGGCGACGAACAAGGTCGAGGCGTTCAACGGCTTCTCCCAGTGGATCGGCTTCGGCAACGGCGGTGTCATCACCGGCAACGACCCCGTCGAGCAGGAGAGGACCGCGAAATTCAATGCTCTGCTCACGAACGCGGTCATCTTCCACAACGCCCTGGACATCGCCGAGATCGTGCGCCAGCTCCAGGAGGAGGGCCAGACCATCGATCCCGAGGACCTGGCCCACATCTCGCCGTACCTGGCGGAGCACATCCGTCGCTTCGGTGAGTACTCCACCCACGAACTCGGCCTCCAGCCCGAGGCGTACGATCCGCATCTGGACGTCGACTTCAGCCCGCTACGCGGCGGGGGCGACCCGCCCGGTGGCGACGGATACGAACAGGCGGCATGATCCCCCGTTCGCAGGAGAACGGGCCGCTGCCTCATCAGGCGAAGTCAGGCGGCGGCGCGTCAGGGATCCCGGGCATGGGCCAGGCCACCAGGGGGGTCTCCGCGACGATGTCGTCGGTGCGATGGCCCGGCGCATGGCGAAGCCGAGGATCGGGTCGACGTGTTCGGCACGGAGGCAGTCAGTCGGCGTCGGCGCAGCGTGGTCGCGGTTCATGACTCCTGCATGTCCGGCGCCGATGAGACCGTTGCACCGGCCGCCAGCAGCCTCTCCGCCAGCGCGCGGCAGCGGCTCCCGAGCTCCGGAGGGTCAAGTATCTCGAAGTCGTGCCCCAGCAGGAGTACGTGCATGAGTACGGCGTCGAGGCTGGCGGCGCCACTGAGCACCTCGCAGAGCTCGCTCTCTCGCCGTCGTACGACGGCCGCCGACGCCGGAAGCTGCGCGCGCACCGTGTCGGCCGACGCGTGCACGAGGAAGCGCGCCCGGTGCGGGTAGACCCTGCTCGCCACACCCTCCTGCACGTACGTCGCTGCGTCGGGCGCCGGGCGTGGGCGGAAGCGCCAGGTCCGGGCAACCACCTCGGTCATCCGGTCGGCGCGGAAGCTGCGCCAGTCGTCGCGGTCGAGGTCGTAGGCGAGGAGGTACCAGCGCCGGTCGGATGCGACCAGGCGGTAGGGCTCGGCACGCCGCCGTCGCACCTCACTCCCGGACGGGTAGTTGAAGCCGGCCTCGACACCCCGACTGCGGACATCCGCATCGGGTACGCGAGGTGCTCCAGCCTCACCCAGGAACTCCAGTCGCAGCTCGACGCACTCGCCGGACCCGGCATCCCACGGGACAAGATCTTCGCCGAGAAGATCAGCACCCGGGTCCGCGTCCGCCCGCAGTCCAGCCAGATTCGTGGTGAGGAAGTACGCGGCGCCGCAGGCGAGCAGCACCGGCACGAGTCCGGCAGCGGTCACCGCCCCAGCGCAGCGTAGGTAGCCGGGGCGTGCTCGGCCTGACTGCTTTGACGGACCACGGGCGCTGACCTGTCAGTGGTCCTTCTTGCGTCTGCCTCCGACTTGCAGCGGCCGCATCATCTCGTTGTCCTCGTGCTCGACGATGTGGCAGTGCCAGACGAAGCGACCAGGGTGGTCGAACCGGGCCTTCACCCGGGTGATTTCTCCGGGATAGGCGATCACGGTGTCCTTGAAGCCACGCTCCCAGCTCTCCGGCGGCATGGGCGACCCGTTGAACGGTTGCCGGTTCACCACCTCGAACGCCACCTCGTGGATGTGGATCGGGTGGGCGTCCACAGTGAAGTTGTGCAGCTCCCATGTTTCGGTCGCGTTCAGCCTTGGGTTCTCCGTGACCGGGTCGGCCCAGCCCAGCAACACCGGATTCCCGGCGGAGTCGACCGTTCCGAGCAAAGTCTGGACCGGCGTTCCCGGCGGCACCTGGGGACTGCTGGATTGCATCTCGTTGAGGGAGAGCCGACGGGTGACGTTCGAGGAGCCGAGTGGCCTGATCTTGGGCAGCCTGAGCCGATCCGGCGGGACACTGTTGTCCTTGCTCGCCAGCGGGCCGACCACGAATTTCATCACCTGCCCGGTGGTGGCCGGATCCGCCACGGGGAAGTCCACGCCTGGTTCGCCCCGGCCGAAGGGTTCGTCCGCGCCCTCGTTGATGAGGTACAGCTCGGTGCCTTCCGGGATCCCGGTGAAGTCGACGATGACGTCGGCCCGCTCCGCGTTGGCCAACAGCAGCCGATCCAACTGCACCGGCGAGGGCAGGAATCCACCTTCGTTGCCGATCTGCCAGAACGGTACGGCCGACTGGGCCGGCCGGGTGGTCGGACTGTCCGCGATCTTCAGGATCAGGAACCGGGCATTGCATCCGTTGAGGAAGCGCAGCCTGTAGCGACGCGGTTCGACCTCGAGATTTGGCCATGTCCGCCCATTGACCACCATGGTGTTGGCGAAGAATTCGGGGTTCCAGATGGGAGATACGTCGGTGGTGGGAATGTACGGACCCGCGAACCCGTCGAAGAATTCCCGGCTCGTGGGGTAGAACAGCGAGCCGTCCGAGTTGAACGAGCGGTCCTGGATGGCCAGGGGGATCTCGTGGTACCGAGTGCCCGGAGGATCGCCGAAGGCGGGCGCCGGTCCGGGCAGAACCCCCTTGGGCAGGTCGCACTCGCCGCCGCGCAGCAGATAGAACCCGGCGGGTCCGGCGTAGACGTTGAGACGGGTCAGACCCAGGGTGTGATCGTGGAACCAGAGGGTCGTCGCCCGCTGGTTGTTGGCGTACTGGAAGGTCGCGGTACCCGGCTTCCACTTCAGGCCGTGCGCATCGGCGAACTTCTCCTGGAACTCGTTGTAGAACGAGCCCACGGTGGCGAATCCAGGAGGAATGTTGTTCGCGCGTGGCAGGTACCACGCTTCGGTGTAGCCGTCGCTCTCCTCGGTGGAATGCCCACCGTGCAGGTGAGTGACGATCGGCACGGGGCCGGTATACGGACCCGGCGTCGAGGTGAACGTCGGCCGGGAATCGCGCCCGGCCTTGCCGCCCGGCGGGTTCGCCCAGTGCAGCGTGGGGTCGACCGCCAGCAGGTGCGGGAGGAAGCGGCCCTGGCCGTCGACAAGATCGTTCACCCAGGTGACCCGGACAGGCCGGTCCACCCTGGCCTCGATGGTGAACGATGGGTAATTGAACGTGTTGTTGTCCCCGAGCGAGCCGTATCCCCACACAGTGGTGGACGGCAGAGCGGGCGGCAATACCTGCTGGCTGAACTGCCGCACGCCGATGACGTACGTGTCGATGCCGTGCCGCTGCGAGTGGCGAGCCTTCGGCATCGCCGGCGGGATCACCAGGTTGGTGACGTATTTCGGGATGGTCGTGGGGTCCAGGGTGGGAACCGGGAATTTACCGGCAGACCTGGCCCCGGGGGCCACCGCTGTCCCGTTCGGGGCTGCCTCCGCCCCACCAGGTCCTGGCAGGACCAGGGCCGCCCCACCGACGGCCCCGGCTACGAGCAGGTCTCTTCGTGCAATCATTTCTTCCGCCTTCTGCAGCCCGAGGGCACCGGTCGCTTCATCACCGGATGTTAAGGCGTGCGCACGGTGAGTAAGGGGGCAATGCCTGGTGTGTCGTCAGGTCGTCGGGACCGGGTGACGTGCGCGCTGCAATCGGCGCAGTGACGGCCAGAATCCCTTAGCTGCAAATGGCCGCGTCCAGCCATCGGGACAGCCGACGGGTCATGAATCCCAGGACCCCAGGTTCGGTACGCCTGATCGCGTTCGGGACGAAAAGGTCGTGCCGGACACGTGCCAGGTCGTGCGGGGAACCACGGGGAACACCGGGTACCGAATCGACGCGCACCAAGGCCCAACACCTCTTAGCTGCGGGCCAGTAAGGCAACTGGAGTCGGAGCGCACGAGCTTCCCGAGCTGATGTCCGCCACCGCGCGCCCGTCGCGCTCCAGTCCGAAGCGGTGTGCACCTTCACAGGCGAGAGGGTCCGCGCCACCGTGCCTAGCTAGCTGGGCGTCGAGCCGTGGCCTCCGCTCGGCCTGAAGGGAGGCAGCTATCGACTTCCGACCGCCCGTCCGTATCCGGTGGTCTCGTCTCTCGGTGGCCACCGCAACACTCTGAGCTGATTGTCCGTACAGAGGGGGCCGACGGCGTTCCGTGGGTCGCCGTGGCCGACTTGCCCGTGGCGAGCCCCGGGGCCGGAGCCGGGCCGCCGGGCGCCTGCGTGCCGCCGCTCGGTGAGGGCCCGGCGGCCGGGGGCGCCGCGACGGCGGGGCTGAGCAGCACCGATCTGTGTTGCGCAATGGGATCGAGGTGAATCGACGCAGCTCGGCAGCGATGTCGGGGAACCTGTCGGGTGCCACAGGTGTGGCGCTGTCCCTCGCCGGAGTTGATGGCTCAGGTGTCGATGCGGGAGCGGTCCAGGGTGGCGGCGGAGCTGGTGATGAACTCCTTGCGCGGGGCCACCTCGTTGCCCATGAGCAGGTCGAAGACCGACTCGGCCGAGTCCAGGTCGCCGAAGTTGATCCGGCGCAGGGTGCGGAAGCGGGGATCCATGGTGGTCTCCGCCAGCTGGTCAGCGTCCATCTCGCCGAGACCCTTGTAGCGCTGGATCGAGTCCTTGTAGCGGATGTTCTTGCGCTGGTACTCCAGCAAGGTCTGGCGCAGCTCGTTGTCCGAGTACGTGTAGACGTGCTTGTCCTGGCCCTTCTTCGGCTGGACGAGCTCGATCCGGTGCAGCGGCGGCACGGCGGCGAAGATCCGGCCCGCCTCGACCATCGGGCGCATGTAGCGCTGGAACAGAGTAAGCAGCAGGCAGCGGATGTGCGCGCCGTCCACATCGGCGTCCACGAGGAGGACGATCTTGCCGTAGCGGGCGGCGTCGAGGTCGAAGGTCCGGCCCGAGCCGGCTCCTATGACCTGGATGATCGCCCCGCACTCGGCGTTCTTGAGCATGTCCGAGACCGAGGACTTCTGGACGTTGAGGATCTTGCCGCGGATGGGCAGCAGCGCCTGGAACTCGGAGTTCCGGGCGAGCTTGGCGGTACCGAGAGCCGAGTCGCCCTCGACGATGAAGAGCTCGCTGCGCTCCACGTCGTCGCTGCGGCAGTCGGCCAGCTTCGCGGGCAGCGAGGAGGACTCCAGCGCGGTCTTGCGGCGCTGCGTCTCCTTGTGCTGGCGGGCCGCGATCCGGGTCCGGGCGGCCGCGACGATCTTCTCCGTCACGGAACGGGCCTGCTGCTTGTCGTCCCGCTTGGTGGAGGTCAGGAAGGCCTTGAGCTCCTTGGCGACGACGGCCGCGACGATCCGGGTGGCCGCCGAGGTACCGAGGACCTCCTTGGTCTGGCCCTCGAACTGCGGCTCGGCGAGGCGGACGGTGACGACGGCCGTCATGCCCTCCATCGCGTCGTCCTTGACCACGTCGTCCTCGGCCACTCGCAGCAGCTTCGCGGAGCGCAGCACCTCGTTCACGGTCTTGGTGACCGAGCGCTCGAAGCCGGAGATGTGGGTGCCGCCCTTGGGGGTGGCGATGATGTTCACGAACGACTTCACGTTCGTCTCGTAGCCCGTGCCCCAGCGCAGGGCGATGTCCACGCCGAGCTCGCGGGTGACCTCGGTGGGGGTCATGTGGCCGCGGTCGTCGAGGACCGGGACGGTCTCCTTGAAGGTACCCGTGCCGGTCAGGCGCAGGACGTCGCAGGCCGGCTTGTCCTGGGCGAGGTACTCGCAGAACTCGCTGATGCCCCCGTCGAAGCGGAAGGTCTCCTCGGTCTTGCCGGCCCCTTCCAGGGCGCGCTCGTCGCGGACGACGATGGTCAGGCCGGGGACGAGGAAGGCCGTCTGGCGGGCACGCTGGTAGAGCGTGTCCAGCGTGAGCTCGGCGTCCTTGAGGAAGATCTGCCGGTCCGCCCAGTAACGCGTCCGGTTCCCGGTGCCGTTCGCGTTGCGGCCCCTCGCCTTCCGCTTGCGCAGCCCTCCGCCCGGGGCGAAGCCGGCGTCCTCACCGGGTCCGGAGTAGTGGCCGGGCACGCCGCGGCGGAAGCCGATCGCGTAGGTGTGGCCTGCCCTGTCCACTTCGACGTCGAGGCGGGCGGAGAGGGCGTTGACGACGGAGGCGCCGACGCCGTGCAGGCCGCCGGAGGCCGCGTACGACCCACCGCCGAACTTGCCGCCGGCGTGCAGCTTGGTCATGACGACCTCGACCCCGGAGAGGCCGGTCCTGGGCTCGACGTCCACGGGGATGCCGCGGCCGTTGTCCCGGACCTCCACGGAGGAGTCCTCGTGGAGGATCACCTCGATGTGGTCGCAGTACCCTCCCAGGGCCTCGTCGACTGAATTGTCGATGATCTCCCAGAGGCAGTGCATGAGGCCACGGCTGTCGGTGGACCCGATATACATGCCGGGGCGCTTGCGGACGGCCTCCAGTCCTTCGAGGACGAGCAGGTGCCGCGCGGTGTAGTCGGAGCCGTCTCCGGCCGGGGTGCGGGGACGGGCGGAAGGCGGAGTGCTCACGCATTCGCTCCAAGTACAGAGAATGGGTGGGTGACGCGGCCGGGGCCCGCGGACGCGGGCCCCGTACCGGGAGGGTGCAACTGCCGTCGGCTCAGATGTCGAGGAAGCGGATGTCCTTGGCGTTGCGCTGGATGAAGGAGCGCCGGGCTTCGACGTCCTCACCCATCAGCACCGAGAACAGGTCGTCGGCCTGCGCGGCGTCGTCCAGGGTGACCTGGCCGAGCACGCGGTGGTCCACGTCCATGGTGGTGATGCGCAGTTCCTCGGCGTTCATCTCGCCCAAGCCCTTGAAGCGCTGGATGGTGTCGTCGCGCAGGCGCTTGCCGCTGCCGGTTCCGCGCGTGACGAGTGCGTCGCGCTCGCGGTCGGAGTAGGCGTACTCGAAGTCGTCCCGGCCCCACTTGATCTTGTACAGCGGGGGGCGCGACAGATAGACGTGACCGGCCTCGACCAGCGGCCGCATGAAGCGGAACAGGAACGTCAGCAGCAGGGTGTTGATGTGCTGGCCGTCGACGTCGGCGTCCGCCATCAGGATGATCTTGTGATAGCGGAGCTTCTCGATGTCGAAGTCCTCGTGCACACCGGTACCGAAGGCACTGATCAGCGCCTGGACCTCGGTGTTCTGGAGGATCTTGTCGATGCGCGCCTTCTCGACGTTCAGGATCTTGCCGCGGATAGGCAGGATGGCCTGGTACATCGGATTGCGGCCCGACTTCGCGGAGCCGCCGGCCGAGTCGCCCTCGACGATGAAGATCTCGCACTTCGCCGGGTCGTTCGACTGACAGTCCGACAGCTTGCCCGGCAGCGAAGCCGACTCCAGCAGACCCTTGCGACGCGTCAGGTCACGGGCCTTGCGGGCCGCGACACGCGCCGTGGCCGCCTGGACCGACTTGCGGATGATGTCCGCGGCCTCGTTCGGGTTCCGGTCGAACCAGTCGTTGAGGTGCTCGTGCACGACCTTCTGCACGAAGGTCTTCGCCTCCGTGTTGCCCAGCTTGGTCTTCGTCTGGCCCTCGAACTGCGGCTCACCCAGCTTCACCGAGATGATCGCCGTCAGACCCTCACGGATGTCCTCACCCGCGAGGTTGTCGTCCTTCTCGCGCAGGAACTTCTTCTCCCGCGCGTAGCGGTTGACCAGACCCGTCATCGCCGCGCGGAAGCCCTCCTCGTGGGTACCGCCCTCGTGCGTGTGGATCGTGTTCGCGAAGGAGTACACGCTGTCGGAGAACTGGGTGTTCCACTGCATCGCGACTTCTACCGACAGCAAGCGCGCGGTGTCCTCCGCCTCCAGCGAGATGATCGACGGGTGGACGGGTTCGCCCTTGCGCGCGTTCAGGTACTTCACGAAGTCGACGATGCCGCCCTCGTAGAAGTACTTCACCGTCCGCGCCACCGGCTCGGACACGTCCGCGTCCGGGTCGTCGGCGCCCACCGTGGCCTTCGCGGATTCACGCTCGTCGGTCAGCGTCAGGGTCAGGCCCTTGTTGAGGAAGGCCATCTCCTGGAAGCGGCGCGACAGCGTCTCGAAGGAGTACTCGGTGGTCTCGAAGATGTCGCCGTCGGCCCAGAACGTCAGCGAGGTGCCGGTCTCGGAGGTCTCCTCGTGCTGTTTGAGCGCGGCGGTCGGCACGCCCTTCTCGTACTCCTGGCTCCAGCGGTGCCCGCTGGAGCGCACCTCCGCCTCCACCCGCGTCGACAGGGCATTGACCACCGACATGCCCACGCCGTGCAGACCGCCGGAGACGGCGTAGCCGCCGCCGCCGAACTTGCCGCCCGCGTGCAGCACCGTCAGTACGACCTCCAGGGCCGGCTTGCCCTCGGACGGCACGATGTCCACCGGGATGCCACGCCCGTTGTCGACGACCTTGATCCCGCCGTCGGCCAGGATCGTCACGTCGATGCGGTCCGCGTGCCCCGCGAGGGCCTCGTCGACCGAGTTGTCGACGATCTCGTAGACCAGGTGGTGCAGACCGCGCTCGCCGGTCGAGCCGATGTACATGCCAGGCCGCTTGCGGACCGCCTCCAGGCCCTCCAGGACCTGGATCTGACTGCCGGTGTAGGACGTGTCCCCCACGTTGCCCGTGGTGGGCGCGGGTGCGGTGGCGTCGGCCGAAAGGTCGGAGGGAATGCCGGGATCGGTCACAGGGGCGCTCTCTTTTCTGGCACGACAAACCGCGCTCCCACCCAGGGGGCGGGAGCGGCATGACGTCGGACGGAGGTCGGTGCAGGGGCCCCGCCGACCGGCCAGGCCCTGTTCCGCAAGGTTCACCATAGAACCGAGAGCTAGGTTTAGCACACCCGGCGCGAGCATTAAAGGTAGGGCTGCAAGCCCCCTGGATGCCTCCGTGGTGACCGTTTAGCCATACAGGCGATCCCCCCTACATGTGACGCACGAAAGCTCCTTGGATCGCCATGCAGGGATTCTCTCGTCCGGTGTCGCGGTCCGCTGAAAAAGGGGACCCGGGCACGGCCTGGAATTGCTCCGTAGAGCCCTTCGAAGCCGCCTACGGAGACATGAGGCATCCACCTCAAGGTCATCTACCCGCCGTCCCGGGTGGAGGCGCCCACAGCGCATTGCCGCCGATTCGTGGGCGGCGGCAATGAAGGGGATCGAGCACGTCGCGGTGGCGGTAAAGGAAGGTGTGATCGACACTGGCGGCGCGGGCGATGATCGAGCCTTCTCAGCCACCTTCGGCGCGTACCTCTCACACCCCAACGAGGCTGCTGAACGGCCCAGTCCATGGCCTGTCAGCACTTCTGACGCCGGTTTCCTGGGCCGTTACCACTCGGACCTCACCTTCGCCTCCACCCTCGGAGACCACCGCCTCACCATGGCCGGGCTCGGCCCGGACCTGTGGGCGATCGGCCACTCCACCGACGGCACCGCGATCGCGCAGTGCAGCGGACAGGGGGCCTGATCCGCAGCCGGCGTCCAGGGTCCGACGGCCAGTCACATCTCCGGCCAGCGCCAACATCGCGGGCCGCTCGTAGTACGCGTTTACGAGGCTGTTCTCGGTCTCCGCCGAGAACATTTCGGCGAAGCTGTCATAGTCGTTCGCCTGGTCCCGATCCGCAGACTGCATCGTCGCAGCCTAGTAGTCACATGATCAGCCGGACAGGCCCCCACGCCCCAACAGCCACTCACCCTTCGCTGCGAGAGATCACACACGTCCCGACCGCCGCCTGACCGCCCCCGATCCTCCAAAGAAACCTTGGTCTATTGAAGATCTTGATCGCTTGGCCTGCGACGGCGGACCTCCGCCACCGGACATCACGAGCGGGTGGCACGGGTGAAGCGGGCAGCCCACTCCCGGACGAAGTCGACGAACTCGGGAGGGCCGAGCACCTCGAACTCCGCACCCACATTGCCCAGTGCCTGAGTCGGCCAGTCCGGGGTCTGCGAGGTCATCCTTACCCGGCACCGCTGCTCGTCGACCTCCTCGACCGTCGCCCACGGGCCAACGCGCGCGCGAACAGCCGCTGCGGGGGCGTGCACAAGCGCTTCGACGGTGTGCGGAACGGGGACGCCGCCGCTCCCCGCACGGACGAAGGCCGAGGCGTCGTCGGCAGGTAGCTCGCGCGGGCGAAACCGCTCTCCGGTCCCGCGCGGATCGTCGAGGCGGTCGAGGCGGAAGCTGCGCCAGTCCTGCCGGGTCAGGTCGTAGGCGACCAGGTACCAGCGGTATTTGAGCGAGACCAGCCCGTGGGGCTCGACATGGCGGGCGCTGCGCTCGCCACCGCGGGCGGTGTAGGAGAAGCGAAGTCGTTCCTCGTCCCGACATGCCTGCGCGACGGCGGTCAGCACACCGGCCTCGACGGTCTCCCCACCGCCCTCGACCGAGGGCACGGTCACCACCCGCAGGGCGTCGACCCGTCGGCGCAGTCGCGCCGGCATGACCTGCACGACCTTGGTGAACGCGCGGATCGAGGACTCCTCGATTCCGGTAACCGCGCCCTGGGCGGCCGCACGCAACCCGATGGCGAGCGCGACCGCCTCCTCGTCGTCGAGCACCAACGGCGGCAGGGCGGCGCCTGCCGTGAGCTGGTAGCCGCCATCGACGCCGCGACTGGCCTCGACCGGGTAGCCCAACTCACGCAGCCGGTCGACGTCGCGCCGCAGGGTACGCGCAGAAACCCCGAGCCTGTCGGCCAGCTCGCCGCCCGGCCAGTGCCGGTGGGTCTGGAGCAGGGACAGCAGCCGCAGAGTCCGTGAGCTTGTGTTCGCCCATGCCCTCCAGGATGTGGCAATTGAGGTCGGAAAGTGACCGCTATGGCTCATAGCGTGGGTCTCACGAGAACGGCACGGGCCCAGGCCGGGTGCGCCGACTGATCGAAACGAGGAGAACCATGACCGACAGCACGATGCCGACGACCCCCGACACGATGTGGGAGGTGCGGCTGGCCAAGCACCTGAAGGGAGACCTCGGGACCGACACCTTCGCCCTCGTACAGGTGCCTACGCCCGAGCCGACCACGGGAGAAGTACTGGTCCGCACGGACTACCTGGGTCTGTCGGTGGCGTACCTGGAGATGCTGCGGGCTGACTCCCGTCTGCCGATCCCGCCGTGGGAGGTCGGCCAGCGCATCGGCGGCGGCGCGGTGGGCACGGTCGTGCGGTCCATCAGTGCGGACCTGGCCGTCGGCGACCAGGTACGCACCATGGCCGGCTGGTGCGAGTACTCGGCCGGGTCTGCCGACCAGTACCCCAAGCTGGACCCCGACCTGTTCCCGAGCCCGGTGCACTACCTCAGCCAGGGGCCCACCGCCTACTACGGGATGTCCGAGATCGCCAAGGCCGGTGCCGGCGATGTCGTCTTCGTCTCCGGCGCGGCCGGCGGCGTCGGGTCGCTGGCCGGACAGATCGCCAAGTGCCGGGGCGCCGCGAAGGTGATCGGCAGCGCGGGTAGCCAGGCGAAGATCGACTACCTGGTTGACGAGCTCGGCTTCGACGCGGCGTTCGACTACCACGACGGCCCCGTCCTCGATCATCTGCGGGAACTGGCGCCCGAGGGCATCACCGTGTTCTTCGACAACGTCGGCAAAGAGCAGTTCGACGCGGCCGTCGAGGCGGCGGCGCCGGGGGCCCGCTTCGCGCTGTGCGGCGCGCTGGCCACCCAGATCGGCGACCACGAGGACCGGTTCCCCGAGCCGGACCTCACCGCGGCGGCCGCCAAGGGGATCGAGGCCCTGCCGTTCTCCACCTATCACACCCCGGAGCAGATCGCGGCGTGGACCGAGCACTTCAGCACCTGGTTGAGCGAGGACCGTTTCGTGTTCCCCCACACGATCGTGGAAGGCGGCCTCTCGGCAGCTCCCCAGGCGCTCGTCTCCCTGCTGAAGGGCAACTACAAGGGCAACGTCTCCGTCAGGGTCGCCGACTGAGGCACGAAGAGCGCCGCCCGTCACACACGGACGGGCGATGTGCTCCCGGTGACGTCCCCACCATCCAAGGAGAACCGGCACCACATGACCGACGCCCCCGTGCTGTCCACCCGCACCCTGAACCGGACACTGCTCCAGCGACAGTTCCTGGCCGCCCGAACCTCCCGCCCGGTACTCGACGTCGTCGAACACCTGGTCGCTTTGCAGGGGCAGGAGCCCAACTGGCCTTACGTGGGGCTGTGGACCCGGCTGGCCGACTTCCGGCATGACGACCTGATGGCACTGCTCCGCGACGGGCGCGTGGTGCGCTCCGCAGCCCTACGCAGCACCCAGCACCTGACCAGCAGCAACGACTTCCGCTGGCTGCGGCCCGTCGTCCAGCCCGTCCTGGACCGCACCGCCCGGGCGCAGTACTTCGCTGCGCAGACCGCCGGGTTGAACATCGCCGAGCTCACCGACGCCGGTCGGGAGCTGATGGCTGGCCACACCCTGCCTCGGCGGAAGCTCGCCCTGTCGCTCGCCGAGCGCTTCCCGGGCCGCGACGGCCGCGTGCTCGCGGGGGCGGTGGAGCTGCGGGTACCGATGGTGCACGCCCCGGCCACCGGTGCCTGGGGCGCCTGGGGCAACCGCCCCAACATCGCCGTCACCCTCGCGGAGCACTGGATCGGCCGACCGATGGCAGCGCCACGAGTCGAGACGATGATCCGCCGCTACCTGGCGGCGTTCGGCCCGGCCGGCGTCATGGACATCCAGACATGGTCGGGGCTGACCCGCCTGCGTGAGACTCTCGACGGGCTGCGGTCACAGCTGCGCGTCTTCCACGACGAGCGGGGCACTGAGCTCTTCGACCTGCCCGACGCGCCGCTCGCCGACCCGGACCTGCCCGTCCCCGTGCGATTTCTGCCCGCCTTCGACAACCTCCTCCTCGGGCACACGGACCGCGCGCGAGTGATCAGCGAGGCGGACCGCAAGCTGGTGATGCCGGGGCAGGCCATGGTGCGGCCCACCTTCCTCATTGACGGCTTCGTCCACGGCACATGGTCGGTGAAGGGATCCGTACTGCTCATCTCCCCCTTCCGGCCGCTGTCGCAAGCGGGCACACAGGAAGTACTGGACGAGGCCGAGCGACTTCTCGCCTTCGTCGCACCTGATGCGGCCGAGCGGAGGATCACGTTTACCTGAGAACGACGGGACGTTTTCCCCTCATGCGGCGGCCGCCTCATGCTCGCCGAGCACGCTGAAGTCCATGTCCAGGTGGGCGTCGTAGCCGTCCGGGGTGATGCCGAACTCGTGGGTGGAGTACTCGCCGGACCGTTTGATGAGGTACCCCACTGGCTCCCCACTGGCTGGGCCACCCTGGGACAGCTCCTCCCCCCGGGCGGCCCGCATACAGCGGCGCAGCGTTCACGGTCCGTCGTGCGGGCGGATGAGAAGCAGAGCGATGTCGTCATAGCGGGGCGCGGATTGTTCGGCGTGGTGGAGGAGGACATCGGCGAGGGCGTCGAGGTTCTCGGGTTCCGCTGCTGCCAGGTGGCCGGCGAGCGTGTTGGTGGCGTCGTCGATGTCGGTACCGGGGGTTTCGACGAGTCCGTCGGTGTACAGGGCGAGGACGGCGCCGGGAGGGAGGGGGATCTCTGTGGTGGGGTAGTCGGCGTCCGGGTCGATGCCCAGCAGCAGCCCTGGCGGCACGCGAAGGATGTCGGTGTGCCCGTCGGGGTGGCGGAGCAGGGCCGGGGGGTGTCCGGCCGTGGCGAGAAGCGCGCGGTGGTGGGTGTGGTCGAGGTGGGCGATGAGGCAGCTGGCGAACAGGCCGGGGTCGAGGTCGGCCAGGAGGCGGTTGGTGCAGGCGAGGACCGCGCCGGGGGAGGCGCTGGCGGTGGCGGCGTAGGCATGGACGGCGGTGCGGACCTGTCCCATGAGGGCGGCGGCGGTGGTGTTGTGGCCTTGCACGTCGCCGATCACCGCGGCGGCCGTCGTGGGTGTGCAGACGATGAGGTCGTAGAAGTCGCCGCCGATGTCCATGCCGTGACCGGCCGGCCGGTAGCGGGCGGCGACGTCAAAGCCGGTGAGGCGCGGGAGGGTGTGCGGCAGCAGTCCGGTCTGCAGGGTGCGGGCGAGAGTGTGGTTGGCGTCGTAGAGGCGGGCGCGGTCCAGGGCCTGGGCAATCAGGCCGGTCAATGACGTGAGCATGGCCCGCTCGGCGGGCGGGAAGGGCCGAGGCTGGTCGTAGGCGAGGACCAGGGAGCCGACCGGGCGTCCTGACACGATCAGGGGGAGGAAGGCCCAGCCTGCTATCTCGTCCTGGTGCACGGCAGGAGGGTAGGCCCTCTTGAGGTCGGTGAAGGTGGCGAAGAAGCTGGCCACACCTGTGGTGATGACATGTGCAGCGGGGATGTCAGAGGTCAGGGGGGCCGCGTCGAAGCAGTCCATCAGTTCCGGGCTGTAGCCTCGGTAGCCGGTGATCCGCAGCCGTCCGTCGTTCACCGTGAGAAGAGCCAGCGCCTTCGGGCCGAAGGCCGGCACGATCTGGTCGGCGGCAAGTTCGACCACGTCCTGCACGCTGACGGCCTCGGCCAGGGCGGTGGCAAGGTGCGTCAGGTGGTACAGCCCCGTCGCGCCGACGAGCCCGGCGGGGGATGGGGCCGCGGCCTCGGCCGCTGTGGCGGTCGGATCCCCGGCAGTGGGGGTGATGTGGACGCTGATGCCGCTGTCGTGAGGGTAGAGCTGGAAGGACAGCCGGATGTCGGGCGGACGCCTGGCGGTGAAGGAGGTGGGCTGCCGGGAGACCACCGCCTCCCGGTAGCGGTCTTCGAACACCGGGTCGTACAGCCACAGAAGTACCTCCCATGGGCGTTTGCCCAGCAGGGAGGCGGCACCGGCACCGACCAGTCCGGCGCCGGCGGGGTTGATGTAGGTGAGTCGGCCGTCCAGATCGAGCGCGCAGCAGCCCACGGGCAGCCGCTCGGCACAGTCCAGGGCGGCCACGGCCTGGGCCGAGTCGGCCTCGCGGGAGTGCAGCGCAGGCAGCAGACGGGGTTCGTCGGCGAACCCCAGCGGACGGCCGCTGTCGGCGGCCTGTTGCAGGAGCGGTGCCGCGCGCCGGCAGCAGGCGGTGATCGTCTCCTGCTCGGCCGCACTGAGCTGCGCCGGGTGCCGGACGGGCCACAGCAGCACGATGCCGCCCCACACGGTGGTGTCGTCGGTGATCGGGGCTGCGGCGACCCTGAAGTCGTACGGCAGGACGATGCCGACCCGGGGGTAGCGGCGGGCGATCTCCTCCTGGCTGCCCAGCCAGACCAGGCGCCTCTGGCGCACGGCGTCCGCCACCGGGATCGCCGCATCGATGGGAACACGGGCCCAGGGAGCGGCGATCTCCCGGGACATCCCGGAAGCCAGCACCAGCCGCAGCACCCGCTCCCCCGGCGGCAGCAGAAACACCAGGCCCACCGATGCGCCGGTATCCCGCATGACGTCGGCCAGGACCGCATCCAGCAGCTCCTTTCCGGGGCCGGCAGCACTTGCAGGGACAGCAGGGCCCCGCATGGCCGTCACCCGCCCCGGCCGGCAGGCGCGGCTCTGCGGCTGCGCCCGAAGCGGCTGCGTGCCGCCTCGGCGCTGATCCCCAGCCCCGCACCGATCTGTGCCCAGCTCGCCCCGGCCCGCCGATCCGCCAGCACCGCCGCACGGACCAGCTGTCCGGCCAGATCAGATACCCGGGCCACGGCAGCGCAGTTCCAGCCCACGGGCGAACCCGGGCGGGGCGGCTCCACGGGTAGCCGCGCGACGCTTGTGACGTGCAGCAACAGGAGCTCACCGGCCGCGGCGACCCCTTTCCGCGCGGGCGCTGCCTCCCGCCAACGGCGCCGGGCCCGCCAAGCCGCCTGCCGGTGCGCCGGCAGGCAGTACCGGCGCCCGCGGGCCTCGGACTCCGACAGCCGCGCACCGCACCAGCCGCACCGCACGTCACCCATATACGGACAATATGCCCGCCCTTGTATGACGGCACCCCGTCCCGACCTCGTCAGAGGGACGTAGGCTCAGGCCCGCCAGGACGCCCTCGCGGACCGCGTCCCACTCCTTGCCGTCCAGCAGCCGGGCCCGCGGGTCGGAGGTGCCCCGGCTCGCCGAGCTCCTGCGAGTGCCCACCCCGGCCGACCGCGCGCCCGGACAGCCGCATCGGGTACGCGAGATGCTCGCCCCGCAGCCAAGAGCTCGACTCGCAGCTGGACGCGCTCACCCAGCACGGCATCCCGAGGGACAAGATCTTCAGCGAGAAGATCAGCACCCGTATCCGCGTACGCCCGCAGTTTGAGGAGGCACTCGAGACCGCGCGGGAGATCAAGGCCCATGCCCCACACTGCCGTGTGATCTTCACGGTGTACGAGATGAAGCGGCTCGGCCGCGACGCCGCCGAACTCTATCGCAGACAGGGCTGGTCCACGGGGCTCGCGTGATCGGTCTGTGGAGTTCCCGATCAAGGTGGCGCTGGCCCAGGCGGTGCCGACCGTGCCTGAGGGGTCGGGCTGGTGGCACGAGCCGAAACTCGGCGGTTCTCCAGATGCTTCAACATGCCTCGTCCCTCCATGTGGGAGGACGACGCCACGCGCCTGATGATCTTGTTCCCTTCGACCGTTCGCAGCCGCTCGGTGGACAGGCGGACGAAGCGGCTCGGGGATCCAGTGCAGCGAGGACCCGCCGTTCCGACGTCGTCGGCAGAAACTCCCGCCGCCTTACGAAAGGGCTTCGGCCGCGCGGGCGGGGCGATACTGATCGTGACAGTCGCCCCGCCGCCGGGCCGGCCTCGGGCGCGGACCCGGTCGGTGGGGACGCACCTTTGTCGATGTCTCCGAAGGGAGCCGTTCATGACCACGGCGAAAGACCTGTTCATCATCGCCATGGACCTGAAGCATTCCGTGGGACAGGGCGACCTGTCCCTCGCACTCGCGGGAGCCGAGCTGATCGATCTCATCGGCGCGGGGACGGTCGCCGTGGACGGCGACCGCATCGTGCCGGGTGCACCGCCGACACTGGACGATCGGTTCATGGGCGAGGCTGCGGCAGGGCTCACTCGGCAGGCGCCCTACGAGCGGATCGAGGACTGGCTGTGGCGCCGGGGCCGAGACCTCACGGCCGCGTACCAGGCCGACCTGGAGGAGAACGGTGAGCTGAAGGCGCAGCGAAGCGGCCGGCTGTCCTTCGGCTCGGAACACGTGGAACTGGTCGATACGCCCGCGCGCCGCCGTGCAGCCGACCGCTGGGAAGAGAAGGAACCCGTCCTGGCCGCCCTCGCCTCGGTCGTGGGCATCGACGACGAACGATCCGACGATGAGACCGGCCTCGATGACGAGGCGGTGACGACCGTGGTGGCTGCCGTCCACGACGCGGTGATGGAGCTGGAGGCCGTACGCCAGCGGCGGACCATCGAGAACGCGGCCTTCGCCAACCTCTGGCGCGGACCGTGAGCCGAGCCCGGCCTAGGGGGCGCGGTCGAGTCCGACGGCGACGGTGAGCGGTCGCACGGCCGCCGGGCGACGCCTACGGCATGTCCGGTCAGGGGTGCGCGGCCTACACCTGGAACTGGGCGTGCGTCCGGCCCACAGCCTGATCACGGTGTCTCATGAGACACCGCCAAGTCTGAAGAAGGACGGCCACCGGACTGTGCTACGTCATGGGTGCAGGTCGGCACGCGGCGTCTCTGCGGTTCGCGGAGAGCGTTCCGTTCACCGCCGGGCACGCGGTGGATGCGGTGGACTGGAGAGCCGTGGACTGGCCGGTGGCTCACGCGGCTGCGATCGCCTGGCACGCGGTGAAGGCGGGGGATCCGGTGACGGTCCTGTCTCTGGAGCCCGAACTGTATGCGGGTACTGGTATTACTCCGCTGAACCCCACCTGAACCCGCTCTTTGGAAAGGGGGCTGTTTCCCGCGGGAAACAGCCCCCTCGTTGGTTCAGCGCCCGCTGTGGTGCGCCTGCCGTGCGGTGACCAGGCCACGCCAGCGATTGCGGGTGTGCTGTTCGCTGTCCAGCCACCGGGCTCCGGAGACCTGGTCGAGGGGTGTGTCGGCCATGAACTGGGCGATGTCGACGTAGTACGCGTAGTTGTCGCGGGTGAGGTCGCACAGTCGAGAGATCGCGGTGTTTACCTTGCCGTGGTCGTTCTGGACGGCGTGGTGGAAGCACACGGCGAGTTCGGCCATGACCTGGGCGGAGACGATTCCGGCAACGGCGGCCTCCGTCCCCAGGACGCGGTCACGGTCCTCCACGTCCCGGGTGGTTCCCGCATCGCGTACGAGGGCGGCGATCTGGGTGGTCAGTGTGGTGGCGCGCAGGTCGAGCCCGGACAGCAGCTCCAGTGGCCAGGGCGGTGGGGAAGTCTCCGTCGAGGCGGGCCAGGTGGGCGAGGCCACGCCGGGCGGCCGCCCCATCTGTACCTCCTGTGCTGGCGGATCGGGTCACCGCAGTACTACCGCCGGATGCCCAATGCCGTCGAACGCCGGCTCACGGTCCCCCTCCTCGGTGCCGGCGACGGGGCGCACACTGGCGCCTGAACACACGGCCACCGCTGCCCCGCGACGAGTCCGCACGCGGCCGCGAAGGCGCTGCGGGGCCGGGATGACGGTATGCCATGAGCTTCAGCTGCACATCCGCCGAATATGGCGAATGGTCACAACTCACAGTACCCATTGCCACCTGCGCGAACTCCGAAATCTGTCCACAGGTGATCCGTGGTCTCTGGAGGGATGAACGATTACGAGCAGCAGCCGGCTCCGCGCCGCGGCAAGGTCCTGGAGGCCCTTGCGCGGGCGGTGCCGAGCGTGCGGAGAAGGCCCGTACCGCGCTGAAGGAGTGGACCGGCTGCGCCCCCACGGTGTCCGAGGAGGATGACCTGGACAGTGGGCTGGACCGGCGCCTGGCCCGGGTGATGGCCCTGCGAGCGACGCCATGCATATCGTCCTGGACGACACGGCGATGACCGCCGGTCACGGAAGCGGAGCGTCAGGTCCGACGCGAACCCGCCCGCGTCCCCTTCCGCCGCGGCGCGCTCCACAAGCCCGGCATACGACTCGTCCGGCTCGACCAGCCCGCTCTGCGCCATCAGCAACGGCTGATACTGCGAGCCCGACCGGTCCCTTGCCCTCGACCACGACAGCGCCCTCGGCCCGCACCGCCTCCAGCGTCGTCTTCATGATCGCGACCAGCTCGCTGTCGACGGGGCAGAACGGGTCGTCGAGCCATGCCGCGACCCGGAACTCCCGCAGAGTGCTCGACCTGGCGGGGGGCAGCTCCAGCCGCCACGCCGGAGCGCGGTCGTGGTCTGCTCCCGCGAGGACGTCGAGGCCCCGGTCGAGGTCATCGGCGTGCCTGCCGAGCGGGCCGAGTACCGCCATATCGAAATCCGCCAGCGTCCCAGGAGCATGTCCCGAAACGCTCCCGTACCTCGGCACGATCCCGAATGACGGGCGCAGCCCGTAGACGCCGCAGAAGTGGGCAGGCACCCGTATCGAGCCTGCCGAGTCGCCGCCGAGCTCCAGGCCGGTCAGCCCTGCGGCGAGTGCCGCGGCGGACCCACCGGACGAACCGCCAGGTCCGCGGGTCGGGTCCCACAGATGCTGAGTGGACGGCAGGCAAACGCATCGGGCCCTGGGACTGTTGGCTCAGAACGAGTCGCCATGCCAGTGGGTTGCTCCCGTGGCCTGCAGCGTGGCGCGTATCGCCTCCGGCGGGGCAAGGAGCGGGCGGGCCATACCCACCGTCTGCGTCCGCTCCCGGGCCTGATCCTGGGCGAGGAGCCGGGGCAGGGCAGCGCGGACGGCTGGGTCCTCGGGGAGGTGGGCCCGGCCGACTGCGGCGCCCGCCGCACGGGCCCGGCGGGCCACCGCGGCGAGCAACTCACCGAGGGCCGCCGGTGCGGCTTCCGTCACCGCGCACTCGCGGACCTCGACGGCCTCGCCGATGTGCTGGGTCACGGTGTAGCCGACCGCCGTCCCCCCGTTGTCCTCGGCGATCAGCCATTCGGCGCCGGGGCCGTACCAGGCGGGCACGCGGTGGATCCAGTCGTTGGCCGTCCGCACCGCGGTGAGTGGGCGTGCGGCGTTGAATCCGGCGTGCAGTTCTGCCAGCCGCGGGGCGTCGGTCGGGGTGGCCGCACGGATGCGGAAGCGGGGCTCGGGTGGGCCAACAGTGGTGAGCGGGCCCTCAGCCCAGGAGGTGCGGAAGCCGGTCCAGCCCGAGCGCTCGTAGACCCCGGGAGTGGCCGTGAACAGCAGGGACCATGCGCAGGACTCGGCGGTCATGGCCTCGGCGGCAATGGTGAGCAGTCGGCGAACCAGGCCCTGACCCCGTGCCTCGGGGCGGGTGGCGACATTGCCGATACCGCCCACCCGTTCGACCCGGCCGTGGGCGTCGTGGAGCTGCCGCGGCACGTAGCAGACGACGGCGTCGACCGTGTCACCGCGCGCGGCCACGAAGGTCCGCCGGTGGCGGTCGGGGTCCAGGGCGTGCAGCGCAGGGAGGTGCGGGGCGTCGAAGCAGATCGCCCATAGCGCGTGCACGGCTGCCTCGTCGGCCGGGGCGAGGGTGCGCAAGGTGTGTGTCATGGCGTCAAGTTTCCTTCTGTGCTGACCCGGTCACCAAAGGGTGGCAGAGCTGAGCGTCGTACGCCGCGTACGCGGCGGGGCAGATGAAGCGCATCCGGTGCATCTGTTCGGCGAGCACGCCGCCGTCCACGGCGATCCGGGCCCCGTTGATGTACGCCCCGGCGTCCGAGGCGAGCAGCAGCGCGCCCACGTTCTCGTCGGGCACCGAGTAGCAGCCAAGCGGAATACGCTCCCGGTAGGCCGTCTCGGACGCATCGCGGTCGAAGGGGAACGCGCCGTCGATCGGGGTCCGGACCGTGCCGAGTGCGAGGGTGTTGGCGGTGATGCCGTGCGGTGCGAGTTCGACGGCGAGGGCTGAGCGCCGCATCGACGACACCGGGCCACGGCGTACGGTCGCCGTGGCCTGGTGTCCGCGCGTGGGTGTCACCCGCGCCTGGTCTGTTGAAGGCTCACCGCGTCGACGTATCCGGTCATGAGGTTCCACGCGGACGAGTACAGCGAGACGCGGACCGACGCCGTACCAGGCGGAGCCGTACCACTCGCCTGCGCGTCGATCCAGCGCCGCTGGTCCGCGCTGCGGAGCGGTGCGCTCGCCATCCGGCCGACCGGCTGGCCGGCCCCGTCGAGGAAGCTCAGCAGCAGCACCGAATCGTCGGTGCTTCCGTCCTCGATGTATACCTTGGCACGGGCCCGGTAGTACGCCCCCGCGGCAGCCGGCACCGGCTCACTGGTCAGCTCCGCCGATGCCTCGGGGCCGCTCCGGGCCGCATCGACGATCTTCATGCTGCGTCTGCCGGTGTACGCCCGCTCCTGGGAGAGGGTGAACAGGGTGCCACCGCCCTGCCACCCCGGGACGGCGCCGTCGTCCAGCGGCGCCACCTCGAAGCCGGCGTTGTCGACGGCCACGGTGCCGGCCCGGCCGTGGCGCACCGGGATCATCCGCAGCCGGGACTCCGCCGTCTTGCCGAGGAAGTAGATGTTCTCGTGGCCGTCGGCGTCCCGGGCCAGGGTCATGAAGGCGACCTCCTCGTCGTAGTCGCCGAGTGTCACGTGGTCCATGGTCTTGGGGTCCACAACGGTGAGCTTGCTGGCCAGGGTGGTGTACAGCAGGCCGTCGGCGCCCCGGCGGAGGTAGACCGGCCGCCACATGCCGTAGTTCTTCACCTCGGGGTAGACGTTCTTGTACTTGACGACCTGGAGGGTGTCCGGGTCCATCGCGAACAGGAATCCGTCGGCCGCGCCCCACAGCAGGCCGTCGCGGCCGAAGCTGAGACCGCTGATCATCTTCGGGCTGTCGAGGCCGGGGAGGTCGAGGGTGAACTCCTTGACCTTGCGTTCGCCGGCGGCATCCCAGACGAACATCTTGGCCTCGGACTCGGTGACGTCGGTCCCCAGACCGCCGTAGACGGTGGTGGAGCCGTAGATCCGTCCGCCGCGCTGGGCGAGCCCGGCGACGCTCTGGTTGTGGACGATGTCGGGGTAGGTCTTCTTCTCCCCGTCGTCGGGGTCGTAGATGGTCAGCGCGCCGCCGAGCTTGCCGTAGTCGGGGATGGAGCCGATGAGCAGCTTGCCGTCGTGGGCCTTCATCACGTACGGCCGGTCCTGTTCGGAGCCGAGACGGAACTTCTCGGAGACGGCCGGGGTCGCCGCGTCCAGCTTCGCCGAGGAGATGATGCCTCCGGGGTAGATGCCGAAGTACATCGTGTCGCCCAGGCCCGCCATGCCCTCGGCCTGGCCCATCGGGAAGCGGGTGGTGCGGCCGGTGCGCGGGTCGAAGCGGGACCCGGTGCCGCCGGGGTAGCCGCTCATGAACAGCGTGCCGTCCGGCGCCGCCTCCAGGTTGTGCAGCGGGTTCGGCGCGCCCTGCACCACCGAGGGCAGCGCCTTGCTCCGCCGTGACGCGATGTCGAAAGCGGTGATCCTGCCGCCCGACTGCAGGGTGACGAGCGAGGTCCCGGGGAGGTCCGGATCATTGAGCGGTATCCAGGCGGCACCGCGCAGCGAGGTACCGAAGGCGATTCCGGTCGAGCGGGACTCCAGCGTCGCAGTGTCGATCTCGTACAGCTCGCGGTTGTTGGTGACGTACACCTTCCCGTCCCGCGACTGAAGCTGGTTGAAGGAGAAGACCCCCGCGTCCGAAGGCGTGTTCTTGCCGACGGACTTGTCGCTCCACTTGCCGGCGTCGAGGTCGTAGAAGAGCAGCTTCATCTGCGGGTCGGTGAACTTGACGAACAGCCAGCCGTCGACGACCGCCATGTCGTAGGCGAAGGGCACCTCCTGGGGCTCCACTCCGAGGAGCGCCGGGACCTGGTCGGAGATCTTCGTCTTCGTACCGGTGGCGGTGTCGAGCCGGATGACGTCACCGACGGAGCCCACGCCCGCGTAGACGGATCCGTCGTGGTAGGCGAGGGAGCGCACGTACTGCTGGCCGGGCACCATCTGCCCGTAGTCGTGGAAGTCCTTGCTCTGCGGGTCGTATCTGAACACCTTGCCGTTGGGGAAGGTGCCGATCCAGACGTTGCCCTCCGGGTCCGTGGTCATCGACCACAGCGACTTCTCGCCCGGAACGGTGCCGAGCTTGCGCACTTCCTTGTCGGCCGGGCTGTAGCTCCACAGCTCTCCCGTCTGGCCGCCGGTGATGGCGGCGATGTAGACGGTGCCGTCGGGGCCGATCGCATGCCGCCAGGACTGCTGCACGCCAGGCAGCGTGAACGAGCGCAGCAGCCGGTTGTCCCGGATGTCGATGACGTTGAAGATCGCGTTCTCGGCGGAGACCGTCGCGTACATCGTGGGCCGGCCGTCCTCCGTGCCCACCACGGCGTCGTTGATGGAGACCGTTTCCTGCTGGACGCCGAGGTCGGCCTCGGGGCCGAACCACGTCCGGTCCAGTGCCGATTTACTGGTGCCGCCACCTCCCCGGGCCGCGGCCAAGGGTGCAGGACCCGCGACCAGAACGGTCAGGGCGAGCAGCAGGATGAGGAGTGGTCTAGGGCGTTTTCGGGGCACCGTGGTCCTTCCAGATTATGAGAGTCTTCCCCATAAGTGGGCGTTTTTTTGCGGGCTTGAGCGACCTCAGCGCCCTCCTGGCGCTTGACCATCGCAATGTTTTCGTGGACTCTCTGATTAATCCCTACGGCTGAAACGACGTCAAGAGGAGTACATGAACGCATCCCGACCCGCCGGCGGTGACTTGGCGCAGCTGCGTCGGCTCAACGCGTTCGGCGCGCTGCGGGCGCTGAGAAGTGCCAGCGCGCCGGTGACGCTGACCGAGCTGGCCACGCTCACCGGTCTCTCCCGCGCCTCGGCGGAGGACCTCGCCACCGAGCTGACCGACCAGGGGTGGGCGGCCGAAGTCCCGCCCGCGCCCGGCGCGGTGGGGCGGCCGGCCCGCCGTTACCGGTTCCGGGCCGAGTCCGGTTACGTCTTCGGGCTGGACATCGGCGCCCACAGCGTCCTCGCCGTGCTCGCCGACCTCTGCGGCACGGTCGTCACCACGGCCCGCCGAACGGTGCCGCCGGACATCCGGCGCGCCGACCGGCTTGCCGTCATCGGCGACGTGATGACCGAGTGCCTGGACGACGCGGGAATCGACGCCCACCGGATCTGGACGATCAGCGCCGGCACCACCGGCGTCGTCGGCCCGGAAGGAGACGTCGTACTCGCGGGAGCGGTCGCCGACTGGACCGGTGTACGGCTCGCCGAGCACCTGGACGAACGCTGCGCCGGGACGGTCCTGGTGGACAACGACACCCGGCTGGCCGCACTCGCCGAGCAACGCCTCGGTGCGGCACGGGACGTCGAGGACGCCGTCTACATCCACGCCGGTCTCGGCCTCAGCGCGGCGCTGATCATCGGCGGCCGGGTGCACCGGGGATACGGCGGCGCGGCGGGCGAGATCGGCAGCTTCCCCGTCACCCCCTGGGCGACCGCCGCCACCCGCCTCGCGTGTTGTCCCGCCGTCCCGTCCGACGTACCCCCGCGGGACGCCGCCGCCCATGTGCTGGCCGCCGCCCGCCGGGGCGACACCGTCGCCGTGCGCGCCGTCGACCGCTACGCCAGCGACGTGGCCCTCGGCCTCGCGGCCATGGTGCTGACCGTCGACCCGCAACGGGTCGTGCTGGGTGGGGGACTGGCCCAGTCCGCCGACGTCCTGCTCCCCCGCCTCCGTAACCGTCTGGAGCCGCTGTGCATCCGGGTCCCCGATCTCCAGCCGTCCTCGCTCGGCGACGACCGGGTCGCGCTCGGTGCGATCTGGCGAGCCGTCGAGCACGTCGAGACGACGTATCTCGCGCACAACCGGCGGCCCACGGCGGCGCGCCCGTGAACGGCCGTTCCGGACCTCCCGTCATCGACCCGGGCAGCCCGTGTTCCGGATCGCAGGGACCACTGCGCGGTCCGCCTTCGGCTTTCAGGCGGCCCCGGTACGCGCCGTATGCATCGGCAGCTGGCCCCTGTCAGCTCTCCGCACCCGGTAACCGTTGACGGCTCCGCGTCCAGGCATCGCCGCGGGAGACGCCCCCCGGCCCCACCGTACGCCTTGTCCGTCGCGTGCCTCTTCTTCACTTCTAGGGAGCTCTTGGGAATGTCCATGCACCTTCCGATATCCGATCGGCCCGTCCGCGTGGCTCTCGTCGGCGCCGGCAACCGCGGCCTCACCTATGCCGCGTGGATCAAAGCCCACCCCGAACGCGCCCGCCTCGTGGCCGTGGCCGATCCCCGGCCGGCGGCCCGCGCCGCGGCCGGGGCGGAGCTCGAGTTCGACGACTGGCGGCCGCTCGTCGAGGGGGACGCCATCGCCGACGCCGTCATCGTCGCCACCCAGGACCGCGATCACGTCGAGCCCGTTCTGGCGCTGGCGCGGGCCGGGTACGCGATCCTCGCCGAGAAGCCACTGGCGCCCAGCGAGGCCGAGACCCGCACCCTCATCGAGGGCGTGGAGAAGGCGGGCGTGCTCTTCGCCGTCTGCCATGTCCTGCGCTACACCCCCTACACCGACCTGGTGAAGGAGGTTGTCGACTCGGGCGTGCTGGGCGAACTCGTCAGCGTCGAGCACCTGGAGCCCGTCGGCTGGTGGCACTACGCGCACTCCTACGTCCGCGGGCCCTGGCGCAGTGAGCGGGCGTCCTCGCCGATGCTGCTCGCCAAGTCCTGCCACGACCTGGACTGGATCTCCTACGTCACCGGGGAGCGCATCGAGCAGGTCGCCAGCTTCGGTGGGCTCAAGCACTTCCGGCCCGAGAACGCCCCGGCCGGTGCCGCGGAGCGCTGCCTGGACTGCGCCGTCGAGGACGGCTGCCCCTACTCCGCACTCAAGCTGTACGTGCCGACGCTGCGCGAGCACGGCTCCGTCTGGCCGGTCACCCACGTCACGGACTCCACGGACGAGACCGAGCTGCTGACCGCGCTGCGCGAAGGCCCGTACGGCCTGTGCGCCTACCGCGTCGACAACGACGTGGTCGACCACCAGGTCCTCGCCATGCAGCTGTCCGGCGGCATGACCGCGACGTTCACCATGGTCGCCTTCACCGAACAGACCGACCGCCAGACACGGATCTTCGGCTCGCACGGCTGGCTGCGCGGCGACGGCAAGCGCGTCACCGTCCACGACTTCCGCACCGACGAGGTCACCGTCCACGAGGTCGACACGAGCGGTTCCAACGCCGCCGAGGGACACGGCGGCGGAGACACGGCGTTGGTTGATGCCTTCGTCCACGCCGTCGCCACCGGCGACCCGGCCGCGGTCCGCTCCGGCACCAAGGCCACGCTCGGCAGCCATCTGGCGGCCTTCGCCGCCGAACGCGCCCGCCTCACCGGCTCCGTACAGAGCGTGCCGGTGCGCTGATCTACGTCCCCGAACAACACCGTTCCCCGCTCATCCCCAGGAGGTTTCCGCTCATGTTCCGTATCGCCCGTCGCCGGCCGAGACCCCGTGCCGTCACCGTGCCGCTGCTCTCAGCCGCCCTCGCCACCACCGTCCTCGCCGGCTGCGGATCCGGGACCGGGGACGGCGGCAGCACCATCACCATGTGGACCTACCCGGTCATCTTCGACGAGGCCAAGAACAAGGCTTACTGGGACGGCCTGGTCAAGGAGTTCGAGAAGAAGCACACAGGCACCAAGGTGAAGGTCGAGACCTACCCGTGGGCCAACCGCGACACCGCACTCGCCACCGCCATCGGCGCGGGAAAGGGGCCGGACGTCGTCTACCTCATCCCGGACCAACTGCCGAAGTACGAGCGGAGCATCGTGCCCGCGGACCAGTACATGCCGGCCAGGGCCAAGGCGGACTACACCAAGTTTGCCCTCGACTCCGTGACCGTCGACAGCAAGGTGCTCGGCACCCCCGTCCTCACCAGCGCCAACCCGCTCATCTGCGACAAGCGCGTCTTCAAGGCCATCGGCGAGAGCGAATACCCCACCACCTGGGACGAATTGGCCGGCCTCGCTCCGAAGCTGAAGAAGAAGGGGTACTACGCCACCAGCTACAGCGGTGACACCCAGCAGACCCTCAATATGACCTTCTACCCGCTGCTGTGGCAGGCCGGCGGAGACGTCTTCTCCGAGGACGGCAAGAACGTCACCTTCAACGACGCGGCCGGCGTCAAGGCGCTGACATACCTGAAGAAGCT
>NZ_FPJO01000070.1 GCF_900119365.1 Streptomyces atratus
GTACGCGTCACAGCCAGCGACCACCCCACATCCAGCGGCGAGACACCCTCCACCAGACCCAGCAACCGCTCCGCCTGACCCGCCAGCGCCTGCTCCGACCTGGCCGACAGCACCCACGGCACCACCGGCAACACCGACTCGACAACCGAAGGCCCGACCGGCTCCTCCTGGACCTGCTCCAGGATCACGTGCGCATTCGTCCCACTGATACCGAACGACGACACACCCGCCCGACGCGGACGACCACCCACCCCCGGCCACACCCGCGCCTCCGCCAACAACTCCACCGCACCCGCCGACCAGTCCACCTTCGACGAGGGCGCATCGACGTGCAGAGTCTGCGGCAGCACACCATGGCGCATCGCCATGACCATCTTGATCACGCCGCCGACGCCGGAGGCGGCAGCCGCATGGCCGATGTTCGACTTGATCGAGCCGAGCCACAGCGGCCGACCCTCCGGACGGTCCTGGCCGTACGTGGCGATGAGCGCCTGGGCCTCGATCGGGTCGCCCAGCTTCGTCCCCGTGCCGTGCGCCTCGACGGTGTCCACATCGGCCGTGCTCAGGCCAGAGTTGGCCAGGGCCTGGCGGATGACGCGCTGCTGCGACGGGCCGTTCGGAGCCGTCAGACCGTTCGACGCACCGTCCTGGTTGACGGCGGAGCCACGAATGACCGCGAGTACCTGGTGGCCGTTGCGGCGTGCCTCGGAGAGGCGCTCGACCAGCAGGACGCCGACGCCCTCGGACCAACCGGTGCCGTCCGCGTCGTCCGAGAAGGACTTGCAACGGCCGTCGGCGGCCAGGCCGCCCTGGCGGCTGAACTCCACGAATCCCGTCGGGGTCGCCATCAGGGCGACACCTCCGGCCACAGCCATCGTGCACTCGCCCGAGCGCAGCGACTGGGCCGCGAGGTGCAGGGCCACCAGCGAGGACGAGCAGGCCGTGTCCACCGTCACCGCCGGGCCCTCCAGGCCCAGGATGTAGGACACGCGGCCGGAGAGCACACTGGTGGCCATGCCGGTGAGCAGGTGGCCCTCGGTGCCGGTGCCTTCGGCGGTGCGGCCGAGGTCGGCGCCGTAACCGGAGGCGGAGGCACCGGCGAAGACGCCGATGCGGTGGCCCCGTACGGAGCCGGCGTCGATACCGGCCCGCTCGAAGACCTCCCAGGACGCTTCGAGCATCAGCCGCTGCTGCGGGTCCATCGCCAGGGCCTCGCGAGGCGAGATCCCGAAGAAGTCCGCGTCGAAGCCGGGGGCGTCGTGGAGGAAGCCGCCGTCGCGCACGTACGAGGTGCCGTGCGCCTCGGGGTCCGGGTCGTAGAGCGCGTCGAGGTCCCAGCCACGGTTCGTGGGGAAGGCGCTGATGCCGTCGCCTCCGGAGGCGACGAGCCGCCACAGGTCCTCCGGGCCGGCCACGCCGCCCGGGAAGCGGCAGGCCATGCCGACGATCGCGATGGGCTCGTCGTCGCCCGCTCCGGCCGCGGCCGCCGCGTCCCCGCCGGGAACCGCGTTCGTCACGAGGAGTTCGGACTCGATGAAGCGGGCCAGCGCGGTCGGGTTGGGGTGGTCGAACACCAGGGTGCTGGGCAGCCGTACGCCGGTCTCCTGGACCAGCCGGTTGCGCAGGTCGACCGCGGTGAGGGAGTCGAAGCCCAGGTCTCGGAAGGCGCGGTCGGGGCGGATCTCGTCCACGGTTCCGTGGCCGAGCACCGCGGCCGCCTCGGTCCGTACGAGTTCCATGAGCAGCGCCGTACGGTCGGCCGGGGACAGCCCCGCCAGCCGGTCGCGCAGCCGGGACCGGCTGTCGTGCGCCTCGCCGCCGGACGCGGCGTCCCCGGATTCCCCGTCGGCCAGGGCGATGGCCTCCGGAAGGTCACTGAGCAGCGGTCGCGGGCGGGCCGCGGTGAACGCCGGAAGGAAGCGGTCCCAGTCGACATCGGCGACGGCCACATGGGTGTCGTCGTGGTCGAGAGCGTGCTTGAGCGCGCCGATGGCGTGCTCGGGGGACATGGTGCGGATGCCGCGCAGTGCCAGCCGCTCGCCCTCGCGGCCGTCGGCGAGACCACCGCCGCCCCACGCGCCCCAGGAGACCGAGGTCGCGGCGGCGCCGCGTTCGCGGCGCCGCTGGGCGAGCGCGTCGAGATAGGTGTTGCCGGTGGCGTACGCGCCCTGGCCGCGGCTGCCCCAGACGCTGGAGATGGAGGAGAACAGGACGAACGCGTCGATCTCGTCGTCCTGGTCGCGGAGCAGCTCGTCCAGGTAGGCGGCACCGGTCGCCTTGGCCCGTATCTCGTCCCCGAACGTGCTGAGGTCGATGTCGGTCAGCGGGGTGTCGCTGGCGATGCCGGCCGTGTGGAACACCGACCGCAGGGCCGGGCCGCCGTCCGTCCGTAGGGACTCCAGCAGCGCCGCCAGTGCCTCCCGGTCGGACACGTCGCAGGCGACGACGGTTGCCGGGGCACCCAATGTGCCGAGTTCCGCGACCAGTTCGGCCGCGCCGGGGGCCTCGGGGCCACGCCGGCCGGTCAGGATGATCCGTTCGGCGCCGTTCGCGGCGAGCCAGCGGGCGGTGTGGGCGCCCAGCGCGCCGGTACCGCCGCTGATCAGCGCCGTGCCGCGCGGGACGAACGCGGGGCGTCCTGCCGGAGTGGTGCTGCGCGGGTCGTGGGCGAGACGGCGTACGAACAGGCCGGAGGAACGCAGCGCGATCTGGTCCTCGGTGCCGTCGGCGAGGGCCGCGCACAGCCGGTCGGCGGCGCGCTCGTCGAGCTCGGCGGGCAGGTCGATCAGACCGCCCCAGCGCTCGCCGTGTTCCAGCCCGATGACCCGGCCGAGGCCCCACAGGGGTGCCTGCGCGGGCTGGTGGAGGGACTCGGAGCGGCCGATGGTGACCGCGCCGTGGGTGGCGATCCACAGCGGGGCGTCGAGACCGGCGTCACCGAGGGCCTGGGTGAGGAGCACGGTGGCACGGGTACCGGCGGGGACGGCACCGATCGCGAACGCGTCGTCGGAGCCGTCGGAGCCGTCGGAGCCGTCGGAGTCTTCCGCGGCGAGTGCCAGCAGCGAGAGCACGCCGGCCGGCCTGCCCTCCACGTGCCCGGCCAGGAGGTCCGCGAGCGACGCGCGGTCCAGGTCCTGGGGGTTGATGTCGAGAGCGGTGACCGAGGCCCCCCGGTCCCGGAGCGCCTGGGCCACCCGGTCGGCGAGTGCCCCGTACGCGGTCCGGGTGGGCGTCAGGACCAGCCAATCACTGGCCAGGGAGGCCGAGTTGGGCGTGGCGGACGCGGCGGCCGGCTTCCAGTCGATGCGGTGGCGCAGCCCGTCGACGATGTCGAGGTCGCGGTTGCGGCGACGCCACGCGGCCAGCGCGGGGAGCGCGGCGGCCAGCGGATCGACGTCCACGGGACGCATGGCGTCGGCGAGGGCGGTGAGGTCCTCGCGCTCCACCGCTTCCCAGAAACGGGTCTCGTTACGGAAGGTGGCCAGCACCTCGGCCGCGTCCTGCGCGGCGGTGGGAGTCGGCCAGAAACGCTGCCGCTGGAAGGCGTACGTCGGGAGATCCACCCGGCGACCGCCCGTACCGGCGTAGAAGGACGCCCAGTCCACGGCCGTGCCCCGGACATGCAGCGCGGCGAGCGAGGCGGTGATCGCATGGGGCTCGGGCCGGTCCTTGCGCAGGGCGGCCACGAAGGCGACGGAGTCGGCGCTCCCCTCGTTCCCCGCAGTCTCCGCGTCGGCGACACCGGCCCGGCCCATGGCGGTCAGGACGCCGCCCGGTCCGAGTTCGAGGAACGTGCTGACGCCCTGGTCGGCCAGTGTCCGCACACCGTCGGCGAAGCGGACGGCCTCGCGGACGTGGCGCACCCAGTAACCGGGGTCGCGGACCTCCTGCGAACGCAGCATGCGGCCGGTCACGTTGGAGACGATCGACAGCCGGGGCGGGTGGAACGTCAGGCTCTCCGCGACCCGGCGGAACTCGTCGAGCATGGGCTCCATGAGCGGGGAGTGGAAGGCATGGCTGACCTGCAGCCGCCGCGTCTTGCGGCCCTGCTCGCCGAGGGCGGCGGCGATCTCGGCCACGGTCTCCTCGGCACCCGAGATCACCACGGCGCGCGGCCCGTTGACCGCGGCGACCGACACATCCGTACGACCGTCGAGAAGCCCCGCCACCTCTTCCTCGGTGGCCTGCACGGACACCATCGCGCCGCCCGCGGGCAACGCCTGCATGAGCCGGCCACGGGCCGCGACCAGCGCACACGCGTCCTCAAGCGTGAGCACACCCGCCACATGGGCGGCCGTGATCTCGCCGACCGAGTGCCCGAGCAGGTGATCGGGGGTGACACCCCAGGAGCCGACCAGACGGAACAGGGCCACCTCGACGGCGAACAGACCCGCCTGCGTGTACACGGTGGCGTCGAGCAACGCCGCCTCGGCGCTGCCCGGCTCCGAGAACACGACCTCGCGCACGGGCAGGTCGACATGGACCGCCAGCTGCCGGTCGAGCTCGGCGCAGACCGCGTCGAAGGCCTCGGCGTACACCGGGTACGTCTCGTACAGCTCACGCCCCATGCCGGGACGCTGCGATCCCTGACCCGAGAACATCAGGCCGAGCCGGCCCGGCACCGCCAGGCCGCGCACCGTGCCCGGCGCGTTCCCGCCCCGGGCCAGCGCCCGCAGGCCGTCCAGCAGCGTCTCGTGGTCCTCGCCCAGCACGACGGCCCGGTGCTCCAGCGCCGACCGTCCGGTGGCCAGCGAGAAGCCCAGGTCGAGGACGCGTTGCCCGGCGTCCCCGGCACCGTCCGCCGTGAGATGCGTCAGCAGCCGCTCGGCCTGGGCCGCGAGACCCTGCGCGGACGCGCCGGACACGAGCCACGGGTGCTCCGCCCCACCAGCCCCACCCGTCCCACCCGGTCCATCCGGGGCGGATACCGGCTCGGGCGCCTGCTCGACGATGATGTGGGCGTTGGTGCCGCTCACACCGAAGGACGACACGGCGGCCCGGCGCGGCCGGCCGGTCTCCGGCCAGTCACGCGCCTCGGTGAGCAGCTCCACCTCGCCCGCCGCCCAGTCGACGTGCGGGGTCGGCTCGTCCACGTGCAGGGTGCGCGGCAGCACACCGTGCCGCATCGCCATGACCATCTTGATCACACCGGCCACACCCGAAGCGGCCTGCGCGTGACCCATGTTGGACTTCATCGAGCCGAGCCACAGCGGCCGGCCCGCCGAGCGCTCCTGCCCGTACGTGTCCACCAGGGCCTGCGCCTCGATCGGGTCGCCCAGCACCGTGCCCGTGCCGTGCGCCTCGACCGCGTCGACCTCCGCCGACTCCAGGTCCGCGTTGGCCAGGGCCTGGCGGATGACCCGCTGCTGGGCCGTACCGTTCGGGGCGGTCAGCCCATTGGAGGCACCGTCCTGGTTGACCCCCGTACCGCGCACGACGGCCAGGACCTGGTGCCCGTTGCGCACCGCGTCCGAGAGCCGCTCGACGAGCAGCACACCGACGCCCTCGGCCCAGCCCGTGCCGTCGGCGGCCGCGGCGAAGGACTTGCAGCGCCCGTCGACGGCGAGCCCGCCCTGCTTGCTGAACTCGGCGTACGCCTCGGGCACCGCCATCACGGCGACACCACCGGCGAGCGCGAGCTCGCACTCGCCGGACCGCAGCGCCTGGACGGCCATGTGGAGTGCGACCAGTGACGACGAGCAGGCCGTGTCGACCGTCACCGCCGGGCCCTCCAGCCCGAGGGTGTAGGCGACGCGGCCGGAGACCACGCTGCCCGCCGTACCGGTCAGAAAGTAGCCCTCGACGTTCTCGGACGCGTTCTGCAGCTTGTTCTCGTACCCGGAGACCGCCGCACCGGCGAACACACCGGTGCGGGTGCCCCGCAGCGCCGACGGAGCCACCCCGGCCCGCTCGACCGCCTCCCAGGCTGCCTCCAGCAGGAGCCGCTGCTGCGGGTCCATGGCAAGCGCCTCACGCGGCGAGATCCCGAAGAACCCGGCGTCGAACTCGGCGGCATCGGGGACGAACCCGCCCTCGTACGCACCCGAGCCCGCAGGACTCGTCGCGTACAGGGCGTCGATGTCCCACCCCCGGTCGGCCGGGAAGGGGCCCACCGCGTCGCGGCCCTCGTCCACCAGCCGCCACAGGTCCTCGGGGCTCGCGACACCGCCGGGGTACCGGCAGCTCATACCGATGATCGCAATGGGCTCCCGGGCCACCCCGGTGATCCGGGCGTTCTCCTTCCGCAGCCGCTCGGTCTCCTTGACCGACGCCCGCAGAGCCTCGAGAACCTTGTCCGCCGAAGTAGCCATCATGCACTCCACATTTCGCACGTCATCATGAGCCGTTGTCTCCCAGAGCCAGCTGGATCAGGCTTTCGGCGTCCATGTCGTCAATCGAGTCGTCTGCTGCCACGGCCGGGGCCGGAGCTGTTGCCGGAACGGGTGCCGGAACAGGCACCGGGTCCGCGGCGCCGGTTGCCACCGGCAGGTCGAACTTCGTCCGCAGGAAAGCGGCGAGCACCACAGGGGTCGGGTGGTCGAAGACCAGCGCGGCGGGCAGCCGCAGCCCGGTGGCCCGGGTGATCCGGTTCCTCAGGTCCACCGCGGTCAGCGAGTCGAAACCGAGGGTCCGGAAGGGCTTGTCGGGCCGTACGTCGGAGGGCCCCGCCAGACCGAGCACCGCCGCCGCGTGATCCCGCACCAGTTCGAGCAGCGTGTACTCCTGCTCGGGACCGGGAAGTTCGGCGAGTTCGGCACGCAGCGCGGCCGCCGCGTCCCGCGCGGTGTCCTGACCGCCGTCCGTCTCCGCGTCGTCCCCCGGCCGCACCGCACCGCGCACCTCCGGCAGATCACCGATCAGCGCGCTCGGGCGCAGCCCCGTGAACGCCGGGGCGAAGTCCCGCCAGTCGATGTCGGCGACGACGACCGCCGTCTCCCCGTGCTCGACGGCCTGTCGCATCGCGGACACCGCGAGCTCCGGTGCCATCGCCGCCAGGCCGAGGCCGCTGAGCGCGCCCCCGACACCGGCGCCGCCGGCCAGCCCGTCGCCCTGCCACCAGCCCCAGGACACGGATGTCGCCGACCGGCCCTGCGACCGGCGCCGGTGGGCCAGCGCGTCCAGGGACGCGTTCGCCGCCGCGTACGCCGAGTGCCGGGCATTGCCCCACACCCCGGAGATCGACGAGAAGAGGACGAAGGTGTCCACGGAATCACCCAACGCCTCGTCGAGGTGCAGGGCGCCGTTGACCTTGCCGGACAGGACGGTCGCATAGGCGGCCGCGTCCGTGTCCTGCACGGCCGCCGTGTCGTCCACGCCCGCCGTGTGGAAGACGCTGCCCACCGGGCGGCCCTCCGCCCGCAGCCGCTCGACGAGCGCGTCGACCTGGTCCCGGTCGGCCACATCACAGGCCACGACCGTCGCGGAGGCACCGGCCACGGCCAGCTCCTCCACCAGCTCGGCCGCTCCCGGACTGTCCGGACCACGGCGGCTCGTCAACACGATGTGTTCGGCGCCCTCGGCGGCCAGCCAACGGGCGACATGCCCGCCGACGGCGCCGGTGCCACCGGTGACCAGGGCGGAGCCACGGGGCTCGAAACGGCGTACGGCCTCGCCCAGCGAAGCCCGGCCGATCCGGCGGGCGAAGACACCCTCGCCACGCACCGCGACCTGGTCCTCGGCCCCGTAATCGCCGGACAGCACGGCACATATCCGCTCCGCCACCGATGCGTCGCCCCCTTCCGCCGCCACGTCGGGCAGGTCGATGAGACCGCCCCAACTTCCCGGCGCCTCAAGGGCGATGGCCTGGCCCATGCCCCACAGCTGTGCCTGCACCGGACTGCTCGCCGGATCGCTGTAGCCGGTCTGTCCAATCTGGACGCCGCCACTGGTGAGGCACCACAGCGGTGCTCGCACGGCGGTGTCGTCGAGAGCCTGCACAAGCGCGAGCGTGTGGGTGGTCGTGGCCGGAAGCTCCGTCCCCGGAGCCGTGCCGGCCCTTTCGTCCAGCGCCAGCAGCGACAGCGCACCGGCGTACGTGGACGCCTCGGAGCCCGGGTCCGCGTCGCCGAGGGCCGTGAGTGCCTTGGCGATACCCGCCCGGTCGCTCTGGCCCTCGGTGAGCACCAACGCCACCACCCGGGCGCCCCGTCCGGCCAGCTGCCGTGTGCAGTCGGCCACCAGCGCGCTGTCGGCCAGTGCCTCGGGCACGACCAGCAGCCACGCACCGGAAAGGGCACCGGGGGCACCCGAGGACACCGACGGCTTCCAGGTGACCCGGTACCGCCACGAGTCCAGGGTGGCGTGGGCAGTGGCGGTCCGCCGCCACGTGGCCAGCGCCGGCAGTACGGCACTCAGTGGTCCGGCATCGACACCGTTCAGCTGCCGAGCGAGCGCCTCGGCGTCACCGCTCTCGACGGCCTTCCAGAACTCCGCTTCCGCGGTGGACTGTTCAGCCGGTACGGAGGTGGCGGCGGGGGCCTCGGGCTCGTCCTTGAGCCAGTAGCGGGTGCGTTGGAAGGCGTAGGTGGGGAGGGGGGTGCGGGTGGCGCCGGTGTCGGCGAAGACGGCCGGCCAGTCGACGGTGGTGCCGTGGACGTGGGCTTCGGTGAGGGAGGTGAGGAAGCGGTCGGGTCCGCCTTCGTCGCGGCGGAGGGTGCCGAGGGTTGCGGCGTCGGTGCCGGTGTTCTCGATGGTGCCCTGGAGGCCGAGGGAGAGGACGGGGTGGGGGCTGACCTCGATGAAGACGGTGTGGCCGTCGGCGAGGGCGGTGCGGGTGGCCTGCTCGAACTCGACGGTCTCGCGGAGGTTGTTGTACCAGTACCCGGCGCCCATCTCCGTACCGTCGAGCAAGGCACCGGTGAGGGAGGAGTACAGGGCCGTACCGCCGGTCTGCGGGGCGATGCCCACGAGCAGCCGCGCCAACTCCGCCTCGATCTCCTCGACGTGGGCGGAGTGCGAGGCGTAGTCGACGTCGATCTTGCGTGCGCGGATGTCGTTGGTGTGGCAGTCGGTGACGAGTTCGTCCAGGGCTTCGGGGTCGCCGGAAACGACCACGGACGAGGGGCCGTTGACGGCGGCGATGGAGAT
>NZ_FPJO01000044.1 GCF_900119365.1 Streptomyces atratus
ACTCCTCTCACCACTCCGGCCCCCAGCCAGACACGCCGGAGCACCTCTGCAGATCAACCCGTACGCACCTCTGCACCAGAGCCCGTACGCCGACAGCGCCGTCGCCGCCCAGGGTGACTACCGCGTCGGAGGCCGCCTCTGCCAGGATCTGGGCGGCGGCCCGGGCGTCAGCGGCTCCGGTGAGTTGCCGGGCTTCGACCTCGTTGACCACCAGCAGGGGCCGGTTGTCCTGGGGCCACGCGGGCAGGATCCCGGCCGGAGCCGCGTTGTGCACCCACCGTGTCCCCGGCGCAAGAAAGCCTGCGACGGCCTGAAGGCAGGGCAGGGGTATCTCACCGCTGGTGAGGATCACATCCCCGGCCAGCGGCCGGAGCACCGTCAGGGCGTCGGTGACGTCCTGGGCGGACAGCAGAGTGTTGGCGCCGCTGATGACGGCGATGCTGTTCACGCCGTCCGGGTCCACCATGACCAGCGCCTGTCCGGTCGGCGTGGACACCTCGGTGATCACCGTGTCCACGCCGACCGAGGCACTGCGCAGGTTGGCGAGGGCCTTGAGGCCATCGGCATCGCCACCGCCTTTGGCGACCAAATCAGTAGCAGTTCCCATGGCGGCGGCCACGGCCTCATTGCCGCCCTTCCCGCCGAAACCCTCCTTCACGGAGGTCACCAACACTGTCTCGCCCGGGGAGGGAAGGACGGGACAGCGCAGGAGCCGGTCGATGTTCACCGCGCCCACGGTCACCACCCGGCCTGCCAAGAATCCGTTCACACTTCTTGTCTAATCGTTTAGATGAGAGGATGCAAGAGTTATGGCGAAGCAAGCAGGCAAGGCCCCGACTCTGACAGACGTGGCCCGCGTGGCCGGGACCTCGACAGCGGTAGTCAGCTATGTGATGAACAACGGCCCCCGGCCGGTCGCGGCCGCGACCCGCGAGCGGGTCCTGGCCGCTGCGGCAGAGCTGGACTACCGGCCCAACCGCATCGCCCGGGCTCTGCGCTCGCGGACCACCGGCGTGGTCGGCCTGATCCTCGCCGACGCCTCCAACCCCTACTTCGGCGCGCTGGCCCGGCACGTCGAGCAGGCATTGGACAAACGCGGAAAGCTCACCCTGACCGGGAACGCCGGATACTCCCCGGACCGGCAGGAGCATCTCGCGGACAAGTTCCTCGCCGCCCAGGTCGACGGGCTCGTCATCGTCTTCGCTGACGGCGGCGCCGACGTCGCCACCCAGGTCAAACGCGCCGGCGTCCCGGCCGTGTACGTCCACAACCAGCCCGAGGACGGGCAGGCCCCGGCAGTGACCGCCGACAACGAAGATGCCGTCCAGCAGGCCGTCGCCCACCTGCGCGGCCACGGACACACCCGCATCGCCTTCCTCGCCGGACCGCGTGACGCCGGACCGGTCGGCCGACGCCGCGCCACGTGGGAGACGGCCCTCGCCGGCACCGGCGCCCCCCTGCTGCGCTGCGAGTACTCGCGCGCAGCGGCAGCGGCCCTGACCGGACAGCTCATCAGCGAGGGTTCCATGCCCGCCGCGCTCATCACCGCCACCGACGAACAAGCCATCGGCGTCCTCGCCGCAGCCAGGGCTCACAGACTGGCCGTGCCCGAGCGGTTGGCCGTCATCAGCCTCGACGGCACCCCGGACAGCGCCTACACCGCTCCCGCTCTCACCGTCACCCAGCAACCCCTGGAGGCGATGGCGGCCCAGGCAGTCGACCTGCTCCTGGGCGGCGAGGCCGCAGCGCCGCCCGCCTTGTCGGCTCCCCTCGTCATCCGGGGCAGCTGCGGGTGCGCAGCCACCGATTCCTGAGACGCGCGACCGAAATGTCCCGCCGGTGCGGCAGCGCAAGAGCGGGGCCCATGCTCGAAGAGAAGCTCGACGCGCTCTCGCAGTTGGGCGAGCACAAGGCCATGCCGTTCCCGCCAGGTTTCCGCGGCCTGGAGCGCCCGGCTCGCGGTCGCGGCGGTTGGATGTGCGGTGACGTCCGACCGCTGGGGGCGCGGTGGCCGAGCCTGTCCGTGTGCGCAGACTGACCGACCAGGAGGGACAGACACTTCAGCAGATCGTGCGCCGTGGCAGCACCAGCTCGGTGTGGTAGCGGCGCGCGATGATCGGACAGTCCCTGTTCGAGGCGGCGCAGGCGCCTTCAGCAGTGTCCGGACCAGATCGGTGTCCGCGCCGGACCAACTGGCCAGCACCAGCCGGACGTCCGCCAGCGGCATCCCGGCCCGACGCACTATCCCGTCCCGCTCTACCGCTCACCGGCCTACGCCACCGCAGCCGACCTCCCGCACACCGACACCGCCGCCGAGCAGGCAGCCCGCTGTGGCAGCCCCGCTACGGAGCGGAACGCGTGAGCCCGCTCCCCCGTCGGCGGCAGGCACTGGTCGGTCTGGCAGTACACCGAGAACGGGTCGGTGCCCGGCCTGCGGGGCAAGGCCGACGTCAACGTGTACTGCGGCACGCTGACCCAGCTCCGCACGCTCGCCCACCTCAGCCCCGGCCAGACCCCCACCCATCCGGGAACGGGTTCGACAACCCCGTCTGCTCCGTCCACGGCCGTCTGGCCGCTGCTGAAGAACGGGACGCGCGGCGTCAACGTCACCACCGCCCAGCACCTGCTGGCCGCGGCCGGCCGTGGTCCAGGAGCAGCGTGTTGGCCCTTGCGCGCCACGATCTACAGTGCCGAAGAACGGCATTGCCCGCCCGTGGAATGCGGAGTGGGTCGCAGCCGTATCGACTGCGACCCGCCTTCTTTGGTGACCCACATCACATTCGGGAGGTCGCAGGCTGCTGGACGAGACCGGATGCCTGGTCAGGCTTCGTGGACTCGGGCGTGCAGATGCATGTCGTGCCAGCCGTCGGCGTGCAGCAGTGCCTGACGCCGTACGCCTTCCAGAGCGAAGCCTGCCTTCTCGGCGATGCGGCAGGATGCGAAATTCACCGTTGAATGGCCGAGTTCGAGTCGGTTGAAACCGGCCTCTTCCAGTGCCCAACTCGACACTCGGGCCACAGCTCGGGAGCAGACACCCTGGCCACGGGACTCCGGGGTGGTCCAGTAGGAGATCTCCGCTTGGCCTCCGGCCAGGATGATGGACTGGAGGGAGACCCGTCCGAGAACCCGGTCGCCGCCGGCATCGACCACGGCCCAATGGCAGGCGGCCTCGCTCTCCCAGCCACGTCGCCACTGTTCGATCCACTCCAGGGTTTCGTCTTCGGAGTCCGCTTTGCGCAGGTGCCAGAGCTGGATCGCCCGGTCCTGGAACGCTCGCGCGACGGCGGCTGCGTCGGAGGGCAGCCATGGCCGCAGCAGCAAGTCGTCGTCGATCGGCAGCGTCGGCTGGGGAGCGGCATTGAGGCTGCCAGGGGACATGACAGGAGTGACAAGGGAAGGCATGGCCGACATCATGGCAAGCCCGCCTCTGGGCCCGCGGGAAATCGTCAAGACGTGTGGATCAGTAGTGTCAGGGAGTGCTCCGGCGGTAGGTCCACATCTCGGCCATCTGACCGTCGAGAAATCGAATCAGCCAGATGAGATGGCTGTCGATGATGCCGGGGCGGCTCTCGTGGCCGACGCCGCCGACCACGGACAGCAAATCGTCGGTGCCGAGGATCGTGTCGATGTGGAAGCGGAGTCCTGGCCGGCTGGCGTGGATATGCGATACGGCACGTTGGACGTCGGCGGGCCCGGACACCTCTGGGTGTGCATGGTCGGCCCAGTCCGAGTTCAGTACTTCCGGAGCGATCGAGGTGTCGCCCGTGTTCCACATCTGGAAGTACCGCTGCACGACGTGATGGGAGGGGTCCGCGTGCGCGTCCATCGTGTTCTCCTTTGCTCCGGCGGGTGGCAGCCTGCGATGAAATGGTGACGTCGGATGCCTGCAAGACCCTCTCGAAGGTTCTCGGGGCGCTGCGGGCGCATGACACGGACACCATCGTGGCACTGGCCGATCCCCGCGTCCGTAGCGGCCGGGAGGACACCGACGACGAGGACGAGGAGCACGACAGCGTCGACGGCGAGGACGTCCTGGAGGGCGGAGACGGGGCGGGGTGCGGGTGAGCGGGGCGGCGGCCGGGGTGCTGCGGTTCAGCGAGGAACGCGACCCCGCAGTCTTGGCCCAGTTCGTGCGGCTTCGGGTCATCGATCCGGAGGGCGCCTACTGGCGGCGCGGGATCGAGGCGGCCGGACGGTTGCTGCGCGAGACCGGGAACACCGTTTTGCGGGTGCCGTACACCGTCGTCACACCGGAGGACTGGGGCGGAGTCGGCGGGTATCCGCTCGGGCAGTGGATCGCCGACCAACGACGCGCCTACACGGCCGGAACACTGGACGCCGGGCGCGTGGCCGAGCTGGAGCGGCTCGGGATGGTGTGGTCCGAACAGGACGCGGCCTGGGCGGACGGGATCGCCGTCGCCAAGGAGTACGCCGCCGCCCACGGGCACTTCCTTCCCCCGACCACCGCGACCTGGGAAGGGCATCCCATTGGGGTGTGGGCGAAGAACGCCCGCGCGGCGGCACGTAGGGCGCGGGAGAACGAGGAACTGCGCGCGGCCGGCCGCCCCGTCCCCTCCGCGGCCGGTGCGATGACCAAAGCGCGGCAGGGGATGAGCTGGACGCGATCGATCCGGGGTGGTGCCCGGTATGGGACACCAGGTGGCAGCGGTGCTACCGCCTCGTCCACAACCACGTCCAGGCCGGCGGGACGCTCCCCACGGCTGCGGGCTACGTCGTCGTGCAGGGCGAGGACCTCGGACGCTGGGTGAACGCGCAGCGGTTCGGGTGGGAACAGCTCCTGCCTGTACAGCAGTGGATCCTGGAGAACACCCTCAAGGTCACACCGGCCGAGGAAGACGAGCGGCCGGTGAAACGGACGCAGGATGCGAAGTGGGCGGTCAATCTCGCGGCGGCGCGGCAGTTCCACGCCCGTGAAGGGCACCTGCGGGTCCCCCGCAAGCACGCCGAGCACCTGGCGTCAGCAGATACACTGTCGGGCCGTCAGAACGCTACTGACGAGCCCGTGGTGGTCAAGCTCGGCACCTGGCTCGACAACGTCCGCAAACGCGCTGGGAAGCTCCCCGAACAGCGCCGGGCGGAACTCGATGAGCTCGGGATGCGGTGGTCGTGATGGGCATCGTCGTCACCGCGGCCGCCGCGCTCGCGGCCGGCTATCTGCTCGGGCGGCTGCGCCCCTGGCGGCGTGCGGGCGACTGGGCAGCCGATCAGGTCCGCTTCACCGGGGCGTGGGTCCGCGGCGGCGTCGGCCGCAGGGGCCGAACACCGAGGGAACCCGCCGTGGATTCTGACACCCCACACGGACGCCGATCAGGCCCTCGCCGGCCAAGCTGATTCAGGCCGGGATCGACCCCGGCAAGGTGGCCGCGATGGACCCGAACGCCAGGGCCATGGTCGCCGCGACCCTGTGCCCTTCCCGCACGACGACCCGAAGGAAGCAGCCATGCCCCCTCGCGCGAAGAAGACCACCGCCCCCGCACCGGAGAAGGTAGAGACTGTGAGCACTGCGGAAGCCATCGACAACACTGCCGACACCGTTCAGGCCGAGGACAAGCCGAAGCGCGGCCGGAAGGCTTCGCCCCCCTCACCGCCGTGCTCAAGGGGTTCGAGACGGCAAATACCAAGCTGGACCGGGCCGCGAAGAAGCGGGCGCAGGTCGATGCCGTGGTCCAGGATCATGAAGCCGCTCAGGCCCGGTTCGACGCCGCCAAGACAGCCCTGGACGCGGTCTACGCCGAACTGACGGCGTAAGACGACCCTTGTCACACCGGCCACAGGGACGGTAGGAAACCGGTGTGACTGAACAAGGGAAGTTCGCCCGTGCCCTCATAGGGCTCTCCCCTGTCGTTGTCGCCGTCTGCGCTGTCGTAGTGACAGTCAAGGTGGTGGGGACCCACCCGCAACGGCCTCGGCTGGACCAAGAAGCCGTGGAACGGCAGGCGTCAGCCACCGTGCGATCGGGAAAAACGTCCAGAGACGGCGTTGTCTGCCCGACTGCGATAGAGGCCAAGAAGGGCAACAAGTTCGAGTGCGATGTCTACGTGGCCCCCGGTCAGTCGGAGATGGTCAAAGCTGAAGTTGTCGATGATCAGGGCATGGTCAGCATGTCCAATCCGTGAGCACCTGCGCTCACCAGGAAGGGCCCGGCCGGAGGTGAGTTCCGGTCGGGGCCCTGCTCTGCGGGTGCTTACTGATCTTCTGCCCGATGACTTGTGGGAACGTGTGGCCCCGCTGCACCTGCCGGTGAAGGGATCGAAGGGACAGCCCAGCCGGGCCAGGACATCCTGGTCACAGCGGCGTACCCACTCGGCAATAGCGGTCAGGGAGTTGTGACCGGCGCTGGTCACCGCGCACACGCCGACCGCGAGCAACGTCGCAGCCGGAACCGCACCCCGCGCGGATTACGCGGATCAGGCACCCGGGCCAGGGCGTCGAGCAGCCCGGACGGCACCACGGCCGGACCGTGACGCCCCGGACGCGGTCGGCGGCGAGGGCGCTGGCGGGAGCAGAACGGGCGGGACGGATGATGGCGCAACGAGGACTGGCTGCGGGCCCATGGCAAGCTCCCGGGGCTCACCGTCGTGTCCTGCCGCTGCGGCGAGCAGAGCAGCGCCGCGCAGTCGCCGCTCGCCCAGGCCGAGGAGGCCAAGCGCCGCCGCGACTTGGTCGGGGAAGTCGACGCGCTGGTCGGCGGGCACCGTGTGCTGACCGAGGCGCCGTGGTACCCGTCCCGCCCCGGTGACCGGCTGATGCTCACGCTGGAGGCCACCGAGCACACCCCACGCACGACCGAGCTGTACGAGGTCACCGAGGGCTGCGAGGACGGCATGGAGCTGCACCTGGTGGACATCACGCCCGAGGGAGCTGCGGAAGGCTGGTATGCCGGTCCGCCCGAGCTGTACGGGGCCGACCCGGTCGAGACGCCATGGATGGAGGCCGGCCCCGCCCGCCTCACCATCACCCGCAACAACGTCATCGTCCACCAGGGCCGCCACGCCCTGCCCCGCCCCGACACCACCGAACCCCGGATCACCACCGCAGCCGGGCCGGACGGCACCATCGGCTGGGCCGTCGTCCAGGAACGCGAGTACACCCCCGCCGAAATGAGAGGAATGCCCAGATCCTGTGGATCGGCTCGGGAGGGCTTACCTTCCCGGGTGATTGATCGATAGGTCACCGAGCAAGGCCGACGTTGCAGCGTCGGTCGGGAAGGCGCACCCTGTGCTCACAGCAGTCAGCGATGACGGCACTGCGCGAGAAGGCTCCCTGCTGGACGAGATCGTTCGGGAGGGCGCAAGGCGGATGCTGACCGCCGCTCTGGAAGTAGAAGTCAACACCTATATCGCCGAGTTGGCCCACGAGCGGGACGGGGTGGGGCGGCGCCTGATGGTCCGCAACGGCTACCACCAGCCCAGGAATGTCACCACCACCGCCGGCGTGATCGAGGTGAAGGCTCCGAGGGTGAACGACAAGCGCGTCGACGAGACCACCGGCGAACGCAAGCGGTTCTCCTCGGCGATCCTGCCGCCCTGGTGCCGCAAGTCCCCGAAGATCACCGAGGTGCTGCCGCTGCCTACCTGCACGGCCTGCCCTCCGGGGACCTCGTGCCCGCGCTGGAGCAGTTCCTCGGCTCCTCCGCCGGGCTCTCGTCGGCCACCGTCACCCGGCTGACCACCCAGTGGCAGGCCGACCACGCCACCTTCCAGGAGCGCGACCTGTCCAGCACCGACTACGTCTACGTCTGGGTCGACAGCATCCACCTGCGCATACGCCTGGACGAAGCCAAGGCCGCCGTCCTGGTCGTCATCGGCGTGCGTGCAGACGGCACCAAGGAACTGATGGCCATGGCCGACGGCTACCGGGAATCGTCCGAGTCGTGGGCCGGGCTGCTGCGGGACTGCGCGAGACGGGGCATGCGCGCCCCGGTCCTCGCGGTCGGCGACAGCGCACTCGGGTTCTGGAAGGCCCTGCGCGAGGTCTTCCCCACCCCCCGCGAACAAAGGTGCTGGGTTCACAAGACGGCCAACGTCCTGGACGCCATGCCGAAATCGGCCCAACCCGCGGCAAAGAAGGCGATCCAGGACATCTACAACGCCGAGGACCGCGAGCACGCCGAGCGGGCCATTCACCTTCGCCAAGCTCTACGGCGCGAAGTTCCCCAAGGCCGTCAAGAAGATCACCGACGACCAGGACGTCCTGCTGGAGTTCTACAACTACCCGGCCGAGCCCTGGATCCACCTGCGGACCACCAACCCCATCGAATCGACCTTCGCCACCGTCCGGCTCCGCACCAAAGTAACCAAAGGCGCTGGCTCCCGCGCCGCTGGCCTGGCGATGGTGTTCAAGCTCGTCGAGTCCGCCCAGGCCCGCTGGCGGGCCGTCAACGGCGCCCACCTCGTCCCGCTCGTCCGCGCCGGGGCTCGCTTCGAACGCGGCCAGCTCATAGAGCGCCCCGAGGCGGTGGCGGCATAACCGGAGCCCTCGCTGTTCTGGCTAACGGGCTGCCCGACGTGCGGGAGACAACCCTGGGCCCGCACCCTGTCCAGGCATCTGGGCCTACCGCCAATCAGCAAGAATATTGGTCGCCTGAGGGATATCGCCCACCCGTTCTTGCCCTTGCAGGTTCTTACGCATGGACATCGACGACACTTCGTAGCCGCTGTGGCGATACATTGCGATGGCCGCCTCGTTGCCTCCGACGACATTCAAGGCAAGCGCTGTCTTGCCCTCGCGAGCGACGAGCTCCTCGGCGGCTGCGAGGATGGCGGATCCGTATCCACGGCGTCGGAACGGCTCGAAGACGTTGATGTCGTACAGCCACGCGGAGCTAGCGGTGCCCGACGCTTGGCCCGGATCCGGACCGATCCACGCGTTCCCCACCACCTCGCCTGATCCGTTCTCCGCCATCACGAGCTGATGACCGGCCGTGTCGGCGCCGTCAGGGAGGAACTTGGCCGTGCCGTGCCTGACCCGTTCTCGCGCCAGCTCTTCCGGCATGAACTTGCTGAGCACACGAGCCGACTCGGCTTCACGATGCTCAGTCGCCACGTGATACTCCGCCGGCGTCATCTTCCGCAAGGTCACCTGCTGCACATCCATGCCGCCATCTTCAACCGGTCACTTGTAACAGCGCTACTGGTTTCCAAGCCCGATGGCCCTCGCCGTCACCGCCACGCCCAGCCACAACACCAACGACTCGACCCACAGGTTTTGACAATTGCTCGCTGAGGAGCTTGTGACCGTACGGCTGGGCACCTGGCTCGACAACGTACGGAAGCGTGCCGACAGGCTCACCGAACAGCGCCGTGCGGACCTCGACGAGCTCGGCACACGCTGGTAGGACGCGGGCGGTAGTCGGGCGGGGGCTATGTGCCTGATCCGAGGCGGTTGAAGGACGAACAGAACGCAAGCGGGGTGGCCCAACCGGCGCGTCCCAGCACACTATTCGAGTGACCTTTCGATTGATGCCCGGCACCGGGCTCGTCCTCCCAGCGAACGCAGGCGTCCTGCGATTCGGCATGACCGAGCATGCGGCGCAGTGGACGGCGTCAACTCTGGCGGACGTCCGCGCCGGCGGGTGGATGTGCGGAGCGCACTGGACCTTCTTCTTCGTTCACTGCGACATCCTGGTCACGGCCTATGCCTGCACGGCTGTGCCAATCAGATCATGGGGCACTTGATCGTCGAGCGGACCGAGCGCATCCCGGACCGGGCCGCCGACGTTCCGGTCGCCTTCGGCGAATTCGACCTCTTCGGCTACCCCATCCATGAACTGACCGAGGTCCTCGACCCGTCGGACCGCAAACTCTTACTGTCCGCAGACGTCAACCCTCAGAGCACGCACTACCTGTCCGCCGTACGCCTCGACGCCTGTGAAAGCGACCGCCGCTAGGTCGTCAGCTCGGGCTCTGGGTCCGGCGACGGCGCACGATGAAGAGCATGCCCGCGCCCGTGGCCACCGCTGCGGCAGCCGCGCCCGTGATCGGCAGCGTCGAGGAGCCGGTTTCTGCCAGGGTGCCGCCGTTCGTCGTGGTCCCGTCGTCGCCGGCCGTCGACAACCCGCCGGCCGAGCCGCCCGAGACATTGGCCGAGCCGCCCGTCGAGCCAGTCGGCTCCCCACCCGTGACGTCCAGCGTGATGTCGGCCTTGTCGTTGGCCTTGTTGGGGTCGAATGGCCGTGCCTCGGTGCTCAGGGCCACCTGGCCCTTGGCGTTCGCCACCCGCTTGTCGATCTTCAGCTCGAAGGTGTAGGTCTCTTGGCTGCCCTCGTTTAGCGACCGCATGCCGCAGACGTACGCCTTACCCTTGGCCTGGCAGAACTGGCCGCGCTTGACGACCGACGTTCCGGCGGGAGGCGTGATCATGACGCTGACGGACCGTTCCCCCTGTTTCGTCAGGATCCAGGCGGGCCCGGCGTTGATGAACTTCACCTTCATCTTCACCATGTCACCGACGCTTCCCTTCAGCGCGGCACCCGTCACCCGGTAGTCGGCCGTGTTGACGGAGCTGACGGGCACATTGACAACTCGTGCGGTCCCCTCGCTCCCGGCCTGTCCCTCGACCAGTTTCACCGCCGGCGCGGTTCCCGCCACCGGCTGGGTGCCGTTCTCGTCCGCTCCGGGATCGACGTCCCAGACATTCACTCGCAGCTCGTCGTTGAGCGCGCGGTCCAGTGCCTCGACGCGGAGAGGCCTCTCGGGCGTGTAGACGGTGCCCGGCTCCACCACTTGGTCGAACGCACACACCGCGATCCATCTCTCGGGCATCTCGTCGTAGGACCGGACCTGCTGTGTCCGGCAGTTGGAGGGAACCTCCGCGAAGTCGAGTCCTCGGGTGACGCCGTAGGAGACCCACACCTTCTCGGCCGCCCTGGTGCCCTTGTTCGCCACGGTTGCCGACAGATCGAAGCTGCTCCCAGGTTTCACCCCGTTGACCGGCTCGATGCCTCCAATGACCAACTCGGGTGCGGTTTCATCGCCGAAGGCGGCAGGAGCCGCAGCCAGTGCGATCAGGCCGGCGGCGCTGAGGGTGGCAGCAACGGCACGGGAGGCGCGACGGTTGTGCGCGGGAATCGGCATTGGAAAGATCCTTTGCTGGGACGCGGGAAAACGGGCGGTGTCTTCCAGGAGAAAAGTTTCCGCTCACTAGACTCTTATCGAACTCGAACGGTTGCGTGGCCGGTGCCTCCTCCGCCTTGCGATCGCATTCACCGGATGCCGTGAGCCCCGGCCCGATGTCGACACCGACCACCAGCGCGAGTCCGGAAGTGCGCTTCCTCCCTTACCCGGAGGCGATCGCCGAGGTCACCAGCCTGCTCGCCCCCGGCGACAACCGGCGGCACGCGGGCACGGCCGGAGCGTCGTGCTGGCGAGCGACGCCCCGCGCGGTGAGCGGTCGCGGTCCGGTACGCGTGCGTCTGTGCAGGTGATGTCGGGGGGCGGCGGGGTGGGTAAGTCGCAGCTGGCCGCTGCCTACGCCCGTGAAGCGGTCGAAGGCGGAGCCGATCTGGTGGTGTGGACGCGGCGAATGATATCCAGCAGGTTCTGACCGTCTATGCGCAGGCCGCTGCGCTCGTGCAGGTGCCCGGCCGTACCGGTGGGGACCTGGAAGCGGACGCGCGGGCCTTCGTCAACTGGCTGGCGGTCACCGACCGACGGTGGCTGGTCGTCCTGGACAATGTCACCGATCCGGATGCGATCGATCCCTGGTGGCCGGACAGCCAGCGCGGCACCGGCTGGACCCTTGCCACCACCCGCCTCAAAGACCCGCGCCTGACCGGAGGCGGCCGGGCCCGCATCGATGTCGACGTCTACACCCCGGCCGAGGCAACCGACTACCTCACCGCCCGCCTCACCCACGACCACAAAGCCCACCTGGCCGACCACCAGGCCCCGGCCCTCGCCAAGGCACTCGGACACCTGCCGCTGGCGCTGGGACACGCCGCCGCCTACATGCTTCGCGAGAACACCTCCTGCAGCACCTACCTGGAACAGTTCACCGACCGCGCCACGCACCTGGACAAGGTTCTGCCGCACTGGGCGGACACCGAACGCTACGGCCGGCAGGTCACCACCACCCTGCTCCTCGCCCTCGACGCCACCGACCAGGACCCCCACGGACCCCTGGCCCGCGCTGCCCTCCGCGTCGCCGCCTACCTCGACCCCGCCGGACAACCCGCCGCCCTGTGGGCCACCAACGCCTTCCTCACCTGTCTCACCCACCAGCAGCCCGCCGCCGTCCCAGCCCGACGGAACCTCAGCCTGCGCCGACGGCGCACAAACGCGGCACGGACCGTCACGGGTGACGAGGAGCCGCAGCGCTGCGGCTCCTCGACCGGTATGGACTGATCACGTACGACAGCGCCACCGGCCACCTCCGCGCGGTACGTATCCACGCGCTCACCGCCCGGGCCGTACGCGAGACCATCCCTCAGGGCCAGCAGCCGGCGACCGCCGTCACCGCCGCCGATGCCCTCGTCGAGATCTGGCCAGACCCCGACCACACACAACGCGAACTGGCCAGCACACTACGCACCAACACGGACTCCCTCACCACCCATGCCGGAGAGTCCCTATGGACGCCTGACGCCCACCCCGTGCTCTACCGCGCGGGAGCAAGCCTCCTCAATGCTCACCCGCACAGTGCCTCCTCGACGTACTGGGAGCACATGGTCGCCGACTGCGAGCGGCTGCTGGGCAGCGAACACCCCCACACCCTGACCGCCCGCGCCAGCCTCGCCGCCTTCTACCGGCAGGCCGGACGCACCAACGAAGCCATCGAAATCGAAGAACCCGTCCTCACCGAGTACGAGCGACTCCTCGGCAACGAACACCCCGATACTCATTCTGCTCGTGATGTGCTGTCCCGGTGGCGGTCGGCGGGGGATGGTCTTGGGGAGTCTCCGTTGTAAAAGGGGCCCGTTCGGTTCGGCCCACGGGTGGGCAGTTGGCCACGTTGTCGAGTGCGCCGTCTTCGGCGTCGATACCCGCGCGCTGTCACGGGACGCGGGTCAGATTGGATAGTCGCAGCAGAGGTCAGGGCAGGTGTCTTTTCCTCTGCAAAGAGTGCTCAGGTGGCGGCCCGCAGAGCGCGGGAGACGAGGAACTGCGCAGAGCCGGCCGAACCGCGGCCGAACCGCACGGCAGGCGGGGCGACATCAGCCGGCCAGGCCGAGACACGCGACCACAAGTGCCCCGCCAGCGATGGCGACCATGAGCGGGGTCGCGAGGGACGGATGCTGGTGTGCGACGTAGAGGAGACCGCCCATCACCAGGAAGGCGACGACACCCACGAGGAACAGGGTCAGCGGGGAGTGCGAGGTCACGACGGGTCTCCGTTTCGAGGTCGGGTACGAGTACCGCGCGGCACGATCCACCAGGGGCCTAGCCGGGCAGGCCCGACGCTAGGGGCGGATACAGCGTGGTTCCGGAAATCCGGCTCCCTCAGCCTCAAGAAGAACGACCCAGATCTTCTGTGGAATCAGCACGGATCTCCACTCAATCTCGCCCGATAAACATGAAAATCCCCTCCGTGCAGAGGAGCAGCGGCGGGCAGATCCGGATGTCTGGTAGCCGGGCGCGGCGGGGCTCTGGCTCTCGGGGGGCGGCCCGGTACCGGGCCGCCCCCCGCCGTCGTTGACCGGGCATGAGTCGAAAGAAGCGTCAGAAGCGCCCGCAGACCCGGATAGGCAAGCGGCTCCGATGCAGCCGATGCCGCTGCTTTGCCCCGAGGGACCTCACGTCCAGGGCCGCCGAGAACTGGAGCGGCAAGTGGGAGAGCGGCCGACTCGTCTTGGTCTTGTGTCCTGCCTGCCAGACCCCGCTGGAGAACGCGGCGGCCGCGGCAAACGAGGCCGAGCTACGCGTCAAGACCGGCTGGCTTTGTTCACGAGATTGGTCAGCACTTGCTCACCGGTTCGGGAGGCACCTGACCCCAAGGAGCTATTCGAAATTTTCACGAGTTCTGACCGCGCGCTGTCTGGGCCGGGTGGAGCACATGCGCGCGCGCGAGTGCCGTGGAGAGGGGAACCTGCGACTGAGGCATCTTCCAACAGAGCCCAGGACCGGGAGTGGAGACGAGCGATGGCCACCACGACGGGCGAGGCCCGGGCCGACATGGCACAACCGGCGAGCATCCAGTTGCCGGGCATCGTGCTCGGGGTGGGGATGGGCGGCTTCGTCGACGGCATTCTGCTCCACCAGCTCCTGCAGTGGCACCACATGCTCTCCAGCACCAACGAGGACCGCATCGGGGTGAAGTACTACAACCCCCACACCGTCTCGGGCCTGGAGATGAACACCCTCTGGGACGGCATCTTCCACACCGTGTGCTGGCTCGCGGTCCTCCTCGGGCTCGCCATCCTGTACTCGCGGGTGACCCACAACCGGCTGCGGGTGTGGAACTCCCGGGTGCTGTGGGGATGGATGCTCGTCGGCTGGGGCCTGTTCAACCTCGTCGAGGGCGTCCTGGACCACCACATCATGGGCATCCACCACGTCTACGCCGGAGACGGCCAGGTCTGGTGGGACATCGGCTTCCTCGTCCTGGGCGCCCTGCTGGTCGTCGGCGGCTACCTGCTCCAGCGCAGTGGCCAGCCCTTCGACCCGGGCGCCACCGCCGAGCGGCACGAGGGCCGGCCCGCCTGATGGACCACGACATGCCCGCACACGGGCACACCGCGGGCAGCAGCCTCCTCGGGTGGCTGCTGCCCGCCCTCGTCCTGCTGGCCGCCGCCGGCACCTACCTGCTGCTCGCCCGCCGGGCCCGCCGCCGCAACCCGGCCCAGGGCTGGAGCCGGTGGCGGACCACCGGCTTCCTGACCGGCACCGCCCTGCTCGGAGTGGCCCTGCTACCGCCCGTGGCCCCGTTCGCGCACGAGGACTTCCGCGGCCACATGACCCAGCACATGCTCATCGGCATGTACGCGCCCCTCGCGCTCGTCCTCGCGGCCCCCGTCACCCTCCTGCTGCGCACCCTGCCCGCAGCCCGGGGGCGGCATCTGACGGCCGTACTGCACAGCCCGCCCGCCCGGGTGATCGCCCACCCGGCGGTCGCGCTGGCCCTGTCCACGGGCAGCCTCTCGGTGCTCTACTTCACCCCTCTCTACAACGCGACCGTGGGCAGCCCGGCCGCGCACTGGATGCTGCACGCGCACTTCCTGCTGTCCGGTTGCCTCTTCGCCTACGTCATCGCCGGTCCCGACCCGGCACCCGCCCGTCCCGGCGTGCGCGCCCGGCTGCTCTACCTCGGTATCGCCATCGCGGCGCACGCGGTGATCTCCCAGCTGATGTACGGCGGCTTCTGGGTCGACATCCACGCCCCCATCTACCAGGTCCAGGGCGGCGCGGAGATCATGTACTACGGCGGCGACATCGCCGAACTGCTGCTGGCCGCTGCCCTGGTCGCCACCTGGCGCCCCGAGCACCGGCGCGCGGCGCACCGTGAAGCTGTCGTACCCCGCGAGACCACGGCACATGCCTGACACCAAGCGGCAGACAGCAGCTTCGCCGAGGCAGCCAGCACCGGCCTCCGCCTCGCGCGATCACGCCTCTACGAGTCGCACCGAAGGTGCTGTCGCTTCTCGGGTTCTGGCTCAGATTCCGTGATCTGGTTACTGAGCGTGCGGGTGCCCATGAAGTTGAGCTCGGAGCGAGTGGGCTATTTGGTCTGCCTGGTCAGCCGTTACTCGCTCCTGCTCTGGTCGCCGAAGCAGCTCGAAAATGCCCGGCCCACGATGCTCTGGTTGTAGATCTGCCATGCGCGGAACGATATGGAAGTGCACGTGCGCGAAGCCTTCGGCTTCGGCAAATTGGACGACGTAGGTCTTGGCGCAACCAGTCATGCTCTGAAGAGCCCGGGAGAGCTTGACCTGCCACACTCCTAGTAGGGCTTTGTTAGGTACCCCAAGTGATACTCGCTGGATAGATTGTGATCTTCTTTCAGGTGTGACTCCTGAGGAGATGGAAGAGGTCCGGCCGCGTCTGGAGGCGTTCGCGGCCGAGATGCTGGGCTCACTGGCGCGTCGGGACCAGCGGGCCAAGGGTGAGTTGTACCTGCGCGGGCTGATGCTGGACGGTAAGCGCAAGTCGATGCAGCCGATGGCCGAGCGCCTGGGCGTGGACCACCAGCAGTTGCAGCAGTTCGTGTCCTCCTCCACCTGGGACTATGCCAAGGTCCGTGAGCGGCTGGCCCGTTGGGCTGCGGCTCACATCTCGCCCGAGGCGTACGCGATCGACGACGTCGGCTTTCCCAAGGACGGCTACGACTCGCCGGGAGTGGCGCGGATGTACTGCGGCGCGCTGGGCAAGCGGGGCAACTGCCAGATCGGGGTCAGTGTGAACCTGGTCAGCGACCGTGCCTCCTCGGCCGTCGACTGGCGCCTGTTCCTGCCCGAGAACTGGGACGACACCAAGCACGGCGAAGACCCGCTACTGGCCGAGGCGATCCGGCGCCGCCGGGCCAGGGCCGGAATCCCGGACACCGCACGGCACCGGGAGAAGTGGCGCCTGGCCCTGGACATGCTGGACGAGGTCCGCGGGGACTGGGAGTTGCCCGACCTTCCGGTCGTCGCCGACGCCGGATACGGCGACGCCATGGGCTTTCGCGAGGGCCTGACCGAGCGCGGTCTGACCTACGCGGTCGCGGTCAAGGCCACCACGACCGCCCACCCGGGCGGCGCCACGCCCGAGCGCCCACCGTACTACGGGCAGGGCCGCCCTCCCGTATCCGCCTGCCCCCAGCCGCACACCACCCTGCGCGCGCTGGCCCTGGCCGCCGGACAAGCAGCCACCCGCACCGTCACCTGGCGCCAGGGCAGCAAGGCCACCAAGCACAACCCACGGGCCGAGATGCGCTCGCAATTCCTGGCCCTACGGGTCCGCCCGGCCAACCGACACATCCGCCGGGCCGCAGACGGCTTCCCGCCCGAATGCTGGCTGCTCGTCGAGTGGCCTCCCGACTCCGCCGAACCAACCGACTACTCGCTCTCGACGCTGCCCGCTGACACTCCACTGCGCGAGCTGGTGCGAATCGCCAAGATCCGCTGGAGAGTTGAGCACGACTACCGCGACCTCAAGGACGGCCTCGGCCTGGACCACTTCGAGGGCCGCAACTACCTCGGCTGGCACCGCCACGTCACCCTCGCCTCCCTCGCCCAAGCCTTCTGCACCCTGCTCAGACTTGACCCAAAAGCCCCTGCGTCGGCCTGACCCTCTACGCGGCCCTCCGCGAACTCCAGGCCCTCCTGGCCACCTGGACCGGCGCCTGCTCCATATGCGGCCAACCTGCATCAACACCCGAACCCCACCACAGGACCTAACAAAGCCCTACTAGGGGCCACCAGGCGATGGAAGCCTCGTCGGCGCTGCGCTTCATACCCCTCCTCCCCGCATACTCTTGACACTCGACTATTCTGAATTTCAGACTAGTCGTGATCTTAGGGAGGGTCGATGCATGGGCGACATCCAGCCCGCATGGCTCCGCGCCGTCCTGCCGCTGTGCCTTCTGGCCACGCTGGAGCGCGGAGAGAGTTACGGATACGCGCTGTTCCAGCAGCTCGAAGAATCGGGACTCGGCACCGTCAAGGGTGCCGTGCTGTACCCAGCACTGACGCGGCTCGCCGACGACGGCGCGGTCGAGGTCCGATGGGCCCCCGGGGAGGGCGGGCCTGGCCGGAAGTACTACCGGCTGACCGACGCGGGGCGGGAGCGTCTGGCGCGGGAGCGCCGGGCGTGGCAGGAGTTCCGCACGGCGATCGACACGACGGCGGTGTTCCTGGCAGAGGCCCCTGCCACACCCCATGAACAGGAGAACCGATGACGAAGACCACGGCCGGGACCCGACCGGGCAACAGCGGCCGCGCTGCCTGGGCCGACAAGCTGGAGCTGGACCTCGTCCTTGTCCACAGAGTGCCGCGCGAACTCGTGAACCGTGTGCGGGAGGAGGTCGCCTGTGCAGTGACCGAAACGGGGCAGTCGGCGGAGGAACTCTTCGGCCCCGCCGAGGAGTACGCCACTGCGGTGGCCACCGAACGGGTCGACGCCGGGCCCCGCAGCACACGTGACTTCGAAGGCAGGACATCAGCCACGCATTTCCGGCAGGGCATGGTGGCAGGAGGCATCACCGTCCTGATCATGGCCACGGTGGGAACTTTCGGCGATGAGGACCGCTCCGGTGCCTCGGTTCTCCTCCTGTCCCTTTCCGCCTCCCTGCTCGTGGCGGCCAGTTTCGCGGTCCTCCCCGCCCTGCGCGCGGCCGGACGGACTGGGGCCGCCTGGCTCTATGGCAGCGGTGCCGGCGTCATCGCCGCTGCCGGCATCTGGTTGGCGTCCCTCCCCGCGGCCCAGGACGCGCATTCCTTCCCGTTCCCGCCATTCGCGGCAGCCGGGTTCGCGCTGCTGCTCGGGGCCCTGGGGCTGGCCACACCCGAGCGGGTCGTGAGCCGGTGGTTCTCCCCTGGTGAGGGCCGATGGCTCGACAATGAGCAATGGCTGTGCCGGCTGGGCGAGTTGCTGTATGGGCGGCACGGCCTTCCCATGCGCACGGCGCAGCAGCACGTGACCGAAGCACGGGAGCACCTGGCAGCCACCGGGCGCGCCGCACAGCAGGAACTCGGCCAGGTGGAGATCTATGCCATGAACCTGACCGACGGCCCGATACGCGAAGTCCAGCGGGTCCGCCACCAGTTCCTCGGTTCCCTTTCCAGCATGGCCGTATTCGCGGTGCTGTTCACCCTCACGCTGACGGACTCGGACAGCGGTGGTGCGACGCCCTGGGTTCACGCGGTGCTTTTCGTCTGCTCCGGCGCCGTGGCTGTCACCTTTCTCCGGAAGATGAGGGGTCCGGTGAACCACGCCGGCCAACGCTGACCGGCCTCACCACCAGGCTCCCACGTCCGGGGACGATCGGGCCCGGGTGCGCCGTCACAGCGCACCCGGGCCCGCGTCCAGCGGCGCCAGCGGTGCTGATCCAGCGTCAGTACTGTTAAGCGGGCAGGTGTGGGTCCTTCGGGTATTCAGGCAGCTTGGCCGAAGCCGGCCGCAGTCGGGTCCTGCTCGCGCAGCGGGGTGAAGTCCACGTCCAGCTTCGGGTCGTACGCCTCCGGCTGGATGCCCAGCTCGTGCGTGGAGTACTCGCCGAACCGGTTGATGTGCTCGGTCAGGTACGGGGAGATGTGGGCCAAGTCCTCCGGCTCGATCGTCCAGCCCTTCTCCAGCAGCTGCCGGACAATCTCGGCGATGTCCAGGGCGTTGTGAAAAATCACCGCGTTCGTGAGCAGGGCATTGAATTTCATCGCCTTCTCCTGCTCGACCGGGTCGTTGTCGGCGATGACCCCGCGGTTGCCGAACCCGATCCACCGCGAGAACCGGTTGAATGACTCCACCTTGTTCGTCGCCGCCGTCACCCGCCTCCGAAGCGGGGCATCCGAGAGATCGCGCAGCAGCTGCACAGTACGGATCACACGGCCGACCTCGCGGAAGGCGGTGCAGGTGGCGTTCTTCTTCGATCCCGACCGCAGGCGCTTGAGCAGCGCGGACGACGAGATCGCGCCCTCCCGCACCGAGACAGCCACGCGCATCAGGTGCCGGAACTGGGACTCGATCAGGTCCCAGTTGATGACGTTCTTGCCCGGCTCCCCGAACAGGGCATCGATGTGCTCGTACTCGGCCTGCTTGCTCGGCCGGTAGAAGACCGAGTCCTTCCAATTCCTGATCCTGGGCATCAGATCGAAGCCCAGCAGATGGGCCAGCGCAAAGACCGGGTAGGACTGGCCCTGCGTATCCGCGTGCACCGTAGTCGGTTTTGACCTCGCTCGTGTTCTTCAGCAAGCCCTCGATGATGTAGACGGCCTCCCACACCCCGCACGGGATGAAGTGCGTGAACAGCGCGACGTAGGTGTCCGAGACGTGGTGGTAGGCGATCCCGCCCGGCTTGCCGTACCGCACACTCGTCTCGGCAAGCAGGTTGTCGAGGTAGGTGTCCATATGGGTGCCGTCCACCGCCACCGCGGTGCCATCCCCCCAAGCCTGGGAGATGTCCAGCTGGGCGTGCGCGTTGACCAGATCGGCGACCGCCTCGTTCAGTAGCACGATCGAGAAGTGCCGGTTCGCCGTGTACGACAGCTCGTGCCCGCTCACGCCGGGATGTGCCGGGCCGCCTCGTACGGCGCCGCGGCCGTGACCGCCGAGGCCCGCCAGGCCCTGGACGGACTGGACGAGGTGGCACCGCTGGATGAGGTGGCCAAGCGGCTGGACGGGGAGGTCTCCCCGGCCCTGCTCGCCCTGGCGAAGGCCCTGGTGGTGCAGGCCGGCGGGCTCGGTGCGGTTACACCAGACCGTGGAGGGGTTCGGCGGGTTCGCGAAGCAGTACGAGCAGATCGAGAAGGTCTCGGCCCATCACGGCAACTTCTGGGAGGTGCTGCTGTACGGGCAGATCGGCCGGGACCGGCGGCCTCCCAGGCCAGCAGCTGCTTGGACCAGTCGGCGTACTCCTCGGAGCCGACCACCGCGACATCGCCGGTGCGCAGTTCCTCCGCGAGGGCGGTGAAGACCTGAGACTTTGCGGGTTTCGGCGCGGGTCGGGCGAAGACCTTCCGCTCCGCCCGCGCAAAGGCCTCCAGGATCTTGCCGTGGCGCGGGGCGGGCTGCTGCTCGTCCTCGCTCATGCCTTCTGGGGACACGGTTCGCCCGTGGACGGAGGAGAGCGTCGGACAGGTGGCGGGTGCTGCTGCCCGGAGACCCGGAGGGCGTTTGGAGGGCAATGGTTCTGCGGTGAGGTGTGTCAGCAGGGGCTGGCAGTGGTGGGAACGGGCTCGCTCAGGTCGCCGACGCTCGCCGTCGCGCCAACCTTGGTGTCCTGCTCATGGCCCTCGTCGTCCCTGAACGGCTTGCCGTCGTTGGGGCTCTGTTCTCCCGAAACTACGGCGAAGTGACGGGTAACCCTCTGTAATCGGAGCGACGCTCGGTGTAGGGTCTTCGAGGAGTCGCGCTGGATCAGCAGGTCCTGCGGTACGGGATATCAGGCAGGTACGCCTTCCAGTCCGTGTGAGAGAGCGGGGAGCCGGTACGGGCGCAAACCTGATGGGCCACATGTGCGGGAGCGATGTCGTACGTCAGGAGCTGGACGTGTGCGCCGGCGACGGAAAGTGTGGTGCCGTCCTGGTTGAAGGCAAGCGCGTGGGGGAGGTCGCCGGGGGTTGGGAGTGCGGACCCGAGGGGGCGGCTGGAAGCCACGTCCCAGAGTTGGACGGTGCCCCCGCTGCCGGCCACTGCCAGGGTGCCGCCGTCCGGGGAGAAGGCGAGTGACGTGATGGACTCGCCGGGGCCTGTTTTGGCCACACCAATGCGGTTGCGCACTTCGCCGTCCCACACGGTGACGTGCCCCATCGCATCACCTGCCGCGAAGTACGCCCCGTCCGGGCTGAAGGCCAGTACATCGGACATGCCGTCGCCGAGGGTACGGTAATTCGTCTGTCCTGTACGGAGGTCGGCCACCTGGTCCTGGCTGGTGACGAGCATGCGCTGGTCGTCGCGAACCGCCATGCCCCCTGCGGGAACGTCGTTCAGCGTCCGGAGGCGTTCGTTTCGTTGTACGTCCCATACCTCCACGACCTGCCGCGCGGTAGTCCGGGACACGTAGAGGGCCCGGCCGTCGGGGCTCAGGGCCAGTCCGTCGACGCCGGTCATTCCGTCCCGGTCTGGACGGATGGTGATGTTGGCGCGCCTGTGGTTTGTTGTTACATCCCAGACTGTGATGCGCTGGCCGGCAGGAGCGTCGGCAGTGCTGCTTCGGGCGTATGCGAAGGAGCGGCCGTCGGCACTCAACGCCCACAGGTTGAAGCAGTCGATGTCTGCCGGTGGGGTTCCCAGTTCCTCACCGCCGACCGCAGCTGTCTCCTCGTCGGTGCCCAGTTCCAGAGGCGAGTCGACCTCTGCCACGGCGCCGACCCCCTCGACGAGACATGGCTTGTCCGGCATGGTCAGGAAGGCCCTGCCGGTCCGGGTGTCCCACAGGCGGACAGTGCTATCACCCTTGTTGTCAGCCGGGGCACGCAAGGTGGCCAACGTCTGACCATCCCGGGACAGCAGGGCGCCGTCCACGGTCTGCTGGCGCCAGCCGGGCGTGGTCGCCGTGCCGAGTGCCAGGGAACGCACGGCCGTACGCGAGCTGTCGAGGTATCGGATCTCGGCGGCGGCGAAATCCACTTCGTAGTGGTCAGCCGTCTCGCTGCCCAGGGTGTGGCGGAACACCGGGGCAAAATCGGGTGAGGTGAGGCGCCACAGGAGGACTTGGCCTCCCCCGTCGATCGCGGCCACGAACGATCCATCCGGACTGAACCGCACGTCGGCCGCCGCCTTCGTGTCCAGCTGGGCGAGGTCACGCCCCGAGGCAATGTCCCGGACGACGACTCCGGTGGGGGACCCGAGCGTGATAGCGGTGCCGTCGGGCGAGAAGGTGAATCGGACCTGCGAGCAGAAGTCCCGCCCGTACTTGGCCTTCCAGGGCAGGCGCAGGGGGATGCGGCGGGCGATGTCCCAGATCCGTAGAGGGTGTCGGGTGCTGCACGTCGCCAGTCGACGCCCGTCTGCACTGATGGCTGCGTCCGACGTCTCCATCCCTTCGCTCCCTGTGGGGACTCGCAGCCGTAGTCGGCGACTCGGCACGTCCCAGACCTGCACCTCGCTCGCAGCCTGGACCACGAGACTACGTCCGTCCGCGCTGAAGGCGACGATCATCGGCAGTTCCGCTGGCAGGTGTCCAGTCACCTGTCCCGTGCGGATGTCCCACAACGCCACGGAATCCCCCCTGTTCAGCGCCATCGTCCGGCCGTCCGGGCTGATCATGTCGTCGTCGGGACCGGACAGCCGCTCGCCGGGCCCTGGGTAGGTGTGGGTGAGGCGGTGGGTGCGCATGTCCCAGACGCGGACGTGGTCGCTGGAGGCCGACACCAAGGCCCGTCCGTCGGCGGTGAGGCGGCGGACGGTGGATCGGGCGTCGCGTTCCGGGACCCTGAAGACATCCTGCTCGTGGCTGTTGAGCGCGGACAGCACAGCCGACCGGGTCTCCAGGGTGTGGGCGAGCTGCCAGGAGGCGACGCTTAGCCGGGCCGCGGTGACCGGGTCGGTGGGGCGCATGCTGTCAGCCACCGCTGCGATCCGGCGTGCCTCGGATTCCCGGTGGCGGCGGTCGCTGGTGCGGGACTGCTGCCAGGCGGTGACGCCCGCGACGAGAGCGAGAGCGAGGAGGGTGGCGAGGGTGGTCAGCAGGGTGCGGCGGCGGCGCAGTTCCCGCGTACGAGTGGTCCGGCTGGCAGTCAGGAAGGCCCGTTCTGCTGGGGTCAAAGGCTGGTTTGCGAGGTGTTCGTCCGCGGTGGCCAGGCGCGTGCCCCGGTAGAGGGCTCCCGGGTCGTGTGCCAAGTCCTCCCATGCGCTGGCCGCTTCGGTCAGGCGGCGATGGGTGCGCAGGCGATCGCGGGTCTCCTCGACCCAGGCGTGCAGGCGGGGCCAGGACGTGATGAGGGCCTCGTGAGCGAGATCGACCGCGTTGTCGTCGAGGGTGATGAGGCGGGCCTGGGCCAGGCGGTCGAGGACCAGAGCGACGTTGTCGGCGGGGGCGAAGTCCATTTCCGTACGGTCGACAGGGCGGCGGGTGTCGAGGGAGCCCTCTCCGGGGGTGATCAATCGCAGCAGAACAAGGCGGGCCAGCTCTGCGTGGTCGGCGGAGAACCGGGTGTAGACCTCCTCGGCAGTCTTCGCGATCGCGCTATGGACGCCGCCCGCCGCTTCGTACGCCTCCATCGTCAGCACACGGCCGCGGCGCCGCCGCCATGTCTCGCGCAGGGCGTGAGAGAGCAGTGGCAGGCCTCCGGGCTCGCCGTCCACCGCCTCCACGAGGCGGGCGGTCAGTTCGCGTTCAACGATCAGCCCCGCCGTCTGCGCCGGTCTCACAACGGCCTCGCGTAGCTCGGCACGGCTCATCGACCCCACCAGCAGGTTGGCCTCCCGCATCACGTTGGCAAGCTCGCGGTACTCGGCACAGCGGCCGTAGAAATCGGCCCGTACGGCGATCACGACGCGCAGCCTGCTGTCCGCCTGCCGAGCGGCAAGCAGGGCCTCGATGAACTCGGTGCGCTCCTGTACGTCCCGGCACAGCGTGAAGACCTCCTCGAACTGGTCCACCACCAGTACGGTGTCGCCGCCAGCGTCCCGCGGCACCAGTACCTTCGCATGGGTGCGCAGCGGATGCTCACCCGGAGTGAGGATGCGGATCGCCGCCAGGGAGGCGCCCTCGGTGCGCAGCGCGGGGATCAGCCCGGCCCGCAGCAGCGAGGACTTACCGATGCCGGACGGGCCGAAAACGGCCGAAAAGCGGTGCGCCAGCACCAGTTCGCGTACGTCTTCCACGAGGGTGCTGCGGCCGAAGAACCGCTCGTGGTCTGCAGCTTCGAACCGGGCCAGCCCCTGATACGGCGACTCCAGGCCGTCGTCCTCCTCGCGGTCGCGGACCACCGACTCCTCGGCCGCCTCGCGCCACCGCCGCTCCCACTCCGCCACATCGCCGCCGCAAGCCGCCACGTAGGCCAGGGCGACCGCCAGTGACGGCATCTGCTCCCCGGCCGCAGCCTGCGACAGCGAGGTCACCGAGTAGCGGGCCCTGCGCGCCATCTCCCGATAAGTCAGCCCTCCCGCCTCGCGCCGCAGCTTGCGTAACTCGTCCGCAAACCGCTGTACCGGCCCTGCGGCCGGATCCAGCGGTGTCTCACGACGCCCCATCCCACTGGTCCCCTCGTATCTCCGTACCCCGTGTCATGGTCACGTTAGGAACCCACCACGTGCGCGGGCAAGGGCTCACCTCGGCCTCCCAACTGGCGCTCGGCGTTTGTTCAGTGTGGCGAAGGGGGCCTGCTGAACAACGGTGCGGGCGGCTGGACTGGTCGTCGTCGGACCGATCGCCGGGCCGGCGCGGCACAGCGGAACATCCCGCCGTACGCATCCGTCACCACAACGAAGAGGAACCCGCATGCTGAACATCCGAAAGACCTTCGCTCTTTCGACTGTCGCCCTGGTACTGAGCTCCGGGCTGGCCATTGCTGCCCCCGCTGCACAGGCGGAGCAGCAGCCGCTCCGTCACCCTGCCGCATCCGCCACCCAGGGAGACGTCACCGTGCAGTCGCGCCGGGACGTCTGTTTCACCGGGGCCTGCGGCAGCGCGACGGTCACGTCCACCGGTAAGTACAGCGCGAAGGTCAGCATGTCCGTGAAGGACACCGCTTGCCGGGACAACAAGAAGCCCAAGATTCGTATTCAGGCGAGGCAGTACAGCTCGACCCAGGGCACGTACGTCCACAACGGACCGTGGCACAACTACACCAAGAGCTGCGGGAGCTACCAGGTGTGGAACAGCACTTTCAGGGGCCAAGACCCGTTGTTGGGCATGCGGGTCCAGATTTGCAACGGCGGCCGTTGCAAGACCTCGTCCTGGATGTAGTAACGACACTGACACGAGAGATGACCGGCACCGGCGAGATCCGTAACGGCTTCGTCCAGTCCACCTGCACATCGTCATGGTGTCGAAGGCGACGGCGCCATCACCGGGCACCTGCACGAAGCCGTGATCGGCACCTCGCCCGTGCCTATGTCATCCCCGTCACCTGACCGGCCCCTGGTCAGGCTGTCCACGCTCGGCCCCGGCACCGCCCCCCCCCATGGGCACCGCCGGGGCCGAGCACTGTATCGAGCCCCAGGCGCAGGCGGGCGATCAGGCAGATCTCGCCGAAAGCTCCGGTGTGCCGTCCGGTTCCCGCAGGACGTACCAGTCGAGGAGCTTGACGACGTCGGTCCCGATGTCCCGAGGGAAACCTTTGTCCTGCTCGCCTTCCCGGCCCGTTCGACGTCTTCGGCGTGGCCTCCGATGACCGCCTCGACAAGTGTGGTGCGCAGGGCCGAGACGGGGACAAGGCCGTCAGTGCTGTCGCTGAGGGCGACCGCGGGCCAGCAGGCGAGGTGTGCGGCGGCGTCTCGTTCTTCGTCTTGGAGCGCCCGAAGGCGCTCCTCTCCTTGCGTTCGTCCGCGTCCTGCGGGCTGTCGGTGATGATCTTCGTCGGGCGGTGGTGATCACGCGGTTGATCCGACTGCCGCGCGTTGCGAGTATCCGTCGTTCCTCATGACACAGCTGGCGGGCCGGACCGTCCTCGACGACGAGGAAAGACAGGCGTCTCCCCTGCTGGCCCGCCAGCTCGTGGCGATTCATGCACGGCAGTTCCACGCACGTGAGGGACATCTTCGGGTGCCCCGGAAGCACGTCGAATATCTGGAAGGAGGTGCCGCAGTGGGCCGCCAGAACGGCGCTGAGGAGCCTGTGACCGTACGGCTGGGCACCTGGCTCGACAACGTACGGAAGCGTGCCGACAGGCTCACCGAACAGCGCCGGGCAGACCTCAATGCACTCGGCATGCTCTGGTAGAGACGTCTGTTGGGCGATGTGACTGTGGTGGGAGGCCTCTCCACCGGATGGCCTCCCACCACCAGAGTCAGGATGAGGACACGAGGGTTGCCTTGGCGATGTGCTTCGCAACGTCGTACGCCCACATCTGCTCCATCGATATCCCTCTCTGTTTTCGGCGGGTTGATTGAGAGCCAGTCCGGCAGGTTGAACGGGAGCCATTAGTGACCTTGTGAACTCTTGCGTAGCTTCTATCGGGTTCACTCGAACGTCTGTGACGTGTGGATTGGCCAGCTGGCAGGTGACCATTCGCGTGCGCCGAGCACCCGCACATCCTCAGCATCCGGTTGAGGGGCCTCAGTTCGGCGAGGCGATGGTGCTGACTGCCTACGGGGGCAGGGATTCAAGCCAAGCGGCGACATTCAGCGACCCTCGCAAGTTCCCCTGAAACACTCCGGATTTGTCTCGGCGAGCGTGCGACGGATGCGCACGGCTTCCTGGATCGCAGCCAGACCCTCCTCCCGCCGCCCGACCTCCCCCAGCCAGAGGGCGAGGTTGTTCAAGGACATGGCAGGCACTGCCACGTTGGCGGGCGGCGTGGGAGGATCCTCGACGTTGATCACGCTGGAGGGGGATCGTCCGTGGTGAGCGCGTTGCCGTCGTATAAGGGGCACGGGTACCCGGTCGAGGTCATCTCCCACTGCGTGTGGCTGTACTTCCGCTTTCCGCTCAGCTTCCGTGAGGTGGAGGAGCTGATGCTCCGGCGCGGTGTCATTCCGCCTGGGGGCCCTTCTGGCCCTGGGCGACGTCGAACGTCACGACCTGACCCTCCTGGAGCTCACGTAAGCCCGAGGAGTTGATCGCCGAGCAGTGAGCGAAGACGTCCGCGCTGCCACCGTCCTGAGCGATGAAGCCGAAGCCCTAAACGTCAACACCGAAGGGGTGGGCAGAGGGAACTTCCGAACCACGACAACTCACCGGGACGGTACGCGGCCGCACACTCCGTCACCAGAGGAATTGCCTGCATCTGTGCGCGGTGCCCGCCGATGTCCGGCGGGCGCGCACCGCCTCAGTCCTCGGTCGGCGGCCCTGCCGATTCGGCGGCGCGGCGGTACTCGGCGTTGATGCGCTGCGCCTCTTCCAGCTGGTCTTCCAGGACGACGATGCGACAGGCGGCCTCGATGGACGTGCCCTGGTCGACCAGTTCGCGGGCGCGGGCGGCGATGCGCAGTTGGTAGCGGGAGTAGCGGCGGTGGCCGCCCTCCGAGCGCAGGGGGGTGATCAGGCGGGCTTCGCCGATGGCGCGGAGGAAGCCCTGGGTGGTGCCGAGCACCTCGGCGGCCCGGCCCATCGTGTAGGCGGGGTAGTCGTCATCGTCAAGCCGGCCGTACGAGTCGTCTGCTGTCACTTGCACCTCTCTTGTGGAACGCATGGAGGGGCCCTGGTGCCGTACGGCACCAGGGCCCCGAAGGAACTACTACACCACCTGCCGGCCCTGATACTGCACCGGCATTCTGTGTCCGCAGACCCGGCCTGGCTGCTGTCGGGAGTGCGGGGATCGCGGTTGCTTGACCGGAGACCACCTCACTATCGATGTCCTGCGGTACCCGGGCTCAATGCTCCGGCCCGGGCGATCCTGATGGCGCGGGCTCCTCCGTTCTTCCCTCGGTGATCAACTACCTACCATGGGGCACTGCGTACTGCTGGTACTGCACTACTGCGTACTGCTGGTGATGCGAACTGCTCAGCGGCCTGTGACAGCGCCGCTCTCCGGCAGCCAGCCCCGTTGCCCTTCCTGCGTCTGCTCTGGCTTGGAACCCCACTGCCGAACTTCCCGGTGCGCGCGTCCGCAGCCGACGCCTTCACCGAGGTACCGCTCAGTCACTTCACTGCTGGATACTGCGAACTGCACTCACGGGTACCGCAACTTCCATGACAGCGGTCCCGCTTTGGCGGCCCCTCACTGCGGGCCACCCGGTCCGGCCGTCAGCCCCGTCGCCGTCCTGCAACAACCCTGGCTTCGAAACTCCACTGCCGCACCGTCCTGCAACTACATGTACTACCGGCAGTTCTTCTCTGCCAGGCCCTGCTGTCTCTCTGGGTTACGAGAGTAACCATAACCACGCCACCACTCAATGTCTACTCTGGCCAATAGAGATTTTTGTGTGTCTCGTGAGGAGGTAATCGACCTCGCCGGAGGCTTCGGCTGGCCCGTGGTCAACCGACTCGCGAGAGCGGCCGGGGTCACCCGCCGGGCTTCTGACGGGAAGACGGGCACTGCTCTTCTCGCTCGGTAGCACGAGCGGTCAAGGGGACGAGACGACCCGTGAATAGGATCGGCTCTCATGTCGAAGCCTGACGAGCTGCTCGTTGACGTCGCCACGCTGGTGGAGTCCGGGCACAGCAATCAGATGTCCCTGACCGTGGTCACCGGTGGTGCTGTCATCACCGGCCGACTGGCGCCCGAAGCCGTGTGGAGGCAACGGGTGTCGGAGGTCCTGACGGACTCGTCCCGTCTGGGCGAGTTCTCCGCCATGTTCACCGCTACGACGCGGGGGGGAGGGGCCGCCCGCGTATCTGCACTTCCATATGGCACGGATCCTTCAGGGCACGGTGGGGATCCCGGAGACGGGTGGGATGTACCGCGTCTCGATCGCGGATGTCAGCGCCTGGACCATGGGCGACTTCAGCTACTCCGATCACTGACGTCGCGCCGCGCAGAGAAACTCACCAGTACGCGGGAGGGCCCGACCAGCGTGTGCCGGTCGGGCCCTCTTGGCTGTTCGATTGTCAGCTCGCGCTTCCCATCAGCCAAACGGTCAGACAGTCAGACGGCCACCGGGACGCCGAGCATCGCGGAGGCGTGCTGGAGCGGGCTGAGGGTGCGGGTGGGCGCGGCGGCCTGGGGAAGGCTGCGGCAGGTGAAGCCGAGCTTGGTCATGGCCCGGAGGACTTCGTCGGCGCTGAAGTCGCGGCGGTCCTGGCGGGTGATGACCTCGCCGACCTGCTTGACGGGGTAGGCGCGGCGGCCGATGGTCACGGACTCGCCGACGACCTCCTCGGGCTTGACGCCCTTCATGGAGTCCAGGACGCCGCTCCTGGTGAGTTCGAACGGGAAGCGGGCGATAACACAGCGCACGATGCCTCACAGGGATCACAGAGAGAGGAAGGAGATTGTTCCGCCGTGGTGAGACGGTTCAGAGGGCCAGGGCGAGGACGCCCGACGCGCTGTCCTGTTCGTCCACGGCGGACGGGGTAGCGGGCCGGCGGTGGTGCGTGGCGTGCTCGGCCATCATGGTGGCGGGCGCGGTGCGCGGCCCGCGGTCGCTGAGGATGTCGCGCAGCTGGAGCCGGTCCGTGTAGGCGGGGCCGTCGCGGACGGTGGTGAGCTGGGCCTGGGTGACCAGTCCGGTGCACAGACCGTCGTTGTCGCAGACCCTCAGGTGTCCGGTCCTGGCGCTGGCCATGACGGACAGGGCGACCTCGACGGTCATGTCGTCGCAGACCTGTGGCCCGGCCGTGTTCATGGTGTCGAGCGCCGTCCTGGGCACGGGGTCGACGTTCGCCGAGTGGGGCTGCATCTGGACCAGCGTCACAATGTGCCTCCTGCAGAGATGGGTCAGCTTCCGGATCACGCGGTGCTCAGGCCGCCGCGTCGAAGGCGGACTGTCGCCCGCTCACGCGCCGGGCAGCCGTGGCGGGGCTGCGGCGGCCGCGGGAGGCCGTGCCGCGCTTGTGTCGCTCGGGTGCCGGCGCGGTGATCGTCACGGGGATGCCGGAGGGGGTCCGGGCGCCGGTGATCCGGCGGAGTGCTTCCTCGCCGGAGCGGACCTGGGTGGTCCGGGGCACGATGCCGGCGGCCGCCATGAGGCGCGTCATGTCGCGGCGCTGGTTGTTGGTGACCAGTGTGACGACCTTGCCGGACTCGCCGGCCCGCGCGGTACGGCCGCCGCGGTGGAGGTAGTCCTTGTGGTCGGTCGGCGGGTCCACGTTCACGACGAGGTCGAGGTGGTCGACGTGAATGCCGCGCGCCGCGACGTTCGTCGCGACCAGGACGGTGACGTGCCCTGTCTTGAACTGGGCGAGGGTGCGGGTGCGCTGCGGCTGTGACTTACCGCCGTGGAGAGCGGCAGCCCGGACACCACTGGTGAGGAGGTCCTGGGTGAGGCGGTCCACGGCGTGCTTGGTGTCCAGGAACATGATCACCCGGCCGTCGCGCGCCGCGATCTCCGTCGTCAGCCGGTGCTTGTCGGCACCGTGCACGTGCAGGACGTGATGTTCCATCGTGGTGACCGCACCCTGGGATGGGTCCACGGAGTGAACGACGGGGTCGGTGAGGTAGCGACGGACCAGAAGGTCGACGTTACGGTCCAGGGTCGCGGAGAACAGCATGCGCTGGCCCTCGGGGCGGACATGGTCCAGGAGCGCGGTGACCTGCGGCATGAAGCCCATGTCGGCCATCTGGTCGGCCTCGTCCAGGACAGTGGTCGCGACCTGGTCCAGCCGGCAGTCACCGCGGTCGATGAGGTCCTTGAGGCGACCGGGGGTGGCCACGACGACTTCGGTGCCGCCCCGCAGTGCATTCGCCTGCCGGCCGATCGGAATCCCGCCGACGACAGTGGCCAGGCGCAGCTTCACAGCGCGGGCGTAAGGGGTGAGGGCATCGGTGACCTGCTGAGCGAGTTCTCGGGTGGGAACCAGAACCAGGGCCAGCGGCTGACGGGGCACGGCGCGCCGCCCGGCGGTGCGGGCCAGCACGGCCAGGCCGAAGGCGAGAGTCTTGCCGGAGCCGGTCCGGCCGCGGCCCAGGACATCACGGCCCGCCAGAGAGTTCGGCAGCGTCGCGCCCTGGATCGGAAACGGCGTGGTCACGCCCTGCGCGGTGAGCGCGGCCAGCAGGCTCCTCGGCATGTCGAGATCGCTGAACACCTCGACTGCCGGCAGCGCCGGAGTGATCGTCTCCGGCAGGGCGAACTCTCCCTGCATCGCGGCGGGCCGCCGGCCACCCGAACGGCTCGGACCTGATGAACCGTTCGGACCTGCCGAACGGTTCGGACCTGCCGAACGGTTCGGACCTGCCGAACGGTTCGGGGCGGACGAACCGAAGCGACTGCCCCGAATCGAACCAGCAGTGGAGTCGTACCCGTGGCCGCCGTTGCGGCGGGCACGGGAGGAACGGCTGTTCGTGCGTGTGGGGTTCATGCAGAACCTTCCTTGTACGGCGCGTATCAAGGAATTCCGCAGCGTAAGAGCAGCGCGGGGAATCACAGGCACGGACCGAATGGAATGCGAACGTGGCCCACGGGAAATCCGTGTCGGCGTACGCAAAAATGGGAGATGGCGTGCGAAAAGAATCCGGTGCATCGCCGGGCGCGGCTCCGAGGAGCCTGCGTGCCTCAATATTTTGTTCCCGCAGACGAACCGCTGCGGAAATGCGTGCAGCTGGGGCCCGCACCCCGAGGGATGCGGGCCCCAGCTACGAAATGCGCGCCGACGTCAGGCGGAAACGATGTTCTCAGCCGTCGGGCCCTTCTGGCCCTGCGCGATGTCGAAGCTGACCTTCTGACCTTCCTGCAGTTCACGGAAGCCCTGGGCGGCGATGTTCGAGAAGTGGGCAAACACGTCAGCGCCGCCACCATCCTGCTCGATGAAGCCGAAACCCTTTTCTGCGTTGAACCACTTCACGGTGCCAGTAGCCATGTCATATCTCCTTTGGGCAGTACATCGGAATCCGTACTGTACGGAAACCGTGTCGCCGCGATGATGCCCTGCCCGGAAAATGACCGGAAATACAAAGCGCTTCTCTGTGGCATCGAAGCCGACCAGAGGCGCTTGAAGTTTTTGGGTACCAAAACTGCAACCGAGTCCGACAGTAGCACGCCGTGGAGGATTGTGTGCGTCAAATATTTCCCCGTGCGTGCTGCGGCAGAAACTCTCCCAGTAAGGGCCGTTAAATTCTGAGGCCGCCGGCACAGGTATTCATTTACCTCGAGTGCAGCGTTTTCGAAAGCAAGGAGGCCAATCGGCTGCGACGTCTGCAGTCCATCGGAAACTGCGCCTGCGGGTCGGGGCCCCCGGGGCGCCCTCCCGGCAGGGTTGAGCGTCCAGAGCAGGGCGCCCGTCTCGGCCTCGTAGCCGTACGTCCAGGTGTACGTGCCAGCAGTGCTGCCGGCCTGTGACGGAACAGCGACCGTGGTGGAGGTGGGCTGGTAACGGTCGTTGAACTCGTCGGTGCCGTGGTGTAGGCGGCACCGTCGACATTGCGCGTGCTGCTGGTCAACTGACGGCACTGTCACGTTGACTGATCGGGTGAAATGATCTTCGGGTTGATCACGGTGGAGAGGGTTGTCCGTGGGCAATACGCCGCCGTTGTACAAGGGGCACCGGTACCCGGTGGAGATCATCGCGCACTGTGCGTGGCTGTACTTCCGCTTCCCGCTCAGCTTCCGTGAGGTCGAGGAGCTGATGCTCGAGCGCGGTGTCATCGTGTCCCACGAGACCGTCCGCCGCTGGTGGGCGAAGTTCGGGCAGTCCTATGCCAACGCGCTGCGCCGCCGGCGTGTGCAGCCGGGCGACAAGTGGCACCTGGACGAGGTCTTCATCAAGATCAACGCAGAGCGGAAGTACCTGTGGCGGGCCGTCGACGCTGACGGCACCGAGCTCGACATCCTGGTCCAGAACCGGCGGGACAAAGCCACAGCCCGGCGCTTCTTCCGCCGCCTGCTGAAGACGACCCGCTCAGTGCCACGGGTGATCGTCACCGACAGACTCCGCTCCTACGGCGCGGCCCACCGCGAGGTGATGCCCTCGGTCGAGCACCGCTCCCACAAGGGCCTCAACAACCGGGCCGAGAACAGCCACCAGCCAACCCGACAGCCCGAACGCCGC
>NZ_FPJO01000009.1 GCF_900119365.1 Streptomyces atratus
GTCCTGCTGCTGAACGGCGAACTGGCCACTGCCGAACCGAAAAAGCTCCGCTACCGACTGCTGCACGTCGCCGCCCGCCTCACCCGAGGCGGGCGGCGCCTCCGCCTGCGGATATCGGCGACCTGGCCATGGAGAAACGAACTCGCCGACGCCTTCCATCGCCTTGCCGCGCTGCCCCGACCAGCCGGCTGACCGACAACCCCCTGCCCGCCCACGACCCGAAGGACCCTGGAGAACCCGACCACCGCGCCGGGCCTCCGCCATGCCCAAACAGCCAAATCACCTCGCCCACCCGGCGGCTGACGATCAGCGACGACTCATCACCCCAACCGAAACGGCGAGGCTAGTGCGCGTAGAACACAGCGGCGATGTGGTGGTCGCCGTGAGCCCGGTACCCGAGCGGGACTTCCGAGAAGCCGCGCTGCGAGCGCATCTTGAGGACTTGGACTGGCTGGAGTCGGTCGCCCGCGCCCATCACCGGGTGATCGAGGCATTGGCCGCCCTCACCGCCGTCCTGCCACTGCGTCTGGCGACGGTATACCTCGACGACGAGCGGGTGCGACTCATGCTCCGGGCCCGCCACGAGGCGTTTGCCGGCAGACTGACCGACCTGGCAGCGCAGGTGGAGTGGGGCGTCAAGATCTATGTCGAAGCGCCTGCGGCGATCGAGAGTCCGGAAGGCCCACCTACAAATGCGGGCCTGAGCCCCGGGCGGGCCTACCTCAGTCGGCGCAGAGCACAGCAACACGCCCGCGAAGACGCCTATCGGGACGCCGAACAGGCAGCCGAGCGGGTCGAGGCCGCCGCCCGCGCTTATGCGGTTGATCGCGTCCAGCACCGGCCACAACAAGGCGAACTCGCCCGCGGTCCGGGAGAGAACGTCATCAACGACGCCTACCTGGTGCCGCTGCAACATGCCGAAGACTTCCGCGCCGCTGTCATGCAGGCCGCAGAAGGACGCCCCGGGGTACGCGTCGAAGTCACCGGGCCGTGGGCCCCGTACTCCTTCGCCACCCTCACTGAAGCCGAACCGCTGAAGAGGGCCACGCCGTGAGGCCGGCGGGCAGGCCGGTGGCCACACCGAAGGAGCCCCTGCCGGACCGGCAGATCGCACTGATCGACCTGCTGGACCGGTTGCTCAGCGGAGGCGTGGTCCTCACCGGTGATGTCGTGCTCTCCATCGCCGACATCGACCTCGTACGCATATCGCTGCGCGCGCTGATCGTCTCCATCAGCGAACAGAATCCTTCCCCGTGGCATGCCATCTCAGCACCCATAGGAGACGACCATGGCAGGTGAGGACCGTCCGCCCGGAAGCCGCCGCGACGAAATCGCCGATGCCGCCGCCCGCGCCTTCCGCATGCTGCCCGCAGTGCCGCAGGACATCCTGCCCCGGGGCGGCGCGGAGGTGCGAAGGCCGGCCCACCGGGTCACCACCGCCCCGGACACAGTGGAACGGGACCTGATCAAACTCGTACTCACACTCGTCGAGCTGCTACGACAGCTCATGGAACGCCAGGCCCTTCAGCGGGTCGACGCAGGAGACCTCACTGAGGAACAGGAGGAGCGACTCGGAGCAACTTTGATGATTCTGCACAGTCGTATGATTGAACTCTGCTCTCGATACGACCTTTCCATGCAAGATCTCAACTTGGATCTCGGACCTCTCGGAACTCTGCTACCACCATCCGAATGACCCCAGGGAGAACGACATGGGCATCGGAAAGAAGTCCAAGAACATCGGCGAAATCGCGGAGGGGAAAACCAAGGAAACGGTCGGGAGGGCCGTGGGTAACGAAAGGCTGGAGGGAAAGGGGAGGGCCCAAAAGATGAAGGGCAAAGTGAAGCAGGCAGTGGAGAAGGGCAAGGACACCTTCAGGCACTGAAAGAAAGACATGCAGCACTGGCCCGCTGCCGCACTCCGAACAAGGGCGGTTTGGCGTCCAGCGGAGCAAGTATCGGCCCGCTGCAGTCGACGCAGCTGGCGGCGGGACAGTGCGCGCTCGGTGTACGAGGCGCTGAGCATGGCGTTTGCCTGCGCTCACTTCATGTATGTCCGGGTGGACCGGATACGCAACGGGCCGTTGAAACGAATGTGCCTGGTGAACGTCTCCGTAAGCCCCCCGCCCGTTTCCCTGAATGCCGACGGGTACGGGAAATCACACGACCGTCAGAGTCCTGCAGCCTGCCCGACACACACCTGGTAGCGGGTGCCGACCCGTACGGCGACGACCTCCAACTCGCCGAGTATGACGGGCCTGACGGTCGCACTTCCGATGCGGCTCCAGCGGCATCGAGGCTGCGTAGCCACTCGTCACGGGCGAGCACTAGAGTGCGATGCGAAGTATGTGCGCGTCTGTCCCACGTCTGAGCAACAGGCTCAGGATTCACGCCGCGCACTGGAAGGGAACAGAGCCGTGCATGGCGAGTACAAGGTGCCCGGCGGCAAGCTTGTCGTCGTAGATCTGGACGTCGAGGAAGGCGCACTGCGCAACGTGCGCGTCGCCGGGGACTTCTTCCTGGAGCCCGACGAGGCGATCCTCTCGATCAACAGGGCTCTGGAGGGTGCCCCGTCCTCAACGGACACCGCAGGCCTGGCGGCCCGGATCACGGCGGGTCTGCCGGAGTCGACCGTCATGCTCGGACTGACCGCGGAGGGCGTCGGCATCGCTGTTCGGCGAGCGCTGGCCCATGCGACCGAGTGGAGCGACTACGACTGGCAGTTGGTGCACACGGAAGCACAGGCCCCGGCCCTGCACATGGCGCTGGACGAGGTCCTCACCGCCGAGGTGGCCGCCGGGCGGCGGGCACCCACGTTGCGGGTGTGGGAATGGGCCTCGCCTGCCGTGGTCATCGGCAGCTTTCAGTCGCTGCGCAACGAGGTGGACCCCGGAGGGGCGACAAAGCACGGAATGACCGTGGTACGCCGCATTTCTGGCGGTGGGGCCATGTTCGTAGAGCCCATGAGTACCATCACGTACTCCCTGTCCGTGCCGGAGTCGCTGGTCTCCGGCCTCTCCTTCGCCGACAGCTACGCCTACCTCGACGACTGGGTGCTGGGCGCCCTCGGCGACATGGGCATCAAGGCCTGGTACCAGCCGCTCAACGACATCGCCACGGACGCCGGCAAGATCGCCGGTGCCGCCCAGAAGCGGATGGTCGGCCCTGACGGTGGTCCTGGAGCCGTGCTGCACCACGTGACCATGTCGTACGACATCGACGCCGACAAGATGCTTGAGGTGTTGCGGATCGGCAAGGAGAAGCTCTCCGACAAGGGCACCAAGAGCGCCAAGAAGCGCGTCGACCCGCTGCGCCGTCAGACGGGGCTGACGCGCGAGGCCGTCATCGAGCGGATGATCGACTCCTTCCGCACCCGGCACGGTCTCACCCGGGGCAGGGTGACGGACGAGGAGACGGCGCGGGCCGAGGAGCTCGTACGGACGAAGTTCGGCACCGAGGAGTGGACCGCTCGGGTGCCGTGAGCCGAGCCGTAGGGGCTGGGCCTCCCCCGGAGGCCTCCCCGGAAGTGTCAGGTTTCCTCCGCCGCCGGGAGTTCCTGCTCGGTCCAGATGATCTTGCCTTCGGCCGTGTAGCGGGTGCCCCAGCGGCGGGTGAGCTGGGCGACGAGGAAGAGGCCGCGGCCGCCCTCGTCCGTGGTGCGGGCGTGCCTGAGCCGGGGCGAGGTGCTGCTGGTGTCGGAGACCTCGCAGATCAGGACGGACTGGCGCAGCAGCCGCAGCCGGATCGGCCCGGTGGCGTAACGCACCGCGTTGGTGACCAGCTCGCTGACGATCAGCTCGGTCGTCATCTCCAGTTCCTCCAGGCCCCAGGTCCTCAGCAGGCGGGCGGTCCGGGCCCGGACCCCGGCGACGGCGGCCGGGTCGGCGGGGACCTCCCAGGAGGCGACGTGGTCGGCGCTCAGCTCGTGCGTGCGGGCGAGCAGCAGGGCGACGTCGTCGGGCTGGGGCACCGGGACCAGCTGATCCACGACCGCCGCGCACAGGGCGTCGAGCGGAAGACCGCGCTGGGCCAGGGCGCCTCCGAGGCGGGACATGCCGAGTTCGGCGTCGCGGTCCCGGCCCTCGATGAGTCCGTCGGTGTAGAGACCGATCAGGCTTCCCTCCGGGAGGGTGATCTCCGCCGTCTCGAACGGCATCCCGCCCAGGCCCAGCGGGGGTCCGGCGGGCAGTTCGGGGAAGCTGACGCGCCCGTCCGGGGCGACGACGACGGGCGGCGGATGGCCGGCGCGCGCCATGGTGCACTGCTGGGTGACCGGGTCGTAGACGGCGTACAGGCAGGTGGCGCCGAGCACGGAGGTGCCGTGCTCCTCGCCCTCGGGTTCCTCGTCGCTCAGGCGGATCACGAGGTCGTCGAGGTGGGCGAGGAGCTCGTCGGGCGGCAGGTCCATGTCGGCGAGGGTGTGGACCGCGGTGCGGAGCCGGCCCATGGTGGCGGCGGCGCTGATGCCGTGGCCGACGACGTCGCCGACGACGAGGGCGACCCGGGCGCCGGACAGCGGGATCACGTCGAACCAGTCGCCCCCGACCCCGTCCTTGGCGTCCGCCGGGAGGTAGGAGGAGGCCACGTCCAGGGCCATTCCGCCGGGCAGGGTGTGCGGGAGCAGACTGCGCTGGAGGGTCAGCGCCGCGGTGTGCTCGTGGGTGTAGCGGCGGGCGTTGTCCACGCACACGGCGGCCCGTGCCACCATCTCGCGGGCCGGGAGCACGTCGTCCGGTTCGAAGGGGGCGGGATTCACCGACCGGATGAAGGTGGTCAGCCCGAGCACGGTGTCCCGGGCCCGCATGGGTACGGAGATGAGGGAGTGGAGCCCGTACTCGCGGATGTTCGCGGCCCTGACGGGCTGTTCCACCGCCCACATGTGGTTGTCGGGGTCGAGGACCGGGATGAGGACGGGTTCGCCGTCGATCAGGAACCGGATGTCGTGCGGCGGGGGCACGAAGTCCACCGGATCGCCGACGCGGCGGACCGCCTCCGGGCAGCCCTCGCGCACCGAGCTCATCCCGGCACGGCGCATTCTCGGCCGGGCGGAGCCGGTGACGGCACCGGACCGGGCGAGATCCTGGCCGGACAGCCCCGCGCCCAGGGGCCACGGAGCGGGCTCATCGGGGTTGGCGACCGGCTCCAGCAGGTCGACGACGACGAAGTCGGCGAACCGCGGCACCGCGAAGTCGGCCAGTTCCTGAGCCGTACGCATCACGTCCAGGGTGGAGCCGATGCTGGCTCCGGCGTCGTTGACCAGGGCCAGGCGTTGCTGGGCGTTCCACCGGTCGGTGACGTCCAGCACCATGTAGCACAGGCCGGTGACACTGCCGTCGCTGTCGGTCAGCGGGAGGTACGAGGTGGAGTAGGCGCGCTTGCGGCGCGGATCGGCCCAGGTCCAGCCCAGGTACTCGTAGTCGATGACGGGGACCCCGGTGTCCAGCACACCGCGCATCAGCGTCTCGATGGCCTCGGTCTCCAGCCCCGGGAGCACCTCGCTCAGCCGGCGGCCCACGCGGTGCTCGCGCGGCACGCCGCTGAAGCGTTCCAGGGTGTCGTTCATCCACGTGTAGCGCAGGTTCGGGCTCAGCACCGCCATACCGATCGGCGAACCGGTCAGGAAGGCGTCCAGCACGGACTGCCCGACCGTCCACTCCGGCTTCCGTTCGCGCCCGGAGACCAGGAAGCACTCCCGGCTGTCCATGTGGAACGAGGCCGAGACACGGAGGTCCAGCTCGATCCGGCCGCCGTCGCGCCGCCGCACATCGGCGACGCCCCGCCACCCCACGCCCGCGCGGCACCGCTCGGCGATCCCGGCCACCCGGACCGGGTCCTCGGACATGGCGAGCAGGAACCCGGCGGACCGCCCGACCACGTCAGCGGCGCGGTACCCCAGCAGTTCCTGCGCGCTGTGCGTCCAGCCGACGACCGTTCCGGTGCCGGAGACCACCACGGTCGCATCGTTCACGGTGTCGTAGAAGTGCCGGGGCGTGCTGGGCGGCGAGGGCTCGGCGTCGGGCGCCGGCTGGGGACGTGCACACGCCATTCTGGCCACCACCCATCGACTCGTTGTCCATGATCCCGCCTCCCGCGCCGGGGTGCGAGCGACCGGGGGCGGGCGTGGACGTGCGCGGGCGGTCAGCGCCCGTCGGCCGGAGGGGACGGGACGGGCGGGGCCGGGGGCCGGTGCTCGTACCAGCGCCGGTCGGCCTCCAGCTGGGCGGCGAGGGAGATCAGCAGTTCCTCGCTGCGGGACGGGCCGAGCAGCTGCGCCCCGACGGGCAGCCCGCCGGCGGTGAACCCGGCCGGTACGTTGATGCCGGGCCAGCCCAGTACGTTCCAGGGCCAGGCGTACGGGCAGGCCTCGGTCATCGCCAGATCGGTGCGCCAGGCGCTCAGCCCGTCGAACCGGCCGATCGGGGGCGGTGGCAGGGCGGTCGTCGGGGTGAGCAGTACGTCGTATCCGGCGCCGCCCCGGGACGTGTGGAAGAACGCGCCGATCCTGCGGTGCTGGCGCACCTCGCGCTCCCTGGCCGCCCGTACCACCCGGCCGCCGAGCCGGGTGCCGGTGCGCAGAGCGCTGCGGGTGCGCGGGTCGAGGAGGGCGGGGTCGGGGTGGCGGGCGGCGAGTTCGGCGATCCCGGCGGTGGCGCGGGGCACGAAGCCGAGGCCGATCAGCCCGTACCGGGGTCTGGCCTCCTCGACGTCGTGGCCCAGGCGGGCGAGGGCCTCGGCCAGGGCGAGGACGGCCCGGCGCACGTCGGGGTGGGGTGCGGAGCCGGTGAGGGTGAGCGGGGGACGCCAGGCGAGGGCGATGCGGAGCCGGCCGGGGTCGCGGCGGGCGGCGGCCGCGGCGGCGGCGACGGGGGGCGGCCGGTGCGGGTCTTCGGGGTGGGACCCGGCGACCGCGTCGAGCAGCAGCGCGGCGTCGGCGACGGTCCTGGCGAGGGGCCCATTGACGGTCAGGCCCTGGAAGGCGTCGATGTGCGGGTGGCCGGAGATCCGGCCGCGCTGGGGCTTGATGCCGACGAGATGGGTCCAGGCCGCCGGGATGCGGACGGACCCGGCGCCGTCCGAGCCGAGCGCGGCGGGCACGAGTCCGGCCGCGACGGCCGCCGCGGAGCCGCCGGACGAGCCGCCGGGGGTGTGGCCTGTGTGCCACGGGTTGCGGGTGGCGCCGAAGGCGGGGCCCTCGGTGAACGGCCACTGGCCGAGTTCGCAGGAGTTGGTCTTCCCGACGATCACGGCCCCGGCCGCCCGCAGTCGGCGTACGGCCTCGCTGTCCGCGGTCGCGGCGGGCAGTTCGCCGTCGCAGCCGAAGTAGGTCGGCATCCCGAGGACGTCCGTGTCGTCCTTGACGGCGACCGGCACCCCGAGCAGCGGCAGCCGCTCCCCCGCCGCGAGCCGGCGATCGGCCTCGGCGGCCTCGGCGAGCGCGGCCTCCGCGCGCAGGTGCCGGAAAGCGTTGAGGGTGCCCTGGCTCGCTTCGATGCGGCCCAGCGCGGCGGACACCTGCTCGACCGAGGTGGTGCGGCCCTCGGTCAGCTCCCGTGCGCTGTCGGCCAGTCCCGCGGGCCCGGCCGGTCCGGTGGTTTCCACGGCTTCCGTTGAGGACATGGGCCGACCGCCTTCCTCGTATCGGCACAGGCGCGCAACGCGTCTGTGTGCCCGCAGCATCTGTGTGCCTGAAGCATCTGTCTGCCCGAACGAACTTACCGGAGGGTAACGAGTAGTGAGCGGTCCGCTCAACCGTTCGGTGGAATGTGGCCGGGCATCGCTCCGGGGAGTGTCAGTGCCGCTTGCTACGTTCCCCGGTGGAAACGGGCGGCGAATGCACTGCTGGAGGGGTACGTGGAAGCGGAGTTCGAGGGCGATTTCGAGACGCACCTGACGGTGCGGTTCGATCCCCGCGCCGACGAGGCGGAGGAGGGCGCCCGGCTGGCGCGCTGGGCGGAGCGGCACGGCCTGAAGCTCACCCGTATCGTCCTGGACCGCGGTGCCGTGCCGGACCAGCCCATGCTGACCGAGCAGGGCCGCGGTTCGCTCTCCCGGCAGCGGGCCGCCGCGGAGCTCCGGGCGGACGCGCTGCGCGCGGCGGGCTTCCCCGTCGTACGCGTGAAGATCGAGGCCGCCCCGTGGAACGAGGACATACCCCGGACGGCCGACGAGGCCGCCGCGCTGTCCCCCGACTGCCACTTCGAGCACCACGTGAAACTACTGCTCTCCGGCGAACGGGACCTCGCCGCCGCGCGGGCCGCGGCCGAGCGGCACAGCGCGCACCTGTCGCACAACGCCCGCCGCACCGACGGGCGGGGCCGCCACGAGCGGTTCGTCACCCAGCGCTGCCGTGCGATCGGCCGGTCCGGGGCGCGGACCCGGCTCGACGCGCTGCTGCGCGCGCTGGACGATGCCGGGCTCGAAGTGCTGGAGACCGAGGAGGAGTTCGTGGTGCACGACGACCATCCGGCGGTGGACGCGGGCTGGATCGTCGAGCAGGCCGGGGCGGCGCTGTGAGCACGGGCGACCGCCCCGTTCCCGGGGAACCGACGTTCGACGACCCGGCGCTCGCTCCGCGCTGGCGGGCCGCCCGGCGCAGCGTCCAGGACCATCTGCTGTCCGTGATAGCCGGGTCGCCGTGGGGTGACCAGCTGGTTCTGCGCGGCAGCCTCCCGCTCCAGGCGTGGGTGGGCGCGGCGGCACGGGAGCCGGGCGATCTGGACTGGATCGTGTACGGCCCGACGACGGATGAATTCGTCGACCGCCTCGATCCCTACCCGTATGTCGACGGGATCGAGGCGGTCCCGCACTGGCCGGAGGCCGCGCACGGCGCGGCCGCTCCCGAGCTGTGGACGGACGAGGAGAGCCACGAGACCGCCGGTGCCCGGCCCGTGCTCGCACCCGAGGGGCTGCGCTGGGTCGAGATCGAGGACCCCGACGACATCGATCCGCCCGCCTCCCCCACCGAGGAGGTCGTCGCCGCCCTGACGGCCGGGCCGCGGCCGCCCGAGGGGATACGCATCGATCCGGGCCGGGTGACGTCGGACGGCGTGTGGATGTACCGGGAGTACGAGACGCCCGGCGTGCGGGTCGTCGTGCCCTGGCAGGCCGACGGGCTGCCGCCGGGCGAGCTGCGGATGGACTTCGCCCAGGACGAGCGGCTGCCGCGGGCACCGGTGTGGACGGCCTGCCCCCGCGGGGACGGCGGACCGCCGACGCCGGTCCGCACCGCGGACCCGGGGCTCTCGCTCGCCTGGAAGCTGCTGTGGCTCGCCGAGGACCAGGAGGCGGAGGGCCGGTCGGGGGCGAAGGACCTGTACGACGCGGTGCTGCTCGCGGAGTACGACCGGACGCGGCTCCCGCCGCGTCTGCTGCACACCGTGCTCGGCCCGCACGCGGAGGGCTTCACACCGCGGGCGGTGCTGGACTGGCTGGTGGACTGGTCCGCGTTCCACGCCGCGCACCCGTGGGTGGACGGCGGTCCGGACCGGTTGCGGGAGAGGCTGGCCACCGCGCTGCCACGGCTGCTGGAGCGGAGCGCCCCGTAGCCAGGGCAGCCGGACCGGACGACCGGGCCGGCCACCGGGTCACGGCGGCCGGTCCGGCAGGGCGTGGGCGCGCCCTACGGCTGGACGCTGATCTCGCCGATCCCGGTGCCGAGGGCGGAGCAGTGCGCGGTGGACTGACCGGACTGCCCGGGGGCGAGCGTGACGTGCTCGCCGTCCACGTCCGGGGACCAGCCGCAGACCAGATGCACCCAGAAGGTCTGCGTCGTGCTGCCGTTGTTGCGGCACAGCGCGAAGCCCGTGTAGTCGTCGATCTCGTGCTTTCCGGTGTCGCAGGACAGGCCGGGCGGCGTCGCCACGGCCGTCGCGGCGGTGGCGAGGATCGCGGGAACGGCGAGCGCGGCGGCCGTCCCCGCCACTACGGCGCCCCGGAGCACGGCCCTGGAAACACTCCCCATCGACAGTTTCATGTCTCCCTGTTCCTCCTCGCTGGTGATGAACTCGGTGCGCCGACAACCGTCCCCCACCGCCCGTAACCCAAAACGAGGCAAAACATCACAGTGTGTATGTGCTGTGGTGGTGTTCTCCGCCGCGCGACCGGTGCGCCCCCGGCGTACGCTCGGAGGAATCCGATGGTGTGTGAACGGCAAGAATCGGATGGCACCTGAACAGGCCCGACGGGTTTCGCGCCCGGCGGGTTCTACGAGGGAGGCGACGTGACCGGTCGACACAGCGGCACCCGCCGGGTCGCCTGGACGGCGGTCGTCGTGCTGGGACTCACCGGCGGCAGCGTCCTGGGCGGCGGTGCGGCCCGGGCGGACGACGGCAACGGCATCGAGAAACTCACCGCACAGCAGATCGCGGACCGTTCACGTGACGCCCTTATGAGCGCCCGTTCCCTGCATCTCAGCATGCGCGGAGACCTCGGCGTCGACCGGCCGTCGATGACTCTGGAGCTCACCCTGGACCGGGACGGGAACTGCAACGGATCGGTGGATCTCGGCCACAGCCAGGGCTCGGTCCGGATCGTGAAGCGTGGCGACGAGGTCTGGGTCAAGCCGGACGCGAACTTCTGGAAGAACCAGGTCCCGAGCGGTGGTTCGGCCTTCGCCGCGATCCTCAATGGTCGATACATGAAGGGATCGGCCTCCGACCCGCGACTGCTCGGCATAGCGAACGGCTGCGATCTGGACACCTTCCAGAAGCTCGTCAGCGACAACGCGAACAACGACCGGGGGACGCTGAACAAGGGCAGGAAGACCACCCTCGACGGGGCTCCGGTGGTGCCACTGACCAGGATGCGCGACGGGCAGACGCTGATGATGTATGTCGCCGCCACGGGCAAGCCGTACCCCGTGAGGATCACGGCTCAGGGCGACGGGGCGGACGCGGTCGTGGGCTTCTCGGCCTTCGACAAGCCGGTGCCCACGACCACGCCGCCGCCGGATCAGACGTACGACATCAGTGCTCTGCTGGGCCGTACGTCCGCGCCGGTGTGACACCGGACCGTCCGCTGAGCACCACGTACAGCAGCAGCGACGAGGCCAGCCCGACCGCCCAGCCGTAGTCCGCGAGCGGTTTGAGGAACGGGATCAGACCGCCGGCCGGGAACGGGCCCTCCCCGGGGGCGGAGTGGGAGCCCCCGATCGCGAGGACCCCGCCGGCGGCGAACGCGACGACGGCTCGCCGGTTCCAGCCGTTCGTGTACCAGTAGCGGCCGCCGGGGCGGTAGAGGTCGGCCAGGTCGAGCACGGTGCGGCGGACGATCCAGTAGTCGGCGATCAGGATGCCCGCGACCGTGCCGAGCAGTCCGCCGACCAGCCCGAGCCAGGTGAAGATGTACAGCTCGGGGGTCTCGGTGAGCTTCCACGGCATGATCAGGACGCCGACGACGCCCGTGATCAGGGCGCCCGTACGGAAGTTGATGAACCGGGGCGCGAGGTTCGCCAGGTCGTACGCGGGTGACACGACGTTCGCCGCGATGTTCACGGAGATGGTCGCGACCAGCACCGTCACCAGGGCGAAGAGCAGCCCGAAGACGCTGTCGGTCCTCGCCACGAGCTGGACCGGGTCCCAGATCGCCTCGCCGTACACGGCCTGCGAGCCGGAGGTGACCAGGACCGACAGCAGGGCGAAGAGGGTCATGGTGGTGGGCAGGCCGAGTATCTGACCCCGGATCTGGGCGCGTTGGCCGGCCCCGAAGCGGGTGAAGTCGGGGATGTTCAGCGAGAGCGTGGCCCAGAACGCGATCATGCCCATCAGCGAGGGGAAGAAGACCGGCCAGAACTCCTTGCCCCAGCCGAGCTCAGAGGGCTGGTCGAGCAGCGGGCCGAAGCCGCCCGCCTTGACGGCGATCCAGACCAGCAGCACGACGGCGCCGACGATGACGAACGGCGCCGCCCAGTTCTCGAACCGTCGCAGCGCGTCCATCCCCCGGTAGATGATGGCGAGTTCGAGCGCCCAGAAGAGGATGAAGCAGAGCCAGAGCGTCCACGGCTGCCCGCCGATCTCGGACGCCTTCGCCCAGCCGCCGAAGATCTTCCCCAGCAGGGTGAAGATGCCGACGCCGCCGATCCACGTCTGGATGCCGAACCAGGCGCAGGCCACCGCGGCCCGGATCAGCGCGGGCAGGTTGGCGCCGCGCAGCCCGAAGGAGGCGCGGGCCAGCACCGGGAAGGGAATGCCGTACTTGGGTCCGGCGTGACCGGTGAGCAGCATGGGCCCGAGCACGATGAGGTTGGCCAGCGCGATGGTGAACACGGCCTGTTTCCAGTCCATGCCGAGGGCCACCAGGCCGGAGGCGAGCAGCCAGGACGGGATGTTGTGGGCCATGCCCACCCAGAGCGCGGCGAAGTTGTATGTCGTCCAGCGGCGCCGTTCCAGCGGGACGGGCAACAGGTCCTCGTTGACGAACCGGTTGTCGGTGGGAACGGCGCCGGGGGCGAGTTCGATGCGCCCCGAGGGGTCGGATATCGGGTCCTGCGGTGGGATCGGTGGGACGGTCGAGGTCATGGCGGCTGGACCCTTCGCTCGGGAACGGTGCCGTGCGGGGCGGGGCGCGGGGGTACGGCGGTGCGGGGACGGGGGTGCGGGGACGGGGGTGCGGGGACGGGGGTGCGGACAACCCTGCGGGGAGGGGACGGGTCAGTCCGACAGAGCGGGGATGATCTGCGCGCCGTAGGCGTCGATCGTCGCCTCCCGCGCGTCGTGCATGTTGTATACGGCGAACTGGTCGACGCCCAGGTCGCGCAGGGCCCGCAGCTTCTCGATGTGCGCCTCGGCGGGGCCCAGCAGGCAGAACCGGTCGACGATCTCGTCCGGCACGAAGTTCGTGTCGGGGTTCCCGGCCCGGCCGTGGTGGCTGTAGTCGTAGCCCTGCCGGTCCTTGATGTAGGCGGTCAGGGCCTCGGGGACGAGCCCGGAGTGCGCGCCGTACCGGGAGACGAGGTCCGCGACGTGGTTGCCGACCATGCCGCCGAACCAACGGCACTGCTCGCGGGCGTGGTCGAGGTCGTCGCCCACATAGGCGGGGGCGGCGACGCAGATCGTCACGGAGTCCGGGTCGCGGCCCGCCTCCGTCGCCGCGTCCCGTACCGCCTTGATCATCCACTCGGTGAGGAACGGGTCGGCGAGCTGGAGGATGAAGCCGTCGGCCTTCTGCCCGGCGAGGGCGAGCGCCTTCGGGCCGTACGCGCCCATCCAGACGGGCAGTCTGCCGTCCTTCACCCAGGGGATCTGGACCGGCTGCCCGTCGACGGTCGTCTCGCGTCCCTCGGCGAGGTCGCGGATGACGTCGATGGCCTCGCCGAGCCGGGCCAGGGTGTTGGGTTTGCGTCCTGCGACGCGCATCGCCGAGTCGCCCCGTCCGATGCCGCAGACGGTGCGGTTGCCGTACATGTCGTTGAGGGTGGCGAAGGTGGAGGCGGTCACCTCCCAGGTGCGGGTGCCCGGGTTGGTGACCATGGGGCCGACAATGAGGTGTTCGGTGTGTTCGAGGATCTGGCTGTAGATGACGAACGGTTCCTGCCAGAGCACCGTCGAGTCGAAGGTCCAGCCGTAGCGGAAGCCGTTGCGTTCGGCGCGGCGCATCAGGCCGACGACGGCCGAGGCGGGCGGGTCGGTCTGGAGGACGAGTCCGAAGTCCATGACGGGTGCTCCTAGTCGAGGTACTGACAGGTGGCGCGCGGGGTGTAGCTGCCGTGTCCGGCCCGGCCGGTGAACTTCCTCTCGTCGATGACGACCTCGCCGCGCGAGAGGACCGTTTCGACCTGGCCGGTGATCCGTTTTCCCTCGTACGCCGAGTAGTCGACGTTCATGTGATGGGTCTCGGCGGAGATGGTCTGTTCGGCCGCCGGGTCGTAGATGACGACATCGGCGTCGGCGCCCGGGGCGATGGTGCCCTTCTTCGGGTACAGGCCGAACATCCGGGCCGGGGATGCGCAGGCGATCTCGATCCAGCGGCGGCGCGAGATGTGGCCGTCCACGACCGCTTGGTGGAGGAGGTCCATCCGGTTCTCCACACCCGGCATTCCGTTGGGGATCTTGGAGAAGTCGCCCCGGCCCATCTCCTTCTGGCCGAAGAAGCAGAAGGGGCAGTGGTCGGTGGAGACGACCTGGAGTTCGTTGTTCCTGAGCCCCCGCCAGAGCGCTTCCTGGTGTTCCCTGGGCCGCAGCGGGGTGGAGCAGACGTACTTGGCGCCTTCGAAGTCCGGCTCGGCGAGGTTGTCGGTGGAGAGGAAGAGGTACTGCGGGCAGGTCTCGCCGAAGACCGGAAGTCCCTTGTGGCGGGCGGCGGCGACCTCGGCGACGGCCTCGTCCGCGGAGACGTGCACGACATACAGCGGGGAGCCGGCGACGCGGGCGAGCTGGATGGCACGGTGGGTGGCCTCGGCCTCCAGCGCCACCTTGCGCACGTCTCCGTGGTAGCGGGGGTCGGTGCGGCCCTCGGCGAGGGCCTGTTCGACGAGTACGTCGATGGCGATGCCGTTCTCCGCGTGCATCATGATCAGGCCGCCGTTGTGGGAGGCCCGTTGCATGGCGCGCAGGATCTGGCCGTCGTCGCTGTAGAAGACACCGGGATAGGCCATGAACAATTTGAAGGAGGTCACGCCCTCCGACACCAGCAGGTCCATCTCCTTGAGCGTGGACTCGTTCACATCGGAGAGGATCATGTGGAAGGCGTAGTCGATGGCGCATTTGCCGTCGGCCTTCGCGTACCAGGCGTCGAGCCCCTCGCGGACCGCGTGGCCGACGGACTGGATGGCGAAGTCGACGATCGTGGTCGTGCCGCCCCAGGCGGCCGCCCGGGTGCCGGTCTCGAAGGTGTCGGCGGCGTAGGTGCCGCCGAACGGCATCTCCATGTGGGTATGCGCGTCGACGCCGCCCGGGATGACGTATTTGCCGGTGGCGTCGATCCTCCGGTCTGCGCTCCAGCTCTCGGCCGCGTCGGTGCCGTGCGCCGCGAGGGCCACGATGCGGCCGCCCTCGATGAGTACGTCGGCATGGATTTCGTCGGACGCGGTGATGACGAGACCACCGTGGATGACGGTGCGGCTCATGTACCCCTCCTCACTGTGGCGGAATGGGTCTACGCACGTAGACAAGGTGCGTGATGAAGAACGTAGAAGTGGGTTACCCACTGTGGCAATACCGCTGCCGCTAACCGCTGAAGACGTTTCTGTTTCATCCGCCCGGCACTCCACCGGCCCACAGCCGCGACGACGACCGGCGCGGCGACCGCCATTCAGTAACGAAACGATTACGGGTCTGGTCCAAATGTTCGCTGCGCCCCGCGCTGCACACCCCCGTCGACGAGACCGGGCTCCCGGCCGACGCCGAGGGGTGGACGAGCACCGCACCCGAGGGCTGGTCCATCGACAACTCGAAGATGCCGGCCGGCGGCGTCACCGAGTGGCGCGGCTGGTCCTTCGCCACCGGCGAGTTCTGGACCGACGCCGAGCGCGGCCAGGGCCGCGAGACCGACGTCCGCGCCCGCAATGTGTTCGCGGTCGCCGACTCCGACGAGTGGGACGACAAGGCGCACGGCGCCGGGCAGCTCGACTCCACCCTGGTCAGCCCCGCCTACCGGCTGAACGGCGCGGCCGGGGCGACCGTCTCGTACGCGACGAACTACCGGGTGGACGGCCCGCAGACCGGCGATGTGTACGTCTCGTACGACGGCTGCACCCCGCAGGTCGCTACGGCGAGCTCGACCCGGTTCACGGCCTGGAGCTGACCCGCCCCACCGGCCACCGGGGCTGACCGGTGGGCCGGGCCCCGTACCCACCGGCCGGAGCCCGGCCCACCGCTCGACCCACCGGCCTCGGCCGGCCTGCCTCAGCCGACCGACCGGAGAGCCTCGGCCAGGATCTCCGCGCCCTCCTCCGCCTCCGGGATGGTCAGCGAGAGCGGTGGTGCGATCCGCAGCACGCTGGTGTTGTGGCCGCCGCCCTTGCCGATGAGCAGACCGCCCTCGCGGGCCGCTTCGAGCACGGTCGCGGCCGCCTCCGGGTTCGCCTCGTCGGTGCCGGGCTTCACCAGCTCGATGCCGATCATCAGGCCCCGGCCGCGCACTTCGCGTACGCACTCGGAACCCGCGCCGATCGCCCGCAGCCGCTCGATCAGCAGACCGCCGACGCGCCGGGCGTTGCCCTGCAGATCGTGTTCGAGGAGGTAGGAGAGGTTGGCGAGACCGGCCGCCATGGTGACCGGGGAACCGCCGAAGGTCGAAATGGAGTTGGCGTCCAGGCAGTTCATGACCTCGGCACGGGCCACGACACCGCCGATCGACATGCCGTTGCCGATGCCCTTGGCGAAGGTGAGGATGTCCGGCGGGCCGTTCCGCCCGTGCGCCTGCCAGCCCCAGAAGTGTTCGCCGGTGCGGCCCCAGCCGGTCTGCACCTCGTCGGAGATCCACAGGACGCCGTGCCGGTCCAGGACCCGGCGGAACGCCGCGTAGAGGCCGTCGGGCGGTGAGGTGAACCCCCCGACGCCCTGGATGGGTTCGGCGATCAGGGCGGCCGGTGTCCGGGTGTGCCCGAGCAGGTCCTCCAGGTCGGCGACACACGCCTCGATGAACTCCGCGTCGCCGAGGTGCGCGTAGGGCCCCCGGGTGCGCACCCCGCCGTGCACGTACAGCGTCTGCAGCGGCGACAGATTGGTCGGCGACCAGGCGTTGTTGCCGGTGATGGAGACCGCGGAGAACGATCTTCCGTGGTAGCTGTTGCGCATCGCGAGGATCTGGTTCGACCCGCGGTACGCGGTGGCGAGCAGCAGCGCCGTGTCGTTGGCCTCGGTGCCGGAGGTGGTGAAGAAGACCCGGGCGTCCGGGATGCCGGAGAGCGTGGCGACGCGTTCGGCCAGCTCGACCATCGGCCGGTTGAGATAGAGCGTGGAGCTGTGGATGATCCGGCCGGCCTGCTCGCTGACCGCCTTGGTCACCTCGGGCAGGGCGTGGGCGGTCATGGTGGTGAGGATGCCGCCGAAGAAGTCGAGGTAGCGCCTGCCGTCGGCGTCCCAGACGTGCCGGCCCTCGCCGTGGGTGAGCTCCAGCGGGCGCTTGTAGTAGAGCGCCAGCCAGTCGGGGCTGACGGCGAGGTGGCGATCGTGCAGGCTGCTCACGGCTCCACCAGTCCTTCGTACGCGTCGGGGCGGCGGTCCCGGTAGAACGCCCATTGCTGCCTGACCTCGTCGATGAGCCCGAAGTCGAGGTCGCGGACGAGGAGTTCCTCCTCCTTGTCGCTGGCGACCTCACCGACGAACTGACCGCGCGGGTCGACGAAGTAGCTGGTTCCGTAGAAGTCGTTGTCGCCGTACTCCTCCTGGCCGACGCGGTTGATCGCGGCGACGAAGTACTCGTTGGCGACGGCGGACGCGGGCTGCTCCAGCTGCCAGAGGTAGCCGGAGAGGCCGCGCGAGGTGGCGGACGGGTTGTACACCAACTGGGCGCCATTGAGGCCGAGTTGACGCCACCCCTCGGGGAAGTGCCGGTCGTAGCAGATATAGACACCGACCTTGCCGACGGCGGTGTCGAAGACCGGCCAGCCGACGTTTCCGGGCTTGAAGTAGTACTTCTCCCAGAACCCCTTGACCTGCGGGATGTGGTGCTTGCGGTACTTGCCGAGATAGGAGCCGTCGGCGTCGATCACGGCGGCGGTGTTGTAGTAGAAGCCGGACTGCTCGACCTCGAAGACCGGCACGACGATCACCATGCCGGTCTCGCGGGCGAGTTCCTGCATCCGGCGGACGGTCGGCCCGTCCGGGACGGCCTCGGCCCAGCGGTAGTGCTCGGGTTCCTGCACCTGGCAGAAGTAGGGGGCGTTGAACACCTCCTGGAAACCGATGATCTTCGCGCCCTGACGGGCGGCCTCGCGCGCATGCTCCTCATGCTTGGCGATCATGGATTCGGTGTCGCCGGTCCAGGTCGCCTGGACGAGTGCGGCGCGAACGACTGGGGACATGAGCTGCTCCTTCGACGCGGCGTCAGAGAGCCTCAACGCGTTTCTACGCCCGTAGACACGTGCGTAGAGGAGAACGTAAGCCCCGTCACACAGCGGGGCAAGACCATCGCCGTGAACCGGCGGAGTCGATCATGTTTCACACCCGTGCGGTCCACACGCCCGGCCGGCGGGCAGGCGGTGGCCGAGGTGGGCCCCCTCGCTTCCCGCCCTGGGGGATCCACCGGCGGTGCCACCGGGGCTCCCCCTCCTCGCCGGGACCGCCGTCCGCCGCCAGGTCCTCGTCGATGCCCATGCACCGGCTCCCGGCTCCCGGGCCGTCGCTCGCCCGCACCGGTTTGTATTCTCGGCAGGAGCCCCCTTCCGAGCGGCATCTGCGAGAGGAAACACCACCATGACCACCGAGCTGAGCCCCGACGCACTGTCCGGGCTCCTCGACCGGGCCCGTCGGGACTACCAGGACCTGGCGGGACTGGGCCTCTCGCTCGACCTCACCCGGGGCAAGCCCGCCCCCGAGCAGCTCGACCTCTCCGAGGACCTGCTGAGCCTGCCCGGCGGGCGGCACACCTCCGCCGACGGCACCGACGTACGCAACTACGGCGGGCTGCAGGGGTTGCCCGAGCTCCGGGAGATCTTCGCCGGGGTGCTCCAGGTGCCGGCCGGCCAGCTGATCGCGGCCGGGAACTCCAGCCTCGAGCTGATGCACGACTGCCTGGTGCACGCCCTGCTGAGCGTGGTGCCGGGCGCCGAGTCGCGCTGGGTGGACCAGGAGCGGATCGCGTTCCTGTGTCCGGTGCCCGGCTACGACCGGCACTTCGCGCTCTGCGAGCGCTTCGGGATCGACATGATCCCGGTGCCGATGACTGCGGACGGCCCGGACATGGAGGCCGTGGAGCGGCTCGTCGCCGAGGACCCGACGGTCAAGGGCATCTGGTGCGTGCCGAAGTACAGCAACCCGGACGGCGCCTGCTACAGCGACGCGACCGTGGCCCGGCTCGCTTCGATGAGCACCGCCGCTCCCGACTTCCGGATCTTCTGGGACAACGCCTACGCCGCCCACCACCTCACCGACGATCCCGTCGAGATCGCCGATCTGCTCGCCGCCTGCGCCGGGGCCGGCAACCCGGACCGGGCATTCGTGTTCGGCTCCACCTCGAAGATCACCGCGGCGGGCGCGGGCGTCGCGTTCTTCGGCTCGTCGCCCGCAAACCTCCAGTGGCTGCTCGGCAACAACGCCAAGCGTTCGATCGGCCCGGACAAGGTCAACCAGCTGCGGCACGTCCTGTTCCTGCGCGACGCCGACGGGGTGCGGGGCCACATGGAGCGCCAGCGCGCCCTGCTGCAGCCCAAGTTCGAGGCAGTGGCCCGGATCCTGGACGCCGAGCTCGGCAGCACCGGGCTCGCGGCCTGGACCTCGCCCAAGGGCGGGTACTTCGTCACCCTGGAGGTGCCGGACGGCTGCGCCAAGGAGGTGGTACGCCGTGCCGCCGAGGCGGGCATCGTACTGACCCCGGCCGGCGCCACGCACCCGTACGGCGAAGACCCGCGCGACGCGGTCATCCGGATCGCGCCCAGTTACCCCGGGCTCGCGGAGCTGGAGCAGGCGATCGCGGGGCTCGCCGTCTGCGTCAGGCTCGTGGGGTACGAGCAGCGGGCACGCTGAACATCCCGTCAACTCCCGCCGCCTTTCTCCCCGTCCGGGTGATCTGCGGTGTTTCGGGAGGATTCCGGATCGGTCTGGGCAGGCTCCAGGCGACCGAATCCGGAAGGGGATGTGGTGGGACAGTCACGCGAGTACGGGCGCGCCATCAGCGAGGGGCCGACACCGGCCGATGCTGCGGGCGCGCCCGCCTTGCCCTATCCGAGCGGCTGGGCCGCGCTGGCGTTCTCCGAGGAGCTGCGGCCGGGCACCGTGCTCACCCGCCCACTGGCGGGTCAGGACGTGGTGCTGTACCGGCTGGGCACGGGGGCGGTCCGCGCCATCCGCCCGTACTGCCCGCATCTGGGCGCCCACCTCGGTCTGGCGAGGGTCGACGGGGACGATCTCGTATGCCCCTTCCACTTCTTCGCGTTCGGCCCGGACGGCACCTGTGTGCGTACGGGATATGACACGACGCCGCCCAGGTCACCGTTGTCGCAGCTGCCGGTGCACGAGGTCAACGGCGCCGTGTTCGTCTGGCGGCACCACGACGGCCGGGCTCCGGACTGGTTCATCCCCGACTGGCACAGGATCGGTCACCGGCCCGCGCGGTGCGCGGCCTGGGAACTGGCCGGCAATGTCCAGGAAGTCATCGAGAACTCGGTGGACCTCGGGCATTTCGCCACCCTGCACGGCTGGGACAGGGCCGAGATCGGCGGGCCCGTGGTCTACGACGACGCCGCGTTCCATGTGTCCATGCGGGCCCACGAGTCGGCGCCGCTGCTGGGCAGTTTCGTCGTCGATGTGGACGTGGACGGCTACGGGCTCGGCTGTCTGCACGCCGATGTGCACACGCCCCGGCTGGGACTGCGGATGTGCACGATGGTGATGCCGACGGCGATCGCGCCCAACCGGATGCAGTTCCGCCAGCTCAACCGCATCTCCTTCGCCGAGCCGGCCCGGCTGCCGGCCCCGCTGGCCCGCATGGTGAGCCGTACCGCGGCCAGGCTGCTGGACCGCGCCGTCTTCAAGTCCAGTTGCGAGTTCACCGCCGCGGACTTCCCGATCTGGAACCACAAGCAGTACCAGCAACCGCCCCGGCTCGCTCCCGGCGACGGCCCGATCGGCCCGTTCCGGCGCTGGGCCCGGCGGTTCTACCCACCGCAGCCCGGGAAGGACCGCGTGACGCGGCTCGATCACATCGTGCAGGCCGACGGGGCCGAGGTGCCCTGAGACCGACAGGGCCGGGGCGCCGGCGCTCCGGGGAGGGAATTCCGGGCCGGATCGGCGTGCGCGCCCCGGCCCGGACCTGTGCCGAGCAGGGCGGGGTGCCTGAGTCATACCGAGGCGCCGGAGCACAGGGGGAGGCATACGGAGCATGAGGTACGGGGCGGACTGCGCGGGCCTGCCGGAGCGTATCGGCGGGTACGCCGTGGAGCGCGAGCTGGGGGCCGGCGGGATGGGCACCGTCTACTTGGCGCGTTCGCGCGGCGGACGCGCGGTGGCCGTGAAGGTGGCTCGCCCCGAGATCGCGGCCGACCCGCATTTCCGGGAGCGGTTCCGCGCGGAGGTCGCGGCAGCGCGGAGCGTGGGCGGCTTCCACACGGCTCCGGTGGTGGACGCCGACCCGGCCGCCGAGGCGCCCTGGCTGGCCACGGCGTACGTGCCAGGACGGGGGCGGTCACGCCCGGGCAGTCGTCGGCGTCATCCATATCGAGCCCCGCGAACCGGGCACCGCGCGGCTTCCCGCGCCCGGGGGCGGCCTCACCGGCCCCGTCCGGCTCCTCCGTACGGAACCAGCCCTTCGGCACCGACACCGCGGCCAGCCGTGCGCGCAGTTCCGAGCAGCGGGCCGTGGCGCGTTCGTGGTCGTCCCTGGCCCAGGCGACCGCCTGCATGTCCGAGGTGGTCGTGCCGCCCGCACCGGCGGCCCGGAGGTGTTGGGCCGCGTACGTCTGCTCCCGCAGCATCAGCTCCAGCCGCTCGACGAGCATCTGCCGCCCGCCCGGGCGCCGGTCGTGGGCGGCCACCGAAGCGGAGTACAGCTCGGCGCCGCGCACTGACTCGTGTTGCGCGAACGCCGTGCCACGCACGGCCGCCAGGTCCTGGAGGAGCGACTCCATCACATCCCAGGGCGGAATCTCGGCGCCGTCGAGGCAGGCCCGCATCCCGGCAGGATCACGCCGACAGAAGAGGCCGTACCAGCCGCTCCCGGGGTCCAGCAGCGCCACGACATCCCGCAGGTATCGGGTGAACTCCCGTACTTCTTCCGCATATTGATGCTCTGTCATCTTCGCCCTCGCCGACGTCGGCCGGAGCCTTCCAGTCCGCGAGCATTCGACATCAGCCGTGTTACGTCACGACTACGCGGGGTTTTCGAGCGCGATGCGGCCCCGATCGGGCCGCCGGGACCTCACCCCGCCAGTGGCACCGCTTCCGGCTCCGGGGCGCAGCGGGTGAGGATCTCGTCCATCGAGAGCCCGAGCGCCCCGGCCAGCGCCGCGACCGTGAAGAAGGCGGGGGTGGGGGCGCGGCCCGTCTCGATCTTGCGCAGCGTCTCGGCGGAGATGCCGGCGCTCGCCGCGATCTCGATCATGCTGCGGCCGCCGCGCGCCTCACGCAGCAGCGCTCCGAGCCGCTCGCCGCGGCGGCGCTCTTCCGGGGTCAGGGGCGTTCGTACCATGCCGTCATTCTAATACCGCTGCGACCGGTATAGTAATTGGCATGGTGCAGCTCAAGACAGACACATCCATCGAAGCCATGCGTGAGACCGGCCGGGTCGTCGCACAGGTCCTGACCGCAGCACGGCAAGCCGCGACGGTCGGCGTCTCCCTGCGCGAACTGGACGAGGTGGCCCGCGAGGTCCTGCGCGAGGCCGGCGCCGGATCGCCGTTCCTGAACTACCGGCCGCATTTCGCGCCCACTCCCTTCCCCGCCGTGATCTGCGCGTCGGTCAACGACGCGATCGTGCACGGCATCCCGACCGACCAGCGGCTGCGCGACGGCGATCTGGTGAGCGTCGACGCGGGCGCGACACTGGGCGGCTGGGCCGGCGACTCGGCGATCAGTTTCACCGTCGGGCGCGCCCGGCCCGCCGACACCCGGCTCATCGAGACGGCCTACGAGGCGCTGGACGCGGGCATCGCGGCGGCGGTCGTCGGCAATCGGATCGGTGACATCGCGCATGCGATCGGCACGGTCTGCCGCAGTGCGGGATACGGCATCCCGGAGGGCTTCGGCGGCCACGGCGTGGGCCGGTCGATGCACGAGGACCCGGCCGTCCCCAACGAGGGACGACCGGGTCGCGGCATGCCGTTGCGGCACGGGATGGTGCTGGCGATCGAGCCGATGCTGATCAGCGGCGGAACGGACGCCTTCCACCCGGACCGGGACGGCTGGACACTGCGCACGACCGACGGCAGCCGCGCCGCGCACGCCGAGCACACGGTGGCGATCACCGACGACGGCCCGCGCATCCTGACCGCGCTGTGACGCCCCGGGACCTGCCCCGCTCTAGTTGTTCTGGATGAACTGCTTGGCGAGGGCGTCACCGGCGGTGACGGCGGCACTGTGGCTCTCGATCGGCGACACCTTGGAGTTCTTGAACAGGATGTAGGTGACGCCGGACTCCGCTCCGCCGGTCTCCGGGTCCGGGTCGATGCCGAGGGCCTTGGCGGTGGCGTACGAGGCCTCACCGATGATCTTGTTGGGGCCGGTGTCGCCGACGACCGCGTACTCGACCTTGTTGTTGTAGATGACGGCGGCGACGCCACCGCCCTTGATCCCGGCATCGCTGTAGTTCCAGATGCTGCTGGTGCTCGGGACGACGACGTACGGCAGTTTCTCGGCGTTCAGGGGCTTTCCGTCGGAGGTCTCGAACGCCGTCCCGTTCTGGAACCACGGGTCGGTGTCCTCGTTGCAGGCGGCGGTGATCTCGCCGTCGCAGTCGATGTCCATGTCTGCCTTCCAGAACACGGCGCCGTTCTTGCCGCAGACCGGAATGGTCGCCGAAGTCTCCTCGTCCGTACGGTACTTGCCGTTGGAGATCTGCGAACACGAGGTGACCTCGGCCAGCAGATCGGCCGCGCTGACGGAACCCTCCTTGAGCTCCGCCCCGGCGGGGTCCGCGCCCCGGACCGGACCGGCGTGGGCGGCAGGGGCCAGAGTGACGGCCGCGAGCAGGGCGGCGCCGGAGGCAGCGAGGGCGAGCGTTCGGGTACGCACAGTGGGGGTGCCCTTCCATCAGGAAACTTTCCTTACCGACGCGCACAACATGGCCCCGGCCGGATGCCACCGTCAAGACCACGGGGCTGGTTCCCCGTGAACGATCACAAGGAACCGGCCCCGTACAAAGCATCATTGACGGACCATCACCTCCGGTAGCCGCACACCGTCACGGGCGCCCGCTCGGGTTGACGACCATCGCCGAGCCCCCGCCCCGCCGTACCTTCTCCGCAGCCGCCAGCCACCGTCCGTCCGGCAGTCGCTGCACACCTGTCGCCGCCCCGATCTCCGGGTTGAGCTTGAAGGCATGCCCCAGCGACTCCAGTTGCGCCCGGAGCGGACTGTTCCACAGCCCCGGTTCGAGCTCCGTGGTCGCCGAGTTGCGCTGGCTGGCGCGCGGCGCCGCGATGGCGTCGACCAGCGGGAGCCCCCGGTCGACCGTGCCGATGAGCGACTGGAGCACCGTCGTGATGATCGTGGCGCCTCCCGGCGACCCCAGCGCCAGCACCGGCTCGCCGTGCTTCAGCACGATCGTCGGCGAGATGGACGAGCGCGGGCGCTTGCCCGGACCGGGCAGGTTCGGGTCGTGGACGGCGGGGTTGGCGGGCGCGAACGAGAAGTCCGTCAGCTCGTTGTTGAGCAGGAAGCCACGCCCCGGCACGGTGATGCCGCTGCCGCCGGTCTGCTCGATCGTCAGGGTGTACGCGACGACGTTGCCCCACTTGTCGGCAGCGGTCAGATGGGTGGTGTTCTCCCCCTCGTACGTCGTCGGAGCGGCCGTTCCGCCGGTCTCGCAGTCGGCCGGATGCCTCGGGTCGCCCGGCGCGAGCGGGCTGCTCAGCACCGCGTCGTCCTTGATCAGGCACTCCCGCGCGTCGGCGAACCGCTGGCTGAGCAGCTCCCGTGTCGGCACGTCCTCGAACGCCGGGTCACCCACCCAGCGCCCGCGGTCCGCGAAGGCGATCCGGCTCGCCTCGATGTAGCGGTGCAGATACCGTGCCTCGCTCGCCTTCGAAAGGTCCGTGGACTCAAGGATGTTGAGCGCCTCACCGACGCTCGTACCACCGGACGAGGAGGGTGCCATGCCGTACACGTCGAGGCCGCGGTAGCCGGTCTTCGTCGGAGCCTGCCGCAGCGCCCGGTAGGACCGCAGGTCCTTCGTGGTGAGGTCCCCGGGCCGCACCACCCGGGTGGCGTTCGGGTCGACGGGCGGATTGCGGACGGTCCGTACGACGTCGTCGGCCAGCTTGCCCCGGTACAGCTCGTCGACCCCCTTGCGGCCCACCTCTTCGTAGGTGCGCGCCAGGTCGGGGTTCTTGAACACAGAGCCGACCACGGGCAGTCGGCCGCCGGGCAGGAAGAGCTTTTGGGTCGCCGGGAAGTCGGCGAACCTGGCCTGGTTGCCCTCGGTCTGCGAGCGGAACGTGCTGTCGACGACGAAGCCGTCCCTGGCCAGCCGCTCGGCCGGCTTCAGCACCTGTCGCAGCGACTTGCTTCCCCAGGCGTCGAGCGCGGTGTCCCAGGTGGCCGGGGTGCCCGGGGTGCCCACGGCCAGCCCGCTGGTCACCGCCTCGTCGAAGGCGAGCGGTTTGCCGTTCTCCAGGAACAGCGAGGAGTCCGCGCTGCGGGGCGCGGTCTCCCGGCCGTCGATCGTCTCCACGGTGTGTTTCTCGGCGTTGTAGTAGACGAAGTAGCCGCCTCCGCCGAGGCCCGCCGAATAGGGCTCGGTCACGCCGAGCGCCGCCGCGGTCGCCACGGCCGCATCCACCGCGTTGCCGCCCTTGCGGAGCACCTCGATACCGGCGGCCGAGGCGTCCGCGTCGACACTGGCCACCGCCCCTCCGTAGCCCACCGCCACAGGTGACTTGGGCGGCGGAGCCGATGGTGGCGCGGACGAGGACGGGGCAGCCGCCCCGACCGTGACGACAGCGGCGAGAACAGCCGACAACGACACATTCCGCGCAACGGAACGTCGCATGCGCACCTCCAGTGCAGGATCGTCCGCGCAGGGTAGCGCCGTGCCGCCCGCTCCGTCAGGACCGCCGTGAAGCCGAGCCCGCGAGCGCTCGGAACGGTCCTGTCCGCGAAGCGATCCGCGAGCCAGAAGAGGCCCTCGGCGCGGCGCTGGTGCCCTCGGTTGCCATGGCCTGCGGGCATGCGAGCCGCATGTCACTTGCGGGCGACGAACCCCCACTGATCGACGGGCTCGGCACCGTCTTCGCTCGAGCTCGCACGCCACAGGGAGATGGACCCGAATCCCGGGTCGACCAGCTCCATCCCGTCGGCGCTCGCGAGGATCTCCTCGGGCCGGCGCACCAGGTAGGGCGGAGTGTCTCCGGCCGCGTAGGCCTCCTGGGCCGCCAGTGTCTGGGGGGTGGCGACCGTGTCGCAGAGGACCAGGTAGCTGCCTGTCACTGTGCCTGCCATGTAGCGGCGCATGAGGTCGATACCGGCCCGGGGTTCGACGTGTCCCAGCGTGGACAGCACCATGACGGCCACGGGCTGTGTCATATCCAGGGTTCGGGACGCTTCCTGGAGTACCTGCTCGGCTTCCAGCATGTCCGCGTGCACGTATTCCGTGACCCCGTCCGGCGCGCTTGTCAGCAGGGCGCGGGCATGCGCCAGGACCAGCGGGTCGTTGTCGACGTAGACGATGCGTGCCTTCGGCTGGACGCTCTGGGCGACCTCGTGGGTGCTGTTCTGGACGGGGAGCCCGGTTCCGATGTCGAGGAACTGGGTGATTCCCGCTTCGTCGGCCAGATACCGCACCGCACGCGCTTGGAAGGCCCGTGACGCACGGGCGAGATCCCGGGTCTGGGGGTAGCTCGCTATGACCTGGTCTCCCAGTTCCTGGTCGACCGGGTAGTGGTCCTTGCCTCCGATCCAGTAGTTCCACACGCGGGCCGAGTGCGGTACGCCGCTGCGGATCCGGGCCTCGAGTTCTGTCTGCTCAGTCATTTCGGTTCTCGTCTCGTAGTGTCTGAAGGCCAGCCGCGGCGGCCGGCGCCCCGCATACTCGCCCCCGTGCATCCCAGGCCGACGGAGCGCCGGGTGCAGCTGATCGACAAGGTACCCGAACCCTTGCCTGCACGTTCCGGCACGTCTCTTTCCGGTTGTGGAAGCCCGAGTTGACCTCGCACGTGGCACCGGCAGCAGCGGTCACGGCATGACGGTGGTCGGGGTGGCCGGTAGGCTCCCTGGGCGGACGGAGGAGGCAGGCATGTCGGACCGTCCGCCACGGCCCGCAGTGGCCCGGCCCGCACCGGCGTCTGTCCGAAGGGCACGCTGCCGTCCGGCTTCGAGGCGTGGAGCGTGCGGCTGCCGGACGCGGTCGTCGCCGCACCGGTCGTCTGCGCGGCACGCACACCGGTACCGTGTTCGCGGTGGGCGCCGAGACCGGTCGCAAGCCTCCCCGGGCGCGGCGCAAGATGCGGGTCTGAACCCACTCCTGCTGTTCCGCGGACAGCAGGCGATCCCCGATTCGCACCGGGCGACGGGCCGAGTCCGCCGCCGGGGCAGACACAACACGGCGCAGGCGCGGGTCACACCGAGCAGCGGGCCGGTCCGATGACGCCGTCGGTGCCGACCACCTTCACCGCCTCGCCCCGGTCCGCGGTGCGGGCCTGTGCGGCGGTGCAGATCAGCTGCTGGCGGGCGACCTCGGAGAGTGTGGTGACAGCCGTGTTCAACCGGACCAGGACCCCGTCCGGGCCCAGATCGATGTTCAGATCGACGCGGGCGTAGGGGAGTTCGGTGCGCAGACCGGACGCGACCTCGCTCTTGTTCGGCCCCTCGAAGAGCTGGGAGACAGCCCGGCCGGGCCCGCGAAACCACTCCACACCCGAACCGCCCGCCGAGGCTCCTTCCGACGGCATCTCGATGGGCCGTACGACGGGCATCAGCCGGTTCGCGGACGAGGAGGACACGAAGTAGAGCAGTGTGCTCTGCTCGCGTCCCGGCGCCACCTCGACGATCGCCGGGCCGCCGACCTCGACGACATCCGTGGCCCGTATCCCGCATCCGGTCGCCAGCAGGGCGAGGGGCAGCAGGGCGCCGAGGGCGCGTACGCCTCTCACGGCCCCTCCAGCGGCAGCTCCACGGTGAGGACCGCGCCGCCCCCGGGCCCGCCCGCGGCGCGCACGGTGCCGCCGTGCAGCCGTACGTTCTCCTGGGTGATCGCCAGCCCGAGTCCGCTGCCGGCCGACCGGGTACGGGCCGCGTCTGCCTTGTAGAACCGGTCGAAGATGTGGGGCAGCACGGCGGGGTCGATGCCGGGGCCGCTGTCCGCGACCTCGACCACCAGCCGGTCCGCCGCGCCCCTTTGTTCGGTGCGCAGCCATACGGTGACGGGCTCCGCACCGTGCCGCAGGGCGTTTCCGACGAGGTTGGCGACGACGACGTCGAAGCGACGTGGATCGATCATCGCCCTTATTCCGTCGGGGAGTTCGGTGCCGACCCGGTCCTCCCAGTGCCTGTTCTGCAAGGTCTTGCGGATCGCTTCGGCGACATCGACCTCGTCCAGGTGGAGATCCGCGGCCCTGGCGTCGAAGCGGGAGATCTCCATCAGGTCCTCGACGAGGGTGGCGAGCTTGCCCGTCTCGGCGCTGATCAGCCGGACGGCCGCCGCGGTGTCGGGGTTCAGCTGGGCCGCGTCCTCGTCGAGCACCTCGGTGACGGCGAGCATCCCGGCGAGCGGGGTGCGCAGCTCGTGCGAGACGTCGGAGGCGAAGCGCCGGGCCCGCGCCTCCGCCTGCCGGAGCTCCGCCACCGACTCCTGGAGCTTCGTCGAGGAGTCGTTGAACGTCCGGGCGAGTCCGGCGAGTTCGTCGGAGCCCCGGACCTCGATCCGGGTGTCGAGCTCGCCCCGGCCGATGCCCGCGGCGGCCCGCCGCAGATCGCGTACCGGGCGCAGCACGCTGCGGGCCGCGAGCAGTGCCGGCACCAGTGCGATCAGGAGGGCGGGCAAGGCGCCGTCGCGGGCCGCGGCCACCATGGCTTCGACATTGGCCTCCTCGGTGGAGAGCCGCATCACGGCGTAGAGGACGAGCCCGGTGGGCTGGCCCCCGTCGCCGCGGTCGATGAGGGCGGGCATCCCGACGGTCAGCCAGGGCACACCGTCCTTGACGACCCGCTGGAAGGAGCCGTGCGCGTTGCCGCGGGCGGCGGCCTGCAGTTCGGGGGTGATCACGTCGGAGGTGGGCCGGTCCGCGGAGGAGGCCCGGATCGTCCCGTACTCGGCGAAGACGATCCAGGGGTGCGGCTTGCCCTCCCTGGCGAGGCTCCGGCAGGCCCGCCGCAGCTGTTCCTCGTCCACCGGCAGGGTCACGGCCTGGGAGCCGATCCGGTCGCGGAACTGGTCGACGGCCGTGTCCTGGGCCTGTTGGAGGATGGCGGAGCGGGCCTCGCGGTAGGTGAGGGTGGCGGTGGTGGCGGCGCTGATCGCCGCGACCAGGAGGAAGGCTCCGACGAGACGGGTACGCAGTCCGAACCGAGCGGCGAAGAGCTTCACCCGAGCGGTCCGAAGCGGTATCCGAAGCCGCGTACGGTCTGGATGTACCGCGGGCTGCCCGCCACGTCCTCGATCTTCTGCCGCAGCCGCCGTACACAGGCGTCGACCAGACGGGCGTCCCCGTGGTAGCTGTGCTCCCAGACGTATTCGAGGAGCTGCTGCCTGCTGAAGACCTGCTCGGGCGAGGCAGACAGGTGGAGCAGCAGTTTCAGTTCGGAGGGAGCGAGCAGGACGGGCTGCCCGGCCTTGGTCACCGAGAGTCCGGCCCGGTCGACGGCCAGTTCGCCGTGGATCTCGGTGCCGCCGCGCCCGGCCGGTTCGGCGAGCCTGCGCAGTACGGCACGGATCCTGGCCTCGATCACCTCGGTACGGGCCGGCTTGACGATGTAGTCGTCGGCGCCGGCCTCCAGCCCGACGACCACGTCGAAGTCGTCGCCCCGGGCCGTGAGCATGATGATCGGCAGCTGGCTGGTCTCACGTATCCGGCGGCAGACCTGGACGCCGTTCATGGCGGGGAGCATCAGGTCCAGGAGGACCAGATCGGGCCGGAACTCCCCCAGCGCGGCCAGCCCCGCCTCACCGCTCTCCACGGCGCGCAGTTCGTGGCCGCGCCGGCGCAGCCCCAGCTCGACCCCTTCCCGTACGGAGGGGTCGTCTTCGATCAGCAGCACGCGAGGCATGGCAGCAGTATCCCAGCGATCAAGAAACGGATTCGAATGGGTGAGCAGACAGGTCTGCCCGGCGGGTTCATGCCCGCCGCAGCCGTCCCCGGCCCGCCGCGATCACGGCGCTGACCTCCCGCAGCCGCAGCGGCCGAGCCAGCAGCGCCACCGTGAGCAGGAGCACGAAGGAGCCCGCGCCCACCGCCGCGAAGTCCCCGAGCCCCGCGCAGCTCCGGGCGGCCAGGTACCCCAGCAGCCCGGCGGGCACGGACGCCGCCACCAGCCGGAGCTGCGCCCACAGCGCGGACGAACGCAGCGGCGAGGTCCCGGCGGCGTCGCCCCGGCCGAGCCTTCGGTGCAGCACGTACGCGGTAGCCGCGAAGCCGGCGAACAGCGCGACGGAGTAGGCACCGGCCATCCCCGTCACGGCCCAGCGGACCGGCAGCAGGAAATACGCGGCGGCCGAGAGCCCGGCGTTGAGCGCCGCGATCACCAGATTGAGGAAGAACGGCGTGCGGGTGTCGCTCATGGCGTAGAAGGCCCGGGAGAGCACGTACTGCCCCGAGTAGGCGATGAGTCCGGGCGCGAACGCCATCGTCATGCCCGCCATCACGGCGATGTCCGCGTCGCCCGTGGCCCCGTACCCGTACACCGCTCCCATCACCCACGGTGCCAGCGCGAACAGCAGCGCCACCGCGGGCACCACGACGGCGGCCGAGGTGCGCAGTGCGTACGAGACGTCGCGCCGCAGGCCCGGCAGGTCGTTGTCGGCCGCGGCCCGGCTCATCCGGGGCATCAGCGCGGTGACGAGCGAGACGGTCACGATGCCGTGCGGCACCACCCACAGTTGATAGGCGTAGCTGTACGCGGTGTAGCCGGCGCCGCCCGCCAGTTCCATGTCGGCGGCGCGCTGGCCGATGGTGGTGGAGAGCCGGGTCACCACCCAGTAGGCGATCTGGTTGGTCAGCACGAGTGTGACCAGCCAGCCGGCCGCGCGCAGTGGCCGGGTGAGGCCGCTGCCCCGCCAGTCGAACCGGGGCCGCCAGCGGAACTCGGCGGCGCGCAGCGCGGGCACCAGGGCGAGCGTCTGGACGACGATCCCTGCCGTCGTGCCCCAGCCGAGCCACCGGGTCTGTGCCGGGGTGAGCGTGCCGTGGGAGCCCGCCGCGACGACGAGGTAGATCCCGAACACGGCGATGATGACGATGTTGTTGAGGACCGGGGTCCACATCATCGCGCCGAACCGGCCCCGGGCGTTGAGTACTTGCCCGAGGAGGGTGAACAGCCCGTAGAAGAGGATCTGCGGCAGGCAGTAGCGGGCCAGGGCGACGGTCGTGTCCGCCTGTGCGCCGTGGTAGCCGGGGGCGTAGACCGCGACGATCCACGGGGCGGCGAGGACGGTGATGCCGGTGAGGGCGAGAAGGCCGACGGTGCAGAGGGTCAGCAGCCGGTCGGTGTACGCGGCTCCGCCGTCGGCGTGGTTCTTGGCCGCCCGCACCAGCTCCGGGACGAACACCGCGTTGAGCGCGCCGCCGATGAGCAGGACGTAGAGGATGTTGGGCACGGTGTTGGCGACGTTGTACCCGTCGGCCTTGAGTCCGGTGCCGAGCGCGGCGACGACGACCGCCGAGCGTATGAAGCCGGTCGCCCGGGAGACGACGGAGCCGGCCGCCATGACGGCGCCGTTGCGCAGCACCGAGCGGGGCTTGTCTTCCGCGACCGCCGTGGCGGTCGCTCCGGTGGCCGTCATCGGCGGGCCAGGTACGCCTGGAACGCCCGGTACAGGGTGTTGTTCGTGGCTCCGCCCACCGATGTCTCCCACTCTCCGAGCGTCTCGACGACCTGACCGCCGGTGCCGAGCTTCCAGCGGAGCAGCCCGAAGGGGCGGTCGTCGGGGTCAAGGGTGGAGGGTACCCCGCGCATGTCGTGCACATCGGCACCGAGCCCGTGGGCATCGAGCATCATCCGCCACTGCAACGCGTTGCTGGGGCGGACCTCGCGACGATGGTCGGCGGACGCCCCGGTCTGGTACCAGACCCGCCGGCCGGTGCTGATCATGGTGTGGGCGGCCAGGATCTCGCCCTGGTGGACGGCGAGGTAGAGCCGCATCCGGCCGGGCTGTTCGGCGTTGAGCACGGCGTACTGCCGCTGGTAGTAAGCGAGGGACCGGCCGAGCCGGAAGCCGTCGCGTTCCTCGGTGATCCGCAGCAGCCGGTGGAACTCGGGGAGTTCGGACTCGCCGCCGATGACGATCCGCACCCCGGACTTCTCGGCCCTGCGGACGTTGCGGCGCCATTCCTGATTGAGCCCGGACCAGAGCTGGCCGGGGGTCCGTCCGGCGAGCGGCACATGGAAGACATGGCGCGGCTGTGCGTCGGCGTCCTCGCCGCCGTCGCCGCCGCAGCGGTGCCAGCCGCGCGCCCTCAGTCGTTCGGCGACGGCCGCGCCGAGCGGGTCCACCTCGCTCGCCAGCACGTCGGAGACCTTCCGGCCCGGCCCGGTGGCCGCCTTGAGACGGCCGGTGTCCCAGCGGCGGTACGCCGGTGAGGGACCGATCCGTACGGCGAAGGCGCCGGCCCTGCGCAGATGCGCCATGAGCGGACCGAGCCAGCCGTCGAGGTCCGGGTCGGCCCAGTCGGCGACCGGGCCCTCGGGCAGATACGCGAAGTACTTGCGGGTTCCCGGGAATTGCCGGTAGAGCACCAGGGCGGCGCCGGTCAGTTCACCGGCTCCGGTGTGCCAGCCGACCATTTCGGAGGTCCAGCGGTCCTTCACCCCGGCCCAGGACGGGTACTGCAGAAAGCTCGCCCCGGGACGGGTGGCCAGGAACGCCCGGTGCTCGGCGGCGGTCAGTCCGCGTATCCGCAGCTCCTGGTCATGGCGGCGGTCTCCGGTCGCGAGCAGCGCTGACATGTTCGTAGCCCTCCCTGGTCCGCCCCGCTGTCGGCTCTGCGGGGCCGCACAGGATGCTCACAGCGGTCCATGACGGAGCCGAGCGGCGTATGTGACCGGACGATGACCGTTGTGCTGCGGTACATGTCACACAGGGCATTTCCCGGCTTTCGGCCGATTTGCGGAACCTATCGTCGGATGAACACCTCTCCATCGACGAGAAGCAATGCCTTGGAGGTTTTTCCGTTGATCGCTGCACCCCGGTCCGTACGCCGTACCGCTCCGCTCGGCCGCCCGGTCCGGCTCGCCCTGATCGCCGGTACCGCGGTGCTCGGTACCGCGCTCACCGCCTGTTCCGGTGCCGCCGCGCCGGACTCGGGCAAGGGGAGCGCGGCCGCACAGGCATCCGAGGCCAGGATCTCGGTGAACCTCCGGGGCAGCCAGGCCGCCCCCGGGACGCCGGTGAGGGTGACGCTCGACAGCGGGAAGCTGAAGACCGTCACGGTGAGCGCGAAGGGGGGCGAGGCCCTGACCGGCCGGATATCCGCCGACGGCAGGACGTGGACCTCCGACCGGCCGGCCGCGCCCGGCACCGCGTACGGCGTCGAGGCGAAGAACACCGCGGGTGGCAGCGCCGAGGCCGGCTTCACCACCGCCGCCGCGGACAAGGTCAACAAGCTGACGCTGGCCCCCGGTAAGAACACCACGGTCGGCATCGCCCAGCCGCTCTCGATCGTCTTCGACAACCCGGTCAAGGACAAGGCCGCGGTCGAGAAGGCCCTGAAGGTCTCCACCTCGAACAACACCGAGGGCTCCTGGGGCTGGCTGCAGGACTACTCCGGCAAGGACCGCGTCGACTGGCGGCCCAAGGAATACTGGAAGTCCGGTACGAAGGTCACGCTCGACGCCGACCTCAACGGCATCGACTCGGGCCCGTCCGGCGGCTGGTTCGTGCGCGACTACCGGACCACCTTCACGATCGGCGCCGACCAGGTGGTCAAGGTCGACCTCGACCGCCACCGGCTGGCGCTGAAGCGGGACGGGAAGACCGTCATGGACGTGCCCATGTCGGCCGGCACCCCCGGCGGCGAGAAGGCGTCCTGGCGCGGCACCGCCGTGCTGATGGCCAAGGAGGGCACGATCAACATGCGCTCCGAGACGGTCGGCCTCGGCGACGCCTACGACAAGATGGTCGACTCGTCGATGCGGCTGACCTGGTCGGGGATGTACGCTCACGCGGCGCCGTGGAACGCGGCCTACTTCGGGGTGGCCAACCACAGTTCGGGCTGTGTCGGGATGAGCGACGCCAACGCCGCCGCGCTCTACCAGCAGGTGCGGGTCGGCGACCCGTTCGAGATCACCGGCGCGGACGCCAAGGGCACGGTCGCGGAGGGCAACGGATACGGAGCGTGGAACGTGTCGTGGTCCGACTGGCAGGCAAAGAGCGCGCTGTAACGGCCGGAACCGCGACGGGCCCCCGACGGCGGGACCAACGATTGTTACCCTCACGTAGCTCAGCGGTTCCAAGCGCCTGGAGTGCTCCACACCACGGTGACCGCGAACGAGGAAAGCGGCACCTTCGTCGCGTATCTCCACGACGAAGGGCCGCTCGGCCTCGGCAAGCTGGTCAGCAACGCCCCCTATACCTTCCACGGGCAGACGCCGGGCCGGCCGTTCCCCATAGACCTGGAGCTGTTCTCCACCGCCTACGACGTTCCGGCCGGTCACCGTCTCACCCTGGTGATCGACACCGTCGACCCGCTGTCCATCGAGCACAACCCGACCGGATCACAGCTGACCTTCTCCTCGTCCCCGGCGGACCCGTCGTACGTGTCCGTACCGTTGCGCGAGAAGTGATCACCGGCTGCTGCCGGGCGGGCAACGCCCTGCTGGGACCACCTCGCGGCGGACCCCGGCTACTGCACTCCCGGCAGCAGCGTTCCTGGTTCAGCCGGTGCGATCTCCACGGCCTTCATCTTCGGATTGCGCCGTTCCCGCTCGGCCACCCAGGTCGCGAACCAGGAGAGCAGCATGCACATCCCGATGTAGATCGGCGAGATCACCATCACCACGGGGATGAAGGGAAGATCGTAGTCGAGGTTGGACGCGATGAGCTTGCCCGCGTGCAGGAATTCCTCGTAGGTGATCAGATAGCCGAGCGAGGTGTCCTTCAGCGCCACGACCAGCTGGCTGATGATCGTGGGCAGCATGGCCCGCACCGCCTGCGGGGCCAGTACGAACGTGGTGACCTGTGTCTTGCGCAGGCCCAGGGCGTACGCAGCCTCGGACTGGCCGCGCTCCACCGAGACGATCCCGGTGCGGAACACCTCGGCGAGCACCGAGCCGTTGTACAGGGTCAGACCGGTGACCAGGGCGGGCAGCGGCTGCACCTTCAGCGCCACGAAGATGAAGAAGATCATCACCAGTACGGGCATGGCCCGGAAGAACTCCACGAGCAGCGTCGCGATCCAGCGCACCGGCCGGTGATCGGAGAGCCGGCCCACGGCGAGGATCGCGCCGAGCAGGAGGGAGAGCACCGCGGCGTACGCGAACGCCTTGAGGGTGTTGCCCAGTCCGCGCAGCAGCAGTTCCTGGATTCCCTTGTACGTGAAGGGGGTCCACTTGGCGCTGGTGAACTGTTCGGTGTCGAAGAGCAGATAGACGACCCAGCCGAGCAGGGCGAGGATCAGGGCCGTCGAGACGATCCCGTACAGGAGATGGCGCTTGCGGGTCGCCGGGCCCGGGATGTCGTAGAGCGCCGTGGCGGACGGCGCGGTGCGGGTGGTCATCGGGCGACTCCCCAGCGCTTCTCCATCACGTTGAAGAGCGCACTGATGGACAGGGTGATGATCAGGTAGCCGACGGCGATCCAGACGAAGGTCCAGATGATGCTGTAGCCCAGCTCGTTGAGGGTCTTGTAGGTGCCGAGCAGTTCGGTGACGCTGAACGCCCCGGCGATCGCCGAGTTCTTGGCGAGGGCGATGAGGGTGGAGCCGACCGGCGGGATCACCGACCGGAACGCCTGGGGCAGCACCACGGTGCTCAGTGTCTGGCCGAACGTCATGCCGAGGCTGCGGGCCGCCTCGCCCTGTCCCGTCGGCACGGTGTTGATGCCCGAGCGCAGCACCTCGCAGATGAACGCGGAGGTGTAGCAGCCGAGCGCCAGGACCGCGAAGACCTTGAAAGGGAGGACCAGGCCGAAGCGGGGCAGTCCGAGCAGGACCGCGAAGAAGAGCAGCGTCAGCGGGGTGTTGCGAAGCACCATCACCCAGACCGTGCCGAGTACCCGCAGCGAGCCGACGGGGGCCACCCGGAAGGAGGCCATGATGAAGCCGAGGAGCAGGGCGAGGATCGAGGAGTAGACGGTCAGTTCGACCGTGCCCAGGAAACCCTTGCCGTAGAGCGAGAAATTCTCGGTGAGTACGTCCATGGTCGATGCCCGCCCTCTCAGGTGGCCGGGTAGCGGTCGATGGGCGGCGGCTTCGGCGCGGGCACCCCGGAAAGACCGAGCGTCGCCTCGAACGCCTTCTTCCAGTTGCCGTTCTTCTCGTTCGCCTCCAGGGCGTCGTTGAGGGCGAACCGCAGCGCGTTGTCGCTGCGCGGGACTCCGATGCCGTACGGCTCCTGGGAGAACGGCTTGCCCACGACCTTCATCTCCTTGGGCGCCTTGGCCGCGAAGCCCAGCAGGATGGCGTCGTCGGTGGTGACGGCGTCGACCTGGTAGGTCAGCAGGTTGTCGACGCAGATCGAGTACGTGTCGTAGGCGACCAGGATCGCCTTCGGATAGTCGGCGGCGATGCGCTGGTACGGGGTCGACCCGGCGGCCGAGCAGACCGTCTTGCCGGCCAGGTCCTGCGGGCCGTTGATGTCGTGCTCGTCGGTGCGGACGAGGAGGCCCTGTCCGGCCATGTAGTAGGGACCGGCGAAGCCGACGAGCTTCTTGCGCATCTCGTTGATGGTGTAGGTGCCGACGTAGTAGTCGATCTGGCCGTTCTGCAGCGCCGTCTCGCGGTTGGCGGAGGCGATCGTCTTGAAGCGGATCGTCTTCGGGTCGAAGCCGAGCGAGGCCGACATCATCTTGGCGATCTCGATGTCGAAGCCGGAGTAGATGCCGGTGGCCGGGTCCTTCTCGCCCAGGTAGGGCTGGTCCTCCTTGGCCCCGACCCGGAGGTAGCCGCGCTTCTTCGCCTTCGTCCAGGTCGGCGAGGCGGGCAGCCGGAAGGCGGTGTCGACCTTGTACACCGGCAGTTGTTCGGGCTTGGGGCCCTTCACCGGCGGGCTGCCCTCCTTGCCGCACGCGGCGGCGAGCACGGCCAGCAGCAGTCCGGCGCAGGCGGCCAGAACTCTTCTCGTACGCAACACGGAGCCCCCGTCAGTGCTTGAGGATCTTGGACAGGAAGTCCTTGGCGCGGTCGCTCTCCGGCGCGGTGAAGAACGCCTCGGGAGTGCGGTCCTCGACGATGCGTCCGTCGGCCATGAAGACCACGCGGTTGGCGGCGGAGCGGGCGAAGCCCATCTCGTGCGTGACGACGACCATGGTCATGCCGTCCCGGGCGAGTTGCTGCATGACCTCCAGCACCTCGTTGATCATCTCCGGGTCGAGCGCCGAGGTGGGCTCGTCGAAGAGCAGCGCCTTGGGGTCCATGGCGAGGGCGCGGGCGATGGCGACGCGTTGCTGCTGGCCGCCGGAGAGCTGCGCGGGGAGCTTGTCGGCCTGCGAGGCGAGTCCGACCCGCTCCAGCAGTTCGCGGGAGCGCCGGTCCGCCTCGTCCTTCTTGCGCTTGCGGACCTTGAGCTGAGCGAGCGAGACATTGGCCAGCACGGTCCGGTGCGCGAACAGGTTGAACGACTGGAAGACCATGCCCACTTCGGCCCGGAGCTGGGCGAGGCCCTTCCCCTCCTCGGGGAGAGGTCTGCCGTCGATCGCGATACGGCCGGACTCGATCGTCTCCAGCCGGTTGATGGTCCGGCAGAGCGTCGATTTGCCGGAGCCGGAGGGGCCGATGACCACCACCACCTCCCCGCGTCCGACGGTGAGATTGATGTCCCGCAGTACGTGCAACTGTCCGTAGTACTTGTTGACGTCCCGCAGCTCGATCAACGGATCGACGGCCATACGCTGCCCTACCCACTTTTCGCTGTGTCGAGGTCAGCGCAAACTATCCAGCCCGAAAAGGGACTTCGTCACCGACACGCATAAATGGGGCATAAGGCTTCTTATTCAATTGTAGTGAAACTCCTACCTCTCGGCCGACTCCGAGTACACCTGCGAGAGCTCGGGGCTGCCCGCCATCGCCCAGTCCAGTCCGGCCTCGACCACATCGATCTCCCGCCCGGAGGCGAGCCGCACCACGGGCTGCCCGCCGGGCCGGATGCTCCAGACCGCGCCGGGTACATTGCGCACCAGGACCGTCCCGAGGTACAGCCCTGCGTCGTTGCCCAGCCAAGGCAGCTCCTCCGGGTCGTCGCGCCAGCGCGGCGGCAACTGATCGAGAGCCACCAACGAGGCCGGACTGTCGTCGAGTTCGAGCCCGCGCTGCCCCGCCCGGACGCGCAGCAGCTCGCACTCGGCGAGAAGCTCGGCCACGCCATCGGGATCGGCTGCGACTGCGGCGGCGAGCCCGGCCCCCCGCACACCGTCGTGACGCTTACGCCAGTTGCCCAGGAAAGGGATGTTCATGATCAGATCCCCACGGGGCCGCTGCCGCCCAATTCAGCCCACACCCGGGGAGCGCTCAGCACGATCGACCACCGACAGTCAGTTCCAGTCAGCGTCAGTTGGCTCACGTTCACCATGATCATCTCCCACTCGACTCCCACCGGACCCCACCAGGCCGGCACAGCGAAGTGCGACCATCAGCTCACCATGACACAAAACCGGCCCCAGGTCGCTGCACCTCGGGGGCGTGGACCGCGACCCGGGACCGGCAATGCGGCCAACGACGGAGACGACTCACTCCGCGGCGATCACCCGTTTTCGATGATCGTGTCCCGAAAAGGGCACCGGGGAGATGGTCGCCGCGACCATCCGCACCATCTTCGCCCAGCCCACCGCTGAGGCAGTCCGGGCCCAGGTGGATACCGTCGCCGACATGCTCGGCAGACAGTTCCCCAAGGTCAAACCCATGCTGCTGGAGGCGAAGGAGGACCTCACCGGCTTCGCCGACTTCCCCCAGCCGCACTGGGAAAAATTCCGTTCCACCAACCCGCTGGAACGGATCAACCGCGAGATCAAACGCCGCACCGACGTCGTCCAGGTCTTCCCCAGCCCCGAGGCCGTCCTACGACTGGCCACCGCAGTGCTGGCCGAAATGCACGACGAATGGATCGCCTTCCCCCGCCGCTACCTCTCGGAAGAGAGCATGGCCACCCTCTACGCCACCGCCGACACCGAGGCCCTCCCCGGCACTACCGAGGGCTGATCCCCTCCATCACGGCAGGACACGATCGACGAGAACCGCGCTTTTGCGATGCCGGACCTTGTGCAGGTCACCCGGCCGCGCGACAGCCGGGTCAGCTCGCCGGGCTGGTCAGGACGCAGTTCGGATAATCGTTGTCCGGATCGCCGACGGCGACCCAGAGCTTCAGGACCTTGCCTTGCCTCAAGGCGGCGTAGGAGGCCGGCTCCCGCTCAAACGTTTTGGGGTGAGCGGCGTCGAAGCCCACGGGGTGAGCGGCATCGAAGGAAACAGCGACGAAGCTTTGCTTCTTGTTGGAGCCTTGCTCCCAGGAGCCTGTTCCGGACCAGGCCAAACCGTCGTACCAGCTGACGGCGACGCAGACTTTATCGGCGATGAACGTCCCGTCCTGCTTCAGCGTGAGGGTGCCGCCGTCGGCATCGGTCCACGTGGTCGCAAGTTCGGCCGGCTTCAGAACGACCGGTTCGCCGTCGGGCGGCGGCATGACGGTGAACCTTCCGCAGGCCGTCAGGGCGAGGGCCATGGCGAGCAAGATCAGCGCAGTACGACAGGAACGCAACACACTCCACCCCTAGCGGGTTCCGCAGGCCGCGTGCGCGACCGATGGGCTCAAGAACTCATGCCGTACCCTGGCACGGAGTTTGAACGCGTTCAAGTCGTAGTTGTCGACGGCCACTCTTCGCGAGGCGTGAGGCGGTACGGCAGCGAAGTACCGCAACCACAGCGGCCGATCGCGGTCGGGCCGCAAACAGCCCATGGATCGCCTTCTTCGCGAACCGCTTCCCGGCCCGGCGCACACGACGGCCATGCCATCACCACTTGACGCGACGGGCACCGCGACAGGTTGCTGACCACCCAGGGCAGAGAACAGCTGCCCGCCGCTACACCACACCAGGGGACATGACCCGTTCGATTGAGCGCATGCTCGAGCAGCGGCTGTGCGTCCAGCCCTGCGGCATGCGCCATGACGGTGCAGGGCTGCCACGCCACCCTCTCGTCCTCGACGCGGTTGGCACCATTGTCAGTCCCTCGCCGTAGCCTGTTCCTATGTCGATCAAGTTTTCGCCTGCCACCCCTGTGCGCTCCCCCGCCGCGGTGAACTCGGACATCCGAGCGTTGTGGGCGGCCGGCCCGTTGTCGCCGGAGGGTGAGGCGGAGTATCAGCGGCTGCTGGTGGAGTGGGAAGGTGCGGTCCGGGCGGATGTCGTCACAGCAGCCTGACCTGCACGGCGCAACAGCTGATTCACGTCCACCCCGTCCGGGCGGGGCGGTCTCGTAGCCGCACCCAGCCATGGGCGCGAATGCGATGAGCCCACGGCGCGGCCGCGCGGAGTGCCTCCAGGAGTTTTCCGGACTCTCGCCGGCGCCGCCGCGGTGGGCGGAGTACAAGACGGGGGGAAGATCGTCGAAGGTGGTCACGTCTGCCTTCCGTGGATCATGCGGACTTGTACGGCGATACTTCCGGTGCCCGTACGCCGCCGAGCCCGGCCATCAAGGGTGAACTGCTCGCCGGTGGACGGGATCGGTCAGGTCCGGGTATCCGCGGGTCACCGGCCGAAAAAGGGGTGGAGGCGAGGCGTCCCGGGCTGGTAGCTTCACGATCATGTCCAGCCCCGAGTCCGACAGAGGCTAGCCACCGGTCCGCCGGTGGCTGATCCGCCGCAGAATCGCTCCCCTCGCGCCGAGTATCGGCCCGGAGCCGATTCCCGTCGGCTGCCGCCACAGGACCACCGCTGTGTGGGCTGCGCTCTTCCCGTCCGCGCTCATGAACCGCTCTCGATGCGGCCATGCACGGACTCTCCGGCTCCGGCGTCTGCCGCCGTCGCCGGGTCACGTCCATGAACTCCCAGGACGTTCTTCCGCGTTGCCGCCCGTCGCGACGGGCGGGCGTGGGCCCACACCCCCTGCCTGGTCCATCCAACTGCCGTCCATGGGGTTCCTTCATGCCATTCGCCGTCTACGCGCTCGGGCTCGCCGTCTTCGCCCAGGGCACCTCCGAATTCATGCTCTCCGGTCTGCTCTCGGACATCGCCGCCGACCTGAGCGTGTCCATCCCCGCCGCGGGGCTGCTGACCTCGGCCTTCGCGATCGGAATGATCGTCGGGGCGCCGTTGACGGCGCTCTTCAGCCGGAACTGGCCGCGCCGCCGCGCCCTCCTGTTCTTCCTCTGTGTCTTCGCCGCCGTCCATGTCGTCGGCGCGCTCACTCCCGGCTACGGACTGCTCCTCGCGACACGGGTCGTCGGGGCGCTGGCCAATGCGGGCTTCTGGGCGGTGGCCCTGGTGACCGCGGTCTCCATGGTCGGGCCCGAGGCACGGGCACGCGCCACCTCGGTGGTGGTCGGGGGCGTCACCGTCGCCTGTGTGGCCGGGGTGCCCGCCGGTGCGGCGCTGGGCGGGCACTGGGGGTGGCGGTCGGCGTTCTGGGCCGTGGCCCTGGTCTCCGTACCGGCTGTCTTCGTGATCGCCAGGACCGTTCCGGCGGGGCGGCCGAAGTCCACCCCCGCCCCCGCGAGCGTGGAGCTGCGGACCCTGGCCGGCCCGCGGCTGCTGCTGACCCTGCTGACGAGCGCCCTCGTGCAGGGGGCGACGTTCTGCGCGTTCTCCTACGTGGAACCGCTCGCCACCCATGTCACCGGGCTCGCCTCGGGCTGGGTCCCCGGGCTGCTGGCGCTCTTCGGACTGGGATCGTTCATCGGCGTCACGGTCGCCGGCCGGCTCGTCGACACCAGGCCGGTCGCCTTCACCGCGACCGGTCTGGTGGCGCTGGTGACCGGCTGGACCGGGCTGGCACTGACCGCGGGCAGCCCGTCGGCGACGGTGGCGCTCGTACTCGTCCAGGGAATGCTCGCGTTCGGCACCGGCACGGCACTGATCTCCTGGGTGTTCCGGCTGGCGGCCGACGCACCGACCCTGTCCGGCTCGTTCGCCACGGCCGCGTTCAATGTGGGTGCCGCGCTCGGACCCTGGCTGGGCGGCCTGGCGATCGGCGCGGGCTTCGGCTTCCGGTCGCCACTGTGGGTGAGCGCCCTGCTGATGGTCCTGGCCCTGGGCACCGCCGGGGCGGCACTGGGGATGGGCCGTGCCGCCGATCGCGGCCGGGACGGCATCGCCGCGGTCTGACCGGCAGCCGTGAATGGAGCCCCGCCCGGCGCTGAACGGGCGGGGCCGTCCTGGTCACAGCAAGCAGCCAGCAAGCGGAACAGGGACGGGAACCACGCTATCGGCCGCCACTGACAACGGGCCTCAGATGCCGAGGTCCACGACCACCGGGGCGTGGTCGGACGCGCCCTTGCCCTTGCGCTCCTCGCGGTCCACATAGCTGTCCTCGACCGCCGCGACGAAGGGCGCGTTGCCGTAGACCAGATCGATCCGCATGCCCTTGTTCTTCGGGAAGCGCAGCTCCCGGTAGTCCCAGAAGGTGTACGGGCGGTCGTACTTGAGCGGGCGCGGCATCACGTCCGACAGCCCTTCCTCGCGCAGTGCGGCGAGGGCGGCGCGTTCGGCGGGGGTGACATGCGTGGCGCCCTCGAACAGCGCCGGGTCCCAGACGTCCTCGTCGGTCGGGGCCACGTTGAAGTCGCCCAGGACCGCGAACGGCTGCGAGCCGGCTGCGTCCGCGGCGACGGCCTTCTGCAGGGCCTCGAACCAGCGCAGCTTGTACGCGTAGTGCGGGTGCTCGACCTCGCGGCCGTTGGGCACGTAGACCGACCAGACCCGGACCGGGCCGCAGGTCGCGGAGATCGCCCGCGGCTCCTGCACCCCGTCGTAGTCCGGGCCGCCCGGCAGTCCCTCGACCACGTCGGACAGGCCGGTCCGGGAGACCAGTGCCACGCCGTTCCACCGGCCGGTGGCGTTGACCGCGGACTCGTAGCCGAGCTCGCGGAGCGCGTCCGCCGGGAACTGTTCGGCGGTGCACTTGGTCTCCTGGATGCACAGCACATCCGTGCCGCTGCTCTCCAGCCAGGCCAGCAGTCTCGGGAGCCGGGCGGTGATCGAATTGACGTTCCAGGTGGCGATGCGCATGTACGTAAACCTAGCGGCTGGCACTGACAGCCGCCGGACGGGCACCGGTCACAGGCCGGTCGACTCCCCCGGGACCAGCCGGCCGTGGTCGGCGCCGCCGAGGCTGCCGATCTGGTTGTCGTAGATCGGGCGGGCGAGATCGGTGAGCAGCGCGTCGTGGATGTCGATGGCGCGCCGCGGCTTGACCTCGCGTACGTAGTCGATGACCTCGGAGATCTTGTTCCAGGGGGCCATCACCGGGAGCAGCAGGGTGTCGACCGGCCGGTCGGGGACGGTGAGCGCGTCGCCCGGGTGGAAGAGCGAGCCGTCCACCAGGAAGCCGATGTTGGTGATCCTCGGGATGTCCGGGTGGATGACGGCGTGCAGCTCGCCGTGCACCTGTACGTCGAAGCCCGCCGCGGTGAAGGTGTCGCCGTGGCCGACGGTGTGGACCCGGCCGGGGAAGGCCGCCGTGAGCCGGTCGGCGACGCTGCGCAGGGTCCAGATCTCGGCGGCCAGGTTGGCCTCCATGCCCGCGCGCAGCCGTCCCTCGTCGAAGTGGTCGGGGTGCTCGTGCGTCACCAGCATCGCGTCGGCGCCGACGGCGGCGTCCTGCTCGGAGAAGCCGCCCGGGTCGATGACGAGCGTCCGCCCGCCCTTCTCCAGACGGACGCAGGAGTGCGTCTTCTTGGTCAGTGTCAGGTGCATGGGGTTCACGGCGTCCATGGCTCCCATCCTGCTACGGGCGGGGCCGCGTTTCTTCCTGAATCACGGTCTGGGCGACGGAGAAGGCGGCACCGGCGGCGGGCACGCCGCAGTACACGGCGGTCTGCATCAGCACCTCCTTGATCTCGGTCGGGGTGAGGCCGTTGCGCAGGGCGGCCCTGACATGCGCGGCCAGGCTCTCCAGACGGCCGGAGGCGACCAGCGCGGTGAGCGTGACGCAGCTGCGGGTGCGGCGGTCCAGGCCCTCCCGGGTCCACACCTCGCCCCATGCGTAGCGGGTGACCAGCTCCTGGAAGTCTTCGGTGAAGTCGTCGGCGGCGTCCAGGGCCCCGTCCACATGGGCGTCGCCCAGCACCTCGCGGCGCACCTTCAGGCCGGGCTCGTACGGGTCGGGGCGCCCATCGGTCCCGGGCTGGGGCTGCGGGGCGGCGGCGGTGATCTCCGCGACGGGCAGCACGGGCGCGGAGAGCTGCGGGGTGGACGGCGGGACGGGGATGGCGGCGAGGGTGTCCTGCCAGGCCGCCGAGAAGTGGGTGAGCAGCAGATCGGTGACGGCTCCGGGCTGCTCGACCGGGGCGAGGTGGGAGGCGCCGGGGACGAGGGCGAGCCGGGCGTCCGGTATGCCCGCGACCAGGACGCGGGCGTCGCCCGGTCCGGTGACCCGGTCCTCGGCACCGACCAGGACGAGGGTCGGGGCGGTGATGCGGCCGAGTTCGCCACGGATGTCGAAGGCGGCGAGGGCCTCGCAGGCGGCGATGTAGCAGCCGGGGTCGGTGGTGCGGACCATCTGGACGGCCCAGTCGACGATGGCCGACTGCGCGGCGGCGAACCCGGGGGTGAACCAGCGCTCGGGTGCGGTACGTGCCATCGGCTCCAGCCCGTTGGTGCGCACCACCACCCCGCGCTGACGGAATTCGTCGGCGCTGCCGAACCGGGGCGAGGCGGCGACCAGGGCCAGCGAGGCGACCCGGTGCGGGTGGCGCAGCGCCAGGTCGGCGCCGATCGCACCGCCGATGGAGCAGCCCGCGTATCCGAAGCGCTGGACGCCGAGTCCGTCGAGGGTGGCGAGCAGCCGGTCGGAGAGGTCACCGATGGCGGTGGCGGGGTGGGCGGGGGCGCCGCCGTGACCCGGGAGGTCGTAGCGGAAGACCCTCCAGTGCGGGGTGAGCTCCGGTATCTGCCGGTCCCACATGTGCCATGAGGTGCCGAGGGAGGGGCCCAGGACCAGGATCGGTGCGTCTTCTGGCCCGTCAAAGCGGTATTGCAGGGTTTCATTCGTCGTCTCACTCACCCGCTCACGCTCCCATATCCCACGAGATCTCACGTCGCTGGGGGAACCCAGCGGTTTCTGACCTTCTCTTGGCGACAGGCCCGGGCACTGCCGGAATCCCGGGCACCAGGTAGTTGGTTGCCCGGCGTGTACTCGTGCCCCTGTCGACGGTGGATCTTCCAGGCGCGCGCCCGCTCCCAGTCCCTGCACCCGGAGCCGCCTCGGTCACAGCTTCCGGGCAACCCGGTGGCAGCAGCGCTTGTGGTGGCTTCCCCAAAGCTCAGCATGACTCACCTCAAAGCCTTCCGAGATCCGGGTTGCGAGCAGCTTTCACACCAGGCGGTGGACCAGTTCCGTCTTCGGTCTTCCCGGGCCTGACCGCCCACTGGACCGGCAAGGCCACGCCGGCCGCCTGGCCGCTCAACCCGAACGCGTACGGCTCGTACTCCGCCTGGCCCACCGGGTAAGCCCACCGGTACGTGGGCTACGAGGGCGTCCGCCAGGGCAACACCCACTTCGCGGGCGAGCACGAGATCCTCACGGGCCTCGGCCTCCCGCAGCGGAGGCCGATGGGCCGACGGGCCCTGCCGGAACCCCTCCGGCAGGGCCCGTGCCACGGATCGGCCCGGGCTCGGCCTCCCCGGAGAGCGGCATCAGTGGATGGCTCCGCCCACGCTCCACGGACCGACGGACGGCCGAGCCGGACCGCCTGGCGTTGGGCCGACCCGGGTCACGCGCCCCGAGGAGTCGCGGCGCGCTTCTCGACAGTCGAGATCAGGGCCTCGACCGTGGCGTCGAAGATCTGCTCGTCCGTCACCTCGGCGAGTTCGCCACTGAGGCCGGTGATGTGGGGGAAGCGCTGCGGGTCGACCAGCCGGTACTCGCGGTTCCACGCGGAGTCGTCGGCCGCGCGGGCGTCCGCGTCGAACAGCAGGAAGGCGGCCTGCTGACCCACGTACGCGAGGAGGGTGTCCCCGATCATGCGGTAGTGGACGGCGGCCTCGGATCCCTCCAGGCCGGCCTCCCGGACGGCGCCGAGGATGAGCTCGACGACCCGGAACTCGTTGGAGCGGCGCGTGGTCCGGCTCGCCATGGCGGAGCCCACCACCGGGTACTTGAGGGCGACCGCGAGGGAGGCGTCGGCGAGTGCCCGGATGCGGGCCTTCCAGTCGAGGCCGTCGGGGATGGCGTCGAGCGCCTCGCCGAGCATGTGGTCGGCGACCGACAGCAACAGCTCGTCCTTGTCGCGGAAGTGCCGGTAGATCGCGGTCGGATCCGCCCCGAGTTCCTCGCCCAGGCGCCGGACGGTGAAGGCGTGCTCGCTTCCGCGGGCGGCAATGCGCAGGCTCGCGTCGATGATCGCACCGGGCGTGAGCTGACTGCCGGCGCGCTTGCTCCGGGCCTTGGTGGCGGGTGACTTCGGCATGGTGCGGCCAGTGTATCGGTTCGGGATCCAGTGGGCGCAACACTGTTGACAGTGCTGTTGCGCTGTCGTTCACTCCTCCTCAACGAAAACGTCGGGCGGGTCATTCCGCCCTGCTGGAGGTTGAATCGATGGCGCACAGCAGCGAACGGGCCGACACCGTCTTCGTCGGGGGCCGGGTCTTCACCGGAGCGGGCCCCGTCCCGGTGGACGCCGCCGTCGCCGTCGCGGGCGGCCGGATCATCGCCGTCGCCGACGTGGGTACGGTGCGCGCGCTGACCGGTGCCGGTACGGAGGTCGTCGACCTGGAGGGCGGCCTGCTCGTCCCCGGATTCCAGGACGCGCACATCCACCCCGTGATGGGTGGCACCCAGATGCTCGGCTGCGACCAGAGCGAGCAGACCACCGCCGAGGGCTGTCTCGACGTGGTGGCCCAGTACGCCAAGGACCACCCGGACGTGGCCTGGATCCGTGGCGGCGGCTGGTCGATGGACTGCTTCCCGGGCGGCACGCCGACGCGCTCCATGCTCGACGCGGTGGTGCCCGACCGGCCCGTGCTGCTCGTGAACTGCGACGGCCACGGCGCCTGGGTCAACACCCGCGCGCTGGAGATCGCCGGTGTCGACCGGCACACCTTGGACCCGGCCGACGGCCGTATCGAGCGGGAGGCGGACGGCACCCCGGCCGGCACCCTGCACGAGGGCGCGGTGGAGCTGGTGGCCCGTCATGTTCCGGTCGCGACCGAGGACGAGACGTACGCCGGGCTGCTCGCCGCGCAGGAGTACCTGTTCTCACTCGGGGTGACCGGGTGGCAGGACGCCATGATCGGCTCGTTCCACGGCTACCCGGACAACCTGCCCGTCTACCTGCGTGCGGCCCGCGAAGGTTCGCTGCTCGCCCGGGTCGTCGGCGCCCTGTGGTGGGACCGGAACCGCGGAATGGAGCAGCTTCCGGAGCTGGAGGAGCGCCGCCGCATCGGGCAGGCGGGCCGTTTCGCGGCCACCAGCATCAAGATCATGCAGGACGGCGTCGCGGAGAACTTCACCGCCGGGATGCTGGAGCCCTATCTGGACAGCTGCGGCTGCTCAACCGGCAACTCCGGCCTGAGCTTCGTCGAGCCCGGACTGCTGAAGGAAGCGGTGTGCGCGCTCGACCGCTCCGGCTTCCAGGTCCACTTCCACGCACTCGGCGACCGTGCCGTGCGCGAGGCACTCGACGCGCTCGGCGAGGCCCGTGCAGCCAATGGTGCCAACGACCACCGGCACCACCTGGCCCACCTCCAGGTCGTCCACCCCGATGACATCGCGCGTTTCGCGGAACTGGGCGTCGCCGCGAACATCCAGCCGCTGTGGGCCGCCCACGAACCCCAGATGGACGAGCTGACCATCCCGTTCCTCGGGGCCGAACGCGCCGCCCAGCAGTACCCCTTCGGGGATCTGCGTCGTGCCGGCGCCCACCTCGCCGCCGGCAGCGACTGGTCGGTGAGCAGCCCCAACCCGCTGTGGGGCATCCACGTCGCGGTCAACCGTGCCGCCCCCGCCCAGGAACTCCCCGAGGGCGAGACGTATCCGCCGTTCTACCCGGAACAGGCACTGACCCTGGCCGAGGCGCTCACCGCGTACACCGCGGGCACCGCCTGGGTGAACCACCTCGACGACGTGACCGGCACGGTCGAGGTGGGCAAGTACGCGGACCTCGTCGTCCTCGACCGTGACCCGTTCACGCGCCCCGCCGACGAGATAGGCGACGTCCGGGTACGCCGGACGTACGTCGAAGGCCGCCTCGTGTTCGACGCGAACACGACCGCGCCCACCGCGTCGACCGACTGACGCAACCCCCCACGCACTTCATCGAGCCCACCCCGGACGGAGACAGACAGTGCCAACGCAGAGTGCAGGATCCAGAGGGCCGACACGGATGCGGGCGGTGCGCCGCGTGGCGGGGACCCTCCTCGCGGCGAGCGCCGTTCTCATCACCAGTGCGTGCAGCGGCACGGCGAACCCGGACAAGGACGCCGACGCCGGCACGTCGTACAAGCTGACCAAGCAGACGCCCGCCGCCGCGGGCGACATCGACTCCTTCACCTGGTCGATCTACGGCGAGCCCTCCTCGCTCGACTACGTCTACGCCTACGACTACCCGCCGAACCAGATCCTCGCCAACGTCTGCGAGAGCCTGCTGCGCTGGAACCCGGACCTGACGACGTCGCCGAACCTGGCATCCTCGTTCACCAATCCGACTCCCACCACCTGGGTCTACAAGATCCGTCCCGGCGTGCGCTTCCACGACGGGACGGTCCTCACCGCCAAGGACGTCGTCGCCTCGCTGCGCCGCCACATGGACCCCGCCGTGGGCAGCGCGTGGGAGAACACGTTCCGCAACGTGAAGTCGATCGACATGACCGGGCCGCTGGAAGTCACCGTCAAGCTGACGAAGCCGGACGCGGTCTTCAACCAGGAGATGGCCACCAGCTCGGGAACCATCGAGTCGGCCGCGACGCTCGCCAAGGCGGGCAAGGACTACGGCAGTCCCAAGGGCGGGGTGAACTGCACGGGTCCGTTCTCGTTCGGGTCCTGGGCGTCGGGCCAGTCGCTCACCCTGAAGAAGTTCGACGGCTACTGGAACACCGAGCTGAAGCCCAAGGCGGGCCAGGTCAAGTTCGTGTTCCTGAGCGACGCGACGACCCGCGTCAACGCCTTCCAGAGCGGTGAGGTGGACGGTGGCTGGATGGTCCCGGCCGACGCCTACGACCAGCTCGGCTCGTCCACGGCCGGCAAGCTCTACTACGGCGTCAACAGCACCGTCGCCGAGGAGATCGTCAGCAACCTCAAGGGCCCGCTCGGTGACACCGAGGTGCGCAAGGCCCTGCTCATGGCCATCGACCGCAAGGGCATCGTCAAGGCCGGCGCCGGCGGGGTGGGCGAGGTCGCCGACTCCCTCGTCACCGACAACATGTGGGACCAGGCGCCCCCTGCGGACCGCAAGGCCATCATCGAGGACGTGCCGCACTACCCGTACGACCCGGCGAAGGCCAAGGAGATCGCGGAGAAGGCCGGGGTGAAGGGGGAGCGGATCGTCATCGCGACCAGCCCCCTCGACTCGCAGACCACGATCGTCGCGCAGGCCGTCGAGCAGGCCGCCAAGGCCATCGGCCTCGACCCCAAGATCGAGACGCTGTCGCCGGAGAAGTACTCGACGCTCTTCACCGACGCCGCCGCCCGCAAGGGAGTCGACCTCTTCCTGACCTTCTGGTACACGTCGATCACCGACCCGCTGGATGTGTACGGCTCTCTGGAGACCGGCATGTTCACCAACTACGGCGGCTGGTCGAACAAGGAGTTCGACCAGGCGGTCGAGGACGCCGCAGGCACCTACGATCCGGCCGCGCGGGCCGGGGCGAGCGCGAAGGCGCAGAAGATCGCCCTGCGGGAACTGCCCTGGCTGCCCCTGTACACGCAGCCCACGAGCGTCTTCCTCGGCAACCGGATCACCGGCGTCCAGCCGTCGGTCGCCCACCTCTACTACCCGTGGGCTGCCGAGATCGGGGCCAAGAAGTGAGCCGTACGACCACCCGGGCCCTTGGGGTCGTGAGCCGCCTGGCCGGGATGGCGGCGACCTTGCTGGTCACCTCCTTCCTGGTGTTCTCCTCGCTGTACCTGGCGCCCGGCGACCCGGCGAGCTTCCTGGTGCGCGGGCGCAGCGCCAGCCCCGACGAACTCGCCCAGATCCGCCACAGGTACGGCTTCGACGAGCCGTTCTTCGTCCGGTACTGGGACTGGCTGGGCGGCGTACTGCACGGCGACTTCGGCCGCTCCTACGTCTTCCACCAGGACGTCAGCTCGGTCATCTGGTCGCGGCTGCCGGCCACCCTGCTGCTGATCGCCGCCGCCGCCCTGTTGATCGCGGTGGTCGGTGTCGCGGCCGGCATCGTCGGCGCGCTGCGCCGCGGCACACGCACCGACTCGATGCTGATGCTGCTGGTGACGGTGGGGGCCGCGGCCCCCGCCTTCGTCGCCGCACTGCTGCTGCGGTCGCTGTTCGGCGTGAAGCTGGGCTGGTTCCCGACCATCGGCAACGGCACCGGCGTTCTCGACCGGCTGCACCACGTCGTACTGCCGGCGATCGCCCTGTCCGTCACGTTCATGGCGATGGTCACCCGGGTGACCCGCTCGTCGATGCTGGAGGAACTGGGCCGTGAGCACGTCGAGGTCGCGGTCAGCCGCGGCACCCCGCGGTGGACCGTGATCCGGCGGCACGTACTGCGCAACGCCCTCGGCCCGATCGTCACCGTCTCCGCGCTCCTCATCTCCGGAATGCTGGTGAGCACCTCGATCGTGGAGACCGCGTTCGGCATGTCGGGCGTGGGATCCCTGCTGGTGACCTCGGTCAACCAGATGGACTTCCAGGTGGTGCAGGCGATCGTGCTGCTCGTGGTTGCCGCGTTCGTCGTGGTCAACTTCCTGGTGGACCTGGTGCATCCGCTGATCGATCCGCGGGTGGCGGCAGCGGGGAGTGCACGATGAGCGCCCCGATGGCGGGACTGACCCGCAGACCGGTCGCCAAGCTGCGTTCCATGGGGGGCAGCCGGCTGGAGAACCTGTGCCTGGGCCTTCTCGTCCTGTTCGTGCTGGTCGCAGTGTTCGCACCGTGGCTGTCACCGCAGGACCCGACGTACGGAGAGCTGGGCACGGGGCTCGTCGGCCCGAGCGCCGACCACTGGCTGGGCACCGACCAGGGCGGGCACGACACCTTCTCGGCCCTCGTCGAAGGAAGCCGTACGAGTCTGGTCGGACCGCTGCTGGTGGTACTGGTCTCGACCGTCGCCGGCATCGCCATCGGCCTGTTCTCCGCGTGGCGGGGCGGCTGGGTCGACACCGTGATCGGGCGGCTGCTCGATGTCGTCTTCGCCTTCCCGGCGCTGCTCGTCGCGATTCTCGCGGTGGCGGTCTTCGGCAAGGGGATGACGGCGCCGGTGATCGCCATGTCCGTGGCCTACATGCCGTACACCGCACGCCTGGTGCGCGGCCTCGCGATGCAGGAGCAGGCCAGGCCGTACATCGCGGCCTACCGTGTGCAGGGGCACTCCGCCCTGTACGTCGCCGTCCGCAGGCTGCTGCCGAACATCGGCCCGACCGTGCTCGCCCAGTCCACCGTCAACTTCGGCTACGCGCTGCTCGACCTCGCCGCCCTGTCCTTCCTGGGCCTGGGCGTGCAGGCGCCGACACCGGACTGGGGCGCCATGATCAACCAGTCCCAGGCCGCCGTCCTGCGCGGCCAGCCGCTGTCCGCGGTCGTGCCCGCCGTCGCCGTCGTGGTGGTCGTCGTCGCCTTCAACATCGTCGGGGAGAACGTCGGCGACCGGCTCGCAGGGAGGAAGACCTGATGGCGCTGCTGGAGTACGAGAACCTGAGCATCGCCCTGCCCGGCATGGCCCGGCCGGTACTCGACGGCATCGACCTGACCGTGTCGGCGGGTGAAATCGTCGCGCTGGTGGGCGAATCCGGTTCCGGGAAGTCGGTCACCGCACGGTCGGCCCTCGGGCTGTTCCCCACCGGGGCCGACATCGACGGCCACGTGCGCGTCGACGGTACGGAGGTGGTGGGCGCCGGCCCGGCAGCCCTACGGTCGATCCGTACCGGCACGGCGTCGATGATCTTCCAGGACCCCCGGGCAGGCATCAACCCGGTCCGCCGCATCGGCGACTTCCTCACCGAGTCGCTGCGCGTCAACAACGGCTGGGACAAGGGCCGCGCCAACGCCCGCGCCGCCGAACTGCTCGCCGCGGTCGGACTCCCGGCCCCGGAGCGGCACTTGCGCCAGTACCCGTACGAGCTCTCCGGCGGCATGCTGCAACGCGTCATGATCGCCGGAGCGCTCACCACCGGGCCCAGGCTGCTGCTCTGCGACGAACCCACCACCGCGCTCGACGTCTCCACCCAGGCCGAGATCATGGCGATCCTCGGGCGGCTGCAGCGCGAACGCGACCTGGGCATGCTCCTCATCACGCACGACATCGAACTCGCGGCCGCGGTCTGCGACCGCATCTACGTGATGTACGCCGGCCGGATCGTCGAGACCGCTCCCACCGCACAGCTCTTCGAGACACCTCGCCACCCCTACACCGCGGGCCTGCTCGGCTCGTCGCCGCCCCTCCAGGCCCCGGACGGACCGCCCGCCCGGCTCACCCCGATCCCGGGTTCCCCCATGGGACTGCTCGACTCGGCGCCCGGCTGCTCCTTCGCGGCGCGCTGCCGCTTGGCCCGGCCCGGAGTCTGCGACCGGACAGCGCCGCGCCTGGAGCGGCACGACGAGGCGCTGGTCGCCTGCCACCTCGCGGAGGAGTCACTCACCTCCATCGACAACATCGCCACAAGGGAGGGCAGTTGACCGTCGAGAACAGCGCCCGCACACTGCTCCGGGTCAGCGGGCTGCGCAAGACCTACCGGACGGGAAAGGCGGAGGTCGTCGCCGTCGACGGCCTGTCGTTCTCACTGCGGGCCGGCGGCGCCCTCGGCATCGTGGGGGAGTCGGGCTCCGGCAAGACGACCACGGCCCGGATGCTGATCGGCCTCGAACGCCCCGACGCCGGCCAGATCCTCGTCCAGGGTGAACCACTGGCCCCGACCGTACGCGGCAGGGCGGCCCGACTCGCCCGTGCCAAGGCGGTGCAGATCGTCTTCCAGGACCCGTACCTCTCGCTGGACGCACGGATCACCATCGGCGCCACCATCGACGGAGCGCTGCGCCTGCACGGTCTCGCCGACCCCGCCGCCCGGGCCGCCAGGATGCGGGAACTCCTCGCCCAGGTGGGCCTCGGGGAGCGGGAGGCGGCGGCCCTGCCGCGCAAACTCTCCGGCGGCCAGCGTCAACGCGCCGCCATCGCACGTGCGCTGGCGGTCGAACCTGCGGTGCTCGTACTGGACGAGGCGGTGTCCGCGCTCGATGTCTCGGTCCAGGCCCAGGTGCTCAACCTCCTGTCGGACATCCGCCGCGACACCGGCATCGGCCTGGTCTTCGTCAGCCACGACCTGGCCGTCGTGCGGTACGTGTGCGACGAGGCGCTCGTCCTGTTCCGGGGCCGCACCATGGAACACCGCCCCGTCGCGGAGCTGCTCTCCGACCCCGGACACCCGTACACGCAGCTGCTGCTGGCATCCGTTCCCCGGCCGGACTGGGACCCCGACTCCATCAGCGGGCGGCGCAGGGAACTCGATCCACTGGCGGCGGGAGGCGCCGGCTGACGGGCCCGCCCGGCGGCACCCGTCCGGCACCGGCCCGGGCGGCCCACGCTCAGGCCGCCCGGGCGGGCCCGACGCCGTCGACGTCGAACGTCACCTGGTCCACGGGCCGCCGTGGCAGCGGGAGGGCGGCAGGTCCTCGGGGGGTTCGGTCCAGTCGTCGTACCGCACGAGCCGGGGGTCGTCCCCGTGGCCGGGCAGTACATCGAAGAGACAGCCGGCGCCGGAGACGAACCAGTGGCTCCACTCTCCAACCCAGTCCGGGTGGGGGCGGTCCTCACGGTCGTACCAGAAGGGGGCCATCGCCTGTCCTATCGCCTGCTTCAGCCCGTCGGGGCTGACGGGCGGCAGACAGACGGTGATGCGCTGTCTGCCCATGGTGTCCCCTTGTGCGGTGCGGTCCGTGCTCGGTACCCGGTCGTGTGGTGCGCGGCCCACTTCGGCAGGGGCGGTCGACGGGGGTCCGCAGGAGACGACGACGTCGTCGCAGTCGGCAACAGTGATCCGGAGCACAACCAAGCCCTGTTGAACACCGTAAGGCGCGACGCGCCGCCACATGCAGAACCCCCGTTTGACGCACCTCCTTGCAGCCGGGGTCGGCGGCACGGTTGTGCTGTTCGTGCGGTCGCTTCACGCGGGCTGAGACGCGGGAGGGCCTGAGAGGCCGCGTCGTCACAAGCCTGCTCCCCCACCCGTCGAAGCGGCGAGCCGCCCGGTTCGGCCAGTCGCACCAATGCCCGGGCCGCATGTGGTGGAAGTGGACGAAGAGGGCGGTTTCCGCAGGTCCTAAGCTCCTGCGCAGTCGAGCAGGGAGGGATGCCGTGCAGAAGCTGGACGGGTCGGATCAGCTGAACAAGCTGGAGGAGGTCGGTACCTGGTTGCGCCGCCGGTTGCCAGATCTGCTCGTCGAGAGCCAGGTGCCCGGGGCCGCCGTGGCGGTCCAGGCCGGTGATGAATGGGTCGAATCCGCGGCCGGTGTGCTGAGCACGGCCACAGGGGTCGACGCCACGGTGGACTCTCTCTTCCAGATCGGGTCGATCACCAAGGTGATGACCGCGACGCTGGTCATGCAGTTGGCCGACGAGGGACGACTGGATCTGGACGCTCCCGTACGGGCCGTCCTGCCGGAGTTCCGGATCGCCGACGAGGAAGCGGCGCGAGGGATCACCACGCGGCATTTGCTGAGTCACGTCGCGGGTTTCGAGGGAGACATCTTCACCGACACCGGCAAGGGTGACGACTGCCTGGAAAAGTACCTGGGCGTCCTGCGGGACGTGCCGCAGCTCTTCGAGCCGGGCGCGATGTTCTCGTACAACAACGCCGGGTACTGCGTGCTCGGGCGGATCGTCGAGGTGCTGCGCGAGGAGCCGTTCGACGTCTGCGCCCGGCGGCACCTGTTCACTCCGCTGGGTATGAGTCACACCGCGAGTGACCCCTACGAGGCGATCGTCCACCGCACGGCAGTGGGTCACATCGAGACGGTGCCGGGGGCGCCGCTCGAGCCGACGCCGGTGTGGGCCCTGGCACGCTCGAACGCACCGGCCGGATCGATGCTGGCGATGCGTGCGCGCGATCTGCTGGCCTTCGCCCAGATGCACCTCGCCGGAGGCCGGGGCCCCGACGGGGTGACCGTGCTCGGCCCGGAGACCGTCCAGGCCATGCAGCGGCCGCAGGTCACGCTGCCCGACATCGACCAGGGCGCCGCCTGGGGGCTCGGCTGGGAGCTCTTCGACCTGTCGGGCGGCACGGTCATCGGACACGACGGGAACACCATCGGTCAGTCGGCGTTCCTGCGCCTGGTGCCGGAGCGGGATGTCGCGGTGGCGATCTTCACCAACGGCGGCCTGTCACGGCGCGTGTACACGGAGATCGCGGGCCGGGTCCTCGGTGAACTCGCCGGGGTCGGTCTGCCCGCCTCGCCGGTGCCGGACGTGGGCGCTCCCGTTGCGGAGACGTCCCGGTACGTCGGTACGTACACGTCCAGCACCGCCGAGACCACGGTGAGCCGGGACACCGCCGGGCGGCTGTGGCTGGAGCGCACTCCCCGGGGAGCCATCGCCGAACTGGACGAGGCGCCGTACCGCACGGAGCTGGTCGGCAGGCGCGGTGACACCTTGATCCCCATCGAGCCGGAGCGCGGGGTCCACGCGCCGCTCGCCTTCCTCGGTGACGACGGGCAGGGACACGCGCTGTATCTGCACACCGGCCGGGCCGAGCGGCGGGCACAGCGATGAACGAGATGCACCGACGCGCGATCGTGGCAGACCTCCACAACGACCTGCTGTGTGCGGTGGTCGCCCGGCCGGTGGACCACTGGGCGGAGTTCTTCCGGGAGCGCTGGCTGCCGCAACTGCGGGCCGGCGGGGTGAACCTTCAGGCGCTGCCGGTGTTCGTCGAAGATCCGTACCGGCCGGAGGGGGCGCTTCGCCGCACGCTGCGCATGATCGAGGCGGCGCACCGGCTCGCGGCCGGCAACTCCGATGCCGTCACGCTGTGCACGGACGGCGCCCAGGTCGACCGGACGCTGGCTGAGGGCCGGATCGCCCTGGTGCTGGCACTGGAGAGCGCACCAGGCGTGGGCGAGGACGTGGAGCTGCTGGAGACCCTGTTCCGGCTGGGGGTCAGGATCGCGTCCCTGGCCCACTTCGGTCGCACCTCCCTGGCCGACGGCAGCGGCGAGGACGCGACGGGCGGCCGGCTGACCCGCTCCGGGGTCGCGGCGCTGGCCGAGATGGAGCGCCTCGGCATGCTCTACGACATCAGTCATCTAGGCGCGTGTGGGGTCGAGCACGTCCTGGAGCTGTCCTCACGGCCGTTGATCGCCACGCACTCCAGCGCACGGGCGCTCTTCGACCACCACCGCAACCTTGACGACGAGCAGATCCGGGGCGTCGCCGCGGGCGGCGGAGTGGTGTGCGTGAACTTCTTCGCTCCGTACCTGCACGAGAGCGACTACTCGATCGGCCGACTGATCGACCACATCGAGCACATTGCCGGGGTGGCCGGCGTCGAGCACGTCGGGCTGGGTCCCGACTTCATCAAGGAAGTACTTGCCGACACCACTCCCCCGTGCTGCGAGCCGGCCTTCGTCGAGGGAGTGCCGGCCGACGCCTATCTGCCCGGACTTGCGGGTCCGGCCGGGCTGCCGCTGGTCACCGATGCGCTGCAACAGCGGGGGTGGCCGGAGCGCGACATCGTCGCGGTCCTGGGGGAGAACGTACGGCGCCTGTTGCGGAACGAACTGGGCCGGCCCGCGTCCGTCGGCTGAGCGCCGTGCACGGCAGGAGATTCCCTTCGTGCGATCGGAACGACGCACACCTGAATGTTCAGCGAACCCGACGAACGACGCCTGAAGTACGTGTCTCAAAATCGTCGGATGGTCGAGGAGATGGAGAGCCATATCGTGCGCGCGAGCGATGGTTTTGAGAACGCACGTGAGCCCGCGGACGGCAGCCGAGTGCTGACGATCCGCAATCTGTCGGTCGAGATCCGCCGGGGCGACCGGATCGTCCACCCGGTCTCGGACGTCAGTCTGGCGCTCGATCGCGGGGAGACCCTGGGGATCGTCGGGGAGACCGGATCCGGCAAATCCATGACCGGCCTGGCCGTGATGGGCATGCTGCCGGCCGGTGGCCGGGTGACCGGCGGCTCGATCGACTTCGGCGGTACGGAGCTCGTCGGACTCCCCGCGGACCGGTACCGGGCCCTCCGCGGCAACGACATCGCGATGGTGTTCCAGGATTCGATGACGGCCTTGAACCCCACCCGCCGCATCGGCGAACAAGTCGCCGAACCGGTGCGGTTGCACCAGGGCGCGTCGAAGCAGGCCGCGCGCGCACGTGCCGCGGAGCTGCTCGACCTGGTCGGGATACCGAAGCCCCTCGAACGGTTGGACGACCATCCGCACCAGCTCTCGGGCGGCATGCGGCAACGCGTGATGATCGCGATGGCCCTGGCGTGCGAGCCACGGGTCGTCATCGCGGACGAGCCGACCACCGCGCTCGACGTCTCCATCCAGGCGGAGATCCTCGATCTCCTGGACGACCTCAGGTCCCGGCTGGGCATGTCGATGATCCTCATCACCCACGACATGGGAGTGATCGCCCGGCACGCCGACCGGGTGGGCGTGATGTACGCCGGGCGCGTGGCCGAGACCGGACCGACGCCAGCTCTTTTCAGCCATACCCGGCACCGCTACACCCATGCGCTGCTGTCCTCGATCCCCTCGCTCACCCAGGACCGGCGCGAGCAGCTCTTCAGCATTCCCGGCACACCGCCGGATCTGTCCGCCTCCCCCGCGGGCTGTCCTTTCGCGCCGCGCTGCGCGGCCGCGACGGACCGCTGTCACGAGGAGCGGCCGCCGCTCTCGGTGGAGGAGGACGGGCACACCCACGCGTGCTGGCACCCGGTCGCCACGGCAGCGGTCCGTACCGGCTCAGGGGCATCGGCCGTCGCACGGCCCGCCGTCTCCCCCGAGGCCCCTGCCGCACGCGAGACGATGCCGCGGCTGCGGATCGTCGATCTCGGACTCGAGTACCCGGTGGGCGGACGGGGCTTCCTCGGGCGGCGCCGCACTGTCAAGGCGGTCTCCGGAGTGAGCTTCGACGTGGCGCCCGGTGAGACGTTCGGCCTGGTCGGGGAGTCAGGGTGCGGCAAGTCCTCGCTGGGCCGCATGCTCGTGGCCCTGAACCGGCCCACGTCGGGCGAGGTGATCTTCGACGGCGCGTCGGTGACCGGTATGAGTGCCCGCGAACTCGCACCGCGCCGGTCCCAGTTGCAGATGATGTTCCAGGACTCGAACTCCTCTCTCGACCCCCGCATGCGCATCGGCGCGATCCTGCGCGAGCCCCTCGCGATCCAGGGCATCGGCAGGCGCGCCGCCCGGACCGCCCGGGCCCGCGAGCTCCTCGGGGACGTGGGGCTGCCGTCGGGCGTCCTGGAGCGCTACCCCCACGAACTCTCCGGGGGACAGCGCCAACGGGTGGGGCTGGCCCGCGCGCTGGCCCTGGACCCGAAGGTGCTGGTCGCCGACGAGCCGGTCAGCGCGCTGGACGTCTCCATCCGTTCCCAGATCCTCAACCTGATGCACCGCGTCCAACGTGAACGCGAACTGAGCAGTGTCGTGATCTCCCACGATCTCGCGGTCGTGCGGTACCTGGCCGACCGCGTCGGAGTCATGTACCTGGGCAAGTTGATGGAGACCGGCACCACCGAGGAGGTGTACGGGTCCACCGCGCACCCGTACACCGCGGGGCTGCTCGCGGCGGTTCCCGAGGCGGACCCCGCCGCGCCGCGCCCCCGGTCGGGCACGCGCGTGCGCGGCGAACTGCCCAGTCCCATCGATCCGCCCAGCGGCTGCCGGTTCCGCACCCGATGTCCACTGGCGACCGAGGTATGCGCGGCGACGGAGCCCGCCCTCGCGACCCTCACCGGCACGCACAAGGCCGCCTGCCACCACCCCCTGCGCTTGCCGGCCGCACAGCCCGAGGAGCTCTCCGCACGATGAACCGTCACTCACCACTCCCCTGCATATCAGGGACCCCACGGATCTCCCGGAGAGGAGATGGTCACGCATGAGCTGGTACGTGGTCCGACGGCTGGCGATCTCCTTCGTCGTCCTGCTGGGCATCTCCGCGCTGGTGTTCTTCCTGCTGCACGTGGTCTCGGACGACCCGGGCCGCGTGGTCCTGGGACAGCGCGCGTCCCCCCAGGCCGTGGCCGACTTCAACCGGGAGCACGGGTTCGACCGGCCGCTCGTCGTGCAGTACCTCAGCTATCTGGGCCAGCTCGCCCACGGTGACCTGGGCAGGTCCTACAAGCTCAACGAGAACGTGGGGGCGGTACTGCAGCAGAACGCCGGCCGCAGCGCGATGCTGTCGCTCGCCGGCCTGGTCCTCGCGCTGCTGATCGCCGTCCCGCTCGGCATCCTCCAGGCGGTCCGCCGCAACAGTCTCGTCGACCGCGCCGCCACGGCGGCCTCCTATGTGCTCTACGCGACTCCGTCGTTCCTGCTGGGCCTGATCCTGATCGCCGTGTTCAGCCAGTCCCTGCCGTTCTTCCCTGCCGAGGCGTCCCAGTCGCACTCCTCGTGGGTGGTCCTCACCGATCCCCGCGCCATGGCCCTGCCCGTCATCACGCTCGCTATCACCAGCGTCGCGATCTTCTCCCAGTACCAGCGCTCGTCGGCTCTCGACCAGCTCGGCCAGGACTACATCCGGGTCGCCCGGGCCAAAGGGCTCCCGGAGCGGAGCGTCCTGACGCGCCACCTGCTGCGCAATGCCTGTCTGCCGCTGATCACGCTGGTCGGCACGCTCATCCCCAGCCTCCTGGCAGGCAACCTGATCGTCGAGTCGCTCTTCAACTACCCCGGCCTCGGCCTGCTGTTCCTCAACAGCCTGCAGCACGAGGACTACCCGGTGCTCCTCGCCTACACCCTGATCGGCGGCGTCCTCACCGTGGCCGGCAACTTCGTCGCCGACATCGCGGTCGCCGCCGCCGACAGCCGAATCGAGTTGAACAAATGACCTCACGACAGACGGACACAGCGGGGGCCCTGGAGGCGGGCGCCACGGCGCCGTCAGCAGCCGATCCGGCCGACGTGCGCGAGCGGTTCACTCTGAAACCGGTGCTGCGGGCACTGCGGCACCACCCGCTGGGCCTCGTCGGCGGGCTGCTTCTGATACTCGTCGTCGGGTTCTGTTTCCTCGGCCCCCTGCTCTACCAGACCAACCAGACCGACGTGGATCTGGTGAACGCGGCTCTGCCGCCCAGTACCGAGCATCCGCTCGGGACGGACCTCAACGGGTTCGACGTGCTCGGCCGCCTCATGGCGGGCGGCAGGGTGTCCTTGCAGATCGGGCTGCTCGCCGCGCTGTTCGCCACCACGATCGGTACGGTCTACGGCGCCGTCGCCGGACTCGCCGGCGGGATCGTCGACGGGTTCCTGATGCGGGTGGTCGACACCCTGCTGTCGGTCCCCTTCCTCTTCTTCGTCCTGATCCTCTCGGTGCGCTTCCACGCGAACGCCGTGTCGCTGAGCCTGGTCATCGGCGGGTTCTCATGGCTGGTCTCCGCCCGGCTCGTCCGCGGCGAGGTCCTGACCCTGCGGGTACGGGAGTTCGTGCTGGCGGCCCGGGTGATGGGGGCCTCCCGCCCACGGCTCATCCTCACCCACCTGATTCCGAACGCGCTCAGCGTGATCATCGTCGTCATCACCTTCCAGGTAGCCGACGCGATCCTCGTCGTCGCCGCTCTGGGCTTCCTGGGCTTCGGCCTGACATACCCGACCGCGGACTGGGGCAGCCAGCTTGCCAACGGCGCGACGTTCATCTCCGCCGACTACTGGTGGCTGGTGTATCCCGTCGGCATCTGCGTCATCGTCACGGTGCTGGGGCTCAACCTGCTGGCGGACGCGTTCCGCGACGCGGTCGGTCACCGGGCCGGCTGAGGCCGCTCGCCACGACCGTCACCTCTTCACCCTCTTCCACCACACCTCGCAGGGAGCCATCCATGACACATGTGCCCGGCAAGGCCCGAGGACGCCGCTTCGCGGTGCTCGCCGCCGTGCTCGCCGTACTGGCCACGGCGTGCACCGGCGGCGACCTGGCCAAGGAGCTGCAGGGCGGTTACAAGACCCTGCCGAAGGAGTCCGGGAAGCCCAAGGACGGCGGCACGGCCACGGTCGCGCTGACTCCAGGGCTCAGCCCCAACTACATCTATCCGTATCCGCCGGCGTCCGCCAACGGCACCGTCATCGCCCGGGGACTCCTGTGGCGCTCCCTCTACCGCCCCAGTGGTGAGGGCGACCAGATCGCGGACGCCGCACTGAGCCTGGCCGAGGCTCCCCGCTACAGCACCGACCGCAAGACCGTGAGCATCAAGATGAAGCACTACTCATGGTCCAACGGCAGGCCGGTCACCGCCGACGACGTCGTCTTCTCCCTGGCCCTGCTGAAGGCCGCGCTCAAGGAGAGCCCGGCCAACTGGAGCTTCTACACCCCGGGGCAGTTTCCCGACGGCATCACCGCGAAGGCCACCGCGTCGGACGAGCTCACCCTCAGGTCCACGACCGCGTACAACCCGTCCTACCTGATGTCGATGCTGACCCTGCTGTACGTGATGCCCTCCAAGGAGTGGAACATCGCCCGCACCTCGGGGCCGCACCTGGACTACACGCAGCCGAAGAACGCCAAGGCCATCTACACCTACCTCACCAAGCAGTCGGAGTCCCAGGCCACATTCGCCGACAACCCGCTCTGGCAGGTGGTCAACGGCCCGTACCGTCTCAAGAGCTTCGACCCCACGACCGGCTCGTTCTCCCTGGTCCCCAACACGTCCTACAGCGGTCCGGGCGGCTCACGGCTCGACCGGGTCGACTTCAAGTCGTTCACCTCCGCCCCGGCGGTCCTCAACCAGTTCAAGGCCGGCAACCTGACCGTCGGAACGCTCGACTCCAGCTTCATCATGCAGATCGGCGCGCTGAAGAAGAAGGGCTACCACGTCTACGGCGCCCCGGCGCCCGCCCGGTTCGACCCGCTGGTCCTGAACTTCGAGAACACCACCCACCACTTCGACAAGGTGATCGCGCAGCCGTACATCCGCCAGGCCCTGCAACACCTGATCGACCAGCAGGGCTACATCAGGAGCCGGGGCGTGTACAACGGTGCCGCCTCCCCCAACTACACCACCGCGGGCGGCGACTCCCCATACCCGCCCGCGTCCGGTGACCAGGCGCCCTACCCGTACGACCCGGCCGCCGCCAAGAAACTGCTCACCGACCACGGCTGGAAGGTCGAGCCGGGCGGCGCCACCACCTGCCAACACCCGGGCACCGGGGCCGGCGAGTGCGGGGCGGGCATCCCGCGCGGGCAGACGATCGACTTCTCCCTCGCCTCCGCGAACACCCCGGCGTACGTCGGCGCCCGGGACACCGCCTTCGCATCGGAGGCCAAGAAGCTGGGCCTCAAGGTCACGCTCGTGAGCAAGTCGCTCAACTACCTGTACACCAACTACGGCAACTCCTTCGCGCCCGCCAACAAGAACAAGTGGGCGGCACAGGACTACGGACCGCTGTACCTGGCGGCCGGATACCCGAGCAGCAACACCGTGTTCAACACGGGAGGCAGCTTCAATCTCGGCGGGTACCGCGACGCCGAGGCGGACAAGCTGATCGACGCGTCGACGTTCGGAGCGGATTCCAAGGCCCTGTCGGCCGAGGTGACCCACCTCGGCAAGGACCTGCCGGTGCTCTACTTCCCGACTCCGCACACTCTTGTCGTGTGGAAGAACAGCCTCTCCGGGCCGCCGTCGTCGTTCAGCTCACTGCTCAGCTTCCTGTATACGCCGGAACTCTGGTACTTCCACAACTGAATGCCGCGCACGGGAAGGTGGTGAGCCGTCATGGAAGCGTTCCACGACACGTCTGCGGACATGGCTGCGCTGCGTCAACTGATCGGCGGAGCACGGGTGGTGGCGCTCGGCGAGGGCGCGCACAACATCACGGAGTTCTACGGGCTCAGGGACCTGCTGTTCCGGTTCCTGGTCCGGGAGTGCGGGTTCACCGGGCTGGTCCTGGAGTCCGGATTCGCCGAGGGGCTGGCCGTCGACGAGTGGATCGACGGCGGGCCGGGACGGGTCGAGACCGTCGCCCGGGACGGCATCACCTACCGCTTCGGCGAGTGCGAGCCGATGCGGAGGCAACTGCGCTGGATGCGTCGGCGCAACTCCGGCGGGTCGGCGAAGGTCGCCTTCTACGGAATGGACCTGCCCGGCTCGTCCACCTCCCCCGGCCCGGCGGTCCGTGCCTGCCTCGACCGGCTGCCCGCACGTCCGGGCGACGAGGAGTTGCGGCGGCTGAGCGATCTGGGCGACCGGTCGCAGGCGGCGGTCCGTTACGCGGCGATGTCCTCCTCGGACCGTGCCCGGCTGCTCGACGGCCTCCGCGGACTGGACGAGCGCGCACTCCGTTACCGCCGGCACAGCGGCCCGGACGGCGAGGACGCCGAGATCGCCCTGTGGTGCGCGGCCTCGCTCGAAGCCTTCGTCGCCGAGGCCGACGAGGACGGGACCTCCTCGGAGGGTCCCTATCCGCGGGAGGCGTTCATGGCGCGCAGCGTGGAGTGGATCCTGCGCCGGGAGCGGCGCATCGTGGTGAGCGCCCACAACGCACACGTCCGCCGTACACCGCTGCACGGTCGGCCGACCCTGGGCGGTCTGCTCTCCTCCGAACTGGGAGCGGACCTCGTCGTCATCGGGATGACATACGGCTCCGGGCCCGAAGTCACCTTCACCCAGCGGTCGTCGCGTCCGTTCGACTGCGACGTCACGCTCGGGGCGCGGACCCTGACGCCGGAGTCCGTCGAATCGCGGCTCGACCGTCTCGGCCCGGAGGTGACCCTCCTCGATCCGCGCCGCGCGCCCGCCGGCTTCTTCGACGGCGTCGAGGGGACGCTCGCCGGTGGGGAGCTCGACCCCGTCGACGACTTCCCGGCTGCCTACGACGCACTGCTCCACGTCCGGCAGGTGAACCGGATCCCCGGGGCGTTCGAGCGGCTGCGTGCCGAGTTCGTCGCGGCCGCGCGAGCGGGCTTCGAGGCGGCCCCGGATGCAGATGCACCAGCAGATCAGTCCATGCGTCCCGGAGACCTCGACGGTCTCCGGGACACCGAGGAGTCGGAGTCACAGTGAACAGCAGCCCTCCGCCGTATCCGCCCGCGCGGACCGTCGACGCCTTCGAGGACGTCGCGGGCGTCCGGGTGCCGGACCCGTACCGGTGGCTGGAGCCGGAGACCGACGAGGTACAGCGGTGGCAGCGCCGGCAGGCCGAACTCGCCACTTCGATCGCCTACGACGGGCAGGACCCTGCGGCCGTACGGAAGCTGATCGAGACATACGATGCCGGGTCCCGCCCGGCACTGCCGAGGTTCGCGGCGGGCCGCTGGTTCCGCGCCGTGAACACACCCGGTGCGGCGGCGCCCAGCGTGGTCGTCGCCGACCGGCCGTTCGGCGCGGGCCGACCGGTGGTCGACCTGACCGCGTTCGGCGACGGGCAGAACCCCGCGTTCCTGTCGTGGCTCGCGCCGTCGCCGAACGGTCGCGTCCTGGCCCTGGGCGTCTGCACCGACGGCAGCGAGCACAACACGGTCCGGCTCATCGACGTGGACTCGGGGCGCGTACTGGACGGCGCGCCGCGGCAGGTCCTGCACAGCGCGTGGGCCGGTGGCGTGTCGTGGCTGCCCGACAGCAGCGGCTTCTTCTTCCTCGCTCTGACCGGTTCGCCGCATGAGTTCCGGCAGGCCGTTTACCGTCACCGGATCGCCACGCGGGACAGCGCGGGCAGCACCGTGGTGGAACCGATCCCGGTCGGTGAGGGCTCCCAGGAGTACACACTCCTGCAGTTCTCGGCCGACGGCCGCTGGGTCGTCGCAAGTCACCGGGTGGGCAGTCCTGTTCCGGTCGCCGTACGCGATCTGTCCCGGCCCGCCGCCCCCTGGCGTCCCTTCGTCACCGACTGCGCCGGGACCGTCGCCGGACACATCGTCGGCGACCGCTACATCGCGGTGACCGATGTAGCGGCACCACGCGGGCGCGTGGTTGCGCTCCCGCTGGACGCCGCCGACCCCAACGACCCGGCCTCGTGGACGGAGTTGGTGCCGGAGGGCGAGACGGTGCTGCGGTCCTTGTCTCCGGTCGGTGACCATCTGTACCTCAGTGAGTTCGACCGGACGTGCGCCCGGGTACGGATCCTCGACCGCTCCGGCGCCGTCACCGGGGAGGTTCCGCTACCCGGGCAAGGGGCGCTCTCCGCACCGTTCTTCGCCCTGACCGGCCTGGCCGTGGGCTCTCCCCCGGACGACTTCGTCTTCGCCTTCTCCACCCCGACCAGCTCCTGGGGCGTCTATCGGCACCGTCCGGGAGAGGCGGACATCGAGACGCTGTCGGCCCCGGCGGTCACCCTCGACGCCGACGTGACGTTCGAGCGGGCCGTCGCACTCGACGGCGTGGAGATCCCTTACCACGTGGTGCGACCGGCGGGCAGCGACCCGACGCAGCCCGCGCCCACGCTGATCTCCGCGTACGGAGCGGCGAACGTGCCTCTGCTGCCGCAGTACCAGCCCGAGATGGCCGCCTTCGTCGCGGCCGGTGGCGTGCTCGTACAGGCCCATCTGCGCGGGGGCGGCGAGTTCGGCCGCGACTGGTACCTGGCCGCGCACCGGGAACGCAAGCACGTGCGCGACCGCGACCTCATCGCCGTCGCCGAGCACCTCATCGCCACAGGGCTCACCACACCCGGGCGGCTCGCGCTGACCGGTGGCTCCGACGGTGGTCTCATGTGCGGGGTCGCTCTCACGACGCGCCCCGAGCTGTGGTGTGCCGTGCTGCCGATGGCGCCGCTCCTCGACCTCATCGGGGGCACCCGCGATCCCTATCTGGACTTCGTCATCCGCAAGGCGTGGGCGGATCCGGACGATCCTGCGGAAGTACGGCGGCTGCTGCGGCTCTCGCCCTACCAGTTGGTCGGGCCCGGCGTCTTCCCGGCGGTCTATCTTCAGGCCGGGGCGACCGATCCGCGGTGTCCTCCCTGGCATGCGCGCAAGTTCGCCGCCCGCCTGCAGGCGGCACAGGAAGGGGACGCGCCGATCCTCCTGCACGTCTTCGACAACGCCGGGCACGGCGCGGCGACGTCGTACGAGGTCGCGACCGCACAGGACGCCGAGTGGCTGGCCTTTCTGATCAGGACACTCGGTCTGGGCCGTCAGGAAGCTTCCGGATGAGCGGGCGGGACGGCCTGTCCGCTCATCCGCCGTCCGGGGCGGACCTGAGCGACATCAGGTGCAGCTGCAGCATGGCCGAGAGACGTGCGGACGGATCATTGAGGTCGATCCGGCCGACCTCCGCCGCGCGCCGAAGCCGGTAGCGGAACGTGTTGGGGTGCACGAACATCGAGGCGGCGGCCGTGGCGACATCGCCGAAGGCGTCGAGCCAACTCCGCAGCGTCTCGGCCAGGTTGGTCGCGTGGATCTCGTCGTAGGCGATGACGCGTGCGACGACGCCGCTGGGCAGGTCCCCGCGCGGGACGAGGTCGGCGAGCTCCAGCAGCAGTGCCTCGACGTGGACGTCGTCCAGGCGGGCGACCGGCTGCCCGGCGGTTCCCGAGCGCAGGACGCGCGACGCCCGTTCGGCTCCGGTACGCGACCGGGCCAGTGCCGCACTGTCCTCGGCGTACGGCCCTACGCCGATCACGGGGCGCAGCCGGGAGCCCACGCGGGCCAGGAACTCGGTGGCGATGCGGGCCGCCCGTTCCTCGGCGTCGTGCCGGTTCTGCGGAAGAAGGGGCAGGATGCCGTACGCGATGTCGCCGATCAGCGCCGCGGTGGCGCGCGGGTGCACCGCGGCCAGATGCATGGCGAACGCGTCAGTGAGGCGTTTGCGTTCGGTGGCGGTACGGGCGGGCAGCCGGTGTTCATTCGCCGCGTCGACGACGGTGAGTGCGAGAACGACGGCGGGCTCGTCCTTCAGGCCGAGGCGGCGGATCGCCTCGGGTGATCCAGGGCCGCTCTCCAGTGCGGTGGCCAGCAACTCCGCGCGCTGCCGCCTCTCCATGTCCGCGTCCGCGCGCTGCCACACCATGTGCATCGCGACCAGCTTGGACGCCTCGTAGAGCACTTCGCTGCGGTCCTCGCTCAGCGGCTCGGCGACAACCACCCAGATCGCGCCGAGGATCTCGTCCCCGGCGCGCACGGCGATCGCCGCGCGCGGCAGTTCGGGCGACTGTGTCGTGTCGCCCGACTCGGGGAGAGACGCGACGAAGACGGGTCGGTCGCTGCGGTAGATCGCCTGGAACACCCCGCGTTCCTCAAGGATGCGCGTGTAGTGCTCGGGGACCTGCCGGCCCAGGATCGTCTGGACCCGCGAGGGGTCGATGTCCTCCTGCCGGCTGGAGAAAGCCAGCAGGCGCGAGTTGCGGTCCTCGATGGTGACGGGCGCGTCCAGCAGCGCGGCAATCGCGTTGGCGACCGCGAAGAGGTCGCCGGACTCGATCCGGTCGGCCGTGTGACCATCCATGTCATGCCGGTTGCTGTCGGTCGTCAGCGTCCGGAGCATCCCCGCCAGGTGCGTCCAGGAGGCGCCGCGGGCGAAGGAGAGCACGGCCACGCCCGACGCCTCGGCCGCATCGATCAGCGCCTCGTCGGCGGTGACAGGCGCGCGGACCACCAGGGCGGCGGCGCCGCGCTGCCCCAGGCGGGTGACGACTCGGGCGATGTCGGAGAGGTCGTGCAGGGCTACGCCCAGTACCAGTGCGTTGTCCGGGAGTTCCGGCTCGTCGAGTGGGTCGTGGATGACGACGCCGCCGATGCCGTCGGCGCGTTCTACGTCACCGCAGACCACGTCGAGCAGGGTGGAACCGAGTTCCTCCAGGACACGCGCGAGGCTTGCTCGCGGAAGGCTGGTCACGGGAATGAGCACGGGGCCGAAACTAGCCCGGTCCACCGGCATCGGAGTTGGTCGCGCATGACGTAATGATGCCAGCCCGTTCGTCCACACGGACGAACGGACCGGCGCGGTGAGGGCCTCAGGGGACGGGCACCCAGGTCGTCGAGTCCGTCACCTCGTCCAGAATCTCCGGGACGGGGGTGACGCCGAGGCCCGGCCCGGTCGGCACGGCGAGATGTCCGTCCACGAGGTGGAACGGTGCGGTGATGTCGGTCCGGTAGTAGCGGTCGGAGGCCGAGGTGTCGCCGGGCAGCACGAACCCGGGCAGTGCGGCAAGCGCCACGTTGGCGGCGCGGCCCAGTCCCGTCTCGAGCATGCCGCCGCACCAGACGGGGACGCCGTGCGCCGCGCAGACGTCGTGGATCCGCCGCGCCTCCAGATAGCCGCCGACGCGGCCCGGCTTGATGTTGACCACGTGGCAGGCGCCGAGCGTGAGCGCGTCGGCGGCGGCGCGGGCGGAGACGATCGACTCGTCGAGGCAGATCGGGGTGGTGATGCGCTTCGCGAGTTCCGCGTGGCCGAGGAGGTCGTCCTCCGCGAGAGGCTGCTCCAGCATCAGGAGGGCGAACGGGTCTAGCCGGGCCAGATGGCGGGCGTCGCCGCGGCGATAGGCGGCGTTGGCGTCCACCTGCAGCAGGATGTCGCCGAACCGTTCGCGGACGGCGCGCACCGGCTCGATGTCCCAGCCGGGTTCGATCTTCAGCTTGATCCGCAGATAGCCGGCGTCCAGATATCCGGCGACGGCGTCGAGGAGCGCGGGGATCGACTCCGTGATCCCCACCGACACCCCGCACGGCACTCTGTCGCGGACCGCGCCGAGGGCGTGTGCGAGGGGCACTCCCCGGGCCCGGAGGTCCGCGTCCAGCACCGCCGTCTCCAGGGCGGCCTTGGCCATGCGGTGCCCCTTGAACGCGGCCAGAGCCGGGGCGACCTGGTGGGCGTCGAGGTCGGCCACCCCGGCGAGCGCCGGGACCAGGAAGCGGCTGAGGACGTCCGCGGCGGCGTGCGTGTACTGCGACGAGTACTGAGGAGCGGTGCCCGCGCCGCACTCGCCCCAGCCCTCGGCCTCGTCGGTGACGACGCGCACCAGGAGGGCCTCCCGCACTGTCTCGGTGCCGAACGAGGTGCGGAACGGGGATACGAGGGGTGCCTTGATGGTGCGCAGTTCGACTCCGGTGACCTTCACGCTGTCTCCTGTGGCGCTTCGTTGTGGTGTGTTCCGTGCCGGTGCGTGCCGCCGGCGACCTGCGTCGGGCTTCCGCGGTCCACGACGTACCAGCCCGCCGGGTCGAAGCCGCGCACCCGCGCGCCGTCGGCGAGCAGTCCGCCCAGCACGTCCCGTACCGCCGTGCGCCAGCTCACGGCGCACGCCGGGTCGCTCAAGCGCAGTGCCTCGATGTCTTCGGGTACGGCCACCAGTACGGTGCGTGCGTTGTCGCCGGTGCGCCCCACCGACGGCGCGCCCGTGGCGGAGACTCCGAGGGCGACGGTCGCTCCGCGCGACCGGGCGACTTCCGCGTCGGCCGGTCTGGGCCGCCCGGCGCAGACCGACTCGGCCTCCGGAGACGCCAGACGCCACCGCACCAGAATCCGGTCGCTGTCGTCGCTGCGGTTGATCCCGTCGTCGATGGGGCCGTAGAAGTCCGGCAGGTACTCGGCAGGCTCGGCAGCCAGCTTGGCGATGTTGAAGTACGCGTTGCGGCGCACCAAGGGGTCGTACGTCCAGCAGATCTCGCCCACACCCCGCGCCAGCGTCCAGGCCCGCTGGTGCAGTTTCAGGGCGAATCCGACGTTGCGCCGCCGCACGTGGGGCAGCACCCCTGCGATGTGGCTGTGCAGGGCCGCGCGCGCCGGCGGGGAGAAGAACCCGAAGCAGGAGCCGACCAGTTCGTCCCCCACGAAGGCGCCGCTGACATAACTGCCCGCCTTCGCCAGCGCACGCAGCAGGTCGGCGGTCACCACCGGACTGTTCTCGCCGGTGCGCCAGATCTGCTCGTAAAGGCGCCGAACGGCCTCAAGCTCACTGACACTGTCCAGGGAACGGATGTCGATGCCCGCGACGCGCGCGGCGGTCTCAGCCGCGGCGTACGCCGCGTCGACGGGCGGGGATTCGGTGCGGTCGCGCAGGAGATCGGTCACGCAGGTCATGGTTTCAACCCCGATCTTCGCGCAGCTGGTTCGAGGGCACAGGATGCGGGCTCCCGCTTCGTCCGGGCGGACAGCCGTCCTGCGGTGCCAGGAGGTCGGCCACCAACGCGGTGAGCAGTCGGGTCCGCCGCGGCAGCTCCGCGACGAGCAGATGTTCGTCGTCGGCATGCGCGCCGCCGCCCACCGCTCCCAGGCCGTCGAGGGTGGGGGTGCCGACTCCCGCGGCGAGATTTCCGTCGGAGGCGCCGCCGACGGCCACCTGCGTGAGTGGGCCGAGCCCGAGGTCCGTCGCGAGCCGGCACGCCCGCGCAAAAAGATCCTTCGATGCGGTGGCCTGCAAGGGCGGCCGGTTCGGACCACCTGTGACCTCCACGGCTGCGCCGGCCAGCCGGGCCCGCAGGTCGCGCATCGCTCGGTCCACACGGTGCTGCTCTGCCGCGTCCCGTATGCGGACGTCGACGTCGAAGCGTGCCGAGGCGGGGACGGTGTTGGTCGTGGTGCCCGCCTCCAGGCGGGTCGGCGTGACAGTCGTACCGCGTGCCGCATCGCCCAGTGCGGCCACGGCCAGGATCTGGTGGGCGGCCTCGATCGTCGCGTTCACGCCACGCTCCGGCTCGAGGCCGGAGTGGGCGGCACGTCCTCGAACCAGCACCTCGTAGCGCGACACCCCTTTGCGTTCCGTCTTCAGGGCCCCACCCGGTCCGGCGGCCTCCAGTACGAGGGCGGCAGAGCAGGAGCGGGCCTCGCCCTCGATGAGCTCCCGGGACGAGGGCGAACCCGGCTCCTCGTCACCGGTGATGAGGAGGGTGACACCGTCCAGCGGATGCGCGGCCCCGGGTCCGGACACACTCGTCCGGGCCCCCGTGCCGATCAGGTCCGCCAAGGCGTGGAACGCCATCACCAGGCCGGCCTTCATGTCGAAGCAACCGGGTCCGCGCAGCACCCCGTCGCGAACCTCGAACGGATGGCTCTTCAACGACCCGACCGGCCACACCGTGTCGTGATGCCCGATGAGCAGCACGCGCGGGGTCCGGCCGAAGCGCCACCGCACATGCGTGCATCCGTCGATGACTACCCGCTCCGCCTCGGCCCCGAGGTGACCGGCGCCGATCCGGGCCACCAGCTCGGCGCTGCGGGCGACTGCGGCCAGGTCGTCCGAGGGGGACTCGCAGCGCACCAGCCGCTCGACGTCTGCGATCATCGCGGCCGCACGCTCTCGTTCCCGGCTCTCCGGCCGGGCACCGTCCTCCTGCCCAGTGGTTCGATTCACCACGGCGCGGTGTTCTGTCACGGCGGACACCTCCAGTCGACGCATCTGCCCAGCATCGCGAGCTGCGCCGCGGTGGGATCTGTCCGGTCGGCCAATATCGATGTGCTCGATTGGGGTGGGGCGATGAACCGGGCTCTCTCACGTCCAGGGCCATCGCCACAGCTCCGTGTAGTCGGAGAAGGACAGGCCACGCGCTCCGCTCAGCCAGCGCACGAAGCCGGCGATGTTGGAACTGCCGGCCGCCGAGCGGCTCGGAGACCACAACAGGTCGGTTTCGGTGCTCATCAGCGCCTCCGGAGGCGGGGTCGTGCGGGTGGGACCGGGCGTCGGACGGATGCGTCGGACAGAATTCAGCCGAGCTCGCGGACGAGCTCTTCCGCCCGGGGCCATTCGCCGTAGCCGGATGCGGGGTTGAGGTGTCCGACCTGGCCGAGATTCACGAGACGGCTCCCCCATGCCCTGGCGAGATCGGCTACGCGATCGAAATCGGCCAGGGGGTCGTCGGTGCCCGCCGCGACGATGCTGGGGAAGGGCAGGGGCACCCGCGGCACGGGCAACCAGCCGTTCTCGCGCAGGGCCTCCTGAGTGGGGTAGCCCTCGGGCAGCGGCGTGCCGAAGTCCGGGGGCGCCGCCAGCAGCGCGCCCTCGATCCGGCGCCGGTGTCGTCGCGTCCAGTGTGCGACGGTCATCACTCCGGCGCTGTGGGCGACCACGACGACCGGGCCGGAGATGTCCGACAGCACGTCGTTCAGTGCGGTGACCTGAGCGCCGCAGCTCAGCCTGCCGCTTGTCAGCGGCGGAACGGTCCGGGCGTCGGCGATCCTGCCGGCGAGGATGGTCTGCCAGTGATCCGGCACGTGATCGCGCAGTCCGGGGACCATGACGACCGTCGGTGATGCGGTGGGACTCATGTGGACAGCTCCTGATTCGTGGGAGTCACGGCGGGAAGCAGGGCCGAGCGGCGTAGATCGTGCTCGTAGCGGAGCTTGCCGATGACGAAGGCCACACCGCTCAGGACCGCGACGAACGGGACAAGTCGCAGTGCGCCGAGCAGGCCCATGCGGTCCGCGAGCATGCCCGTCACTGCGGGCCCCGGGGCAAGCCCGAGCAGGCTGTTGGCCAGGGTGAGGGTGGCCATGGCCGTTGCCGCGACGGCGGCGGGGGTCAGATTCGCCACCATGGCGGCCGCCGGACCGGCCGTGGCGTTGGACAGCAGGGTCCCGGCGCCGATCAGCAGCAGCTGCGACGGGCCGACCGGCAGGTGGAATCCGGCCGTCAACAGCACGAGCGTCCCGAGACTGCAGATGATCGCAACGGTCCACTTCCGGCCGCGGATCCGCCGGCTGAGGCGGTCGGTGACGAACCCGCAGAGGATCATGCCCGCCCCTGTGATCAGTGCGAAGGCCCCGGCCACCACGCCGGCCTTCGCGGTAGGCATGGCGTAATAGCGATTGAGGAAGCTGGGCATCCAGGCGAGCAGGGCCATCGCGATGAACATCTGAAGGCCGCTGCCGATGTAGGCGCAGAGCACGGAGACCGAGCAGAACAGCCGCGGCAGCAAGGTCCGGATCGGGGTCCGTCCGCCGGATGAGCCACTGCCGCCGACGGCACCCGGCCCCAGTCGCTTCTCCTTGACCACGATGCCGTAGACGGCGGCCATGACCAGTCCGGCGATCCCGATGACGCCGAACGCCCAGCGCCAGCCGAGGTGCTGGGCGACGACGCCACCGATCGACACGCCCAGCACGGATCCGAATGCGCCTCCCGCGATGAACGCGCCGGAGAGCGTGGCCCGCAGGGTGACGGGAAAGACGCTGAGGACCACCGCGATGCCGACACTCCCGTAGGCCGCCTCGCCGACACCGACCAGGAACCGCCCCAGGAACATCTGCCCGTAGCTCGCCGCGACGGCGCAGCCCAGCGTCGCCAGGCTCCACACCGTCGCGGCGACGACCAGGCTCCTGACCCGGCCCCAGCGGTCCGCCAGGAGCGACAGGGGGAAGGTGAGCACACCCACCATCAGGGCCACGATGCCGCTGAGCGAACCCAGTTGGGCATCGGCGAGCAGCCACTCCGCCTTCAGCAGGGGGAAGACCGCGTTGAGGACCTGCCGCGACATGTAGTCGATCAGCAGGAGCCCGAAACTCAGCGCGAACACCAGCCGGGCGTACCCACGGGATACGGCCGGCGTGGCGTGAGACGTGCCGGGCACTGCCGTGCCGGCGGTGTGAACTCCCATTGGCGTCACCTTCTCGTCTCCGGTCAGGGCTCAGAAAGGTCTGTCGCCGACGATCCCGGCGCGCTCCATCTTGCGGACGGCGGGCCAGTAGTCCTGGACGGCGTAGTGCTGGGTGGAGCGGTTGTCCCAGATGGCGAAGCTGTTCCGCCGCCAGCGCCAGCGCACCTGGTACTCGGGGACGGCCGCCTGGCTGATCAGGTAGTTCAGGAGGTTGTTCGCCCCGGGCGCGTGGTCCTGGCCGAAGCGCACGTTGTCGGGCGTGTGGAAGTTGACGAAGTGGGTGGTGAACGCGTTGACGAAGAGGATCTGCTCACCGGTCTCCGGGTGGGCGCGCACCACCGGGTGCTCCGGGTCCGGGTACCGGTCCTTCAGCTGGTGGCGCTGTTCCATGGGCATGACCGCGCCGAAGGTCGCCTCGATGCTGTGCCGTGCGCGCAGACCCGCGATCTGTGTCTTGATGTGCTCCGGCAGCCTCCGGTAGGCCTCCGCCATGTTGACCCAGACCGTGTCTCCGCCGACCTCGGGCGTTTCCACGCAGCGCAGTACGGCCCCCATGGGCGGGCACTCGCGCCAGGTCGCGTCGCAGTGGAGCGCGTTCTCGTAGTGCTCGGGCCTGCTGTCCAGGTCCTTGTAGATGCGGACCAGCCCCGGATGGTCGGGATCGCTGCCGGCCACGGGGTGGTCCTCCAGCGGGCCGAAGCGCGAGGCGAGGGCGACGTGTTCGGTGCGCGTGATGTCCTGGTCCCGCAGGAAAAGGACCTTGTACTTCAGCAGCAGTTCCCTGACCTCGGCGAACAGGTCGTCGTCGCGCGAGGCGTCGCCGAGGTTCACTCCGAAGAGCTCGGCGCCGATGGTGCAGGTCAGCGGCTCGGCCTTGATCGATGTACGGAGGACCCCCGGGCGCACCAGGGCGGGCGCGTGTTCCCTCGGGTGGACTCGTTGAGGCATGTGTTCACTCCTGGGGTGAGGTGCGAGGCACAGCGTGTTCAGAAGTGCCGGGCACGGCGTTCTCGAAGTGCGTGGCACGGAGTGTTCACAGGACGAAGACGGATGATCCCGTGGTCCGTCCCGCTTCCAGATCGCGGTGTGCGTGTACCGCGTCCTGGAGTGAGTAGCGCTGATTGATCTGGATCTTGATACGTCCGGACGCGACGTGCCCGAACAGTTCGCTCGCCAGGGCGTCCCGCTCCGCAGGTTCCGCGATGTAGTCGGCCAGCGCGGGCCGGGTCACGAACAGGGATCCGTGGAGGGCGAGTTGCATGGCGTCGAGGGGCGGTACGCCGGAGGCCGTGCCGAAGCACACCAGCAGGCCGCGGCGCCGGAGCGAGGCCATGGATCCGGCGACGGTGTCCTTGCCGACGCTGTCGAAGACGACGGGGACCCCGGCGCCGTCGGTCAGTTCCCGCACCCGCTCGGCCACGTCCTCACGGCGGTAGTGGATGATGTGGTCGCAGCCGTGTGCGCGGGCGATCTCGGCCTTCTCCTCGCTGGAGACCGTGCCGATCACATTGATTCCGAGCAGCTTCGCCCACTGGCAGAAGATCAGGCCGACGCCTCCCGCCGCCGCATGGAGCAGCACGGTGTCGCCGGGCTTCAGCGGATGGATCCGGCGCAGCAGATAGGCGGAGGTGAGGCCGCGCATGGTCATCGCGGCGGCGGACTCGCAGCTGATGCCGTCCGGCAGCTTGATCAGCGGCCCGGCGGGCATGACCCGCTCGGTGCTGTAGGCCCCCAGCGGACTGCCGGTGTAGGTGACGCTGTCGCCCTCGGCGACATGTGTCACCCCCTCGCCCACGGCCTCGACCACACCGGCGGCCTCGACGCCGAGCCCCGCGGGCAGCGGGGCCGGGTACAGACCGGAGCGGAAGTAGGTGTCGGCGAAGTTGAGTCCGACGGCGACGTGCCGGATCCGTACTTCGCCCGGGCCCGGGTCGCCGACGGGGACCTCCTCCCACCGCATGACGTCGGGGCCGCCGGTCTCATGGAAGCGGATGGCGTGTGCCACGGGTTGCTCCGTTCGCTCGTGTGGGTACGGCGGTCGCGGGGCGACCCTGATCGGCCGGGACGGATGCCGCATGGACCCCGGGACCGCCTGGTGGGGGTGGGTCAGCTCTTGATGTCGCGCAGCATGAATCCGCGCCGGCCGGGGCGGCGGTTGGGCACCATGCCGAGCCGGTCCAGGGTCTCGTCGGTGTCCGAGTACCACTCGCCGAGCTTGTAGATCTTCTTCGCCTCCTGCCCGGTGGCGATCTCACGGCCGAGCGCGTCGGCGATCTTGACCATCTGCTCGACCTGCTGCACGGAGGACATCCGCTCGCCCTTGCGCCGCCAGAGGTTGTCCTCGTTGCCCACTCGTACGTGCGTGCCCAGGGCGATGCCGATCGCGTTCATCGGCGCCACCGCGCGCATGGACGCCTCGATGCTGAGCACGGCGCCGTCCGGGACGCGTCGGATGAACTCGATCAGGTCGGCCGGATGCCGGCCGGCGAACCCGCCGCCGATGGCGACGTAGTTGAGCACCATCGGCCCGTTGTAGACGCCCTTGCGGACAAGCCGTTCCACGGTCTCCAGTTGTGCCATGTTGGCGAGTTGGAAGTGCGGCTGGACGCCGTTGGCGCGGAGTCGCTCCAGGTGCTCCAGGTAGAAGTCCGGTCCTGCCTCGACCACCATGTCCCGGTAGGCTTTGTAGTACGCGGGCTTGGCCATCGAGGTGCCGTCGATGTCCTCGTCGTCGAAGAGCTCGACGATGTTCATCTGGTTGGTGTTGATCGCGATCGTCACCTGGTCCGGGCTGGGGGTGATCTCCGCCAGCAGGTGGCGCGTGTCGTAGCTCAGCCACTTGGCATCGGCGCCCTCGTCCTCGGGGGCGAAGGAGATCGACCCACCGATCTGGAGGATCATGTCCGGCACGGCTTCGCGCAGCCGGGCCATCAGCTCGTTGAACATGGACATGCGCTTGGAGCCGTGGCCGTCCAGCTCGCGCACGTGGATGTGGAGTGCCGTGGCGCCGGCGTTGTGACAGTCGACCGCCGCCTGCACATGCTCGTCCATGGTGAGCGGGAGGTCGTCGGCGTCACCGGGCAGCCACTCCGGCCCGTAGGGGGCCGCCTGGATCACCAGCTTCTCCTGGTTCTCCGGATAGAGGGAATCGTCGAGGAAGTGCACGGTCCATCTCCTTTTTCGGACGGGGCTTCACTCGCCGCGCGTCACTGCCCGTATCGCGAGGCCCGAATGGCCTGGTGCGGGGCTCAGTGAGCTCGCGGGCGGGGTTCCCGGGCCCGCTGGGCGGCTCGGATTCGATCAGCGAGTTCAAAGGGGGCTCTCGGCTGCGAGCAGGGGTCCTGCTCGTCCTTGTGGGGGCCGTCGGTATCCCCTGCGGTAATGCAACGTTAAGCGCGGGTTACGTGCCGCGCTTTCCCCTGGGTGACAGCCCACTTGTCACTTGGGGACAGGCCCTGCCCCCGCCGGAGCCGCCCCGGCCGGCCCGGGGCGGGGCGGCGGACCGCTGCGGGTCCGGCTCCTGATCGCCGGTGATCACTCCTCGCCGGAGGGCTGCTGCCCGACCCGCCCGATGCGCCACTGCCTCGGGCTGCTGCCGAACTGCTCACGGAACCAGCGGGAGAAGCCGCTCGGTCCGGAGAAGCCCAGCAGCCCGGAGATCTCCGTCAACGAGCGGCGCGGATTCGCCACAAGCTGCTCCGCGAGCTCGGTACGCGTCGCGTTGAGGAGGGAGGAGAACGTCTCGCCCGAGCCGGCCAGGTGCCGGTGGACGGTTCTCCGGTCGACGCCGAGGCTGGACGCGACCTGCTCGATCGAACAGCGCCCGCTCGGCAGCAGGACTTCGATCATCTCTCGCACACGGTCCGGCACGGTCGTGTCCCGTGAGACCGCGATGGACTCGAAATACTGCTGTGCGTAGTTCCGGAGCAGCGGATCCGACATCGCATTGGGAGTATCGAGGTCGCTCGCGCAGAAGACAATCCCGGTGAATTCTCGGTCGAATCCCACCATCCGGCCGAAAATGCGCCGGTAAGTACTGAGATCTTTGGGAGCACTGTGTGTGAAACATACGGAGACCGGCTGCCACCTGGCGCCGAGAAATGTCCGGAGAATTCCATGAAAGGCACCCACGGCCAGCTCCTTGGCCTGCCGGGCCTCCATTGCCTCACCCAGCTCCAGACCCACCTTGAGGGTGGCCAGGCCGTTCGCCTCGGAGACTCGGCCACGGAGCATCTCGTTGTACATGTAGTCATGTCGCATGAGCAGCCCGAGTGCGCTGCGGACATCGGGCTCCTCGCGGATGACCAGGCTGATGGGCCCGAGGTTGGCGAAGCGGCGGCGTTCGGCGAGGAGCAGGCCGAAGTCCTCGCGGTGCGAGGCCGCCGCCGAGAGTTCGAGCAGCTGGGCCGCGGCCACGCCGGAGATCCATCTGTCCTGGACGGTGAGACCCACGGGGTCCAGACCGACGCTCTTCATCAGTACCTGCGGATCGATGCCGAGGGACTGGCTGAGCTCGACGTAGCTGTTCAGCGCTGCATTGCGGACCAGTGGCTTCAACGGCGCACTCCAAGGCTCTGTCCCCAAATGGTAAGTACGATGTCACCTCAAGTAAAGCGATGCGCCAGGCCGTGACCTAGCGTTGCACCACCGCGATGGAGGCATCCTCCCGGGTTCGGCGTCCCGGCCGATCGGAAATCCTGCGGAGAGCACCATGGCAAATACTCCGACCATTGACCAGCCCCTTGGAAAATCGGCAGGGAATCCCATGCAGGTGAATGACTCTCGACGGAATGACCTGGTTCAGATCCGCGGAATTCTTCCGCACGGAAAGGAGCAGGGTTCCGGCCGGACGGACGCGCGACCCGAGTGAGGCCGGTATGACGAGCGTGGACAACGTGCTGCGCCGGCCCTGTGCGGGGCCGGCCGTGTGGAAGGGTCCGGATCTGGCGAACTCCACCGAGTGGGTCCTGAGACTGTCGCCGGCACAGACCGGCGAACTCGACGCGGCTCTGCGGTCGGTGCGTGAGCGTGGCCTTCCGCTTCTGAAGGTGACCGCTGACGACTTCCCGCTGCCGACCCTGGCCGGTGAACTGGCCCGACTCACCGACGTACTGGAGAACGGGCGGGGCTTCGTACGCGTCAAACGCATTCCGGTCGAGCGGTACGGCCGGGCGGCGGCGAGCACCATTTCCTGGGGGCTGGGTCAGCACCTGGGCGTCCCGGTGTCGCAGAACGCCGCGGTCGCGACGTGATCGCGAAGCAGAACCCGGCGGGCCCCTGCGGCTCCCACGGCCAATGGTGACCGTCATCAGCTCAGATCGAAGGGGAAGCCGAATGAACAACCTCGCCTCACTCCTGGCGGAATCCGCCTCTGCCGGTGGCGACCGCATCGCCGTACGCCAGGACGAGACCGTCCTCACCTATGCCCAACTCGACGATGCGAGCGCCCGGTTCGCCGGTCTGTTGCGCGCCGAGGGTGTCCGGCCGGGTGATCGGGTGGCGTTGGTCGTGCCCAACGTCATCTGCTTCCCGATCGCGTACTACGGCATCCTCCGCGCAGGCGCCGTAGTGGTTCCGATGAACCCCCTGCTGAAAGCCCGTGAAATCGAGTTCACTCTCCGGGATTCCGGGTCCCGCATCGTGGTGGCGTCCCCGCTGTGCGCCGACGAGGCCACGACGGCCGCCGCGGCGGCAGGGGCCGAATGCCTGGTCACGGACCCGGCGTCGTCCGGCGCCCCGGTGCGGTCCACCGAGCCGATGCCAGGGATCGTCGAGCGGGGTGCGGACGACACCGCCGTGATCCTCTACACCTCGGGCACAACAGGGACCCCGAAGGGCGCCGAACTGACCCACCGCAATCTGATGACCAACGCGGCCACCACGGTCGAGACGCTGATCCGCGTCGGGCCGGACGACGTACTGTTCGGCGGCCTGCCACTGTTCCACGCCTTCGGGCAGACCTGCGCCCTCAACACGGCCGTCGCCGCGGGCGCCACCCTGACCCTGTTGCCGCGATTCGAGCCGGCGAAGGCTCTGGAGATCATGCACCGGGACGGGGCCACCGTCTTCCTGGGCGTCCCCACCATGTACACGGCCCTGCTCCGGGCCGGGATCCCCGACGGCCATGACCTCTCACGGCTGCACCTGGCCGTGTCCGGCGGTGCTTCCCTGCCGGTCGACGTACTCCACGGCTTCGAGCGGGAATTCGGCGTCACCGTGCTGGAGGGCTATGGGCTCTCCGAGACTTCTCCGGTCGCCTCGTTCAACCCTCCGGACCGGCCACGCAAGGCCGGCTCGATCGGGCTGCCCATCCGCGGGGTGGAACTGAGGCTCGTCGCGGACGACGGCAGCACGGTCGGCCCGGGCGAAGTCGGTGAGATCGCGATCCGCGGCGAGAACGTCATGAAGGGCTACCGGAACCGTCCCGGTGCGACCACGGAAGCCATCCGGGACGGGTGGTTCCACAGCGGTGATCTCGCTCGGGTCGACGAGGACGGCTACTACTTCGTCGTCGACCGGAAGAAGGACCTGATCATCCGCGGCGGATACAACGTCTACCCGCGCGAGATCGAGGAAGTGCTCTACGGACACCCTGCCGTCGCCGAGGCGGCGGTGGTCGGCGTGCCGCACCGGACGCACGGGGAGGAGGTGGCCGCCGTGGTTACGCTCCGGGACGGTGAACGGGCGACGGCCGATCAACTGCGCGACTACGTCAGACAGCGCGTGGCCGCCTACAAGTACCCCCGGATCGTCACGTTCACCGACGGGCTCCCCAAGGGTGCCACGGGCAAGATCCTCAAACGCGAGATCGCCCTCCGGCACCAGGCGTTCGAGGACTGAACCGATCCGGTTCCGCGCCGACCCGACGGGCGGGGATCGCAAACTGAACTCTCATGGGCGGCTTGATGAAAACTGTTCGATCTTGAATGAGAAGCCGCGACCGTTGGCTAGCGTCCGCTTATATGAAACGTATACGCACAGCGGCCGGGCTCTGTCTGGCGCTGCTGTTCCTCGCACTGGGAGTCGGCACCCAGCCGGCGCTGGCGCATGTCTCGCGCCAGCATGCGGAACTCGTCGTCGCCACCGGGGACAAAGTCACCAGCGGCCGTCTCGTCGTCCACCGCGACCTCGTGTCCCCGGAGCAGGCCGGAGCATGGGCGACCCGGTTGCTCGCGGTCGACTGCCCGGCCACCGGCTCCGGCGTTCCGGGCGACAACGGCGGGGTGCCCGGCGGGGTCGTGATCGAGTTGGCGTGGAGCTGCCACGTCGACGCGCTCGATCTGAGCCCGCTCCTCGACAAGGGCGGACTGACCCAGGTCGTCGTCGAGTTCGACGGCACTGCGGTCGACGCCACCGCTGCCACGCCGCTGGTCGACGCCGAAGGCGCGCACGCCCTGCCCAGCTTCCCGTGGCTCACCGTCGCACTCGCAGCGGCGGCCGTTCTCGCGCTGGTACTCGCCGCGCTACGACTGCCGGCCCTGCTGCGGTCGTCGCGGACACGCCGCCGGTTCCAGCTCGCCACCACGGGCGCCATCGCTCTGTCCTGCCTCGCTCCGCAGGCGGCTTTCGCCGACGACACGGCACCGTCCACCGTCACCGTCGAGGGCACCGTCTTCAAGGACGCCAACGGCAACGGCAGGCGGGACAAGGGGGAACGTGCCATGTCCGGCGTCGATGTCACCGACGGCGCCGTGTGGACCACGACCGGCGCCGACGGCTCGTACTCCCTCGCCATCGATCCGAGCCGGCGCGAGAGCGACATCGTCAGCATCGTCTCGCCCGACGGCTATACGCCTGTCCTGCGCAAGGACTACATCCCGCAGTTCTTCCACAAGGTCCCCGAGACCGGCGACAAGGGCGTCGACTTCGCGCTCGTACCGGACCGCCACGCCTCCGACCCGAACGAGACCTGGGTCATGAACTCCGACCCCGAGGTCAGCAACGTCAGCGACGCCCAGGCGCGCACGGCGCTGCCCCGGTGGACGGGGCAGGTCCAGGCGATGTCCGAGGTCGACGGTGCGACGATGCAGATCGCGACCGGCGACCTCACCGTCACGGACTACGCCGCCGAGCCGCGCCGCCAGGCCGCGTACGACATCTTCAGCAAGGGCCTGGAACAGGGGCGGCTCGGCCACCCCTTCTACCCGGTCATGGGCAACCACGACTTCGGCGGCACGGCCACCTCCCAGGGCTACGCCGGCAGTCTGGAGTACTACCGCCGCAACATGGCCCCGGAGTGGTACAGCTTCGACCGCAACGGCCGCCACATCGTCGTCCTGGAGGACAACTACGACGCGAGCGGACTGAAGCCGCAGCTGGAGTGGCTGCGCAGGGACCTGGCCCGGCACGCGGTCGGCAAGCAGGTGCTCGTCTTCGCGCATCGCTCGCTGTTCACCCAGTGGGGCCCTGGCGCAGGCATGCAGCCGACGATCGACGAGCTGGCCGAGTACGACGTCCGGCTGGTCGCGGCGGGCCACAACCAGCAGGCCGAGTTCCGCCGTGGTGCCTTCGAACGGTCCGTGGAGATCAACAACCAGGGCACCTACGGAATCGACGGCGCCCACCCCGATTACAAGGTGCTGGACTTCAGCGGAATCACGGACGATCCGCACACCCGCCGCAACGAGGACACCGGCCATGTCACCGGTATCCACCGGCAGTTCGACATCGACGACGACAGCGCTCTGGTCAGCCCCGCACCGCGCAGCGTGCACGGCTCGGCAGACGCGGTCCCCGTCGAGGTGTACGCCGAGGACGACGGCCGCACCCCGGCCAGGGCCTCGCTGACCGTACGGGACAGCCGCGGGCACGTCGTGAAGCGGACCAGCCTGCGCTTCGGCCGGGAACCCGGCAGGCCCGGCATCGAGAACTGCTACACCCCGCCGGGCGGCAGGCCCGAACCGTGCCCCGACGCACGCGGGGCGTGGACCCGGGCGAGCAGCACACTGCACGGGCTGCGGCCCGGCACGTACACCGCCAGGACGACCGTGTACGACACCCGGGGCAAGGCGTTTCCCGCGCTCCCCGCGCTCGGGAGCACCTTCGACGTCGTACGGCAGTCCGAGCTCTCCGAGCCGAGGGCCGGGCAGAACTGGCTCCGGCAGGGCGGCGACGAGGCCGGGCGGTCCTCGGCCGCCGACGAGCCGGGCCCCGCACTGGACCTGAAGTGGGTCCGGCACACCGGCGAGCAGTTCAACCTGAACGGCTCGGTGGTCGCGGACGGCAAGGTGATCGTCTCGTCCCGCGCGTTCGACTCCCCGTACAGCATGATGCTGGCCTACGACATCAGGTCCGGGCGGGAGATCTGGCGTACCTACCTGGACGGCGACGCCGAATCGGCGCCCACGCTCCACGAGGGACGGGTGTATCTGACGACCGGTGTCGGACGGATCTACGCGCTGGACGTCCGGGACGGTCATGTTGCCTGGGAATCGATCGACCGTGAGGAGCACCACGGCGACACGGTGCGCCGCTACGGCCGTGCGGGCGGACCGGTCAGTGTCTTCGCACTCACCGGACAGGACCGCACGGTGGCCGTCCACCAGGACTGGGACACCGTCCGCTGCCGTGACGCGAAGACCGGCGCCCTGCTGCCCGGCGGCTTCGGCGCCGCCGCCTCCTGGGGTCAGTCCCACAGCACCGCGGTGCGCGAGCCCGGTTCCGACACCGCCTATCTGCACTCCTCGTCGAGCAACACGGTCATCGCCATGGACCTGACGAGCTGCAAGCAGCTGTGGGCGAAGGACACCGCGGGCGACATCGACAGCCACTCGTCGCCCGTGCTCACCGATCCCGCGTCGGGCCCGGCTCAGCTGGTCACCTTCACCACCTCCGGTGTCCGCGGGCACGACCCGGCGACGGGTGCGGTGACCTGGGAGTCCGGGCTGGGCGGCGGCAGCACCTGCGAGCCGGGCCGCGCCCCGCTCACCAGCCCTGCCGTCCGGGGCGGCATGGCCTACGTGGCGGGACGGGACGGTGTCGTACGCGCCTACGACACGAGCGCGGCCGATCCCTCGAAGCCGGTGTGGGAGACCAAGTCCGGCTATCTGCCCGGGAAGAGTCCACTGGACGACAAATGGCGGGTCGCCATGGGATGTTCGGCCGGGGACGGTTCGCCGACGATGCATCCGCTGGTGACCGGGGCACTGGTGTACGTGGGGACGTGGGACGGGCGCCTTCTCGTCCTGGACCGTGCCACCGGCCGGCAGCTCGCCGCGTACAACCTCGGGGCAGGCGTCGCCTCGGCCCTCTCCGTCAGCGGTGACTGGGTATTCGTCCTCACGGACGACGGCACGGTCCACGCGCTGGCCGCGCGCCGGAACTGAGAGGAAGCACCACCGTGCGATCACTCCGCACCGGGGTGCTGCTCCTGCAGGCCGCCGTCCCCGCGCTGCTGTTCGGCAGCGCGGGGACGGCCCAGGCGCACCCCTTCGGCACACCCCCCGTCGTCAGGGTCGAGGCGGCGGGCCCCTCCGCCGTGGACGCGACCTGGTCCGCGCAGCAGGACGACGTCGCCGTCCTGCGGAAGAGCTCCGGCGGCGATGTGACGGGCTATCTGCGCGCGCACATCGTCGTACGCCAGGACGGCAGCCCCTGCCCGGCGGACCGGGTGGACGGCATGACACTCCACTTCTCCTGCCCGCATCCGGTGGACCGGATCACACTGACGGTCACCGCGCTGACGGACACCGATGCCGCCTACCGAACGCTGTCGGTGACCGATGCGGGCAGCGGAGGACTGCACACGGCGAAGGAGCCGACGCGCACGCTCGCGCTGAAATCCGATGCACGAGCCGACTCGGGCTCTCCTGGCGGGAGTTGGACCAGTGATCTGAGCTCGCTGCTGGACCGCGGAGTGGCCCTTTGGACGGCGCTGCTCGTGGCGGCGGCCGTGGGCGCGCTGCACGCCTGTGCTCCCGGGCACGGCAAGTCGCTGGCCGCCGGATACCTGGTGGGCGGCCGGGGCAGACCGCGGGACGCGGTGTGGCTCGGGGGCGTCGTCGCCGTGATGCACACGCTCTCGGTCACCGTCCTCGCGATCGGCTGGTGGCTGGCGGCGAAGAAGGCGCCGGACATGGAGGCGCTGACGGAATGGCTGCAACTGGCCGCCGCGCTGGTGGTGGCAGGGGTGGGTGCGGGCCTGCTGCGGCGGAATCTGCGTCACCGCGGCCACCATCACGCACACCGTCACGAGCACGGGCAGGAGCACGGGCAGGAGCACGGGCACGGTCATTCGCCCGACGGCCACGACGCGAGTGGGCACGGCCACGGGCACAGCCACGAGATCCCCGACGCCCCCTCGCTGCTCACCTGGCGCGGTCTGGTCCTTCTCGGTGCGTCCGGCGGCCTGTTGCCCTCGCCCTCCGCCTTCCTGGTCCTGCTCACCGGGCTGCTCACGGGCAAGGTCGGTTTCGCCCTCGCGATGGTGGCCTCCTTCGGCGCGGGCATGGCCCTCACCCTGACGGGTGTCGGACTGATCGTGCTGCGCGGCCGTGACGCGCTGCTGGACCGTGTCTCCCGTTCCTCGCTGCTGCGCACCTGGACCCCGAGGATTCCGCTGTTCGCCGCCTCGGCGGTGGTGGCCGGAGGCACGGTGGCCTCGGCGCTCGCGGCGGTACGGCTTCTGGCGCCGTAAAGGAGTTCGCAGGGACCGGCGACCGACCCGCGGACGGAGCCCGGCCGACGGAACCGGCCGATGGAGCGGTACCGGCGGACGGAGATCCTCCACGTCCGGCTTCGTCCTCCAGCGCTCCGTGGTCCCGGTCCCGGTCCGAGCCGCTCACCGCTCGTCCTCGGTGGTCCCGGCCGGGCCGGCGGTCCGTACCGGAAAGAGCGTGGACCAGCGCACTTCCTCCTCACGCTGCTCCTGTCCCCGTCGCAGCCGCGCCTGGACGGCCAGGCACACCACGGCAGTGGTGCCCGCGACCGCCGGCAGTGCGGCCAGGACCGGAGCGACCGGTATGAGCAGCAGAAACATCGTGAGGACCGCCGATCCCCACCCGGTCAGCACGGCGGCCGCGGCCGGCCGCCGGGAGCGCGGCCGGTCCTGGCCCGCCCGCCCTGCGTTTCCGTTGCGTCCACCGGACCGTGTCCTCCAGCTCTTGCGGTTCTCCGAGCGCTCCCCGGCCGCACGGGCGGCGGGGAGCGGTCGGAAAGGTCCGGCAGATCACGAGGGGACGGGACCGGACCTTCCCGGCCGCACCATGCTGGCCGCGCCCCTCGAAGCCCCCCAGGGACCGACGGGTACGTTCCGCCGGGCCGACCGGCCCTACGTGCCGGGGCGTCGGGGAGCCGACCGGCCTCACCGGGCCGGTGGCGCACGGCCGGACCCGCCCTGCGGCTGCCGTAGGCTGACCGTCCGTGGACCGGTCCCAGCCCTGCGGTGATCCGGTGAGCGATTTCCCGGTATACGGCACACGGACCCTGAGAGCGGCGCCCGATGACAGAGACAGCCCCCAGGGCCTTGCCCGACTCCCCCTGTGCCGGTCCGGCGTCCTGGCCCCAGCCCAGCCGGCCGGACAGGATGCGCGGTCTGCTGGATGCCGTGATGAGCCTGGGGCGGGGCCTGGAACTGCCCGAGGTGCTCCGCGGGATCGTGGAGGCCGCGGTGACCCTGACCGACGCGGAGTACGGGGCGCTCGGCATCGTCGGGGACGGGCAGAAGCTGCTGGAGTTCCTGCCGGTCGGCATATCGGAGCAGCTCGCCGCCGTGATCGGCCAGACGCCGTGCGGGCGCGGCATCCTCGGTGAGCTGATCCGGCACCCGAAACCGCTGCGGCTCACCGATCTCAGCAGCCATCCGCGCAGCTTCGGTTTTCCGCCCAACCATCCCCCGATGCGCACCTTCCTCGGGGTGCCGGTGCGGGTACGGGAAGAGGTGTTCGGCAACCTCTACCTCACCGAGAAGCGGGGCGGGGTGAGCTTCGACGCCGACGACGAGGCGGTGCTGACCACCTTGTCGATCGCGGCCGGGGTCGCCATCGACAACGCCCGCATGTACGACGAGAGCCGTCGCCGGGAGCGGCGGCTGGAGGCGCTGGGCGAGATCACCCGCACGCTGCTCTCGGGGACGGACGCCGACGAGGTGCTGCATCTGATCGCCGAGCGGGCGATGGAGGTGGCGGGGGCCGACCGGGCCGCGATCCTGCTGCCGACACCCCGCACGCCCCTCTCCGGGGCTTCGGCGGCCTCCGGGGCCGAGGCACGTCTGACCGTTGCCGTCGCCCACGGCAGGGATTCCGAACGCGTCACGGGGCTGTCCGTACCCGCGCGGGGTTCACTGGCCGGACTCGCCGCCCGTACCGGGACCCCGGTGCACTGCGCCGATGTGCGTACCGATCCCCGGGCCCACCCGTTCGGCGACGGTGCCGAGGACGGTCTGGGTCCGGTGGTGACGGTGCCTCTGCGGGTCGACGCGGAGACCAGGGGCGCACTGCGCCTGGGTAGGCCGGTGGACCGCCCGCCGTTCGACGACACCGAGGTCGCGCTCGTCTCGGGCTTCGCCGACCAGGCGGCCATCGCCCTGGAACTGGCCCGCAGGCGGGCCGAGTCCGAGGAACTCGCCGTCATGCACGACCGGGACCGGATCGCCCGCGATCTGCACGATCTGGCGATCCAGCGTCTCTTCGCGACCGGGATGACCCTGCAGAGCACCACGCGCGCCATCGCGGACCGGCCGGACGCGGCCGAGCGGGTCAGCCGGGCGGTGGACGATCTGGACACCACGATCCGGATCATCCGGTCCACCATCTTCGATCTGCGGACGGCGGACGGTCCGGGCCGCGGCGGGCTGCGGCACCGGATGGCGGAGACGGCTCGCACGGCGGCCCACGCCCTCGGTTTCCGGCCCTCTCTGCGGATCGACGGGCCGGTGGACACCACGGTCCCGGACGAGCTGGCCGAACATGTGGTGGCGGTCGCCGCCGAGGCGGTGTCCAATGCCTCCCGCCATGCCCGTGCCACGCGTATCGGCATCGTGCTGTCGGCCGATGACGCGGTGACCCTGACCGTCACCGACAACGGCATCGGAATCCGGGACGGTGTCACGGCCGCGCCCGGGACAGGGGCCGCGGCCGAGCGCCCCGGAGGGCTGGCCAACATGCGTACGCGGGCAGAGCTCTGCGGCGGCACCCTGACCATCGAACGGCCGGCGGACGGCGGCACCCGGATCATCTGGCGCGCACCGCTCCACGACTGACGCCCGGGACCGGCGTCCGAGTACCCGTCAGCCTCTCGGGGCCTGCGGCCACCCCTGGCGGTCCTTGACCCGGCCGACGAGCATCGCGGCCTGGATCCGGCGGCCCACGCCCAGTTTGGCGAGGATCGAGGAGATGCGGTTCTTGACGGTCTTCTCGGCCAGGAAGAGGCGTTCCGCGATCTCGCGGTTGGTGAGGCCCTCGCCGATGAGATCGAGGATCTGCCGCTCCCTGGGCGTGAGTCCGTCCAGTTCCGATCCCTCCGACGCCTCGGCAGGGGGCCGCTCGGTGCCCCGCAGCCGCTCCATCACGCGGGCGGTCGTCCGCGGATCGAGCATCGAGGTGCCCGACGCGACCCTGCGTACGGCGGTGATCAGATCGGCTCCGTTGATCTGCTTGAGCACATACCCGGCGGCGCCCGCCATGATGGCGTCGAACAGCGCCTCGTCGTCGTCGAACGACGTCAGCATCAGGCAGGCGAGTTCGGGCATCAGCGCGCGCAGCTCCCGGCACACCTCGATGCCGGCGTGATCGCCGCCCCGGTCGTCGCCGAGGCGTACGTCCAGCACGGCGACCTGCGGTCTGCTGGCCGGTACCCGGGCCAGCGCCTCCCGGGCGTCGGACGCCTCGCCGACGACCTCGATGTCGTCCTCGGCCTCCAGCAGATCGCGTACGCCGCGCCGGACGACCTCGTGGTCGTCGAGGATGAAGACACGTACGGGGGCCCGGGACCGGGGCGGATCCGTGCTCAACGGGGTCGTGCTCGGTGGGGTGTTCGCGAACTCATTCACCACATGCTCGATCGGTTCGGGGAGAGGGCCGGAAACAGTATGTGCCCGTCCGCGGGACTGTTCCCGCCGGGGTGCAACAGCATGGAAAACGGCGTCTGAACAGGGCCGAAAGACCCTGTGGCCAGGGGCCGGTCAGCGGGTGGGGCGCGGTGCCATACTGACGCCGCCAAGATCGTCCGGGCACCACGGACATCTCCCTTCCCGGCCACCCCACTGTGCTGCAACGAGGAGCAACCGGCCCATGAACACCCCGAGCGAGGACTACCACGCACTGCTCGCACGGCATGACGCGATGCGGCTTCGACGACGCATCCTGGCCCCGTCCGGCAGTCGTGCCGGGGAGTGGAGCGCCGAGGCCCCGCAGGCGTACGACGGAACGGCCGACCAGCGGCTGATCGGCGACTCGCTGTCCCTGGTGAACCCGCTGGAGGAGCTGATCGCCGAGCTGTACCGGATCCTGTTCGAGCGGCACCCGTATCTGCGGTCGCTGTTCCCCGAGTCGATGGCCTTCCAGCAGGCCCATCTCGCCGGGATCTTCCGGTATCTGATCGGCAATCTGCACCGTACGGAAGAAATGATCGGCGTCTTCGGGCAGTTGGGACGCGATCACCGCAAGCTCGGTGTGCGCCCCGCGCACTTCGAGGCCTTCGAGGCGGCGCTGATCGAGGCGCTGCGCGTGCGCGCGGGCGCCCGGTGGACCCACGCGCTGGAGCAGGCCTGGCTGCGGATGCTGCGGCTGGCCGTCTCGGCGATGGTCAGGGGCGCGGACGAGGCGATCGCCGAACCGCCCAGCTGGGAGGCGACGGTGACCTCGCACGAACTCCGCACCCCCGATCTCGCGGTACTGCGGGTACGGCCACATCAGCCCTACGCCTTCGAAGCCGGGCAGTACGCGTCCCTGGAGTCGCCGCTGCTGGAGCAGGCCTGGCGTCCGTACTACCTGGCCCGAGCCCCGCATCCGGACGGTGAACTGGAGTTCCACGTACGGGCCCGGGGCGCCGACGGGGTGAGCGATGCGCTGGTGCACGGGGCGCGGGAGGGCGGCGCCGTCCGTCTCAGCGCCCCGCGCGGCGCACTGGCCCTGCCGGATCACCTTCCGGCCGCGGATCTTCTGCTCATCGCCTCCGGTACGGGCTGGGCTCCGATGAAGGCGCTGCTCCAGCGGATCGATGCCGACCACTCCCGCGCCCACCGGGTACGGCTGCTGCTGGGTCCCGCAGGGGAGATGGCGGCGGCCGGGGAGATGTACGACGCGGCGTATCTGGAAGCGTTCCGGCGCAAGCGCTCCTGGCTGACCGTCATCGCGGCCGACGCGGCGAGTACCCGCTTCGCGGGTGCCGGGCTGCGGGCCCTGAACGGAATACTGCCCCCGCAGCCCGGGGCCGCCGCCCGGCAGCACGCCTTTCTGGCCCTGGCCCCCGAGGCCGCCACGACCGGGCCGACGCAGGCCGTCGCCGCTCGGCTGGCCGCCGCCGGAGTACCGGCCGAGCAGATCCGTCACGACGCCACCGGCGTGGTCGCGGTCACAGAAGTGTCTGCCAGTACGACCAGAACCGGATTGCTATCAGCATGACGATGGCCAGACACCAGGTCACCGGCACCACGAGGGGGAACTCCAGCACCGCCGCGACCAGGGCGCGCGGCGCGGGCAGGACGCCGTGGCGCAGATTGTGCACCGTGGTGTGCCAGAACATGAAGACGGTGGCCACCCACACGAGCACGCACCACAGGCAGAGTGCGCCGATCTCGAACAACGCCTGGGTCATCAGCCACATGCAGAAGCCGACACCGAACAGCGTGCCGAGGTTCAGTCCCAACCAGTACCAGCGCCGGTAGCGCGCACCCGCGAGCAGGCCCGCGCCGGTCCCCAACACCGTCCCGAAGGCGACCAGCCCGATGAGCGGGTTGGGAAAGCCGAACGCCGACGCCTGCTCGCTGCGCATCACACTGGTGCAGGACACCACGGGGCTCAGCGAGCAGGCGGGCACGAAGCCGGGGTCGGCGAGCAGTTCGAACTTGTCGATCGTGATGACGAACGAGCCGAGCAGCCCGAGTGCGGCGGTGACGACCAGCAGCCACCCGAACCCCCGCCTCGCCCCCGCGCACTCCCGTTCGTCACCCGCCCCGGACGCGCCGGCGCATTCCCGCTCGTCGGCCTCGGGGCCTTCCGCCACCCTCCCCGTCCCGCACTCCGACAGTTTCATGCCCGCCCCCGTACGGAACCGTCCGGCCAGACGACCTCCACCCGGATTCCCCGCGCACGCGCGAAGGCGACCAGATGCGCGGTGGCGTCCCGCCCGTCCGACGGCGATCCGTCCCACACGGCGAGCACGGTCCGGCAGGTCTCCACCAGCTTTTCATCGGCGCCGACACACGCGTCGCGGTCGGTGGGATCGAAGACCAGCAGTCGTACGTGTTCGGCCAGGACCAGCAGTTCGCCCGCGGCCGACCGGTCCCGCTCGGGCAGCACGGCGGGAACCGCGCCCTGAGCCGGCAGCAGCACCGTCAGCTTCCGCCCGGCCTCCCTGGCGGCCCGCCCGAACACCAACGGCAGCCCCGCCCCGACCCGTACCAGGGCGGCGGCACCTTCCGCCAAGCGGTCCAGCCGCGCTCTCAGTTCGGCTTCCACCAGCTCCAGGGTTCTGTTGCCGAGGTCCCTGTGCCCGACGACTGCGATCACCATGTTTCCCTCCTCGCGCACCCGCGGTGTGCGATGCATCGCAGTGAACCCATCGGAGGCCGGGCACCGCTAGGGCCGATCGGCCCTGTCGGCCGGAACTCGGCGGTAGCGGCCCCGACGCGAACGGCAACTCCCTTCATTCACACAGGATCACGCCAATTTAGGCTAGGCTAAGCTAAGTATGTGAACAGGGTGCGGGGCGGCGCGGTCGTCGTCAAGTTCGGCGGGAACGCCATGGTGGACGCGAGCCTGAAGCGGGCGTTCGCCCGGGACGTCGTGGAGCTGTGGCGCACAGGACTGCGCCCGGTCGTCGTGCACGGGGGCGGGCCACAGATCAGCGCGATGCTGGATCTCCTCGGCCTGGAGTCCCGCTTCGAGGCGGGGCTGCGGGTGACCACTCCGGAGACCATGGATGTGGTGCGCATGGTGCTGAGCGGCCGGGTCCAGCGGGAGCTGGTCGGCCACATCAATGAGCACGGGCCCTTCGCCGTGGGGATGACCGGCGAGGACGCGCACACGATGACGGCGGTGCGGCGGCCGGCCCGGGTGGACGGGCGGCCGGTGGACATCGGTCTCGTCGGCGACGTCGTGGACGTGAACCCGGGCGTGGTGCGCACGCTCCTGGAGGAAGGGCACATACCGGTGGTCTCCCCCGTGGCACGCGGCGAGGACGGGCAGGTCTACAACGTCAACGCCGATCTCGCGGCGTCGGCCCTGGCCGTGGCCCTCGGGGCCGAGCGGCTGGTGATGCTCACCGACGTGGAGGGGCTGTACGCCAACTGGCCGCACAGCACCGAGGTGATCGAGCACCTGACGGCCGACGCGCTGGACGGGATGCTGCCGGGGCTGGCGAGCGGGATGCTGCCGAAGATGGAGGGCTGCCTGCGGGCCGTCCGCGGCGGGGTGCGCAAGGCCCATGTGCTCGACGGCCGCGTACCGCACGCGGTGCTGCGCGGCCTCCTCGGCGAGACCAGCCCCGGCACCACCGTGGTTCCCGGCAGCAGCCCGGACCACTGCGGCAGCACCGTATGACCGCGGCGGCCGGCCCGCCCGTGCGTGCCGGCCGTCACAGGGTCTTCGTGAGGATCCGCGCGTTGCGCCGGGGGTCCAGGGACCGCGCCCAGGACGAAGGTGCCCGGCGTGCGGTCGTGGGCGCGAAGCCGTACCGGAGGAACAGGCCGCCACCGCCGGTCGTCGCCGTGAACAGCGCGCCGAGCGACCGGGCGTGCGCCATGGCCAGCGCGGCCCGCAGGAGCCCGGCCCCCACTCCGCTCCCCTGCCGGTGACCGGCCACGCAGAAGTTGTACAGCACGCCCACGGGACCGCGGCCCTCCCCGGGGCCGGCCGGGTACACGCGCAGGCCGACGGAACCCTCGACGGTGCCCGAGGGGGCCTGCGCCACGAGGAAGTCGGCCGCGTGGGCGGCGTAGAGGGGGACGGGCCGCTCCCGCAGCGCGCCCGAGCGCACGAACGGCCGGGACAGTTCGGCGAGTTCGGCGGCGTCCTCCTCGCGGGCCGGGCGTACGGAGTACGCCGGTACGGGGAGCGCGGACGGCAGCGGGGCGGGGCGCGGCGAGGCCGTGATCAAGACGTTCCCCACACGGTTCAGTCGGTGGACGCGGCGAGGGACCGGGGGCGCAGGTCGGTCCAGTTGGCCTCGATGTATTCCAGGCACTCCTCCCGGGTGTTCTCGGTGAGAACGATCGTCCATCCTCCGGGAACCTCGGCGAAGGACGGCCAGAGCGAGTGCTGTCCCTCGTCGTTCACCAGGACCAGGAAGCGGCCTTCGGGGTCGTCGAAAGGGTTGGTGCTCATGTGTCGGTGTCTCCTCGGGCCCGACGGGCCGGTGTCGGCCGCGTCGTGACTGTGCGTCGGATCCGGAGGCGGATCGGGGATGGAGGGAGCAAACCACGTTAGGTTAGGCTCACCTAATGCAGGATGAGCCTAACCTCTCCCCTCCCCTCTCACAAGGAGACGTTCATGCGCCGGGTGATCGCACGGGTCCGCACGCAGGACGGCATGGACGCACCTTCGGGCACACGCCGCCGGACCGCGAACGACCGCCGCACCGGCCGGTCATGACTTCTTTCGGCTCCGGCCCCACGGCCGACGGGGAAAGCCCCTTCGCCGCGTTCGGGCTGCCCCGCAGACCCGGCACCGACGCGTTCTGGGCGGCGGCGCGGACCCCCGCGTCGGTGCCCGACGGCGTCGGCGGCTGGCGGACCCTGTTCCTGTGGCGCGGGCCCGGTGCCTGCATCGATTTCGAGAGCTGGTCGCAGCCGGTTCCCCTGCACCGATGGGCGGGCACGGACTGCTGGTACGCCGAAGTGCGCATGCCCGCGCGGCTGCGGGTGACCTACCGGATCGTCGCGGGCGACGCGGCCCACGCGGATCCGTTCAACCCGGTCGGTGCCGGCGCGGACCGGTCCATCGCCGCGACCCCGGACGCCCCGGCGCAGCCGCACTGGCCCCTCGTCGGCCCCGACGACGTCCTGCCCCTGCCGTCGGCCCGGCTCCGCTGGAACAGTGCGCGGCTCGGCGGGCGGCGCACCGTGCGCGTCCACCCGGCGGGCGGCGGCGGGCCGGTCGTCCTGCTGCTCGACGGGGACGACTGGCTGTATCTGCACCCGGCCATGGCCGCGTTCGACTCGGCCGTCGCCGGTGGCGCGATGCCCCCGGTGACGCTCGTCTTCGTTCCGGCCAAGGACCGGGCGGCCGAGTTCGGGTGCAGGCCCGAGCTGTGGGAGGCGGTCCGGGACGAACTCCTGCCGCTGGTCGCGGAATCCGGCGTACCGGCCGACCTGGACCGGCTGGTGGTGGCCGGGCAGAGTCTGGGCGGGCTGAGCGCGCTGTACGCGGCGCTGGAGTTCCCGGACCTGGTCTCGCGGGTCGCTCTCCAGTCGGCGTCCTTCTGGTGGGCCCCCGGCGCCATGGACCTGGCGGACCCCCTGGGCGGCCCGGTCGGCGGCGCCGTCGCCGCGCGGCTGCGACGGGGCCCCGATCTGTCCGGTCTGCGGTGCGCGTTCGACGCGGGGGAACACGAGACGCGGATGCTGCCCCACTGCGAGCTGGCCGAGACCCTGACCGAACAGGCCGGCGCGACGGTGCGGATCTCCCGGTCGCCCTCGGACCACGACCGGGCGGGCTGGCGGCACGCCCTGCTCAGGGATGTCGCCTGGGCCCTCGGCTGAGCGGTTTCGGGGACGTGTCCGGGCACGTCCCCGAGACCGCCCGGCGTGTCACCGGGCCACGGCCAGGCAGTAGTCGGCGTCGCGGGCCAGGAGGTTGCGGTGGGTGTCCTCGGCGGTGATGACGCCCTCGTCCAGGACGAGAACACGGTCGGCGGCGTCCAGCAGGGCCGGGCTGCTGGTGATCACGACCGTGGTGCGGCCCCGGCGCGACTTCGCGACGTTGCGCGCGATGAGCTGCTCGGTGACCGCGTCGACCGCCGTCGTCGGGTTGTGCAGGACCAGTACGTCGGTGTCGGCGGCCAGGGCGCGGGCCAGGGACAGCCGCTGACGCTGCCCGCCCGAGAGGTTCGCCCCGCGGTCGCGGACCGCGTGGTCGAGCCCGTCGCGGTGGAGGGCGACGACATCCGTCAGCATCGACGCCTCGACGGCTTCGGGAATCGTCCGGCTGGTGCCCGACGGGTCGATGTTCGTGCGGAGGGTGCCCGCGAAGATCTCCCCGTCGTACGGATTCACCAGCATGTGCTCGCGGACCGCCTCGACCGACAGCTCCGCGATCGGCTGCTCGCCGAGCCGCACCACTCCCTCGTACGCGTCCGGCGCGACATTCACCGCGAGGACCGCCGCGAGATCGGCCGCCGCGCGCGGCTGATAGACGGCGATCGCCACGAACTCACCTGCGGCCACCTGGAACTTCAGCCCGCGCAGCGCCCCGTGCCGGACGCCGTCCACCGCGAGCCCTCCGCCCGGGGCCGGGCGCTGCGAACCCGGGGTCGTCACCGGCGGCGCGGAGAGCACCAGCGCCATCCGCTCGGCCGAGGCGCGCGCCGTCATCACGTACTTGGGCATCTCCGAGAACATCTTGAGCGGCTCGATGATGAACTGCGCCAGGCCCACGGCCATGACCAGTTCCCCGATGGTGATCCGGCCGTCGAACGCCAGCCGGCCCGCCGTCAGGGACACGGCGGCGGCGAGGACCGCGTTGAGGGCCAGTGCGGTGCCGGCGTACGCGCCGTTGACCCGGGCGACGGTGATCGCCTGGCGTTTCGCGTCCGTGCTGACCTTCCGGTACGACCCGAACGCGGCGTGGTTGCCGCCGAAGCCGTGCAGCGGACGCAGGCCGGTGATCAGGTCGGCGACCTTCGCGCCCGCCCGCGCCACCCGGGCCTGCTGTTCGCGGGTACTGGCGCCGATCCGCCTGGACATCACGGCCAGGACCGACAGGATCGTGACGGTCCCCACGATGACCAGCAGGCCGAGCCGGACATCGGCCAGGCCCAGCGCGAGGGCCGCGACCACCACCGCGACCAGCGAGCTGACCAGCAGCGGCACCACCTCGACGATGTCGGCGGTCTGGTCGGCGTCCTCGGTGGCGATGGTCAGCACCTCGCCGGACTTCAGGTCGACGTCCCTGGCCACCGGCTGGAGCCCGCAGGCGGCCACCCGCACCCGCCAGCGGTGCGCCTCGGTCGTGTTGGCCTTCTGCAGGACCCGCATCCCGAACCGCCACGACAGCGACACCGTCGTGATGATCACGGCCAGCGCGCCGATCGACAGGCCGAGCGCGGCCGGGCTGCGGTCCTGCATCGTGTGCTCGACGATCAGACCGAGCGCGATGGGGAAGGCGGTCTCCCCCGCCTGGTACAGGCCCATGAGGACGGTGCCCCGGACCATGGCGCCGACGTTGCGGCGCAGCGCGGTGCGCAGGATGTCCGCCCCCGGCCGGGGGCGCTGCGTGTCAGGAGTTTTCATCGAGGTGGCGGGCAATCGCTTCCGGGGTTCGCAGGGTGAACAGATCACGGATGGTGATCACGGGACCGTACTCGCGGCGGAGCAGCCCGGTCAGCCGCACCGCCAGCATGGAGTGCCCTCCGAGGGACACGAAGTCGCTCACCGCGCTCACTTCGTCGTCGTCCAGGTCCAGTGCCTCGGCGAAGAACTCGCACACCAGGGTCTCGGTCCCGGTCTCCGGGCCGCGTTCTCCCGCCGTGGTGAGCGCGCCGAGCGGCCTGGCCTCCCCCAGCGCCTTGGTGTCGGCCTTCCCGTTCACGGTGAGCGGGATGCTGTCGACCCGGGCGAAGTGCGTCGGACGCAGGAAGTCCGGCAGCCCGGCGCCCACTTCGGCGGCGACCTGCGCCAGGTCGGCGCCGTCCAGTACGAGATAGGCGGCCAGCCGGTACGCGCCGTCGACCTGCGGGTCGGGCTGGGCGACCGCGGCGGCGGACCGCACCGCCGGGTGCGCCGCGAACACGGCCTCGACCTCGCCGAGTTCGACCCGGTGCCCGCGGATCTTGACCTGCTGGTCGGTACGGCCCAGGTACGTCAGGTTCCCGTCGGACCGGCGGATCACCAGGTCGCCGGTCCGGTACATCCGCTCGCCGGGTCCGGCGAACGGGCAGGCGACGAAGCGGTGCGCGGTCTGGGCGCTCTGCCCGAGGTAGCCGCGCGCGATGCCGATGCCCGATACGTACAGCTCGCCGGGGACCCCGTCGGGCAGCGGGCGCAGCCACGGGTCCAGTACGTACACCTCGGTGTTGTCGATCGCCACGCCGACCACCGGGTCCTGGCACTCGAAGGTGCCGACGCCGAGGGTGTTGATGGTGTACTCGGTGGGCCCGTACAGGTTGTAGCCGACTGTGCCCTCGGTCCCGGCGAGCCGCTGCCAGAGCGTCGGGGTGACGGCCTCGCCGCCCAGCAGCACCAGCGCCGGCCGCCGTGCCGGGTTGTCCAGCAGGCCCTCGGCCACCAGCTGCTGCGCGTAGGTCGGGGTCACATTGATGACGTCGATCGCGTGCTCACGGCAGTACTCGACCAAACGGGGGGCGTCGCGGCGCAGTTCCTCGTCGCAGATGTGGACCTCGTGTCCGTCGGCGAGCCACAGCAGTTCCTCCCACGACATGTCGAACGCGAACGACACGGTGTGCGCGATCCGGAAGACCCGGTTGCCGTGCTCGGCGAGGACCGGTTCGAAGATCCGCCGCTGATGGTTGATCAGCATGTTGGTGAGCCCTGCGTACTCGGTCACCACGCCCTTGGGCTTCCCGGTCGAGCCGGAGGTGTAGATGGTGTACGCGGGGTGCCGCAGGCGGTCCGGGTCGTCGGGCGCGAACGTCACGTACGGATCGGCCTCGGGCAGGGGCCGGTCCAGCTCGATCAGCTCGCCGCCGAGCCGGGGCGAGACGGTGCTCACGGTGAGGATCACCTCGGGCCGGGCGTCCGCGACGATGGCGGCGATCCGCTCGTCCGGGTGGTCCAGTTCCAGCGGTACGTACGCGGCGCCGACGCGCAGCACGGCGAACAGAGCCACGATCGAGTCGAGGGAGCGCGGGATCGCCAGACCCACGGCCGTCTCGGGTCCGATGCCCCGGCGGGCGAGAACTCCCGCCAACGCCCGGCTCCGTAGCTGGAGTTGGGCGAAGGTCATGGCCGAGCCGCGGGCGACGAGCGCGACCCGCCCGGGGTCACGGTCCGCCGCCAGGTCGAAGCGGTCGACGACGGTGTCCGTGCCGACGTCGGTGCGTCCTGCGGGCCCGGGGGCCGGGGCGAGCCCCGGCAGCGCGCCCACCCGCCCCGTCGACCGGGCGAGGTCCTCCAGTACGCGGAGGTAGTCGTCGAGGAGGCGGCGGGCGCCCCCGGGGTCGTCGTCGCGGTGCTCCAGCTTGACCGTGAGCCGGTCGCCGGGCGTGACGACCCAGGTGAACGGGTAGTGCGTGGAGTCGTCGGCCCGCACCGAGGTGATGCCGTGCCGGGTGTTCATCGCGGCGAACGCGTCCGGGTCCAGGAAGTTCTGGAGCACGAACAGGTTGTCGAAGAGGGTGTCGTGCCCACTGGCACGCTGGATCTCGCCGAGGCCCAGGTGCTCGTGCTCCATCGCCTCGACCCGGGCCGCCTGAACGGCCGACAGGTACGCGCCGACCGTGTCGTCGGGCCGGGCCCGCGTCCACATGGGCACCGTGTTGAGCAGCACACCGACGATGCCGGAGTGGCCCTCGCCCTCCCGGCCCGAGACGGTCACACCGAACACGGCGTCACCGCGGCCGGTGCGGGCGCCGAGGAGCAGGCCGAACGCGCCGGTCAGCACCGTGTTCAGAGTGACGCCGTGCACCCTGGCCGCGTCCCGCAGCAGGTCGGACAGTTCGGCGGAGAAGGTGTGCGTGAGCGCGCGCGGCAGGTCGTCCGGGAGGGACGGGGCCGGTCCGGCGAGCAGCGTCGGGCCCGGCAGGCCGGCGAGGTGCTGCGCCCAGAAGCGGTTCGACACCTCGGGGTCCCTGGCGTCGAGTGCCCGGGCGTACTCCTCGAAGCCCGGCACGGCGGGGACCGCGACCGGCGGTTCGCCCGCCACGACGGCCTCGTACGCCTCGAAGAGATCCCGCAGCACGATCTCGCGGGACCAGCCGTCCCAGAGCAGCAGGTGGTAGCTGAGCAGCAGGCCGTCCCGGCCGTCGGGCAGCCGCACCACGGTCAGCCGGATCAGCGGCGGTTCGCCCGGGTCGAATCCCGACTCGCGGTCCCGGGTGCGCAGCTCCTCGGCCTCCGCGTCGCTCGTCACGGCGGTCGTGCGGACGTCGACCCGCCGGCCCGCCTTGAGGACCTGGACCGGGTTCCCGTCGTCGTCGGTGGTGAAGCCGGCGCCCACGGCCGGGTGGCGCGCGATCACGTCCGCCATCGCCTCGGCCAGCGCGCCGGGGTCCAGGCGCCGGTCGAAGGTGAACCAGCTCTGCGCGACGTAGTGTCCGGCCGTGCCCGCCATCTGGGCCTGGAAGAACAGGCCCCGCTGGAGCGGGGTGACCGGTGCGGTGCGCTCGGCCGTGGCGGAGGCGTCCGCGATGTGTTCCAGGGCGGTGCGCCAGTGCCCGGTGATCTCGTCGGGTATGCCCCCGGCGAGGGTGAAGGCCGCGTGCAGGCATCCGGTGCTGTCGTCGGTCCAGGCGTTGACCTCGACGGCGTACGGGCTGCCCTGGTCGCCGCCGGTGAGGTGGAGGGCCCGGGACTCGCTGCCCCGGCCCAGGTAGTTGAAGAGCACCTGTGGGCGGGCGTCCAGCAGCGGGGCCGTCTGCGCGTCGAGGTACCGGAGCCGGCCGTAGGCGACGTGTTCGTGCTCGTCCGGCCGGCGTTCCGCGGTCTCGCGCGCCGCCGCGACGGGGTCGGTGTGCGCCGTGAGCCGCACCGGTGCGATGGCGGTGAACCAGCCGACGGTACGGGAGTAGTCGTGGTGCTCCAGGGCCGGGACCCGGCCGTGCCGCTCCAGTTCGATCGCGAGATCGGTGGGCGTGGGCTGGATGCGCGTCAGGGCGGTGCGCAGCGCGCCGCACAGCAGCTCGGTGAGGCCCACGCCGAGTGCGGCGGGGGCGCTGCGGGTCACGCGGTCGCTCACCTCGCGGGCGAGTACGACCGTGGTCTCGCGCAGGTCCTGGACCTCGGGCAGCAGGGCGGGCGCCTCCAGCGTGGTGATCCAGTGTCCGAGAGCGTAGGCCGCCGGGCCGGACCCTGCCGCCAGCGCCTCGGCGTACTCGGCGTAGGACGTGGTCGGCGGTGGCAGGGCCGCACCGGCGAGGGCGGTGGCCAGATCGTCCAGGAGGATCAGCCAGGACACCGCGTCGACGGCGAGGTGGTGGACGGTGACCACCAGGGTGCGGCTCGCCGCCAGCCAGGAGAACGCGATGACGTCCCCGGATTCGGGGTCGAGCCGTCCGGCGGCCTCGTTCGCCGCTGCCGTGGCGTCGGGGGCGTGGGTCGGTGTGACGGCGACCTCGCGGGCGGGTTCGGTGCGCAGGGTCCACACGCCGTGCTCGACGCGCAGCCGCAGCCGCAGGACCGGGTGTGCGGCCACGACGGCGTTCGCGGCGCGCCGGACGTCGGCGAGGTCGGTGCCCTCGGCCGCCACCACCGCCCTGGCCTGGGCGAAACGGGCGAGTGAACCGCCCAGTTCGCGCCGGCGCAGGATGATCGGGGTGGCCGGCAGCGGGCCGTCCTCGCGGTGGGCCGGTGCGGACGCGACGGGCTGCGGGGTGTGCGTGGCCAGATGGCCGGCGAGCGCGCGCGGTGTCTTCAGCAGGAACACGTCCCGTGGGACGATCCGCAGGCCGAGCGCCCTGGCCCGGTTGATCACGGTGATGGCGACGATGCTGTCGCCCCCTGCGCCGAAGAAGTCGGTGTCGGCGTCCACGGCGACGCCGGGCAGCGTCTCGGCGAAGATGCCGACCAGTGCGGTGAGCGCCGAGTCGCTCGTGGCCGCCGGGGTGCCGTCCTGGGCGGCGCGCGCGGTCAGGGCCTTGCGGTCCAGCTTGCCGTTGACCGTCAGCGGCAGGGCGTCGGCCGGCAGTACCCGGCCCGGCACCATGTGTGCGGGCAGCTTGGTGGACAGCAGGGCGGTGAAGTCGCCGGGCACCCGGCCCACGACGTGTGCGACCAGGTGGTCGCCGCTGTCCGCCACGGTGACGGCCGCGTCGACGACGCCGTCGAGCTCCCGCACGGCGGACTCCACTTCGCCCGGCTCGATGCGGAAGCCCTTGAGCTGCACCTGGTCGTCGGCACGGCCGGCGAACTCCAGCTCGCCGTCGAGGGTGCGGCGGGCGAGGTCGCCCGTGTGGTACATGCGGGAGCCGTCGGCCGCGAACGGGTTCGCCACGAAGCGGCCCGCGGTGAGCCCCGGCCGGCCCAGGTAGCCGAGCGACACCTGGTCCCCGGCGACGTAGATGGCGCCCACCCGGCCCGGCGGCACCGGCCGCAGCCGGTCGTCGAGCAGATGGACGACCAGGCCGGGGACCGGGCCGCCGATCGGGCTGACGTCGTCGCCGGGGCCGAAGTCCTCGTCGGTCAGGACCCGGTGGGTGACGTGGACGGTGGTCTCGGTGATGCCGTACATGTTGACCAGCTCGGGCGCGGCGGTGCCGTGCCGCTCGACCCAGCCGCGCAGCCGTCCGAGGTCCAGCGCCTCGCCCCCGAAGACGATCCGGCGCAGCGCCGTGACCGGTTCGGCGGCGAGCCGGTCGGCCTCGGTGAACTGGTGGAACGCCGACGGGGTCTGGTTGAGCACGGTCACCCCGCGCTCGCGGACCAGCCGGTGGAAGTCGACCGGGGAGCGGGTCAGCGCGTACTCCGGCACCAGCAGTTCGCCGCCGTGCACCAGGGCGCCCCACAGCTCCCAGACCGCGAAGTCGAAGGAGAAGGAGTGGAACTGGACCCAGACGTCGTGCGGGCCGAAGTCCATGTCGGGCCGGGTGTTCGCGAGGAGCGTCACCACGGCGGAGTGCGGAACGACGACGCCCTTGGGGCGGCCGGTCGAGCCGGAGGTGTAGATCACGTACGCGGGGTCGTGCCGACCGGCCCCGGGCCCGGCGGTGGTGGCCGGCGCCGGCTCGTCGCCCTGGACGAGCACCCGGGCCTGGACGCCCGCTCGGGCCAGCAGGCGGGTGAAGCGGCCCTGCTGTTCGCGGTCGACGAGCACGACCTGCGGGGCGGCGTCGGCGAGGATGTACTCCAGCCGCTCGTCCGGGTACGCCAGGTCCAGCGGTACGTAGGCGCCGCCCGCGGTGACGACCGCGACCAGGGCGACGACCTGTTCCAGGGAGCGCGGTACGGCGACGGCGACCCGGGTGCCCGGCCCGGCCCCGGCCGCGCACAGGACCGAGGCCAACTCGTTCTTGGCATCGGCCAGTTCACCGTACGTCAGTGACCGGGTGACGCCGTCGAGGGCGCACTGGGTGACGGCGGTGGCTGCCGGGTCGCGGTCCGCTGCGGCGTCGAACAGCTCGCCCAGGGTCGCCGGGGAGGCCGGCGCCGGGCCCCGGCCGGCCTCGGGGGCCAGAAGGTCGTCGACCGGGGTGTCCGGCCGTTCGAGCAGGCCGGTGAGGGTCCGGGTGAAGGTGTCCAGGATCGCCTCGGCGCTCTCCCGGCGCAGCAGCTCCCCGTCGTGGATCAGGTTGAAGCGCGGACGGCCGTCGGTGGTGCGTTCCACGACCAGCGTCAACGGGTAGTGCGGGGCGCCCTCGTTGACGATGTCGGTGATGACCGGTTCGTCGCCGGGGCCGCGCAGGGCGTCCACGTCGGTCGCGACGTCGAACACCACCAGGGTGTCGAACAGCGGGCCGGCGCCGGTCAGGCGGCCGATCCTGGCCAGCGAGACGTGCTGGTGCGCCAGCACCGTGCTCTGGTGTTCCTTCACCGTGGCGAGCAGCTCGACCGCCGTGGTGTCCGCGGACCAACGGGCCCGCACGGGGATGGTGTTGATGAACAGGCCGACCATGTCCCCGATGCCGGGCACCGCCGCGTCGCGCCCGGAGACCGTGGAGCCGAACACGACGTCCCGGCCGTGCAGGATGCCGCCCAGCGTCACCGCCCACGCGCTGTGCACGGCCACACTCAGCGGCACACCGGCCGAGCGGGCGGCGGCGTCGATGTCGAGGGCGGGCTCGACGGCGGTGTCGGCGAACCGGTCGGAGGGGGTGTGCCCCTCGGCCACCAGCGAGGGGCCGGGCAGACCGGCGAGCTCGTCGTGCCACACCCGCTCGCTCTCGTCCTGGTCGCGTCCGGCGAGCCAGGTCACGTAGTCGCGGTAGCCGCCGAGCGGGTACACGCTCCCCGGCACGTGGTACTCGGCGAGCAGCGCGCGGAGCATCGGCGGTACCGACCAGCCGTCGGCGACGATGTGGTGCACGGTCTGCACCAGGACGTTGCGGCCGGAGCCGGCGCGGATGAGCGTGTACCGCATCAACGGCCCGGCGGCCAGGTCGAATCCGGCGCGGCGGTCCCGCTCGGCGTGGTCGCGGATCTCCTCGTCGGTGAGGCCGGGGCGGTCCAGCGTGGCGAAGGGCGCCTGTGCGCCGCTCTCGACGACGGAGACGACCCGGCCGTCGGCGAGGGCGGTGAACCGGGCGGCCAGGTTGGGGTACAGCGTGAGCAGCCGGGTGGCCGCCGCCGCGAGCCGGTCCGCGTCCACGTCGCCGTCCAGCGTCAGCAGTTGCTGCTCGACGTAGCTGCCGGTCGCGTCGTCGTCGAAGACCGAGTGGAAGTACAGGCCCTCCTGAAGGGGGGTCAGCGGCAGGATGTCCCGCAGCGCCGGGCCGTCCAGGTCGTCGACATCGGCCTGGGTGAGCCGCACCAGGGCGAAGTCGCTGGGGGTGTGGCCGCCCTCTTCCAGCGCGGCCAGGGCGGACAGGGCGGCCCGGAAGTACGCGCCGAGGGTGGTGATGTCCTCGTCGGTGAACATCCCCTCGGGCCAGGAGATGGTGGTGACCAGCTCGTACGCGCCGCTCGCGTCGGGTTCGGCGATGGCGTTGAACTCCAGGGCGCGCGGCAGCCGCATCCTCGGGTCGCGCTTCTCGCCCAACTGACCTGTGATGCCCGCGAGTTGCCAGTCACCGGACGCACCCGCGTCGAAGCGGCCCAGGTAGTTGAACAGCACCTGCGGCGCGGGGGCGGTCAGCCCGGTTTCGCTCAGGTAGCGCAGGGCGCCGTACGAGACGCCGTTGCCGGGTACGGCGGCGAGGTCCTCCTTGACCGCCTTGAGGGCGGCGGCCAGGTACGCCGGGGCGGTGAAGTCGGCTGCCGTGCCGGGGTCGACGGTCACCGGGAACAGGGTGGTGAACCAGCCCACGGTCCGCGAGAGTTCCGGTTCGAAGCCGGTCGCGTCCGCCACATGGCGTCCCTCGCGGCCGTGTCCCTCCAGTTCGATGTGGGCGAAGGTCTGCTCCTGCCCCCGGTCGCGGCGCCACCGGGCGAGGGAGACGGCGAGCGCGGTCAGCAGTACGTCGTTGACGCCCGCGTGGAACTTCGCGGGGATCGCGCCGAGCAGCGCGGCGGTGTCCTCGGGGCCCACGGTGACGGTCCGCGCCCGCTCCCTGGCGACGGTGTCGGTCCCGGACGGGGCCCGTCGGCCCAGCGGTGCGTCGGGCCCCGGCAGGGGGCGCTGGAAGTGGGTGCGGTCGCGGTCGAAGGCCGCGCGGCCCAGCAGCTGTGTCCAGCGCCTGAACGACGTTCCCACGGGGGGCAGTTCGACGGGCGTGCCCGAGACGGACTGGCGCCAGGCCGTGGCCAGGTCGTCCATCAGGATCCGCCAGGACACACCGTCGATGACGACGTGGTGGGCGACCATGACCAGTTGCCGCGCCTCGCGGCGCCACACGGCGCGCAGCATCACGCCGCCCGCCGGGTCGAGCCCCTCGGTGGCGAGCGCGACGCACTCCTCCAGCGGGCGGTCGCTCTCCTGCCACCCCACGACGGCCCGTCCGGCCTCGGGGATGTCGAAGCTCCAGCGCTCGCCGCGCACCAGCCTGGCGCGCAGCATGTCGTGCCGCCCCAGCAGGGCGGCGAGGATCTCGTCGAGCGCGCCGGCGGTCAGCTCCGCCGGTGTGTTCAGTACGACGGACTGCACGAAGCCGTCGATCGCGTCCGTGGTCCGGCCGAGCCACTGCACGATGGGCGATCCCACGACGGGGCCGGTCGCGACATCGCCGTGGTCCACGGCGGATACGTCCTCGCGGCTCGCCACCGCGGCCAGTGCCCCGAGGACGCTGTGGGTGAAGATCTGCCGTGCGGTGACGTAGAGACCGGCCTCCCGCAGCGCGCTCAGCAGTGAGATCGCCAGAATGCTGTCTCCGCCGAGCTGGAAGAAGTCCTGGTCGGCCCCGGCCTTCTCCAGCCGCAGCACCGCCGCGACGGCCGCGCACACCACCCGCTCGTTGTCGGTGGCGGGTGCCACGACGGAGCCCGTGCCGATCTCGGGTTCCGGCAGGGCGCCCCGGTCGAGCTTGCCGTTCGCGGTGAGCGGGAACTCCTTCATCACGACGAGGTGGGCGGGCACCATGTACTCCACCATGTGCCGGGCGGCCCATTCCCCGACCTCGTCCGCCCGCAGCTCCTCGTGGCCGGCGGCCGGGATCACGTACCCCACCAGGTAGGTGCCGCCCGCCGTTTTCTTCTTCGCGACGACGCAGCTGTGCCGTACGCCGGGGTGTTCCGCGAGGCCGGCCTCGACGTCCTCGATCTCCAGCCGCATGCCGCGGATCTTGATCTGGTTGTCGGCGCGTCCGAGGAAGTCCAGCGACCCGTCCGGGGCGAACCGCGCCAGGTCACCGGTCCGGTACAGCCGGGACCCGTCGTCGGCGAAGGGGTTCGCCACGAACCGGGAGGCGGTCAGGCCGGGCGCGTTGACGTACCCGCGTCCCAACAGGAACCCTCCCGCGTACAGTTCGCCGCCGACCCCGACCGGGACCGGGCGCAGCTCGTCGTCCAGCACGTACAGCTGGGTGTTGGGGTTGGCCCTGCCGATCGATGTCGACAGGCGTTCCGCCGCGCCCCGGTAGATGACGTGGGAGACACCGATGGTCGTCTCGGCCGGGCCGTAGCCGTGGTACAGGGGGATGTCGAGCCGGGTGCGGAACCGCTCGTACAGCTCCGGGGTCAGCACCTCGCCGCCGCACCAGACGTGCCGCAGACTGTCCAGGCGGCCGGAGTCGCCCGCGATCTCCAGCAGCACGTCCAGCATCGACGACACCAGGTAGGTGAAGGTGACGCGCTGCTCGGCGATCACGCCCAGCAGATGGTGCGGGTCGCGTTCGCCGCCGGGCCGCAGGATCACCAGCCTGCCGCCGCGGGCCAGCGGCAGGAAGATCTCGTTGATGGAGATGTCGAAGGACAGCGGTGCCTTGAACAGCGAGGCGTCGTCGTGGCCGAAGCGCAGGATCTCGTCGGCCTGCCACAGCAGGCGCTCGCTGATCGCCTCGTGCCGGATCATGGCGCCCTTGGGCCGTCCGGTCGAACCGGACGTGAAGATCACGTATGCCAGGGCCGTGCCGGGGACGGCCGCCTCCGGCCCCTCGGCGGGGTGGCCGCCGAACCGCCAGTCGTCGAGGTCGACGGCCACGGCGTCCGGTTCACCCGGACCGTGCTCGCCACGGTCGTTGAGCTGGAGCACGACCCGGGCGTCCTCGACGACGACGGCGCGGCGCGCGGCGGGCCACTGCGGATCGAGCGGCACGAACGCGCCCCCGGCCCGGAGCACGGCGAGGAGGCCGATGACCATGTCGGCACAGCGGCCGAGCGAGATCCCGACGACCTGCTCGGCGCCGAGGCCGCGTTCGATCAGGTGGTGCGCCAACTGGCTGGAGCGTTTATCTGCTTGACGGTACGTCAATGACCGGTGCTCATCGACGATCGCGACGGCGTCCGGCCTGGCGCGTGCCTGCTCGAGGAACATCTCCATGATGGTCGGGCGGACCCGGTCGGCCCGGTTGTCGTTCCACTCGGCCAGGGCTTCGAGCCTCGCCGCCACGCTGGACGGGCCGATGGTGCCGAGGGGGCGGTCCGGGAAGTCGGCCAGGTCGTCCAGTGCGAGCTGCGCGTCGGCCGGGCCGACGCCGTCGGGGACGGTGATGCTCCAGCCGTCCGCGACGGGTTCCCAGCCACCGCTCCCGGCACCGCCGTTGTCGACCCACCCGAGGACATCGGTGAACAGTGTGCCGGGGGTGAGGTCCATGCCGTCGGGGCCGAGGCCGGTCGCCCAGTACGACAGCCCGATGGCACAGGCTTCGACGATGGTCCGGTCGCCGTGGTCGCCGGTTCGCCGGCGCACGCCGGCCAGGCGGGCGGGAGAAAGCAGTACACGGGGAACGGTCGGTTCCGTCATCGAAGACTCAGCATCCTTCCAAGGTACGCAAGTTGACCCAACCTGACTTAGGTTTGCCTAACTACCTTCGCGCCAGGCTCGCCACAGACGCGCGTACTGACCGCCCAGAGCCACCAGCTCCCCGTGCGTCCCCTCTTCCACCACGCGCCCCGCGGACAGCACGGCGATCCGGTCCGCCGCCATCGCCTGGGTCAGCCGGTGCGCCACGTACAGCGTGGTCCGCCCCGAGCACGCGGCCAGCACGGCCCGCTCCAGCTCGGCGGCGCCCTCGCTGCCCGCCTCCGCGGTCGACTCGTCGAGCACCACCACCGGCGCACGGCCCAGCACCAGCCGGGCCAGGGCGATCTGGGCGACCTTGGTGACATCCAGGCGCTCGCCGCCCTCGCCGACCGTGGTGTGCAGCCCGTCGGTCAGCAGCTCGGCCCACTCGCCCGCGCCGACCGTGCGCAACGCCTCCATCAGCTCGGCATCGCCCGCGCCGGGTGCGGCGAGCCGCAGGTCGTCGGCGAGCGACCCCGAGAACACATGGGTCTCCTGCGTCAGGATGCTCACCAGGACCCGCGCCCCGGCCTCGTCCAGACCGGCGAGGTCGTGCGGCCCGATACGTACCGAACCGGACTGCGGGGTCCCGATGCCGGCGATCAGCGCGGCCAGGGTCGACTTGCCGGCACCCGTCGCCCCCACCAAAGCCAGCGAACCACCGGCTGGAATGGACAGGTTCACGTCCCGCAGGACCGGTTCCTCGGTGTCGGGATAGCCGAAGGTCAGCCCCTCCACCGTCACCGGGTACGGCCCGGCGCCGGCCGGTGCGACGGACACATCGCCCACCAGCCGCTCCTCCGCGGGCTCCCCCAGCACCCCGACCAGACGGGTGAGGCTCGCGCCCGACTTCTGCGCCTCGTCGAAGGTGAACATGATGGCGCCCAGCGGGGTGAACAGCCGGTGGAACATCAGCGGGGCCGCCGAGACCTCGCCCAGACTGGCGGCGTCGGCCTCCAGCAGCGCGTACCCCACCACCACGATCAGGACCAGCCCGATGAACTCGGCGCGGTTCTCCCTGCCGACGAACCGCCCGAAGAAGCGGAACACATCGACGCCGAGATCGCGCACCCGCCACGACTCCCGGGTGACCTTCTCGCGTACGGCCTCCTCCAGGCGGTACGCCCGGACCGTGCCGATCCCGTTCAGACCGCTGATCAGCGCCTGGGCACGGTCGGCCTGAGCGGCCCGCTGCTTCCGGTAGAGCGGTGCGGACCGGGGCAGGTACCACCGCAGCGCCAGCCCGTACGCGGGCAGCGCGCCGGCGCCCGCCAGGCCGAGCCGCCAGTCCAGTCCGAACATGCCGGCCGTGGCGATGACGACCAGCACGCCCGCGGAGAACACCGTGGGGATGGCGGACCGGATGCCCTTGGACAGCACGGCCACGTCGTCGCCGACCCGGGACAGCACATCGCCCCGGCCGACCTGCTCGACGCGTGCGCTCGGCATCCCCAGCACGGCGCGGACGGCGCCTTCCCGCAGCCGGGCGAGCAGATCGGCCCCCAACCGCCCGATCAGGTACGTCGACACGGCGGTGGCCACCGCGCCGAGCAGCGCGGCGGCCACCATCAGTGCCCCGACCGTGACGAGCACCGAACGCGATCCGCCCTCGGTCACCCCGTCGACCACCTGGCTCAGCAGGAGCACGGGGAGCACCTGGAGCACTGCCCCGGCCACCGTGGTGAGCAGGGTGGAGGCCGTCAGCCACGGGGCCCGGCGGCAGTGCGCCACGACCCATCCGGCGGCCTCGCCCCCGGTCGCCGTGCGCAGGGTTGCCGGGGCGACGCGGGTGTCGGTGGTGCTCACGCGAAGACCAAATCTCTCCGGGGACGGGGCCGTCCGATCGGCATGTCTAGTCGACCGACTTGACGAGTTCGTCGATCGCGTAGGGCAACGACAGCAGGGTGCCCTGGGACATGGCCGCGCCGACCGCCGGACCCTCGCTGTCCAGCAGGTAGGACACCTTGCCGTCCTTGACGGCGGGCAGGTTGGTGAACAGCTCGAACTTCTTCAGCGCTTCCGTGTCCGCCTTGTCGTTGATGACGAAGATGCGGTCGACGTCGACCAGGTCGACGCGCTCGGGGGACAGCGCGGTGAAGAACTTGCCGTCCGCGATCGTGTCGATCTCGGTCCGGTACTTGAAGCCGATGCCCGTCGTCAGTCGCCCGCGCACGTCGGTGGAGGTGAACGGCGCGACGGAGTCCTTGTACCAGGAGAGCGCCACGGCGGTTCGGTCGGCGAACTCCGGGTGCGCCTTCTTGGCCGCGTCGAGCTTGTCCTGGATGCCCTGCACCAGTTCGGTGCCCTCCGTCTCCTTGCCGAGCGCCTTGGCGATGTGCACCGCGTTGTCCTGCCACGGAGCGCTGAAGGGCTCCTTCTCGCCCTTGGTGCGTCCCACCGTCGGGGCGATCCTGGAGAGCTTCTCGTAGGCGGCGTTGTCGATCTCGGAGTACACCGCGGTGATCAGGTCCGGCCGCAGCGAGGCGATCTTCTCGTAATTGGGGCCCGAGTCACCGTTGTTCATGACGACCTCGGGGCGGGTGTCGCCCCACTTGTCCTTCACCCAGGGCCACTGGGTGTTGATGTCGGGGGACTTGCCCGCCGGGTTGGGGTACTGGTCGACCATGCCGACCGGCTTGATGCCGAGCGCCAGGACGGCCTGGTCGTCCGTGTAGCCGACGGAGACGACGCGTTGGGGAGCCTTGGTGATCTTCGTGGATCCGAATGCGTGCTCCACGGTGACCGGGAACGCACCGGCGGCAGCTGCCGGGGTGTCGTCGCTCTTCTTGTCCGCCGAGTCGGAACCGCATCCCGCGAGGAGACCGACACCGAGGGCCGTGGCGGACAGCATCGCCGCCACCCGCCGCCAGGGCTTCACAAGCGTCGTTCGATGGAGAAGCATCCGGAATCCCTTGCTTTCACACTGCTCACTGCACCTCTGTGTAAGGGCAGCCAAACCTTACCCTGAATAAGTGAGGGCAGCCTAGCCTAACCAGGCAATTTTCCTCCGTCGGGAACGAGTTGGGCTCCCGGCCGCTCTCGTGCCCGGCAGAACCTACGGATCGAGCCGTACGTGCGTACGGCCGATCGGCACGATGAGCGGCCGGTCCCCCACCGGATCGTCGATCACCGTGGCGCGCAGCCCGAACGCCTCGTCCAGCAACTCGGCGGTGATCACGTCACGCGGGTGCCCCTGCGCCAGGACGGATCCCGCCCGCATCACGATGAGGTTGTCGCTGTAGCGCGTGGCCAGATTGAGGTCGTGCAGCACCATGACCACGGTGCACCCGGACTCGTGCAGATCGTCCACCAGATCGAGTACGTCGATCGCGTGCGCCAGGTCCAGATAGGTGGTCGGCTCGTCCAGCAGCAGCAGGTCGGTGCCCTGGGCCAGGGTCATCGAGATCCAGACGCGTTGACGCTGCCCGCCGGACAGCGAGTCGACCGGACGGTCCGCCAGTTCCAGGACCCCGGTCATGGCCAGTGCGCGCTCCACCACACCGGCGTCGTCCGAGGACCACTGCCGAAGCCAACTCTGGTGCGGATGGCGCCCCCTGGCGACCAGGTCGGCCACCGTCAGCCCCTCCGGCGCGACCGGCGCCTGCGGCAGCAGGCCGAGCTTCTTCGCCACGTCCCTGGTCCTGAGCCGGGCGATGTCCTCGCCGTCCAGCACGACCGAGCCGCTGGCCGGCTTGAGCAGCCGGGTCAGGGTGCGCAACAGGGTCGATTTGCCACAGCCGTTGGGGCCGATGATCGTGGTGATCACCCCTGGGGGGATCGCCACGTCGAGATCGTCGATGACCGTCCGGCCGCCGTACCCGACCGTGACGCCCCTGGCCGCCAGCCGCGGGACCCCCTCGGCTCCGGTCTCCGTCGCGGTCCCGGTCTCGGTGATGAACTGAGCGGCCACGAGCCCCCCTTGGTTGGATTCGCCTTGCTTTCTCACCGTCTACCTCAGGTTCGCCCGCACCAGCAGATACACGAGGAACGGGCCGCCGATCGCGGCGGTGACCACGCCGACCGGCAGAGTGATCGGCAGCGCCGTACGCGCGAGGAGGTCCGAGCCGATCAGCAGCAGCGCCCCCACCAGGCCGGAGGCCACCATCGGCGGCGTCGGGAACCTCGCCAGCCGCATCGCCACCTGCGGCGCCACCAGAGCGACGAACGGAACGGGGCCCGCCGCGCTCACCGCCACCGCGGCCAGCAGCACCGCGCACAGCAGCAGGATCGCCCGCACCCACGTATGCCGGACGCCCAGGCCGGCGGCGACGTCGTCACCGAGGTGCATCGGCTTGAACTGGAACGCGGCACCGGCCACCACGACGACGAGGGCGACCGTGCACCAGAGCGCCACCTCGATCTCGTCCCACGACCGGTCGGCCAGCGAACCGACCAGCCACGCCTGGGCCCTGGCCACGTCCCTGATGTCGGCCTGGACCAGCAGCCAGGTCGTGATCGCCTCCATCACGGCGCTCACCGAGATGCCGATGAGGATGAGCCGGAAGCCGTCGATCCCGCGCCGCCACGCCAGGAAGTACACCAGCAGCCCCGTGCCGAGACCGCCCGCGAGCGCCGCCGCGGGCAGGCCCACCGAGCCGACGACCGCCGCGGCGGTGCCGCCCGACACCGTCACCAGGAACACCGCGACCGCGCCCGCTCCCCCGGTGATGCCCAGGACGTCCGGGCTGGCCAGCGGGTTGCGCGCGACGGACTGCGTGATCGCCCCGGACACCCCCAGCGCGATCCCCACGACGAGACCGGCCAGCGCACGCGGCATCCGCAGATCCATGACCACGAACTCGTCGACCTGTTCGCCCCGGCCGAGGATCGTGGCGATCACCCGGGACAGGCCGATGGGGAAGTCCCCGACGCCGATGGAGAGGCAGAACACCAGGAAGGCCGCCGCCGCCAGCAGCACCGTGACCAGGACGAGCCAGGGCCGCCATACGAACGACACCTGTCCGAGCCGCACACCCGGCGCCACCGATGGGTTCACTTCTGTCCCGTTCATGCGTTCCTGAACTTTCCGCGCCACACCAGAATCGCGAAGAACGGGGCGCCGAGGAGAGCGACCACCACTCCCGCGTCCAACTCGCCCGGCCGCACCACCAGACGCCCCACGATGTCGCAGACCAGCAGGACGACGGCTCCGAGCAGCCCCGCGTACGGCACCAGCCAGCGGTAGTCCGGCCCGGTCAGGTACCGGGCCACATGGGCCACCATCAGCCCGAGGAACGCGATGGGGCCGCAGGCCGCCGTGGCCGCCCCGGCCAGCAGGGTGATGGCGACGATGCCGATGGCCCGGCTCAGCGCGATGTTCACGCCCAGCCCCCGCGCCACGTCGTCGCCCAGGTTGAGCAGATTGAGGGCGGGCAGGGTGATCAGCGCCAGTACCAGTGCGACCGCGATGAACGCGGTCACCGGCCGGATGACGTCGAACCCGGCACCGGCCACGGAGCCCGCGTTCCAGAACCGCAGCGCGTTCAGCGACTCCTGGTCGGACAGCGCGACCGCCGTGGTCATCGCCGCGAGGAACACCGTGATCCCCTGCCCGGCCAGGGCGAGCGTCAGCGGATTGCCCGCTCCCCGGCCGATGCTCGCGAGGCCGAAGACGACGACGCCGGCGATCGCCGCCCCCACGAAGGCGAACCAGACGTACTGGAACGGGTCGGCGAAGCCGAACACGGCGATCACCGACACCACGGCGAACGAGGCGCCGGCGTTCACCCCCAGCAGGCCCGTATCGGCGATCGGGTTGCGCGTGTACCCCTGGATCAGCGCGCCGCCGGTCCCCAGAGCGATGCCCGCGACGATCGCGAGCACCGTCCGGGGCACCCGCACGGTCTGCACGATGAGCCTGATCTCGGTGAGCCGCCGGTCGGGGTCGGGGGCCGCGAACAGTCCGTGCCGGACCTCGGCGGGACTCAGCGCGCGGGCGCCGACGGCCAGGGACACCGCCGCGGCGACCACGAGGACCGCCGCGAGTGCGAGCAGACCCACAAGCCGCCGTCGGCGGGCCCCTGCTGTCCCCCCGGGAGCGGGACGCTCAACTGCAGTCGTGCGCATGTCGGCGGTCGTTATCCCTTTGTCCCGGTGCCGTCGGCGACCGGCCGGACCGCGTCGGAGGCCGACTTGACGCCCCGGTCGAGCAGCGAGTCCAGGATCTCGCCGACCCGTATCGCGGTGTTGGACAGCAGGGACGTCGTGATGCCGTGCGTGTGCTCCGTGCCGCCCTGGAGGTAGATGCCGCAGCGCAGGCCGGGGTCGGTCGAGACGCGGTAGTCGCGCTCGACACGGACGCGGCCCTCGTCGTCGCGCAGGCAGCGGCCGGCGACCTCACCGAGCAGGCCGAGGGGGTCGGCGGGGCTGTAGCCGGTGGCGAACACCACGACATCGGCGTCCAGATGCGTCTCCTCGCCCGTCACCAGGGACTTCACGGTGGCGCGTACGCCGTCGGGCGTCTCCTCCACATCGCTGACCCGGGACACGTTGAGGAAGCGCAGCCGTTCGGTGCCCAGGACCTTCTCCTGGTACATCTGCCGGTACAGGTCGTCGATCAGGTCGATGTCCACCACGGAGTAGTTGGTGTTGCCGTGGTAGGCCATCAGCCGGCTCTTGACGCCGGCGGGCGCGCTGAAGTAGTCGTCGACCGCTCCGGGGTCGAAGATCCGGTTGGCGAAGCTGCTGTCGTCGGCGGGGCTGTAGCCGTAGCGGGAGAAGACCGCGCAGACCTCGGCCCCGGGGAAGCGGCGGTGCAGGTACGCGACGTTCTCGGCGGCGCTCTGTCCGGCGCCCACGACGACGAACCGCTGGGGCGAGGCACCCTCCAGCCCGTCGACCTTGTGCAGCAGATCGGAGTTGTGCCAGACGCGGTCACCGCGCTCGACGCCCGCCGGCATGAGGGGGCGCAGCCCGGTGCCGATGACGAGGTTGCGGGCCCGGTGGACCTCCAGCCCCTCCTCCGACCGGACGGTCACGTCCAGGTACTCCACGACACCGTCGTGGACGAAGGGCGTGACGGAGACGACCTCGTGGCCGTAGGAGACCATGTCGTCGACCTTGGCCGCGGCCCACTCGAAGTAGTCGTGGAACTCCACCCGCAGTGGGAAGAGGTTCTTGTGGTTGATGAAGTCGATCAGCCGGCCCTTGCTCTGCAGATAGCAGAGGAAGCTGAACTCGCTGGCCGGGTTCCGGAGCGTCACCAGGTCCTTGAGGAAGGAGACCTGCATGGTCGCGTCGTCGATCAGCATGCCGCGGTGCCAGCCGAAACCAGGCTGCTGCTCGAAGAAGTGAGCGGTGACCGGCTCCTGCCTGCCGACGCCTGAGTTGTGCTCGCTCAGCGCAATCGCCATGGCCACATTGGAGGGGCCGAAGCCGATCCCGATCAGGTCGTGGACCAGTGGTGCGTCGCCAGGAAGAACCTGTGACATGTCACTCCCATCGTGCGGGAAAGCCGCCTGTCAGGCGTAGGGAAAGTACGAGAGGCAGGCACGCCGACCGGGCCGCCCGCCAAACTTAGGTGAGCCTAAGCTAATCACGCGAGGTTGTCGATAGAGCAATCCGGCATCGACGCACTGACGGACCGTCAACCACGGGCCGGGATAACCTTGTTGCAAACTAAGGTAAGCCTTGCTTTACTTGCTGCCGGTCTATCCCTGCCCTGAGGAGGAACCCCATGCGGGTCGTCATGTTCGGTTACCAGACCTGGGGCCACCGCACCCTGCAAGCCCTCCTGGACTCCGAGCACCAGGTGGTTCTGGTCGTGACGCACCCCAAGAGCGAGCACGCGTACGAGAAGATCTGGAGCGACTCCGTCGCCGACCTCGCCGAGGAGCACGGCGTCCCGGTGCTGATCCGCAACCGCCCGGACGACGAGGAGCTGTTCGAGCGCCTCAAGGCGGCCGACCCGGACATCATCGTGGCCAACAACTGGCGGACGTGGATCCCGCCGCGGATCTTCGGCCTCCCGCGCCACGGCACGCTGAACGTGCACGATTCGCTGCTGCCGAAGTACGCCGGCTTCTCCCCGCTGATCTGGGCCCTGATCAACGGCGAGTCCGAAGTGGGCGTCACCGCGCACATGATGGACGACGAGCTCGACGCCGGCGACATCGTCCGCCAGGAGGCGGTTCCGGTCGGTCCCGCGGACACCGCCACCGACCTCTTCCACAAGACCGTCGACCTCATCGCCCCGGTCACCATCGGCGCGCTCGACCTGATCGCCGGTGGGCAGACGGAGTTCACCAAGCAGGACCGCACCCTGGCGAGCTTCTTCCACAAGCGGTCCACCGAGGACGTCCGCATCGACTGGAACTGGCCGGCAAAGGACCTCGAACGCCTGGTCCGCGCCCAGTCCGAGCCGTACCCCAGCGCCTTCACCTTCCACAAGGGCAGGCGTCTGGAGGTCCTCGCCGCGGTGGTGTCCCAGAACCGCTACGGCGGTACGCCCGGCCGCGTCTTCTACCGCGAGGGCGAAGGCGTGGTGATCGTCGCCGGAGCCGACGCCCGCACCGGCCGCAACCACGGCCTGGCCATCACACGCGTACGCACCGAGAACGGCCGGGAGATGCCCGCGACGGAGTACTTCACCTCCATGGGCGGCTACCTGACCGACCGCCCCTGACACACCGTCGTCTCCAGGGTCCCGGGGTGCCCCTCCCTCGGGCCGAACGGTCGGGTCAGGGGGTCGCCGCGGACACGACGTAGACGACGGGGTTCATCGGATCGGTCATGTTCACCATGATGTCCTGGGTGGGCCGCGGGTCCTTGTTGGTGTGCGTGGTGCCCGCCCACTCGACCCCGGGACCGAACTTCCAGCCCGAGACCTGCTGGTCGCGGGCGCCGATGGTCACCTTGCCGGGCTCCAGGTCGGAGCGCCCGCTGCCCATCCGGCCGAGGAAGCGGTCGAGCCCGGCGGAGGTGGTGCGGAACTCCACGTACAGCCGGCTGGCCTTCCAGTTGTTGGTCTCGTAGTACTGCACGTCCAGGGAGTTGCCGGGCATCGGCAGCTCGAAGATCCGGCGCTGCATCCGGGACGGCCAGCCCTCCCGGAGCCCCTGCGCGGAGGCCTCGGCCTCCTTGTTCTGACCGGCGCGGCGGCTCTGCCCGGCAGAGATCAGCAGATAGCCGGCCGGGATGCCGATGAGCAGCACGATGATGGTCGCCGTGATCAGCCGACGGCGGATCATCCGGCGCCGGTCCTGCGGCGGCCGGCCGTCGTCGGGCGGCGAGGACTGACGCGGCAGGACGGGGTGCTCGGCGGCGGTCATGTGTCTGGGAATCCCTAGGAGGTGCGGGTGTTGCGCGTATTACGGATGGTGCTCGCGGCCTGGTCGTAGATCTGGGCGTACCGCTCGTACCGCTCGACGCGGCGGCGGTTGGTACGGCGGAATCTGCGGGCCACCAGCCGGGCCAGGTCCGCGGCGCCGACCATACCCGCCTCCGGGCCGAGCTGTGCCTTGGCGATCCGGGCCTCGGGCCGGTAGCCGCGGCCGGTGAGATGGCGCTTGAAGGCGTCCCTGGCGGGGCCGATGAGCAGGTCGTCGGCGGCGCTGACACCGCCCCCGATGACGAAGCAGGAGGGGTCGAGCGCGGCGGCCAGGTTGGCGATGCCCACGCCGAGCCACTGGCCGATGTCCTGGAGCAGCTCGACGCACATCGCGTCGCCCTCGCGGGCCAGTTCGGTGATGAGCGGCCCGGTGATGTCGGGGATGTTGCCCTTGACCCGCTCGATGATTCCGTGGGCCACCGGGGAGTCCGCGGCGGCCAGCTCCTTGGCCTCCCGGACGAGCGCGTTGCCGGAGCTGTACTGCTCCCAGCAGCCGCGGTTCCCGCAGGGGCAGCGGTGGCCGCCGGGCACCACCTGCATGTGGCCGAACTCACCGGCGACGCCGTACTTGCCGCGCTTGACCTGGCCGTCCTCCAGGATCGCGCCGCCGATGCCGGTGCCGAGCGTGATCATGACGAGGTGGTCCTCGCCGCGGCCGGCGCCGAAGCGCCACTCGGCCCAGGCGGCGGTGTTGGCGTCGTTGTCGACCATGACGGGGACGACGAGGCGGGAGGCGAGGGCGTCGCGCAGGGGTTCGTCGCGCCAGGCGAGGTGCGGGGCGAAGAGCACCTTGGAGCGGTCCGCGTCGACCCAGCCGGCCGCGCCGATTCCGACGGCGTGCACATCGTGCCGGTCGGAGAGGTCCAGGACCAGCTCGACGATGGTGTCCTCGACGACCTTGGGGCTCTTGGACTTGTCCGGCGTCTCGGTGCGCAGCTGCTCCAGGATGTTGCCGTCCGCGTCGACGACGCCCGCCATCACCTTCGTACCGCCGATGTCGATGCCGACGGTGGGGACCCGCGGGGCCGTGAGGTGCGAGCGCCGCTCCCGGGTGCCCACGGTCCGCAGGACGGTGGCGCGGGCGGAGCCGCGGTGTGTGAAGTCGCGGTACGTGCTCATCGTCCCTGCGGGGTCTGGGGGAGCCGGGGCGGTGCTCCCGGCGGCGGACTGCGCCCGTCGGCCTCGATTCTGCCACTGCCCGCGCACCGGGGCTGGCGGACCGGTGGGTACGGGGCCGGTGCCGGCCGGGGGCTACTCGGGCTTGCCGGGGACCGGGTGGCCGCCGAGACGGGTCGGTGCGGGGGCCCGTTCCAGCTCGTGGCTGAGCTCCTCCAGCTCGCTGCCGCCCGCCATCTGGCGGGTCAGCTCGTCCAGCGTGACGCTCGCCCTGGTGTGGCTGCCGGACATCGCGCCGCGCTTCAGCAGCACGAAACGGTCACCGACCAGATACGCGTGGTGCGGGTTGTGCGTGATGAGGACCACGCCGAGACCCGCGTCGCGGGCGGCCGCGACGTACTTCAGCACGACCCCGGACTGCTTGACGCCGAGCGCGGCGGTGGGCTCGTCCAGGACGAGGACCTTGGCGCCGAAGTAGACGGCCCGGGCGATGGCGACGCACTGGCGCTCGCCGCCGGAGAGGGTGCCGATCGGCTGGTCGACGTCGCGCAGGTCGATGCCCATGCGCAGCAGCTCGGAGCGGGTGGTCTCACGCATCAGCCGTACGTCGAGGCGCTTGAAGGGGCCGGAGCCGGTGGTCGGCTCGGAGCCGAGGAAGAAGTTGCGCCAGACCGGCATCAGGGGGACGACGGCCAGGTCCTGGTAGACCGTGGCGATGCCGCGGTCCAGGGCGTCGCGCGGGTTGGCGAGGGTGGTCTCCTCGCCCTCGATGAGGAAGGTCCCGGCGTCGTGCCGGTGCAGCCCCGCGATGATCTTGATCAGGGTGGACTTGCCGGCGCCGTTGTCGCCGAGCACACAGGAGATCTCGCCCGCGTGGACCTCCAGCGAGACGTCCGTCAGGGCCTTGATGTTGCCGTAGTACTTGCTGACGTGGTCCAGCTCGACGAGCGCCCGGTGGGGCGCCTCCTGGTCGGCCGGTGCCTTGGGGGCCGTCACTTCGTCGCCTCCGCGCGCTTGCGTACCCATGCGTTGAGCAGGGTGGCCAGGAGCAGCATGGCTCCGAGGAAGAACTTGAACCAGTCCGGGTTCCACTCCGCGTACACGATGCCCTTGCTGGTCATGCCGAAGATGAAGGCACCGACCGCGGAGCCGATCGCGGAGCCGTAGCCGCCGGTGATCAGACAGCCGCCGATGACGGCCGCGATGATGTAGATCAGTTCGTTGCCGACGCCCTCGCCGGACTGCACCACGTCGAACGAGAACAGCAGGTGCTGGCCGGAGACCCAGGCGGCGAAGGCGACCCCGAGGTAGAGCCCGATCCTGGTGCGGATCACGGGGACGCCGACCGCGCGGGCCGCGTCGGCCTCGCCGCCGACGGCGAAGATCCAGTTGCCGAAGCGGGTGCGGAGCAGGATCCAGGTGGCGATCGCGACGAGTACGGCCCACCACAGGATGGTGACCTTGAACTCGACGCCGCCGACGGTCCACTGCGAGGCGAAGACCTTGCGGGCCGAGTCGAAGCCCTCCATGTCGCCGATGGCCTTGGTGGACACGGTCCCGCTGATCAGCTTGGTGAAGCCCAGATTGAGGCCGGTCAGCATCAGGAACGTACCGAGGGTGATGATGAAGCTCGGCAGTTCGGTGCGGGTCAGCATGAAGCCGTTGAACGCCCCGATGGCCAGGGTGACCAGCAGTGACACGAAGACGCCGACCCAGACGTTCGCCGTCATCTGATAGCTGAACATCGACGAGATCAGCGCGGAGCTGGTGACCAGCACACCGGCGGAGAGGTCGAACTCGCCGCCGATCATCAGCAGCGCCACCGGCGCCGCCATGATCCCGATCGTCGAGGCCGCGTACAGCACCGTGCCGAGGCTGGAGGCGCGCAGGAAGCTGTCGGCGACGATCGAGAAGAAGATGAAGACGGCCGCGGCACCGACCACCGAGCCGAGCTCGGGGCGGCCGAGCAGCCTGCGCAGCGGTGAGGTGCGCATCAGCCGCTCGTCGGTCCCGGCCGGCGCGGACGGCCCGGCGATCGTGCTCATCGGGTCCCCCGCTTCGTGTACTGGGCGAGTTCGGCGGCGTCCTTCGAGGTGATGATCTGCGGCCCGGTGAGGACCGGGCGGCCGCCACCGAGGACATTGCCGTTGTAGCGGTGGAGCCAGAGCAGGTCGACCGCCTCGTACCCCTGGAGGTAGGGCTGCTGGTCGACCGCGAAGCCGAGGGTCTTGTCCTGGAGGGCCGTGGCGACCTTGGCGTTCAGGTCGAAGGTGTCGATCTCGGCCTTGCTGCCCGCGGTCTTCTTCGCCTTGACGGCGGCGTCCGCGAACGGCGCGCCGAGGGTGACGACCGCGTCGATGTTCTTGTCGGCCTGGAGCTTGGCCTCGATGGACGCCTGGACGTCGGGCATGTTGGTGCCCTCGACGTAGAGGTTCTGCATCTGTCCGTCGAAGGTCTTCTTCGCTCCGGCGCAGCGCTGCTCGTGGCCGACGTTGCCCTGCTCGTGCAGGATGCAGAGCGCCTTCTTGCGGCCCCGTGCGTTGAGCTCCTCGCCGACCGCCTCGCCCGCGATGGACTCGTCCTGGCCGATGTGGGTGAGCGCGCCGAACCGCTCGGACTCCGCGGAACCCGAGTTCACCGTGATCACCGGGATCCCGGCCCTGGTGGCCTTGGCCACGACGTCCTTCATGGCATCGGGCTTGGCGAGGGTGACGATCAGCCCGTCGACCTTCTGGTCGATGGCGGCCTGCACCAGCTGGGCCTGCTGCTGCGCCTCGTCGTTGTGCGAGTACAGGAACTTGATGTTGTCCTTGACGGCCGCCTGCTCGGCACCGCGCTGGACGATGTCCCAGAAGGTGTCCCCGTCGCCCGAGTGGGTGACCATGGCGAAGGTCCAGCGGGGCGTGTCCACCGCGGCCCGGCCCTCGGCGGCGGCGCGGGCCGCGCGTTCCTCCGCCCGCTTGCCACCGGTACTGCTGCATCCCACGAGGGAGGCCCCGAGCACCGCCGCAAGCACGGCGCCCATCGCACGTACCCCTGTCCGAACCCTTGCCACGACGCCGTGCCCTTCTTGTGCTGCTCGCTGTGCTGCTTGGAGTGGCCGGGGATGGTGCACACCCGGCCCGGCTGGCCAAGTATCCCCGAGCGGTCGGCGGCGCCGCCCGGCAGGGGCGGGAGGCGTGTGTCGGCACCGGGGCGTACGGGGACGTCGACGGAGCCGTGCGGCCGTCGTCACCGTACGAGCAGCTGGAAGTCGAAGCTGTAGCGCGAGGCCCGGTAGATGTGGGAGCCGAACTCGACGGCCCGTCCGGTGTCGTCGAAGGTGGTGCGCTCCATCGTCAGCAGGGCGGCGCCCTCCGTCTCGGCGAGCCCGGCCGCCTCGTCGGCGGTGGCGAGCCGGGCGCCGACGGTCTGGCGGGCGCTGTGCAGGGTGATCCCGGCGCCGCGCAGCAGCCGGTACAGACCGGTGGCCTCCAGCCGTTCGGTGTCCAGGTCGACGATCCCGGGCGGCAGGTGGTTGCGCAGCAGCGCCAGCGGCTCGCCGTGGGCGTACCGCAGCCGCTCGACGAGGTGTACGCCGGTGCCTTCGGCGACCGCGAGGGCCTCGGCCACCTCGGGGCCGGCGGGCTCGACGGTGTTGCGCAGGACGCGGGTCGTGGGGTGCCCGCCCGCGGCCTCCAGGTCGTCGTAGAGGCTGCTCAGTTCGAGCGGGCGCCGGACCGTGCTGTGCACGACCTGGGTGCCGACGCCGCGGCGGCGGACCATCAGCCCCTTGTCGACCAGCGACTGGATGGCCTGGCGGACCGTGGGCCGGGACAGGCCGAGCCGGGCCGCGAGCTCGATCTCGTTGCCGAGGAGGCTGCCGGGGGCGAGCCTGCCCTCCTCGACGGCCGCTTCCAGCTGCTGGGCCAGCTGGAAGTACAGGGGGATCGGGCTGGTGCGGTCCACTCCGAGTTCAAGTGCGGCGGGGTCGGTGGTGGGTTTGGACACGCGTGGAGGGTAACCCTCACGTCAGAACCTCCGGTAGTCCGGTCGTCCTGTTGTCCGGACAGCAGGACGAATAAGCCGCACCTTGTAAGGACATATGGTTGACAGCGCAGCCGGCGGGCGGCACGTTGGATCCATGCGTATCGGACTCATCGGCACCGGCCGGATCGGTTCCTTCCACGCGGGCGTGCTGGCCCGCCATCCCGAGGTGGACGCCCTGGTGGTGACGGACACCGACGCGGCGCGGGCCGCCGAGGTCGCGCACCGCACCGGCGCGACGGCCGTGCCGGGCGCCGCCGAGGTGTTCGGTGCGGGGGTGGACGCGGTGGTGATCGCCTCGGCCACCTCGGCGCACGCGGGGCTGATCGGCCGGGCGGCGCGGGCGGGACTCCCGGCGTTCTGCGAGAAGCCGATCGCCCTGGACCTGCCGGGCACCCTGGGCGCGCTGCGCGAGGTCGACCGGGCCGGGAGCGTACTCCAGCTGGGCTTCATGCGCCGGTTCGACGCGGGCTACCGGGCGGCCCGCGCCGCCGTGCGGGCCGGTGCGCTGGGCAGGCTGCACACCGTGCGGGCGGTGACGATGGACCCCGCCCCGCCGCCCGCCGCGTACCTCCCGCTCTCCGGGGGGCTGTACCGGGACTGCCTGGTCCATGACTTCGACATGCTGCGGTGGGTGACGGGCCGCGAGGTGACGGAGGTGTACGCCACCGGGTCGGACGCCGGGCCCGGGATGTTCCGGGCGGCGGGCGACGTCGACACGGCGGCGGTCCTGCTGACCCTCGACGACGGCACCCTGGCCACCGCGGCGGCCACCCGCTGCAACGGCGCCGGTTACGACGTACGGATGGAGCTGGCGGGCGAGCTGGACCAGATCACGGTCGGCCTGGACGGCCGCACACCGGTCACCTCGGCCGAGCCGCAGGGCCCGCCGGCCCCCGCCAGCCCCTGGCCCGGTTTCCTGGAGCGGTTCGCTCCGGCGTACGAGGCCGAACTGGACGCGTTCGTACGGGTGGTGCGGGGTGAGCTGCCCAATCCGTGCGACGGCCGGGAGGCGTGGTTCGCGCTGCTGGTCGCGGAGGCGTGCGAGGTGTCCCGCCGGGAGCGCCGCCCCGTGACGATCGCGGAGATCGCCGACGGCGCGGCGCAGCCCTCCGCCTGAACGGCGCCGGGCCCGGCGTCCGGTTTCGGCCGGCTGTCGAGCACCTTCCACGCCATCCGCAGGTCAAGTCCGGTCATGACGGAGCTCCTTGTCTCACCAGCGGACGGGCAGCCCGCGCACCCCGCGCATCAGCATCCCGGGAATCCAGTCCAGCTCCCCGGCCGCCGCGTCCGGCGCGAGGGAGGGGCACCGCTCCAGCAGCGTACGGATCGCGATCCGGCCCTCCAGGCGGGCCAGCGGCGCACCCACGCAGAAGTGCACGCCGTGGCCGAAGGCCAAGTGCCCCTGGGCGTCGCGGCGGATGTCGAAGGTGTCCGGTTCCGGATAGCGGCCGCGGTCCCGGTCGGCGCCCGCCAGGGACACCAGGACCGGGGCGCCCGCCGGAATGACCCGCTGCCCGATCTCGACCTGCTCGCGGGGATAGCGGAACGTGGCGTTCTCCACCGGACCGTCGTAGCGCAGCATCTCCTCGACCGCGCCCCCGATCAGCTCCGGGTCGTCCAGCAGGGCCGCCAGCTGGCCGGGGTGGTCGAGCAGCGCCCGTACACCGTTGGCGATCAGGTTGACCGTGGTCTCGTGTCCGGCGACCAGCAGCAGGAAGGCCATGCCGACCAGTTCGTCGGGCGAGAGACCGTCGCCCTCCTCGTCGCGCGTCCTGACCAGAGCGCTCATCAGGTCCTCGCCGGGCGAGCACCGCTTGTCCTCGATGAGTTCGCGGAGGTACTCGTTCATGGCGCGCACCGCCTCGAACTCCTGCTCCGGCGAGGCGGGGGTGATGACACCGCGCGACAGCCGGCGGAAGGCGCCGCGGTCCAGGTCCGGCACACCGATCAGCTCGCAGATGACGGTCATCGGCAGCGGGAAGGCGAGCGCTTCGACGAGATCGGCGCGCCCGGCGGGCACCATCGCGTCGAGGAGCTCGTCGGTGATCTGCTGGACGCGCGGGCGCAGGGCCTCGACCCGGCGGGCGGTGAACTCCCGGGCGACGAGCTTGCGCAACCGGGTGTGGTGGGGCGCGTCCAGCTCCAGCATGTTGAGGAAGATGGGGTCGCTCTCGGCGGGCGCGCCCGGCAGGCCCCGCCAGTCCTTGGCGAACCGCGGGTCGGCGAGGGTCGCGCGGGCCTCGTCGTAGCCCACCACCAGCCAGACGCGCTCGAACTCCTCGGTGCGCACGGTGTGCACCGGGCCCGCGGCCCGCAGCTTCTCGTAGTACGGATACGGGTTCGCGGTGAAGTCCGCGAACCCGCGCAGATCGACATCGACCTCGGCACGGCCACTGGCATCGGACATGGGATCGCCCCTCCCGGTCTGACGGCTCGTTCGGACCGGTCGCTCCGGACCGGCCGGTTCAGCCTATGTCGCCGGCTCCGCGCCGTCGTCGTCGAGCAGGCCCGCGTCGTGCACCAACAGCGCGATCCGGACACGGTTGTTGAAGCCGAACCTGGCCAGGATCCGGGACACCTGCGTCTTCACGGTCGCCACGCTGAGATAGAGCGTCGCGGCGATCTCGGCGTTGGAACGGCCGCGACGAGCAGCCGGACCGGCTGCGCCGCGGGGTCCATCGGGGTGCGGGTGGTCATGACGACAACCGTAGCCAGCCCCGGCCGCCTCACGCGCCGGGGACCGTCGGTCCGGGCCGGTGCGAGGGTCAGGCCGGCCACGGCAGCGAGGCCCGGACGCGGAAGCCGCCGTCCGGTCGCGGCCCGTGACCGAGGCTGCCCCCGGCCAGGGCGGCACGTTCCGTGAGGCCGATGAGCCCCTGGCCGGAACCGGGGACCTGCTCGAAGGGTTCGGTGGGCGCCGGATTGCACACCTCGACGGTGAGCCCCTCGCCCCGGGCGCCGGTGACCGTGACGGTGACCTCGGCGCCGGGTGCGTGTTTGCGGGCGTTGGTCAGGCCCTCCTGGGCGATGCGGTAGACGGTGCGGCCGGTGGCGGCGGGGGCCGTGGCGGGGTCGACGACGCGGTTGTCGAGGACGACCTTCATGCCGGCCAGCCGGGACTCGGAGATCAGCGACTCCAGCGTGGCGAGGGTGGGCTGCGGCCGGTCGCCGTCGCTCTCGCCGGGGCTGCGCAGGACTCCGATGATCTCGCGGAGGTCCTGGAGCGCCTCGTGCGCGCTGTCCCGGATGACCCCGGCCGCGCGGGCCACCTCGGCCGTGGGTGCGTCGGGGCGGAATTCGAGGGCGCCGGCGTGGACGCTGAGCAGGGTCAGCCGGTGGGCGAGGACATCGTGCATCTCGCGGGCGATGGCCTCGCGGGCCAGCCGCTGCGCCTGTTCGGCGCGGAGCTCCGCCTCGGCCTCGGCCCGGCGGGCCCGCTCGCGCAGGGTGACGACGAGCTGGCGCCTGGACCGTACGACCATGCCCCAGCTGATCACCAGCAGGGGCAGCAGCACTCCGACGACCGTGGCCCCGGTGAACGAGGTATCCGGATCGGGGCGCAGATACGGCTGTACGGGGGCGAGGGCCAGGGCGAGCGCCCCGATGGCCGCCACGGGCCGGAACGGGCGGTGCACGGCCACGCCGAACAGCGCGACGAGCACGGCCCCCGCCGAGACCGGCTCGACCGCGGCGACCAGGACCAGGGCCACCGCGACACCGACCGGCCACCGCCGCCGCACCCACAGGGCACAGCAGGCCAGCGCCCCGATCACGACGTCGGCGAACAGGACGCCGTCGGGGGTGGTGGGGTCGGCTTCGATCGCGGCCGCCGCGAGCACGCCGATCAGGGCCGCACAGAGGAAGGCGGTGAGGTCGACGGCCCAGTCCCGCACGGTGCGCCGGGAGCGGCCGCGCCGGTCGCCGGGCAGCTCGGGGTCGGCCATCGCCGAGGGCAGCAGCCAGCGGTACTCCGTACGCGTCATGCCACAAAACTACCCAGACCGGGCGGATGCCCCCGGCCGCACGGACGCGTCGAGCGACCAAAGTCGCTGAACACGAGACTTTCGGACCGGGCCGGAGGCCGCCGCCCGGCTCAGGGAGCGGCCGGAGTCACCGCCCGGCGGCCCCAGGCGGTCCCGGCCAGGACGAGCACCGCACCGACCCCGCCGAGCACGCCGAGCCGTTCGCCGCCGATCGCGATGCCCACGGCGGCGGCCCACAGCGGCTCCGTGCCGAGCAGCAGGCTGACCCGGGACGGCGAGGTGCGGCGTACCGACCACATCTGCACGAAGAAGGCGAAGAGCGTGCAGAAGACGGAGAGGAAGAGCAGCCCGTCCCACTCCCGGACACCGAATCCCGCGGCCACGGTCCACGGCGCCTCCCCCGTGCCGGGCAGGGCCGCGAGCACGGCGAAGACGGCGACCGAGCTGCCGAGCTGGACCGTGGTCAGCGACAGCGAGTCGGCCCCCTGCACCGACTTGATGCGGGCCATCAGCAACACGTGGACGGTACGGGCGAGGGCGGCCACCAGCATCAGCAGGTCGCCGACGGACGGAGTGGTGAATCCGCCGCCCTGGGTCAGCAGCACGACACCGGCGACGGAGAGCGCCGCGGCGGCGAGGAAGGCCCTGGGTGGCCGGACGCGGGTCACGGCGGCCACGCGGCCTGACCGGTCCTTTCGAGGCCCCGGCGGCCCAGGGATTCATCGCGAGCGCGGGGTGACCTCCGCCATCCGGGACCAACCCTCGCCCGGCACCTCGACGTTGATGATCTCCGGGGTCTCGGCGACGAGATCCGCCATCAGGTCCATGGCCGAGGCGAAGTGCTCGGACTTCACATGGGCCTCACCGGCCTCGGGGGAGGCGAAGGCCTCCAGCAGGACGAACTGGTCGGGGTTCTCGACGCTGTACGACCACTCGAAGAAGACATTGCCCGGCTCCTGCCGGGTGGCGAGGGTGAAGGGCTCGACGGCCGGGAGCCAGTTGTCGCGCTCTTCGCTGCGGACGGTGAACTTGACGGCGATGAAGATCATGCGTCAAGGGTCGCATATGCCCCGGAGGCGGACTCATCGGGCACACCCGGATGGCGCCGGACGGGCTGGACACCGGCCCGTCCGCCGACAGGGCCTAGCAGGGCCTGTCCGGCGGATCATGGCCGGGGTCACGGCGTCTGGCACGGCACCTCGCGGCGTTGCCGGAACGTCCGAATAGCTCCGCTATCAAGACGCTCCGGCGCCTTGCGATGCACCGCACCAGACGCCGCGCCCTGTCCGACCCTGATCCGCCGGACAGGCCCTAGCCTCCCAGCTCGCGGTGGCGGGCCGTCAGCCGTGCGGCGCCCTCCTCGGTCGGTGAGCCGAACAGCCGCAGCCGGGAGATTCCGCCGTCCGGGAAGATGTCGATCCGGATGTGCGTGGCCCGGACCGCCTCCGGCAGGACGAAGCGGTGGTCGGTATCGGGCTGCAGCCGGGTCCGGGGCAGCACCTCGGTCCAGTCGCCGCTCTCGCCGTCACGGGCCCAGAGGCTCGCCCAGCCCGCCGCGTTGCCCTTCAGATACGCGGTGTCGATCTCGGCCGCTCGGATCTCCGCCTGCTCGACGAGCCGGTAGCGGATCCAGTCGTTGCCCCTGTCGCGCCGGCGGCGGGTCTCCCAGCCGTCGTCCATCTTGCGGGACCGGCCGGGCCGGATGGTATTGGTGGCCGGGGAGTAGAAGCGGTCGGAGGCATCCTCCACCGTGCCGCCGTTCTCCAGGGCGACCAGGTCGAAGGTGCCGAGGGCGGCCAGCCAGGCGGGGTCGGGGGTGACCTCGCCGTACACCCGGAGGCGGGCTATTCCGCCGTCGGGGTGCTGGTTGACCCGCAGATGGGTGACGCGCTGCTCGGCCGCGACCACGAAGCCGTTGGCCGCGTGTCCGCCAACGGCCGTACGGGGTACGAGCGTTGTCCACTCGACCTCGGGTGCGAGGAGTTCCTCGGGCGAAGGGGAGCCGGGCACACAGGCCGCCTCGACGGAGACCGCCTGCGGGTAGTTGCCGCGGAAGTGGGCGGTGTCGACGACGATGCCGCGGACGATTCCGGGCGCGCCGAGCCGCACCAGCGCCCAGTCGTGGTCCTCGTCCGCGGGGTGCGGCACGTCCGCGCTCGCGCCGCGACGGCGGCGGGTCTCCCAGCCGTCCATGATCTTGCCCTTGTGGCCGAAGCGCTCGGGGTCGAACTCGGCGGGCTCCGGCCTGAGCAGGTTCTCGCGCTCGGCGAAGAACTCGTCGTTGGCGGCGATCACACCCGCGCCGAGCCGCCGGTCGGCGAGGTCGACGAGGCCGGTGAAGGGGAAGCCGGCGGTGCGGTAGTCGGCGTACGGGTCGCCGCCGCCGTACGGGCTCGCGTCACCGGTGAAGCGCTCGGTCGCCGTCATGGTCACTGGTTCCTTTCGAGGAGTCGGCCGGTGGGTCCGGCGACCGTGCCGTCGGCCGCGATCCGTTCGCCGCGCAGCCAGGTCGACTTCACGACGCCGTACAGGGTCCTTCCGGCGTACGCGGTGACCTGGTTGCGGTGGAAGAGTTCGGCGGGGTCGACGGTGAACGTGTCGTCGGGGGCGAGCACCGCGAAGTCCGCGTCCCGGCCGGCCTCGATGGCGCCCTTCCGGGTCAGCCCGGCCAGTTCGGCGGGGGCGGCCGACATCCAGCGGGCGACGTCGTCGAGCGAGTGTCCACGCTTCCTGGCCTCGGTCCAGACGGCGGGCAGTCCGAGCTGGAGGGAGGAGATCCCGCCCCAGGCGGAGGCGAAGTCCGGCGTCTTGAGGTCGGTGGTGCACGGCGAGTGGTCGGAGACGATGCAGTCGATCGTCCCGTCGGCCAGCCCCTCCCACAGCGTGTCCTGGTTGGCGGTCTCACGGATCGGCGGGCAGCACTTGAACTCCGTGGCGCCGTCCGGAACCTCCTCGGCGGTGAGGGTGAGGAAGTGCGGGCAGGACTCCACCGTGATCCGTACGCCCTCGCGCTTGGCGGCCGCGATCATCGGCAGGGCGTCACTGGAGGACAGGTGCAGGACGTGGACGCGGGCGTTCAGCCGCCCGGCGTGCGCGATCAGGCCCTCGATCGCGGTGTTCTCGGCGTCGCGCGGCCGGGAGGCGAGGAAGTCGGCGTACGCGGGGCCGCTGCGCTGCGGGGCGGAGGCCAGGTGGCTCGGGTCCTCGGCGTGCACGATCAGCAGCCCGCCGAATCCGGCGATCTCCGCCATGGAGCGGGCCAGCTGTTCCTGGTCGAGCTCCGGGAACTCCTCGACGCCGGAGGGCGAGAGGAAGCACTTGAAGCCGAACACCCCGGCCTCGTACAGCGGCCGCAGGTCCTTGACGTTGGACGGGATCGCGCCGCCCCAGAAGCCGGTGTCGATGTGCGCCTTGGGGGCGGCCACCTGCTGCTTGGTGCGCAGGTGGTCGACGGTGGTGGTCGGCGGGAGGGAGTTGAGCGGCATGTCGAGCAGGGTGGTGATGCCGCCCGCCGCCGCCGCGCGGGTGGCGGTGAAGAAGCCTTCCCACTCCGTGCGGCCCGGATCGTTCACATGGACATGCGTGTCGACGAGTCCGGGCAGCAGGACGTCGTCGCCGAAGTCCTCCAGCCGGGCACCGGCCGGCACCCCGGTGTCGTACGGCAGGACGGCGTCGATTCTCCCGTCGGCGACGGCGACCGCTGCGGGGCGTGTCCCGCCCGGGGTGACCACACGCGTCGAGCGCAGTACCAGCTTCACGTCCGCACCGGACACCCGTGCTCCTCACTTCGGACTTTCGAACGCCGATGAATTCAACGAACTGTTGAAGGAGTCTTCACTCGGGATTCGGGCCCGTCAAGACCCCACTTTCCTCGCCGGACGGTCGGCGGGCCACCCCTCGCCCACAACCGGAGATTTCCACAAAGCAAAAGACCCATTTCGGAGAGCGGAACGTAGCATGGGACCAGTGCGGTCGCGCAGAACTGCCCCGCCGACTGCCGACACCGGGACAAACAGGCTCTGACCGGCCAGGACGCCGCACCCGGAGCAGTGCGCCGACCGGGAACCGCCCGGTAGGCTGCTGGGTGCCTCGCCGGGCGGGGCACCCGCTCTTCCGCCTCGAAAGGACCGTTGACGTGCCGCCGTCCCACGCCAGCACATCCGACTCCAAGCCCGCCGCGTCCAGCGGTGGTGTGCAGTCCCTTGAGCGTGCCTTCGATCTGCTGGAGCGGATGGCGGACGCGGGGGGTGAGGTCGGGCTGAGCGAACTCTCCGCGAGCAGCGGGCTCCCGCTGCCGACCATTCACCGCCTGATGCGCACGCTGGTGCTCTGCGGATATGTGCGCCAGCAGCCCAACCGGCGCTACGCGCTGGGCCCTCGGCTGATCCGGCTCGGCGAGTCCGCGTCCCGGCTCCTCGGCACCTGGGCCCGCCCCTACCTCGCCCGCCTGGTCGAGGAGACCGGCGAGACCGCGAACATGGCGCTGCTCGACGGCGACGAGATCGTGTACGTGGCGCAGGTGCCGTCCAAGCACTCGATGCGCATGTTCACCGAGGTGGGCCGCCGGGTGCTCCCGCACTCCACCGGGGTCGGCAAGGCGCTGCTGGCGCACACGCCCCCGGAGGAGGTACGCGCCCTGCTCGCCCGTACCGGAATGCCGGCCGCCACCGAGAAGACGATCACCACTCCCGACGGCTTCCTCGAAGCGCTGGAGCAGGTCCGCCGGGTCGGTTACGCGGTCGACGACAACGAACAGGAGATCGGGGTCCGCTGCCTGGCGGTCTCCGTCCCGGACTCCCCCACTTCGGCGGCGATCTCGATCTCCGGTCCGGCGGGCCGGGTGACGGACGCGGCGACGGAGCGGATCGTGCCGATCCTCCAGCAGGCCGCGAAGGAACTCTCCGACGCGCTGGCGAGCAGCGGCTCCACCGGCTGAGACAACGCGAGAAGGGGGTAGGTGGCACCGGCCACCCACCCCCTTCTCCCCTTCTCAGACCGGTTCGGGCGCCGTCAGGCGGCCGTCGTCCATCCGGACCGTGCGGTCCGCCCGGTCCAGATGGATCAGGTCGTGGGTGACCAGCACCGTCGCCGTCGACCGTTCCCGGGTCAGCGCGACCAGCAGGTCCAGCACCGCCGCGCCCCGCTCGTGATCGAGCGCGCTGGTCGGTTCGTCGACCAGCAGCACCGCCGGGTCGTTCATCAGGGCCCGCGCGATGTTGATCCGCTGCCGCTGTCCGCCCGACAGCTGATGCGGCCTGCGTCCGGCCTGGTCCGCCAGGCCGACCGCGTCCAGCAGTTCCAGCGCCCGGCCGCGGGCTCCGCGTACCGCGCCGCCCGAGAGGTGCGTCATCACCTGGAGCTGTTCGGCCGCCGTGAGCGAGGGCAGCAGGTTGGGCTGCTGGAAGACGATGCCGATCTGCTCCCGGCGCAGCTGTGCCTGTTGCGCGCGGCCCAGGCCCATGGTGTCCGTACCGGCGACGGCCACCCGGCCCTCGTCCGGGGTGACCAGGGTCGCGGCCACCGCGAGCAGGCTGGACTTGCCGGAGCCGGAGGGTCCGACGACCGCGGTGAGCGTCCCCGCGGGCACGTCCAGCGAGATCCGGTCGAGGGCGGTGAGCCGGCCGTCGCCGTCCGGGTAGGTGAGGGTGACGTCGGCGAGGGTGAGGGTCATCGGGCACTCCCGAGTGCGGTGAGCGGGTCGACGGCGGTGATCCGCCGGATGGACAGGGCCGCCCCGAGCGCACCGAGGACGATCATGACGGCCGCCGGGACCAGGACGGTCGCCGCGTCGAGGACGAACGGTACGGCCCCGCCGCTGATCAGGGCGCCGAGCCCGGAGGCCAGCGCGGTGCCCACGCCCGTACCGATGACGAGCATCACGACGGCCTGCCCGAGCGCGTCGCGCAGCAGATACCGGGTGGAGGCGCCGAGCGCCTTGAGCACGGCGACGTCGCCGCTGCGCTGGATCGTCCAGACGGTGAAGAAGGCGCCGATGACCAGGGCGGAGATGGCGAACAGGAAGCCGCGCATCAGCTGGAGCGAGCCGTTCTCGGCCTGGTAGGAGCCGATGGCGGTGAGCGAGTCGGCGAGGGAGAGCGTGCTGGTGCCGGCGGCCTTGTCGCCCGCGCCGAGATCGGCGCCGTCGGTGGTGGTCAGGGCGATCACCGTGGCGTGCCGGGCCCGGCCCTCCCCGTCGCCGCCGAACCGCTGCCAGTCGTCGAGCGAGGTCCACACGACGGGTGTGTGGCTGTACGAGGCGTCCCCCGCGACGGCCGCGACGGTGACCTCGGTGGAGCCGAGCCGCAGCCGGTCACCGGCCCCGATCGCCAGGTCCTCGGCGGCCTGCCCGGACAGCACCACCTTCCCCGGGCCGACCCGCGCGCCACCGGTGGGCGCCAGGCCCCCGCCGGGCTCGACCCCGAACGCGGACACCGCGGCGGTGTGCCCGCCCCGGACGGCGGCGGCGTTGAGCGTACGAATGCCGAGCGGTTCCGCGCCGCTCACACCGGGACGCTTCGCCCAGCTCCGCCAGGCACTCTCCTCGACGGTCGAGTCGGTGAAGGACACCGACCGGCCGTCGGGCGGGGCGGCGAAAGCCAGATGGTCGGCGTTCAGCCCGGTGACGGCCGAGGTGTTCTCCCGGGCCAGACCGGCGGTGAGCCCGGACAACAGGCCCACGAGCAGCGTGATCAGCATCACGACCGTGCCCATGAGCGCGAACCGGCCCTTGGCGAACCGGAGATCTCTCCATGCGACGAACATGCCCCCAGCCTCGTCGTCCGGGCCGCCGGAAACATCGCTCGGCGGTGGGGCCCGACATCAACCTTTCGATTGACCGGCCCCTGCCGGCCCGCGTCTACGCTGGACGAATCATGGATACCCACGCCCACCCCCCGGTCACCGCCGCGCTGCGGCTGTGTCTGCACGCGCTGCTGGTGGGGCTGCTCGCCCTCGCGGCGGTACGGGCCGTCGGCGACGGCACCCCGCATGCCACCGCCGTGGTCGTGGTGGCATGCCTCATGGCCGCCCTGTACGCGGCGGGTGCGCTCGCTCCCGCCGTACAGCCGCGCACCCGGGCCGCCGCCCTGTGGCTGGCGGCCCTCGGCGCCGTATGGCTGGCGCTGCTCGTCCTGTCGCCGGACAGTCTGTGGGTGGCCTTCCCGCTCTACTTCCTGCAACTGCATCTGCTGCCGACGCGCTGGGCGCTGCCGGTCGTCGCCGCCACCGCCCTCGCCGCCATCGCGGGCTTCGTGCTGCACGGCCAGGCCGTCAACCCGGGCACCTTCATCGGGCCGCTGCTCGGGGCGGCGGTCGCGGTCGCGACGGTCCTCGGGTACGAGGCGCTGTTCCGGGAGAGCGAACGGCGCCGGGAGCTCATCGAGGAGCTGATGTCGACCCGGGCGGAGCTGGCCGAGGCGGAACGCACCGCGGGCACGCTGGCCGAACGCGAGCGGCTGGCCCGCGAGATCCACGACACGCTGGCGCAGGGCCTGTCCAGCATCCAGCTGCTGCTGCGCGCCGCCGAACGCACCCTGGACGCCGACGCCCCCGCCACCACGCACGTCCGCCGGGCCCGCGAGGCCGCCCAGGACAATCTCGCCGAAGCCCGCCGCTTCGTACGCGCCCTGTCGCCGCCGGACCTGGAGAACGGCTCCCTGGCGGCCGCCCTGGAACGCCTCTCGTCCCGCACGACCGGCCCCGGCCTCACGGTGCAGTTCGCGGTGAGCGGCACGCCGGTGGAGCTGCCCACCCCGTACGAGGTGGCGCTGCTGCGTACCGCCCAGTCGGCGCTGGCCAACACGGTGCGGCACGCCGGGGCCCGGCGCGCGGAGATCACCCTCAGCTTCATGGACACCTCGGTGTCGCTGGACGTCGTCGACGACGGCCGGGGGTTCACCCCGGGCCTCGGGCCGGTCGCCGCGGACCAGGAGACCGGGGGCTTCGGACTGCCCGCGATGCGTGCGCGGGCCCGTTCGCTGGGCGGCACCCTCAGCGTCGAGTCGGCCCCCGGTCAGGGCGCCGCCGTCGCCCTCACCCTTCCCCTCCCGATCCCCGACGGCCGGACAGGACAGGACGCCGCATGACCACCCCCGCCGACACCCCCATCAGGCTGCTGCTCGCCGACGACCACCCGGTGGTGCGGGCGGGGCTGCGGGCCGTGCTCGACTCCGAACCCGGCTTCCGGGTGGTCGCCGAGGCGGCCACCGCCGAGCGGGCCGTCGCGCTCGCCGCGGCCGGCGGCTTCGACGTCGTCCTGATGGACCTCCAGTTCGGCGCGGGCATGCACGGCTCGCAGGCCACCGCCGCCATCACGGCCCAGCCGGACGCGCCCCGGGTCCTGATCCTCACCACGTACGACTCGGACGCCGACATCCTGGCCGCGGTCGAGGCGGGCGCAGCCGGCTATCTGCTCAAGGACGCCCCGCCGGAGGAGCTGGCGGCGGCGGTACGCACGGCCGCGGCCGGCCGCTCGGCGCTCGCGCCGGCCGTCGCCCACCGGCTGATGGACCGCATGCGGACACCCGCGGAGGCCCTGACCAAGCGCGAGCTGGAGGTCCTGCAACTGGTCGGCGAGGGGCTGTCGAACCTCCAGATCAGCAAGCGGCTCTTCCTCAGCCAGGCGACCGTGAAGTCCCACCTGGTGCACATCTACGCCAAGCTGGGCGTGGACTCCCGCACCTCGGCGGTCGCGGCGGCGACGGCCCGCAGGCTGATCCGCCGCTGAACCCGGCCGCCGCCCTGCCGGTCAGCCGCGCGGCGGCTCACCGAAGAGGTCGACGGCGACCCGTACGTCCCTGAGCGCGGAGGCCAGGGCGCTCACCGAGCCGATCGCCCCCGCGATCAGCAGCAGCGAACGGCGCAGGCGCGGAATCTCGGGCACACCGCCCACCGCCATCGCGTTCAGTGCGGCCAGTTCGTCCTCGGCGATCCCCCGGTCCGGGAATTCGCCCGGATGCCCCGCCAGCTCGCGGCGGAGCCGGGAGACGGCCGTGCGCAGCTCGGTCACCCTCGGATCCTCACCGCTGCCGGTCACTCGCGTCTGCCCCACGCTTCGCAACAAAGCACTCCCCCTCGCACGTCCTTGTGCCAGTGTTCCGACCGGTCCCCCACACCTTGGTCAAGTATCCGGACGTGCGCGCAAGTTAACGCCATGAAAGGTGTCGAGCGCCACTCCGCGGACAAGATTCGGGGTCTCCCGTAAGGGTGATTCACTTGTAGCCCGGTGGACGCCGCTGCCCGCTCGCACCCCCTCCGCTTGCTTGAGCGAAGGGTGCGTTTCCCGTGGCTGCCGGGGTATCCAGGCCGCATGACTCCGACAACACCCACCCCCGAGGTCGCCGGACTGCTGCTCGCCGCGGGCGGCGGACGGCGGCTCGGCGGCCGCCCCAAGGCACTGCTCGAACACCGCGGCCGGCCACTGGTCGAACACGCGGTGCGGGTGCTGCGGGACGGCGGCTGCGGCCTGGTCCATGTGGTCCTGGGCGCCGCCGCGGACGAGGTCCGGGCCCGCGCCGACCTCGGCGGCTGCACGGTGACCGTCAACCCCGGCTGGACCGAGGGCATGGGCTCGTCGCTGCGGGCCGGGCTCGGGGCGCTGGCCGGCACGGGGGCGGACGCGGCGCTCGTTCTCCTGGTCGACCAGCCCGGCATCGGCGCGGAAGCGGTGGCACGGGTGCGTTCGGCGTACCGCTCCCGGACCGGGATCGCGGCCGCCGCGTACGGCGGGGAACGCGGCCATCCGGTGCTGTTCGGGGCCGGTCTGTGGGCGGAGATCGCGGCGGGGGCGGCGGGCGACCAGGGCGCCCGCGCCTATCTGCGGGCGCACCGCGATGCGATCACGCTCGTCGAGTGTTCCGATGTGGCTCAGGCGTACGACATCGACACGGTGGAGGACCTGAGACACCTCGGGTGACCGGACTGGCACGCTGCGCCGGCAACGCACCACTTCTGTTTCTGTCGACCCGGAGAATCTCGACATCAACAAACCATTGAACTTCCACCATAAGGAAACTACTATCCACTGGTCAGAAGCCCTCTGCATCCCGGACGGCGTCCTCGCCCGCATCCCGGAGCCCTGGCGCGCCTTGCCATTTCAGGCGACCCGGCGGTCGTGAGACGCCGCCCCGCACCGCCCGCTGAAGGAGTGACAGCTCATGTCCGCACCAGCGCCGTCCCCGCTGGCCATCGTCGCTGCCGAGCCCTTGCCCCGGCAGGACGAGGTCCTGACCGACGCGGCCCTCGCGTTCGTGGCCGAGCTGCACCGGCAGTTCACGCCCCGCCGTGACGAGCTGCTCGCCCGCCGCGGCGAGCGCCGCGCCGAGATCGCCCGTACGTCCACGCTGGACTTCCTGCCCGAGACGGCGGCGATCCGCGCGGACGACTCCTGGAAGGTCGCGCCGGCCCCGGCCGCGCTGAACGACCGCCGGGTGGAGATCACCGGTCCGACCGACCGCAAGATGACCATCAACGCCCTGAACTCGGGCGCGAAGGTCTGGCTCGCCGACTTCGAGGACGCGTCCGCCCCCACGTGGGAGAACGTCGTCCTCGGCCAGCTCAACCTGATCGACGCGTACACCCGCACCATCGACTTCACCGACCCCCGGTCCGGCAAGTCGTACGCCCTGAGGCCCGCCGAGGAGCTCGCCACCGTCGTCACCCGCCCCCGCGGCTGGCACCTGAACGAGCGTCACCTCCAGCTCGACGGCACCCCGGTGCCCGGCGCGCTGGTCGACTTCGGCCTCTACTTCTTCCACAACGCCCAGCGCCTCATCGATCTCGGCAAGGGCCCGTACTTCTACCTCCCGAAGACGGAGTCGCACCTGGAGGCCCGCCTCTGGAACGACATCTTCGTCTTCGCCCAGGACTACGTCGGCATCCCGCAGGGCACCGTCCGCGCGACCGTCCTGATCGAGACGATCACCGCCGCGTACGAGATGGAGGAGATCCTCTACGAACTCCGCGACCACGCCTCCGGGCTGAACGCCGGACGCTGGGACTACCTCTTCTCCATCGTCAAGAACTTCCGCGACGGCGGCTCCGAGTTCGTCCTGCCGGACCGCAACGCGGTGACGATGACCGCCCCGTTCATGCGGGCGTACACCGAACTCCTCGTCCGCACCTGTCACAAGCGCGGAGCGCACGCGATCGGCGGGATGGCCGCCTTCATCCCGTCCCGCCGCGACGCCGCGGTCAACAAGGTCGCGTTCGAGAAGGTCAAGGCCGACAAGGACCGCGAGGCGAACGACGGCTTCGACGGCTCCTGGGTCGCCCACCCGGACCTGGTCCCGATCGCCATGGCGTCCTTCGACGCGGTCCTCGGCGAGAAGCCCAACCAGAAGGAGCGCCTGCGCGAGGACGTCGCGGTGGCTGCCGGTGACCTGATCGCCATCGACACCCTGGACGCCAGGCCCACCTACCAGGGGCTGCGCAACGCCGTCGCGGTCGGCATCCGCTACATCGAGGCCTGGCTGCGCGGCATGGGCGCGGTCGCCATCTTCAACCTGATGGAGGACGCGGCCACCGCGGAGATCTCCCGCTCGCAGATCTGGCAGTGGATCAACGCGGACGTGGTCTTCGAGAACGGCGAGCACGCCACGGCGGAGCTGGCCCGCAAGGTCGCGGCCGAGGAACTGGCCGCGATCCGGGCGGAGATCGGCGAGGACGCGTTCGCGTCCGGCAGGTGGCAGCAGGCCCACGACCTCCTGCTCCAGGTCTCCCTGGACCAGGACTACGCGGACTTCCTGACGCTGCCCGCGTACGAGCAGCTGGGCTGACGCCGCTTGCGTACATGACTGCCCCCGGTGCCGACGGCACCGGGGGCAGTGCCATATCGCGATGAACTCGAAGTCAGAAAGGCGTCAGGAAGGTGTCAGGGTGACAAATCTGACCGGCTCTTCCAGGACGGCCTGTGCACCTTCAAGGTCGGCAAACCTCGTCGCCAGAGTCGCCTGTGCAAGGCGAGGCGGAAGTGCCTCACCGAACTTCAGCCCCTTTACGGCCCGCTGGTCGACGTCGGGCAGACAGAGCTGGTCCGACACATCGGCCACAGCCTGCTTCCAGTGCTGCCGGTCCACATCCTCCCGAAGCCGAACCCAGCAGTCGTTCACCCGCTGGGCGGGCGCAACAACGGTGCCGAGCGTCGCCGCGAGCGTGGCGTTGGCTCGGTGACCTGCCCAGGTCCACCAGCGGACCTGCCCGCCGGAAGTGCGAGTGATGAGTGTGCCGCCCGGGTGCACAACATCCATGAAGTGGTCCCGCGCCTCAGCTAGCGCCGTGACCGCACGCTTCGAGAGGGCTACGTCCGGGTCAATCCCCAGCAGGACCTCACGCATGGCTCGCATCAGTTCGAAAGAAGTGGCACGTTCGAAGCCAAGACCGCTCCATTTGGCTTTCCCTCCGCTGTCGGTCGGCTCGACGAAGCAGCGTTTGCGATGCCAGTCGATGTACGTCACGAGCCAGCTCCGGCCTGCGAGGAGCAGCTTGCGCGGCCCTTCGATCTCCTCGGTGAGCAGATCGGGATCGGTTCTGCCGATCTCACTGCGCCCCTGCAGCACGGTGAACTGGGGAGGCGAGGTAAAGACGGCCGTGAGATTCATGAAGTGCCGTTGCCCGAAACGTCGTTCCGCCTCAGGACCGATGAAGAGCATGCCGCCGTCCTGGTCCAGGTATCCCTCTTCCACGAGATGGCGCACGATCGGCTCGGCCGGCTGCCCGAAGGGACCGAAGCCGTTCCACCACTCCTGCCACAGCTTGTCGCCCACCTGGTGTTCCTGGAGACACAGAGCAAGGAGCTGTTGAGCCACGATGTGGCGGGGCTCCGGGGGCGCGACGACAGGCTCGACCCAACCCCGTTTCCACTGGAGCAACAGAGCCGCTGCGGCGAGAAGTCCATCCTCGGTGAGCGCGAGAAACAGACAGTTGCGCCTGGTCCCCGCCCGGCGGCCGGTACGTCCGAGACGCTGCAGGAAGGATGCCACCGTCATGGGGGCATCGAGCTGAATCACTCGGTCCAGGTCGCCCACGTCAATGCCGAGTTCCAGCGTGCTGGTCGAAACGATGACGCAGTCGCGCGCGTCGGCGAATGCCTGCTCCGCACGGCGTCGCTCGTCAACCGACAGAGAGGCGTGCGACAGAAACGTGGTCACGCCTCTCAGGCGGAGCTTTTCGCCCAGCTCTTCGACCAGGCGGCGCGATTCGCAGAACACGAGGCGCTTCTCACCCCGATGGAGTGCCGCGATCACAGTCGCCGCGTTCTCGACCGAACCGACGTAATCAAGTTCGATGTCGCACGGCGCCGCATGCGCGCCCTGCTGCCGCGGCTCGTCGAGATGCGGTGCGACCACACGAGCCGAACGGCGGCCCGCAGCCGAACCCTGGAGCCAGTGGAGCAGCTCGGCAGGATTGCCCACGGTCGCGGAGAGCCCAATGCGTTGCACGGGGCGACCGACTGTCTTCTGAAGCCTCTCCAGCACTGCCAGTAGGTGCCACCCGCGGTCATCGCCGGCGAACGCATGGACTTCGTCCACGACGATCGCCTGCAGACCCGAGAAGAATGCTCTGTGGTCGACGTTGGCACTGACCAGCATCGCCTCGAGAGATTCCGGTGTGGTGAGCAGCACGTCCGGCCGGTCGGCCAGGATCCTCTTTCGCCGCCCGGCGGTCACGTCCCCGTGCCAGAGCGCCGCAGTACGCCCGAGCCAGCCGGTATACGTCTCAAGCCGTGGTAGCAAATTGTTGAGCAGGGCCTTGAGGGGACACACGTACAACACCGATGTCCCCGCCCAGCGTTCCGCCGTCATTCTCGACAGCAGAGGAAAGCTGGCCGCCTCGGTCTTTCCTCCCGCTGTGGGAGCCAGCAGAATGGCGTCCTTCCCGGCCATGACAGGCCCGATCGACTCCTCCTGCAGGGGGCGCAGTCCGCGCCACCCGAGGGAGTTGACGATGTGGTGCACCAGGATCGGATCCAGATCATCGAGAGGGCTCACGGCAGTTCCAGTTCGATGTCGCCCGCACTCGACGCCGCCGCGTTGCGCTCCACTTCGTTCAGCTCGGCGCTGGACACGGTGAGCGCATAGTGCTGCCGAGGATCGAACTCGTCGAACTCGTCGACCCGGTCGAGCACATCGGCGACGATTTTGCGCAGGAAGAGCCGCGGTGCCACGCCGACCTTCCCGCCGAGGCCGCCCGTCACCGCGGCGGCCAGTTCGCCGATGTACGCGTCATCGACCCGCGCCACGATCCGCTCGGGGTTCCGGGCCGCTCCCACGTACAAGTCGCGTACGTTCCGCCCCAGTTCCCCGAGCCGGGGCAGATCGAATCCGGCCAGCCGCAGTTGCACGGCGCGCGGTGAGTCGAATCGCGGGTCGGTCGTGAAGTCGGTGGCGAGTCTCTGGGCAAGCGGGGGGAGCCGTTGCACGCCCTGCTGTCCGTCGTAGAAGGCGGGCGTCCCTGTAATCACCAGGAAGAGGCCGGGAAAGCGGCCTGTGTCGATTTCGTCGAGCAGTTGCCGCAGGGCGTTGAGGCCCTTCTCGCGCACGTCTCCGCGTACGCGCTGGAGGGTCTCGATCTCGTCGAGCACCACCAGCAGCCCCGGGTGGCCGCAGTCCCGCAGCACGGTCAGGAGCCCTTGGAGAAAGCCCAGTGCGCCAAAGTGGTCGAGATCGCCGCGCACACCGGCTGCACGCCGCGCGGAGGATGCGACCGACTTCTGACCGCCCAGCCACGCGATGAGCGCCTCGGCCGTAGCGGCATCCCCGGCAGCCCTCGCTTCGCGGTAACCGCGAAGGGCTGCGGCGAACGCGGGAGTGGTGCGTGCGACCTCGGCGAGGCGCTGCTCCATGAGTGCGTCGACGGCAGTCCCGAGGGCCTTCTCGTCGTCGTCCTCCACTTCACCCGCGTCGAGGACTTCCTCCTCGAGGGTGTAGAACCACGAGTCGATCACGGCCCGTAGGGCACTGGGCTGGTGGGTGGCGGTGGTGAGTCGCTCGGTGAGTCGGCGGTAGACCGTTTCCAGCCGGTGCAGCGGTGTCTCCGTCTCGGAGATCTGCACTTCGGTGGTGGCAAGGCCTGCACGCTTGGCCCGCTCGGCCAGCCACCTGGCGAAGAAGGTCTTGCCGGAGCCGTACTCACCACGGATGGCGTGAAAAGCGGATCCACCCCGTGCGACGGTCGCGATGTCGTCGTTCAGCGCCCCGCTGAAATGGTCGAGGCCGACTGCGAAGAGATCGAGCCCGGACTGGGGAACGGTTCCACGGCGCAGGGCGTCCACCACTTCGCGGCGGCGTGCCGCGCTGACCTCGGTTGCACCGGTCATGGCTGCTCCGTTCCGAACTGCTCCTGCAGGAGCGGGATGTTGAGTTCCACGGTCCGCCCCGCGTCCACCAGGTTGATCACGCCGTATCCCTCGATGTTCAGGAGCCGCTGCACGACGGTGACGAAGACTTCCGCGTTCCGCTGCGACCGGCCGGTGGCCTCGGCCGCCGCTGCGGCCACGGCGTCCGGGGTGAGTTTGCCACCGGCGTCGGCCAGCGCATCGATGACGGCGACGACAGCCTTGCCGTCCGGCGGGCGGCGTACGAATTTCCGCTGCGTCTTGTAGCGCTGCGAGCCGACGACCTTTCCGCCGAGTGTCAGCATCGCCGGTGTCACTTCGTCAGCGGCGAACAGCGCCTCGCCGGCCTGGGTTTCCGCGCGGCGCCGAGGCTTACGTGCCGTCGGCTCCTCGGTCTCCGCAGGTGCTGTTGCGGCGTCGTTGCCGGCCCGCCACCAGGCTGGCACGGTCTGCTCGTTCGGCAGCACCACCCAGCCGGACGGCAGCAGTTCCTGCGACGGAACGAGCATGATCACGGGCACGGTCACCTCGGCAAGCGCGGCACCGCCGTGGTAGCCGGCTTTGCGTGGCGTGTATCGGATGTCCTCGCGCCACGGCGCGACGATGGTGCCGCCGCCTTCCCTCACCCGCGGGCCGCTGAGCTCGACTTCGCCTTCGCCCGCCTCGCCGGTACGCCAGCGGGCGCTCTGTGCCCCGGGCGCTTTCAGGGGCCCCTGCCCTTGCAGCGAACGATCGAGCACATGCCCGTGGTCGGATACGAGCATGACGGGACGGCCATATCCGCGTGCCGCGTTGAGCAGATCCAGCAGGTGGCTGATGTCCCTCAGCCGCCAGCTGGTTCGCTCGCCTTCCTGCCCGTGGTCGAGGGCGTCGTCGATGGTGTTGAGAACGACGGCGACGATGGCGTCCCCGGCGAGCGCATCCAGCAGTTCGGGGGCGAGTCGATGTCCCTCGGCGCCGCCGATCTGCCCCTTGTGGAAGAGCCTGCCGACGCGCCGATGCCGCTTCCAGAACGCCTCGAACCCACTGGTCTCCGCGGCCTGTTTGCCGTTGGTCGGTTCCCCCGAGAGCAGGGATGCGCGGCTGATGGTGGTGACGGAGGGCAGCATGGAAACGGCGGCATGGCGTCGCGGAGGAACGGCAGCCTGCGGCGCAGGAACGATCTCGGTCCACACCCGGCGGTCGATCTCGTCGCCCAGTTGGGCCGCTATCGCGGCGCTCATGCCGTCCAGCACGAGCACCAGCGGGCTCGTTCCGGATGCCAGCGGCACCGCCAGCGTCTTGAGTACGTCCTCGATCAGGAGGGCTCCTCCCGGCGCCTGGGACGACGCGGTGCGTGTCCAGCCGGCAAGACGTGCGGCGAACTGCTCGTCGAGAGCACTGCGCCGTGCTCGTGCATTGCCGATGAGCAGGTGGTACGCCTGCCCCACGACCGGATCACCCATGGGGTCCCCGGCCGCCAGGACACGCAGCGCCCGGTCGGTCCACCCCCACTGGGCGAACTGCTCACCGACGGCCTGGCCAACGGACTCGGCGGTCGGGGTCGGCCCGTCGAGCCACCGCACCACCCTCACTGCCATCCGCGCCGCCTCGCAGCTCGCCGGGTGCAGGCGTGCCAGCTGGTGTGCCAGTACCTGGTCCAGAGCAGCCTCGGCCGTCTTGGAGGAATCCGGGAGAGCGGCGGCCAGATCCCGCAGCCGCGCCCTGAAGCCCGATGGCAACAACGGGTCGACGCGCAGCGCCTGCCCCAGCCCTGCTTCGGAGGCGAGTTCGTCGGCCCGGTCGAGCACGGCGTACACGCGCTGGCGCGCCTCGGCGCCTGCAGGGGTACTGACCTCGGCCTCGGCGATCCAGCGGGCCAGGGTACCGATCACCGAGGCGGTGAACTTCGGCAGGTCCTCCACCGAGCGCAGGGTGGAGCCGAAAAGGCCCCCCAGCGCGAAGCTTGTCCCGGCAGGGGCCTCTGGTGCGCTCAGTACAGACCCCAGCACGCCGAGCGCCATCGCATCCTGCCCCCGGCCATCGGCGACCAGGGAGAGCAGGGTGGGTGCGGCTGCTCCGACGGTGTCGGTGAGCCAAGCGGTCAGGCCGCTGCGTTCCGCCCCCGGCAGCTCCTGGAACCGGGCAGGACCGGCTGTCGTCCGGGACCAGGCGAGCAGGGCGTTCGTGTCCAGTTCGAGGCGGTGGCCCGTGGAACCACGTCCGAGGCCCAGCCGCTCGCCGATCAGCGCCCGTACTGCGGCGTCCCGGGTAAGAACCGAGCCGCTGCGCGGCCAGCCGTCCACCGGTTCGGCTTCCAGCAGCGCCGTGAGCAGCCATGTCTCCCTGATCATCCGGGGATCGAGGTCGGTAGCACCGAACAACTGCTTGACGATCTCGGCCCGGTCGACGCCGAGGCTGCGGCGCCCCACCGCGTGTGCGCGTACATCCCAGCCCAGAGCAGTTGCCGAAACATCGCTGGTGACGACGAGCAGCCGATCGGCTTCCGAGCCGTCCAGAAGCTCCTGCCACGCGGCGACGATCCCGAGAACGGAGTCCTGGTCGCTGACCCTCACCGGCCGTTGCCTGCCGTCGATGCGGGCAGTGAACTCCGTCGGAGCCGTGCTGTCGTACCGCGCGTTGACGAGCAGAAGTCTGCAGTCCGCGGCACGGCGTAGCTCGGTCTCCAGAAGGGCTTCGACGATCCGCCGGTCGATGAGCGGCCGCAGAGCCATCAGGACTGCGTCTCGTCTTCGGTGGAACTGGTGGTGCCGTCCTCGGCAGGGACCACCTGCCACGTGATCTCCACAGCCATGCCGGGGTGTGCGGCCGAGTAGGCCAGGATCTCGTCCCAGAGATTGTCGATGGCCTTGTTCAGCGAGTTCTCGACGTGGCTGGGCTGGAGCCTGACCGTACGGGAGAGGCCCGTGCTCGGCTGACCGGGGGCCGTTGACGTGGCGGGGTCGCTGGAGGGGACGGACGGCCTGCCGTGCTGGGTGAGGGATACGTCGTCGGCGGCGGGCGGTTCGGGAACCGCCACCGGCTGCGGTGTGACGGGCGTCTCCACCTGTGTCAGCCGGGCCGCGTCCTGGACCAGGACCACGGCCTTGGCCCGGATGGACCCGAGTACGGGGATCAGCGAGCGCTCGAATTCGCTGGTCGCAGCGGTCTCGGCGATCTCCGCGATCAGCCGTTCGGCCCGTTCCCCCACACTGTCCTGCCGCCCCGCAAACCCCCGCACACCGTCCAGCAGCGCCCAGTCCGCGTCGTCGAGCGCCTGGAGGACATCGCCTGCCGAGGTGATAACGGTGGCGAGGACAGCGTCACTCGTGTCGTGGGAGGCACCTGCCAGCTCCCGTACGAGCGCAGTTGCGTCCCGGTGGCGCCCGAGACGGGCCAGGAGGTCCGCCGCGTCCTTTCCGGAGGACAGCCGTTCACTGGTCTCCCGGTCCATACCGAGCGCCTCCGCGTGCCTGCTCAGCGAGGTGCGCAAGGCGTTGACCGACTGCTCGAACTCCGCGGCCTTCTCGCTGACACCGGTGAAGAGCTTGTTCACATTGCGCGCGAACAGGGTCGGCTGGACGGCCACACCGAAGAGCTTCGCCGCCCGTAGCCTCGCGGTCGCATACTCCTCATCGGTCGGCAGCTGCTGTGCTCTCAGCCCGTAGCCGGCGCCGATGCGCTCCAGCTCGGGCGGCTGGGGCAGCGGGCTGCCGTGGTAGGTCCAGGCACGGTCGTCGAGCAGTGCGTAGGTCGCGATGATCAGGCTGCTGGTGTTCTTGTCCAGACCGGTCCAGCCGAGATCCTCAGCAATCCAGGTGCGGACCTCCTCGGCCGTGAGGTCCTCGACCCCAGGGCGGTGCTGGTGGGCGGCCTGGTTGATACGCGCACGCCAGTCGTTGCGCAGAACCAGCGGGCCATCGTGGACCTGGCCGAGTTCCAGCGGTTCGACGATTCTCTTGACGATCTTGAGATGGTGGCTGTCGACCTCGATGCGGCGGCCGCCGTCGTCCATGGCACGGGTGATCCACGTCAGAGCGGTCTTCAGTTCTCCGAGACTGACAGCCTTGCGGTCTCCGGTCCTGCTGAAGTCGGGGTGCTTGGGGTAGAGGGCGCGAAAGACACCGTCGGCGAGGTGCTGCAGATTGTCCTGGAAGGACTTGCCGCCCTGCAGCTGCGGCCTCGCATACTCGGGCAGCAGCGACAGGATGTGCTTCCCCTCGCTCACCTCCGCGGAGACGCTGTTCTCGTCCACCTTCGCAATGCCGTACAGCTGAGCCAGCGTCGCGGTGAGCTGTGAGGTGAGGGTGTCGCGCTGGGCGGCGAGCTGATGGCGCACGCGCACCCGGTCGTCGGAGTGGAGGTGGCCTGCATAGTCGTCGAGCCGGTCCCGCTCCAACAGATAGTTGATCTTGATCAGCCGACCGAGCTGGGCACTCTTCTGCTCGGAGAAGAACGAGGGCAGCCAGACCAGCGTCGGAGCCATGAGCCCTTCGGACCGGAGCGCCTCGACGCGCTGTGCATCGTCATTCGGGTAGTGCTGACCGTCATCGAAGGGATAGTCCAGAATGAACCGGACCCGCCCGTCCACGCCTGGGCAGAACTGGTCGGCGGACAACTGCGCGGTGTCACGGACGTTCTCGAAGACGAACTCGGCGGTGCGCTTCGTTCCCTGCCACACGATGTCGTGCTCACACACGAAGGCTCCGGAGTCCTTGAGTCCCAGCGCCTTCCACAACTGGTCCTTGACCCAGATCCGCCGGGCTCCGGTCCTGTCCTCGTCGGCGACCATGTCGAGCAGCGGCTCGATGTCCAGGTCGGACAGGTGAAGCGTGAAGACGGGGTCCTGGTCACCATCGGCGCGAATTTCGCCGAACTCGGCCTGCAGCTCACGCAGTCGGGTCACCACGAGCGACCCGGGAGCGACGGTACGGGAGCGGATCGAGCCGTGGTTCAGCGCAGCGATCCGCCCGCCGGTGAGTCTCTTGAGCGCCGGGACGTCGGGGGCGAGCGCGGCAAGAAGCAGGGTCTTGACGAACCGGTCGTCGGCGATGAACTTTTCGCTCTGCTCGGAGCCGTACTTCTCCAGGAGGTGTGCCCGGACCTTGGCGTGGAAGGTGTGCGCGGCCTCGGCCTCGTTCTTGAGGCGGTCGGTGAAGGCTTCCCCGGTACCGTCCGAGAGCACGTCCCACAGATCACCGAGCGGGATCAGTTCGCCCAGCTTGATGTCCCCGCGCCGCCTCCGAAGCATCTCCTGCAACAGTTTGAGACCAGTGCGTTCGCGCTGCAGGGCACCGGAGAGCGCCACAAGAACATTGAGCAGTGCAGGCGAAAGGGGATATACCGCCCGAAAGTCTGCCCAATCAGCATGCGTCGCACCATGAGCGTCGAGCAGAACATCCTTGACCTGCGAGTTGCTCGACTCGATGGTCGCGAAGGCATCATCGAGAGCAGCCCGGGCGAGCTGGTCCTTGGGCTTGAGAATGCGCTCCTTGATGATCTCCGGCAGATTGCGGTCCTCAAGACTGATCACATCGAAGCGCCCGGCAAGGTACTCGACCTGCTGCTCCAGATTCTTCACGTCCGCGCCCACTACATCGGCGCCGACGAGCTGGGAGAGATCGCGCTGTCGGGAGATGAGCGAAACGATCGGTACCGGCCGCGCGCTGTCCCCCGACTCGATCAGCTTGACCAACTTGCTGACCTCGGAGTTCACCTTCTCGCGGTTCGACATGTGTGCCTGCAACCAGAGGATCAGCTCATCGAGGAAGAGGATGATGCCGTCATAGCCGAGGGATTTGGCGTGCCGGCTGATCACGGCGAGACCGTTCTCCAGCGGCAGGAACGCGTGTGCATCGCCTCGGGCGCCCTCGGCGTACGAAGACATCGGCCCGGTCAGCAGTGCGGAGACCAGCCGATCCCGCAGAGGATCACCGGCGAGCGCGGCGAAGGCCCGGTGCAGTTCGGCCGGTGTCCACTGCGTGGTGGCCCCGTCGATCACATCCAGATCGTCCTCGACCACTTCGGACGTGCCACCGGTCACAGGCAGCAACTCTGCAAAGGCCGCGTCACCGATCGCCCCGCGAAACCTCTCCGCGTCGGCGAGCATGGAGTCCGCTCGATAGACGGGCGGGACGGGCGCATCAGGGTGGAGCCGCCGCACCTCAGCGACGTACCCACCGAGCAGTGCCGAGTCCAGGTCGGTCGAGCCGACGAGGTGGTACGGCACCATCAGGAACCGCTTGCCTTTCAGCCAGTCGTCGTGTTCGGCAATGACTTCCTGGAGCCTCGGCTTGGCACGGGCAGCCGGCGCGTTGTTCAGCACCGCGTGCAGCACGGTCAGGAAGTGGCTCTTACCTGAACCGAACGAACCGTGGAGGTAGGCGGCGTGCGAATTACCACTGCGCGCAGCGGCGCGCACGATCCCGAGGGCCTTGCCGAAGGCCGCCTTGAGCTGGTCGGTGACCACATACTCGGCGACCCGGGCATCGGTCTCGGTGAAGCCACCAGTGAGCTCCACCTTGAAATCGCCGGCATGGACGTCTTCCTTGATGTCGATGACATCCCGCAGGAAGAGCTCATTCGTGGGCATCGGTGACTCTCGTTCCCTCACTCGGCGGTTCACACATTCCGCGCTGCGCGCATCTCGCCCCTATCTTGCCAGCTCACACGGCATACCAGCCAAGAGATGGAAACATCAGCAAAGGCTCTTCGAATCACCTCCGCGCCGGGGCCAGCGGCTCGACGTGCGACCAGCTGAACGTCCGGTCTCCGTCGAGGTGCGCGTCGCCCCAGTGGATGGCGTGAATACCGTCCTCCCACGCGGAGGTGAAGAACACGGAAACGAGCTTCGTGGTGCGCCCGAGCTCCTCGAAAGCCTCGTGGAGCTCCTCGTAGGCGTCCGTGGTGAGAATGTCGTCCAGCGGGAAGAGGCCCTCCGGCGCCTCGGGCCCGTGGGCGGTCAGCATGCGCCTGCGCTGAGGCGAGACATCGGCCCGCAACCGCGCACGGTCGAGTGGGACCGCTCGGTCGGCATAGCGAAAGGGAAACAGAGCGTGGCCGTTGATCACCGCGTAGGCGTAGCCGCGCAGCTCACGGACCGTGCCGCCGAGCGCAACGGCTTCATCGGCCAGCTCCTCGCGTACCGCTTCGGCCAGGACGTGTCCATACGGTCCGCGCTTTTTGAGATTCGCCTCGGCATGAACGGCCCTCGCCCGCTGATGTGCCCGCGTCAGCCGCTTCGGTACGCCCGCAGCGAGACCGCTCGCCTGTGTGCCGAAGCGCTTCTGTGCCCACGCCGAGGGACTCGCCCCCTTGCCGTTCCACACCGCGCCATCGTCCATGATCGCCCCCTGTCTCCTGTATCGCCCCCACCTGTGTGACATGGGCGGATGACAGGGACAAGGGCGCGAATCAGCCGGAGGGCGCCGATCGCCTACGACTCGTCGCGCTCCGATGCCTTGTCTTCCTCATCGGACTCAGCACCGCCCTTGGAGAAAGCCGGCCAGAGCTGACCGCCCTCGAAGGACTCACGAAGCAGCGGGATCGTCTCGTCCGGGATACGGAATCCGCTGGCCCAGGAGGGTTCCGTCAGTGATCCGTAGATGGTGTGCAGCAGGAACGGCTCCTCGCCGCTCAGCACCCCCAGGTCCTCCAGCTCACGTGCCACTGTGCTGACCGGCCGGGTGAATCCCTTGAGCTGCCGATCCGGCGAGTAGCCCGCGAGGTCGTAGACCGTGTTCCGGTCCACGAACCCTCCGTTCGCAGCAGCGGCGACGATCACCTTGGCATGCGCCGGATAGCGCGCGACAAGCTGCTCGATGAACGCGTCCAGCGACTGCTGGCTCCAACCTTCGTCCAGCTCGTCGTCGTCCCGGTCCGCTCCGCGCAGCTGCTCCAGGTCGTCCACCGAGTCCTTGTCGACGTGCAGCCCTTCGAGCAACTGCTCGGCCCAGGTGAGCAGCTCCGCCGGAGTCAGCATGTAGAGGCGCACGTCTGCCTGCTCCCTCAGCTCCACCACGAGCTCGGCCCTGGGTCGCGCCGGGATGTCACCATCTCGCTGCTGCCACCAGTCCTTCTTGACGTCACCCGTCACCAGCAGCACATCGCAGGTACGTCGCTGAGCCTCCTGCAGCAACTGCAACCACAACAGGTAGTCGCCAGCAGCCCGCTCGGCCGGCTTGGTCTTGAAATCCTCGTACCCGGGCGGGATTTCCTCGTCGGCCCGTTTCTGAGCTGTCTGGACAGCCTTGTCGTACTCATCGGTCGGCAGGGGCTCGCCGATGCGGCCCGACAGGAGAGGCTCCAGCTCCACGAGCACGGGGTCGCTGTGGGTCTCGGCCGTGCCCTCCAGCGCGTCGCGCTCGGCCTGACCGTCGATGATCCCCTGAAGTTCCTCCACGGTCTCGGTGAGTGCGGACAGACTCTCGTTGATCCGCTGGGTGACGCCTTCGTCGTGCTTGAGGCGTACGTCCTTGACCCACCGATCGACGGCGTCACTCGCGGACCGCCGAACCCGCTCCAAGGCCGCCGAGGTTTCCTTGGCCTTGGTGCTGTGGTGGTGGCGGACGGATTTCTGCTCGCGGTTGCGCCAGAACTCGGTGAGCACCTGGTGCGGCACCCAGAGCCGGTCCCGTAGCTTCGTGAGCACCGCCAGGGTGTCCTGCCGGGTACGGGCGTTGGAGCGGTAGAGGTTGAGCAGTACGTTGGTGTCGAGGACGACCATCCCGCTCTGGAAGACCCGCTCGTAGTCGTTCTTTCGCGGGCTCTGATGGGCTCCGTCGCAGTCGAAGATCCCTCGTCCGAGCCCTGTTCCGGCCTCGGTCCCGTTCTCCGCCGGATCATCCTTGAACGCCATGGTGCTCTGTGCTTCCCCTCGTTGGCCCCGTCATGCTCCCCGGGGCGATGAAGCGCATGGTTCCAGGCTTGGCCGTGATACGAGAGAGCTATCTCGGCCAACTGAGCACGACCGGTGCAGGAGCGCTGACGGCGTGCGGGAGAAGTATCGGAACGGAGAGAGCGGCATGTTACGAACGCTACGGACGGCCACCCGACGATCGGCCGGAAGGCCGGTACCGGGCCCGCGAACCGGGTCCGGGTCCGCCGGTCCCGGTGACCCCGGAGGTTCTGTCGACCGTGCGGACACGGCGGCCTTGCCCAACGAGCCCTTCAACCGCCGGATCGAGGTCCTGGTCGCGGTCGTCGACAGCCCGGACGAGACGAGTCTCACGGCACAGCTCCTGGAGGGGCGTGGGTGGTCGGTCCGGCCATGGCTGCCCCGCGACGACACTGCGGACGCCTCGGCGCTCGGCCCCGGCCGTGTGGGGCTGCTGGTCGAAGTACGGCTGCACGGTGCGCGTTTCGGCGCAGTGCAGGCTGCGGTCTCCGAGATCGAGAACCTCGCTCGCCGCCACCAGGCGGGCATGTGGGTGGTGGATGCGTTCCTCATCGAGCACGACCTGGCCCACGACTACCGTTCCGTGTTCCACGCCCACCGCCGGCTCCTGGAGACGTCCGCTCTCCCGGGTTCACCCAGCCCACGGACCTGGATCGCAGCTCTTCGCACCTCGCTCGGTGTGATCTCCACGGTCCGCATTCTCAAGCAGACCGGCCGCCCTTCCGTCGAAGCGCTCGAACGGCGCCTGGAGCGCGGAACACTCACCGGGCGCCCGTACGACCCGCAGGCGCTCCAACTCCGCATCCCTATGGGCATGGAAGGCCGGGACCCCGACGGGCCGCCGCCGAGTCCGGTGTCGGCATGGCGTCTGGCGGGCCCCATGCTGGCGGGCCTGGGCGCGGCCGGTGCCTGCGGAATCGCTGCTGCGGCCGCGGATGGCCTGTTCATGCTGGTGCCGCTGCTCGTGGCATGCGCCCTGGTGTGGCCCGTAGGCCACGAGATCACCAACCGCAGGGGGGAACAACCTCTTGCCGACACCATCGTCTGGGGCGCTGCGGCTGTGGCCCCGATGACTGTGGCCGGCCTGTTGCTGGCCCTCATCATGCCTGGTCCCCCGGCGCAAGTGGCTCGCGTGACGGCGTACATGGTGCTCGGGGTGGCTCTCTGTGCCCTGATGCTCTACGGACTGGGGTACGCCCTGGTTCACTCCTGGTTCAGCCGCAACGCCAACTGGGCCGTACCGGCGCTCGTCCCCGCCCTCGCCCTGAGCCTGCCCTGGTTCGGCGGCCTGCTGCACACGATGTATCTGAAGGCCGGGTTCGGCGTCCCTTCCGACGCCATCACGGTCTCGGTGTACTGGTCCTACGCGGCCTCGCTCAAGCCCACCGGTATCGCACTCGGGCTCGCGGCAGTGGTGCTGGCGATCGCCGGCTGGTTGCGCCACTACCACCAGTGGGTCCACGCGCGGGGCATGGTCCGGATCGGCGTTCCGCTCATGAGCCTCTTCGTCATCGGGATCTCACTGACCGCCGGACTCGTCGGAGCGGAAGCGGCCGCGAACCGAGCACGCGTGGCTGCAGCGTCTGGCGAGAACCCGGCGGCTTACTACGGAGTCCAGGGCCGACTCGTTTGTGTGAAGCCCGTGTCCAAGGGGATCCCTGTCTTCAACGGTCCGCTTGCCAATAGGCGCTCTCTGCTCACCTTCGGCACTTCCGGGGACCGCGTTTGGCTGTGGGATCCCCGGCGCGACCAGTCCCTGTCCGTCCGGCTTGAGGACGTGGTCGTTACGGAGGCTGGGGCGAGCACCTGCGGCTGAGGCGGCGCCGGACGATGCGGTGGAGGGCACGAGGTGCGTGCCCTCCACGGAACTTCATCAGGTCGGAGAGTCAGAAGGCCCTGGTCAAGGCCCGTACGTTCTCCAAGGCCGCCTGGAGAACGTACGGGGGCTCGGTCGTCGCCGTTCGGGCGGCCTCACGGTAGGTAGCCGCATTCTTGTCGGACACCCCGTCCCCCGTGTCGATCAGCTCCTGCCGACGAGCGCCCCAGGCCGGCCAATGCTCCGAGAGGGACGTCTCCAGGACGTCCTCGAACACCGTGTACCTCGCGGCCGAATCGGTCGCGGGCCAGGGCGTCCGAGAAGCTCCCAAGTAGCCCAGCAGGCTCGCGTTGCTGTCTGCGAGCCTCCGCGCCTGCCGCTCGAAGTCTTGTACCTTCTGTGCCCGCTTCGCAGGATCCAGGTGCTGTACGGACTCCGTCTTACGGTCCAGCATTCCGGCGTCACCGTCGAAGATCACATGACACGGCACGCCGAGGGCGCTGAGAATCGCGTGGCAGAGAAGGATGTTGTCCCTCCCCGTCACATCGATGACCGTGATCCCCTCCGCGCCGAGGCTCACTCCGGCCCTTTCCGCGCAGCCGGTGAGTACAGCCCCGTCCGTAGTGCCCTCGGCGAGTACGACCGCATGAGCGAAGAAGCCTTCGGCCAGCGAGCCCGCCAGCCGGGGACCCGTCCGTCGCTTGATCGCATCCGCGCCCACCAGCCCCGTGAGCGACGCACACAACTCGGCCTCGGACGCCTGCCAGACCCTGGTGACCGGATGCGCCTCCCCCACCTCACGGCTGAGCCGGCGAATCTGGTGGTAGCCCTCCGGGTCGATGAACACAGGGCTGTGCGTCGCGTACATCACCTGGGTCCGACCCTCCACGGACGACGCGACCAGCCCGCGCAGCACCTCCGCGAACACTCTTGCCTGCGGCGGGTGCTGGAACAGCTCAGGCTCCTCGACAGCAAGGCAGAGCGTGCGCGTCCCTCCGTCCGCACGTCGCTGCTCGGCCAGGTACTTCAAGGTCGCGATGATCAGCGCGCGCTGGAAGCCGTGCCCCTGGCGATACACGGAGGTCTTGGCAGCCCCGTCCATGACACTCGCCTCGAACACGGTCTTGGAGGCCCTGGGCGCCTGCACAGTGGGGGTGACGACAATGTCCCGACCGGTCGTGAACTGCGCCACCTCCCTCGACAGCGCAGCCGACAAATCCTGGAGCACGGTCCCGTAGACGTCGGCGTGCACCTTCTGGCGTGCGAGGTGGGCGGCATCCTCGATCTCACCGAGCTGCGCGTTCGCCTGGGAACGGTCCACCGAGTAATTGAGGATGCGGGCGAGAGCCGTCGCCTTGGAGTCGTCAGCCTCCTCGTAGGCACGGAGGTCGGCCGAGATGAAGACGAAGTCGATCAGCTCGGCCAGCTTGCTCTGCCCCGCGAACCCGAAGAAGTGTGTCCCCTCGATCTCGGTCTCGGTGAGCCGGTTCCGATTCGCCAGCTCCCAGAGGTTCATGGCCTCGTCAACGGCCTCGGCCTTCCCGGCCGGGGGCAGTCCGAGCCCGGGGTCGCTCTCTCGGAGATCGTTGTACGCCCGGCGCTTGTCCATCGCCTTGGCGTGCCGTCGGATCTCCTCGAAGGGGCTGTAGGCCAAAGCCTTCCCGGTGATCTTGTCGTCTCCCGCCTCCCAGGTCCGCCAAACGCTGACGGTCTCGGCGCCCTCGGGTGCGTATCGGCCGAGGGCATCGCGGTCGTGAGCGGTGAGCCCGTCGAACTCGACCTCGACGGAGATGCGCTCGCCTTCGGCCGCCGAGTGGACATCGTCCGTGCTCAGCGAGACCGAACGTTCGCCGTTGAAGAACCAGTCGAGTGCGCGCAGCACGGTGGACTTGCCGACACCGGTCGGGCCGATGAAGCAGGTGATTTCCTCGAAGGCGATGTCCACCTTGTGCAGACAGCAGAAGTTCTCTACGCGCACGCGCTTGATTTTCACGGTCGTCCTGGAAAGTGGTTCGGGTGAGCCGGATGGGCCCACTGTGACAATCATGATGTTAGCGACGAAAGTGACTGGGAATCAGATGATTTTTCGTCGGCCAACTCGGCTGGAACTACCGGTGATTGATTTCGAGTTCCGCCCATACGCTCTTGCCCGGTGCTCCGACGCGGGGTGCCACGCACCAACGGTCGGCAAGCTGCGAGACGAGAAACAGGCCACGGCCTGTCTCCTCGTCGGTAGCCGGCGGAGTGGGCGTCTCGGGGGAAGGGCACCGCTCGGTGCGGGTGTCAGCAACCTCGATGCGGAGAAGGGTCGTTGCCGTGGACGTGCATTGGATGAGCCTCACGTGGAAGTCGCGTCCGGACACGTGGCCGTGACAAATGGCGTTCGCGGCCAGCTCGGCGGTGATCAGGGTCAAGGTCTCGTTGGGGGTGGAGTCGTAGGGGTTGTGAGCTGCTGTCGGTTTGCTGAGCTGAAGTGCGTTGTAGTGAGCAGGAGTGAGTCCTGTCGGTGGGTTCACCGAGTGGGAACGGAAGTTCTGGGATCGAATGGGTGACCTTGGCGTCTGCTGCTCGTTGGGCAGGTGGCAGGTGTCCAATCTCGTGGGAGGGGGTGTTGTGGTGGGTGGTGTGCGGGAGTTGGCGGCACCCTTCGTGGCGCCCGGGCCGTGCGGGGTGGCGATCCGGGACCGTCTCAAGCACCTCACGCCCCAGGACGAGATAGTCCTGCGTGTGGTCGGTGAGCATCAGGGCCGTCTGGCTTCCCGTGATCTCAGGACCCGTTGTGCGGATGGTCTGGAGCACAGCGCGGACACCTGGGCATCGCGCAAGCGGGACCTGACCGCACAGTCGTCATCGCGGATCGCCGGTGCGATTACCAAAGCCACACACGACCAGTGGGCACTGGCCCGTCGTTGCCAGGCCGCGTACATCCAGACGCTGGAAGCCGGGATCGGGACGCTGCGGCACCGCCTGTCCCTCCCCATCGGCGCGAGGGGCACCAGGCGGGCAGCCGGTGGCTACCGCTCCAAGGACGAGTGGTTCCACAAGTCCCGCCGCCTCGTGGCGCTGGAAGCCCGGCACGATGCCGCGGTCCGTGACCGGCAGGCCGGACGCGTCCGGGTCGTACGCGGGGGCAGACGCCTCCTCAACACCCGCCACCACCTCACCCAGGCCCGGCTGACCGAAGAGCAGTGGCGGGAACGCTGGGAAGCGGAACGCTGGTTCATCGCCGCCGACGGCGAGTCCGGGAAACGGTTCGGGAACGAGACCATCCGCGTCACCCCGGACGGCGAGGTCAGCATCAAACCGCCCGCCCCGCTCGCACACCTAGCCGACGCCAAGCACGGCCGCTACACCCTCACCGTCCGTATCGGCTTCGCGCACCGGGGCCAGGAGTGGGCCGACCGCATCACCGCGAACCGAGCCGTCGCCTACCGCATCCACCTCGACACCGACCGTGGCCGCTGGTACCTCACCGCGTCCTGGCAACGCCCCGCCGTGCAGACCATCCCGCTGGAGACGGCCCGAGCCCGGGGCGTGATCGGCGTCGACACCAATGCCGACCACTTCGCCGCCTACCACCTCGACCCACACGGCAACCCCATCGGCGAGCCCCGGCGGTTCTTCTACGACCCGTCCGGCACCACCACGCACCGCGACGCACAGATCCGCCACGCCCTGACCCGCCTGATCAACTGGGCCAAACAGGCCGGTGTCACCGCGATCGCCATCGAAGACCTCGACTTCACCACCGAGAAAACGCGGGAGAAACACGGCCGCAAGAAGAGGTTCCGGCAGCTGATCTCCGGCATCCCAACCGGCAAACTCAAGGCCCGGCTGGTCTCCATGGCCGCCGAACAGGGCCTGAGCATTGTCGCGGTCGACCCCGCCTACACCTCGATGTGGGGTGCCCAGCACTGGCAGAAACCGCTGGCCACCCCCAAGCGAAAGATGTCCCGCCACGATGCCGCCGGCATCGCGATCGGACGACGCGCCCTCGGACACCCGGTCCGGCGTCGGACGGCACCGCCCCCACACGACCGGAGTGATCGTGCGGGGCATCGGACCGCCCAGGCCAGGCCAGGCACCCGAGGACGTGACGGAACCCGCCCACCCGCAACGGACCACGCCCCCAGAGACGTGCCGCCGAACGGGACGAGAAAGCGGCAACCCAGCGCATCCAAAACCGTTCGGGATGCGCCCAGTACACATCAGTGGGTCCAGGACTCACTCATGCACACTGGCTAGGAACGGTGGCCCCACTCGTCGAGCCGGTGCGAGACGAGGCGCCGAGCGAGCCGGGCGCCGCGTGGAGTGGAGGTGAATTGCATGGCGAATTCGCGTACGGGTGCCGCCGGTTGCTGGACGGGCACCTCTGGGGTAGTCGCTCGGCTCATGACGACGACAATCTCGGCCCCGGCATACCGTTGACCAGGGCAGACGCGCGGACGGGAACGGGCTGTACGCGTCAGTGCGCGTGCTGTACACGGAACGGAGCATGAGAGGCTCGGCGCGGAGGGCCCGCTTCGGCCGCCGCCTCGGGTGGACTGCGCCCTTGCCTATCGGCAGCGGCACCCTTCGGCCAGCGCCGTCGGGGCGAGTTCCCACATGGCCGCCTGCTCGGCCTCCGAGATGCACGGCAGCTGACGTGCGAGTACGTCGAAGTGCTGGTGTCCACGCCATGCGTCGTGGTCACCCACGACGAACAGCCGCCGACGAGCGCGACTCACCGCGACGTTCAGCAGGTTCGGGGCAGAGGCCGCCCAGGCTCGCGGGCCTGCCTTCTCCCCGCCCGCGCCGAGGACCAGCAGCACCACATCGGCTTCCTTCCCCTGGGTCGTATGCACGGTTCCCACCCTGTCGCGCGGGACAACCCGGCACAGGCTGCACGGAGTCCGGCCACGACATCCCGGAACGGGCTGATGACGAAGAGCTCACGCTCCGGGTCAAGGCCCTGGTCGACCAGCCGGTGCACAATGACGTTCGCGCAATCCCCCTCGTCCGGCGACCACTTGCCCTGCGATGCGCGCCCGCCGCTCACCGGCCACCACACGCCGCGCCGGGCCACCGCGTACTCGTCGTCCCGGTGCACCCCGTGCACCATGAGCCCGTCGTAGGCGATCTCGTTGCTGATCGTGAACATCGGGTCGTCGCAGCGCCGGTGCACACGCAGAGGCGACCCCACCCACACCCGGTCGTCCTCCGAGCCCTGGGGCGCGGGCAGCCAGGTGCCGTAGCGGTTCAGCCGGTCGGCGACGCGCTGCGCCGAGGTGCGGGACGGTTCCCACTCCTCAGCCACACCGAAGGTGCGGCGAAGCGCCTGCTGACCCGTGTGCGGCAGCGTGACCACCGGCTCCAGCTGCAGCGGATCGCCCACGATGACGCCTCTACGCGCCCGCCACAGCGCACCCACCGGCATCTGGGCGGTCGCCTGGCCGGCCTCGTCGATCAGCATCCAGCCGAGCGACCGGGGCCCCAGCCCCGTGAACATCCGGTCCAGTGAGGCGAATGTGGTGGAGACGACCGGCAGAGCGAGGAAGAGGCTCTGCCAGGCCGCAAGCACCACCTCCGGCTTCAGGGTCTTGGGAGCGTCGCCGCAGAGGACGTCCATCGCGGCGTCGAGGTTCTTGCGCATCCGGTCGGCCGCACCTTCGATGAACGCACGGTGCAGATCCATCGCGGCGAGAAAGAGCCGGGTGCGGGCCCGGGTGAACTCCGGATCGGACCAGGGCGAGGAGAGCTCCCTGGCATCCTCCTCTGTCCGCTCGCCGCGCTCTTCTTGGCCCGGAATGAAAGTGTCCCAGCGCTCGAGGGCTGCCCCCAAGGTGGCCCGGAGTTGTGCGTGGCGTCCTTCCGCCGCTTGGAGCACCCGCCTGGCTTCGTCCAGGACACCTCTGCGGGCAGCTTCGGCCCGGTCGAACGCGGCGGCCGCCTGGGTGTGTTCCTCGTACGCGGCCCGGGCTGTCTGCTCCGCTACGGCCAGCAGTTGGTCCTCCGTTTGCCAGTCGCGCTGCGCCGCGCCGAGGGTGAAGATGCCCGCGGTCAGGCCGGGACGGTGCCGACGGTGCTCCGCCCTCCGGCCCGCAGGGCCGGCGAGGTCCCTCTGTGCCCTGCCGCGAGCCGCACGGGCCTCCGCAGCCGGTTGCCGAAGTGCGTCCAGATCCTGCTGAGCGCTGAGAACCGCCTCCTGGGCGGTAGTGACGGCCGCGTCCGAACCGTTGAAGTCCAGGAGCGCCCCATAGGCTCGCTGACGCTCGTCCTGCAGGGCCTGCACCGTCTGCCGTGCGCCCCGGAAGCGGGCCACGGATTCCCGCCACCACATCAGGTCGAAGCCGCGCGAAGCAGCCGCCTTCAGGACGTCCCGCATGCCCTCACCACGCTCGGCCCGCTCCTCACGCGGAGGGCCGAACCAGTACTTGTTGCGGAAATCCGAACGGTTCCCCTTGTTGCCGAGCTTCGCGGCGAGGGTTCCCCACGACGGTGCGCCGTCGAGAAGAAGGCGACCCTGTTCCGGGAAGAAGGACGCTTCCTCCCGCCACTCCGCAGCGACGGATTCGAGCGCCGGGATCTCGTTGGAGACGTTCTCGACAGCGCCGTTGTTGGCCGACGCGATCACCATCTCGTAACCCACCAGCTCCGGTTTGAGCGACGCGACCGACCGCTGGTAGGTGCCGGTGCTCCAGCGGTGCGTCTGGCCGGTGAACGCGTCACCGGGCCGCCGGAGTTCGGCCAGGCGCTCCGCCCTCATGACCAGGACGGATGCAATGAGGTCCCGCAGCTGTGTGGTCTTGCCCGTACCGGGCGGGCCGTTCACCGCGTACAGCCCGTCGGTGTCGGCGAGTTGCTCCACGATCCGGTTGACTGCGAACTGCTGGCTCAGCACCAGCGGGTGCTCCGTCTTCGCAGGCCATCGCCCGAGCGGGAAATGGACGGGCTGAACGCCGTCGAGTACCGCTCCGGGTTCGTGCTTGAGGTCGATGCGCGTACGCCGCGCAGCGTGGTCGAAGCGGTCAGGTAGTCCCGTAGCGCAGGCCCTGGCTCGTCCTTGGAGAGGCTGCCCGCGACCAAGCCGAGGTCCGCCGCGATAAAGCTGTTCAGGAAGTCCGACCCGCCCGACCGGCCGGCCTTCCGCCGGGACACGGACTTGCACTGGACCCGAATCGTCTCCGGCCGCAGGTCGTCGGTGACGCCGAACTGTTCTGCGACCCAGCGGGTGACGGCCGACAGGTCACGCACGGTCAGCGGCTTCTCCCCGAGCCGGGGCGGAGCCTCGTCGCCGTCCTCCGCATCGGCTGCGTTGCCCTCGTCCAACGGGCTCTCGTCCAGCGACCCCTCGTCCTCGCGCCTGGCGGAGCGCCTGGCACCACCGTCGGCCACCGCATCGACGGCGCCGGAGAGGGCACCGACCGCCAGGTCACCGAGCACCGGTCCGAGCACGGCGTTCAACGCGCCGCCGACCGCGCCGACCGTGATCTCGCATAGCAACCCCGCGAAGGGCCGCTGCCGCCGCCCCGGCGCCGTGTCCGCGATCGTCACCTTGCCGTCGCCGACACCCAGCACAACGCCTTCGCACGCGTCGGCTTCCGCCTCGAAACCGTCGAGCCAGCCCTGGGCCCCGGGGCCGGGCTTACGGCTGCGCCCCGTCGCCCAGGCGCACGCGGAGAAGGTGATGGAGTCCTGGACCAGCAGCCCCTCGTCCGTGACCTCGAAGGCCAACAGGGCACTGTCACCGTCCACCCGGCCGTCGTGGTCCTCCTCGCTGCTGCCGAAGACATCAAGCAGGACATCGCGGACGGACGCGACCGGGTACACGCCGCAGTAGACGGTGTGCTGCCTGACCATGTTCCGGCCCGGGTTCCGCCGCCGTACGGGATGCCCCTCCTCCCACGGCAGCGGGCTCCTGGATTCCACGGGGTACATGCCTTTCGGCGGCGAGGTCTTCTCCACCTTCTGTGGGCTGAACATCTCCACCGCGCGCCAGTAGCGCACGATGTCCGCCCTGCGCCGTCGCTCACTGCTCGCCGCCATACGGCCCGCCCCCTCGTTCCGGTCCGCCAGGAACGATCACCCTAGCCAGCTCCGCGCGCGGTGCGCAGTGGGCGTTGGCGCATATGCGACGTCAGGTCGGGGTCCGCTGCGCCGCTGGCAGCGAACGGAGAGCCGGACGACCGTCAGGAATCGAGCTGGACCAGGCATTCCTTCGAGTCCTCGGGGCTGCCCCCTGAACGTGCAACGCGCCCTGGATGGCGTGGATTACGAGTCCGCCGAGAGACGAGTTGCGCGATGCGCACCTCACTCTCCTCGCCGGGCGGCCACAGGGTGCGCACGTCTGGGGGAACTGCTCGGTTCATCCAGCAAACGATCTCGACGCGTGCATACCGTTGACCAGGAGAGACGCGCCGACGGGTCCCTGTTGTACGCGTCCGCGCGCGGGCTGTACGCGGTACGGGGCATGACCGGCTCCGGTGAGCGGCGTTGGCCGATGCGTAGGTGGGACGTTCGGGGCAGGGTAGGGCGACGCGGGACGTTACGGAGGCGTGGGACGTGGACGATCAGCGACAGCAGCCGGAGCATGAGTACGAGGTCGGGTCGGGCATCTTGCATGTGTTCGGCCAGCACTTGAAGCTCTTCCGGGTGCGGGCGGGGCTGGAGCGGGCGGAGTTCGGGGCGATGACGGGGTACTCGGCGTCGAGCATCGCCTCATTCGAACAAGGGCGCAGAATCCCGCCACCGAAGTTCATCGACCAGGCGGACGAACTGCTGGACGCGGGCGGGGTGCTGAAGGCCAGCAAGGAGGAGGTTGCTCGGGCGCAGTATCCGGCCTTCTTCCGGGATGCGGCGCGGTTGGAGGCGGAGGCGGTTGAGCTGCATCTGTACGCCGTTCAGGCCGTGCCCGGCCTGTTGCAAACGGAGGAGTATATGCGTGCTCTGCTCACCAGGCGGCGGCCTCTCCTGGATGACGAGACCATCGAGCAACGAGTGGCCGGGCGCCTGGCACGGCAGGAGATCTTCAGCCGGTGGCCGGCCCCGCTCATGAGCTTCGCCATCGAAGAAGCGGTGCTCCGCCGCCCCTTCGGAGGTACGAGCGTTCTCCATGGCCAGTTGGAGCAGTTGCTTCTCATCGGTGAGAAGCGCAATGTGGAGATTCAGGTCATGCCGCTCGACCGAGAGGACAATGCCGGAGTCGACGGACCGTTCACCCTGATCTCACGCAAAGGTGGGGAACAGGTTGCGTACTTGGAAGTTCAGGGGCGCAGCACCTTCGTGACGGATCCCGAAGAGGTCCGCTCCCTCGCAGCCCGCTATGGGATCATCCGAGCGCAGGCTCTCACGCCCCGGGAGTCGCTTGCCTTTGTCGAGAAGTTGCTGGGAGAGCTATGAAGATTGCGGAGACCAACACGGCAGCTACGGAGCTGGCTTGGTACAAAAGCAGCTACAGCGGAGCCGAGGGCGGCGAATGTGTCGAGGTCGCGGCCCGGCCCGGCACTGTCCATGTCCGCGACTCGAAGGACACGGCGGGGCCGACCCTGTCTGTCGCCTCTGGCGGCTGGGCGGCCTTCGTGGAGTTCGCCGCGCACGGCTGACTGCGCGTGGACGACGGTGCCCCGCCACCGAGGCATTCCGGTGGCGGGGCACTCTCTTGATCAAGGCGGTCAGTCAGCCTTCTGCGCCCGACCGCGGGTCTTCCTCTCCGGCCGCCACGCCCTGAGGTCCTCGGCCGAGAGTCCGTGCTTGGCGCGCTGCTCGTCTAGGTACGCCTGATACTCCTCAGCGGGCGTGCCGTCCCACTCTTCGTCGTACTCACCGTGCCACTGGTGAACCCACGGCATCAGCTCCTGAATGCCCGCAATAAGCGGCATCAGGCGCGGAGTCTCCCAACCCGCCTGCTCGGTACGGTCATTGATCACGTTGATCAGAGCCTGCACCTGATCCTTGTGATCCCAGCCGGCCCAGCCGAGCAGGAGAGTCGGATCCGAGTCGGGCGACGCGTCGGGGTAGGAGATGAACCGCTCCTTGGGCACGTCCGCCTTCCCTCGGTGCGACCAGTAGGACGCCTTGAGGAAGTCGGCGGGCACGTACTTCGGAGGTACGGGGATCTCGATCCGCTTCCCCGTTTTGTCCTCCTCGCGCTGCAGGTCCCAGACCCGCTCCCACTGCTCACGCTTACGCAAGCCCGGTTCCTTGTAACGCAAGGCGGCAAGGAACGGGACGTGCTCGGGGGCGATGATGTCCGCCAGCACCGCCGCAAGTGTCGCGTCGCGTTTACCCATGTGGTCGGCGGCGTACAGTTCGGCCACCGCCTGCACGTCGTCGCCCTGCCGCAGGCCGTCGGCAAGTTGCGAGACGGTGAGAGTACGGGGTGCGCGGAAGCCGTCGCGAAGGGCGAACCAGAGATTCTCGTCCTCGCAGCGCTCAAGCAACCAGGTGCGGAGAGCTTCCTTCTCCTTCTTCTCCCAGGGCTCGGAGGCCCAGCGCCGCTTGCAGTCGGGTCGCTCGATGAGAGCGATGTCCTTGCGCGAGTTGATGATGTCAATGCGAGCCTGAACGACGGTCCTGTACTCGTCGGACCAATGGGCAGGAATCTCGGTCACCGGCGCGGATCCATGCCGTTCGAACCAGGCAGTCTCGGCCTCGCCGGCAGCTACCGCTCTAGCCAAGACAATCTCGAAGGCCCGCTCACCGAGGGCCACTTCGGGCACATCGGCAGTGCTCAGAAGAGTTGTGCACGCCACTGCGTCGGGGGTAAGCAGGTTGTACAAGCCGTAGACGGTCCAGTCCAGCTCCTCTTGGAGCGCGATCATCTGGGAGCGCAGGGAGTCTTGCGCAGCGTGGGCATCGCCAAGGCTGGCCCTGGTGGGGAGACCTGAGGAGGCGACAGCGGAGGGTTCGCGGGCGGCCAACTCATGAGCGAGAGAGTCGATAGTGCGTCCGAGTTCGAGCGGCAGACGCGCCGGGATCGGGAACTCCTGAAGTTTGGTCCCGGTGAACTCGTAACGCTCCTCCCACCCTTCATCTTGCATTCCCCTGCCAGTTCCACCGCCTGCCTTGGCTTGGCTAACCTGCTTCAGCCAAAAACAGGTCGTTGATGAGTTCAGAACCCCCAACAACTCTATGTACTGTTCTTCCGTAGCCCCCTCTGGCAGCTTGACCACCGGCGCAGTCTGCTTGAATACTTTTCCGCCTCTATCAAATGCGAAGTGGTTATGTGTTGAGACAAATGGAAACGCAATGCCCAGCGGAACGCTGAACCGTTCAGGGTGCCAACGGCTCCACTCGAACCAGGTCAGACCGATCTCTTCATGAGTACCACCTGGTTCGCGGCGCAGGCGCAGTTGAGACCGATGAAGCCAAAGGCTACGGCAAAGAGCAGGGTCGCTGTCGTCTGCCTTGAGTTCTTCACCGTAAGGAAACAATGCCTCCGCCTCTGGCGCCACGATCCAATCACGAATGGCCGTACCCTCTACCAGTGGCACCGTATATTCCTCAGGAACGCCCCGCCGGCTCCAGGCACCCGGGGTTACGAAGTAGGCATCATCCGCACCAGTGTGCGCCGTCCGACCAATCAGTTTGACTCGATCACCGAGGCTATTTTGCGACGAACCTTCAAGCGCGGTGAGCAATGCGTGAGACCCACCGCCCTGCAGCGACCACGGAAACTCACGGAAACGCTCACGCGGAGCATCTACCGCAGAGACCCACACCGATTCACTCCCGGGTTGACCGGTCTGCCGCTTAATGGCCAACCACACCAAGCCCTTCGCCGCGTCCGCTGGCTGGTTCGGTTCACCACGCACGCCCAGCACCGCCCTGATCTGGTCAGCCTGCCGCGCTACTTGGTTTCGGCCAACCAAAATTACCGTCGGCGTCCCGTGCCCAGGAACGTAGGCTCCCGAAGTGTCGAGAACATGAGTCAGCTCAACTCCTGCAAAGTCACGCCTACGCGTAGTCTTTCCGTCCTTAAATTTATATTCGCCACCGTGAAAGAATGATTCAATGAGGGTCTTGCCAAATTCCCTCTTCATGAAAGAATTCGATGTAATCTGCCCAGCGAATCCACCATTTCGGCGATCACCGCCGGAGCGAATAGCCAGTTCGAAAATACGCTGAGCGAACGGCACCGACAACGCATAGTTCCCGGAACAGGCGAAATACACCTTTCCGTAGTTTTCTTTTTCTTTCTTATCTTTCACTGTGATGTAGGGGGGATTCGCCACAACAACGTGGTAGCTGCCACGCCCCAGGAGGTCCACTCGATTCCCGAACTCAGAAGCGTCTTCGGTGCGGTAGAGGAAGGCCCCGCTCTGATGTGCGTCGTCCAGCGTGCGGTCCGCGTCCCGCCCCGCCCCCCGCCCATGCAGCAGCGAGTCCCCCACCGCCACATTGATCGGGAACTCCGGAGCCGCCGCCAGCCGCCGCTCCCCGCACGCCTTCAGCACCGCCACCAGCATCCGGAATCGAGCGATCGCCACCGCGAACGGGTTCTTGTCGCACCCATGCACCGACTCCAGGGACCGTCGCACCAGCTCCCAGTCCGCCGTGCCGGGCTCCGCCTCACGCCACTTCTTCAGCAGCCGCTCGAACATGCCCAGCAAGAAGTGACCGGACCCGCACGCCGGGTCGATGCACCGCAGGCCCCGTACCACCGGTTCCTCGCCCGGCCACCCCGCCGGCTTGTGCTTCCACGCCGGGTCCAGGCCGAATTCCTCGACCGCCGGTTCCAGCGTCAGATCGAGGATGAACTCCTCCACGAACTCGGGCGTCTGCAACAGCGCGTACGTCTTCCGCGCGTGCTCGCTCAGGTCCTGGTAGAGGTCGCCCAGGAAGCGGGTGTCCAGCTCCCCGTCCGTGAAGTCGTGGATGATCTCGCCGTCCGCGCCCCGCTCGCGCCAGAAACCGAGCAGCCGCGTCGCCGCCTCGTACGACGGGCTCAGCTCCCACAGCGCGTTGTGGCCCCGGTCGAAGAGCCCTGCCACCGCCTTGTGCGCGCCCGACAGGTGATCGAAGCCCGCCACCAGCCAGTCCCGGTCGTTCAGCTCCGGCTTCTCCCGGAAGAACGCCGCCTGCCGGTCTTCCGCGTCCGCGAGCCGCTCTCCCGGGCCCGCGATGAACGGGTCGTCGACCAGGCCGTTGTCCTCGCAGAACCGTACGAACACCGTGGCCAGCGCCCAGGCCGCCGCCGCCTGCGTCACCCGCTCGTCCCGCCAGGCCCCGTACGTCGCCGCCGTACGGCTCGCCTCGCGGGCCGCCCCGTACTCGCGCTCAAGCTCAGTTCGGTACTCGTCCACCGACTCCGTGCGAGCCCGGAGGTCGTCCTCCAGCGCGGTGACCTGCTTGCGCAGATCCTTCAGCAGTGCGGCCTTGTCCACCGGGGCGCCCCTCTTTCCGTGACCCGGACCCCACCCGGGCCCGCAGCTCATCCCATCCATCCTGCCAGCCCTGCCGCCCCTCCCCGGACCCTTCATCCGTAACCGGACAGCACGGCCCATGTCGCTCCTGGCGAAGAGCACCTCCAGCTCACTGGCACCACCCTCCTCAGGCGTGCAGAAAGGGGCCCAGGTGTGCTCCCCCAGGCGCTGCGCCGGCCTCTCCGTCAGGAGGCCGCGGCTCGCCTCGGTGACAGCTGCTCGTCAGCGCGGATCCCTCCGGTGCGAGGCAGTCCCCCGACGGTGTCAGGCCCGCCACAACGGGACCGGAAACCGGCTAGGCCCGTTGGGATCGGACATCGTAGGGTGGCGCCCCGCGACGTGCGAAGAGCGATCCGCTGGAGGAAGCGTGCGCATTACCGTCTCCGTCGAGGACGGTGATTCCGGCGGCTTGCACGACCTTCGCCGCTGGCTGTCCGACGAGCCCGAGCTGAGGGGACGGATCCGCGGGCACACAGCGTCACCGATACCGTCCGACGCCATGGGGCTGGGTGCGGAGGCCCTGCTCGCGGTGCTCGGGCCGGGTGGCGTGGCCGTGGTCTTCGCCGGAGCGCTCGTCGCATGGGTGCAGAGCCGCCGGGGCGACCAGACCGTCACGATCACCCGGCCCGACGGGACCACGGTCACCGTCTCCGCGACCCGTGTCAGAGGAATGAACGCGGAACAGAATGCCCAGTTGGCGAGGGAGCTGGCCGCCCTCCTCGGCCCGGGAGCCGACCCGGTGCCGCCCGCCGACGGCGAGCTGTCGCCAGAGGCCCCACAGCGGTGATATCTGGAGCAACCGGACTCGCCGCGGCCGGTGCCCATGCCGTCCTGTTCGGCAGTCACAGGCACGTATCCGGTTCAGAGCTGCATGATCTGCCCTCGGTCGCCACCACGCTCGACGACCTGGAGACCGCCCTGCGGGACGTTTGTGGAGTCAGCCCGGAGCATGTACATCGCATCCCGGCCGACGCGGACACCGAGGAGGTGCTCGGCGTAATCGAGCGGGTGGCGCGCGAGGCGACCGGGGTCGTGTACGTCCATTACGTCGGACACGGACTGCTGGGTCCCCGCGACGAGCTGTATCTGGCGACCCACGGCACCCGGTCCCACGAGGAGATCTCACGGGCCGTGCCGTACCACACGGTGCAGGGTCTCTTGAGCGCGTGTGCGGGTGGCGGCATCGTCGTACTGGACTGCTGCTACTCCGGGCGGGCCGACGTTCCCGACGGCAGCGGTGTCCCTGCCCGGGGGCCGTTCGTATCCGTCCGGCCGGACGGCAGCCTGCTGCTCAGTGCCACCTCTCGCTACGACCTGTCCTTCGCACCCGAGGAGCGGCGTCACACGTTGTTCAGCGGCCGGCTGCTGCGGCTGCTGACCGAGGGTGATCCGGCCGGTCCGCCCTGGCTGACGATGGACAGCCTGTACAGCGCACTGGACCGCGCGTTCGCGGAGGGACCGATCCGGCCACGGCGTCAGAGCGAAGGTTCGCTGGGCTCACTGCTCATCGCCCGGAACCGGGCCTATCGCGAAAGCGGCGACACGTCACACGATGGAGCGGCTTGGCGGGACGATCCACCGGCCGATGTTCCGTGCCCCTACCCCGGCACGGAATACTTCAGCGCCGCCGACAGCCACCACTTCTTCGGGCGGGAAGAACTCGCCCGACGGCTGATCGACACCGTGTGCGCAGCCACGCCGGACGGCGCGGCGCCCATGACCGTGGTCATCGGCGCCTCCGGAGTGGGTAAGTCGTCCCTGCTGAGAGCCGGGCTGCTGGCCGGACTGGAGCAGCGACACTCCTCGATGGCCCAGCCACACGACCTGCCGTGGCCGGCACTGTTGTTGTCCGCCCCCGGGGAACACCCTCTCCGGGCGCTGGCAGAGTTGTGGGCGCGGGCGACGGGACGGGCCTCGGCCGACGTCCACCGCGTACTCGCCGAAGGCGGTCGGTTACCACCACCGAAGTCCGGCCGGCCACCCTGCGGGTTGCTGGTGGTCGACCAGTTCGAAGAGATATTCACCCGCTGCGCGGACCCCACCGAGAGGGCTCGGTTCATCGAGGTACTCGTTCTCGCTGGGCACGAGAACGCAGACGACAGCGAGGCGGGCAAGGAACGCGGCATGCGCGTGGTCCTCGGTCTGCGAGCCGACCACTACGGCAGCTGCCTCGCCCATGACCCGCTCGTCCCCGTCCTGGGGGAAAGCCAACTGCCGGTCCCTCCGATGACCGACGACGAGCTGCGCGCGGCGATCGAGGGTCCCGCCGGCGTCGTAGGACTGGATCTGGAGCAAGGTCTGACGGATCGGCTGATACAGGATCTGCGGTGGGGGCAACTGTCGAACGGGACCGACGACGCGAGCACCGCAGACGTTGCGGACGCCGAGAGCACACCCTCGGCCACGTCGGCGTTCGGCACCGCAACCGCCTCCGGCCCCATGCCTGCCGTGACCGTGTCGGGACCCGACCTCGACACCGCGCTCCCCTTCCTCGCACACGCGCTGCGCGAGACATGGCGCAGGCGTAGCGGAACCACGCTGACGCTGGCCGGGTATCAGGCCACCGGCGGCATCTGGCACTCCATCAGCACGACGACCGAGCGCCTCTATCAGGACCTCGATACAGCGGGCCAGGATGCGTTGCGCGAACTGTTGCTGCGCCTGGTTCACGTGACGGTGGAGGGCACCGGCACTGCCGTACGGCGCAAGGTGGCCCCCGACGCACTGCTGGACGGCTTCCCGTCGCAGCAACAGGACCTCACAGCAGCCATCCGTGACCGTCTCGCCGCGGCCAGGCTGATCAGCGTCGATCAGGACGGCACTCAGCTCTCGCACGAGTCGCTACTGCGGTCGTGGTCCCGGCTGCACCAGTGGATCGAGGAGGACCGCAGCGTCCTGATCGCGCGCCAGCAGCTCTCCGAGATCGCGCGTGCCTGGGACGCGTCCGGTGGCGACCCGGGCTTTTACTACCGGGGCAGCCTGCTGGAAGCCGCCCTCGGACTGATGCATGAGGAACGGCTCAGGCACCGGCGGTTGCCCCGGCTGGACGAGAGGTTCGTGGCCGCGAGCGACGAGGCCGACCGTTCTGCACGAGCCCGTGAGGCGCGCCGCACTCTGCGCCTCAAGCAGGCGCTCGGCGCAGCCGTATTCGCTCTCGTCCTGGCGCTCGTCGGCGGCGCGCTCGCTCTCCAGCAGCAAGGCGTGGCGAAGGAACAGCGCAAATCCGCCACCCACCGGGCGCTCGTCGCCGAGGCTGTGGCCAGGCGTGCCGCCGACCCTCGGCTCGCGCTGAAGATCGCGATGGCAGCGCACGGGCTGCGGGCCACCGCGGAGACGCGGGCAGCAGTGTCGGACACACTGGTCCAGAGCCGACTCACCGGCAGCTCTGCCTATAGCGAGAAAGACCCGCTGCTGAGCCCTGACGGCAGGCTGCAGGTGGCGGCGCAGGCGGACAGGAAGCGGCTGGTATTGCGCAGTGTCGGTGACAGAGCCCGGAATACCCGACTGGCTTCCTTCTCCCCCTGCGCCGGCGTTGCGCGCAGGCCCGCCTTCAGCCGCGACTCCCGTACGCTCGCTGTGATCTGCGACAACGGCGTGGTGAACCTGTGGGACATCACCCGGCCCACACAGCCGCGGCGCGATGGTTCACTGAGGTCCCCGGACGTGTCGGGCAGACCCAGTGGGTCCGATTTCAGTCCCGACGGCACACTGCTTGCAGTCGGGAGGTACGCGCCGTCGGACGAATCACAAGCGCATGGCTCGCTTGTCCTGTGGGACATCCGCAACCGCGCCCGGCCCACCTTGCTCAAGGTACGCAAAAATGTCTACGACAGCACCTCGGTGCTCTTCGCCCCGGACGGCAGAACACTCGTCAGCTCCACCGGCATCGTGTCCTTCCGTGACGACGCGGTCAACAGCGATTCGGTCACCCACACATCGGGCGCGACGCTCTGGGACGTGTCCCGCCCAGCGGCCCTCCGTCGGCTGACCCGGCTCCCACGCGTCGGCGAGGACCAGAGGTTCAGCCGGGACGGCAGGCTCCTCGTCACCAGGCGCCACAGGACCGTACAGGTCTGGGATGTGAAGAACCCGGCGACCCCCAGAGAGCTGTCGAGCTGGACCGCCCACAAGGACTACGTGACCGCGGTCGAATTCAGCCCCGACGGCCGCACTCTGGCCACGGGAAGCGCTGACGAGACCATCGCCCTCTGGGATATCTCCGACCCCGCACACCCCACCGAGTCCGCCCGGCTGAACGGGCACACCTCTACGGTGGAGACGCTGCGCTTCTCCGCGGACGGACGCTCGATCGTCTCCGCCGACTGGGACCGGATCATCCAGTGGGACCCGGTAGGCGGCGGCCTGCCGCGTGCCGTCGCCACACTCGGGGGGAAGGCCTCCCTCACCTCCGCGGCCTTCACGCCGGACGGGCGGACGCTGGCCACCGCTGGATTTGACCAAGCTGTCACGCTCTACGACATGAGCGTCCCCACCAGCCCAAGGCGTACGGCCGCCGCGCCGATGCCCGGGTTCGTCACAGATGTCGCGATCAGCTCCGACGGACGGCTGCTCGCGGCGGGCGATCGGCTCGGCAACGTGCTGATCTGGGACATCAGGGACCGTGCCCGTCTGCGGAAGGTCACCGACCTCTCCCGCAATACCGATCCCATCACGTCCGTGGACTTCGGCAAGCAAGGCGAGAGTGTGATCGTCAGCGGGGCGAAAACCTACTTCTCGCCAGGCTGGGCCACAATGTGGGACATCAGAGAGCAGGGACGCCCTCGTGCGGTCGGCACGTTCAACGACGTCTCCACCATTCACTCTGCGCACTTCGGTGCCGATGGGACTCTCGTGGCGCTACCAGGGTTGGGGACGTTCCTGTGGCCTGCCGACAATTCCTACGAAGCAGTAGAACTCGATGACAGCAACGGCAGTTCCGCCTTCAGTCCCGACGGCAAGACTCTGGCGACGGGCGGCTCGCAACGCGACATCGTCCTGTGGGACATAGAGAACCCGCGCAGCCCCAGAAAGACAGCAGAGATACCCGAGGAACAGAACAACTTCGCCACGTATGTCTTCCATCCTGCTGGAAACCTGGTTGCAGGCCTCGATGAAAGCGACGGCGTCACCTTGTGGAGTGTGGCCGACCCCACCCGTATCCACCTGGCCACCACGATGGCCCGTCACGGGCAAGAGATGACCGACCTCGCGTTCCACCCGGACGGCAGATATGCCGTCACGGTGAGCGGGGACGACAACCCGCTCACCGTCTGGGACCTCGGCCGCCTTCCCGGTATCAGCGCGGATCTCGTCGAGACCGCCTGCACCGTGGCCGGAGGCGGACTCACCAGCGAGGAGTGGAAGCAATACGTACCGGGCCAGCCCTACCAGGACACCTGTGACGGGCACCTGGCCGACGGAGGCCAGGCCCGGGGCGACGCACCAGGCGAACACAGCCTTGCGTGCATGCCGGGCGACGTTCACACCCCGGCGTGTCAGTCGCCGTCCCCAGGCAGCAGCCCCCCGTCCGTCTCGTCCAGCGCCCCCTGGGCGACCAGGTCATCGATGTCGTCCGTGAGCGCGTCCCGGATGTCCGAGCCGAGCCGAGCCCACCCGAAGAAGCGCGCCACTTCCCTCAGCAGTTCCGCACGCTGCACACCCGGACTCTCCTCCACCACGCTGCGGAGCGCGAGCTGCCGCTCGGCCGACGGAACCTGGGTGACCTTGCGGGTGAACCTCGACGTCGGGGTGCGGGCGACCTCCACCTCATGACCTGGGCGGTCGTACGCGTCGCCGACGCGGACGATCTCGCCCTTGGTGACCAGCTTCCGCAGGACCCGGCGGATACGGTCCTGGATGACCTGACCAGAGCGGGCGAGGCCCCATGCCGAACGAACGCGGGTGAAGATCAGCTCCTCCGTGACCGGGCCCTCGACCTCGATCACACACCGGACCACGTCCCCCACCACGCCGCCGGCGTCCGGGTCCTGGAGCTCGATGCCGTGCCGGTTCCGTCGGCGGGCCGAGGCGATCCGCAGCTTGACCAGCTCGATGTCCTCCGCCTCCTGGTACGGCCGGCTCCAGGGCGCCGGGCCGTCGTCCACCGGCACGAACGTCACCGTCGGTCCGGAGGCGGCCGGGGGCGCTGCGCTGGTCGCCGCAGGCGCGGCGGCATCCCGGGCCTGCGGGGTTTCCTCAACCACCACCGGTACGGATTCCGGCTCCGGCCTGTTCTCGTGCGGGTTCTGTGCGCAGGCCGCCTCCACCGCCGCGCGCAGGCGCGCCATGGCGTCCCGGCGGCTGCGGTACCAGTCCGTGCCCCAGATCCGGTGCAGCTTCCAGCCCAGATCACTCAGAACCGACTCGCGCAGCCGGTCACGGTCGCGGGCCGCCCGGGACGAGTGGTACATCGCGCCGTCGCATTCGATACCGAGGGCGTAGCTGCCGGGTGCGGCGGGGTGGCGTACGGCCATGTCGATACGGAAGCCGGCGACGCCGACCTGGGGCTGTACCGAGTAGCCCCAGCTCCGCAGTACGTCGAGGACCTCTTCCTCGAACGGGCTCTCCGGCGCGGCGTCCGGGTCGGCGGTCTGTGTCTGGAGGACCTGGGGGCCGTGCTGGGCGTACTGGAGGTAGCGCTTCAGGTGCTGCACGCTCTTGTTGGGGCTGTCGCGCAGGTCGCCGCCGTAGAAGGAGGCCACGACCTCCATCCGGCGCCGGGCGCGGGTGACGGCGACGTTGAGTCGCCGCCAGCCGCCCTCTCTGTTGATGGGGCCGAACGACGAGGCGAGCTTGCCCTGCTGGTCGGGTCCGTAGCCGACCGACAGGATGATCACGTCTCGCTCGTCGCCCTGGACGGTCTCCAGGTTCTTGACGAAGAAGCCGTCGAGACGGTCGTCGGTGAAGAAGCGGTCGAGGTCGGGGCGGGCGGCCCTGGCCTTCTGCACGGCCTCCTCAATGGCTTCGGCCTGTGCCTTCGACAGGGCGACCACGCCCAGGGTGAGTCCGGGGCGGGTGGCGAAGTGGTGGATCACCCGCTGGGCGACCCGGGCCGCCTCCAGCGGGTTGTTGCTGCGGCCTCCCTTGTCGTAGACACCGTCTGCCTTGATGAACTCGACCCCGACGTCCGGGCTCTGTTCCAGCGCACCGGGGAAGGTCACCATGGTGTTGTCGTAGAACTCGTGGTTGCTGAAGGCGATGAGGTTCTCGTGGCGGCTTCGGTAGTGCCAGCGCAGAGGGAGACCCCGCAGCACACCGCTCGCCTTGCAGGCGTCGAGTACGGACTCGAAACCGACTGCCCCGTCCTCGTCCCACTCGTCGTCCTCATCGCTGTCGCCGCCCGCGCTGAAGAACGAGGTCGGTGGTAGCTGCTTCTGGTCCCCGGCCACGATGAGTGCGTCGCCGCGGTAGATGGAGTTGACGGCATCCTGGGGCAGCACCTGGGACGCCTCGTCGAAGATGACGACGTCGAAGCGGAAGTCCGAGGGGAGGAACTGACTGACGGTCAACGGGCTCATCATGAAACACGGCTTGATGAGGCGGACGACTTCGCGAGTCTCGCCCAACAGGCGTCGGACCGGCATGTGGCGGGTCTTCAGCTGGGCCTGCCTGCGCAGTACGGCGGCCTGGCCCACCGACGTACGCCGTGGGCGGCGGTCGTTGCAGGCGGCGATGACGTCGGCGTGGGCCGCTTCGACCAGGTCCCGGTCAGCCATGCGGAAGCGCTCCACCAGCTGGTCCCGCTCGACGGCCCGCATGGGCTTTAGCCGGGCGTCGAGTTCGAATCGGCGCTCGATCCACGCGGTGAGGACCGCGCGCTCCATCGCCGCCGGGAACTCGGCGGCGGAGACGTCGCGCTGCGCGAGCTGGCCGGGCAGTCCGTCCAGCCCGTATCCCTTGAGGCGGGTGAGTGCCTGGGCGCAGGAGGTCCATGCCTCGGGGCCGTAGGGATCGTCGTCCAGTCGGGACAGGTAGGTGCGGGCCGCTGACAGGGACTGCTGGAGTTCGCGTCGCAGGTCCCGGTCTCGGGGCGGCTGGAAGTGTTCGGCGAGGGCGTCGCGCTGGCGCCGCCAGTCCTGGTGGCGTTGCGCCACGGACGGGTCGGCGGGCGCCGTCAGCATGGTGTGCGCGGCAGCCGGGGTCAGGGGTGCGGAGTGAGCTCCGTCGGACGTCCTGCGTACCTTCTGGGCCCAGTCGAGGGCATCGAGTACGTCGCTGCGGTTGGTCGCGGTGCTTCGGTAGAGCTCTCCGAGCAGATCACGGTGGGCGGAGGAATCCTCAGTGAAGCGTGCTGCGGCTGCCCGTGCCTGCACGACGGCCGTTACGGCCTCGCGCGCGCGGCCCAGCGTCAGGTCGTGGGGCGTGTCGGCAACGCGGGCGACGGAGTGGACGAGATCGGCAGCGTCCTCGAAGGGCTCGACGTGGGCGCGGAACCACCTCGCTGCCTCGTCCAGCGGCAGAGCCAGGAGCTGGTGGCCTGCGCCTGACAGACGCGGCAGACCTGCATGGCTCTGCCAGATCTCCAGCTCGGAACGGATCCGTTCGGCCTGTCGCTGGGCCTCGTGAGGTTCGGGCCGGCCGTCGGTCATGCCCTCGGCGAGGCGGGCCCTTCGCGCGGGGTCTGCGAGCGCGCCAGCGGCGAGCTTCTCGACGGTTCGTGCCGTCTCGATCGCACGGCGCAGCAGGTCCGAGTCGGGGTGGCCGTCCGGGGCGTACCTCCCGAGCAGTTCGATGTCCTGCGCGCTTGCGCGCGCGACCTGGTCCGGTCCGGCTGTTCCTGCCGGGTCGGAGGCTTCCCACGCCAGGCGGAGCAATTGACCGGTTGCTTCGTGGCCGGTGACGACGCCGGGTGCGTCGTCGCGGAGGCGAGAGGGGTCCGTGTCCAGACCTCCGTACCAAGGGCCGAACAACCGGCGGTGGGTCGCCTCCTCGGCAGCGAACGACGCGGTCTCGCGCCGGGCTTTGTGCGCCGCGGCGACCGCAGCACGGGCGACGGACACCGTGCGTTCGGAGGCTCCTCCGGCTCGTCGGCCGACTGCGGTCAGGGTGTCCAGGAGCGCGATGGCCTCACACAGCGGGTCGAGATGGGCGCGCAGCCGACGGGCTACCGACCTCAGGGGCTGCTTGATGAGCTCATCGGCGTCGGAACGGAGGCTCGGATCGTTCAACTGGGCTGCCCAGGCGCCCAGCTCATCGCGCAGTACGCCCCCCAGGCTGAGCAACTCCGGCGCGGGAGTGACGCTGTCCGCGGTCTGGGCGGCGAGTGCGGTGCGGCGGTGCGGGGTCGTGACAGCGTCCGGTGCGAGCCGGTGCAGGGAATCCGCGTGTGCCGCTGCGGCTTGCAGCGCGGGCACGTCGGGAAGTTCAGAGGCCGCGTAGGCGCCCAGCAGCTCTCGGTGGTCGAGTGTGAGCTGCTTGAGTCGGTCGTGTGCGGTGTGCCAGGCGAGGGCGGTCGGCAATTTGTCGTAGAGATCGCTGCGCCACGAGCCCGTGACGGTGATAGCGGCGACGGTCTTGCGGTCTGCGCGGATGCTGCTGGACAGCAGACCGCCGATACCGCGGGACCCCTCTGTCAGCCGGTGGATCAGATCGGGAAGCCCGGGTGTGCTGAGTACCTCTTGGCGGAAGGTTTCCCGGGCCGCCTGCTCGGCTTCGGTCAAGCGGCCTGCGGCTTCGGCGATTTCAGCGACGGCTTCCCGCATGCGGGGCAGCACTGCGGGGTCGAGCCACGTGGCCGGGGCGCGGTGCGGGGCGGTGGTCAGGTCGATCAGGGCGACCAGGTCTTCGGCCTCCGCCGTGGACCGCGGTCGGTCGAGGCCCAGCAGCGCGGACGCGGACTCGGCATGCCGCTCAGCGGATTCGAGGGTATCGGCGAGGGCGGAGAGCCGGTCGAGAACCTCTGCGGCGTACTGCCGCGTGAACGATGTGATGTCCAGTCCGGCCGGCTTCAGCTCGGCGAGAGCCTGTTCGGCCGCGGACGGATCCGCGCTGAGTCCGATGGGAAGGTCCGCCCATCCGGGCCCGGCCAGCGCGGTGGCTTCCGCCTGCGCGGACAGGACCTTGTCGCGGCGAGCGGAGAAGGTACGCAGTCGGTCGGCGATGACATGCACGGCAGCCTGGTCGGCCTTCGCCGCGCCACCGGGTTCGAGCCAAGACCCGAGTGGTCGGTGCCCGCTTCCGGTCAGCGCGACGATGTCACACACCTGGACAGCTGCTTCGGTGTTGCGGGGAACGTCGAGTCCGAACCGCCGAGCCAGGTCCGAGAGATTCCCATGCGTACGGTCGAGCCCGTCCGCGGTCGTTTCGAACTCCCGGGCCAGTTCGCCCGCTCGCTCTTCCGTGAGAGGGGAAAGGTCGGCCCCAGGAGGCGAGAGACTGGTCAGCGTGCTCTCCGCAGCACTCTTCTCCGCCGTCAGGCGCGCCGAGAGCTCCTCCCAGCGTGCACCGGCCGCAGACCGTGCGGAGGCCGCTGCGCGGTTCGCCTTCCTCAGCTCGGTGAGGAAGGCGTCGACCGGGTTGTCCACCGTCTCGGCGAAGTCGTCGCTGGTCAGCCAGTGTTCGGGCACGGCGCGCCGGGACTCGATGAGCGACAGAAGACCGGTGAGCCGGACGACGCCGCTCTCGTCACCGGCGGGAGAGCCTCCAGGCCCGAGTTCCGGGTAGCGGGACACGGCCGTGACAAGCCCTTCGAGGGCAGCCATGGCCTGGTCGAGCGCGGGTCGCGGATGCGCGGTGCCGGCGCGCAGGTCCCGCCACGGGAAGGACGGGTCGGCGACCGCCTGCCAGGCGTCCGCGATGGCCTGGGTGGCCTCGACGACCAGGTGCAGGTCCTGGCTGCTGACGGTGGCGGCGTCGAACAGCTTCTGGTCCTTGCCGCCGCCGGCCGCCGGGGTCAGATATGCCACGGGTGCGTCGGAAAGCCGTCCCACTCTGCCGATCACGTCGTGCAGGGTCTTGCCGAGCGGCTCGCAGACCTCGTTCATCGCGTCGGCGTAGCCGCTGAGCGCCTGGCGGGTCTCGCGGGCCAAGGTGACGGCCTGCTGCGAGAGCTGGGGCGCCTGCGGTTCCTCTTCGAGCGCCCGGCCCAGCTCCTGTGCCACCGCTCGGCGGCTGGTGTTGTGACTGTGCAGGGCGAGCGCGTACGAGTCCAGGCCGACCGACCGGAGGCGGTCGAGTACCACGTCGAGGGCGGCGGCCTTCTCACTGACGAAGAGCACGCTGCGGCCCGCATGCATGAGACCGGCGATCATGTTGGTGATCGTCTGGCTCTTCCCGGTACCTGGAGGGCCGTCGAGCACAAAGGACTGTCCCGCCACAGCGGCGGCCACGGCCTGACGCTGGGAGGCATCGGCGTCGAGGACCAGCGGGCTGTCCTCGGGCGGGCTGAGCTGGTCGATGCGGTCGAGATCGATCTCCTCGAAGTCGAAGCGATCGGAGGCCAGACCGGCCTTGGGGCCGAGGGCCACCGCTTTGACCAGATCGCTGGCCAGGACGCGGCTCTCGTTCTCCAGCAGGTCCTGGTACATCGACTCCTTGTGGGAGGCGAACAGCGCGAGTACGACGCGGGGCGATACCTTCCAACCGGACTTGCCCGCCACCGACTCGGTGACGGCGGCGAGTACAGCGGCGGGGTCGGTCGGATCCTGCTCGGTGACGGGCACCCAGTCGATGTGGAATTGTTCCAGCTTCACTCTGAGAGCCGGGTTGAGGCGTGGCTCCTCATCCTCGTTGAGCTCGAGGCGCATCCGCCCGTTGGGCGTCCGGGTGATCCGGGCAGGCATCAGGACCAGCGGGGCATCGCTGCCCGTCTCGGCTCCGTCCTCGCGCCAGTGCAGGACGCCGACGCCGAGTTGCAGCGTCCACAGACCGTAGTCGTTGAATATCTGGGTCGACCGGCTGCGCAGACCGCTCAGGGCACGCTGAAGGGCCGGCCCTGTGGTCTTCTGCGTCACGATGCCGTCCGCGGAACTGCGGATCACAGCCGGCCGGCGCGCGGCGGTGCCGCCCTCGGCGGAGCCCGCTTCTTCCTCGCCCGAAAGTTCCTCGTCCGGAAGCGGAGCGAAGTCCCACCCACGCTCCAAGCCCCGTACCAGTGTCTCCGCCGAGGGCTGCGTGATCTCCAAGGTCGCCGACTTGGTGTGGCGGAAGTTGAGCAGGCGATTGCGCCCGCTCAGGTCCACAAGGGAAGTCCGCCAGTCGGCAAGGACCTTCTTGAGTCGTTCCAGGTCTGTACCGCCACCGAAAGTGCCCGGAATTGTCACTCTGGTCCTTGCTCCTCGTCCAGCTTCTCCGGGGCCGACGGAGCACACACGCCCCCGGGTACGTGCTGAACCCGGGACAGCCACACGGCAGGGTCGTGTTCACACAGTCGCCTTGGCCGGATTGGTCCCGCTGATCCCCCTAAGCGGAGGATTCTACGACCAGCGCTGCGTTGAGTGAAGTGCCGGATACAGCCAGGCAGAGAGAAGGCTCAGGTTGTCTCGGCGGCTTTGGCCTTGAGCCCCTTCAGGAACAACGAGTCGAGCACCGCCCACTCGGTCGCCCGGTCGACGACTTCCACCGTGCGCCCGTCCAGTGACGGCGTCTGCTTCGGGTCCTCCATCGGGCACAGCCACCACAGGCCATGCGGGCTCTGCGCAGGGCGGCGGGCCGCCTGTTGCAAGGTCACCAGCAGATCGTGGCCGCCACCATCGAAGTAGCGGGCGAGGAGACCGGCGTTGTGGACGAAGAGCACCGCCCGGGGGCCCGCCTCCTCCGCCATACCGACGAGGCGCTCCGACATCCGCCCGGTGACCCGTTGGACGTACGAGCGCAGGCCCGGCTTCAGCTCTCCGCTGCCGGTGAAGGCGGAGTCCGCACGCAGCACCTTGGACCAGTCGGTGTTCAACTCGTCGGCCAGCGCCCGGAAGATGTTCAGGAACTCCTTGTTGAAGTCCACCGGGACGACTCCGAAGTCGGCTGCCACCGCAGCCGCCGCACCCGGCAGGTCGGCGCCCTTGAGAGTCAGCGCGAGGAAGCCGCCGCGCTCGGCAGACGTGGTGAGCCTCGTGCGCAGCACTGCCTGCGGGTCCCGCCCGGCCGCCGCTGCGGTCCGGGCCTCGGCGACCAGCACGCTGGTACGGGTAAAGGTGGAGCTCGACCAGCGTGCTCCCTCGACCGCCGGAGGGAAGAAGCGCCTGCGAACGGTGTCGTACTCCAGCGGGAAGCCGGCTTCCTTGAGCACGTCCTCGATCTCGATGTGCGTGGGCGCATCAGGAACCGGCACCGACGGGAACCGCGCCTTGACGCGTGCCACGAGTTCACTGATCGAGATGCCCGTCTCCCGGCGCACTCCGGCGGCGGCCTGGGAGATACGCAGGGCGCGGGCCAGCCCGAGTGCCTTGGGGTAGATCTCCAGCCGTGGCGATGCGGAGGCATGCCGGGCGACCACCGCGGCGAGGCCGACCAGGCGGGTGTCGGCGAGCGGAGTCATCCCGCTGGGCGCCGCTACCTCGCGCAGGGTGCGTACGACGGTGGCCCGGCCGGGCAGCGGGTCCTCATCGGCCAGCCGGTCGGCCTCCGCACCGAGGGCTGCCGCGTAGTCGGCCAGCTCCTGCGGGGTGGGGTCGTCCGTGCCCGGCAGCGAGTCGAGTGCCAGTAGGACACGGGAGCCGCGGCGCAGCACTTCGAGGCGCGGATCATGTTCGGTGCCGCGCTGGAGTGCCTCGGCGTCGGCGGCTGCGCGGACGACGGCCAGAGCCTTGGCCAGTGTGCGCTCGGGGGTGTCATCCCCTGCGCCGTGCCTCACACGGAGTTCGGCAGCCGCTTCCTGGACCGTCATCACGCGGCCCGACTGGGCCAGGATCTGCACCAGCTCGTCTCGGATCTGCGGGATCCAGTCGGTGGCGGCCCACTCCTCGATCGCGGCCACATGATGGCGGGAGACAGTGGCCTGACTGCTGCCCAGGTGCTTGGCAATGGCCGTCTGCGGTGGCCATGCCCCGAGCGGGGAGAGCCCGCCGCCATCGGCGGCCGAGCGCGGCAGGCCGAGCGTGAGACGGATGATGTCGGGGCGCAGATTACCCTTACGGGCCGGCCCAGGCGTGAGGCGTGAGGCGAGCGAGTCGACGGGTTCGGCTGCGACGAGCTGCGCCTGTGCCTGCGGATCGGCGGACAGTGACGGCGACATAGGGGCCGCTGCGGAAGAGGCGGGCTCCGCGGGCGGCCGTCGCAGCATCGCCGTCCACTGCTTGTGGCGCCGGTTGAGCTCCCTGCGTACGAGCGTTCCTGCACCACGAGCACGGGCAATCGTGTGCGGGGGGACATCGAGCAGTTCCTCGACGGTACCCGCGCTCAGACCATTGGCGACAGAGACGGCGCGCGGGGAGAGTCCGGCCGCCTCCAGGGCCGTGGTCAGCTCGGCGGCAGCGGCGGCCGTCTCACGGGCTTCCTCCGTGCTGGCGGCGACGGCCCCGACAGTGGCAGGGGTGGTGGCCGGCTTCGCCGAGTCCGCGGTGCGGAAGATCTGCCGCCACGCGTTCTCCATCTGCTTGAAGGTGTCGAAGCGACGGTCGACGTCACGGTGCAGGGCGCGCTGGAAGAAGACGGTGAGACCGTCGCGAAGTCCCGGCTCGAACAGCTCGGCCGCGACGAACAGTGCGACGTCCTCGCTCATGCGAGGGTCGGTCTGGCCGTCACCCCAGACGGGACGCTCTCCCGAAGCCATCTCGTGCAAGGTCACAGCCGCCGCGTAACGCTCGGCATGATCGTCGTACAGCGAGCGGCGGGTGCTACCGAGGAACGGGTCGAGGTAGCCGCGCGTACCCGCCGTGATGTCACGCTCGGAGGCGTCCGCCAGGGAGAAGTCGAAGAGCAGCAGCTCCCACGAACCATCGTTGCGCTTGTGCAGGCCGAGGTTGTCCGGCTTGATGTCGCGGTGCCGGGTGCCCTTGGCGGCGAGTTGGTCGAGCGCAATGAAGAGGTCGTTGCCGTACCGCTCCAACTGGTCGTAGGTCAGGCGCCCTTCGCCGCGCAGCCGTGCGCCGAGGGAGGACTCCCCCGCGTATTCGAGTTCCAGGACGGTGTGACCGGCGATCTCGCGGGGTTCTTCGAGGAGCCTGACGATCCGGCCGCCGCCCACCGCCTTGAGTGCCTGGGCCTCCGCGTACAGCCGGGCGTCCTTGTCCTGGTCGAGCGCAACCTTGAAGACGCGTTCCTCGACGACCGCCCTGCCGTCCGGTCCTTCGGCCTCTTCCACCACTCGCTCGACCAGCAGTGCGCGGGCCGTGGCCCCCGTTCCGAGTACCCGCCGGACCATCCAGGTCTCATCGACCGACTGCCCGGGCACCGCCGTAAGAGGGTCGGTCTCGACGGACACGGACTGGTCGGGAACGGTGGTCTGCTGTTCGGCCTCGTTCAGCAGATCCAGGAAGCGCTCCGTCGAAGGCAGCCGGTCCACGACTTCCGCACGCGTGGCACGGTAGACGAGGTCGTCGAGGCTGTCGGAGAGCCCATCTGCCACTGCGTAGGGGTGCAGCCCACCCTCCGCGGACAACCGCTCGATCAGCGCGCTGCGCCGGTCTGCCGGGGGCTCCCCCGTGAGCAGGAGATACGCGAGCGATCCCAGTCCGAAAAGGTCCAGGTCCACCGGATCGGCGAACTCCTGGTCGGTCTCCGGGGCCAGAAAGACCTGAGAAGCGTCTTCGATCAGGGTGCCATCAAGCGGGGTGTCGCCGATGGAGCGCATCGAAGTGGTGTCGAAATCACGGGCGGCCGTCTGCCAGTCCGTGATCCGAACCACGGGATCGGAACCGTCCTCGTTGGCCGAGACATAAACCGACCGAGCGGCGAGCGCACGGTGGTAGAGGGAGCGGTTGTGGGCGTAGCGGAGCGCCTCAGCAAGCTGGCGTACCAGGTCCAGCCTGGTCTCCGGGGTGAGCTTGCCGCCGTAGGCGTCCAAGTAGGCGTCGAGCCGCAGATCGGTGTGGCGGTGGCGAAAAAGAATCGCCGGGCCGCCCTGGTGTTGGCGGATCTGTACAGCCTGCGCGATGCCACGGTGCGTGATCCCCTGCAGCACCTGGTACTCGCGGCGGGCTGCACGATCCGCGGCTCGCTTGGCTGCCTCCCCGGCCAGCTGCTCGACCAGGTATATCCGGACGCGCCCGCCCTCCTGGACCAGCCCGTCATCGCGGACAGCCAGACGGTCCTCCCAGCCGGGGCCCGCGTCCAGCACGCCGGGTTCCAGCTTCCAGTCGTCGCCGTACCGGAGGTGTGCGGTGGAGTCGCTGATGCCGATCTTCTGCATCAGCTGCTCCAGCAGCTGGGCGGACTGTGGAGTGACGCGCCAGCTCTCGCGCTCCGGCGGCTTGCCGAGCAGGTCGTCCCAGATCCTGCCGAGTCCGCCGGCACCGTCATTGCGGCCGTACACGTTGATCCGCTGGAACTCGTCGAGACCGCTCACCAGGCCGGGTGCATGGAGAAAAACTGCAGGCTTGATGAACGGGACCCGCCGCGGATCGACGCCCATGGACCGTGCAGCCCGCTCCAACTGGCCCTTGAGTTCCTTGCACTTCAGGTCGGTGAGGTGCAGCGGGTTCTTCAGCGTGCGGACGCGGTCGTCATGGAACTGCCAGGTGTCGCCGTGGTTGATGACTCGGCCGGGGTGCCCCTTGAGCTCCAGCAGATACAGACCACCGGGCACGGCAATGAAAAGGTCGCACTCGTTGGTGCGGCCGGACGCTGCGGTAAAGGAGAACGTGGCCCAGGCACGGTACGGCTCGGCAGCCGGCATCAGCTGCCGGACGTGATCGAGCCCTTCCTGCTCCCACGAAAAGGTGGAACGGCGCGACTGAAACCAGCGCTCCTTACGCGGAGGGCCCGGCTTCGGGGCCGAAGGCGTTCCTGCTGCCGTCACGGTCCGACCTCCGCGGTATCCATCTCGCTCTGTGAACGAACGCACAATTCCGCCCGACCTTACCTCGGGCCTGACCGGCCGCACCCGCCCCCATCGGCTTGGCATCCGGCGCGCGGTGGCCTTGTCGAGGTGCTGATTCTCCTCTCCGACTGTGCGATAGCGTTGCTCTGCGCCGCGCGCCCTCCCCGGAGGGTGTACGGGGTACGGTCCTGCGCTGCACACGATTTCGGTGGTCCGGTGGTCTCACTTCAGTGAGTACGGAGAGTTCCCGGTTGGGAGCCATCCCTTCCATCCGACTCCCGAAGGAGATGCTCTCCGCATGCCCCACTCCAAGTACACGCCCGCACGCCGCATCTGGGTACGCGACATCCTCATCGGCGTCGCCGCGAGCCTCGGCTCGGACCTGGTGCGGAATGCCGTGCAGGCGGCAGCGCACCTTCTCGGTTAGCCGAGGGGCGGCGGGGCCGGGGACCCGCCATCACCCGTGTGCCGACAGCCCGCGTGAGGCAATCCGGCAGCGGGACGCATCCGTACAAGGCTCTGCCGGAACCCCAACGCGAGGGCCTCCCTCGGATCGTCGATTGACGTTCAAGAATGGCCAAGTCCGGCTAGAGTACGTCGAAAGTCATTGCGGCCCGACGGGCTTCCGTTCAGGAAACGCCCCCACCCGCACGAGATCCATCGTGCCTGTGGGGAACTCTCTGTACTGCTCCGGAAGTCGGCTGCTGAACTGAGCCCGCTCGTTACCCCCGTCGGCCGAGAGCATCTGCCTCTCACCGAACGGTTGATCAACGAGTACGTGCAGTCTCACCCCAACAAGAAGCAGCCGAACAAAGGCCTGATCGCTTCCTGGGACCACAACCTGCCGGAAGTCATCCACGTACTCGTTGCCCTCGGCCTCCATTCGGTCGAGGCACTCATCGAGTACTCCACTCCCGGAATGGCCGGTGACGCTGATGTCATCCTTGCCGGGCAGCATCCGACGACCGAGGACCTGTCATACGTCGTCATCGAACTGAAGCAGTGGCACAAGGCAGTGGTGTCGTCGACGAACCCGATCGCGGTCGACGCCGGCTACGACAAACCGAAGCTCCATCCCGTACGCCAGGTGCAGCGCTATTGCGAGTACCTCGTCCAGCACCTCGCACCGCTGCGCGGCGCCCGCCAACGGATCGCCGGCGTCGCGTTGCTCCACAACGCCAGCCATGAGGTTGATTCACTCTTCGACTTGCCAAAGAACGACCACGGCCGTCTGTACACGAGAGACCGACTCGGGGAGTTCAAAGCATTCATCGCGTCACGACTGGCTCGAGGATTCTCCGGAAGCCACGCGGCCGATGTGCTGTGTCAGGCCCAACAGTACGAAGCGCCGTCGTCGAGCGAAGCATTCAGCCGGGTCGGGAGTCCGCACCCAGTTTTCGCTCTCCAGAAGGAGCAGGAGATCGCCTTCCAGGAGGTCCGGCAAAAAGTGCGTGCCGGTGGTTCGAAGAGCGGTCGCAAGAAGGTCGTCATCATCCAGGGTGGCCCCGGCAGCGGGAAGACCGCTGTTGCCGTGGAACTCCTGCGCTCTCTCAAGCAGGAGGGACACCACGTCGTGCATGCCAGTGGTTCCCGTTCCTTCACCAGCAACCTGCGTCAGGCAGCCGTCGACACCGCACCTTACGGTAAGCGGGGAGCCGTCGCCAAACAGGCGCGAAAGGACTACCGGTACTTTCAGCAGTCCGGCGAATTGGAGGAGAACTCGCTGGAGGTTCTCATCTGCGACGAGGCCCATCGGGTGCGTGAGAAGTCGGACGGCCGGGACGTCAAGAGATGGGTCAAGGAACGAGGCCTTCCGCAGGCCGACGAACTGATCCGCGTCGCCGAGATGCCTGTCTTCCTGCTCGACGACTGGCAGTCCCTTCGCCCGGACGAGGTCGGCACCGTCGACTATCTCGTTGAGCGGGCCATCGCTTGCGGCTGTGACTACGAGGTTGTCGAGCTGCCCGGAATGTTCCGCGCGGAAGGCAGTATCGCCTTCCGCGAATGGGTGACGAAGCTGCTCAGCCTCAAAGCGACCAGCGCCCCCGCGTGGGTACCGGACGGCCGCATCGACGTGCGGTTGGCGGAAAGCCCGGAGGACATGGAGACCTTCCTCATGGAGCGCATGGAGAAGGACGGATCCCGTGCACACATGACGGCAGGTTTCTGCTGGGAGTGGACACCCCTGGATGGTCGGCTGCGGGTCGAGGTCCAGATCGGTGATTGGCACAGGCCCTGGAACGCCAAGGACGGTGTCCAGCTCGACAACGTGCCGGAGTCGAGTCAATGGGCGACCGATCCGAGAGGTTTCGGACAGATCGGATGTCATTCGCGACCCTCGGTTTGTCCTGGTTTGCACTGCAGACCATCGATTGTCAGCGATCATTGCCTGGTGCTGCCGTCAGCATGCCGTCGGATAATCTCCCGACGTAGTTCCTGGTCCCAGATCTGATCTCCTGCCTCGCGCGGCCGACGCCAGTACTGCACTGGTACCAGGGCGGTCGGCTGACCGCGCTCGGAAGGATCAGCGACGCGATCCGCCCCGGCCTCACATTCTGCGCACACACCCGCACCAGCCACTTCGCAGCACTTTGCCCCGTCGAGCTCATGCTCGACGGGGCAAAGTAGGACCAGCCTCCGAATTGCCCAACAGCGTCCCGCACAGCGCCGGGGGCGGAGGTCTGTCGGTGTACGCACGGTCGTCAGGCGGTCGCCGCCTCCATGTCCGCCTTGACGGCCGACTGGTCGAGCGAGGTGAGCACGGACTGGGGATCGCCGCCCTTCATCACCGCCTGGCCCACATCGGTGCGGATCGTGCCCCGGACGGCGGGCCAGGAACGCATGTTGACCGGTGCGAACTGGGCGTTCGACAGCTGCTCGATGAACGGCGAGAGCGGCTGTTCGGCGGGCTTCCCGGTCGCCGCGTCGGAGGCGGAGTACGTCACGGGCAACGCGGACTGGCTGCCGCCGTAGGTCAGGGCGGACTTCCCGCTGTAAAGGAACGAGAGGAAGGTGCCGCACTCCTTGCGGTGGTCGTTGCGCCGGAAGGCCATCAGCCAGTCGCTGATCCCCACCGGAGGGGCGGCCCCGCCGTCCTTCTTGGGGAACGCGGCGTGCGCATAAGGGAGTTTGGCCCGGTCGGCCGCGCCCATCAGCATGGGGTGGGCGATCATCATGCCGATCTCGCCCCGCAGGAACTGGGCGTACGCGTCGGTCCGGTTGAGCTTCACGGGGTCGGCACCGGCCAGCCCCCCGGCGACCAGCTCGTCCCGCAGCCAGGTCAGGGCCTCGGCGTTCTCCGGCTTCACGAATTCGTACTCCGCGAGCTCCCCCGTGTAGCCGCCGCCGGCCGCGAGCAGCCAGGACAGGGCCTCGTCCTCGGCCGCCTCGGGGCCGAACTGGAGCCCGTACGGCGTCTTCACGCCGATCGCCCTCAGTGCCTGGGCGGCCGCCCGCAACTCGTCCCACGACGTGGGGGCACCGCTGACACGGGCCCGCCGGAAGAGCTCCTTGTTGTAGAAGAGCCGGGGCGTGCTGGCCAGGAACGGAATGCCGTAGGTGGCGTCGTCGACCGTGCCCGCATCGGTGAAGGACCGGATGAAGTCGGCCTGGGTGGCGATGTCGAACAGCTGGGTCATGTTGTAGAGACGGCCGTCCTCGGCGTACGGCGCGAAGACGTTCGACTGCGCGATGTCGGGTGCCCGGCCCTCCTCGACCCGCTGGGCGAGCGTCTTGTCGATCTCGGTGTAGGAAACCCGCTCCAGCTCGATCGTGATCCCGGCGTGCTGCTTCTCGAAAGCGGCGACGATGTCGTCCCACTGGTCGCTGAGCGAAGCGCCGATGCTCTTGTCGTAACTGGCCACGAGCAGGTGGAGCTTCACGTCCTTGCTCGTCGAGCAGCCGGTGAGCCCGAGCGCGGCCGTGGTGCCGGCGAGGCCGGCCGTCTGAAGAAGGAACTGCCGCCGACGCACCGCTCTTGCCACCTCTTGCTAGTCCCACACATGCACTTATGGCAGATTCTGCCACATGGGCAATATCTGCCTTCCGGGCTCGGTGACTCCAGGGCATAACCTGATCCGCATGCAAGGTGGCTCGTTGACGGAGCGGCGCAAGGCCGCGACCCGACTGGATATCGCCCGTACGGCGGCGGCGCTCTTCGTGGAGCACGGCCTGCGGAGCACGCGCGCCGAGGACATCGCGCGGGCCGCGGGCGTCGCCCCACGCACCTTCTACCGCTATTTCGCGACCAAGGAGGAGGCCATCACCCCGCTGCTCGCCGTCGGCGCCCGGCAGTGGGTGGAGGCGGTACGGGACGCCCCGAGCGCCCTGCCGGTGCCGGACGCGCTGCGGCACGCGGCGGCGTGCGCGCTGACCCCGGCCCCCGGTGACACCGCGGCCTCGGAGTCCCTGGAGTGGGTGCGGTCGCTGCTGAGGATGGCGGCGGACAGCCCGGCGCTCCAGTCGGTGTGGAACGACGCGTGCCACGACGCGGACGCCACCCTGGCAGGGGTGCTCGCGGCGCGCGCCGGGCTCCCGGACGAGGCGGGCTCGCTGGAGATCCGGCTGACGGCCGGGGTCGCCGGGGCTGCGGTGCGGGCCGCGGTGGAGACCTGGGCGGCCGGCGACGCCCCGGCGACGGGACCTCAGGGACCGGCGGCACTGGCACAACGCTGCCTGGCCTCGGCGGAGGGCGCGCTGCGGGGCGCCTGATCCCGGACGCCGTAGGACCGGCTCGCGGAGCCCGGCGGGGCTCCGCGAACCGGTCGGCCGCCCCCGGACCCGCTGCTTCAACCCGGTGTCGAGCGCGCTCATCAGCGTGCCCTGCGGCGTGTCCCCCGACATCTCCCGGACCATCACGCCCAGCAGACCCTTGGACTTCACGTAGTCGGTCTTCTTGCCGATGGACCAGGTGTCGTCGAAGGACCACCACTGACTGCCGGTGCTGCCGTACGTCGACACCGGCTGTTCGTCGTGATGGACCGCCATCGTCGGGTAGGCGCCGATGAGGTTGGCGTAACCGCGGGTTCCGGCCTCCTCGGCGAACTGGCCCGGTGCGGCGCCGCCCGCGCTCTGCCGTTCACCGGCGGCCCCGCCGTCGGCGACGTTCTGCCGGCCCCGGCCGTAGAACGGGATGCCGAGGGTCAGCTTGCGGGGCTCGACGCCCGCGCGCAGTTTGCCCCAGCCGTCGTCCGCGCAAAGTCTGCCCGCCCGGCCCCGGACCGCTCGCCCCGCGCCCCTCCCCTCGCCCGGCGGGCCCTCAGCCGCCGAGGACGACCGTGCGCTGGGCGGAGAAGTCGCCCCACTTCCCGTCGGGCAGCTTGGCGCGGATCTTCATCGAGTAGCGGGTGCCGCGCGGGTCGTCGACGGTGAGGCGGTAGCTCGCGCGGCCTGCGGGCGGGGTGGCGCCCCAGACGATCGTGGTGGTCAGCCGGCCGCCGATGAAGAGCTGGTACGCGGGGATCCCGCCGCCCGTCTCCGGCTGCTTCCAGTCCAGTTCGATGGCGTACTCCTTGCCCTCGACGCGGTTGGTGATCCGCAGGTCGGTGGGGGCGGTGCTCGTCGGTACGCCCGGGGCGGAGGCGGTGGTGAGGTCGATGGCGTTGCTGTCCGGCGAGGAGGTGTCGGCGGCATCGCGGGCGCGGACGGTGAAGGTGTAGACGGTGCCGGGGCGCAGTCCGGTCAGATGTGCCGTGGTCCGGGTGCCGGGCACGCTGTGGATCCGGGAGTCCTCCTGGTAGATGTCGTACGAGGTGACACCGATGTCGTCCGTCGAGCCGCCCCAGGAGAGGTTCACCGCCCGGCTGCCGTCCACCGTGCCGCGCAGCCGAACCGGGCGGGTCGGCGCCTCGTGGTCGGCGGGGGTCGGGGCGGGGGTGGTCACGCTCACGGCGGCGCTCGGCGCGGAGAGGTTCCCGGCGGCGTCGCGGGCGCGGACGGTGAAGGTGTAGGCGGTCGACGCGGTCAGCCCGCCGACGTCGGTCATCACCTTGGCCGCCGGGACCGACCGGACCCGCTTCCCCTCGCGGTAGACCTCGTACCCGGTGACCGCCTTGTCGTCGGTGGCCCGCTCCCACATGACGTGTACGGAGGTGGCACTGCTCGCCTGCGCCGTCACATGGCCCGGCACCGTCGGCTTGCCGGTGTCGGCCTCGGGGGCGGAATCGCAGGCGGAGAGCGCGGCGACGAGCAGGGCGGCGGAACAGGCCAACGCGGCGGTTGCGTGGGGGCGTTGCACGGTCGTGCCTTCCATCCGGCAGCAATGGTCCAGACCTGTATCGCATGGTGTGGGGGTCGCCGACAAGAGGGCGGAGCGGAACCTTCCGCAATGTGCCGATGTGTGTCGGCCGTTCGTCGGCGGGGGTCCGATGTGCCGTACGGTCGGCTGATGTCGTGCATACGAGGTGTGGTGCTGCCGGAGCGCGAGGAACGCACGTTCTGGATCGACGGCGAGGTGCTCCGCGCGGGTCCTCCGCCCGGCGGGCTCGCGGGCCGGGACACGGAGACGGTCGTCGACGGCGGCTGGCTGCTGCCCGGTCTCGTCGACGTGCACACGCATCCGGGCGCGTCGGCGCCGGATGCGCCGTTCGACGAGGATCTGCTGCGCAGGCAGTTGGGCGAGCACCGGGACGCCGGGGTGCTCGCGGTACGCACCCCCGGCACCGCGCAGCGGATGCCCGCATGGGTGGCGAAGGACCCGGAGCTGCCGCATGTGACGTCGGCGGGGAGGTGGCTGGCCACACCTGGCCGGTTCTTCCCCGGTTTCGGACGCGATGTGAGCGAGGCCGAGTTGGCGCGGGCGGCCGTGGAGGAGGCGGCCGCCTCGTCCGGGTGGTGCAAGGTCATCGGCGACTGGGCCGCCGACGAACCCGCCCTGCCGCTGCCGCTGTTGACCTCGGTGGTGGCCGCGGTGCACGCGGCGGGCGGGAAGGTGGCGGTGCACTGCCAGACCGCCGAGGGCAGCCGCAATGCCGTACTGGCGGGCGCCGACAGCCTGGAGCACGGTATGCATCTCGACCCGGCCCTGCTGGACCGGATGGCCGCGCAGGGCACGGCGTTCGTGCCGACACTGAGCGTCTTCGGCGCGAAGGAGGACGCGATGCGGGCACGGCAGCCGGGTGTGCGCCGTGATCTGTGGCTGGCCGGCTGGGACACCATGCTCGACAATGTGCGCGCGGCCCACGAGGCGCGGGTGACAGTGCTGGCGGGGACGGACTCCTTCCCTTGCGGGACGGTCGCGGGCGAGATGGAATGGCTGGTACGGGCCGGTCTGCCGGCCCACGCGGCACTCGGTGCCGCGTCCTGGACGGCACGGGCCTGGCTCGGGCTGCCGGGCCTCGTGGACGGCGCACCCGCCGATGTCGTCGCGTACGCCACCGACCCGACCCTGGACCCGGGCGCGCTGAATCACCCGAGCCGGATCGTGCTCCGGGGACGCGTCGTGCGGTGAGCGATGAGTTCGGGGTGCGGAAGGAGTCAGCACTGCATGGACACGCACACGGAAACCACTCCCACGATCGATCTCGAACCCGCGGCGCGGCGGATCGCCGGCCTGCTCGACGGCATCGACGAGCAGCAGCTGGACGATCCGACGCCCTGTCCCGACTATGCGGTACGCGAGCTGCTCGCCCACGTGGCCGGGCTGAGCACGGCATTCTGTGACGCGGCGCGCAAGGACTTCGGCCCGATGACCGACACCGCTCCGGACGCGAAGCTTCCGGTCCTCGCCGACAACTGGCGCGAAGCGCTGCCGCCGTTGCTGGAAGAGCTGGTGACGGCCTGGCGCGATCCTGCCGCCCGGCAGGGAATGACCAGGGCGGGCGGCGTGGATCTGCCGGGTGAGGTGGCGCTGCTGGTCGTGCTGGACGAGCTGGTGATCCACGGCTGGGACCTGGCCCGGTCGACCGGTCAGAGGTACGAGGCGGACGAGGCGAGCCTTCGCATCGCGCTGGACATGCTGACTCCCGGTGACGGCAAGCCCCGGGCGGAGACCATCTTCGGCCCGCCGGTTCCGGTGCCGGACGACGCGCCCCTCGTCGACCGGGCTGTCGCGATGAGCGGCCGCCGCCCGGACTGGCAGCCCGGCGACTGAGCGGTACGCAGGGGCGGGTGTGCCGCTCGGGGGTCGGGTCGGCACGGCCCTCCGGCTCCGGGCGGCGCGGCGCGCGCGGGTCCGGTCAGGGTTTGGCCGGCGTTCGTGCCGCCTCGCGGGCCTGTTCCCGCAGCCGTTCGTCGGCCGGGGCTATCCCCGGCTCCAGGCCCGAGGCCCGCACCCGGAGGTCCCGTTCGGCCAGGGCGATCAGGCGGCGACGACCGTCCTCGGTGAGGGAATCGGGTCCGAGTACGACCAGGGCATCCAGCGCGGTCTCCGCGTCGGCGTCCTGCTCCGCCGCGTCCAGGAGCAGCCCGGCCGTGCGGGGGCCGTCGAGCGTCTCGGGCGCGATCGCGTGCAGGGCGAGCACCGCCGACGGAATCTGCATCGGCTCGGTGAGCAGGCCCTCCAGCGCGGGGACCAGCGGCCGGGCCGCGCCGCCGATGCGGGCGGCAGCCCGCGCGGCACGGCCGAACGTCCAGCGCAGCCACATCGGTTGCACCTCCGCGAGCACACCGGCCAGCACCGGCACCGCTTCCTCCGGGTCACCGGTGATCCGCCACAGGGCCGCGGCGATCTCCACATCGGCGTCCATCTGCGGGATGTTGCGGTCGCCCGCCCGGTCGCTGAGCGCGGACCGGAGGGCGGGTACCAGGGCGACCGCCTCCGGGCCCAGCCCGGCGGCGAGGCTCGCGGCCTCCCGCACCGCCGGACCGCCGGGGGTGAGCCGTGCGGCGACGGCCGCCCGCAGCGGGCCGGTCTCCCCCGTCAGCTCGCGCACCGCCGCCGCAGCAGCGAGCCGGCCCTCCTCCGGGCCGGTGCGTGCCGCGGCGGTCAGGAGCTCCGCGGTCGTCCCCCGGTGCTCCGGCGGGCAGATCGCGACCAGCGCCTTCGGTACCGCCCCCGGGCAGAGCGACAGCACGGCCGACAATTCGGGCAGGGCGGCCGATGCCCGGCTCCCCCACGCGCCGAGCAGGTTGACCAGCCGAACGACCTCATCCGCGCCGGGGCCGCCCGCCTCAGCCAGCCGGGTACGGATCGCGTCCAGCAATTCCGGGTCGTACGTGAACGAGGCCCCGGCCGCCCCTCCGAACAGGAACCCGCATGCCGCGCCCAGTGCCCGTGGGCGCCGTCCCAGGTCCCGGGCCAGGAGCGGGGCGGCCCGGTCGGGGGCCACCGCGACGAGTGCTTCCAGCGCGCGGTCCGCCGGATCGCCCTCGCCCGCGGCGAGTCGGGCCAGCACCGGGGCAGCCGCCGCAGCCCGGACGCCCAGCTTCGCGAGCAGCGAGTACGCCGCGGGCGCGTCCGCCGGGTCGGCGACCATCGCCTCCACGGCACCGGCCAGCCGCTCCGGCGCGCTGCGCGACAGCAGGCAGGCCGTCTCGGCCGCCCACAACGCCTCCGCCCGCGCCTCGGAGTCCGCGCTGCGCAAAGCGCCGTCGAGCAGGGTGTACGCGGCGTCGCGGTCGGCGTCGGTGTCGCGGCGCAGCAGCTCTTCGACGACATACTGCAGGGGTTCGTTGCGCTCCAGGTCCAGCCGGCCCTCGACGAGGTCGTTCACGGGCAGGAGCGAGAGCATCGCCGCGTGGTGCGCGGGTCCCCACGGCAGTCCGCCGTCCACGCAGGCCAGCAGCGCCACGATCCGCACCTCGGCGGGCTCGTGCGCACCGATGGCCGCGGTCGCGTCGGCGGCCGTACCCGGTGGGTCCAGATGCGCCATGGCGCCGAGGAGTTCGGCCCGTACCCCAGGATCCGTCTCGGTCTTCCTGCGCAGGCGGAGCACCGGCAGCACCTGTTCGGCCGCGCCGGTCATCGCGGCGGCCCAGGCCGCGGCCCGCCGGAGCCCCGGATCCTCGGCGTCGGCCTTCGCGAGAATCAGCGGCAGTTGGCCGACGACGGCCGCCCGGCAGGCCGCCTCTTCGCTGTCCCCCTCGTCCGCCCCGCCCTCGGCTATCCCGCCGAGCAGCACCAGCAGGTCCTCCGTGCGGTACCCGGCACCGGCGAGCCGTGCGAGGTACGGAACGGCGCGGGCCGTGGCCCCGTAGACCGAGCCCTGGTGCAGGATGCTGCCGTACAGCTCGGAGATCGCCTCGGACGCGGCCTCCTCGCTCTCCCCGGCGAGCGCCCGCAGGCAGTCGGGGATGTCGGCCGCGCTCCCGTAGGCATGGTGCAGATCCGCCCACGGCTGGGCGTCGACGTCGGCGAAGAACCGTGTGAGATCCATGCAGCGGATCATGGCACCCGGCACTGACAACGCCCACGCCGCCTGCCTTCGGCCGGCCCCGGGCGGGCTTCGGCCGGCCCTCAGCCGGTGAAGAACTCCGTGATCTGGTGGGCGACCTGGTCGGGGTGGATCTCGTGCACCCGGTGGCCGCCCCCGATGGTGATCAGCCGGCAGTCCGGGACGAGCGAGGCCATGTCCTGCAACCGCCCCTGGGGCATGGTGGATTCCGGGCCACCCGCGATGATCAACGTCGGCGCGACGATCTCACCGAGGCCGGCCGCCCACTCGGGGTCGGGGTCGGCCATCTCGGCCCGGATCGGGGCGACGACGGCCAGGTCGTAGTCCACCGGCCCCTCCGGCTCGGCGGCGGGCTTCAGCTCGCTCGGGAACGGCGGCGGGGTCTCCACCAGCACCAGTCGCTCCACCCGGTCCGCGTGTTCCTGGGCGAGCAGATGGGCGACGACACCGCCCATGGAGTGGCCGACCAGGCCGACCCGGTCGATCTCGCACTCGTCCAGGAAGCCGAGTACGTCGTCCCGCATCAGCTCGCAGGAGTACTCGTCCGGCCAGTCGCTCTCGCCGTGGCCGCGCAGGTCGAGGGCGTACACCCGCCACTCCTCGCCGAGCAGGGCGGCGGCCGCCTCCCAGTTCGCGGCGGAGCCGCCGAGGCCGTGCAGCAGGACCACGGGCGAGCCGAAGGGGTCGCCCCAGGTCCGGTACGACAGCCGTACGTCACCGACATCCACTACAGACTGATCTTCCATGCCCATGACGCTACAGGCGCGTGGGCGCCCGGCACGCATCCGGCGGCGCTCACCGCCTCCGGGCCGGTCAAACCTGTGATCGGCGGGCGCGGGAAGCGTCCGCCCCGCTGCCGCGCACGCCGGTGCGCACGTCGTACGACCTGTGCTTTCAGTGCTGCTCGAAGACCGGCCCGGACCCGTGACCCGCCGATCGGCGACCCCGTTGGGGCTGGCGGACGGCTCACGCCGACGTGGGCCGGATCAAGGAGGAGAAATTCGCATGATGAAGAAGATGATGCTGGCCGCGATGGTGCTGACCGCCGGTCTCGGACTGGCCGTGAGCCCCGCCGCCCAGGCCGCGCAGAGCCCCGTCGCCGCACAGGCCACGAAGGCGCCCGCGGCGGTCTGCACCGTCAACGACAACGGGGTGAACTTCCGCGGCGGACCGGGCACCAACTACCCGGTCCTGGGTCAGGTGAACCGGGGTCAGAACCTCGACGCCCGCGGCCAGCAGGGCGAATGGGTCATGGGTGACCTGTGGGGCGGTCCCACGGGCGTCTGGATCCACGTGGCCTACCTCGACTGCTGAGGCCCGCGCCACCCCGGCCCTCACCGCGCCGCTCGTCGCGGACCTGCATCCGTCCCGTACCGGCCCCGCATCGCGCGTTCCGCGCGGTGCGGGGCTGTCGCGTTTCGGGGAAAGTTCTCAACTCCCTGCTGCCGGAGGGGTGTACGGCCCCCTTCCACTCTGATAGGAAAGCTTCCTAACAGACCGATGGAACGAAGAACTCCCCTTGGAGGACTGGTGCACGCTCCCCATAAGCGCGCCGCACGTCGCAGTACCCGCCCCGTGCGCATCGCGGTCATCGCGGTCGGACTGGCCCTCACGGCGATTCCCGTCGCCGCCTACGCCGGTAGCCCCACGCACCAGGCGGCACAGCAGCCGGCGGCAGCGGCCCCGAAGGCCGCCGCCGCGACCGGGCTGGACGATCCGGCGAAGAAGGAGATCGCCATGCAACTGGTCTCCAGCGCCGAGAACTCCTCCCTCAACTGGAAGTCCCAGTACAAGTACATCGAGGACATCGACGACGACCGTGGCTACACCGCGGGCATCATCGGTTTCTGTTCCGGCACCGGCGACATGCTCGACCTCGTCGAGCTGTACACCGAGCGCAAGCCCGGCAACGTCCTCGCGAAGTACCTCCCCGCGCTGCGGAAGGTCAACGGCACCCCCTCGCACAGCGGTCTCGACCCGAACTTCACCAAGGACTGGGTGAAGGCCGCGTCCGACTCGGCGTTCCAGCAGGCGCAGAACGACGAGCGGGACCGGGTGTACTTCAACCCGGCCGTCAAGCAGGGCAAGGCCGACGGCATCGGCACGCTGGGCCAGTTCGCGTACTACGACGCCATCGTCATGCACGGCGACGGCGGCGACAGCACCGGCTTCAGCTCCATCCGCAAGCGGGCCCTCTCCAAGGCGAAGCCGCCGTCCCAGGGCGGCAACGAGGTCACGTACCTCAACGCCTTCCTCGACGCCCGCGTCTGGGCGATGAAGCAGGAGGAGGCCCACGAGGACACCAGCCGGGTGGACACCGCCCAGCGGGTCTTCCTGAAGAAGGGCAACCTGAACCTGGACCCGCCGCTCGACTGGAAGGTGTACGGCGACAGCTACCACATCGGCTGACGCACCGGACGACACCGCTGTGGCGCGTACGGCGACCCTCGCGGGTGCTGCCGTACGCGCCACAGTGCCGTACCGGCCCGTACTTGGCCGGACCGGGCCGGATCGGATCGGACCGGGCCGGATCGGATCGGGCCGGACCGGGTCAGGGCGCGGCCACCGGGTCCGCGGGCGCCGGGCTCTGCTCCCGCTCCGACGGTTGCGGATCCGGCTTCTTCCCGAGGTGGTTGAAGGCCAGGTTGAGCACGATCGCCACCACGCAGCCGGTCGAGATCCCGGAGTCGAGCACCACCAGCAGGTCCTTCGGGAACGAGTGGTAGAACTCCGGCGCGGCGATCGGGATCAGGCCGACGCCCACGGCCGCGGCCACGATCAGCGCGTTCTCGCCCTTCTCCAGTGCGGCGGTCGCCAGGGTCTGGATGCCGCTCGCGGCGACCGAACCGAAGAGCACGATGCCCGCGCCGCCGAGGACCGGCAGCGGGACGAGCGCGATGACGGACGCGGCGGCGGGGACCAGCCCGAGCACGATCAGGATGCCGCCGCCGGCGGCCACCACGAAGCGGCTGCGGACCTTCGTCATCGCGACCAGGCCGATGTTCTGGGCGAAGGCACTGCACATGAAGCCGTTGAAGAGCGGGCTGATGGCACTGCCCAGGGTGTCGGCGCGCAGGCCGCCCTCGATGGTCCGCTCGTCCGCCGGCCGGTCGACGATCCGGCCGAGCGCCAGCATGTCCGCGGTGGACTCGGTCATGCAGACCAGCATCACGATGCTCATGGAGACGATCGCGGCGATCTCGAACTGCGGTGCCCCGAAGTGGAACGGTGTCGGGAAGCCGATCAGGTCGGCGTCCTTGATGGCTCCGAAGTCGGTGATGCCGACCGGTATCGCGATCAGTGTGCCGACGATCAGACCGAGCAGGATCGCGATCTGCTGGAGGAAGCCGCGCAGCAGTTTGCGCAGTGCGAGGACGATCACCAGGGTGACGGCGGCCATGGTGATGTTGGTCGTGGAGCCGTAGTCGGCGGCCTTGGCGCTGCCGCCCTGGGCCCAGGTGAAGGCGACCGGAAGCAGCGAGACACCGATCAGGGTGATCACGGTGCCGGTGACCACGGGCGGGAAGAAGCGGACCAGTTTGCAGAAGTACGGTGCCAGCAGGAAGCCGAGCAGGCCGGCGACGATGATCGCGCCGAAGATGACGGCGATGCCGTCGTGCCCGCGGTCCTTTCCGATCGCCACCATCGGGGTGACCCCGGCGAACGAGACGCCGTTGACGAACGGCAGCCGGGCGCCGATGCGCCAGAAGCCGAGGGTCTGGAGCAGGGTGGCGATGCCCGCGGTGAACAGGCTCGCCCCCATCAGGAAGGCGGTCTCCTTGGCGGTGAGGCCCACGGCGGGCCCCACGATCATCGGCGGGGCCACCACACCCGCGTACATCGCGGCCACATGCTGGAGGCCGCTGGTGAACATCTTCAGTGGGGGGAGCGTCTCGTCGACCGGGTGCTTCCGGTCGGCCGAGGCCGGGTCGGGAAGTGATCCGGAATCGGATGCTGCGTCTGCATCGTTGCGAAACCTGGGCGTAGCTGCCACGGCGGTTCCTCCGGTCGGGTGCACGTCTGCGGTGACGTGGCTGTCAGGGAGGTGGTGCAAGTGGGGCGTTGGTGCAGGTCGGGCAGGTCGTGCAGCTGGTGCGGGCAGCTTCGGTCACCGGTGCGGGGGCGCGTGCGTCCAGGCGCGCGCCCCCGCACCGGTTGCCGTGGACCCCGCTCGGGTCCACGGCGGCCGGCCGAGGGCCGTCCCCCTCGGCCGGCCGGTTCCGGGGGTGCCGGGGAGCGTCAGGCTCCGGCGGCGATCTGTGCGAGGCGGCGGGCCTCGTCGCGGGTGGCGCGGGCGATGGCGTCCTCGTCCGCGGTGATCAGGTGGTTGTCCTCGACGACCGGCTTGCCGTTGACGAGGGAGAGGGTGACGGGGGCCGCGGCGCCGAAGACGAGGGCGGTCACCGGGTCGGCGATGGAGGCGTGGGCGAGGGTGTCGAGCTTCCAGAGCACCAGGTCGGCGAGCTTGCCGCGTTCCAGGGAGCCGATCTGGTCTGCGCGGCCGAGCACCTGGGCGCCGCCGTACGTTCCCAGGCGCAGGGCCTGACGTGCGTTCAGGGCCTTTTCGCGGTGGGCGCCGAGGCGGTTGATGAGGAGGGCGTTGCGCAACTCGGTGTGGAGTTCGCCGGACTCGTTGGAGGCGGTGCCGTCGACGCCGAGGCCGACCGGGACGCCGGCCGCGAGCATGTCGGGGACCCGGGCGATGCCCGCGGCGAGCCGGGCGTTGGACGAGGGACAGTGCGCGACGCCGGTTCCGGTGCGGGCGAAGGCGGCGATGTCGGAGTCGTTCATGTGGACGCAGTGCGCCATCCACACATCTTCGCCGAGCCAGCCGGTGGATTCGAAGTAGTCGGTCGGCCCCATCCCGAACAGCTCGTGGCAGAACTTCTCCTCCTCCACGGTCTCCGAGCCGTGGGTGTGCATGCGCACTCCCTTGCGACGGGCCAGCTCGGCGCCCTGTCGCAGCAGTTCGGTGGAGATGGAGAACGGGGAGCAGGGCGCGGCCGCGATCTGGGTCATCGAGTCGAACGACGCGTCGTGGTGTGCGTCGATGGTCGCCTCGGTGCCGGCGAGCGCGCCGTCGAGGGTCTCCACGGCGAAGTCCGGCGGCAGTCCGCCGTCCTTGACGCTGCGGTCCATGGACCCGCGGGCGAGGGTGAACCGTACGCCCATGTCGCGGGCGACCCCGATGATGGCGCCGGACAGATCTCCGGACCCCTGCGGGTAGACGTAGTGGTGGTCCATGGCGGTGGTGACACCGCCGCGGGCCATCATGGCGAGCGAGCCCTGGGCGGCGGCACGGACCATCGGCTCGTCGATGCGGGCCCACGTCGGGTAGAGGGCGACCAGCCAGTCGAACAGGTTGTGGTCGGTGGCCAGGCCCCGGGTGATCCACTGGTAGAAGTGGTGGTGCGTGTTGACCAGGCCCGGGGTGACCAGGTGCCCGGTGCCGTCGATGCGGCGTACGACGTTCCGAAGGCCCTCGGGGGCCCGGCCGGCGCCGATGGATTCGATCCTGTTGCCCGCGACGACGAGGTGGCCACAGGCGTACTCGGTGTCGTGGGCGTCGACCGTGGCGATGGCCACGTTCTCGATGACGATGCGGGATACGGGGTCTGCCGAAGGTGCCATGGTGCTTCCTTCCGGGGTCAGTGGCGATGCGGGCACGGCAGGACCCTAGGAGGATTTGAGTGCCGCGGCGGACGTGCCGCCACGGGTGCCGAGATGGTGGAAGAACAGGTTCCGGACGGCCTGGCCGATGATGAGCGGGGGCGTGACGACTCCCGCGTACATGGCGGCGATGTGCTGGAGCGCGGCGGGGACGAACCGCGAGAGGTGGAGCTTCTGGTCGACCGGGTGGACCTCGGGTCCTTCCGGTGCGGTGGAACACGGGCCTTCTGCCGGCCCTTGTGCAGGCGTTGCCATGGCTGGCTGTTCCCTCCGGTGTGGCGCATCCCCGCCGACTGCGGGCGGCGGGGATGCGCGCCCCGCGTCAGAGGTTGGTCATGTCGACCGGGATGCGCGGCTCGCAGCCGTCGCGCAGGATGGTGGCCTCGATCAGGCCGTAGGGGCGGTCGGCGGCGTAATACACGGCGCCGTCCTTGGCTTCGTTCTCCAGGCCGAATGCGGAGAGGTCCTGCCGGAAGTGGTGCTTGTTGGGGGCGGAGAAGCGGATCTCGTCGATCTCGCTGCGGTTGTTGATGACCCGCGAACCCATCTGGTACAGCGTCTGCTGGAGCGAGAGCGAGTACGTCTCCACGAAGGCGTGCAGGATGTGCTTCTTGGCCTGCTCGTAGGACTTCTCCCACTGCGGCATGCGCTGCTCGTCACTGGTCCAGTTGTGCCGCCACCACGTCGACAGGGACGTGGCGAGGATCCGGTCGTAGTCCTCGTGGAGCGTCGTGTACTTGTCCTTGATGTAGCCCCAGAACTCGGAGTTCGTGGAGTTCATCACGGTCAGGTCCTTGAGCCCGGACAGGACTTCGAACTTCTCACCGTCGTACGTGATCTGCGCGAGGCGGGTCTCCTGCCCCTTGCGTACGAAGGAGTGCTTGACCTCGTCGGCGCCGATGAACCTGGAGTTGCCGTCGGAGCCGGCGATGCGCTCCCAGGCGTACTCCTCGATGCGGATGCGCGCGCGGTGGATCGAGGGCTGGCTGTCCACGAAGTGCCGGGCGAGGTGGATGCCGTACTGCTCGGCCGACTCGATGCCGTATTCCTTGGCGAACGCGAAGCAGGTGTTCTTCGTGGTGTCCGTCGGAAGGCAGTTGGCGTTCGAGCCGTTGTAGTGGACGTCGTCCAGGTCGCCGGAGAGGGCGACGGAGACGTTCAGGTCCTTGATGTGGTGGGTGTCGCCGTCCCTCGTGATCCTTACGACGCGGTTCTCTGCTTTGCCGTACTGGTTCTGGCCGAGAATCGTGGGCATGTCTGCTAGCTCCCTCGGTATACGGAGTAGCCGAACGGGTTGAGCAGCAGCGGTACGTGATAGTGCTCGCCCGGTACGACGGCGAAGGTGATCGCCACTTCCGGGAAGAACGCACCGCTGTCCCTTACGCGGGGGGCGTCCTGCTGCGCCTCGGCTTGCTTCTTGGCTGCGAAGTACGCCTCGGTCTCGAAGTCGAGACGTACATGGGTGGTGCCCTCCGGCAGAGCCGGCAGGTCCTTGCATCGCCCGTCCGCGTCGGTGGCGGATCCGCCGAGCGTCGCCCAGGGCTCGCCGGCGCCACTGCGGGCGGCGAGCGTGATGGCGACGGCCGCGGCGGGGCGGCCGATGCTGGTGTCCAGGATGTGGGTGGACACCGATGCGGTGGTGTCGGTACTCAAGACCGTCACTCTCCTTCGGTTACGAGACGGGTCAGCCGGATGCGGTTGATCTTGCCCAGCTCGGTGCGCACGATCCCGCGCTCCTGCTCGGGCGAGTTCCCGATCCGGGACTTCACCGCGTCGCGCATCTGCTCACCGGTGGCTCCGGTGGCGCAGATCAGGAAGACATGTCCGAACCGCTCCTGGTAGGCCAGGTTCAGTTCGAGCATCTCGGCCTTGAGTGCCTCGGTGGCGCCCGCCATCCCCCGCTGTTCGTGGGAGGAGGTCGGGTCTCCGGGCTTCGGGCGGCCGATCGGCGGGTGACCGGCCATCGCGTCGCCCAGATCTTTTGGTGTCAGTGCGGCCGTGGCGGCGTCACTGGCAAGAAGGAGGGCTTCCGCGCCGGCGTACGGGCGTCGGGAGAGGATCGCTCTTCCCCATGCCGCACTGGCACACACCTCGTGCAAGGCGGTGGTGGCCTCGTCGTCCGCCAGGGTGTTGAACCGGGCGAGGCCCGGCGTGGAGCTCGAAGTCACGGGAGCCTCCGTGGCTGTTCTTCGCTGTGCGTTCTTCGCTTCGCGTCGGTCGGGCTGCGGATAGCTAACGCCCTCCACAACACCACGTCAACACTTTGTTGAAATTGCGCGAATGCAAAAAGCCGTCGCCCGGTTCTCCGGACGACGGCCCCGCGCGGCCTTCCACCGCGGTCGCTCGGCTACGGCCTCAACCACTCGCCTTTGGCGGCATTTTCCCTGTTCAGGTAGTTGTAGATGGTGAAGCGGCTGACCCCCAGCGCGCCCGCCACCGTCTCCACGCCGTGCCGCACCGAGAAAGCACCACGTGCCTCCAGGGTCCGCACCACCGACTGTTTGGTCCTGCGGTCGAGCTCGGCGAGCGGCATACCGTGCCGGCGTTCCATGGCGGCCAGGATGTGACCGAGCGACTCCGAGAGCTGGGGCAGCCGTACGGCTATGACCTCCTCGCCCTCCCAGGCCAGCACGACGTCATCGGGCTGGGCCTGCTCGGGCCCGATCAGCTCGGCGCCCATGGCGTCGACGAGCGGCTTGACCGCGGTGACGAGCGGGTGGTCCGCCGGTTCGGTCACTTGGAGTCCTCCCCGATCACATTGACCTGGAGGGACACCCGGGTGGCACCCGATGCCAGGGCCCGGCGGAGCAACGAGTCCACCGCGGTGAGCACCTCGTCGGCGCCGCCCTCCGCCGTGTTGCCGAAGGGGCCGACGTCCACGGCGTCCAGGTCGGCCGACTGGATGACCTCGCGGGCCACGACCGCGTGGGCGGGCGCCTCGTCGAGATCGAAGGGCTCGGTGGTGAACTCCACTCTCAAGCGCACTGTGCCTCCCTCATGCGTTCGCCGCGCGGCTGTGGGGCCCGCGGCTCGGGCCCGACCCTAACGGACGTGGGCGGCGGCCATCCGGCGTCGGATCCGCCCTCAGTGCCCGGCCGGGGGCGCGCTCGGGTACGGCAGTACGCAGACGGCGACCGGGGCGGCCAGCGCCCGGCCGGTGCGGGTCAGGCCGCCGTCGCGGGCGTCGACCCGGAAGGCGGTCACCGTGCCCGACCTCTGGTTGGCCGCGAAGAGCAGTTTCCCGTCGGGCGAGAAGGCGATCTGCCGGGGGAAGTCGCCGCCGACGGGCACGGCGGCGAGCAGCCGCAGCACCGCCCCGTCGTCCTCGACGGCGTAACGCGTCAGACTGTTGTGCCCCCGGTTGGCGAGGTAGGCGAACCGGCCGTCGGCGGTGACCAGGAACTGCGCGGGGTAGCTCGTTCCCGCGCCGGTGCCGGTGGACTGCGGGGCGCCCGGGGAGAGCGTGCCGGTGGCCGGGTCGTAGCCGCAGACGACCGCGGTGTTGTCGACCTCGCAGGCCAGGTAGGCGAAGCGGCCGCCGGGGTGAAAGGTGATGTGGCGGGGCCCGGCCCCGGGGCGCAGAGCCGCGCAGGAGACCAGGACGAGCCTGCCGCGCTTCTCGTCGAGCCGGTACGTGTACACGGCGTCGTTGCCGAGGTCCACGGCGAGGACGTGGCCGCCGTCGGGGGTGGTGACGATCTGGTGGGCGTGCGCCCCGTCCTGACCGGGTCCGGGCGGCGGGGTGGTGTGGGCGACCAGGTCGGTACGCTCCCCCAGCGAGCCGTCGCCCCTGATGGGGTGCACCGCGACGCTGCCCGAGGTGTGGTTCGCGGTGAGCAGCCACCTTCCGGTGGGGTGCACGGACAGGTGGGTGGGCCCGGCGCCGCCCGTGCCACGCGTTCCGAGCACCCGGTGGCCGCCGTCCGGCGTCAGGGCCACCGCCGTCACACCGCCCGGGTCCTGCTCGTCGACCGCGTAGACGGTGGCGCCTGAGGGGTGCGCGGCCAGGTACGAAGGGTTGGCCACGCCCGTGATCACGGGGCCTGCTGCCATCTTCCCGGTGACCGGGTCGTAGGCCGCCGTCCCGATTCCCGTACCGCCGCCCTCGGCCGAGGTGTACGTACCGAGCAGCAGCCGCCGGGGGGTGCGCGGGCGCGGGCCGACCGTGGATGCCGGGTCCGGTGACCTCGAAGAGCCGGGCGGTGCGGGAGCCACCGACAGGGCGGCACCGGCGAACAGCGCTCCGAGGACGGTGCGCCGGCTGGTGGCGTGGTTCATGCGAGGCACCTCGTACGGGGTCGGCGGCATCGGACGCACCAGCAACCCTGGCCCGCCCCGGACCCCATCGGCAACCGGCGCAGTCGAGGGCGCACCTTGCGCAACCCGCGCGAAGACCCCGGGGACCGAATTCCGGGCACCCCCTTGACAGCTTCCGCAGCTCCGGGCAGCCTTCCGTTGCGCAGAAACTAACTTCCGCAACACGGAAGGGCGCCGGAACTCTCATGGGCTACCCGGACCAGCGCTTCGATGTGAACCTCTCGATCCTCTTCACGGAACTCCCGCTCCTGGAGCGTCCCGCGGCAGCCGTCGCGGCCGGCTTCACGGCGGTCGAGCTGTGGTGGCCCTGGATCGAGACCCCCACTCCGCCGCAGGCCGAGCTCGACGCCCTCAAGAAGGCGCTCGACGACGCGGGCACGCAGTTGGTGGGGCTGAACGTCTACGCCGGACAGCTGCCCGGCCCCGACCGCGGCGCGCTCTCCGTGCCGGGCACGGAGTCGGACCGCTTCCGCGCCAATATCGACGTGGCGGCCGACTTCGCCGCCTCGGTCGGCTGAAAGGCGCTCAACGCGCTGTACGGCAACCGCGTCGACGGCGTGGACCCGGCCGTGCAGGACGGACTCGCCCTGGAGAATCTGGTGCTCGCCGCCCGCGCGGCCGACCGGATCGGCGCGGTGCTCCTGATCGTCCCGGTCACCCACCGCACCTGGAACGACGACTGGGTGGCGGTACGCTGCCCCGCCTGCGGGCGGCTGGACCAGTGGCCGCAGGCGGAGTTGTGCTGCCCGTGCGGGACGGTGCTGCGCGTCCCCGTCCGGCCGGCGGCGGCCGACGGCGACCCCGCGCCCGGGGACGGCTCCCTGCCCGCCGGACCCTCGCACATCCCGTTGCCGCGCACGGCACCGGCGCCCCGGCCCGCGTTCCGGGCCGTCGCCATCCGCGGCGCGGGCGACGCGCTCGCGACCGCGGCCCGCCATCTGGGCTGGCTGGGCTACCGCGACGTGGTGCGGCCCCCGCAGCCCTCGCCCGCCCGGGTCGACCTGCGGGCCGCCGGGCTGGTGGCCCGGGTCGACACGGTCACCCACCCGACCGCCCTGCGCGATGTCGAGTGCCTCTGGCTGCACGCGCTCAGCACATCGGTCACCGGCGTCTTCTTCTCGCTCCCGGGGTACGCACCGGACGCCGCGGCACGCGCGGACGGCCTGGGCATGCCGCTGTTCGTGCTGGACCCGGCGGGAACGCCGCGGCCGGTCAACAGCCCGGCCGACGAGCTGCTCAGCACCGGGGCCTGAGTGGCGTCCCGGAGCGACATACTGGCCGTATGCGCATCCGTACCGCCCGCCGCACCGACCTTCCACTGCTCCAGGACATCGAGCGCGCCGCCGGCGAACCGTTCCGCACCCTCGGCATGTCCGCGATCGCGGACGACGATCCGCCGCCGCTCGACCTGCTGGAGGAGTACCGCCGGGGCGGCCGCGCCTGGGTGGCCGCGGACCCCGAGGACCACCCGGTCGGTTATCTGATCGCGGACCGGGTCGACGGGGCGGCCCACATCGAGCAGGTCTCCGTGCATCCGTCCGCCGCACGGCGCGGCGTCGGCAGCACGCTCATCGACCACCTCGCCGGCTGGGCGGGCGAGCAGGGTCTGGGCGCGCTCACGCTCACGACCTTCTCCCACGTCCCCTGGAACGCGCCGTACTACGCCCGGCTCGGCTTTCGCGCCCTCGACGAATCCGAACTCACCGACGGGCTGCGGAAGATCAGGGCGCAGGAGGCCGAACACGGCCTGGACCACTGGCCGAGGGTCTGCATGCGACGCGAGATCCCGCACACCGGGCACGCCCGGCAGCTCACCGGAGCCGACCGGCAACAGTGAGTGCAATCGGTCACGTTCGGGCCAGAGGGCCACAAATGTTCGGCCGCTGTCAGTGGTGGGCCTTAAGGTTGTGGTCATGGCTTTAACTCCACGGAACACCCCATCCGACACCCGGCCGCGCACGTCCCGGCCGGTACCCTCGTCCGCCGCCCGGGCGAACGAGGCGATACGGGCGTTCGTGGACGCGCAGGCCGGCCAGGACTGGTCCTCCGTGGAGTCCGCCGCCTACGAGGTGCTGCTGATCGAATGGGCGGCCGCGACCCGGGGCGTCACCTGCGACATCATCGAGGCCGCCTGACGACGCCCGGGGCGATCCGGTCCTACTGCCCGTAGCCCTCCCGCAGTTCGATCTTCCTGACCTTCCCGCTGACCGTCATCGGGAAGGCCTCCAGGATCCGCAGCTGCCGGGGGATCTTGTAGTGCGCCAGCTGCTCGCGGCAGAAGGCCGTCACCTCGTCCAGGGTCGGCGGGTCCGCCGGGTCCCTCGGGATGACACAGGCCAGGATCTCCTCGCCGTAGGTGTCGTCCGGTACGCCCACCACCTGCACATCGGCGATCTTCGGGTGGCCGTAGAGGAATTCCTCGATCTCCCGCGGATAGACGTTCTCGCCACCGCGGATGATCATGTCCTTGATCCGGCCGACTATCTGGACATAGCCGTCCCCGCGCATCACCGCGAGGTCGCCGGTGTGCATCCAGCGGCCTGCGTCGACGACTTCGGCGGTCCGCTCGGGCTGCTCCCAGTAGCCGAGCATCACGCTGTAGCCACGGGTGCGGAGTTCGCCCGGCACACCGCGCTCCAGGGTCACCCCGGTCACCGGGTCGACGACCTTGACCTCGATGTGCGGCATCACGCGGCCGACGGTGCCGGTGCGGCGCTCCAGGTCGTCGTCGCGGCGGGTCTGGGTGGAGACCGGTGAGGTCTCCGTCATGCCGTAGCAGATGGACACCTCGTCCATGTGCATCTCGGCGACGACCCGCTTCATCACCTCGACCGGGCAGGGCGATCCGGCCATGATGCCGGTGCGCAACGAGGAGAGGTCGTACGAGGCGAAGTCGGGGAGGTTCAGCTCCGCGATGAACATGGTGGGGACGCCGTAGAGCGAGGTGCAGCGTTCCTGCTGCACGGCGGCGAGCACGGCGGCGGCCTCGAAGGCGGGGGCCGGGATCACGATGCAGGCGCCGTGCGAGGTGGCACCCAGGTTCCCCATGACCATGCCGAAGCAGTGGTAGAAGGGGACGGGCAGACAGATCCGGTCCTGTTCCGTGTAGGCGACCTGCTCCCCCACGAAGTACCCGTTGTTGAGGATGTTGTGGTGGGAGAGGGTGGCGCCCTTGGGGAAGCCGGTGGTGCCGGAGGTGTACTGGATGTTGATCGGATCGTCGCAGGACAACTCGGCTTCCCGCGCGGCGAGCTGCTCCTGCGTCACGGATCCGGCCACGGACAGCAGTTCGTCCCAGGACGGGTCGCCGATGTAGTGCACGGCGCGCAGCGCGGGGCAGTCGGCGCGGACCTGGCCGACCAGGGCGCGGTAGTCGCTGGTGCGGTGCGAGAGCGAGGAGACCAGGAGCGAGATCCCGGCCTGCGTCAGTACGTACTCCAGCTCGTGCGCCCGGTACGCCGGGTTGATGTTGACCATGATGGCGCCGATGCGGGCGGTGGCGTACTGCACGAGCACCCACTCCGGGCAGTTGACCGCCCAGATGCCGACCCGGTCCCCCTTGGCCACGCCCGAGGCCATCAGGGCGCGGGCCAGCTCGTCGACCGCCGCGCCGAATTGGGCGTAGGTCCAGCGCCGCCCCGACGCGACGTCCACGAGCGCCTCCCGGTCGCCGAACGCCTCGATCGCGCGGTCCAGATTGCGTCCGATGGTGTCGCCGAGCAGCGCCGTGGTGCCGGTGCCGTGCGCGTAGGAGAGCTCGCTCATCGCAGATCACCCTCGTCGTACTCGGTGCCGGTGCCCTGGGCCGTGCGCTCGCGCAGTTCGATGCGGCGGATCTTTCCGGAGACGGTCTTGGGCAGCTCGGCGAACTCCAGCTTGCGCACCCGCTTGTACGGGGCGAGGACCGACCGGGAGTGCTCGAACAGCACCTTCGCCGTGTCCGGGCCGGGCTCCCAGCCCTCCGCGAGCACGATGTACGCCTTGGGGACGGCGAGCCGGACGGGGTCGGGGGCGGGAACGACGGCGGCCTCGGCGACCGCCTCGTGCTCCAGCAGGGCGCTCTCCAGTTCGAAGGGGCTGATCTTGTAATCGCTCGCCTTGAAGACGTCGTCCGCGCGCCCGACGTAGGTGATGTAGCCGTCCGCGTCGCGCGAACCGATGTCGCCGGTGCGGTAGTAGCCGCCCGCCATGGCCTCGGCCGTGCGGTCCGGGTCGCCGTGGTAGCCGGTCATCAGGCCGACCGGGCGGCCGGACAGATCGAGGGAGATCTCGCCCTCGGCCGCACCGGGCTCACCGGTGACCGGGTCCAGGAGCTCGACCTTGAAGCCGGGGCTGGGCCGCCCCATCGAACCGGCCTTCAGCAGCTGGCCCGGGGTGTTGGCGACCTGGACGGCGGTCTCGGTCTGGCCGAAGCCGTCCCGGATGGTGACGCCCCAGGTGCGCCGCACCGTCTCGATGACCTCGGGGTTCAGCGGTTCACCGGCCGCGACGACCTCGCGCGGCGGGGTCTTCAGCTGGGAGAGGTCGGCCTGGATCAGCATCCGCCAGACGGTGGGCGGGGCACAGAAGCTGGTGACGCCCGAGCGGTCCATCTCGGCCATCAGCCGGCCCGCGTCGAAGCGGGTGTAGTTGAAGATGAAGACGGTCGCCTCGGCGCTCCAGGGCGCGAAGAGGTTCGACCAGGCGTGCTTGGCCCAGCCGGGCGAGGAGATGTTGAGGTGGACGTCCCCGGGCTTGAGGCCGATCCAGTACATCGTCGACAAGTGGCCCACGGGGTACGAGACATGGGTGTGCTCGACGAGCTTGGGGCTGGCGGTCGTGCCGGAGGTGAAGTAGAGCATCAGCGGCTCGTCGGCGTCGGTCTCCCGGTCTGCCCCGAAGGTCTCCGGCTGCTCGTCGGCCCCGGCGTACGACAGCCAGCCGGGCACGTCCGCGCCGACGGCGAACCGGGAGTAGCCGCCGGGCACCTCGTCGAACTTCGCGGCGTCGGTGTCCCGGACCAGGACGTGCCCGACCCGGCCGCGCTCCACCCGGTCGCGCAGGTCGACCGGGCCGAGCAGCGGGGTGGCGGGGATGACCACGGCGCGCAGCTTCATCGCGGCGAGTGCGGTCTCCCACAGCTCGACCTGGTTGCCGAGCATGACAAGGATGCGGTCCCCGGCGCGCACGCCCTGGGCGCGCAGCCAGTTCGCGGCCTGGTTGGACCGGGCGGACATCCGGGCGAAGGACACCTCGGTGCGGCCGCCGTCCTCCTCCACGATGTGCAGGGCGGTGCGGTCATTGTTCTCCGCGATGACGTCGAACCAGTCGAGCGCCCAGTTGAAATGGTCGGTCCTGGGCCAGCTGAAGCCCTCGTAGGCCGCGTGGTAGTCCTCGCGGTGCTTCAGCAGAAAGTCCCGGGCGGCCCGGAACGTTTCCGTCGCGCTGGTTGCCGACATGTGCCCTCCTCATTGCGGACCGGACCGGTCGCTTAACATCATGTAAACAGTGACCCAGGTCTCACCACCCCCGAACGGGGGTGACCCTCGGCCACCCCTGGAGCCGGGCAGGAAAGGCGTCAGCGTGCCGGAATCCTTCGATGCGGTCGAGATGCAGACAGCGCTGCTGCGGCTGCGCCGGACCAGTGGGCTGCCGGTGGCCTTCGGCGGGCTGCTCGCCGACGCCCGTCATGCCCGGATCGCCGAGCTGAACGGGGCGCAGACCGCCGCCCTGCGCGGGCTCGTCATCTCGGCGGGCAGCGGGCTCGGCGGCAAGGCGATCGCGCTGTCCCGGCCGTGCGCGGTGACCGACTACCACTCCTCGCGCCACATCAGCCACGAGTACGACCTGGCGGTCGCGGCGGAGGGCCTGCGCTCGGTGGTCGCGGTCCCCGTCGTGGTGCGGCGCAAGGTGCGCGGGGTGCTGTACGGGGCGCTGCGTGAGCCGATCACCCTCGGGGACCGTACGTTCGACGCGGCGGTCGCCGCCGCCCGCGATGTGGAGCAGGCCCTGGTGGTGCGGGACGAGGTGCAGCAGCTGCTGGCGGTGACCCGGGAGCAGGTCACGGATCCGAGGGCGGCCCCGGGGGCGTGGGAGGACGTCCGCGAGGCCCACCGCGAGCTGCGGGCCCTGGTCCCGAAAGTCGTCGACCCGGCGTTGCGGGACGAGTTGCTCGCGGTGTGCGGGCGGCTCGCCTCGGCGGCCGGGACCCGCTCGCCGAAGCCCTGCGAGGTGCAGCTGGCACCGCGCGAGCTGGATGTGCTGGCCTGCGTGGCGGCGGGGGCGACGAACGCGGTGGCGGCGGAACGGCTCGGGGTGCGGCCGGAGACGGTGAAGGGCTATCTGCGTTCGGCGATGCGCAAGCTGGGGGCGCACACCCGTCTGGAGGCCGTGGTGGCGGCCCGGCGCGCGGGGCTGCTGCCGTAGGGCTCCTTGCTCACTCCGCGAAGTCGGTGAAGGCTCACTGCCCGAAATCGACGAAGGCCGCGAACCGGATGTCGTGGCCGTCGGTGCCGCCCACTGCCGTCCTCATGACCGAGAGCATCCGTACGGCCTCCTCCGTGACCGCGTCGCGCTCCGCCCGGCCGAGCCTGCCGAGGGCTGCACGGTGAGCGACGCCGCCCCGGGACCCGGGTGTCCGGCGCCGTCGCCCAGCCGCCGGACCGCCGCGAGGAACCCGTCGGCTCGACGAACAGCTCCTCGCGGATCTCCTTGGGCGTACGGGGCCGCTCCTCGACGAATGTCCTGCTCACCGACCTGAGCCGGTCGAGGTCCACCCCGGCCGGCCCCTCGTGGAAGATGTCGAGCTCCCGGTCGCGCGCCGCCTGGACGAGCGGGCGCAGGGCGAGCGCGTCGGCGGCGGTGTGCATATGGATGGTGGACCGCAACGTGACGATACGGACCACCTCACGGGACTCCATCAGCCCGGCGAGCTCCGCCGGGTCGAAGCCGTCGAGGCGGGCGCAGAGCAGGCCGGTCCGTACGCCTCGCCGTGCCGCCGTGGCGCGGGACCCGGGATCGCGGGGCGCCCGCCCGCATCATGGGCCGGTGGTCAGTGTCCTGTTCGCCGTCCTCACCGCGCTCAGCAATGGCACCGCGTCCGTGCTCCAGCGCCGTGCCGCCCGCACCGTCCCCGACAGCAAGGCGATGCACCTGTCACTGATCGGGCATCTGCTGCGCCGGCGGCTGTGGCTCGCCGGGATCGGCCTGGTGGTGGTCGCGGCCGTCTGTCAGGCCGTGGCGCTGGCCACCGGACCGATCGCCGTGGTCCAGCCGATCTTTGTCATCGAGCTGCCCGCCACGCTGCTGATGGCGGCGTTCGTGATGCGTGTACGGCTGCCCCGGCGGGTCTGGTACGGGGTGGTGGCCGTGACCCTCGGGCTGGCCCTGGGCATGACCTCGGCGGCCCCGGCGGCGGCAGCACCTCCGTGCAGGGGGCGGCCTGGGTCCCCGCGCTGATCCTGACCGGACTCTTCGAGGCCGCGCTGATCGGCGCGGCCCTGAAGAGTCGCGGCAACACCCGGGGCACGCGGCTCGGCCTCGCCGCCGCGTGCGGGTACGCCCTGACGGCGGCGCTTGAAGGACGCCATGGCACGGCTCGAAGGGGGCGGCGGAGCGGTGGCGCTGCTGACGTCCTGGCAGCTGTACGCCACCGCGGCGGCCGGGGTGGGCGCCCTGTTCCTGCTCCAGAACGCACTCCAGGCGGGCACGCTGGTCGCCGTCCAGCCGATGCTGACCCTCGGGGACGCGCTGATCAGCGTGGCGTACGGGGTGACGCTGTTCGGCGAGGAGCTGCGTACCGGCTGGTGGGTGCTGCCCGAGCTGGTCGCCCTCGCCCTGATCGCGGCCGGCTGCGTGGAACTGGCCCGTTCCCCGCTGGCGGCCGGGAACCCGGCCCCGCCCGCGCGCCGGGTCAGGTGAGCCGGCCCGGTCCGGGACGGGGCGATTGCCCCTGACCGGGTCGCGCCGCCCTGCGCTCGACGCTATTCTCCGGTCGAGCCATGTGTGGCGTACGGGCAAGGGGCCCGGTTCTTTTTCTGGGGGTCGGTGTGGTTTCTGGTCGTGTGGTGCGGTTCGACGGAGCTCGGGGATACGGCTTCATCGCGCCCGAACACGGGGGTGAGGACGTCTTCCTCCATGTGAACGACATGCTGATCCCCGAGTCCTACGTACACACGGGTACGGCGGTCGAGTTCGAGATCGAGGACGGTGACCGCGGGCTGAAGGCGTCGTCGGTACGGCTCGCCGAGGGGCCCGACGGGAAGCCGCTGACCCCGCCGAGGATCTCGGGCATCAGCGTTTCCGGAGCACCTGACGACGACACCCTGTGCGATGTGCTCAGCGCGGACGAGTACACCAGGGACGTGACCGACGTGCTGCTGGAGTCCGCACCGTCGCTGACGGGTGCTCAGATCCTCCAGATCCGGCGCGGGCTGCTGCAGTTCGCCAAGAACCACGGCTGGACCGAGGGCTGACGGCCCAGGGTGTGTCCTTGAGGTTCCGGGGCCGGGCCGTCCGCCGTTCAGCCGCTCGGCTCCCGTACCACCAGCGGGGTGCCGAGCACCTGGTGCCCGCCGCTGGCCAGCATGCGCACCTCGCCCCGGTCGCTGATCTCCGCGCGCACGATTCCGGTCTCGTCCTCGTAGATCGGGTAGCCGCCGGCTCCCGACTGTTCCGTGCGCCGGACGGTCACCGTGTCGTCCTCCACGGCGGACGCCTGAAATACCAACTGGTAGCTCTCCGGGTAATCCATGGCCGTTCTCCGATGCGGAGGGGGCAGGGCATGTTCCTCCCGCACCTTCCATGGTCCCTCCGACCGGCCCTCGGCGCCCGAGCAGCGGCCCACGGCTGCGGGCTCATGCCCGGGCCACTTATCCTGAATCCATACGGGCGGTTCAACCGCACTCGGGTGCATACCGCATGAATGGCCCCCTTTTCTCCCGAGCCGTGTGCACGGCATGCACGCCCGGGATCCCCGAAGCCGGGAAGGGACACACCATGATGGATGCCGACAGGGGAGACGATGTCTACCAGCCCCAGCAGCCGGAGGCCTCGGACCTCGCCGAGCAGCTCGACGTCGAGGACACCCTGGACAACCGGGGGCTGACCGACGCACTCGACGAGGGCTACTCCCCGCCCGAGCGCCCATGGGCGGTGGAGGACCGGGGCACCACGGCCGCCGAACAGCACGACGGCGAGTCGCTGGACGGCCGGCTGGCCCGTGAACTCCCCGACTCGCCCGACGGGGACGGCGATGGCGTGGGGGATCTGCCCGGCGGTGACGGCGAGCTCTGGGACGCGGAGGTCGGTACGGTACGCGCCGGCCGGCTCACCCGGCAGCTGGACATCGACGAGCCGGACACCATGGCGGGCGAGGACGTCGGGATCGACGGGGCCGGCGCATCCGCCGAGGAGGCGGCCATGCATGTGGTGTCGGACGGCCAGGTCTGAGACGACGGCCCCCGGCACCGCTCGCACGGCCCCCGCACGAACCGCGCGCCCCTCTCGGACCATGACTTCTCGCCGGGTCGGACGTGGCCACCCTCGCCGAGGCCGGACGCATCTCCTCGGTCAGCGGCTTCCTCGACCGGGTCCCCGGTGCCTGAAGGTCCGCCGGGATGCCTGGGGCGGGCCCGGCACCACCCGCCTCAGGCCGGCTCGTCAAGGAACTTGCCGCCCTCCAGAAGGGTCTTGAGCGTCGAGAGGATCGCCACCCAGCCGCCGCTGACGCCCTCCAGCATCCTGCTGTCGGGGCTGTCGAACCCGTCATGGGTGAGCGTCAGCTTGATCCCCAGCTCGGGTTCCTCGGCCGGCTCGATGTCGAAGGCGACCTTCGACCGCTCCTGGACGGCCCTGTCCCACTCCTCGTCCGAGGCGAAGTCGAACATCTGGCGGTGCATGGGCTGGAGGGTGTGCCAGGTGTACGAGAGCCGCTTGCCGGGTTCCGCCTCCAGGACCCGCTGGCCGACCTCCTCGAACTCACCGTCCGGGTCCATCTTCCAGCGGACCGGTGCGCCGGGTTCCCAGGTCGAATCGGGGCCGTAACCGCCCATGTAGATCTTGATGAGCTCGGGGTCGGTCAGCGCGTGGTAGAGCTTCTCGGCGCTGGTCTGGATGTAGAGGGCGTAGACGAACTCGGACTTGTCCATGACGGTTCCTTCCTACGGGGTGTCGGCGAAGTCCACTCCGGCCGGCGACCGTGACGCCCGTGACTGCGCCGGGAGTGCCGACAGTCCGGGCGCCGGCTCCAGCGGGCGGTCGGTGAAGAACCGGGCCGCGAGGTCCGCGACGTCGTCCGGGCGCTCCAGGACGACCCAGTGGTCGGACTCCCCGATCGTGAGGAATCTGCTTCCCGTCGATCGTGGCGGCGAACGCCCGCTGCCGCTCGGGCGAGGTCACCGTGTCGTGCTCGCCCGCGAAGACCAGCGCCGGCACGCCGGTCGGTCCGCCGGAGGAATCCGGCCGGTGGCACAGCGCCCGATGCCGGGCGGCAGCGGGTCCGCGCCACCCGTGCCGGGCAGGCCGTGGAGTTCGGGCCGGTGCGGGACCGACGGCGCGGTCGACACCTCACAGACCGTGCGCCAGCTCGCTTCGGCACCGATGCCCGCGGCGGTGACCATGCCGATCCCGGTGACGGCGGCGGCGAACGGCTCGGGGCGGTACGGGAGGCCCGTCACGCGGCGGCCTTGCGGTGCACCGCGTCGACGAGCCGGCCGACGGTGTCCCGCGAGCTCAGCTGGACGTCGTCCGGATCGACGCCCATCCGGTCCTCGATGAGCAGCCGCAGTTCCTCCAACGCCAGTGCGTCGAGGCGGAGATGACGGAGCGACACCTCGGGCCGGATGGCGAGCGGATCAGTGCCGAAGTCCGCCATCGGCAAGGTGTTGATCTCATCTGCCGTGCTCATGCGGCGCTCCTGCGCTCTCGTACGCGGTGACGCCCTGCCGCGTGAGGTGTGAGTGCCATCGGGGGACGCCGGCCGGCCCGGAAGAACCATATATACGCCTTCGCGAAGGTGATTCCGATCCGCGTTCCCCCGTGCGGTGGGTGGACGTCCAGGTGTGCGAATTCAGTGGTGCGCGGCGGTCGACGGGCCTCCCGCCGCCGATGACCGGCCCGTACACTCCGCGATCATGACGATCGACATGACCCACGCCGACGGGCCCGCGCTCTTCCCGACGATGTCCACCATGCGCGCGATGCGCCGCCTGAAGCCGGAACCGGTGCCGGACGAGACGCTGGAGCAGCTCATACAGGCCGCCGTCTGGGGTCCCAGCGGCGGCAACATGCAGTGTTACGAGTACGTGGTGGTGACCGACCGCGAGGTGATGGCGCGTCTGGCGCCGTTGTGGAAGCGGTGCGTGGACGCCTACCTGGCGACGACCGGGAAGTACGCGCCCAAGGGCATGGACGACGCGGCGTACGGCCGGATGGTCGCCGCGATCGAGTACCAGCGCGACCGCTTCGCCGACACTCCGGCACTGATCGTGCCCTGCTACCGGTTCCCGGAGCCGCGCCTGGACGAGGAGGGGCTGCTGGCCTCCGCGCGGGCGCTCGGCCCGGCCGCGACCGAGCGCATGATGAACACCCAGGCGCGCTTCCAGGCGCTCGCCGAGGGCTCCTGCGTCTACCCCGGCGCACAGAACATCCTGCTCGCCGCACGGGCCCTGGGGCTCGCGGCGAACATCACCATCTGGCACCTGATGCTGGAGCAGGAGTGGAAGGAAGCCCTCGGCATCCCCGAGGACATGCACACCTATGCCGCCATTCCGGTCGGGTGGCCGCTGGGCAACTTCGGCCCGGTGCGGCGCCGCCCGGTGGCGGACGTCATCCACCGCGACCGCTGGTAGCCCCGGGGCCCGCCGACGGCCCGTCCGTCCACCGGGCGGGCCCCACGTCTCGCGCCTCAACTCCATTGGAGTGAACGGGAGTTCGACACGCCACGGAAGTGATTGTCATGCCCCGGACGGATGAATACGCTGAGCGGGCTTCGCGGCCCCCGGGCCCACCCCACTCGGGCCCGGGGGCCGTTCTTCTCTCTCCACCCCCCACCGAGCAGGAGCAGGTATGCCCAGCCGCGCCGCCGCCCACACAAAGGGCCGCGCATCCGTCCTGGCGGCCCTCACCGCCACCGTCCTCACCGTGACCGGCTCGCCGGCCCTCGCCGCCGCGGACGGCGGCCACCCGATGAACCGGGCGTTCGCGCGGGCCGCCGCGGAGTTCGACGTGCCGCGCGATCTGCTCGCCGCCGTCGGTTACGGCGAGACCCGGCTCGACGATCACTCCGGGCGCCCCAGCCAGGCGGGCGGCTACGGCGTGATGCATCTGGTCAGCAACCCCACGAACCGGTCCCTGGAACAGGCGGCGGCCCTCACCGGCAAGCCCCTCGCCGAGCTCCGCACCGACACCGCGGCCAACATCCTGGGCGGCGCCGCGGTGCTGCGCAGCTACGCGGACAAGCTCGGCCTCGACGCCCGCGACCGCGACGACATCGACGCCTGGTACCCGGCCGTCGCCCGGTACGGCGGCACGCAGGGGCCGGCCGCGGCCTTCTACGCCGACACCGTCTACACCTTCCTGGCCGACGGGCTGAAGGCAGTCGGCCCCGGCGGCGAGCGGATCTCGGTGACGAGCCGTCCGGTCTCCCCGCACAAGGGGGCGCTCTCCGCCACCGGCGTACGCACCCAGAGCCCGGACTACCCCTCGGCGCTGTGGGTCCCGGCCAACCCGAACAATTACGCGACGGGCCGCTCGGCGAAGATCAACAAGGTGATCGTCCATGTCACGCAGGGCTCGTACGCGGGCTCCATCAGCTGGTTCCAGAACCCGGCCTCGGCGGTGAGCGCCCATTACGTGGTGCGCTCCTCCGACGGCAAGATCACCCAGATGGTGCGCGACAGAGACACCGCGTACCACGCGAAAAGCGCCAACGCCTCGGCGCTCGGCATCGAGCACGAGGGGTTCATCGACGACCCGTCCTGGTTCACGGAATCGATGTACCGGTCGTCGGCGGCACTGACCAAGTACCTGTGCGACCGCTACGGGATCCCGAAGGACCGGGCGCACATCATCGGGCACAGCGAGGCACCGGGCAACGACCACACCGACCCGGGGCCCTACTGGGACTGGACCCGCTACATGCAGCTGGTCGGCGGAAACACCGGCGGCGGCAACAGCGCCGACGGGCTGAGCTTCACCTCGTACGCGACCCAGCAGAGCGGCTCGACGGGCGCCCAGGTCAAGGCGGTCCAGCAACTGCTGAACGAGCAGGGCTACTCCGCGGGCGCGGTGGACGGCAGCTTCGGCCCGGCCACGAGGACCGCGGTGACGGCATACCAGGCGGCGCGCGGACTGGGTGCCGACGGCGTGGTGGGGGCCAGGACCTGGACCGCGCTGCTGTCGGCCGGCGCGACGCCGAGCCTCCAGCAGGGCACATCGGGCGACGGGGTGAAGCGGCTCCAGCGCTCGCTGACCGCGGCGCTCGGCTCGACGGTCGGAATCGACGGCAGCTTCGGCCCGGCGACGGTGACCGCGGTGCGCGGCTACCAGACGAGCCGGGGGCTGACGGCCGACGGCATCGTGGGGCCGGACACCTGGGCGGCGCTGCAGACGGGTCGCTGACGAGCCGTCCCCACGAGCGGGGCGGGGCGCGTGCGGACCGCACCGCCCCGCTCCCGGGGGCCATGTCACGTTCAGGTAACCTGCCGGAAACCCTTGACGTTTCTCCTGGCGCGTTCTTAACCTCACTGCGTAGTTCGCATTCCTTGCAGTTCACGTGCTGCGGCGCTTTCCGCAGTGTTTTGACAGGCACAGACATAGACCACCTGTCGGTGGTTTCGTCATGCCTGTTTTTTTGTGCTCCCCGTGCCGCCGATGGGTCTTCCTCGAAGGCGGATTCATGGCACAACGTCCGAGCGTCAAAGGCGTCGCCGACGTCGTTGCGCTCATCGATGGGCTGGGAAAGATCACCGGCCGGGCGCAGGTCATCTGGCTTCTCGTGTTCGGCGGGCTGTTTCTCGACGCCTATTCGAACGCCGCGCTGAGCGCCGGTCTGGGGCCGATGACGTCCCAGATGGAGCTCACCAGCACCCAGGTCTCGATCCTCACGGCCACCGCTCCGGCCCTGGCGATCATCTTCAACCCGGTCGGCGGCTGGCTGGCCACCCGGATCGGCCGCGTTCCCCCACTGCTCATCGCCAAGGTGTTCGCCATCGCGGGCGCCCTGCTGGCCGCCTTCGCCGGTGATTTCACCGTCGTCTGGCTCGGCCGGGTCCTGGTGGGCGTCGCGTACGGCATCGACTTCGCCGTGGCCATGGCGCTGCTCGCCGAGTACACCCCCGCGAAGCTGGGCGGCCGGCTGAACCTGTGGCAGGCCGTCTGGTACGTCGCCACCACCAGCAACCTCGCGCTCGCCCTGGTCTTCTTCAACCTGGACGTCGGCGCGGACATCTGGCGCTGGTCGGTCGGCTCGGCCGCGGTCGTGGCCGGCGCCCTGCTCCTGGGCCAGTGGCTGATGCTGCGGGAGAGCCCCACCTGGCTGGCGAGCAAGGGCCGGCTGGACGAGGCCGTCGTCAACCTGGAGAAGATCTACCGGATCGAGGCCGTCGCCGGGAAGCCCGACGAGGCGACCCGCGCCGCCACCGAGGCGCCCGCCATCGGCTTCCGCCAGGCCGGGCTGCTCTTCAAGGGCGAGTACCTGCCGCGCACGGTCCTCTCCTCGGTCATCTCGCTCGGGCAGTCGATGCAGTACTTCGCGGTCGGCTGGTACCTCCCGCTGATCAGCCTGACGATCTTCGGCGAGAGCTTCGAGAAGGCGACGATCGGCTCGATGGCCTTCAACGCCTTCGGTATCGCGGGCGGGCTCCTCTCCGCCTACTTCGGCCGCCGGCTGGGACTGCGGCTCAGCTCCGCCGCCGGCTTCGCCGGTGTCTTCGTGGCGCTGCTCGCGATGGGGCTGACCTTCGAGAAGGTGCCCACGGCCGTGGCGTTCCTGCTGCCGGTGCTGTTCATCCTCTGTCACTCCGCGGGCCCCGGCGCCAACGGCAAGTCCATCGCCGCGCTCTCGTACAGCAGCGACGTCCGGGCGCTGGGCACCGGTGTCACCGGGATGGTCGGCAGCTTCGGCAGTGTCGTCGGGCTGTACGTCTTCCCGCAGATCAAGGACTCGCTGGGGCTCGCCGACACCTTCCTGGTGCTCTCCGTCGTGCCGCTGCTCGGCCTGATCACCTGCCTGGCGATCAAGTGGGACCCGACGAAGGCCGCCTCCCCCGACGAGGTCGCCGGTCAGGACCGGGCCGCCGCCGCACAGACGGGTCCGTCGGAATCCGCGGAGTCCCTGACCGCGCGCTGACCGGCCGCCGGGCCTGTCGCACCACACGATGGTCCCCTCCCCTCTCTCCCTCCGCACAGCTCGCTCGCGATGCTCGCAATGAAAGGGCTGCAATGACGCAGACGCCCCCCGGCGCCGCCCCACGGCGCGGTGTGCTGTCCATCGACGAGGGCACCACCGGCACCCGGGCCGGAGTCGTCCTCGACTCCGGCGCCGCCCACGAGGTGTTCTACCGGTCGATCAAGGTCAGCCATCCGGACGACCTCTCGGTCGAGCAGGACCCGATGGAGATCTGGACCGCCACCGTCGAGGTGGCGCGCCGGGCCGTCGGCCGGGCCCGCGAGGAGGGCATCGAGATCACCGCGGTGGCGCTCTCCACCCAGCGGGCGACCGCGATGTTGTGGGACCGGGTGACCGGGCGGCCGCTGCTGCCCGCGGTGGTGTGGCAGGACCGGCGGTACGCGGCCGAGCTCACCGCGTACGAGACGGGGTGGGACGCCGCCCTGCTGGCCCGCCAGGGCCGGCCGGTCGGCGCCCGCGCTCCGTTCCTCTGGGCCGCCCGGCAGATCGCCGCGCACCCGGAGGCGGCCGCCGCGCACCGCGAGGGACGGCTGCTCTTCGGCACCGTCGACACCTGGCTGATCTGGCGGCTCACCGGCGGCGCCGTACACGCCACGACGCCGACGAACGCCGCCTCCACCGGCGGATATCTGCTGGAGCGGCACGCCTGGGATGAGGAGTGGATCGGCCACCTCGGCTTCCCCCTCGACCTGCTCCCGGAGCTCCGCTCCGACGACGCCGGATTCGGTACGACCGACCCGGCGGCCCTCGGGATCGCCGTCCCGCTGGCCGCCTCCATGGGCGACCAGCACGCCGCACTCGTCGCGCTCGGCGGCCTCGCCGCCGGGCAGGGCATGTGCGTGTACGGGACCGGCGCCTTCGTCGACGCGGCGACCGGCACCACGCCCGCCCTGCCCCGGCCGGACATCTCCGGGGTGCTCGCCCAGCCCGGCCGGCGGCAGGGCGACATCAGCCACTACAGCCTGGAGGCGTACACCTCCACGGCGGGTTCGGCGCTGCGCTGGCTCTGCGACGACCTGGGCCTGTTCGCATCGCCGAAGGAGCTCGGTGAGGAGGCGGGCCGGGTCCCCACCCGGCCGGGCCGCACCCCGCGTTTCGTCCCGGCGCTCGCCGGGGTCCGTACGCCGGTCTGGCACCCGGAGGCCACCGCCTCCCTCACCGGGCTCACCCTCGCCACCACCCGCGCCGATCTCGCCCGCGCCGTCCTCGACGGGATCGCGCACTCGGTGTGCGACCTGATCGACGGGGTCGCCGACACCATGGGCACACCGTTCACCCGGCTCCGGGTCGGCGGCGGTGTCTCCGGCAGCGACCCGCTGATGCGGATCCAGGCCGATCTGACCGGTCTGCCGCTGGAACGGGTATCCGACTCCGCCACCGCCAGCCTGCGGGGCACCGCGTATCTCGCCGGTGTCGCCCAGGGCCTGTGGTCCTCGCTCGAAGAGGTCGTCGAGGCACAGCCGCTCGGCCGGATCTTCGAGCCCTCGATCACGGCGGCCGAGCGCACCGCGCAGCGGTCCGCCTGGCGCGACGTGCTCATCGCCCACCTGAACGACCCCGCCCTGCTCCCCCTGCGGGCCCCTGAACCTCCCACCCCCCACTGACGGCCCCCCGACCGTCACCCGGCGGCCGGTACCGACCACGCGGCCGCCGCACCGAAACACCAGGAGTTGATGTTGTGATCACCATGCCCGCCCGGAAGCCGCGGCGCAGCGCCGCGGCGACCCGCCGAACGCCCCTGCTGCTCGACCGGGCAGCCCTCAAGCGCCGGCTGGCCGACGACGCGTACGACGTACTCGTCATAGGCGGCGGCATCACCGGGGCGTACGCCGTGCTCGACGCGGCCTCGCGCGGGCTGCGCGCGGCGCTGGTCGAGAAGGACGACTTCGCCTCCGGTACGTCGTCGAAGTCCTCGAAGATGGTGCACGGCGGCCTGCGCTACATCGAGCAGGGCAACGTCAACCTGGTCCGCCACTCGCTCCTGGAGCGGCACCGCTTCCGCAAGAACGCCCCGCACCTGGTGCACCGACTGCCGTTCCTCTTCCCGATCCTGGAGAAGGAGGGAATCTTCGACGCCCGCCTCGCCAAGGGCTTCGAGGGGCTGCTGTGGACGTACGACCTGGTCGGCGGCTGGCGGATCGGCAAGCTGCACCAGCGGCTCACCGTCCCCGAGGTCCTCGCGCAGGCGCCGACGCTGCGCGCGGAGAACCTCAAGGGCGGGCTGATGTACTTCGACGCCCGTACCGATGACGCCCGGCTCGTGCTGACCATCGTCCGGACCGCCGCGGCGCTCGGTGCGACGATCCTCAACGGTGCCCGGGCCGAGGGTCTGCTGATGCAGACGGGCAAGGTGGCCGGTGCCCGGGTCTCGGCGGACGGCGACACCCTCGACATCCGGGCGCGGGCCGTCGTCAACGCCACCGGCGTATGGACCGACGAGCTCGACGCGAAGGCGGACGACGGCCACAAGCCGCAGGTCAGGCCCGCCAAGGGCGTCCACATCGTGGTGCCGTGGGACAAGGTGCGGATCAACTGCACGGTCACCGTGCCGATCCCCGGCCGGGCTCGCCGCGCGACCTGCACCCGCTGGGGCAACAGCGTCGTGCTCGGCACCACCGACGAGGACTACCAGGGCTCCCCCGACGATGTGCACTGCACCCGGGAGGAGATGGACTTCCTGCTGGAGGGCGCCAACACCGCCTTCGAGGGGAAGCTCACCCCGGACGACGTGGTCGGCTCCATCGGCGGTCTGCGCCCGCTGGTCGGCGGCAAGGAGGGCGCGACCCTCGACATGCGCCGCGACCACCACATCACCGTCGGCCGCACCGGCATGGTGACGGTGACCGGCGGCAAGCTGACCACCAGCCGGCACATGGGCGAACTCGTCATCGACAAGGTGATGACCGTCCTCGGCCGCAAGGGGAAGAGCCGCACCTCCGACCTCCCGCTGCTCGGCGGCGCCGGTTACGACGCCGAGGCCGTCGCGGCCTCCGGCGGCATCGCCGCGCACCTCGGCGAGCGCTTCGGCACCGAGGCCCGGTTCGTCGGCGACCTGATCCAGGACGACCCGGCGCTGGCCGAGCCGATCGTCGCGGGACTCCCTCACACCAAGGCCGAGGTCGTCTACGCGGCCCGCGCCGAACTGGCCCGCTCGGTCGACGACGTGCTCTCCCGCCGGATGCGCGCCCGGCTGTTCGCCCGGGACGCGTCCGTCGACGCCGCCGGGGCCGTGGGCGCGATCCTCGGCCAGGAACTGAACCTCACTCAGGCCGAGGTGGAGCGTTCGGTCTCCGAGTACCTCGCAGCCGTCCGTCACGAAAAGTCCGTACTCCTCGAAGGGGCAGCAGCATGATCAGCCGTCAGACCATCACCCACCCGTTCAACCGGGGCAACTACACGATCGGCGCCCCCAGCTTCGCCAAGTGGGCGCAGAGCACCCCGATCGGGGACGGCGAGGCCGCCCTCCAGGTGAACCCGGTCGAGGTGCCCGAGACCGTGATCGAGGCGCTGCGCGAGGCCGCGCACGCGGTGCACACCGCCCGCGAGGAGGTCGTCACCCGGACCCGTGACTGGTGGGCCGGCTCGATGATCGGCGAGACCGAGGGCCGTCCCGCGACGCCGGACGCCGTGATCGTCGAGGCGGCCGACGCCGACCAGGTCGCGGCCGTGCTGCGGATCTGTCACGAGGCCGGCATCCCGGTCACCCCGTCCGCCGGCCGCTCCAATGTCACCGGCGCGGCGCTCCCCGTCTTCGGCGGAGTCGTCCTGGATGTCTGCGGACTGAACCGGATCACCGGCTTCGACGCCGAGTCCAACATCGTGGACGTCCAGGCCGGCATGTTCGGCGACCTCTTCGAGAAGCAGCTCCAGGAGGAGTACGGCGTCACCACCGGCCACTGGCCGTCCGCGTTCGCCGTCTCGACGGTCGGCGGCTGGATCGCCTGCCGCGGCGCCGGTCAGCTCTCCACCCGGTACGGCAAGATCGAGGACATGGTCGTCGGCGTGGACGTGGTGCACGCCGACGGCACCCGGGCCACGTACGGCGACTACGCGCGCGCCGCGGTCGGCCCGGACCTGCGCCAGCTGTTCGTCGGCTCCGAGGGCACCCTCGGTGTCATCGTCTCGGCCCGGCTGCGGGTCCACCCGCTGCCGGAGTACGCCAACGCCGTGGCGTACGGCTTCAAGACCTTCGCGGAGGGCCTGGACGCCTGCCGCAGGATCATGCAGCGCGGTGCGACCCCGGCCGTGCTTCGCCTGTACGACACCCTGGAGTCGGGCACCCACTTCGGCCACCCGGAGACCAACCTGCTGCTCGTCGCCGACGAGGGCGACCCGGCCATCGTCGACGCCTCGATCAAGGTGGCGGCCGAGGTCTGCGAGGAGTACGGCCCCGAGCTGGACAGCAAGGCGGTCTTCGAGCGCTGGCTCGACGAGCGGATGCTGGTCGGCAAGTCCGCCGACGGTTTCAAGCCCGGCCCCGGCTTCGTCGCCGACACCCTGGAGATGGCCGCGTCCTGGACCGACCTCCCGGTGATCTACGACGAGGTGGTCGCCGCGATCCAGTCGGTGCCCGGCACCCTGGCGGCCTCGGCCCACCAGTCCCACGCGTACACCGACGGTGCCTGCGTCTACTTCTCGCTGCGCGGCGACGTGGCTCCCGAGTCGCGCCGCGACTGGTACCGCTCGGTGTGGGACGCCGCCAACGCCGTACTGATCAAGCACGCCGCGGCGCTCAGCCACCACCACGGCTGCGGTCTGCTGCGCGGCCCCTACCTGGAGGAATCCCTCGGGGCGGGCTTCGCGACCTTCGTCGCGGTGAAGAAGGCCCTGGACCCGGCCGGCATTCTCAACCCTGGCAAACTGGGCCTTCCCAGCCGATTCGGTACGTCTCCGCTGAGCTGACGCCAGGCCTCAGCAGCCACGAACCCCTCCCTCCCCAGGCAGGCCCTTGCCATGACCCCTTCCCCCTCCCGGTCCGGTGCCCCGCTCGACCCCCGGCTCACCGCGGCGTTCGCCGAGGTGCCGGTCGTCGCGTCGGTCGTCGGCACCCAGCCGCTGCGGCAGTTCCTGACCGCGCCGGCCAAGGTGTGCATCCTCGCCTCGTTCGCGGTGGGGCAGCTGCCCCAGGTCGTGCCGGCGCTGGGCCGGGCGGGGAAGACCGTGTTCGTGAACGTGGACAGCAGCCCCGGTCTGGCTCAGGACCGGGGCGCGCTGGAGTTCATCAAGAACATGGGCGCGCACGGCGTGGTCAGCACCCGGCTCTCCCTCATAGAGAAGGGCCGCCCGCTCGGCCTGCTGACGATGATGAAGGTGTTCGTCACCGACCGGTCCAATCTGCGCCGCTCCACGGACGCGATCTCGCGCGGGGCGCCGGACCTGGTCGAGATCATGCCCGCCCCGATCATCGGACGGATGAGCGCGCAGGCACAGCGCGCCATGTCCCCGTCGGTGGCCGCGGGCTTCGTGGAGAGCCCCGCGGACGTCGCGCTGGCGCTGGCCCTCGGGTCGGCCGCCGCCGCCACGTCCGACCCCCGCCTCTGGAATCTGCGCCGGGACCAGCTGCCGCCGGTCCCGCCCGCCGCCCTGAAGAGGCCCGCCCCACCCCAGGAGTAACCCCCATGACGTATGTGGTCGTAGCCCGCTACCGCACCAGGGCCGGTGAGGAGAACACCGTCCTGCCCCTGCTCGACACGATGGCCGCCGCCTCCCGCGAGGAGCCCGGCAACCTCGCCTACCGGGTCCACCAGGGCACCGAGGACCCGCGCGCGATCGTGCTGTACGAGGAGTACGCCTCCGAGGCCGACTTCACCGCGCACTGCGCCACCCCGCACTTCCAGGAGATCGTGCTCGGCAAGGTCGTGCCGCTGCTGGAGAGCCGGGACGTGCTGCGCTGCGCCCCGCGTGCGGAGGTGGCGGCGTGAAGACCCGCGCGGTGGTGCTGCGCGGGACATCGACGGCCCGCCCGTACTCCGACACCCGTCCGGTCGAGGTGGAGGAGCTGGAGCTGGGCGCCCCGCGCGAGGGCGAGGTGCTGGTCCGGATCGCGGCCGCCTCGCTCTGCCACTCGGACCTCTCGGTGGTCAACGGCGACCGGGTCCGCCCGCTGCCGATGGCGCTGGGCCACGAGGCGGTGGGCGTCGTCCAGGACACCGGACCGGGCGTCGGCCGGGTCTCCCCCGGCGACCACGTGGCGCTGGTCTTCGTGCCGAGCTGCGGTTTCTGCGGCGACTGCGCGGCAGGTCGGCCGGCCCTGTGCGCACAGGCCGCGGCGGCCAACGGTTCGGGGGCGCTGCTGCACGGCCCGTCGCTGCTGACCGACGCCGCCGGTAACCCGGTCCACCACCAGTTGGGTGTCTCCGCGTTCTCCGAACACGCGGTGCTGGCCCAGGAGTCGGTGGTCCCGATCCCCAAGGACGTCCCGTTCACCGTGGCGTCGATGTTCGGCTGCGCGGTGCTGACGGGCGCGGGCGCGGTGATCAACACGGCGGCCCTGCGTCCGGGGCAGTCGACGGTGGTCTACGGCCTGGGCGGGGTGGGCCTCTCCGCGGTGCTGGGCGCCCGCGCCGCGGGGGCGTATCCGATCATCGCGGTCGACCCGGTCCAGGAGAAGCGCGAACTGGCCCTCCGGCTGGGTGCGACGCACGCCTACGCCCCCGATGAAGCCGCGCGGCAGATCCGTGAACTCACCTCCGGCGGAGCCGAGTCGGCGGTGGAGGCGGTGGGCAGCCCGAAGGTGATGGCGCAGTGTCTGTCGGCCGTGGCGCGGGGCGGCAAGGTCGTCTCGGTGGGCCTGCCCGCGCCGGACCGGGTGCTGGAGGTGCCGGCCCTGGCCTTCGCGGGCGAGGGCAAGTCGCTGCTGGGCTCGTACATGGGTGACGCGGTGCCGCGCCGCGACATCCCGAGGTTCCTGGACCTGTGGCGGGCGGGCCTGATGCCGGTGGAGCAGATGCACACGGGCACGCTGCCGCTGAGCGACATCAACGTGGCGATGGAGGAGCTGGCTTCGGGCCGGGCGATCCGTCAGGTCATCGACACCTCGGGGATGCTGAGCGCCTGACGCCGGAGCCGTGGCCCGGTCGGCGGCGCCCCCTGCTTGTCCGAGGGGGCGCCGTCGACCGTCGGCCATCAGCTGTCCGCCTCCTCGGTCTCCGGTGCGGCCGCGGGCGAGAAGTGCAGGATGATCTTGCGTCGGCTGATGCGCCATCCCCGCTCGCCGCGCACGATCACATCCTCGTAGGTCACGCTTCCGCACTCGCCGTCCGGGCCGGCGCCGATCCCCTTGGACCGCCCGTGCACCCGGCCTTCCCCGGCCTCGGTGAGGACGATGTTGGTGACATGGTGGCCGACGGGCGCACCCGGCTTGCCCGCCCGCGCCCGTGCCATGTCCCGGAAGGCGGCCAGCCCGTGCAGCTCTCCGTGCCCGAGGTTCGAGGTTTCGTAGACGATGTCTTCGGTGAACAGCTCGTCCAGCCGGTCCATTTCGTCGTTGTCGACCAAGTGCCCGTGCAGGGCGAGCAGTTCGGAGATGTCCAGACGGTCCTCGACACTGAGCGTCATCGCCGGTCCTTTCGTGAGATCTCGCGATGGTGCGGCAGTTATACGGGGAGAGCTCCCCGTACGACCCGGCACAGCACCGGTCACACACCGTCGAGGCCCGGGGAGTTCATCCCGCTGGAGCAACCGCGCGACGGTCGTAGCGAAGCAGCACGACCCCGTTGTCGGTCTAGGCCGAGCCGCATGAAGGTCGCGGCGAGATCGGCGCCCCCGAGACACAGGTCCCCGCCGGGCTGCGCCTTCAGCGCCCACAGCACGGCACAGCGCGACGCGACGCGACGCGGCAGGACCGGCATACGGTGATTCCATCGAGCGGCATCGCTGCGGCCGGTGCGTCCCCACGGCCCGGAAAGAGGTTCAGCATGAGAGTCGGTACGGCCCGTTCGGCCGCGGTCCAGTGGGTCACCGAGCATGCCCGGCCCGATCCCGGTTTCCGCGGTGCCTATTTCAGCGGCTCCACGGTGGGCCTGCCGGACGACGCCGAGCTGTCCCCGTTCTCGGACGTGGACGTGGTGGTCGTCACCGCCGCACCGGGCCCGCCGGCCGGGCCCGGCAAGTTCCGCTTCCGGGGTGCGCTGCTGGAGGTCAGCCATCTGTCGTGGGACGAACTCGCCTCGGCGGACGGGGTGCTCTCCTCGTACCATCTGGCGGGGAGCTTCCGCCGCGACACGGTCATCGACGACCCGACGGGCAGGCTGCGCGAACTGCGGGCGGATGTGTCGCGCCGGTTCGCCGAGCGGTGCTGGGTGCGCCGCAGATGCCTGGACGCCGAGCGCCGGATCGAGACCCGCCTCGCCGCCTTCGACGCCTCGGCGCCGTTCCACGAACAGGTGGTGTCCTGGCTGTTCCCGACCGGGGTGACCACCCACGTCCTGCTGGTCGCCGCCCTGCGCAACCCCACGGTCCGGCTCCGGTATCCGGCGGCGCGCGAAGTCCTCGACGCGTACGGGCAGGCGCAGCTGTACCCGGAGCTGCTGGAACTGCTCGGGTGCGCACGGCTGTCCGCACCCAGGGCGGGGCACCACCTGGACGAGCTGGCCCGCACCTTCGACGCCGCCGCCGAGGTCTCCCGTACACCGTTCTTCTTCAGCGGCGACATCACCGCCGGGGCACGGCCGGTCGCCATCGACGGCAGCCGGCACCTCATCGAGCGGGGCGACCACCGCGAAGCGGTGTTCTGGATCATCGCGACCTTCGCGCGATGCCACACCGTGCTGGCCGCGGACGCCCCCGAACTGCACCGCGCACGGCTCCCGGCCTTCCGGGAGGCCGTCGCCGATCTCGGCATCACGTCCACCGAGGACCTTCTGCGCCGGGGCGAGGAGGTCATCGCCTTCCTCCCCGAACTCCGGCGGACCGCCGGACGGATCCTGGCGGCCAACACCGGCATCACCGGCACCACCGGATGACGCGGGCGGCGGACACCGGCGATGTCACACCCCACACCGTTTCCCTCCCGGCCGCCGCGATGCCGAACTCCCCCTCCACCCACGCCAGTCGCCCTGATACCTTGACCGGCATGTTCCTCTCCCTTGCGTAGGACCCCGCACTGACCGCACCCCGCTTCCGCCGGGTGCGGCACTTCGGTGTCCCCGCATGCCCGCAGCGCCCTCTGCCGCGCTGCCCTCACGAGGAACGTATCGATGCTTTCGCCATCACCCGTGCCTTCGCGCACGCCTTCGTACGCCACCGTCCTGCGTACCCGTCACGCCGCCCGCACCTTCGGCGCCGCCCTGCTGGGGCGGCTCTCGTACGGGATGGTCTCGCTCTCGCTGATGCTGGCGGTGAACGCGAGCACCGGCTCGTACTCCGTCGCCGGTGCCGTCATGGCGCTCTTCGGGGCGACCAGTGTCTTCCTCTCCCCCGCCCGTGCCGCAATGATCGACCGGTACGGGCCGCGCCGGGTCCTGCCGCCGATGGCCGGGGCCTACGCGGTACTGCTCGCCGCCCTCGCGCACGCCACCTGGCGGCCGGGGGCCTCGGCTTTCCTGCTGGGGGCGTTGGTCGCCGCGGCGGGGGCCTGTTCACCACCGCTGGGGCCGGTGATGCGGACCCTGTGGAGCGGTCTCGTCGCCGACCGGGAACTGCTGCGGCGCGCCTACAGCCTGGACGGTGTCGCCGAGGAACTCCTCTTCGTCAGCGGTCCGTTGCTGGTGGGGGTGGTGGTGAAGTTCGCCTCGCCCGCGGCCGGGATCGCGGTCAGCGCCGCGCTGATCCTCGCGGGCACATTGGCGCTGGTGTCGTCACCGGCGGTACGCGGTGCGGGCGTGGCGCCGTCGGAAGACAAGGCCACCGGACCGGATGACCCGCCGGTCGGGCGGCGGCTGCTCCGCGTCATCGGGCTGCGGCACGCGGTGCTGGTGACGGCGGCCGTGGGGTTGTGCCTGGGGGGCCTGGACCTGCTGGTGGTGGCATTCACCGAGCAGCGCCACCAGGGCGCGGGGGCTGTGTCGTGGGTGCTCGCCGCGCTCTCGGCCGGAAGCGCGGTCGGGGGGCTCGCCTACGGCGCCGTCTCCTGGCGGGCGTCGAACCGGGCGCGGCTCCCGCTGCTGGCCGCCGGACTGGGCGCCGCCGTGGTCGGGGCCGGGCTGTCGCCCAGTGTGTACGTGCTGGCCGCGCTCGCCGCGGTGGCCGGGCTGTTCGTCGCGCCGGCGCTGACCACCGCGTACCTCATCGCGGACGAGTCCGTGGGCGCGGGCAGCCGCACACAGGCGGGTGCCTGGGTGAACACCGCGGTCAACGCCGGGGCGTCGGTGGGCGCCGCGGCGGTGGGTCTGCTGGTGGACCGGCTCCCGCCGGCCGTCTGCTTCGCGGTCGCGGCGGTGCCCGCGCTGTTGTGTGCGGCCGTGGTGGCTCGCGGCGCGGTGGTGCGCGGTCCGGTGGATCGCGGCGAAACAGCTCGCGGCGCGGTCAGCCGTTCGTGACCGGGAGGCCTGGCGTTCCGGGGCCGCCCGGTGCGCGCCGGTCCTCCCGGACGGCGGCCAGGTCCGCCTCGATCGCCGGTGCCAACGTGTCCAGCAGCCGTACCTGCGCCCCCGGCCCCGCCAGTGCCATGCGGTACGGGTGGGGCCGGCCGCCGGGATCGGCGCCGAGCGCCGTGACGGTCGCGCCGTCGGGGCGGTCCACGGTGACGGTGTCCTGCTTGCCGGCACCGTCGGTGTAGTGCACGACATCGCCCGTGAGCAGGCTGATGTCGTACTCCTCGACGGGTGCGGCGGCCTGGTGGGCCCGGGCCGGGCCGGGGCGGCGGAGGCGGAGCCCGCCGCGGGAAGCAGTGCGCCGCTCACCAGGGCGACCGAGGTCGCTATGAGCAGAGCCCTGCGTCCCGCGCGAGCGGGTCTCGCCCGGCCGGAGGCGGAGGAGGCAGTGAATGTCATGCAGCTGATCTACCGGCAAGACCGTGGCTACGGCCGAGTTCGCACCTGGCGTGAAGCCGCCGTGGCGGCATTCCGCCCTCAGCGGTCACGGCACGGGGGGCCGGCTCAGGCCACGGATGTGATCACTGCTGTCGGCGGCTCGCCCGCCTCGTGATGGATCGGGGTGTGCGCGCCCTTGAGCGGTACGCCGCTGCCGCCGCGCCGGTCCGCGACGATTTCGGCGGCGATCGACAGCGCGGTCTCCTCGGGGGTACGTGCTCCGAGATCGAGGCCGATCGGAGAGTGCAGCCTGGCCAGTTCCAGCTCCGTGACGCCGGCCTCGCGCAGCCGGTCGTTGCGCTCCAGATGGGTGCGGCGCGATCCCATCGCCCCGACGTACGCGACCGGCATCCTCAACGCCACCTCCAGCAGCGGGACATCGAACTTGGCGTCGTGGGTGAGGACGCACAGGACGGTGCGCGCGTCGACCTCGGTCGCCGCGAGGTAGCGGGGCGGCCAGTCGACGACCAGCTCGTCGGCCTCGGGGAAGCGGGCCTTCGTGGTGAAGACCGGGCGGGCGTCGCACAAGGTCACGCGGTACCCGAGGAACTTGCCCGCGCGGACCAGTGCCGAGGCGAAGTCGATGGCCCCGAAGACGATCATCCGGGGCGGTGGGACGCTCGATTCGACGAGCAGGGTGAGGGGTTGTCCGCAGCGCGATCCCTCGGCGCCGATGACGACAGGGCCGGTGCGGCCCGCGTCCAGCATGGCGCGGGCATCGGCGGCCGCGGTGCGGTCCAGCTCCGGGTGTCCGCCGAGCCCGCCCTCGTACGAGCCGTCGGGGTGGACGAGCAGGGGGCGCCCGAGGAGTTCCGCCGGCCCGTCGGTGATCCTGGCGAGGGCTGCCGCCGCCCCCCGTGCGGCGGCGGCGAACGCGGCGGCGAACACCGCCCGTGCGGGGTCGTCCGCACGGACCGGTGTCACCAGGATGTCGATGACGCCGCCGCAGGTCAGCCCGACCGCGAAGGCGTCCTCGTCGCTGTAGCCGAACCGTTCGCGCACCGCGGTGCCGTCGTCCAGTGCCTGCCCGCACAGTTCGTACACCGCGCCCTCCACACACCCGCCGGAGACCGACCCGATCGCCGTGCCGTCGCGGTCGACGGCGAGCGCGGCTCCGGGCTGCCGGGGCGCGCTGCCGCCGACGGCCACGACGGTGGCCACGGCGAAGTCGCGTCCCTGCTCGACCCACCGGTTGAGCTCCTCGGCGATGTCCAGCATGGCGTTTCTCCTTCTACGGGTGTGCGGAGGGGCGGCGGCATCGGCTCCGGTCCTACTCGGCGCCGATCCAGCTCTCGATCGGGCTGAGCGCGAAGTACACGACGAACACGCCGGTCAGCGCCCACATGAAGACGCCCACTTCACGGAACCTGCCCTGCGCCGCCTTGATCGCGGCGAAGGAGATCGCTCCGGCGCCGACCCCGGCGGTGACGCGTGACGTGGTACATGTGCGGCGTCACCCGCACTGCTGTCGTTGCGGTACTGCGTAACTGCGGTACTGCGGTTCTCCGGGCGGTGCGGGCGGCGGAAGCGCGACGTTCCTGGGAGGCACGCACCGCCCGGAGAGATCGGATGGAGCCGCGGCTCAGGTGCCGGTGAGGTGCTCGGGGCGTACCGGCGTCCGGTTGAGCTCCAGGCCCGTCGCGTTCCGGATCGCCGCGAGGACGGCCGGGGTCGACGACAGGGTGGGTGCCTCGCCGACGCCACGGAGCCCGTACGGGGCGTGGTCGTCGGCGAGTTCGAGCACGTCGACCGGGACCGTCGGGGTGTCGAGGATGGTGGGGATCAGGTAGTCCGTGAAGGACGGGTTGCGCACCTTCGCGGTCTTCGGGTCGACGATGATCTCCTCCATGACGGCGACACCCAGCCCCTGGGTGGTGCCACCCTGGATCTGGCCCACGACCGAGAGCGGGTTGAGCGCCTTGCCGACGTCCTGGGCGCAGGCCAGTTCGACGACCTTGACCAGGCCGAGTTCGGTGTCGACCTCGACGACCGCGCGGTGGGCGGCGAAGGAGTACTGGACATGGCCGTTGCCCTGTCCGGTACGGAGGTCGAACGCCTCGGTGGGCCGGTGGCGCCACTCCAGCTCGATGTCGACCGCCTCGTCCTCCAGTACGTCGACCAGGTCGGCCAGCACCTCGCCGCCGTCGGTGACGACCTTGCCGCCCTCCAGGAGCAGTTCGGCGGTGGCCCACGCGGGGTGGTACGTACCGAACTTGCGGCGGCCGATCTCCAGGACCTTCTCGCGGACGGCCTCGCAGGAGTGCTTCACGGCGCCGCCGGTGACGTAGGTCTGCCGGGACGCGGAGGTGGAGCCGGCCGAGCCGACCTGGGTGTCGGCCGGGTGGATGGTGACCTGGGAGACGCCGAGTTCGGTACGGGCGATCTGGGCGTGGACGGTGACGCCGCCCTGCCCGACCTCCGCCATGGCGGTGTGCACGGTCGCGACCGGTTCGCCGGCGACGACCTCCATGCGCACCCGGGCGGTGGAGTAGTCGTCGAAGCCCTCGGAGAAGCCGACGTTCTTGAGGCCGACCGCGTAGCCGATGCCGCGTACGACGCCTTCGCCGTGGGTGGTGTTGGAGAGCCCGCCGGGCAGGGCCCGTACGTCGGCCTGTTCGCCGGCCACCTCCCACTGGCGCTCGGGCGGCAGCGGCATGGCCTTGACCCGGCGCAGCAGTTCGGCGACCGGTGCGGGCGAGTCGACGACCTGACCGGTCGGCAGGAGGGTGCCCTGTTCCATGGCGTTGAGCTGCCTGAACTCGACCGGGTCCATGCCCAGTTCGGCGGCGAGCTTGTCCATCTGGGCCTCGTAGGCGAAGCAGGCCTGCACCGCGCCGAAGCCGCGCATGGCGCCGCACGGCGGGTTGTTGGTGTAGAGCGCGATGGCCTCGATGTCGACGTCGTCGATGACGTACGGGCCGACGGAGAGCGAGGAGGCGTTGCCGACGACGGCCGGGGAGGCGGATGCGTAGGCCCCGCCGTCCAGCACGATGCGGCACTTCATATGGGTCAGCTTGCCGTCGCGGGTGGCGCCGTGCTCGTACCAGAGCTTCGCCGGGTGGCGGTGGACGTGACCGAAGAAGGACTCGAACCGGTTGTAGACGATCTTGACCGGTTTGCCGGTGCGCAGGGCGAGCAGGCAGGCGTGGATCTGCATCGACAGGTCCTCGCGGCCGCCGAAGGCCCCGCCGACGCCGGAGAGCGTCATGCGGACCTTGTCCTCGGGCAGGCCCAGGACCGGTGCGATCTGGCGCAGGTCGGAGTGGAGCCACTGGGTGGCGACGTACAGGTCGACGCCGCCGTCCTCGGCGGGCACCGCCAGACCGGACTCGGGGCCGAGGAAGGCCTGGTCCTGCATGCCGAAGACGTACTCACCGCTCACCACGACATCGGCGCGGGCCGCCGCCGCGTCCGCGTCGCCGCGGACGATGGGCTGGCGGTGGACGATGTTGGGGTGCGGTACGTGCTCGGCGTGGTGGTCGTCGCGTCCCTCGTGGACGAGGATCGCGTCGGGGGCGGTGGCGGAGGCCTCGTCGGTGATGACGGGCAGTTCGCGGTAGTCGATCCTGATCTTCGCGGCGGCGCGGCGGGCCGTCTCCGGGTGGTCGGCGGCGACGAGCGCCACCGGTTCGCCGTGGTGGCGCACCTTGCCGTGGGCGAGGACGGGGGTGTCCTGGATCTCCAGGCCGTAGTTCTTGACCGTGCTCGGCAGGTCGTCGTAGGTGAGTACGGCGTAGACGCCGGACGTGGCGAGTGCCTCCGAGGTGTCGATGGAGACGATCTCGGCGTGCGCGACCGTGGAGCGCAGTGTGTGGCCCCAGAGCATGTCCTCGTGCCACATGTCGGAGGAGTACGCGAACTCGCCGGTGACCTTGAGGATGCCGTCGGGGCGGAGCGTGGACTCGCCGATGCCGCCCTTGGTGCGGGTGCCCTGGTTGATGCTGGTGGGGTTTCCGGTTACGCCCATCGTCAGACCGTTTCTTCCGCGCGGGCGGCCGCGAGGCGGACCGCGTCGAGGATCTTCTCGTAGCCGGTGCAGCGGCAGAGGTTGCCGGAGAGCGCCTCGCGGATGTCCGCGTCGGACGGTTCCGGGTTGCGCTCCAGCAGTTCGTCGGCGGCGACCAGCAGGCCGGGGGTGCAGAAGCCGCACTGGACGGCTCCGGCGTCGATGAACGCCTGCTGGATCGGGGAGAGTTCACCGGTTTCCCGGCTCTCCTCGCCGCTCGGCCCGGCCTCCCACCGCCGGGCCTTGTCGAGCGCCGTGCCGCACGCGCCGGAGGCGCAGCCGCTGCCCGGGTGCTGCTCGGCGCGGTGGGTGGCGAAGTCCGCGAGGCCCTCCACCGTGACGACCTCGCGCCCCTCCACCTGGCCGGCCGCGACGAGGCAGGAGCAGACCGGCACACCGTCCAGGCGGACCGTGCAGGAGCCGCACTCGCCCTGCTCGCAGGCGTTCTTCGAGCCGGGCAGGCCCATCCGCTCGCGCAGCACGTAGAGGAGGGACTCGCCCTCCCAGACGTCGTCCGCCTCGTGCCTGCGTCCGTTGACCGTGAAATTGACGCGCATGATCAGGCAGCTCCTTCGGTGCTGCGGCCGTTGCCGCGGTACGACTCCCAGGTCCAGCCGAGGGTGCGGCGGGCCATGATCCCGACCGCGTGCCGGCGATAGCTCGCGGTGCCGCGCACGTCGTCGATCGGGTTGCAGGCACCGGCGGCGAGCGCGGCGAACTGCTTGGCGATGGACGGGGTGATGATCGTGCGGCTGTCCCAGAAGCCGCCCTCCTCGAGCGCGGCGTTCAGGAATTCCTCGGCCTCCTTCGCCCGTACGGGCGTGGGGGCGGCCGAGCCGATGCCGGTGCGCACCGTGCGGGTCTCGGGGTGCAGGGCCAGGCCGAAGGCGCAGACCGCGATGACCATCGCGTTGCGGGTGCCGACCTTGGAGTACTGCTGGGGCCCGTCGGCCTTCCTGATGTGCACGGCCCGGATCAGCTCGTCCGGTTCGAGGGCGTTGCGCTTGACGCCGGTGTAGAAGGCGTCGATCGGGATCATCCTGGTTCCGCGTACGGATTCGGCCTCGACCTCGGCGCCCGCGGCGAGCAGGGCCGGGTGGGCGTCGCCGGCGGGCGAGGCGGTGCCCAGGTTGCCGCCGACGCCGCCGCGGTTGCGGATCTGGGGCGAGGCGACGGTGTGCGAGGCGAGCGCCAGTCCGGGCAGCTCGGCCCGCAGGTGCTCCATGATGTGGCTGTACGGGACGGAGGCGCCGAGCCGTACGTTCTCCTGGCCCACCTCCCACTCGGTCAGCTCTCCGATGCGGTTCAGGTCCAGGAGGTACTCGGGCCGCCGGTGGTCGAAGTTGATCTCGACCATCACATCGGTGCCACCCGCGATGGGCACAGCCGTCGGGTGCTCGGCCTTGGCGGCGAGCGCCTCCTCCCAGCTGGCGGGGCGAAGGAAGTCCATGAGTGGCTCTCTTCTTCTCATTCGGGTCGTTCACTGGGGGGCGGTGTGCGGCCGGCCCTCGACTGGTCGTTCATGTGTTGTTGACGCGGTGTGGGGCCAAGTACACAAGCCGTGCTCCACCCGGTGCAGTCACCGAAACCATGAAGGAGTTGGCTGGTCGATCTCCTCGTCTTGTAGATTCGAACGAATGGCGGGGATCAGTGACCTCACCGCAATACCCAGTTTTCACCCGCACCAACGAAAGAGATCGGCGGCGACGAGATGCGGCTGCGCGCACTGCTGGAGACCGACGCGCTGGGCCTGCGGCTGCTCGGCGGCGAGGACGAGCTGGACCGCTCGGTCCGTGGCGTGATGACCACCGACCTGCGGGATCCCAGCCGCTACCTGTCGGGGGGCGAGCTGGTCCTGACGGGTCTGGCCTGGCGCCGGGACGCGGCGGACTCGGAGCCGTTCGTACGGATCCTGGCGGGTGCCGGCGTCGCCGGGCTCGCGGCGGGCGAGGCGGAGCTCGGGGACATCCCCGGCGATCTGGTGGAAGCCTGTGCGCACCACCGGCTGCCGCTCTTCGCCGTCCATGAGACCGTCGCGTTCGCAACGATCACCGAGCATGTGGTGCGCCAGGTGTCCGGTGAGCGGGCGGGCGATCTGGCCGCGGTCGTGGACCGGCACCGCAGGCTGATGACCTCGGGCCCGGCGGGCGGCGGTCCGGAAGTGGTCCTGGATCTGCTCGGATCCGACCTGGACCTGCACGCCTGGGTACTCTCCCCCACCGGCCGGCAGATCGCGGGCGCCGGTGAAACGTCACTGCCCGGACCGGTCGGCGCCGCGCTGGCCGGCCACCATCTGGCCGCCACCCGCACCGGCCACCGGGCCCCGCACCGGGCCACGGTCGAAGGAACCACGTATTCGCTCTTCCCGATCCGGAACACCGGCCGCGGCGCCCTCCCGGCCTCCCGCGATGTCCGCGAGTCGGTGCTCTCCGACTGGCTGCTCGCGGTCGAGGCGGACGCGAGCGACTGGCTGCCGGCCCGGCTGGACCTGCTCCAGGGCGTCACCCAGCTGATCGCCGTCGAACGGGACCGGCGCGACGCGGCCCGTACGGTACGCCGCAGGCTCGCCCAGGAAGTCCTGGAACTGCTCCAGACGGGTGCCCCGCCGGCCGAGATCGCCGCCAGGCTGCGGGTCGCGGCCCCGGTGCTGCTGCCGGGCCTCGGCACGGCGCCGCACTGGCAGGTCGTGGTGGCGCGGGTCGAGTGGGGCTGCGCGGAGGGCCAGTCCGCCGTCTCCGCCGTCCCGGGCGGCCCGGTCGCCCAGGCGCTGCTGGAGGAGATCCTGGTCGACCCCGCGGTCACCGGCCCCGACACGGCGGACCGGATCGCGGTCGCCCATACGGGCGAGGAGGCCGTGGCCCTCGTACCGCTGCCCGCCGTCACCGCGCCCGCGCCGGACCGGGGCGCCGGTGCGGACGACGCGCACACCGACGCGCACGACGGGCCCGCGCTCCATGCCGATGTGCTGCTCGCCGCCGTCCGCGAACCGCTCTCCGCGGGCCTCGCCGACGACGGCCGGCTGACACTCGGTGTCAGCGCGGCCGTCCATTCGCCCGAGGGACTGCGCGGCGCCCTGGAGGAGGCCCGGCATGCCCGCCGGGTGGCGGCGGCCCGCCCGGGCCGGGTCTGCGCGGCCGGGCACCACGAGCTGGCCTCGCACGTGCTGCTGCTGCCGTTCGTACCGGACGACGTGCGCCGCGCGTTCACCGCACGCCTGCTCGACCCGCTCTGCGACTACGACCGGCGCCACCGCGCGGAGCTGATCCCGACCCTGGAGGCGTTCCTGGAGTGCGACGGCTCCTGGACCCGCTGTGCGGCCCGGCTCCACCTGCACGTCAACACGCTGCGCTACCGGGTCGGGCGAATCGAGCAGTTGACGGGACGTGACCTTTCACGCCTGGAGGACAAGCTCGATTTCTTCCTCGCCCTGCGTATGAGCTGATTTCCCGGCCCTGCCACGGCTGTTGGCGGCTCCGGCGGTTTGTGAAATCTTTCACCTGAGATGGAACGACCCCTTGGCCCGGCGTGCCGATCCGTGCTGAGATGCCGCCAGACCCAACAGCTCAATGGCGCGCTCGGGGAGGGCAATGTGGCGCATACCGCCATGTCTGGTTCCGGAACGACAGCCGATGACGATCCGCCGCTCCAGACAGCGGTATGGCGGCTGCGGTCACGTGCCTGCTGGACGGACGCCGCCGCGCTGCTCGAACCCGGCGCCGGGACCGATCCGGCCGCGGCGCTCCAGCGGACCGCCCTGCTGACCGAACGGTGCCTGTACACCGGAAAGGGCTGGACCGACGCCGAGGACGCGCTGCGCACCGCGGAGGCGCTGGCCCACGACGACGACGAACGCGGCGCGGCCGCCTGTGAACGCGGCCATCTGGCGTACGCGTCGACACTCCTGGGGGTGCGCGACCGGGCCGACGAGGCCAGTGTCGCGCTGAGCCGGGCCGCCGCGCTGCTCGCCCCGTCCGCGCCGGGCCGCCCGCTGCTGGACTTCCGGCGGGGCCTGATCGCGCAGAACATCGCCGACTCGCCGCAGGCCGCGCGCGCCGCGTACCGCAGGGCCCACGCCGGGGCCACCGCCCAGGGCGACGCGCTGCTGCTCTCCTCGACCTGGCGTCATCTCGCCCTGCTGGCCCTGCGCGAGGGCGAACTGGCGGAGGCCCGGCACGGCTTCGCGGAGTCCTTGCGGCTGAGGGAGGAGCTGGGCTATCTGATCGGTACGGCCCCGGCCCTCATCGCCCTCGCGGACTCCGAACCGGAGCCCGAGCTGGCGACCCGGCTGCGCGCCGAGGCGGGCCGGCTGTTCCGGCTGCTCGGCGGCGTCCCGACGTGGCTGGCGCCGCATCTGGACCCGCCTCCGGCAAAGACCGCCGAGGCGAACTGAGGGCGGGTGCCGCTCCCGGTCAGCCCTCGGCGCCGGTGAAGTGTTCCCGTACCAGCGACTGCACGACGGCCAGGTCCTGGGCGATCAGCGCGTCGAGCAGTGCGGTGTGCTCGGCCGCGTCGGCGAGGAGGTCGGCGCGGCGGGTGGCGGGGTTGCTCTCCAGCGGCCACTGGGAGCGGCGGTGCAGATCGTCGGCGACCTGCACCAGCTGCTCGTTCCCGCAGAGCGCGAGGACCGCGCCGTGGAAGGCCCGGTCGGACTCGGCGTAGCTCGCCCGGTCGCCCACGGCCGCGGCGGCCACCGTGGCCTCGGCCAGCGGGCGCAGGGCGCACCAGGTGCCGGGCGGGACGGTGCGGGCCAGCCGCAGCATCACGGGGACCTCGATCAGGGCCCGCACCTCGGCCAGCTCGGCGAGCTCGCGCGGGCCGCGCTCGGCCACCCGGAACCCCCGGTTCGGTACGACCTCGACGGCGCCCTCGATGGCCAGCTGCTGCATCGCCTCGCGCACCGGCGTGGCGGAGACCCCGAACCGGGCGCCGAGGGCCGGGGCCGAATAGACCTGGCCCGGAGCCAGCCGGCCGTCGACCAGGGCGGCGCGCAGCGCCTCCAGGATCTGGCCGCGCACGGAGTGCCGCCGCACCGCCGGCCGGGGGGCGGGGGGCTCGCCGTGGGTGTGCTCGCCACGCGCCTGCTCGGGCACCCGGACGACCGTCGGGGCGGTTGCGGGCGCGGCGGTCCCGTACCCCTCACGCGCTCTGCCCTGCTCCACTCGGACCTCCTCGGCCTGCCGTGGGCGCGGCTCGCGCGTGCCATGCCCTTTGTGCACGATAGGCGCAGGAGGCCGCAGTTCAAACATCGATCCGGTCGGGTAAGGTAAGGCTAACCTGCAAACGGTCGCGATTCGGTGGTCCCTGCATGACACTCCCCGCCCTGCTTCCCGGCACCACGGCGTCCGCCGTGACGGACGCCTACGCACGCCTGGCCGAGGTCTTTCCCGGACTGCGCGCACAGGTGCTGGCCGACGGCGAGAGCGCCCCCGGCGGCGCCGGCTGGGTGGGTGCGGACGAGCTCGCGGCGGGCGGCGCCGCGCTCGACACCTTTCTCGCCTGGGACCACGCCCAGGTGGTGCGGGACTACGGGCAGGAGCCCCGCCCCGACGTGGTCGCCAGTTTCGGGCTGCACCGCTACGCCTGGCCCGCCTGTCTGCTGGTGACGGTGCCCTGGTTCCTCCACCGGCGGGTGCCCCGGATTCCCGTCGGGGACGTGGCGTTCCAGCGTGCGCTGGGCCATCTGACCCTCCGGGTGCGGGAGTTCGTCTGCCTGCCGGACGACCCGGCGGCCGTGCTGCCGGGCGCCCGCGTGGTGCCCGACGAGGCGGCGCTGCGGGCCGAGGTGCTCGCGGCGGTGGCCGACCACATCGGCCCGGTGCTCGACGGCTTCGGACCCCGGATGCGGCGCGGCAGGCGCGCGCTGTGGGGCATGGCGACGGACGAGATCGTCGAGGGGCTCTGGTACATCGCCCATCTGCTGGGCGAGGAGCGGCGGGCGATGGCCGAGCTGGAGGCGCTCCTGCCGGGCACCACGAAGCCTTACGTCGGCTCCGCGGGCTTCCGCGATCTGACCGGGCCGAACGGCGAGTCGCTGCCCACTCGCGACCGGGCGAGCTGCTGCCTCTTCTACACTCTGCGCCCCGAGGACACCTGCGTCACCTGCCCGCGCACCTGCGACGCCGACCGGGTACGGAAGCTGACGCCCGCTCACTGATCAACACCGCTCGCGCGAGTAGTACAATTCGAACGCAACTCATCGGACGCGTACGGTCATTCGATCCGATCCCGGTCATCCGTGCGCCGTGCCGACCCAATGGCGTTCTCTTGTCCCGAAACCCCCTGTGCGTGATGGGGTTTCGGCAATCATGGCGCCCGAAATGCCCTACGCAATGCAAGGGACCGCGCATGAGACTGACCGACATATCGCTGAATTGGCTGCTTCCGGGCGCCGTGCTGCTCGTGGGAGTCCTGGCGGCGGTGGCGGTGGTCGCGCGCGGCAAGCGCGCAGCTGACACATCCGCGGCCGAGGACAGCTGGGAACGCAGCGAGGAACGCCGCAGACGCAAGGAAGCCCTGTACGCCACCGCCTCCTACGTCCTGCTGTTCTGCTGTGCGGCGGTCGCCGCCGCGCTCTCCTTCCACGGGCTCGTCGGCTTCGGCGAGCAGAACCTCGGCCTCTCCGGGGGCTGGGAGTACCTTGTCCCCTTCGGCCTCGACGGCGCGGCCATGTTCTGTTCCGTGCTCGCGGTGCGCGAGGCCAGCCACGGTGACGCGGCGCTCGGCTCGCGCCTGCTCGTGTGGACGTTCGCCGGCGCCGCCGCCTGGTTCAACTGGGTGCACGCGCCGCGCGGCATCGACCACGCGGGCGCCCCGCACTTCTTCGCGGGGATGTCGCTCTCGGCGGCCGTGCTCTTCGACCGGGCCCTGAAGCAGACCCGCCGGGCCGCGCTGCGCGAGCAGGGCCTGGTGCCCCGCCCGCTGCCGCAGATCCGGATCGTACGGTGGCTGCGCGCCCCCCGGGAGACCTTCGGCGCCTGGTCGCTGATGCTGCTGGAAGGCGTACGCACGCTGGACGAGGCCGTCGACGAGGTACGTGAGGACAGGCGGGAGAAGGAGCAGAACCGTCTTCGCAGGAAGGACCAGGAGAAGCTGGACCGGGCCCACATCAAGGCCCTGAACCGGCAGAACCGGGCCTGGCGCCGGGTCGGCCGCGGCGGCACCCAGGTGGACGTCCAGGCCATCGCCCCCACGGCGGCCTCCGCGCCCGTCGTGGAGCCCGCCATATCCGAGCCGGGACAACTGCCGTTGCGCCCCCGGCCATCCCTGCAAGCCGTGACGGGTCCGAGCGCCGACTCTCCGGATCGGAGCCCGGCTGACCCGGTCACCGTCGACCTCACCGCCGAGGACGACACCCAGGCACTGCCCCGGCTCGATTCGCTGGAGCGGAAACTGAAGGATCTGGAGCAGCAGTTCGGCTGATCCGCAGCCACAGGCCCTGACGGCCCGGTCATTTCCGGTCCGTCAGGGCCTTTCGCCGTCCAGCTCGAACCAGACGACCTTGCCCAGCGCATGGGTGTTGACTCCCCAGGCGTCCGCGAGACTCCGCACCAGGAGCAGCCCCCGGCCGTGCGTACCGTCGTCGGCGTTCGGTACGTACGACACGGGCAGCCCGGACACGAAGTCCCGTACCTCCACCCGCAGTCCGGCGGGCGCCACGCTCGCAGTGACGACCGCGCCGTGTCTCGTGTGGATCAGTGCGTTGGTCACCAGTTCGCTCAGCAGGAGCTCCGCCACCTCAGCCGGCTCGGCCTGCCACCGGTGGCGCAGGAACTCCCGTAACGCACTGCGCACTTCGCCCACGGCCGCCAGATCGGTGTGGGCCAGTCTGCGGTGCAGCCGGACCGGCTGCCGCTCCTTCGCCCCCGGCTGGTGCGAGGCCTCGCCTTCCATGGAATCGGCATCTCCCTGACGTTCCATCGTCTCCCCCGCCCGCACAGTGAATCGCCCCCTTCTCGTCGAACTCCTTCGCGGAACACGTTCACCGGATGCATGCCCCACAGACGGGCCCCCACGCTTGTCGACTCATCAATAAGTGAACAGAGGACGGAATCACCCCGAGGACTGCCGGACATCTGCGCGACACATTTTCTTCCCTCGGGTCAACTTCCGAAAAATTCACATCGGTTGGCGTTGACGGGACCGTATCTACGCGCGTCATCATGGTGGTTATGCGAATCCCCCCACGGATCACCACGCTCGGCGGCGCAGCCGCCCTCCTGTCCGTCCTCCTCGTCGGAGCCCCGGCCACCGCGGCCACCGCCCCGACCGGATCCACGGCCTCCACCTCCGTATCCATCACGTCGGTCGGCAGCATCTGCTACTCGGCGCTGCCCTCCCAGGCGCACGACACCCTCGACCTCATCGACGCGGGCGGCCCGTTCCCGTACTCGCAGGACGGCTCCGTCTTCCAGAACCGTGAAGGCGTCCTGCCCCGCCAGAGCACCGGCTACTACCACGAGTACACGGTCGTCACCCCCGGCTCCCCGACGCGCGGCGCGCGCCGGATCGTGACGGGCGAGAGGGCTCAGGAGGACTACTACACCAGCGACCACTACGCCACCTTCGACCTGATCGACCAGGGCTGCTGAAGCCCGGCCCCTTTGGACCGATCCGCGCCGTAGACCCCCACCTGCGGCGCGGATCACGAACGCGGGACCGCGGCCTGCCGGACCACGGGCCGCAGTCGGCGTCCGCCACCTCGTTCACGCTTGTACTCTCCCTTCCATGACCGTGACCTATGTGATCGACGGCTCCCGGGTCACCGGCCTGGAACGCTTCTGGGAAGTGATCGGCGAGGCCGTGAACGGCCCCGGCGGGTACTTCGGCCGCAACCTCGACGCCCTCGCGGACTGCCTGGGCGGCGGGATGGGCACCCCGGACGACGGCGACTTCGTCTTCGAGTGGCGGGACCACACGCTCTCCGCACGGGCCCTGGGTCACGAGGAGACGGCCCGCCATCTGCGGCGACGCCTGGAGCGGGTGCATCCCACCAACCGGCCCGCGATGCAGGAGCGGCTCGACGAGGCCCTGGCCGGTCGGGGGCCGACGCTCTTCGACCTGATCGTGGAGATCCTGGCGGACGGCGCGACGCCCGGCACGCTGCGGCTGTCGTGAGCCCCGGGCCGCGTCCGGCGGACGCGGCCCGGGGGACGGCACCGGCCGGCCGAGCGGATCAACACTCGGCCGGCCGATGCCATGGGGGTCGTAGGGATCAGAACTCGGTGGTGACCTTGGCGCCGTCGAACTGCTCGGTGCCGTAGAGGCTGATGAAGTGGTAGCCCGGCGCCGGGTTGTTGACGGTCAGGGTGTGCTCGTTGCCCGCCCCGACGGACTTGTCGGTGTTGACCTTGGTGGTCGCCCATTCCTTGTCGCTGTAGTAGAGGTCGGCGTCACCCGTGCCGCCGGAGGCGGTGATCTTCAACTGGGTGGTGCCGGCCGGGATGACGACGGCCAGGTAGGCGTAGTCGCCCTTGACGGCCTTCAGCTCGCTGCGCATGCAGTTCTTGCCCAGCATCCGGGTGTCGGCATCCTTGCACTCGGTGATCTCACCGGGCGGGTTGGTGGACCCGCTGCCGCAGGCACCGGCCGCACAGGCCTCCAGCCAGGTGTTCCAGTCGGTGTCGTAACGGTTGCCGATGGTCGAGGTGAGCAGGGTGCGGGCGCCGTCCCAGTCGCCCTTGCGGTAGAGGCCGAGCAGGGTGTCGACGTCGGCGCGGTGGGATTCGAGCATGTAACGGACGGCCAGGTAGCCCCAGTTGTACACGCGGGTCTGGTCGGCGTTCTCGTAGGTGGTGTCGAACAGGGTGCTCAGGGGGTAGGTGCGGTTCGCGGCCTGGGCGATGGCGGCCTCGTAGTCGAGCTTGCGGTACGAGTAGGAGACGAACTCCGCGAAGCCCTCGACCCACCAGACGGTCGGCGTGGTCATTCCGGCGGCGAAGTCGCCGTACATGTTGAAGCGGCCGTCGAGGTAGTGGGTGTACTCGTGGTTGAGGTTCCAGATCTGGAAGTCGGGGCGGGCCCACTCGGCCTCGTAGGCGATGAACCGGGGCTGGTTGCCCTCGACCTTGGGGTCGCCCTCCAGGTACATGCCGCCGTTGTTGGTGTCGATGCCGAAGATCACTCCGGCGTAGGTCTGGTAGTCGGCGCTGGAGTCGAAGGCCACGACCTCGATGGTCTTGTTGTTGTCGTCGGCGACCGCACCGTTGTCCCGGGCCACCTCGTGGAAATAGGCGTCCTGGTTACGCAGGCTGGTACAGCTGGCTTCGAGCTCCTCCGCGACCATGTCCTGCGCCCGGATGGTGATGCTGTCGCTACAGGTGTGCTTCACCGGCAGGACGGCCTTCTCGAGACGCTCCGCGAGGTTGCAGGCGTCGTACTTCGCGCAGTTGTCCTTGTCGTAGGCGTCGACCATCTTGGCCAGGTTGACCCAGAGCGGGGCGGTGGGGCCGTCGATGGAGCTCTTGCCCATCAGATCGATCGCCAGCGGGCTCGCCTTGTCGCGCAGCGAGTCATCCTTGAGGAAGCGGCCGAGCTCGAGCCCCGCGTTGGCGGCCAGGAACGAATTCTTGGTGCCCAGCAGGTCGAGGTGGTTCGCGGCGAAGTCGCGCAGCGAGGTCAGCACACCGGAATCGGCCTCGATGGCGCTGATGAACTCCGGCACCTGGTGACCGCGGAACATGACCGTGTACACGCTGTTCACGGCGTTGACCATGTACCACGAGTCGTTGTACGACTCGTCGTAGTCGGCCAGCATCTTCTTGACGATGTTCAGGTAGCGGGCGTTCTCCACGGCGCTGTCGACCAGGATGATCGCCTCGGACAGGCTCTCGCCGTTGGCGTCGGTGACGTCGAAGGCGTGCGAGGAGCCGAAGAAGCCGTCGAGCGCGCCCTGGATGGCGGTGCGCAGGCGCGGCCCGTACTCCCCGACGGTGTCGGGGTCGTAGTACTGCACGTAGTAGCCGGCCCGGAGGAAGAGGATCAGCTGCGGCATGCCTGTGGTGCTGTCACCGGGGTAGGAGGCCGACGCGTCGCGCATCGCATCGGCGATGGTGACCATCTGGTCCTCACGGAAGGCGTTGTAGCCGTCCTGGCCCTGGATACGGAACAGTGTGTTGACACAGTCGGTGGTCGCCGCCTTGACCTTCTCGACCAGGGCGCCTCCGGTGTTGTTGGTGAAATCGGTGATGTTGCACTCGGCCGCAGCCGTGCCGGACTTCTTGGCGCGGGCCCGCTTCTCGGCCTTCATCGAAGGTGCCTGGTGGCTCGGAAGCGCGGTGGCCGGGTCGTCGTAGTCCCGCTTGAGCGCGTCCTTGGACGCGGACAGCGGCGGCCGGTCGGCGGCCTTGAGCGACTTGCGTTCGACGTGAGCGGCATCGTCGGCGGGTGCCGTCAGCGCCTCGGCGGTGGGGCCACCGGGGTCCTCGGTCCGGGGTTCCGCCCGCTTCTGGGCGGCGTCCGAGAAGTGGGGGGTCACGGTCGACACGGCGGGGCGTTGCTCGACGGCCTGGCTCGGTGCCGTGAACAGGCCCACGCCCAGGCATGCTGCCAGGACCGCAGTGGACAATCCGGTTATTTTTTGCCGAACCCTCAGGTTCTTCACGTGCCGCCTCCAGCGGAGTGGTGACCGCGCGACAGGGCGCGGTTGTGGGGGAATGCAAGAGGTCGGTGCCGGACCGGATCTGAGGTGCACTCACGTCGTGACATGAGCACGGCTCCTTTCCCCTTGCGCGCTGTACAATGGCACATGTCACATGTTCTTTGGAACCCCTCTCACGCACATTCATCTGCGCGACAACTTCTCGTCGCAGCAACGGATATGACACGCGGCCCCGAACGCACCGGCCGCCACCACCGGTTTCCCGACCACCGCACCACCGTGTCCCCGGAGAGCCGGAATTCCGGCCCCGCCCCCGGTCCCACAGAGCCCCGAGGAGCAATGTCCGTGTCCCGTTCCTTCTCCGCGCCCCGCACCGGCAGCCACGATCTGCCGGTGTCACCCGCCCTGGACGCCTTCATGGGCACCGGGTGGGCCAAGTCCCCACTGCCGACGGACCTTCGTGCCCCCTCCATCGACGCCACCCCCGCCCGCCGGGCCCGGCTGGCCGCCCGCTTCCCCGGCGAGCGCCTGATCATCCCGGCGGGCGCGCTCGCGGTCCGCTCCAACGACACCGACCACCGCTTCCGGCCGCACACCGGCTACGCCTGGCTCACCGGCCTCACCGGCGAGGACCAGGCCGGCCATGTCCTCGTCCTGGAACCGGACGGCGACGAGCGCCACGAGGCGGTGCTGTATCTGCGGCCCCGGTCACCGCGCACCGGCCAGGAGTTCTACCGTGACCGCAGATACGGGGAGTTCTGGGTCGGCCGCAGGCCCGACCTGGCGGAGGCAGCCCGGCTGACCGGCATCCGCTGCGCGCATCTGGATGCCTGGGAGAAGCTGCTGACCGGGCCGCAGCCACCGGTTTGGGTACTGGGCGGCGTGGACCCGTCCGTCGACGAACTCCTGCGTTCCCGCCGGCCGTTCCCGCTCGGACGGTCGGCGCCGGCCGGACTCGAAGCGGTGCTCAGCGAACTCCGGCTCGTCAAGGACCCCTGGGAGACCGGGCAGTTGCAACAGGCCGTCGATGCGACGACAGCGGGTTTCGAGGACGTGGTGCGAAGCCTGCCGCAGGCGCTGCGGCACCCGCGCGGCGAGCGCTGGATCGAAGGCGTCTTCGATCTCCGGGCCCGGCTGGAGGGAAACGGTCCGGGCTACTCCACGATCGCCGCCGCCGGGGCGCACGCCTGTGTCCTGCACTGGATCCGCAATGACGGACCGCTGGCACCCGACCAGTTGCTGCTCCTGGACGCCGGGGTGGAGACCGACTCGCTCTACACGGCCGACATCACCCGCACCCTGCCACTTTCCGGCCGCTTCTCACCCGTACAGCGAACGGTCTACGAGCTGGTGCTGGCGGCACAGGACGCGGGCATCGCGGCCCTGCGCCCGGGGGCACGATTCCGTGACTTCCACATGGCGGCCATGCGGGTCATCGCCGAAGGGCTGCACGAGTGGGGCGTGCTGCGGATGCCGGCGGACGAGGCGCTCGACGCGGACAACGGCTTCTACCGCCGGTACACGCTCTGCAGCAGCGGCCACATGCTCGGCATGGACGTGCACGACTGTGCGCAGGCGCGTGCGGAAACCTATCTGGACGGGTGCCTGGAGGCCGGTCAGGTGCTGACCGTGGAGCCCGGGCTCTACCTCCAGCCCGACGACGAGACGCTGCCCCGGTCGCTGCGCGGAATCGGGGTGCGGATCGAGGACGACCTCGTCATCACGGCCGACGGCGCTCGCCTCATGTCGTCCGCGCTGCCGCGCACCGCCGACGGCATCGAGGAGTGGATGGCCGCGCTGCTGGAGACCGGGACCTGAGAGCCTCTTCAACGGCCGCCCGGTGGGCGGCCGTTGAAGGACCGGTCGTGCGGCGGCTGCAGGGCGAGCCGTGGATCAGGCCTCTGCGGCCGGCATCCTCACGCTTCTGATCCGCCTGCCTCCGGCGCCCGTGTCATCGGGTTCGTCCTCGGCCCAGAGGTTCCTGACATGTGACATATGGCCCAGCATGCACCGCTCCGCGTCCTCCGCGTTCCCCGCGATCAAGAGGTCGAGCAACTGGCCGTGCTCCTCCGCCGACTGGACCAACAGCCCGGTTTCGTCGAGCCGGTTCAGCCCGAACAGACGCGACCGCTTGCGCAGATTGCTGACCTCCTCCACCAAGCGGCGGTTTCCCGCCAGGCCCAGCAGTTCGAGATGGAAGCGGCGGTCGGCCTCCAGGTAGCCGAGGATGTCGTGCTCGGCGGCGGCTGCGACGATCGCCTGGGCGAGTGGCCGTAGCGCCTCCAGCTCCTTGGTCCTGCCCATCCGGGCGATGCGGCCGACGGTGGGAACCTCGATCATGACCCGCAGCTCGGTGAAGTCGTCGAGATCCTGCTCGGTCAACTCTGTTATCCGGAAGCCCTTGTTGCGTACCGCTTCGACCAGGCCCTCGCGAGCCAGGTCGAGCATGGCCTCACGGACCGGGGTGGCGGACACCCCGAAGTCCGCGGCGAGAGCGGGAGCGGAGTAGATCATTCCCGGACGGAGCTCCCCTGCGATCAGGGCCGCCCTGAGGGCGTTTGCCACCCGGTCACGCAAATGCTCCTGCGCGGAGATGGCGTTGAGCGTCGTCAGGCGGGCCATATCTGTTCCTCCAGCGCCGTGCGGGGCCTCAGAATACAATGTCACGTTTCCGCCAGGGCCCGTCGTTCCGAGGCTGTGGACAACTCGTTCAAGGCGCCGGATTCCGGTGCACCGCCGCGGCCACGGCGAGGTCTTCCCAGCCCATGCCGACGCTCTTGAAGAACCGGGGGCCCTCGAAATCGGACAGCTTTTCGCGGAGGTTGCGACCGGTCACCAGCTCGGCGAGGTTGCCGTCGATGCCCTCGGCCCCGAAGGCCCCCTCCGCCAGCGGGATCAGCAGATCGCCCGCCTCCGCCAGCGCCGCCGCCCGTGATTCGACGACGACGGCGGAGCGCGCCACCAGCGCGGTGTCGACCTCGCGGGCGTCCGGGGTGTGCGAGCCGACCGCGACGACCGTCGCCCCGTCCGGCACGAGGGAACCGTCGAACAACGGGGTGGCGGAGGTGGTGCAGCAGAGCACCAGATCGGCCGTGGTGACGTCACCGGCACCGTGCCCCTGTCCCGCGCGGGCGTCCACCCCGATCCGCCGGGCGTGCTCGGCGAGCGCCTCGGCCCGGTCCGGATTGCGGCCGACCACGGTGACCCGCTCGACCTGGCGCTCCGCGAGCACCGCCGCCAGGTGCCCGTACGCCTGGGGACCCGTTCCGAAGAGCACCAGGTGGCGCACGACGGGCCCGGTGAGGTGGCGGATCGCCAGTGCGGACACGGCCGGCGTGCGCAGGGTGGTGAGCGCGGCCCCGTCCAGCAGGGCGAGCGGCAGCAGCGTGGCGGCGTCGAGCAGCAGATAGCTTCCGGTGATCCGGGGCAGGCCGCGCGCCGGGTTGTCCGGGGCGACCCCGGCGATCTTCACCCCGGTCACCTGCTGGGTGCTGGCGGGCATGATCAGCAGCTCCCCGCCCGGCACGGTGAGATGGTGCCGGGCGGGTGCCGTCTCCGGATCCAGACCCCCGCTCAGCGCCGACTCCAGTGCGTCCACGGCTCCGGTGGGTCCCAGGGCCTCGATGTCGTCGGCGCCGAGCAGGGGCAGGTTCACAGCAGGAATCCTTCGGGGAAGGGATCGGACGGGTTCAGGAAGAATTGTGCGGTACCGGTGATCCAGGCGCGGCCGGTGACGGTGGGGACCACGGCCGGCAGTCCGCCCACGGTGGTCTCCTGGACGATCCGTCCGGTGAACGAGGTGCCGATGAAGGACTCGTTCACGAAATCGGTGTCCAGGGGGAGTTCACCGCGTGCGTGCAGCTGCGCCATACGGGCCGAGGTGCCGGTCCCGCAGGGCGAGCGGTCGAACCAGCCGGGGTGGATGGCCATCGCGTGCCGGGAGTGGCGGGCGTCGGACCCGGGTGCGATGCACTGCACGTGCTTGAGGCCGTGGATGTTCGGGTCTACGGGATGGACGGGCCGGTCGGTGGCGTTGACCGCGTCCATGAGGGCGAGGCCGGCGGCCAGGATGTCGTCCTTGCGCGCCCGGTCGAAGGGCAGCCCGAGGTCGGACAGGTGAAGCATCGCGTAGAAGTTCCCACCGTAGGCGAGGTCGTAGCGCAGCTTCCCGTAGCCGGGTACGTCCACCGTCCGGTCGAGCGCGACGCTGAACGCCGGAACGTTGGTGAAGGTCACGGCGGTGGCGGCGCCGTCCGTCACCTGTACGTCGACGCTGACGAGCCCCGCCGGGGTGTCCAGTCGCACGGTGGTGACGGGTTCGGTGACCTCCACCATGCCGGTCTCCACCAGAACGGTCGCCACCCCGATGGTGCCGTGCCCGCACATCGGCAGAAAGCCGGAGACCTCTATGAAGAGGACGCCGTAGTCCGCGTCCGGCCGGGTGGGCGGCTGGAGGATCGCGCCGCTCATGGCGGCGTGGCCGCGCGGTTCGTACATGAGCAGGGTGCGTACGGCGTCCCGGTGCTCCTGGAAGTGGTTGCGCCGTTCGGCCATCGTGGCACCGGGGATGGTGCCGATGCCGCCGGTGATGACGCGGGTGGGCATGCCCTCGGTGTGCGAGTCGACGGCGTGGAAAATGTGACGTGTCTGCAAGGCTCCCCCTGATTGGTCACGGCGTACACGAAGAACGCGGGAACGGGACAGATCGGGATGGAACGGGATGGCCCGTACGTCCGGGCAGAGCCTGGCGCGGCTCCGCCCGGACGTACGGGCCGGGCGCCGCTCTCAGTGGCGACCGCCGGCGAGTGCCTTCTCCGTCGCGGCACGCACGGCGGCCTCGTCCTCGGCGGGAAGCGGGAACCGCGGCGGTCGAGTACGGCCGCCGTGGCGTCCGGCGACGTCCATGGATGCCTTGATGGCCTGGACGAACTCGGGCTTCGAGTCCCACCGCAGCAGCGGGTGCAGCTCCCGGTACAGCGGCAGCGCGGTTGCCATGTCACCGGTGACAGCGGCCCGGTACAGGTCCACGCAGCTGGACGGCAGCATGTTCGGACAGCCGGCGATCCACCCGACGGCGCCGGCGAGCGCCAGCTCCAGCAGTACGTCGTCGGCGCCCACGAGCACATCGAGACCGGGCGCCTGTTCGGCGATCTCGTACGCTCTGCGGACGTCGCCGCTGAACTCCTTGACGGCCACGATGCTGCCGTCCTGGTGAAGGCGGGCGAGCAGGCTCGGAGCCAGATCCACCTTGGTGTCGTACGGGTTGTTGTACGCGACGACCGGCACCCCGACTTCGGCCACCTCGGCGTAGTGGGCGCGCACCGCCTCGTCCTCGCAGCGGTATCCGTTGGGCGGCAGGAGCAGTACGGAACCGGCGCCCGCCTCGGCGGCCTGTTCCGTCCAGCGCCGTGATTCCGCGCTGCCGTAGGCGGAGACGCCCGGCATGACGCGGCTGCCGTCGCCCGCGGCTTCGACGGCGACCCGGACCACCTGCTCGCGTTCGCTGTCGGTCAGGGTCTGGTACTCCCCCAGTGAGCCGTTGGGCACCACTCCGTCACAGCCCGCCTCGATGAGCTGCCGCACATGGGTGGCGTAGGCGTCGTAGTCGATGGTGCAGTCGTCGCGGAGGGTGACCGGGGTGGCGACCATGACCCCGTGCCAGGGGCGGGTGCGCGGGTGGGTGTTCGTCTGCATCGTGACTCCTTGAGAGAGATGTGACATGTCATGGTGTGGCGGTACGCGGACGACAGTTGGCGAACGCGGCGTTCTGGTGTGCGGGAACCCGAACCGGCGGGCCGTCGGGCTCCGGGGCAGGACTGGCTGCGAGGGGCTGGTTGCGAGGGGTCCGACCGCGAGGGCTGGTGGCCGGGCTACCCGGGGTCGGCCAGGTCGGCGAGCGTGGAGAGCTTCACGGGGCAGGCCAGCGGGCGCCGGTCGGGCCCGCCCGGGTCCTGCCCGGCGCCGTGCACGGCGGCGAGTTCACGGACGGCGAATCCACACGTCCGGCCCTGGCACCACCCCATTCCGGCCCGGGTGAGCAGTTTGACGGTCCTGGTGTCACCGGCTCCCAGCTCCTCGCAGGCGCTACGGATCCGGCCCGCGGTGACCTCTTCGCAGCGGCAGACCTCCGTATCGCCGGTCAGCCACTCGATCCACCCGGCGCCCGGCCGGTGCACGGCCCCCATCAGCGCGGCGAAGGCCCGCAGCCGGCGCCGGGAGCGTCGCAGCGCGACCGCTCTGCGCGCCTCCTGCCGCCGCACCCCGCCCCGCGCCTCGCGAATGATCGACAGCGCCGCCAACTCACCTTCGTAGAGGGCGAGTTCTACGCCTCCGACGCCTCCGGTCTCACCGGCCGCCCAGACGCCGGGGACGGTGGTCCTGAGCTGCTCGTCAAGGGTGACGGCGTGCGTGCCGTCGGGGCCCGGACGCGTGGCGCAGCCGGCTGCCACGGCGAGTTCCAGCTGCGGCACGAGCCCGTGTCCCACGGCGAGCACGTCGCAGGCGATCCGGCGGCCGGTCCCCGCGACAGGGCGCCATCGACGGTCCACCCTGCTGACGGTCACCGCCTCCACCCGCTCGTCGCCGTGCACCTCGGTGACCGCCCGGTGTCCCAGCACCCGGACCCCGGCACGGGCCAGCGCCGCCCCGAACCGCGCCCCTTCCGCCGCCTTGCCGGGGTTGGCCGCCAGCACCCGCGGAGCACGGGCATACGCCCCGTACCCGGCGGCCTCGACGAGCGCCGGGACACTCGCCCCCGCACGCGTCAGCGAGAGTGCGACCGCCTGGAGGAGCGGACCGCTCCCCGCGACCACGATCCGGCGCCCCGGCAGCACCAGCCCGGACTTGAGCATGGCCTGGGCCCCCGCCGCACTCACCACCCCTGGAAGTGTCCAGCCCGGGAAGGGGAGTTGGCGCTCGTGGGCACCCGTCGCCAGGACCATGCGGCGGGCCCGGACAGCGGTGCGGGTCTCCTCGTCGCCCCCGGTGACCGCGTGCAGGATCCAGTCGCCGTCACCGGTTCTTTCGACCGTCCACACCTGGTGGCCGGTGAGATGGCGGATCGCGCCGGTGTCGCGGTGCGCGGCGAGTCGTGAGGAGAGTTCCGCGAAGGCACGCCAGTGGTGGTGAAGTGCCTCGGGCCGGGTGGCACCGAGCCCGTCCGCCGGGCTGCGGTAGTACTGCCCGCCGGGCGCGGTGGCCGCGTCCAGCAGAACCACGTCGAGCCCGTGGTCGGCGGCGGTGACGGCTGCGGCCAGGCCCGCCGGTCCCGCTCCCACCACGGCTATCGTGGCGCACCCGGTCTCCCGCGCCCGGTGGTCATCCGTCGAGTGCGGCATGCCCGTCGCCCTCCTGAGTGGTGATGACGTCGCCCGGCGCGGCGGGCAGCAGACAGGCACGCCGGTTGGGCCGGCCGTTGACGGTGGCCAGGCAGTCGTAGCAGGCGCCGATGCCGCAGAAGGCGCCGCGCGGCCGGTCGTGGACCCGGGTGGTGCGCCAGGTCAGGATGCCCGCCGACCAGAGTGCGGCGGCGATGGTCTGGCCCGGCAGTCCGCGGATCGGGCGGCCGTCGAAGGTCAGCCGGAACTCCGGTTCGGGCTCGGCCCCGACGAGTTCGGCGGGGGTGCGTGCACGGGTGCGTCTCACGGGGTCCTCTCCTGGGGCAAGGGTGCCCCGCTCTCCACCGTCATGGGACATGGCATGTGGCATCGAACCGGTCGGGGGCGAACGGTGCGAGGTCGAGTACGGGCCGCTTCCCCCGGATCGCTTCGGCGATCAGCAGTCCGGTCGCGGGCGCCAGCCCGATTCCGGCGCCCTCGTGGCCGCAGGCGTGGAAGAGCCCCGGTGCCCGGGGGTCCGGTCCGATCGCGGGCAGATGGTCGGGCAGGTAGGGGCGGAACCCGTGGTAGGCGCGCAGTACCCGCACATCGGCGAGCACGGGGAAGAGGTCGGCGGCCCGGGCCGCCAGCCGGGCGACCACCGGAACGGACAACGTCCGGTCGAAGCCGACCCGTTCGCGGCTCGCCCCGATGAGTACCGGACCCGAGGGTGTTCCCTCCACCACCGGGGAGGTCTGCAGCGCCGCCGACCCGCTCGACACGTCGGCCACGTACTCCGCCGCGTAGACCTTGTGCCGGATCAGCCGGGGCAGCGGTTCGGTGACGAGTACGAACCCCCTGCGCGGCAGGACCGGCAGGTTCACCCCGGCCAGTGCGGCAAGGTCGCCGCCCCAGGTGCCCCCCGCGTTGACGACTACAGGGGCCCGCAGTTCACCCCGGGTCGTCCGTACCCCGCACACGGCGCCCTCCCGGCTCCTGAGGATCCCCACCACCTCCTCCCCCGGACGGACAAGCGCACCGGCACGCGTGGCCGCACGCAACAACTCCGCAGCCGCCAGGGCCGGCTGGACCTGGGCGTCCTGCGGGTAGTGGCAGCCACCGGCCAGGTGCGGCGCGAGATGGGGTTCGAGTTCGCGCAGCCGGTCGGGGGTGAGGTGGTGCGCCTCGACGCCCTCCTCCCGCTGACCGGCGGCCGTCGCGGACAGAGTGGCCAGGGAGTCCTCGGACGCCGCGACGACCACGCCGCCCTTGAGTTCGTACTCGATGCCCTCGGGCAGCTCCTCGGACAGCTGCTGCCACAAGGAGGCGGAGAGCAGGGCCAGTTCCAGCTCCGGTCCCGGCACTTTGTCGGAGACCAGGAGGTTGCCCTCGCCGGCTCCGGTGGTGCCGCCGGCCACCGGCCCGCGGTCGACGACGGCTACGGAGAGTCCGGACCGGGAGGTGTAGTAGGCGCAGGCGGCGCCGACCATTCCGGCCCCGACGATGACGACATCCAGGGGGTGTCTCGTGAGCACGTCAGTAATATGTCACATTGCTCAAGGGTCGCCAAGGGTGCGGGCAGGGCCAGTTGATCTACCGTCACCCCCTCGTGCCACCCGCAGGGGTGCCGGGTCGGCCGCCGGGGAAGTGGAGCCATGGGCACCCCGTAGGCGCCGACTCCGAGGAGCCGTGATGCACGACGACCGCACCCTGGTCGAGGACCGCCTCGAACGGGCCCTTCACCAGTTCATCCGCCCCGCCCAGTACCCGGACCGGACCCCGCTCGCGCTCTCCGTCCGGCACGTCCCCGGCGAACCCGTTCCCGTGGCACAGGTCCTCCGGGAGCCGTTCGAGCCGTTCAGTACCGGCACCGAGTGGGGGAAGCCCTGGTCCACCAGCTGGTTCCGGCTGGAGGGGACCGTGCCGGCACGGTGGGCGGGGCGGCGGGTCGAGGTGGTCGTCGATCCCGGGTTCTCCGGTCAGGGGCCGGGCTTCCAGGCCGAGGGCATGCTGTACGACCCCGCGGGCGTCCCCATCAAGGGCATCCATCCGCGCAATCGCCATCTGACACTGGCCTCCCCGGCGGCGGGCGGCGAGCCGGTGTCGCTGCTGCTGGAGGCGGCGGCCAACCCGTGCGTGCCACGGCGGCGACGCTGCGCAGCCCCGCCCACCTCTATGCCTATCCGTACGAGGCGCTGGACCGGCTGTGGAAGACGGTGCTGCTGCACCAGTTCCATGACATCCTGCCCGGCTCGTCGATCGCCTGGGTGCATCGCGAGGCCCGCGAGACATACGAGCGGGTGCAAGCGGAACTGGCGGATCTGGTGGCGGACGCGGTGGCCGCGCTGGGTGCGCCCGGGGGGCTGGTGGCGCTCAACTCCTCTCCGTACCAACGCCGTCAGGTGGTCGAGCTGGACGCGGAGGCGAGCGCGCTGCTGCCTTCCGGCGCGCAGGTGCAGCGCCTGGGTGACGGTCGCACGGTGGTGGAGGCCGACGTACCCGGACTCGGCTCAGGGCCGTTGAACGGCTCGACGGTGCCGGAGCACCCGGTCACCGCGACCGGTTCGGCGGGCGAGGGTCTCGTACTCGACAACGGGCTGTTGCGGTTGGTGGTCGACGGCGACGGGCTGATCGCCTCCGTGCGCGATCTCGCCGCCGGGCGGGACGTCCTCGCCCCCGGCCACCGGGCCAACCTCCTCCAGCTGCACCCGGACCACCCCAACCACTGGGACGCCTGGGACATCGACCGGCACTACCGCCGCACCCGGACCGATCTCACCGGAGCCGACTCCGTCGAGCTGGTGGAGGAGGGGCCGTTGCGGGCGGCGGTCCGTGTGCTGCGGTCCTTCGGGCAGTCACATGTCACGCAGGAGGTCCGGCTGACCGCGGACAGCCGGCGGATCGACATCGAGACCGAGATCGACTGGCGTGAGTCGGAGAAGGTCCTCAAGGTGGCATTCCCGCTCGATGTGCATGCCGAACGGTCCACGTCCGAGATCCAGTTCGGCCACATCCACCGCCCCACGCACGACAACACCGGCTGGGACGCGGCCCGTTTCGAGATCTGCGCCCATCGCTGGCTCCGGGTCGCCGAGCCGGGGTACGGCGTGACCTTGCTCAACGACTCGACGTACGGACACGAGGTGACCCGGACCCCGCACGGCTCGGGTCTCGGCACGACCGTACGTCTCACGCTGCTGCGCGCTCCGCACAGCCCCGACCCGGAGACGGACCTGGGCCGGCACCGGTTCGGTTACGCACTGGCACCGGGTGGCGCGATCACGGACTCGGTACGGGAGGGGCTCGCGCTCAACCTGCCGTTGCGGGCGGCCGTGGCGCCCGTGCTGCCGTCGCTGGTCGAGACGGGGCATCCGGCGGTCACGGTGGAGTCGGTGAAGCTCGCCGAGGACCGGAGCGGAGATGTGATCGTGCGGCTGTACGAGTCGGCGGGCGGCCGTGCCGGAACCACGCTGCGGGTCGGGTTCCCCGTCGTGCGGGCCCGGGTCACCGATCTGCTGGAACGGCCGCTGCACGAGGCGGACACCGACGAGCACGGACTCGTACTGTCGTTGCGGCCGTTCCAGATCCTGACACTGCGACTGACCCCGGCGTGACGGTCCGGGCCGCTCCGGGCGACTCGGTCCGCGTTCAGGGGCGGGGCACGTTCCGCAGGTTGGAGCGGGCCATCTGGACCATCCGGCCCACTCCCCCGTCCAGCACGATCTTGCTCGCGGAGAGCGCGAAGCCGGTGACCATCTCGGCGCTGATCTTCGGCGGGATGGAGAGCGCGTTGGGGTCGGTGACGACATCCACGAGTGCCGGGCCCTTGTGCTTGAAGGCGTCCTTGAGTGCGCCTTCGAGCTGCTTGGGCTTCTCCACCCGCACCCCGTACGCCCCGCAGGCGCGGGCGACCGCGGCGAAGTCCGGGTTCTTGTTGGACGTACCGAACGACGGCAGGCCCGCGACCAGCATCTCCAACTCGACCATGCTGAGCGAGGAGTTGTTGAACAGCACGACCTTGACCGGCAGGTCGTACTGCACCAGCGTCAGGAAGTCGCCCATCAGCATGGTGAATCCGCCGTCGCCGGACATCGAGACCACTTGCCGGTGCGGGTCGGTGAACTGGGCGCCGATGGCCTGCGGGAGCGCGTTGGCCATCGAGCCGTGGCTGAACGAGCCGATGACGCGGCGCTTGCCGTTGGGGGAGAGATACCGTGCGGCCCACACATTGCACATACCGGTGTCGACGGTGAACACGGCGTCGTCCTCGGCCAGTTCGTCCAGCAGCGAGGCGACGTACTCCGGATGGATCGGGACGTGCTTCTCGACCTTGCGGGTGTACGCCTTGACCACGCCCTCCAGCGCCTCGGCGTGCTTCTTCAGCATCCGGTCGAGGAATCTGCGGTCGGTCTTGGGCTTCACCTGCGGGGTCAGACAGCGCAGGGTCTCGCGGACATCGCCCCAGACCGCCAGATCCAGCTTGGAGCGGCGGCCCAGGTGCTCGGGGCGCACATCGACCTGGACGATCTTCACGTCGCTCGGGAGGAAGGCGTTGTACGGGAAGTCGGTGCCGAGCAGGATGAGGAGGTCGCACTGGTTGGTCGCCTCGTAGGCGGCGCCGTAGCCGAGCAGGCCGCTCATCCCGACGTCGTACGGGTTGTCGTACTGGATCCATTCCTTGCCGCGCAGCGCGTGCCCGACGGGGGCCTTCACCCGTTCGGCGAACTCCATCACCTCGGCGTGGGCGCCCGCCGTTCCGCTGCCGCAGAACAGGGTCACACGTTTCGCCGCGTCGACCATCCGGCAGAGCTCGGCGATCTCCTCGTCACCGGGCCGGACCGTCGGCCGCGAGGTGACCAGCGCGTGCTCGATGGACCTCTCCGGGGCGGGCTGCGACGCGATGTCACCCGGCATCGTGACGACACTGACCCCGCCCCGGCCGATCGCGTGCTGAATGGCGGTCTGGAGCAGCCGCGGCATCTGCTGCGGGTTGGAGATCATCTCGTTGTAGTGGCTGCACTCCTGGAAGAGCAGCTCCGGGTGGGTCTCCTGGAAGTAGCCGAGCCCGATCTCGCTCGACGGGATGTGCGAGGCGAGGGCGAGCACGGGAGCCATGGAACGGTGGGCGTCGTAGAGACCATTGATGAGGTGCAGGTTGCCTGGGCCGCACGATCCGGCGCAGGCCGCCAGCGAGCCCGTGATCTGGGCCTCCGCGCCGGCGGCGAATGCGGCGGTCTCCTCGTGCCGGACCTGGATCCAGTCGATGGCCCGGTTGCGGCGGATGGCGTCGACGACCGGGTTGAGGCTGTCGCCGACGACACCGTACATACGCTTGACGCCCGCCCGGACGAGGATGTCGACGAACTGCTCCGACACGTTCTGCTTGGCCATGGGTGCGTACCCTTTCCGCGCTTCGGCTTCCGGACTCCGCATCCATCAACCCATGGCGCGCGCGGTTACGCCTCCCAGACGCCCACGCCCGTACGGTCGTCGGAGTACCCCTTCACCCGGAGCTGGGTGTCCGCGAGGAAGGCCACGAGCCCGGGTGCCGTGCCGGGGGCCCAGCGTCCGGCGAGCTCCCGGGCCAGGGCGGGCTCGCCGCGCAACGGTTCGGCCAGTCCGGGGCTGCACAGCAGCAGGGTGTCCCCCGGCCGGGCCACCGAGCCCCTGAAGCGGAACGGTTCTGCGGGCGGATCGGACGGGCCGGGCGGGGCCTCGGCGCAGGGGGACGCGGGCGTGGTGATGGCCGGATCCATGGTGAGGCGGTCACCGTCGGGGCCGCTCCCGGGCGACGCGGACCCGGCCGGGAACCCGGCACCGGCACCCGATCCGGCCGTGGGGTCCGCGCCGAGGTCGCCGGCTGCCGGGACCTCCGGTTCGAGGTCCTGCCAGGCGCCCTCGCGGAGCCGGAAGAGTCCACCGGCGCCGACGCCGAAGAAGATCCTCGTACGGCAGTCGGGGTCCGCAGGCAGCAGGAGGCAGCGCAGGCCCGCCGTGTACTGCTGCGGTTCCGTCCCCAGCTCGGCGGCGCGGGCGCGCAGCTTGCCGTATGTGCGGTCGGTGAGGCGGTGCAGACCGGATTTGAGCTCTCCGCGGCGGCCCGCCCTTATGTCCTCGGAGAGCCGGGCGTGGCTGCGTCCGACCGCTGCGCCGATCCAGCGGCAGGCGTCGGCCGCCGCCAGATGTGCCGATTCGGTGGCGCGGGCCCCGGTGGCGACGGCGACCAGGACCAGTGCGTGCTCGTCGGTGCCGAAGCGGACGGTGAGCAGCGCGTCGCGGCGGGGCTCGCCGCGGAACCGCGAGGAGTCCCCGCGCACGGAGGCGGCGCGCAGGGTGCATGTGCCGTAGCGGGCGCCGTCGAGGGCGGTGTCGGCGACGAGTCCGTCCAGTTCCTGCGGGACGGTGACGGGCAGTGCGGTGGGTTCGGCGTCGTAGGTGGGCGGCCGGTCACCCACATGGCCGATCACGGGACGGGGAGCGGGCGCGGTCTCGTGCCCCTCCTCCGGTACGGGTGTGGCGGCCGTGGCGCCTGAGACCGGCGGGGCAGCAGGGACCGGCGGCGCGCCCTCCCCCTTCGCAGGTGCGGGCTCCGCCTCCGGCAGCGTCCCCGTCTCGCCGGCGGGCCCCTCGCGCCCGCCGGATCCCACCGCGCCCGACGCCGAGTCGAAGCGGTCGTCGAGACTGTCGGCCGCGTTGCTCGTCCCGGTGTCCCGGGCGTTCTCGTCGTACAGCCTGCGCCACCAGTCGTCCTCGTGGGCGGCGGGCCTCTCCCCCTGCTGACTCATGCCCTTATTTTCGACCGCGGGGGTCGTACGAAAACGGGTCATCCGGAAATAGTGGCCGCGGACATGGGTCCGCCGGGCGTCCCCACCCCCCACGGGAAGGACGCCCGGCGGACCGGTAAGGTCGTGATCAGCGCACGGCGTACGCGTCGGTCACGGTCTGGATGACGGAGTTGCCGTTGGCGTCCGTCAGTTCGGTCTTCAGGGTGACCGGTTTGCCGGCCGCGCCCGCGTGGTTCACGGTCGCGGTCCACCGGCCGTCCTGCTGTGCGGTGGTCGCCTCGGTCCAGGTCTTCCCACCGTCGTAGGAGTACGAGACCTTGGCCTCGGTCAGCTTGCCGGGCGTGTAGCCGGCGTGACCGGTGACGCTCAGGCCGATCCTCTGACCGTCCTTCGCTGCAAGGGTCTTGAGCCCGTCGGTCGCCAGGTCGTAGCCCGGGAAGAGCAGCGGAATGCCCTGGGAGTAGGCGTTCTCGTCCCGCTTCGAACGGAACTTCCAGGTGGTCTCGGTGCTGGTGGACCGCTTCCATACGGCGGCGGGCTGACCGAACTTGGTGGTCTGCATGGTGAGTTCGTACGCGGCGTCCTGCGCCGGGACGGTGAACGCCCCGGACGGCCAGCCGTTCTCGCCGATCACCTTGCCGCCGCTGCTCAGGCGCATGCTGCCCATGTCACCGAAGGAGCCCTGGAGACCGGCGTGCTCGCTGTCGCTCCAGAAGCCCGGGGCGACGCCGATCAGGTTGTCCTGGCGCTCGGCGGCGAGCTGGAGCTCGCCGGCGGCGTCGCGCGGGGCGGCCGGGACCGGGATGCCCCGGTACCAGTTCTCCGTACGCTTCGAACCGGCCGTATAGGTGCGCGGCTGGTCGACCATCATCTCGCCCCAGGGGAAGCTGGAGGAGAGGTACCGCACCCAGGCGGTGTCGCCCGCCGAGTAGTACTCGGTGCGCTTGCTGGGGGCGGCGACGGAGTCGGTGATGGCGGAGAACCTCGCGCCGTACGGCCGGTTGGTGATCATCATGTCGACGTAGTCCGCCGCGAGGCCCATCGCCTCGTAGTTGGCGGTGACCTTGCCGAGCTTGGTGTCACGGACCCTGTAGGTGCGGTCCGAGGCGACCGGGCCGGTCTCGGGGAACGCGAGGTTGTAGACGAACGGGCTGACCGCGGTGGCCTTCCAGCTCAGCTCGACCGGGCCCTCGGCCAGGGCGGCCTTCAGCGCGTCGGCCTCACCCGTCTCGATGCCGAGCGCGGGCACCGGCGCCTGGGCGTAGCCGACGGACGGCTTCCAGGGACCCGCGGAGGGGCGGTGGCCGATGACGGCCTTGGCGCCGGCGGCCTTGGCGTCGCTGGCCTGGGCGTACATGTAGCCGTCGTCGCCGACCTCGACCAGGGCGATCTTTCCGGCGACGCCCGCGGCCTTCAGTTCGTCGGGGGTACCCGTACCGGCGTCGACGAGTGCGGCCTCGCCCGTGCCGTCGAGGTTGGTGGAGCCGGTGCTCGCCACCCTCGGGTGCAGTTCGACGCCGCCGACGACCGACAGCTTCTCGATCTGCGGGGCGTACGCGCGCCAGAAGCTGGCGAACTCGAAGTCGCCGTCGCTCGCCCTGCCCTGTACGTCGGCCAAGTAGTTCTTGACCGCCGAGCCACCGGTGATGGAGCCCGAGTGCAGCCAGACATCGTCCCAGCTGCGGCCGAACGCGAGCGTCGTGGAACGGTTCTCGGAGGCGCGGTCCACGGTCTTGACCTGGATCCGGTGGGCCTTGCGGGCGTCCAGGACCAGGGTGGTGTCCTTGGTTACGTTCAGCTGCGGCCGCGCGAGGTAGGCGACGGAGTCTTCCATGCGGCCGGTGGCGTCCTTCGGGTCGGCCGTGGTGACGAAGCCGGACACGAAGTACGCGCCGGGTCGCACCTGGTAGACCTGGTCGGTGGCACCCTCGTTGAAGCGGCGTTCGCCGCTGGCGTCGTCGGTGCCGATGATGTCCAGCGAGGAGGAGCCCGCGGCGGGCTTCCCGGCGCGGTCGACGAGCTTGACCCGCAGCGTGACGGTCTCGGCCCCGACGTACAGCGAGAACGGGGTGGAGACCTTGGCTCCGCCGGGGCCGGTGGCCAGCACGCGTCCGGTGACGTCACCGTACTGCGCGGCCTTCAGCTTCGCCGTCGGGTCGATCTTCAGCGGGACCTTGACGGTGGCTCCGGCCGGGACGGTGACGGTGCTCGCGTCGAGCTTCGCGACGGAGGAACGGACGGCCGAGCCGTCGTTGCCGGTGACGCCCTGGACGTTCAGCGACAGCTTCACCGGCTTGGTACCGGAGTTGGTGTACGGGACGTCGACCGTGGTGCGGTCGGTCCGGTCCTGCGGCCAGTTGTAGGTGCCGCCCTGGATGGCGGGGGCGCCGACGAGGGTGGTGTCGATGGCGGCCTCGACGTCGAGGCGGCCGCCGCCGGTCTCGCGTACGTCGCCGGGGATGTCGCTCTTCGCGGACGAGACGAGCGCCGCCTTGATCTGCTGGGCGGTCCAGTCCGGGTGACGCTGCTTCACGATGGCCGCGGCGCCCGCGACATGCGGGGTGGCCATCGACGTACCTGACATCGTCCGGTACGCGTAGATGCCGCGGCCACCGGCCGCGGCGGCCGAGATGGCGACGCCGGGCGCGGCGATCTCGGGCTTGAGGGTGTGCGATCCGATGACCGGTCCGCGGCTGGAGAACTGGGCCGTGGTGTCGTCGCGGTCGACGGCGCCGACGGTCAGCACGCTCGGGGCGCAGCCGGGCGAGGAGACGGTGTTGAACGTCGGGCCCGAGTTGCCGGCCGCGATCACGAACAAGGTGCCCTTGTTCTGCGCGAGTTCCTCGGCGGCGACGCTCATCGGGTCGGTGCAGTCGGTCGGTTCCGGGCTGCCGAGGCTCATGGAGACGACGTCGGCCTTCTGGTCGACGGCCCACTGCATGCCGGCGATGATCCAGGACTCGGCGCCGGAGCCGCTGTCGTTGAGGACCTTGCCCGCGAGCAGGTCGGCGCCGGGGGCGACACCCTTCTTCTTGCCGCCGCTGGCCGCGCCGGAGCCGCCGACCGTGGAGATGGTGTGGGTGCCGTGGCCCTGGCGGTCGTCGGTGCTGTCGGAGTCGGTGAAGTTCTCCGAGGCGGCGACCCGGCCCTTGAGGTCGGGGTGTTCGGCGTCGACACCGGTGTCGAGGACGGCGACCTTGGTGCCCTTGCCGTCGTATCCGGCGGCCCAGGCGAGGTCGGCGCCGATCTGCTTGGTCGACTTGTCGAGAGTGGCTTGAACCTTGCGGTCGAGCCAGAGCTTCTTCAGGCCGGAGGCCGAGCGGGAGCGGGTGTTGGTGACGTCCGACCAGAAGTCGGCGGCCTTCGTCTTCTCCGCCTTGAGGGCGAGACCGTCGATGGCGTCGAGCGCCAGTCCGCGGACGGCGCCACGCGGGGTGGCGAAGGTGGAACGGGCCCGGTCCTTGCCGTAAACCGCGATCAGCGGCAGCGACTTGGTGTGCGCGTCGTCGTAGCCCTGCCGGATGAGGCCGGTGACGTTGAAGAGCTCCTCGTCGACCTTGCCCGCGGCGAGCGCGGCGGTGGCGGTTTCGGGGTAGACGTAGAGGTCCTTGCCGGACTGCCTGGTCTGCACCAGGGGGACGGTGCCGTCCTCGCGGGGCAGCGCGGTGGCCGAGGCGGCCCCCGAACTGTCCTTGCTCACCAGGACCTTGTCACCGGTGACCAGTGTCACGGTGACCGACTTGCCCTTCTCGGCATCGGCGGCCGGACTGCCGGTCAGTGCTCTCTTCCCTGTCGCGTCGTCCTGCGGCGCTGCCGCGGACGGTGCGATCGCGGTGACGGCCAGGACGGCGGCGGTGGCCGCTCCCAGTGCCATACGCGATATCGGACGCATCGCTCTCCCCAAGTGAATCCGGAACCAACTGCGCAAACCGCAGCTTTCCGGCGGTTGTTGGTACTGCGGTGGCGCCACATTGGCAGAGCGAAGGGCGTTGAAGGGATGATGTACACGGCGGGTTTACGCCGTGGCCGCTTTCCGCCATGGCCGGACACCCGGCGGCAGCGACATCGTGCGGAATCAGTGCGTCCAGGAAAGGGCCGGGGATGCTGGGAGCCATAGGTCTCGACGAGATACAGGAGTCGGCGTACCGCGCGCTCGTGGCGGTGGGGGCCGCGGAGGTCTCCGATCTCGCGCACCGGCTGGGCCTTCCCGAGCCGGACACCGAGCGGGCCCTGCGCAGGCTGGAGCAGCACGGCCTGGCCGCGCAGGCATCGGCCCGCACCGGACGCTGGGTGGCGGCGCCGCCGGGCGTGGCGCTGGGCGCGTTGCTGACCCAGCAGCGCCATGAGCTGGAGCAGGCGGAGCTGGCGGCGGCGCTGCTCGCCGAGGAGTACCGGGCGGATGCCGCCGAACCGGCCGTGCACGACCTGGTCGAGGTGGTCACGGGGGCGAGTGCGGTGTCGCACCGCTTCCACCAGTTGCAGCTCGGTGCGACGAGCGAGGTGTGCGCCCTGGTCACCGGGAAGCCGATCGCCGTCAGCGGAATGGAGAACGAGGCCGAGGAGCGGGCCGCGACGCGCGGGGTGTCGTACCGGGTGGTGGTCGAGCGGGAGACGCTCTCGATGCCGTTCGGGATTCTGGAGCTGTCGGCGGCGCTGAGCCGGGACGAGCAGTGCCGGGTCATCGACCGGGTGCCGACCAAGCTGGTCGTCGCGGACGGCGCCCTGGCGATGGTGCCGCTGACCGGTCGCGGCGCCGAGCCGGCCGCCCTGGTGGTCCATGCCTCCGGGCTGCTGGAGTCGCTGATGGGGCTCTTCGAGGCGGTGTGGCGCGAGGCGATGCCGCTCAGGCTGGGGGAGAGCGGCGGGCTTCAGGAAGAGGTCACCGGACCCGATCCGACGGACCTGGAGATCCTCTCGTTGCTGCTGGCGGGGCTGACGGACGCGAGCGTGGCGAAACAGCTGGAACTGGGGCTGCGGACCGTACAGCGAAGGGTGAAGGGCCTGATGGAGATGACGGGCGTCTCCACCCGGCTGCAGCTGGGCTGGCACGCGTACGAACGGGGCTGGGTGTCCCGCACGCCGCTGGCCTGAGCGGGCCCCGCCGGCGCTGACGGGCGGGACCGGCCGGACTCCGGCAGGCTGGTCAGATGAGTGTGTGGCAACTCGTCGCCGTCGGCCTCGTCATGCTCCTCGGCCTGTTGGGCGTGCTGGTGCCGGGAGCGCCGGGGCAGGCGATCGTCTGGGCCGCCGTGCTGTGGTGGGCGCTGACCGACGTGACGCCGGTCGCCTGGGGGGTACTCATGGGTGCGACAGCACTGCTGCTGCTGAACCAGGCATTGAAGCCGCTGCTGCCGCGCCGCCCGCGCGAGACGGGGGCGCCGCGCAAGACGCTGATGCTCGGCGGGACGGGTGCGATCGTGGGCTTCTTCGTGGTGCCGGTGGTCGGCGGAGTGGTGGGGTACGTGGGGGCCGTCTACGGGGCGGAGCGGCTGCGGCTCGGCAGCCGCGGGGCGGGCTGGACCTCGGTGCGCTCGGTGATGCGGGCGACCGGCTACTCGGTACTCGTCGAGCTCTATGCGTGCCTCCTGGTGGCGGGGGCCTGGCTGGGCGCGGTGATCTGGGGCTGACCGCCGCGCATCCCGTTGGACTGCATCCAGATACACGGAAATACATCGGACCTCTAGCGCTCCATTGACGCAGCAACGCCCCCACGCCTACCTTCCCTCAAGGAATAGCTCGGATGAATTGAAGCGCCTGCGTACGAGTTGCCAGGAGACGCCTTGCCCACGGCACCGAACCCCTACCGTGCACGACTTCCGGACGCAGGGCGCTTTCCTGCTCAGTGCGGTACGCGAGGAGGGCCGGACCCGCTGGGTGCGGCCGACCAGTGAAGCCGGCGCACCTGCGTCGTGCGCCACGGCATCGACGGGCCGGTGGAGATCCGGGACCGGCACGGACGGCCGCTGGACCACGAGGAGCCGGCCGACGGTACGGTACGCATCCGCCTCGGCAAGGGCGAATCGGCGCTGATCACCGCGGAGGGCGACCACCCGGACCTGACCGTCCGCCCGGTAACGGCGAACGCACCCGCGCCGCGCTGGGGCCTGCCGGCATGAGCCCGCTCACAACAGCCCCAGGTGGCGCACCCCGTACGAACGCCAAGGCCGCCACCGCTCCGCCTCGGGCCGCCCGTCCGGATCCACGTCCGGGTCACCGAGCGCACGCATCCTGATGAGCGCCGCGGCTGCCGGGCCGATCCCCGGCAGCCGCGGCAGCGCCTGCTCGGCCTCGTCGCGGTCGGCCCCGGCGTCGAGCCGTACGTCCCCGTCGGCGAGCGCACCCGCCAGCGCCCGCAGCTCCGCTCCGTCCGCCGCACCGGCCAGCACGCCCGGCTCGGGGAACACATGCGTCAGCCCGCCGCAGGGCACGTCCAGCACCTTCCCGTACGTCTCCACCATCCGCTCCGCCACATCCCGGCCCACCAGTGTCCGTACGGCGAACTCCTCCGGGTCCGCGGCACCCGGCGACCGCAGCCCCGGGCGGGCGGCGACACCTGGCGCGAGGAGCGGGTCGGCGCCGAGCCGCTCGTCGACGGCGTACGGATCGGCGTCCAGGTCGAAGAGCCGCCGCAGCCGCTGGACCGCCGTCGTCAGGTCCCGCAGGTCCGTGAGGTGGATCCGGGCGTCCAGCCAGGACCCGGCGGACCGCTCGTCGACGGCCACGATGCCCGTGCCGTACGGAAGGCGCAGGGTGCGCCGGTAGGTACGGGCCCCGGCCGCACCGCTGACCTCCTCGATCCGGGCGACCGTCTCGGCGGCCAGGAGATCGAAGACCTCGCGGGCGGCGTACGGCCCCCGGTGGGCGAGCCGCAGCGGGATCCCGGTGGTCCGCGCCTCCCGGACCGCCGCTCCCAGCCCCGTCCCGGCCTCGGCCCGCAGCGCACTCGGCGTACGGGCGTAGATCTGCCGGATCGTGTCGTTGAACTGGCGCACGCTGGCGAAGCCCGACGCGAAGGCGATCTCCGTCACGGGCAGCCCGGTCGTCTGGAGCAGCACGCGTGCGGTGTGGGCCCGCTGGGCGCGGGCCAGCGCGACGGGGCCGGCGCCCAGCTCGGCGTTGAGCTGCCGCTGCACCTGGCGTGAGCTGTAGCCGAGCCGGTGGGCGAGACCGGGCACGCCCTCCCGGTCGACCACCCCGTCGCCGATCATCCGCATGGCGCGGCCCACGGCATCGGCCCGGACGTTCCAGTCGGCCGAGCCGGGCACGGCGTCGGGGCGGCAGCGCCGGCAGGCCCGGAAGCCGTTGCCCTGCGCGGCGGCCGCGGTCGGGTAGAAGCGGACGTTCTGCCGCTTGGGCGTGACGGCGGGGCAGCTCGGCCGGCAGTAGATGCCGGTCGTTTCCACGGCGAAGAAGAAGACCCCGTCGAAACGCGCGTCGCGGCTGCTCACCGCCTCATACCTGGTCCGTTCGTCCATCACACCGTCCAGTGTGCGGCACCCGCCGGTACCGCACTGGCGGTTTTCGGACGTGGACCGGCGGCCCGCGGCCGTGGGCGGCCGGGGACCACCGCCTACCGCACCCGGCCCCGCTTCGCCTCCATGGCGAACCGGCCCTCGGCACCCTTGCGCTTCCAGTCGCGCAACATCTCCGACCGCATCCGGGCGTCGGTCTTGGCCGCGATGCGCTGGTTCTCACGCAGCAGTTTGCGGAAGCTGTCGAGGCGCCGCTCGTGCAGCGAACCGTCCTCGATCGCGGCGAGCACCGCGCAGCCGGGCTCCGTCTCGTGGGCGCAGTCGTGGAACCGGCACTGCTCGGCCAGCTCCTCGATCTCGGAGAAGACCTGGCCGACACCGGTCTCCGCGTCCCAGAGCCCGACCCCGCGCAGTCCGGGGGTGTCGATCAGCACACCCCCGGAGGGCAGGACCAGCAGATTGCGCGTGGTGGTGGTGTGCCGGCCCTTGCCGTCGACATCACGCGCGGCCTGCACCTCCATCACGTCACGACCGAGCAGTGTGTTGGCGAGGGTCGACTTGCCCGCACCGGACGCCCCGAGCAGCACGCTCGTACCGCCCGAGACGACGGCGGAGAAGACATCGATCCCCTCCCCCGTGGCGGAACTGACGGTCAGCACCTGCACACCGGGCGCGACGCCCTCGATGTCCTGGACGAAGTACGACAGTGTGGCCGCGTCCGGCACGAGGTCGGCCTTGGTCAGCACCACGATCGGCTCGGCCACGCCGTCACCGGCCGGCCCGCCGTCCCGCAGCAGCGCGGCGCCGCTGGAGCTGGACATGGCGAGCGCGAGAAAGCGCTCCACCCGCCCCAGGTCGAACTCGACCGCGAGCGAGAGACAGATGACGATGTGGTCCACGTTGGTGGCGAGCACCTGGCCTTCGGAGCGCTGCGAGGACGTCGAGCGCACGAAGGCGGTACGCCGCGGCAGCAGCGTCCGTACGAACTGCGGGTCGCCGTCGGGGTCGACGGCGACCCAGTCGCCCGTGCAGACGATCCGCATCGGATCGCGCGGGACGACGAAGGCGGTGTCGGCGCGGAGCGTGCCGCTCGGGGTGACGACATCGCACTGTCCGCGGTCCACCCGCACCACGCGTCCGGGCAGCAGACCCTGCTCGGCGTACGGTGCGAATTCGGCCGCCCAGGCGTCGTCCCAGCCGTACGGGGACAGCGGATGCGACGCGGACGGGCCCTGAAGAGAAGAAACGGACGGAAAAGACGGGAAAGACAAGGGAAACCCTTCAAAGGGGTGGCCCCGGCAACGCGCACTCGGGCGCGGAGAGTTACGGAGTAGGTCAGCCGGCGACCACGGGGGTGGGAACGATGCTCTTCGAGTTGTGGGCAGCGCCCATCGCAGCGACAGTCATCACGATCCTCACCTCCTGGTTCAAGCACGGGACCGACAGTGGTGGTTGATCCCCGCCGTCCGGAACAGTGGACACCATAGTGCGTCCACGTCGGGCGGCTCAACACATTTGATCGAGGCCGTGTGCAGCCCTCGGGCGGAGACGATTCGGGCCACGTCCGCCGGAGATCTCCGGCTATCTCCCTCGATCAGGTGATCTACATGCACAACGTCCGGTCCGTGGCCGTTATGGTGCCGAGCATGACCTCACCCCAGACCTCCACCGGCGCGTTCACACAAGCCCAGTTGGGCACGATCACACTGATCGGGTGGAGCGGCGAACACCCGGCCGACGGCCACGACGTCGCCTTCCTTCTCGTCTACTCGCTGGGCGACGGTACGGACGGCCCCGCGGCCGGCGAGGCCGCCATGCGCGTGGCCCTGGAACGCAGCAGACTCCCCGTCGGCAGCGGTCCGGTGTACGCCGCCGAGAACCCGGGTCTCCCGGTGAAGCTGCTCGTCCAGGCCGGCCAGGCAGTCCTGACGATGCCGCACTTCACGGCTCAGTACCCCGCACCGCCAAAGTGGCTGGCGGCGGCCGGTCAGCGGGGCGAGGTGCACACCATGTTCGCCACCCGCCCGTGGCCCCAGAGCGCACCGGGCCGGCCGGTGAGCGAGGAGCTGCTGCGGTCCTTCGCGGCCGACCCCGAGGTCATCACGACCGCCGCCCACTGCGTCCTTCCGGTACGCAGCCTGGGCTGACCCGCCCCGGTACGCCGAATGCCCACCGCCCCCCGTGGTGCGGTGGGCATCCTCATGCGTGGAGCCCTGGGGCGGTGCCCCAGATCCTGCTGTGCGGCGCCGTGCACCGCGGTGCGGGCGGCCCGGGACGGATCCCCCGGCAGCCCGCACTCAGGCACGTCAGTCGTTGGCGATGCCGTTGCCCGAGAGCACCGGGATGTCGTCGACGAGGTGCGACAGCGGCTCGTCTCCCTTGGCCTGGGTGGAGTTCTCGGCGCACTGCTGGTTCTGCGGCGAGGACAGCACGTTGACGTCCTGGACCGCGACCGGCACCAGCACACCGGCGAGCGAACCGGCGTTGGCCTTGAGCGGCAGACCGACGCAGGCCTTGTTCAGCGTGCCCTGGACGAGCTGGACCTGCGGGCTGCCGTCGCCCCGGGTCACGCTGTTGCCGAACTCGTCCACGGCGCCGTTGCCGTTGACCGACGTGGTGCCCCCGTCATTGCCGATCGCCATGGCCGCGGGGGCCGCTGCGGCGGACAGACCGACCAGGGACACGGCCACTGCTGCGCCGGCCGTCATCTTCTTCATCACGCTCAACCTTTCGGAGCGTCCCGTTGTGGAACGTACTGATCAACCCGCTACGGAAGCGTCGGTTCCGCAGTACCACTCGAACGGGTTCGATCCGGCATGAGTTCGATCATCTTCGGTCACCCGTCGACAGCCTCGCCGGAAGTGCGGGCCGCTGGAACCCGGCTTCCCGCGCGCGGCCGCTCGGGCCCTGCGGGCGGGGGCGCCTCCGGGCTGCCGTGGGCCGCCCGCCACTCGGCGAGCAGCCGGTCGTAGATGGGTGTGCCGTCCTGTGCATGCCGCTGCCGGTCGCAGGGGCGTTGACTGTCGTACTGGTCCATGAATGGCCCCTACCCGGTGCGGCGGGTGACGTCTGCCGGTACTACGGCAACCGGCCCAGTCCACCCGCCCCTTCGAGGGGCCGTGGTGGGCCGGACACACCAGTGGGGCCGGCGCATCCGGGCGGCCGGGGAACCGGCTGCCGTGTGGATGTGCCGACCCCACGGGTGTTTCGGGTACTGCGTACAGACGGGCGCGAAGCTGCCCGCGGCGCACTCCCTGCCGGTTCGGACGACCGGCGAGGAGCGCCCGGAGCGGTACGGCCTTAGTCGTTGCCGGCGCCGTTGCCGGACAGGACCGGGATGTCGTCCAGGATGTGCGAGAGGGCCTCGTCACCCTTGGCCTGGGTGGAGTTCTCGGTGCACTGCTGGTTCTGCGGCGAAGCCAGGACGTTGATGTCCTGGACCGAGACCGGGACGGCCCCGAGGACCGAACCGGCGTTGGCCTTGGCGGGCAGCGCGATGCAGGGCTTGTTGAGCGAGCCCTGGATGAGCGCGAACTGCGGGCTCCAGTCGCCGTGGGTGGCGGAGTTGCCGTACGACTGGACGGCGTCGTTGCCGTTGACCGACGTCGTACCACCGTCGTTACCGATGGCCATGGCCTGCGGGGCGATCGCGGCGGAGACGCCGACGATCGAAGCAGCGACGGCTGCCGAGGCCATAATCTTCTTGATCATGAAATAGCCCTTCTGGGGTTTTCTGTTGCCCGCCTGTCCAGAGCGTCCTGATCAACTCACGACAACGGGGATAGTTGTGCCGATTCACTCGAACGATGGTTTTACGTTCGGTTGTTCGCCGAATTCGCGGCACCGGAGGAATGAGAAAGGCCGGGGGCCGGCGGGAAACTGCCGCAGCGCGACGGATCAGCCGCCGAGCGGCAGGCCGCCCATGAGCGGGGCCGCGCCCTTGGCCGCGCCGGTGGCCTGGTCGGCCAGCTTGGTGACGGTGCCGTTCTTCTGCACCGATTCCGCGGCGCCGCCGACCGTGTCGACGATCGGGTCGACGGCCTGCGGGGCGCTCTCCACCGCCTGGTTGACGCCTCCGTTGAGGCTGAAGTTGGGGGCCGTGGCGTTGGTGACGGCGAAGGCGGGAGCAGCCGTTCCGAGAGCAACCACGGAACCGGCAACGAACGCAGCAGTCTTCGCGTACTTCACTTTCGGGTTCCCTTCTGCAGCGGCATCTGTTTCGGTCGCGTACTCGCGCCGCACGGGCATTCTTTAGCCGTGCCTTCTGCCGCTTTCGCCCTGGGTAACGATGCGGTTGCGACACGGCAACTGGACGGGGTCGCTTTTCTGCGGGACCACGCGATCGAATGCCGGAAGAGAAACGGGGAAGGCCCCGGACCGCATCGAATGCGGTCCGGGGCCTTCCGGTCACGAGCGTTCGGCCCGTCCGACCAGAGGTCAGATGTTGGCGCAGTTGTTGCCGAAAGCGGGGTTGACCAGACCGATCACGTTGATGGTGTTGCCGCACGCGTTGACCGGAACGTGGATCGGGACCTGGACGTTGTTGCCGGACACCACGCCCGGGGAGGAAGTAGCGCCGCCCTCGGCACCGGAGTCGGCGAAGGCGGGCGCGGCGGCGCCCATCGCCATCAGGGTTCCGGCGGCGATGGCGGCAACCTTGGTGTACTTCACTTTTTGTTCCCTTTCTTTGACGGAGTCCGGAGCGGCAACGTCTTTCGTGCCGCACGAGCGCGGTCCTGATCGCCCGTAACTCCGCCGCTGTAATTCGTAACGATTTCAGACGGTATTCGAAACTCTTCTGGCGAAAGATTCTTGAAAGATCGCCCGAACGATGCAATATCGAACACCCGATGCCACCGGAAAGGTCTTCCGACAATCCGATGTGCCAGTGCCGGGGGACGACAGCAACAGGCCCGGGCCGCGCGGAGGAGGAACGCCTGCGGCCCGGGCCTGTCGTCTACGGCTGGATCGGCTGCGGATCAGCTGTTGCCGGCACCGTTGCCGGAGAGCACCGGGATGCCGTCCAGGATGTGCGACAGCGGCTCGTCGCCCTTGGCCTGAGTGGAGCTCTCGGTGCACTGCTGGTTCTGCGGCGAGGACAGCACGTTGACATCCTGGACCGCGACCGGGATCACGCCGACGAGCGAGCCGACGTTGGCCTTGGCCGGCAGGCCGATGCACGGCTTGTTCAGGCTGCCCTGGACCAGACCGAACTGCGGGCTGCCGTCACCGTGGGTCTCGGCGTTGCCGAACGACTGCGAGGCTCCGTTGCCGTTGACCGAGGTCGTACCGCCGTCGTCGCCGATGGCCAGGGCCTGTGTCGCGCCCAGACCGAGGATGGAGGCGGCAACGGCACCCGTAGCCAGAACCTTCTTGATCACGATTAACCCTTCTCGTACCGAGTGCCCCGTACCGGAGCCCCCTGACCAACTCACGACCGGGCGTTTGGTTCTCTCCATTCACCCGAATGCCAGGGGTGCGCGTACAGCAGTGCGAAACAGCACTTCAGGGACGTCCGGACGGGAGCGGTCCGACCGGTCGCTTCCCGGCCCCAACGACCTCTTTTCCTCTCGAGGAACCGAACGCCCTGCACGCCGACGGGGCCCGAACCGGCATGTATGCGTACTCCATTCGTGTGATCACAAAATTTCCACGACCTGTCGAGTTTCCTCGACATTCTCTCCTCGTTATGAGTGACACAAGCGTGCAAGTTCGGGCGCTTGACCGGCAGAAGCACGGACTCGTCACATGAAGCACATGTCTTCATGGTCTCTGCGCTTTCCGTGACCGCCGTTTGCCGAGTCACGCACGGGCACCGCCGGAGTGATCTCCCGGCGGCCTCCGCACCGGCCTGATGAATGAACTGCGAGCGTCCCGCTCGCACGGAATGTCCTAAGAGGGGGCAATCAATGCGAAAAGCCTTGAGTAAGAGCGTGCTGGTAGTGGCGGCGGCGTCAGGGATCCTGACCGCAGCCGGTGGATACGCGTTCGCGGATGCCTCCGCCGACGGTGTGGCCGTCGGTTCGCCCGGCATCGGCTCGGGCAACAACGTGCAGGTCCCGGTGCACGTGCCGGTCAACGTGTGTGGCAACACGGTGAATGTGATCGGTCTGCTGAACCCCGCGTTCGGCAACAAGTGCGTGAACGAGGGCGGCCAGGGCGGCGGGGGCCAGGGGGCGAGCGCCGAGGGCGGCGCGGTCGGCTCCCCCGGGGTGCTGTCCGGCAACAACATCCAGGCTCCGGTGGATGTTCCGGTCAACGTCTGCGGCAACACCGTCGACATCGTCGGTGCGCTGAACCCGGCTGCTGGGAACACGTGCGTGAACGAGGGCGGGCCGGGCATCGAGCCGCCGGTGGTCGAGCCTCCCGTGACACCCCCGGTGGTCACGCCTCCGGTGGTCACGCCCCCCGTGACACCCCCGGTGGTCACGCCTCCCGTGACACCCCCGGTGGTCACGCCGCCGGTGGTCACGCCCCCCGTGACACCGCCGGTGGTCACGCCCCCGGTGGTCACGCCCCCCGTGACACCCCCGGTGGTCACGCCCCCGGTGGTCACGCCCCCCGTGACACCCCCGGTGGTCACGCCGCCGGTAGTCACTCCCCCCGTGACACCGGTGGTGACACCCCCGCTCACGCCCCGTACCGATGAACCGCGGACCGGCATTGAGCCCGGGGGCGTAACCGTCGGGCAGCTGGCGCACACCGGTGCCGACGCCGACCTGGGGCTGGCCGGCGGTGCCGCCGCGGCCTTGGTGCTCGGTGGATCCCTGCTGGTCCGCCGTACCCGCGCCGCGAAGAACTGACCGGCGCGGTCAACAGGTAGCGGACCCGAAGAAGCGGTCCGTCGTCACAGTCGGGGCTGTGGCGACGGACCGCTGTTCTTCCGTTCGGGCCGACTCAGATCCGGGCTAGCCCCGCGCGGTCCAGGCAGGCCGCGATCTCGGCGGTCTCGGCCGCGCCCAGGCGGCGCATCGGCGCGCTCACCGCATTCGTCTCGATGATCCCGAGCAGCATGAGTGCGGTCTTGAAGGCACCCAGACCCGCGGCGATGGCGGACGCCGTGCCGGGGCGGGCCGCGCGGACGATGTCGAAAAACCCGACCAGCCGGTCCTGTTCGGCCCTGGCGGCGGCCCAGTCGCCCCGTACCGCGGCCTCGTGGAGACGTACGTACCCGTGCGGGTCCACATTGCCGAGCCCCGGGACCGAGCCGTCCGCGCCGACGAGCATCATCGCGTCGACGACCAGCTCGTGCCCGGTGAGCACGGAGAACTCCGGGAGCCCGCGGGCGCCGATGGCCAGGCGGCGGAACGAGCCGTCGTCGCCGCTGGAGTCCTTCACCCCGGCGAGCACACCGTCCGCGGCGAGCGGCAATAGCAGCTCCGGGTCGAGCTTGCTGTGCCCACAGACCGGTGCGTCGTACGCCAGGACCGGCAGGTCGAGGGTGGCGGCGATGTCGCGGAAGTGGCGGTCGATCTCGGTGTCGTGCGTGCGCGTGCAGAAGGGGTCGGTGACGACGACGGCGTCGGCGCCGAGCGCTTCGGCGGCGCGGGCCCGCTCGATCGCCCGGCCGGTGGTGGTCTCGATCGCTCCGACGAGCACCGGGACCTGACCGGCGCAGGCGGCCGTGATGACCTTGATGACCTCGTCCTGCCGGCCGGGTGTCAGGTAGGCGGTCTCGCCCGAGCTGCCGAGGGCGAACAGGCCGCTGACGCCGCCGTCGAGCAGATGCCCGACGACCCGCCTCCAGGGAGGGGCGTTCGATCTCGCCGTCGGCGGTGAGCGGGGTGACGACGGGCGGGATCACGCCGGTGCAGCGGGGGTTCCGGGCGCTCATCCGGTGCTCCTTGTGGACGGTACGGGGGAAGCGGGGCTCTGGGGGTGGACGCAGTGCCAGCGGTGTCCGTCCGGGCCCGAGGCCTCGGTGGGAAAGACCAGGGCGCAGGCGTCGTCGGCCTTCCAGCAGCGGGTACGGAACGGGCAGCCGGACGGCGGCTTGGTGGCTGAGGGCACCGGTCCGGTGAGCACGATGCGTTCGGTGGTCTCCAGCAGGCTCGGGGTCGCGGAGAGCAGGGCTCGGTGTACGGGTGCACGGGAGCGCCCGCCACATCGGCCGCGCGCCCTACCTCCACGATCCGGCCGAGGTGGAGGACAGCGAGGCGGTCGGCGAGGTAGCGCACCGTCTGGACGTCGCGCGAGATGAACACCATGCCGAGCCCCAGGCGTTCACGCAGGTCGACCAGGAGGTTGAGGACCTGGGCGCGGACCGAGACGTCCAGGGCGGAGGTCGGTTCGTCGGCGACGATCAGTTCCGGTTCCAGGGCCAGGGCGCGGGCGATGGCGACGCGCTGGCGCTGGCCGCCGGAGAGTTGTCCGGGGAGCGTGGCAAGGGTGTGGCCGGGCAGGCCGACCAGGTCGGGGAGTTCCTCGACGCGTGCCTGCCGCTGCCCCTGTCTGCCGTGCGGTCAGCGGTCGATGACGGTCCGCCGCAGGCGGAAAGGCTCGCCGTGACGGCGGCTGCCGCACCGACAGCGCCGGTGTATCGCAGGAAGGTGCGGCGCTCGACACCGGCCGGTCTCAGCTCGGGCACGGGTCCTCCAAGGACGCGTCGAAGGTGGAACGTGAGGGGGAGATCCGGCGGGGAAGCAGGAGGCGGGACGCAGGATCGCGAGGGATCGGGAAGCCCGAGCATCAGACGTCAGATGTCTGATGCCTTGATAGCGTGGCAACTTAGCTGGACAATCGAGAGGGGTCAAGAGGTGGGGAGTTCACATATGTCCGGTGCGAAGCCCGGCCGGCAGCTGCTCCGGCAGGAAGTGGTCGAGGGCATCAAGCGCCACATCCTGGAGAAGCGTCTTCGCCCCGGGGACCCACTGCCCACCGAGCCGGCCCTGTGCGAGGCGCTCGGCGCCAGCCGCTCCAGCGTCCGCGAGGCGGTCAAGATCCTCGACGCGCTGGACATCGTGGAGGTGCGGCACGGGCACGGTACGTACGTGGGCAGGCTGAGCCTGTCGGCCCTGGTGGAGAGCCTGACCTTCCGCGGGCTGCTCTCCCCCGACGACGACTTCCAGGTGATGGCCGACCTCGTCGACGTACGCGAGCTCTTCGAGCGTGGGATGGCCGACCGGATCGTCTCGCTGCTCAGCGAGGAGCAGCTCGACAAGCTGGACGGCCTGGTCGCCACGATGCGCAGGACCGGCGCCCGGGACGGGCACGGCTTCGTGGAGGCGGACCGGGCGTTCCACGCACTTCTGGTGGCACCGCTCGGCAATGAGCTGATCGGCCAGCTCTCGATGGCCTTCTGGGAGGTGTACTCGATCGTCGCGCCGCATCTCGACGGATTCACGCACGCCGACGAGATGGCGACGATCGTGGCACACCAGAACATAGTGGACGCCGCACGGGCCGGGGACATCACCGGCTTCATGAAGGCGCTGGGCGAGCACTACGCCCCGGTCCGGCGCCGGATCTCCGAGGCCCGCGCCCGCGACAGCGCCCTGGACTAGGGCCCGGCCGGAGGATCGCGGGCCGCCGACCCCGGCCGTGATCCGCCGACCGGGCTCTTGACGGCCGGCGCGAGGGCTGCCAAGGGTCCGTGTGCCGCCAAAACATCTGACGTCTTCTGTCTCGATGCCCGGCGTTCACACCCCCGGCGCATCCCAGGAGGGCACCTCCATGCCGTTGACGGATCTCTCGCTCGCGGACTGCCGCGACTACCGGCCCCCGGTGCCGCGGCCTGCTCGACACTGACCCGGCTGCCCGACGGCCGCCTCGGACTGCTCTACGAGCGGGCCGACTACCAGCACATCACCTACGCGTCCTTCGACCTGAAGTGGCTCGGCAGCACCTGCGCCGACATCACGATCACCCCGCCTGCGACGCTCAAGGCCGTTACGGGCGCCGAGGTGACGGTGCGGGTGGTCAAACCGGATGGAGGTACGCCGTGACCGGGGCAGCATGGATCTCACCGTGCCCGGCGGATGGACGACGAGCCGGGTCGTCGTCCCTGCGCTCAACCCGGGCCAGGGCGCCAATGTGCAGGTCCCGGTGACGGTCTCCGCGGGCGCCTCGGGCAGTGTCACGCTCACCGCCACGTACCGGGCGAGCGACAAGCAGGCGTCCGGCAGCGCGACGGTGACCGTGACCCCGTAGCGGCCCGGCCCTCCGGAGGCGCCGCGTCCTGTCCCGCACCGGCTCCGCACGGGTGCGACGATGAGGGCCTCCAGCACTTCCCGGAGCGTCGGAACAGGCGGTGGCACGGTGGCAGTGACGGGTTTACGCATCGGGGTGGTCGGCGGCAGCATCGCCGGCTGCGCCATGGCGATCGCGGGGGCACGGGCCGGGGCGGACGTCACCGTCCACGAGCGCAGCGACGGCGCGTTGCAGGACCGGGGCTTCGGCATCGTCATCCCTCCGCCGCTCCATCAGGAGCTGGTCGTGGGCGGGTATCTGGGCGCGGACATGCCGACGGCACCGGTCGCCACCCGGGTCTGGCTCGCACGGGCGCCGGGGCGGCGGTCGGCGCGTGAGCTGGCACGGCAGCAGGCCCCGGTGGCGGCGTGCAACTGGGGCCTGCTGTGGCGGGCGTTGCGCGCCAACGCCCAGGACGGTACCTACCACCGCGGGCGGCCCGTCGGCTCCGTCGGGCGTACGGCCTCCGGCGGCGCCCTGATCCGTACCGCGGACGGCGAGCGGGAGTACGACGTCGTCGTCGGGGCGGACGGGCACCGCTCCGTCACCCGCGACGCGCTCGCGCCCGGGGTCCGGCCGGTTCCCGCCGGGTATCTGGTCTGGCGGGGCACGATTCCGGCCGCCGCCCTCCGCGACCATCCGGGGCAGCTGGCGATGCTGGAGAGCTCCTGGGTCACCCTGGGCTTCCCCGGCGGACACGGTGTCTTCTACCTGATCCCGGGGGCGGCCGGGGGTTCGCGTCTGCTGGCGTACGCCATCTACGCCTCTCCCCCGGCCGCGGACGTCCCGGCCTCCACCGCGTACGTGCGGCACATCGCCGAGGAGCACTTCCCCGCGGAGTGGGCCGACATCGTCGCCCGGGGCGAGCACACCTCCCAGGTGCTCCACCCGGTCGCCGACTTCGTGGTGCCCCGGGCGGCAGAACCCCCCTTCCTGCTGGCGGGCGACGCGGCGAGCGTGACCCGGCCGCACACCGCGAGCGGGGCGGTCAAGGCGCTCCAGGACGCGCTGTGCCTGGAACGGTCGCTGCGCGCCTCCTCCTCGGCGGCCGAGGCCCTGCGCCGGTACGCGGACGAGCGTTCCGCCGAGGGGGCCCGCCTGGTCGGCCTCGGCCGCAGGCTGGGGCGTGCGTTGGTCGAGAACACGCCCGACTGGCCCGCGATGGGGCCCGCCGAGGTGGAGGCGCTGAGCCGCGCCGCGCTGGACGGCGACGGCAGCTATCTGTACGGCAGCGTCCAGCGGTGACGGGCCGGGGCGGGGTCAGCGGCCGGGCCGTGCGGACGGGGCCGCTTCGGCGGTCAGCGCGGCCATGTCCACGATCCGGTCGGCGGCTTCCGCCACGGCCGGGTCGTGCGTGGCGACGACCGTGACGCAGTCGTCCTCGCGGGTGCGTTCGGCGAGGAGCGCGGCCAGTTCGCCGGCCTGCGAGCGGTCGACGGCCGCCGTCGGTTCGTCGATCAGCAGCAGTTTCGGGGAGAGGAAGAGCGCACGGGCCAGGGCGACGCGCTGGCGTTCGCCGCCGGAGAGCTGTTCGGGGCGGTGGCGCAGGCGGTGGCCGAGGCCCACCCGGGTCAGGGCCTCCCCGGCGCGGGAGCGGTGCGCGCGGGGGCGCCCGGCGCTTATGTACACGGCGGCGAGCAGCTGGTCGACGGCGGTCAGTCCGGAGAGCAGGTTGCCGCTCTGGAACATGTAGCCGATCCGTTCGCGGCGCGCCTCGGCGCGCCGGGCGTCGGAGAGCCCGGCGAGATCCTCGCCGTCCAGCAGGACCTGCCCGGCGGTGGGCCGCAGCAGCGCGCCCGCGACGGCGAGCAGCGTGGACTTGCCGGAGCCCGACGGGCCGACGAGGGCCGTCATGCGGCCGGGTTCGAAGGTGACGTCGAGGCCGTCGAGGACGGTGGTACGGGCGTCGGCCCGGCCGAACTCGACGGTGACGCCGGTCAGTTCGAGGCTCATCGGTTGGCTCCCAGCATGGTCAGGGGGTCGGCTCGGGTGACCCGGCGCAGGGTCAGGGCGGTGCCCGCGAGGCCTACGGCCGCGACGGTGCACATGGTGGCGGCGAGGGTGGTGGCGGGCAAGCTGAACGGCACCTGTTCGCCGACCAGCAGCCCGACCGCTCCGGCGAGCACGGCGCCGCCCGCGGTGCCGAGGGCGACGACCAGGGCAGCCTGGAGCACGGTGTGGGCGAGCAGCCGCCGGCGGGAGGCGCCCAGTGCGCGCAGCAGGGCGAGTTCGGGCTGCCGCTGCACGGTCCACACGGCGAAGAAGGCGCCGACCACGAGCGGGGCGATCAGGTAGAGGAAAACCTGGATCGAGCTCATGGTGACGCGCTCGCCGGTGTAGCCGGGGGCCGCCTCGTACGCCTCCTCCTTGGTGAGGGTGGTGGTGGAGTGCCGCTTGTCGAGGGCGGCGGTGGAGGTCCCGGCCGGCGGGGTGCGCAGGGCCAGTGCGCTGAACTGGCCGGGAATCGCGGCGGCGGCGGAGGCCGGGGCGCCGGGGGTGCTGAAGCGGATGCGCTGCCAGGTCTTGAGCGGGACGTAGGCGACGGGCACATGGCCGTAACTGGAGCGCTCGGTCAGCCCGATGACGTGCAGTTCGATGCCGAGCCGGTCGATGACGAGGGTGTCCCCGACGCGTACTCCCTCGTCGGCGAGCTTGGCGGACATCACGATGCTGTCCGCCGCCGCGCCGGCGAGGCCGTCGCCGTCGGTGGCCGAGGGGTCGAGGAAGGAGCCGGGCTCGACGCCGAAGGCGGCGAGGTCGACCTCGGTGCCCCGGTTCGTCGTACCGCGGGTGATGGAGACGCCCAGCGGGGTCGCCTCGGTGTCCGCGTCCGCGCGCCAGGCGGCGGCGGTCTTCTCGTCGAGGAGGCTGCGGGCGAACTGGTCGGACCGGGCGTCCGAGGAGAAGACCAGCTGCGCGGCCGGAAGGCGGCGCAGCGCGGAGACGGTGTCGTCTCCCAGGCCGGTGGTGAAGCCGGAGACGATGCCGACGAGTGCGGCGACGAGCACCACGACGGACCCCATGAGCAGGAAGCGCCCTCGGGCGGCGCGCAGCTCCAGCAGAGCGAGGAACACGGCGGTTCCCTTCGGTGGATCGATGTTAGGGACGGTGTGTCGCCAACATAGATGATGGGGACGCGGCGTCCCCAAGTGGGGGGGTCGACAGTGCGCCGGGGCTTCTAGACTGGGCCGGTGCCCAGGATCAGAGCCGCCACGGTTGCCGAGCACCATGCCCAGCAGCGGCTGGCCCTGGTGCGGGCGGCCCGTGAGCTGCTGGAGGGCGGCGACGCGGAGGCCGTGACCTTCACCGCGGTCGCCAGGGCCACGGGCCTCGCCCGCAACAGCGTGTACAAGTACTTCCCCGGCCGCCCCGAGCTGCTCGCCGCGGTCGTCGAGGACGCGACGCCCCGCTGGACGGAGGCCATCCGGGCCGGCATGTCGGCGGCCGGTACGCCCGAGGAGAAGATCGCCGCCTATGTGTCGTCCCAGCTGGAGCTGGTGCGCGGCGGCGAGCACCGGATCGCCCAGGCACTGGCCGGGGTGCGGGACGCGACGGTGGTACGGGAGAGCGCGGCGCGGGTCCACCGGGAGCTGCTCACCCCGCTGACCGCTGCGCTGACCGAGCTGGGCGAGGAGGACCCCCGGCGTACGGCGCTGCTCCTCCAGGGAATCGTCAACGCGGCCACGACGGCGATCGAGAACGGCGACGACCCCCGGGCGGTGACGGACCGGGCGGTCCGGATGGCCGTCACCGCGATCACCGGGGCGATGCCGGGACGGTGAGGGACGGCTCCAGGCGGGTGCGGATGCCGTCGAAGTGGGTGCGCATGGCGCGTACCGCGCGTTCGCCGTCGGCCGACGCGACCGCCTCGACGATCTCGCGGTGCCGGGCGCAGGTGGCCAGCGGGTCCTGATGGCCGTCATCGACGTCGTCGCACACCCGGTCCATGGCCGCCCAGAACGCGTCGAGCACCTCGCTGAGCAGGTGGTTGTCGAGCGAGGCGTAGAGCGCGAGGTGGAAGGCGCGGTCGGTGCCGCGCGCCACCCGGCCGCCGTCGCGGACCTCGTCCTCCATCCTCGCGACGAGACCGCGCAGCACGCCGAGGTCCTCGTCGGGAATCCCGGCCGTGACCGCGCCGACCAGGCCGGCCTCCAGCGCCTCCCGCACCTTCATCAGCTCGAAGAGGCCCGACCCTCCCTGCCATGACGTACGGCGGCCCGGAAGGCGAGCCCCTCGGCGAAGGGTGACAGGGAGAGCGAGCCGACGAAGGTGCCGTAGCCGCGGCGGATCTCCACGACACTGACGGCCTGGAGCGCCTTGAGGGCTTCGCGCACCGACACCCGGCCGGCCGGCCCCGAAGAGCTCCATCAGCTCCGCCTCGGTGGGCAGCGCGTCGCCGGGGCCGAGTCTGCGTTCCAGGATCAGTTCCTTGAGCCGGCGCTCCATGTCCTGAGCCATGGTGGGGCGCGCCACAACATCCTCCCGAGGTGCGATTGCCCCTTGACCGGTCACAGGAGCATCCGTTTATGGTGAGTCAGACATAGGACATCTTACGTCTCATGTCTCGATCCGTGCAGCTGTCTCGGGCCACGGATCGGCGCATCGACCGAGCTGGAGCCCTCACCATGTCCCTGACCTCACCGCTGCACGGCGTCGTCCCTCCGGTCTGCACCCCGCTCGACCCCCGGGGGGAGGTCGACACCGCGTCCCTCGCCCGGCTCGTCGAGCACCTCATCGGCGGCGGTGTGCACGGGCTGTTCGCGCTCGGGTCCACCAGCGAGGTCGCGTACCTCACCGACGAGCAGCGCGCCACGGCGCTGGAGACCGTGGTCGATGCGACCGACGGCAGGGTTCCGGTGCTGGCCGGTGTCATCGACACCACCACCGCCCGGGTCGTCGAGCACGCCCGGTCCGCCGCCGGACTGGGCGCGGACGCCCTGGTCGCGACCGCGCCGTTCTACACCCGCACCCACGGCAAGGAGATCGCCCAGCACTTCCGGCGGCTGCGCGCGACCGTCGACCTGCCGCTGTTCGCGTACGACATCCCGGTCGCCGTGCACAGCAAGCTCTCCCCAGCGCTGGTGCGCGAACTCGCAGAGGACGGCACGCTGGCCGGCCTCAAGGACAGCAGCGGCGACGAGGGCGGGCTGCGCCGCCTGATCGTCGAGCTGGGTGGCCGCGAGGGCCGCGCGAACAGCCCGGCACCCCGCTTCAGCATCCTCACCGGCTCCGAACTCACCGTGGACGCCGCCCTGTTGGCCGGAGCCGACGGTGTCGTGCCGGGCATCGGCAATGTCGACCCGGCCGGTTACGTACGGCTCTACGACGCCGCGCGGGCCGGGAACTGGGAGCTGGCCGCGCAGGAGCAGGAGCGGCTCGTCGAACTGTTCGCCATGGTCGACGCGGGCCCGGAGGCGGACATGGGCCGCAGCTCATCGGCGCTCGGCTCCTTCAAGGCGGCGCTCCAGCTGCTCGGCGTCATCGACTGCGGCGACACCGCCTTCCCGCAGATCCAGCTCAGCGCCGAGTCCGTCGCCCTGGTCTCCCGGCACCTGCGCGCCGCCGGCCTGCCGCCGGTCCGATGAGCGACCACTCCCGGCCGTCCGCCGGGACGGGTGCCGCGGTGATCGGGCTCGACCTCGGCGGTATGAAGATCGCCGCCGCGCTCCTCGGCCCCGACGCGCGCCCGCTCAGCGCGAGGATCTCCGGGATGCCGTTCACGGTCAGCGGCATGGCGGCCGGCCTCTCGTCTCTCTTCTCGTGGGCAGGGGTCAGACGGCGGCGGCCGCGGTAGGTGACACGGTGGAGGGTTCCGCGGCCTGCTCGTCGTGGTTGGGGCGCTTGAGCAGCAGGAGCATGCAGCCCAGGACGCTACTCGGCGGCACCACCCCCCAGAAGGTCGCGAAGGCGACCAGGGTGCCCACCGGCCCGTCCAGCTCCTACGGTCTCGCGATGCTCGGCGTCCTGGGCCACCTCGGCGCTCAGCTTCGACCGCAGCCCTGCCGGTGTAGCGCAGGTGTCGCGATCAGTGCGCCGAAGGGCTGGACGACGATCTCGGCGGCCGAGCCTCAGTCCGCGATCCGCTCGAAGACCGCGGCGAGACCCTGGCCGCCGCCGATGCACATGGTCTCCAGCCCGTACCGGGCCTCCCGGCGGTGCAGTTCACGGGTCAGCGTGGCGAGGATACGGGCGCCGGTGGCGCCGACCGGATGGCCGAGGGAGACGCCGGAGCCGTTGACGTTGATCCGCTGCTCGTGGTCCCTCTCGCCGAGGCCCAGCTCCCGGGTGCAGGCGAGCACCTGGGCGGCGAAGGCCTCGTTGAGCTCGATCAGGTCGAGGTCGGCGAGGGTGAGTCCGGCGCGTTCGAGGGCGGCCCGGGTCGCCGGTACGGGGCCGATGCCCATCGTCGCGGCGGGTACCCCGGCACGGGCGAAGGAGACGAGCCGGACCAGCGGGGTGAGGCCGAGGCGTTCGGCGGTGGCCGCGCCGGTGACCAGGCAGGCGGCGGCCGCGTCGTTCTGACCGCTGGCGTTGCCCGCGGTGACGGTCGCCTCCGGGTCGGACTTCGCCATGATCGGGCGCAGCGCGGCGAGTTGTTCTGCGGTGGTGTCGGGGCGGGGGTGCTCGTCGGCGGTGACGACGGTCTCGCCCTTGCGGGTGCGTACGGTGACGGGGACGGTCTCCGCGTCGTACCGGCCCTCCGCCGCGGCCCGGCCGGCGCGCTGCTGGGAGCGCAGGGCGAGGGCGTCCTGGTCGGCGCGGCTGATTCCGTAGGCGCGCCGGAGGTTCTCGGCGGTCTCGATCATGCCGCCCGGCACGGGGTGGTTGACGCCGCCCGCGGTGACCCTGCCCCGGGCCAGCGAGTCGTGGAGCTGGAGGCCGGGGCCCTTGATGCCCCAGCGGCCCTCGTGCGTGTAGTACGGGGCACCGCTCATCACGTCGACGCCGCCCGCGATCACGACCTCGCTGAAGCCGGCCCGGATCTGCATCGCCGCGTCGAGCACGGCCTGGAGGCCCGATCCGCAGCGGCGGTCCACCTGGGAGCCGGTGACCGTCTCGGGCAGTCCGGCGTCGAGCGCGGCGACCCGGCCGATGGCGGGGGCCTCGGCGGACGGGTAGGAGTGCCCCAGGATCACCTCGTCGACGACGGCGGGGTCGATTCCGGTACGGGCCACGATCTCGGCGATGACGCGTGCGGCGAGTGCGGCCGGCGTCTGCTGTGCGAACACTCCGCCGAAGCGGCCGATGGGGGTGCGCAGTGGTTCACAGATGACGACATCGAGCTGCTGATCGGGCACGGCGTGACCTTTCGGAGGCGAGTGGCGTGTGCCGCCGACCCTTGCACCCGGCGACTGAGCCGGTCCAATATCCAGTTCGCCCTGGTTCAAGACGTGGCGCGTCTCAATTCTCCGCTTGCGGAGGTCCGGCCCCCGGCCGGGCGCGGTGGCGTGGGCAGGGCCTCCTCCGCCACCGCGAGCACCGCCCGCAGCGCGGCGGAGGGGTTGTCGGCCCGCCAGGCCAGCGCCGCCTGGAGCCGGATCGGCGGGCCGGCCAGGGGCCGGTAGACGAGACCGTTCTGCTGGATGTGCTGGACGGAGGTGACGGTGAGCGTGGCTCCGACACCCGCGGCGACGAGCGCCAGGATGGTGTACGAGTCCGGCGCCTCCTGGACCACCCGGGGGTTGAACCCGGCGGCCTCGCAGGTCCCGACCATCGCGTCACGCACGGTGGAGCCGGTGTTGGCGGGGAAGGAGACGAAGGGCTCCTCGGCCAGGACGCCGATGGGGACGCTCTCCAGCCGGGCGAGCGGGTGTTCGAAGGGCAGCGCGCACACCAGCTCCTCCTCGTCGATCACCCGGTACGCCACTCCCGGCTGGGTCACCGGCAGCCGGACGAACCCCAGGTCCAGCGAGCCGTCGGCGACCCGGTCGAGGGCGACGTTGGCGTAGGTCTGCCCCCTCATGACCAGTTCGAGCGCGGGGTGGGCGGCGCGCACGGCCCGGGTGAGGAGCGGCAGCGTCTCGTGGCTGGAGGCGCCCGCGAAGCCGATGGTGACCCGCCCGTACTCGCCGCGGCCCGCCGCCTTCGCGGCGCGCACCGCCGTGTCGAGGTCGTCGAGCACGGTCCGTACCGGCTGGAGGAAGGACTCCCCCGCGCTGGTGAGCCGCACCGACCGGGTGTTGCGCTCGAAGAGCTGGACGCCCAGCTCCTTCTCCAGCTGGCGGATCTGCTGGCTCAGCGGCGGCTGGGCCATCTGCAGCCGTTTCGCGGCCCGTCCGAAGTGCAGTTCCTCTGCCACGGCGACGAACGCGGACAGATGACGCAGCTCCATGCACGCCCCCTCGGCCGATTCATTACTCAGGTGTCTTGATGCGACCTTAATTTGGTATTGGACAGCAATCAATAGCCGCTGACACGGTGGGGCGACGCGCATACCCAGGACGCGCCAGCAGAGCCGGAGGAGCACCGTGGCCACGACGGAACGGAAAGACAAGACGATGTCGATGAAGGCGGCCGTCGCCGCCTTCGTCCACGACGGCGGCACCGTCTGTCTCGAAGGCTTCACCCATCTCGTCCCGACCGCCGCGGGTCACGAGATCATCCGCCAGGGCCGCCGCGACCTGACCGTGGTCCGGATGACCGCGGACATCGTGGTGGACCAGATGATCGCCGCGGGCTGTGTGTCGCGGCTGGTCTCCTCCTTCGTGGGCAACTCCTCCGCCGGGTCGCTCGGCGAACTGCGCCGCCGCATCGAGACCGGCGAACCGGCGCCGCTCGCCTTCGAGGAGTACAGCCACTACGGAATGATCTGCCGCTATCTGGCCGGCGCCCAGCGGCTGCCGTTCCACCCGCTGCGCAGCTACGGCGGCAGTGATCTGCCGTCCGTCAACAGCGATCTGCGCAAGGTCACTTCGCCCTACCCCGGCCCGGACGGCGAGCCCGAGCAGATCTATGTCGTACCGCCCGTCAACCCGGATGTGACGATCATCCACGCCCAGCGCGCCGACCTCAGCGGCAACACCCAGATCTGGGGCCTGACCGGCATCCAGGCCGAGGCGGTGTACGCGGCGGACAAGGCGATCGTGGTCGTGGAGGAGATCGTCGACGACGAGGTGATCCGCTCGGACCCGAACCGCACGCTCGTCCCCGCCCACGCGGTCGACGCGGTCGTCGTCTGTCCGCGCGGCGCCCACCCCTCCTTCGCCCAGGGGTACTACGACCGGGACAACGCCTTCTACCGCGCCTGGTCGCACATCAGCAAGGATCCGCGGCGGCTCCAGGAGTGGCTGGCCGAATGGGTGCTCGGGACGGCCGACCACGCGGAGTACGTCGACAAGCTCGGCGAGCAGTTCTGGGCGGGCCTCGCGGTCGGCGAGGCGCTGAGCCGGCCGGTGAATTACGGACGGCGGCTGTGAACGGGCGAACGGGACGGGCGACGGAAACGGAACAGGAGAGGGAACGCCCCATGACGACCACGACCACCACCACCGCACCGGACACCACCACCTCGTCGGAGCTGCTCTCCGTCGTCGCCTCCCGTGAACTGGCAGCCCGCCGCACCGTGTTCGCCGGCATCGGCCTGCCGACGCTCGCCACCGAGCTGGCGCATCTGACGGTCGCCCCGGAGATCGAGGTGGTGTACGAGTCCGGGGTGTGCGGCGCGCACCCCTCGCACCTGCCGGAGACCATCGCCGACGCGGTCCTGATCACCGGTGCCGAGGCGGTGCTGTCGATGCCCGCGCTCTTCGGCTGTGTCCTCCAGGGCGGCCATATCGACGTGGGCTTCCTGGGCGCCGCGCAGATCGACCGGTGGGGCAACCTCAACACGTCCGTGATCGGCGACTGGGACAGCCCCTCGGTCCGGCTGCCCGGCTCCGGCGGCGGCATCGAGGTGATGGCCAACTCCCGTGAGGTCTTCGTCGTGATGCGCCGCCACAACCCGCGCTCCTTCGCCGAAACCCTCGACTTCTGCACCACGCCCGGCCCCGACCGGGCGCTCGCCGAGGGCATCCGGCCGCTGGGCGCCGGCGTCACCCGGGTCATCACCGAACTGGGCATCCTGGCCCGCGCGGGTGTCGGCGAGGAGCTGAGGCTGGTCGCCGTCCACCCCGGTGTCACCGTCGAGCAGGTACGGGCGGCCACCGGCTGGGACCTGAAGGCGGCCGGTACGGTCGGGACCGTACCGCCCCCGACCGAGGCCGAACTCCGGCTGCTGCGTGAGGACGTGGACCCGGACCGCGTCTATCTTCGCTGAGACCGATCACATGTCACACCCCGAGAGGACCGCAACCGCCATGCGTATCAGGATCGTCGGCGCCGGGGCCATGGGCCGCGGCATCGCCCAGTGGGCGGCCACCGCCGGACACACCGTCGAGCTGTGCGACGTGCGCACGGAGGCCGTGACGGCCGCCGTGGACTTCGTACGGTCCATGCTCGAACGGGCCGTCCAGAAGAGCCGGATGTCCGACACGGACCGCACCGCCGCCCTGGCGCGGCTGGTCCCGCTCGACGACCCGTGGGCGGAGGGTCCCGACGTCGAGCTGGTCATCGAGGCGGTGCGGGAGGATCTCGGCACCAAGACGGAGGTCTTCGGCAGGCTGGAGCGGGCGCTGCCCGCCACGGCCGTCTTCGCGACCAACACCTCGTCCCTGTCGGTCACCCGGATCGCCGCGGCGCTGAAGGACCCGACGCGCCTGGCCGGGCTGCACTTCTTCAACCCGGTACCGCTGATGAAGATCGTCGAGGTCGTGCCCGGCGCGGCCACCCGCCCGGAGATCCCGCCGGCCCTCACGGCGCTCGTCGAGAGCTGCGGCCACCGCGCGGTCACCGTCGCCGACACCCCCGGCTTCCTGGTCAATCACGCCGGGCGCGGTCTGGTGACCGAGGCGCTCGCGCTGCTGGAGGAGTCGGTCGGCGACCCGGCGGACATCGACCGGATCGCCCGCGACGTCCTGGGCCTGCGGATGGGCCCGTTCGAGCTGATGGACCTCACCGGGCTGGATGTGACGGCCGCGGTGATCGACTCCATCTGGCAGGGCTTCCGGTACGCGGACCGGCTCCGCCCCTCCTACCTCACCCCGAACCGGGTGGCGGCAGGGCTGCACGGCCGCAAGACCGGGCGCGGATGGTACGCGTACGGTCCCGAGGCGCCCGGCCCCGCTCCGGAGCCGCCGGTCACCGGCGACGCGGACCGTCCGGTGTTCGTCCACGGCACCGCGGGGCAGGACCGGGACGCGGCCGCACTGCGGGCGGCGCTGACCGCCGCGGGCGCGGTCGTCGAGACCGGCACCGGCCCGTCCGCCGATGCCCTGGTGCTCGTTCCGGTCTGGGGCACCGCGGTCGCCGAGGCGGTCGCCGGGCACGGTCTGCCCGCGGGGCGCACCTTCGGCGTGGACCCGCTGCCCGCGGCCGGCCGGCGCCGGGTGCTGGCCGTGACCCCGGCGGCGGACCCGGCCGCCGCGCGCGACGCCCGCGCGGTGCTGGCCCGCGCGGCACAGGGCGACGAGCCGTGGGCGGTCTCGGTGGTGCGGGACACCGCGGGCTCGGTCGCCCAGCGGCTGCTCGCCTCGATCGTGTCGGTCGCGGCGGGGATCGCGGAGCGCTCCATCGCCGCCCCCGCCGACATCGATCTGGCCGTCACCGCCGGGCTGGGCTACCCCGTCGGCCCGCTGGCCTGGGGCGACCGGATCGGCGCGGACCGGATGCTGGAGCTGCACCGGGCCCTGCACCGCGCCACCGGCGATCCGCGCCATCGCCCGAGCCGCTGGGTCACCGAGCGCGCCCGGCTCGGTCTCGCGCTGACGGACCCGGGCACGTCGCCCGCCGACTGCACGGCGTCCTCGTAGCGGCGGGGCGGGGGTGCTGCCGGCCGACCGCGGCACCCCCGTACGCGCCCGTCCCGGAGGATGTCCGTTTCGTACAAGACCCGCGCCGGGGCCCGGCATACGGTCGGGGGCATGACTCCACGCATGGACGCGATCGGCATCGTCACGGCGGATCTGGCCGCATCGCTCACCTTCTACCGCCGGCTCGGTCTCGACATCCCCGCCGGTGCGGAATCCGCACCCCATGTCGAAGTGACGCTCCCGGGCGGGCAGCGGCTGCTCTGGGACACCGAGGACGTCATCCGCTCCTTCGACCCCGAATGGACCGCGCCGGCCGGCGGGGACCGCCTCTCACTGGCCTTCCTGTGCGACAGCCCGGCGGAGGTGGACGCGGTGTACGACGACCTGACCGGCGCGGGGTACCGGGGGCATCTGAAGCCGTGGGACGCGGTGTGGGGGCAGCGTTACGCGACGGTCCTCGACCCGGACGGCTGCTCGGTGTCGTTGTTCGCCGCCAACGGCTGAGAGGCTGTCGGGCGACCTCGGACCGGAGGTCGCCCGACAGCCTCTGAGCTTGGCGTTTAACCTTGCTGCGCTTTGTGTTCCTTGATCGACGCGGCGCGTTTGACCGTCTTGCCGACGTCGTGGCGCTTGGCTCGGTGCTTGTTCTTCGAGCCGGGTGGCCTGCCGGGCCCTGGCCGGGACGGTTTTGGTGCGGCTGCCGGGCGGACTGTGGCCGCGTGGACGTTGCGAAACCCGCGACGGACCCGGGCGGGGGTGAGGCGGCGGGGTTCGGCGGGCCGTTCCCAGGGGCGGCGGAGGTCCTCGGCGAGGGGACGTGCGAGGCGGAGTTGGGTGTGGGCCGCGACGATCAGCCAGGTCCACAGGTCGG
>NZ_FPJO01000039.1 GCF_900119365.1 Streptomyces atratus
TCGTCGCGGCCCACACCCAACTCCGCCTCGCACGTCCCCTCGCCGAGGACCTCCGCCGCCCCTGGGAACGGCCCGCCGAACCCCGCCGCCTCACCCCCGCCCGGGTCCGTCGCGGGTTTCGCAACGTCCACGCGGCCACAGTCCGCCCGGCAGCCGCACCAAAACCGTCCCGGCCAGGGCCCGGCAGGCCACCCGGCTCGAAGAACAAGCACCGAGCCAAGCGCCACGACGTCGGCAAGACGGTCAAACGCGCCGCGTCGATCAAGGAACACAAAGCGCAGCAAGGTTAAACGCCAAGCTCAGACTTAGGGCCGGGTGTTCAACGACGAACGCGGTCGTCGGCCGCGCTCGCGCGCGGCCGGCAACAACGGCTCCAGAACAGCCCGTCGACCCTCGGTCAGGATTCCCCGTCGCACACGACGGCCACCCCGGACCAAGATCCACTTTCGTGCGGACCTCAGGCGGCTGCGGGCCGCTCGCGCAGCAGCAGTCCCGCGGTCACGGCGACCGCGGCCGCGGTCAGCCCGTGGACGCCGTACGCGGTCGCCGCCGGGCCTCCTTCGTTCAGCACGATCACCATGTCGCTGGCCGGGACGACGGCCATTGCCGCCATCGCCAGCCCGAGCGCCTTGCGCTGCCCGGCCAGCAGCAGCGCGAGTATCACCAGTCCGAAGCCGATGTCGCGCATGCCCTTGACCGCCAGGAACCCCTCCCCCTGGCCCTGTGGCCAGGTCGGCAGCCCGAACCCTTCGGCCGACGTCTGCGGCGCGAGCAGGAAGAGGGCCCCGATGTAGAGGAGGAACAGGCCGCCGAGGACGGCGAGGACGGTGGCGAGGCGCTTCGTGGTCATGACGGGTCTCCTGAGGGTGTCGTACGGCAAGGCAGAACGGAACGGATCGACGCGGGCATCGCATCGCCTCGCGAGGCAACGCAACCGCATCACTGACAGCAGGGAGCGGGCTGAGACTTCGTCTCTTGCCCCGGACGTCTCGGCGTTGTCCCGACCGACGTCGTGATGGCGGGGGCTGCTGTAGCTCGCCGGTTTCGGCGATGCCGCCGATGTCGTGGCCGAACCGGGGGGTCGGCTGCGCAGCAGGGACCGGCCCCCGGCGTTCGAGGCTTTTGGCGGGCAGGTGCCGGTGATCGCGGTCGGCGGCGCACTGGGCGCCGGGCTGGTCAGGGGCAGATGATGTAGCGGCCGCGGAGGCCGCCCTCGGCGGTGGCCCGGTGGGCGTCGGCGGCCTGGTCCAGGGAGACGACCGCGTAGACGCGGGCCGGCAGTTCGCCCGCGGCGGTGCGGGTGAGAGGTCGGCCAGTCGGGGGCCGGGGCGACGTCGGCACGCTGCGACCACGATCTGCTCGGCGTAGGTGCCGTAGTCGCGGTCGAAGCCGGCAAGCAGGCCGGCCACCCGGGTGCCGACGGCCAGGTCGACGCCCGGCCCGGCCGCGTCCACGACGCCGGCGAACTCCCATCCCAGGCCAGTGTGTTCGGGCTGCTGGACCAGCCCGATCGCGTGGAAGAAGCCCGCTGCGACGCCGAGGTCGGTGGGGTTGACCGTCGCCGCGGCAATGGCGACCCGGATCTGGCCGGGGCCGGGCTCGGCGACGGGCACGTCGATTATCTCGATCGAGTCGGGCCCGTTCGGGACGCGGACGACGGCGGTGCGGAAAGTGGCAGCACTCATGGCTTTGTTCCCTTGCGGTGGGGTGATTGTTTCCGAGCTCCATACTGGTTTCGTTAACCTCCTCGCGGAAGCAGGCACTTGAAAGTGCGTAAGCCCCCCTCGGGTACCGAAGGAGCGATCAATGTCGACACGTACAGCGGCTCAGCAGCGGGCCGAGGAGAAGACGAGCTACAACGCGTTCATGGCGGGCTGCCCCAGCCGTCAGCTGCTCGAACGGATCTCCGACAAGTGGGTCGCGTTGATCCTCGCGGCGCTCGGCAGCGATGGCCCGCACCGTCCCGGGGTCGACCACGAAGACGGGCCCCGGCCGATGCGCTATTCCGAACTGTCCCGCCGGCTCGCGGGCGCCAGCCAGAAGATGCTCACCCAGACCCTGCGCTCCCTGGAAGGCGACGGCCTGGTCACCCGTACCGTCACGCCCACCGTGCCCGTCACTGTCACCTACGAACTGACCGACCTCGGTTTGTCCCTGAACCGCGTCATGGCCGGCCTCAAGGACTGGGCCGAAGCGCACATGAGCGACGTACTCGCCCACCGGGAGGAACACCACCGCGCGGCAGCCGAACACTGAGCTTGCTGTTTGAACCTGCAGCCAGACGAACTGGCCCCGGTGTCCTGGCTCCGACACCAGCCGCAAAGTAGCGGGGGGATCATGCGCTCGCCGCCGTGGCGGCCTGCTCGTCGTGTTCACGCAGCATCCGCATGAACGGTGGCGGGCGAAGGGTGCTGGCCCTTCTTCGTGCCGGTGGTGATGACGAGCCGCTTGGCGATGTCGCGCAGGCTCATCTCCTGGTCGCGTAGACGGAGGGCCATGGACAGCATGTCTTCGTCGGTCACGCCCGCGCCGCCGATGGTCTTGCCGCGCTTGCGGGCGGACTCGTGGCCTTCGAGGGTGCGGTCGCGGATGTACTCGCGCTCCATGCCGGACATGGCTGCGAGCACGGTGAACACGATGCCGGAGGGGTCGTGCGAGCCCTTCAGCTCCCCGGTGAGGAACTCCAGCCCGACATCACTCGCCTTCAGTTCCCCGGCGAGCATGGCGAGTTCGACGCCGCGGCCGAGCCGCTTGTGCTCGTGGACGACGAGGGTCACGGCGACGCCGGAGGAGCGGATCTCCCCGGCGAGCTTCACGGCGGCCTCCAGCTCGGGGCGCCGGGTGGCGCGGGTTGAGATCTTCTCCGAGAAGACGCGCGTCACCCCGGCTTCGGCGAGGGAGTCGAGCTGTGCGTCGAGGGACTGCCGGGCGGTCGAGGCTGCGGGCGAGATCCACAGCAGCCGTCCGGCCGGGTCGGTCACCACCTGCATGTTCACCCCGTGCCGGTGGTGTTTGTGGGAGTAGTCGCCCCGGCCGTCGCCGAACCGGTCGCATTCAGCCAGGGTGCCGTCCAGCATGACGTAGTCGGGGTCGGCTTCGCGCAGGGCACGCAGCAGACCGGGCGCGCGGTCGACGAGCAGGCCGATCACCGCGGCCGTGCAGGCGTGGGCGGTGCCGACGGAAATGCCGAAGCCGGCGGCGAGCTGGGCGAGGGGGCGTGTCGGCGCAGGTACACCAGGCCGACGAGAGGACGTTGGTGTGGCGGGGGCTTGCAGCGGCGGTCACCCTCGTGGGTGACGATGAGCATCGTGACCCACTCGACCAGGGCGTGGGGCAGATCGAGTGCGGCAGGATAGGGAACCAACGTGGCTTCTGTGCCAGCGAGTTGAGACTTCGAACACCTCACTCAACGGCCCGGGAGCCTCGTGCGTTGCGCGCACCGACACCGTCACCCGATCAGCGGCCACGCTGAAAAGGCTCAATCACTGGGCCAGTTGCAGGGCAGAGACTTCCCGTCGAAGGTAATGACGCCCGAGGGGTTCGGGCCGCGAGCGACCGGCCCGGCTGCCGGGGGCGGCTTCCTGGCCGGTCACTGTCTGCGACTCGTCGTTCAGGCGAGCGCCGGTGTGGCAGCGGGCAAGTAGGGGGTGATGTTGTGCCGGGCGCGCTCGATGTATTCCTCCTTCTCGCCGACCGGGGCGACATAGTGCAGCGCGCTTTCGGCGGCGTCGTTGTCCTCGAGGCGGGCGATGATCCAGGCGGCGAGGTAGTGCGAGGCGAGGCAGCCGCCGGCGGTCGCAATGTTGTCCTTGGCGTAGAAGGGCTGGTTGAGTACCTCGACGCCGGCGGCGACGACCCAGGGTTTGGTGATCAGGTCGGTGCAAGCGGGGATGTCGTTGAGCAGGCCGAGCTTGGCCAGCACGAGCGCGCCGGAGCACTGTGCCGCGATGAGTTGGCGCGAGGGGTCCAGGCGACGCAGGACGCTCATGACCGCCGGGTCTTCGACGACCTCGCGGGTGGCGATGCCACTGCCGACGATGACGGCGTCAGCGGTGCATGCCTCCTCAAGAGTGGACATCTGCTCGATGACCACTCCGTTCATCGACGTCACCTTGGGGCTTGGGGTGGCGATGGTGACGCGCCAGTCGTCGGTCTTGATGCGGTTGAGCACACCGAGCGCGATCAGAGAGTCGAGCTCGTTGTAGCCCTCGAAGGTGAGGATGGCGATGTGCACGGCGGCTGTCCTTCCCGGTAGGTGGGTCTCGACCGTAAAGACCCACGAACAGGACAGTCGAAAAATTGTCATGCTTACAATCCGGTGCATGGCAGCTTCGCGGTACAAAACACTGGTCGACGCGTTCGCATGCGGCATCCGGACCGGGCGGCTCGCCGCGGGCGTGCGGCTGCCGACACACCGCGGGCTCGCCGCTCGTGAGGGCATCGCCGTGGTGACCGCGACCCGGGTGTACGCCGAGCTGGAATCGATGGGCCTGGTGAGCCGGGAACAGGGCCGCGGTACGTTCGTGCGTGACATCGCGGTTCCCGCCGGTCACGGCATCGATCAACAGGTCGTCGCCACGGATGCGGTCGACCTCAACTTCAACTATCCGTCGCTGCCTGGGCAAGCCGATCTCCTCCGGCAGGCACTGCGAGAGGTGGCCACCTCTGGTGATCTCGACTCGCTGCTGCGCTACCAGCCACATCGAGGGCGTCCCCAGGACAGAGCCTCGATCGCGCGGCACCTGAGGTGTCGAGGAATCACCACTGACGCGGATCGGATCCTCATCGCCAACGGTGCGCAGCACGGCCTGGCCATCACTGTCATGGCCGCGCTCAACGTCGGCGACGTCGTCGCGGTCGACGCACTCACCTACCCGGGTTTCAAGGTGCTCGCGCATGACTTTCGTCTCGACCTGGAACCCATACCCGTAACCACCGACGGGCCGAATCTCGATGCCCTCGAGAAGCTGTGCGCGACGCGCCCTGTGCGCGCGATCTACACCATGCCCACCTTGCACAACCCTCTGGGCTGGGTCATGCCGGCACCTGACCGAACCCGCCTCATTGAGATCGCTCGACAGTACGGTCCGCTCCTCATCGAAGACGCCTCCTACGCTTACCTGGTGGAGGACTCGCCACCGCCCCTGGCTGCAATCGCGCCGGACATCACCGTCTACGTCTCGGGACTGTCCAAGAGCGTCGCCACCGGTCTCCGGGTCGGTTTCGTCGTTGCCCCGCCCTCTGCGGTGCCCTCGCTCGAACGCGCGATTCGGGCGACCACCTGGAACACCCCGGCCCTCACCACGGCGATCGTCTGCCGCTGGCTCGAGGACGGCACGGTGGACCACCTGGAAGCGCTGAAACGAGACGACGCCAGGACCCGCCAAGCGCTCGCCAGACAAGAGCTGGCTGGCCTACCCCTCATCAGCCACCCCTCGTCCTACTTCACATGGCTGCCGCTGCCCGACGACGCACGCGCCGACCGCCTGACCGCCACCCTCGCGCGTCAGCACATCTCGGTATCCACGGCCGAGCCGTTCACCACCTCGGTGCACACACCGCAAGCGATCCGCCTCGCTCTGGGCTCGACCGATCTGGACAGTCTCCAGTCGACACTGCGTACAGTGCGACGAGTAGCCGTCGAGGACGCCTACGCTTGAACCCCCCTCGATCAGCCGATTCCTGCCCACCAGCGTCAGCGTGCGAAAGATCGTCGGCGCTGGAAGCCAGGGGAAAACCGGTAGGCATGCGACCCGAGACTGATGGGGAAATCACGGTTCTCAGACTGGTGACCGCTCGAGACGTTCACGAGCCGTACACCGCGGTGCCACTCTTCGCAGGTCCGCTCGCGCCGCGCGCCGTCGCACGAATGAAGTCGTGGCGGATCTTCCGCAGGGCCCGGTACAGCCCGAATCGAATGTCGTCAATCGCCGCGGCCGTCCTCACTTTGGAGCGACAACGCTGAGAAGGCTCATTGTGCGAACCGCATGCTGTGAGCACCAGATCGAAGACCTGCAGCCATCCCTGCCCGGCGGACTCGGCGACGGGCAGCGCGCTCACCACCGCCACTCGCCACCGCCAAGGTCAGCTTGCCGGGCCGTGCAACTGTGCAGGAACCGGCTCAGACGACCACGACCCGGCGCCCGCGTGTGTGACCGGCCTGGCTGTCGATGTGCGAGGCCGCGGCCTCGGCGAGCGTGTACGACCTCTCGACCGGGATGTGGAGCTTTCCCCGCGAGATGAGGCCGACGGCCTCGGCGAGCGCATCCGGCACGCTCCCGGCCACGCCGGAGAACCGGACACCGAGCTCCGGCGCATCGAGATCGGCGATGGAGACCACCTGCTGCGGGTCCCCGGTCAGCTCAACGAGCTCGCGGATCACGCCCGAGCCAGCCAGATCGAGGGCTGCGTCGACATGGCCGAGCTGCCGCACCCGCTCGACCCAGCCCTCGCCGTACGTGGTGGCGAGGGCACCCAGGCCCCGCAGATAGTCCTGGTTCGCGGCCCCGGCGGTGCCGATCACCGTGATGCCGCGGTCGTGGGCGATCTGCAGCACTGCCGATCCGACTCCCCCGGACGCACCGCTGACCAGCAGCGTCTGTCCAGGCTGCACACCGACCTCGCGGATGATGCGCAGCGCGGTCTCCACCACGGAGGGGTATCCGGCGGCCTCTTCGAACGTCAGCCCCTCGGGCATACGGGCCCAGGCCGACAGCACGGCGAACTCGGCATAGGTGCTGGAGCCTTCGCCGAACACGTGGTCGCCGACCTCGACCCCTTCGACGCTCTCGCCGACCTCGTCCACCACCCCGGCGGCGTCCAGTCCGACTCCGGCGGGCAACTCGATCGGATGGGCCTTCAGGATCTGGCCTTCACGGACCCTCCAGTCGACGGGGTTCACGCCCGCCGCCCGCACGGCGATGCGTACCTGGCCGGGGCCCGCGTGGGGCTCCTCGGCATCTATGAGGTGCAGAACGTCCGGACCGCCGAACTCGGCGAAGCTCACTTTCTTCATGCGACGACCGTAGCACTAACGGTTAGCATTTTGGAGCTGCTCCAGATTCGCACTTGATAGTGTTAGCGCATGACCGTGCCGTCCGGGCGCCGTGAGCGCAAGAAGGCCGCGACCCGCCAAAAAATCGCTGACACCGCCCTGCGGCTCTTCCTGGAACGCGGGTACGACGCGGTGGGTATCCGTGAAGTGGCCGCTGAGGCCGACGTGGCCGTCACCACACTCTTCTCCCACTTCGCCTCCAAAGAGGCCTTGGTCTTCGAGCAGGACGAAGACTTCGAGCAACGCCTCACGCAGGCGGTCACCGGCCGGGCGCCGCACGAGCCGCTCATCCCCGCGCTGCGCAGTGAGATCCAGGCCCTGGTGCGACATTGCACGGCGGACAGCGCCGCCCCGATCTGGCGCATGATCGACGAATCACCCGCCCTGCGGAAGTACGAGGAGTCGATGAGGCTGCGCCACGCGGAGACGCTGGCAACGGCCATAGCCGCCGATCCCGAACTGCCACAGACCGCAACGGCGAGCCGGACGATCGCGAGGTTCGTGATCGACGCCTATTCGCTGGCCCGTGAAGCGGCCGAACCGGAGGCCGCGGTGGACGAGATCTTTTGGATGATCGAGGCAGCCTGGGAGGCCACCTGCCCTTCTCGGCCCCGTATTCCTAGCTCGGACACCAGGGAGCAAGTAACCCGCCGGTAGCTTTCAGGGCTTTGCCGCGGCGGTCTTCTTCGGCTGGCGGGGCACGGTCTTGTCGCGGTCGAGGTGTCCGTAGACCGTGAAGCGGGGGACGTTGAGCATGTCGGCAATCTGCTGGACGGTCTTCTCGCGAGCGCCGTAGAGCTGCTGGGTCAGTTCGGCCTGGTCCGGAGTCAGCTTGGGGGGGGTGGTGGTGTCGATGCCCTGCTCGATGACGTGCAGGCCGATGCCGCGCTCGCGCAGGTCGGCGCCGAGGGTGACCAGGTGGAGGACAGAGCGGGAGAGCCGGTCGAGCCGGGTGACCTTCAAGGTGTCGCCCTCGCGCATCAGCTGCATGACGAGGTCGAGCTTGGGGCGGGAGGCTTTCGCGCCGCTGGCGCCGTCGACGTGGATGTTGTCGCGGTCGACGCCGTTGCGGAGAAGCGCGTCGATCTGGTGGTCGGGGTTCTGGTCGGCCGTCGAAGTGCGGCAGTAGCCAAGGAGCATTGTCGGAAACCACCCCGACGACCGTTCACCGACGTTGATTTCCGACGCGAGCTGTCGACAGTGCCCACCTGCGGGTTCGCAATCACGCGCGCGAGTGTCGACAGACGGTCGTTAGCGTCAGTGATCTCCGCCTGACGAGAAGAGCACAGGGCCGCGAGCAGTGTGATCCGGGCGTCCTCGGCGGTGTCCCGGAAGTCCGAGGGGTACATCTTGATCGCCCTCGACCGCCACGCGGCCAGCAGCTTCTCCGAACAGTCCGCGAACAGCCCCTCAGGAAACCCGAGTCTGCGTACGTCGTTCAGCTTGGTGATCTCCGTCAGCAGCGAGTCCAGCCCCACCGCACCGGGATCACGCTTGAGCAAGGCCAGCAGGTCGGCACCGTCCTCGTTGTCCTCCGCAACCAGTGCAAGCAGCCGTGCCACGCCGATATCCCCAGGCGCTCGATGGTCCGGGCGCAGAACACCTTCTCGATCCGGGTCCGGCCCGGCGGCTCGATCTTCCTCGCCCGGCACTCGACCAGCAGGGCCTCCCGCTGCCGGTCCTCCACCAGCTCTACCGGGCACACCTCCACCGCCAGCCACGCCGTTGGCCGCTCCTCGTCGTCCAGCGTCGCAGGCCGGAACTTCAAGGTTTCCCGGATCTGCTTACGGTGCCGCTTCGCCCCCGCCAGGTCGTACTTCGCAAGCTCAGTCGCAGGGACCTTCACCAGACCGGCGACGTACTCGACAGCGGGCTGCGGGAACTCCTCGATGAACTCCGGGAACCGGCCCTCCATCTCGAAGAACTTGAGCATCAGGCAAAAGCCGAGCCGGGTCGGACCGGTCTTGTTCGCCACCAGGTCCCAGTCGCCGTCCACCAGCGTCCAGCACGCCACCACGTCTTCCGGCGACCACTCCTGCCGCACACCCGCCCCATTTCGTCGCCCCACCCTGGGATTCGCTCGTTCAGCCCAACAAGGCGCACGACGACGAGAAACGGGAGATCTGCCCCAGTGAGAGCTACCGGCGGGTTACTTGCTCTCCGGTGTCCGAGCCAGGACTACGGGGCCTGTTTACAGACAAGCCTGGCCAGGCACACCCGCCCCTCCGAACGGGGCAGCAGCTCGAGTACCCGATCCACGAGGCTGACGGAGCCCAGACGGCACGAACCGTAGTGGCTACGGGATGCCGGCTACTGCCGGGCGAGCCCGGCCGGGTCGATCGCGAAGGGGAACGGGGCATCGAGCCGGGTGACCTCGCCGGACAGAGCGGTTGCCTGCTCGACGTACCGGCCGTTCTCCAGCTCGGTGATGACGAGCCGGGGCGCCGGGTCGAATTCCAGGCGCCAGTAGTGCGGGATCGCGGCCTCGGCGTAGAGCATGGGCTTGAACTTCCGGTCCATCGTCTTGTTGCCGGGTGAGACCAGCTCGACCACGAGCTGGACGGCTTCGGCGTCGATGCTGACACCGTCGTCGACGGTCGCACCGGCATCGGCGACCACGATGTCCGGCACCACCAGGCCGGACGGCAGGGTCACGTTGATGGCTTCCAGGATCTCGACCGGTGCGCCGACGGCGCGGGCCGCGGCGTCCAGGGCCACGTGGAGCCGGAAGGACGCACGCTGGTGGCGCAGGCCGGGGCGGGGGACATCACCAGGGACTCCCCCAGCAGCTCGTACCGGACACTGCGGTCCTCCGGCAGCGCGAGGACGTCGGCGACGGTCCACGGCCCGGTGTAATCGGTTGCAACGCTCATTCCCTCCACCTCCTCATCCGCACGGCACTGCCAGTGCGACCCGGACCGGTGCCGGGTGTCTCCTGGCAGGCTCGACGGTGATCGTCGGTCCCGCGGAAGCAGGTCGGGATCGCCGTCGCGGGGCCCCGGCCCCGTTGTGCCGGGGTGGATGTGACAGCGAGGGGCGGGGTCCTGGAGCCGGTCGTGCTCAGCCGGTGCCGCCGGGGTGGCGGACGTGGCGCAGGCGGTGGTTCCACGGCCGGTGACGGGTACGGGTACGTACCCGTACCCTCAGCCGCCCAAGACGGAGGCGCCCGTCTCCTCCCAAGCAGAAACACGCAGGACAACTGCCGCTGAATCCGAGACCATCAGCCATGACCACAGAACCGCGTCTGTCCCTCCGCATCGTCGTGCCACCGCTCGGAAGCCGACAAGGCGCCGTGGAATGCCGACCGATCATCAACGGACGGGACATCCTGGCCGAGGTGTTCGACGAGGGCCCAGCAGATGACCCTCGGTATCTGCTGGGACCGAATGCGCCGCTTCACGCGACGGACACCCCTCGTGAGGTTCGGCTTGCTGAGGCCGAGTGCACGGAAGGATGCTGCGGCGCTGTCTACGTGACCCTCAGGCGGGAAGGGCAACACGTGATCTGGAGCGGCTGGCGCAACCCGGATGAAGATGATGTCGATCTCCCAGAGCTCCGATTCGACGTCAACCAGTACGAAGCGGAGGTCCACCGGGCTTCGACAGACCACAGCTGGGAGTGGCCGGCCCGCACAGTCGCCAGGCTTCTGGAGGAAAGGCTCCGGGAGCATGCCGGCTCGCTGACGACCTGGGAATGTGAACTGGGAGCCGTCTCAGCCTGGCACTGGGAACCTGACCAGATCAACGTCTTCCTGTTTCACCCCGGCCGTTCCGCGATCAGGGAAGGCCGTCCCTGGCTTCAGTTCAGAATGACCCTTCCGATCTCCGGAGACGACCCGGCTGACCAAGTAGAGCGCCTTGAGGCGCGTCTCACGGCCGAGGACCCCCGCGAGGTCGCCGAGGTCTGCGGCGGTTCGGCGTAGCCTACTGGCGAGGTCGCGTATTCAACTGTCGTCAGTTCGCCGAGGAGTCCAACCGGCTGGTGACCTTGTGTGATCGTCAGCTGCGTACGGCTCCGCGTCCCGCCGGTCTCCTTGACGAGGCGGTTGGTGCCCCTGTCGTGGTAGCCGAGAGCGTTCGCGACAACGGGGAAGGCAGTTCGAGGAGCCGCTGTTCGGATGGCGGCACCGCGGGCGGCTGCGACCGGGACACCGATCCCGCCCATGAGCGCGGAAAGGTGGCCGGGACGGGCCGGCTGGGGAAGAGCCAGCGGGGTGCCTGATTGGTGGCGCCGAACCGGGTGCCGTCGGTCAGCGTCTGACGATCCGGTCGAGGACGGTGGCGATGCCGGACTTGACCGCGTCGCGGTGGTGGAGGGGTTCCGCGGGCAGTTCGCTGGTGGGGCGCACACCCCGGTCGGCGAGGATGTAGAGCAGGCGCAGGATGCGCAGGCTCCGGTCGGTGACCATCTTGGCGGTGATGCCGAGCGTCTCGCCGATCTCGGCGTAGTCGTACCCTTCGCAGACCATGCGGAGCATGTGGCGTGTGTGCTCCGGCAGGGACGCCAAGAAGTCGTTCAACCAGGCGTTCACAAGCACGGATTCGACCTCGAACGGGGAGCTGCCGGTCCACCAGGGCGTCAGGTCCACGGCCCAGTCGTTCATCACGCCCAGTTCCGCGAGTCGGCGGTCTCGCTGGAAACACCACCACCAGTAGTGGCGCGGGAAGGACGGTCGACACCACCCTTCCAGGCGGTGCCGCGTCCAGCGGGGTCGCCGCGAGCAACGTCCACTCGCGTCGCAATTGAGCGATGGACGCGCCATCACGCCAGGCATGCAGAATCGCGGCAACCACCGCGAGGTCATCGGTGCTGCCGAAAGCACCCCACCGCCAGCCGGAGGGCCCGGAGATCTCGATACGGAACTCGCGTTCGTCGATGTTGGTCGCATAGACAGTGAACCGTGCCTCCCCACGCGCGCAGCATGCGACGACCGCGGGATCGAACCCCTCAACGGGATCCATCGGCTCGCCACCATCCCCGCGCCGAGCCGCCTCGCGGCCCAACGCCTCTCCCAGGCCGCCTGGCACAGCCAACTCCGGATAGAGCTCGCTCGACACATCAGTGGAACGTTCGTTCATGCACACACCGTAGGCCGTGGGAGTTCAGGAGCCGTGGGATCCACAGCGATACGCGGCCTGCGCCGGGAGATCCACAGCGGGCTCCAGGTCGTGGAGAACTGGAACAGCGCCAACACGGTCCTCCACTACGGCAAGGACGGCGCTCTGACCGGCCCGGCCAAGGAACACGCCGAGACCTCGATGCTCGCCCTGCACCTGCTCCAGTCCGCGCTCGTCTACCTGTTGACTGAACTACCGGGAGAGTTTGCCCAGTTCAGCGGATAGTCCGCGAAGCGGGTGACTATGGTCCCGCCCCGTGATCGAGAGACATGGACAAGGTCGGGATCTGCGCTCGTCGGTCGTACCGCGGGTCGGGTCGCTCCCGGAGACCGGCGATGTGTGGGAGCCGTACCGGCTGCTTGATCCGGCCGGGGTGGTCGTCGAGCCGGTCGCGGTGTATCTGAAGGACCTGCAAGGGATCGGACGGCCCGCGACTACGCAACGGTCGTACGGGATGGACCTGCTGCGCTGGTTCCGCTTTCTGTGGGCGGTCCGGACGCCCTGGGATCAAGCGACCCGGGAGGAGGCACGGGACTTCTCCCGCTGGATCCAGATCAGCGACAAGCCGAGACAGGTCGGCGCTTCTGCCACGTCGGCGGTCCTGAACCCGGTGACGGGGAAGGCAGGGCCGGGCCGCACGTACGCGCCGACCACCCGCGGCCACAGCGAGAGCGTGCTGCGCGGTTTCTACGACTTCCACAGCGATGCCGGGTCGGGGCCGATGGTCAATCCGTTCCCGCTGGCCCGACGTGGTGGCCGGGCCCATGCCCACCACAACCCGATGGACCTCTACCGCAACGAGCGGTCAGGTCTCTATCGCCCCCGGCATGTCCAGCGGGTGCCGCGCAGTATCCCGGACGAGAAGTTCAACGAGCTGTTCGCTCAGCTCGGCTCTCACCGGGACCGCGCCCTGGTGGCCTTCTGGGTGTCCACCGGCGCGCGGGCTTCGGAACTGCTGGGCGGGCGTTACGGCGACGCCGACCCCGGCCAGCAGCTGATCACCGTGGTCCGCAAAGGCACGCGGGCGATCCAGCAGCTGCCGGCCTCGCCGGACGCCTTCGTCTGGCTGCGGCTCTACCAGGCACAGATGCACGGCCTGGCGCCCACGGGGATCGATGATCCGCTGTGGTGGACGCTTCGGCGCCCCTTCCGGGAACTCGGCTATCACGCCGCCTACCGGATGTTCAGCCCGGCGAACGCCGCCCTGGGGGCCAACTGGTCGTTGCACGATCTGCGGCACACCGCGGCCTACCGAATGGCCCGCGACCCCGGCATGTCGCTCGCCGACGTGCAATGGGTCCTCGGCCACGCCCATCTGAGTACGACTCAGCTTTACCTGACGCCACTCACCGAGGACGTGATCGCGGGAGTGCTCGCGCACCATGCCCGCCGGTCAGCAGCCGCCTACGCGGCGACAACGGTACCGACGGACGGGCCGTCGGCGCTGTCGTATCGGCCGGAAGCACTGAACATCCTGTTCGGGGGGGAACCGCGTGACCACGCAGGTGCTGACCACGGCACGCTCCGCACCGCGGCAGCCCAGCCCGGAGGTGGCGGCGATGCTGAAGAGCTTCCCGCCCCGCGGTCCCGAACAGCGCTGGAAGGCCACCGGGCAGTCACGCGAACAGGCGATGGAACGACTGCTCGCGCCGCCGTTTGTTCTGACATCCTCGGCCTCCCAGTCCAAGCGCAGGACCGGTCTGACCAAGACTCTGGCGTGGCTGGAGCGGTTTCCCGGACATACCTGGCAGGACCGCTGGAACGCCAGCGGCGCGGACCCGGCCGGCAACATCGCCTGGCGGCACATGGCGATCACCTGGCTCCAGTCCACCGGCTGGTCCTACCAGAACCCGAAAACCGATTTCGACATCCTGGGCAGCGGCATGCTGACGCTGATCAGCGGCGATGTCATCCGGCCCAGTCTGGCGTGGTTACTGACTCCGGGCACGGTGCAGATCCTGACCGCCGAGATGGCTCGCAGTCGCGACCCGCACGGATTCGCCGCCCTGGCGGCTGTCTGCCGGACCGACCCTGCCAACACCCACACCAAGGACGGCGCACTGCGGCGGATCGCCACCATCATGGCCGCCAAGGGCGGCACGGTCCGCGACATCACCGTCGGGGACTGCCTGGAACTGGCGGACCTCCTGCTCAGCATGGGCAGCCGCAAGGTCGACACGAGCGTGTACTTCTACCGGCTGCTGCACGCCACCGGGGTCTTCCCGGAGGCGGCCCCGGCGACGGTCCGGGTCTTCAACCCCAAGAACCAGGGGCAGATCAGCATCGAGCAGATGATCGACCGCTACGGCATCGCCTGCCGGCCGATCCGGGACCTGCTGGTCGACTACCTGCGCGAACGCGCTCTCTCGCTCGACTACACCTCGCTGCGAGCGGTGGCCTTCGGCCTAGGCAAGCTGTTCTGGAGGGACCTGGAGGACCACCACCCCGGGATCGACTCCCTGCGCCTGGCACCTGACGTCGCCGCAGCATGGAAACAGCGGGTCGCGATGAAGACGGCCCGCAGCAAGACGGCCGACGGCGACATTGTCGAGACACAGGTTCCGCGCGCCGACCGCGGCATGAACCACCTGGCTGCCGTGCGGGCCTTCTACCTCGACGTCGCACAGTGGGCCATGGACGATCCCGCGCGCTGGGGCGTCTGGGCGGCGCCCTGTCCCATCCGCGAGGAGGAGATGTCCCGCAAGAAAGAACAGTCCGGCCGCAAGTCGCGCATGGATCAGCGCACACGCGAGCGGCTACCCGTCCTCCCACTCCTGGTGCGGACAGTCGACGCTGAACGCCGACAGGCCGCCGAGCGGCTGGAGACCGCACAGAACACCACTCCGGGAGCTGACTTCACCGCAGCCGGCCAGCACTGGCACCGGCCGGTCACCAAGAACCCCACGGCCAAGGTCTGGGCCCAGGCCCCCGCGACCGGGCGACGCCATGACCTCACGCTGGAGGAGCATCGGGCGTTCTGGTCCTGGGCGACCGTCGAGGTCCTGCGGCACACCGGAATCCGCGTCGAAGAGCTGACCGAGCTCTCCCACCACAGCCTCGTCCAATACCGGCTGCCCAACACCGGCGAGCTCATCCCGCTCCTGCACATCGCCCCGTCCAAGACCGATGCCGAGCGCTTGCTCGTCATCTCCCCGGAGCTCGCCGACGTGCTCAGCACGATCATCAGCCGCGTGCGCGACGCGAACGGCGCCGTCCCCCTCGTCGTCTCCTACGACACCCACGAACGTGTCTGGAACCCGCCGATGCCGCTGCTGTTCCAGCGCCACATCGGCGTGGAGAACCGGCCGATCCCTGCCGCCGGGATCAGAGACCTGCTCAACGACGCGCTTTCCCGCACCGGACTCACCGACGCCAGCAACCGACCGCTGACCTTCAGCCCCCACGACTTCCGAAGGCTGTTCATCACGGACGCGATCATGAACGGGATGCCGCCTCACATCGCCCAACTTGTGGTAGGTCACCGCGACATCAACACCACCATGGGATACAAGGCGGTCTACCCCGAGGAGGTCATCAACGGCCACCGGGCGTTCATCGCCCGGCGCCGCCCAACGCGACCGGATCGTGCAGATCCGCGACAACCTGCTCGACCGAATAGCGGAAGCCGAACGCGAGGGCTGGCGCGGCGAGGTCGAGGGTCTCAACGTCAGCCTCGCCGGAGCGGAGCAGAAGCTCGCCCAGGTCGACGAGCGGTTCACTGTCGATCTCGGCCTGCCGACCTTCCGCGAAGTCGCCTGCCGCACGGTCGCCGCAAGCGAGCGGCCAAGGGCCTGAACCGGGTCATAGTGAAGATCAGAGAACGCGCCCGGCCATCACCCAGTACGTCGCTCATGGCGCGAACGTGCGAGGTGATAGGCATTGCGGAGCAGCTCGCAGGTTGCCGTATCGGTCCGTCGGCCCGGATTCACCACCGCGAGCCAGCCAACGGAGCCGTAGACGGGGTGTGCCATCACGGCATCGGTGACGCTGGGGTCGTCGTCGATGGCTGGTTCGCGCGGCGCGTGGCCGGTCCGGTCGACGAAGGCTTCCTTCCCAGCGGCGATATTGACGCGGAACGTATCCGGGCGGTCCAGGCGCGATCTCTCGTCGCCTGGGTAGTTCTTCGTCACGATCGTCGCGAACGGTTGAGTCGTTTTCGGCGCGACACCGTCAGGAGAGTAGTAGAAGAACGTATCCCCCCAACTGATCTCTGGTGAGCCGTCGTCGAGTCCCGGCCTGATGGCCAGGACTCCATCGAGGTCCTGCATGAAGTCGATGATTTCGTCGATGGTCATGTGCTCAAGCGTTTCATTAAGGTGCTTGTGGAGACTTTGAGCCGAAAGGCAAGGGGGGAACGGGTGCCAACTCTCAAGTCGTCGGCCATGCGCACAGTCGACGTCGCGCGACGTGCCGGATACTCAGTTCAGCAGGTGCGCAATCTCGAGCGCGACGGTGTGCTGCCGCTGGCGACGCGCACAGCTGCGGGCTACCGGATCTACGGAGAGATTCACTTACATTCCGCGCTGTCCTACCGAGCCCTCGCATTCGGCACGGGTCCGATTGAGGCCAAGCGGATTGTTCGTGCTGTACATCAGTGCCCGACCTCGGAGGTACTTGCACTTCTCGACGCGGCACACGCCCGACTCGACCGGGAGCGTACGGACCTCAAGCTTGCCAAGGAGGCGGCAGAGGCGATCTCTGCCGAGCCCATCGAAGACGTACGCCTATCGGACTCGATGGGCGTCTCCGAACTCGCCGCCGCGCTCGGAGTGCGCCCATCGACATTGCGGCACTGGGACGCCGAGGGGCTCGTTGTTCCCGACCGGGTCCCCCCACGAGGAACGCGACGATACTCACCGGCTCAAGCTCGGGATGCCCGGATCGTCCACCAGCTACGCAGCGCCGGGCACCGCATCGACCCACTCCGGGCCCTGATGCCGGGCCTTCGGCACGGGCACCGATGGGAAGACGTCCGAGCCGCGCTGGCGGCCCGAGACGCGAGCATCGCGGTTCGCTCCCATGCGCTCCTCGACGCTACCGCCGCGCTCACTGCCGTCCTCGCTGCCGCAACTCAGACGTGAGGTCCCGTCAACAACGTCCGTCCCGCAACAGCTAGTTCAGAGAACACGTCAACACCCTGCTGCTCCAGCAGGTACTCGCCGAACCGGCATGGGCGAAGAAGCTGTCGGACGAGGATCGGAGGGGGATGACGGCATTGTTCTGGTCGAACATCAACCCGTACGGCACCTTCCGTCTCGACATGGACAAGCGGCTTGACCTGGGGCTGCCGGTCAGCGGGCTGCCGCGTCCGCGCTTCGCCGAAGCCAGCGCCGCGACAGCGCGCTGACCGCTCGCATCCAATCGAGGTGTTTACTCAGCGAACCCAGTCGTCTCGCCTTCTGCCCTGATGAGCCTTTCCAACCTCAGGACCGTCGACCGGACCCCTGCCGCCAGCCCTGCGCCAGCCCTGCGGCAGTCGGGGACGTTCTACGTCCTCGGGAACCCTTCAGGCGGCTGCTTCCTTCCACGCGACTCCTGGGTGTGTCTGCTGAGCGTGTTGGTGGCGTTGTGCCCAGCGGACGGCGAGTGGTACTGCCAGGCCCGTCAGGGTAAACAGCGCTCCTACGACGTACCACCCGGGGCGGCCCCAGGCGATGCAGAGTGAGATGAGCAGGGTCGGCCCGAGGGCTTCAGCCAGTCCGGCGCCCAGGCCAAACACTCCGAGGTACTGGCCGGTGGCATGCTGTGGGGCAAGGGCGAAGGACACTTCGAAGCCTGCGGCGGAGTGCCACAGCTCGCCGATCGTGTGGATCACCATCGCGGTCATGAGAAGCGTGGCAGCGGCCCACGCCGGTATCCCCGCAGACAGGGAGATCAGTGAGCAGGAGACGAGGAAGGCCACGCCCGCTCGGCGGTAAGCGGCTCCGCCGGCCGCTGGGGAATCGATGCTGCGGCTGGCTCGTATCTGCAACGCAATGACGATGACGGTGTTGATGAGCATGGTGCCCGAGATGAGCCAGCGCGGGGCGGTGGTGGCCGTGACCAGCCAGAGCGGGATGGCCACCGTGAGCACCTTGAACTGGACGGCCATGATGCCGTCGAGAGCGGTGAGCAGGAGGTAGGGGCGGTCCCGCAGGGCGATCCAGCGGGGGCCGCCGGCGGTGGGGACAGGTTTGACCGGCGGCAGGTAGATCAGGATCGCTGCGGAAGCTGCGAAGGCAACCGCGTTGCCGATGACCAGGAGTTGGTAGGCGGGGAGGGTGCCCACCTGGACGGCCCAGCCCGCCAGCAGGGCGCCGAGGGAGATGCCTACGTTGGTCACGGCGCGGAGATAGGCGCGGAATTCCTGCGGTCGGTCCCCTCCGTAGTGCCTGATGAGCGGACTCCGTGCGGCTAATCCGGCTGCTTTGGCGCCGGTGGCGGTGCCTATCGCGATGACGAACGGCCAGAAGCTGTCTGCCAGTACAAAGCCGGCAGTGGCCAGCGCTTGGACGACGAGGGTGATCGCGTAGACGCCGCGTGCTCCGTGCCGGTCGGCGAGATGACCGACAGCGATGCCCACGGCCAGCGAGACGACACCGGCGATGCCGAGTCCGAGGCCCACCTGGGTTGCCGGAAGGTGGACTGCCTCGGTGAAGTACAGGACTCCAGCGGTCAGATAGAGGCCGCTGCCGACGGTGTAGACAAAGTTCGAGGCGGCGATGACGCGCTGTGGGCCGGAATCCGGCATCAGTTTGGGCATGACGGGGCTCCGCCTTCTGGTTCGGCAGTAAGGACTGACCCAGCTTTCTGCTTATTACTTGCAATAGCAAGACGGTTGCAATAAGTGGGGTTGCGGCTGCCCGGCATATCTGTGCGGAGGCGTTGAGGTGCAGGTGGGTGGCGCGCTTTCATCTGCCGCAGCAAATGCCGGTTCTACTGCGGCAGACCCCTACCGTGATCTCCGCCTGGACAGCTGGACCCTGCACCGGCTACGGCACTCCACGCTCACCCACGATGCGGAGGGCGGCACCTCCACCCCGATGCCGCTGGCCCGCTCCCGGCACGCCTCCGTCCGCTCCCTGGAGCGGTACGCCCGCCCCGGCGTCGACGCGGTCGCCCGGCACGTCGCGGAACGCGACCCCGCCACCCGACGCAAAGGTTGAGCCCCCGGAACCTACCGGTGAGTTACTTGCTCCCTGGTGTCCGGGGCTGATACTGGTGGGCTCTCGTATTAAGACCGACCGACTGGTTACCTTGTGTGATCGCCAGCGGCGTACGGCTCCGCGTCCCGCCGCTCTCCTTGAGGAGGTGGCCGGTGTGCGCGACCAGTGCCAGCCTCATTGTCTGCGGTGGGCGTGCGCGCCGGCCTGCCCAGCCGGACCGGATGTGGTCGGTCAGCGTCTGACGATCCGGTCGAGGACGGTGGCGATGGCGGACTTGAACGCGTCGCGGTGGTAGAGGGGCTGTGCGGGCAGTTCGCTGGTGGGGCGCACGCCCCGGTCGGCGAGGATGTAGAGCAGGCGCAGGGTGCGCAGGCAGTTGCTGATGTGGGCGGGCACCGGGAGGCTGATGCGGTCGGCCCCGAAGCGGTCGGCGATCGGGTCCAGCCAGCCGACGGTGTCGCGTTCGCTCAGGTCGGTGCGGGTGAGGACCCGGGCGATCGCCCGGGCCAGGCGGTCGTCCTCCAGCTGGTCGTAGACGTGGTCGGTGGGCGCCGTCAGCCGCGCGGCGGCGAGGTCCAGCATCCGCACCGGCGCCACCTCGGGGTGGCAGCCGAAGCCGGCGAGCAGGTCCGCACCGTGGGCCACCGCGTGCAGCCAGCCGAGCGTCTCGTCGTGCCCGCGTAGATCCCGCTCGGCCGGGTACCAGCGCTCGAACGCGTCCACCCAGCTGGCCTTGAAGTCCCCCGCGGTCACCAGCATGTCGAGCACGAGTGGGGCGAAGGTGCGGGCCTCGACACGTGGGTCGGTGAACCGGTCGGCCATCTCGTCGCCCAGCTCCAGCCGCCGGGACCTCCCGATCACGCCTCGGGCGATCCAGGTCGCGAGGACGGTGTGGGGCGCGCCGTCCCGGACCAGTGGATCGGGATCCGCCAGCGCGCGGGACAGCTCGCGGACGAGGTCGTCCATGGGCCGGTCGGCAGGCACGGCACAGTCGGCGGCCTCTACGCTCTTCCAGTCGATCATGACGGGCAGAATAGGTCCTTGCCATTGCCGCACACCTGCGAATTATGTCCAGGCACCCACCTCAATCCGTCAACTCCCCGACCGGAACCGAAAGTTCTGGCGTCTGTATCACGCTGCCCGCCGAAGCCGGACAGCGTGACGCGCAGCGGCTCGGTTTAGCGCGCCATCGCCGCTGGTCGGTGACCAGCCGAAGCCAGACCGCTGGTCACGCGGCGGTCGGAACATCGGAACGAAAACTGGCGCTAAGGATCTGTCGGCCCTGGTGGGCGACGGTGCGTCGACTCCGGGACGGGTCTGAAGTCGTCCCACAGGCAACACCCCAATATCTGCGGTAGCTTGATCCGTGACCTGCGGTGACGTTCTCCGGGCCGCCGTACGTGAAGCGGCCCTGATATCTGCGGCAAGGGGGAAGTGGTGCCGACGTTGTGCAGCTGCCGACCGGGAAGGCGTTGACCGTTCGTGCGGCAGCCGACCGGCGGTCCTGGGCATCGCTGGCCCCGGCAGAACGCCGTCGACTGGTCGGCCCGGAGGGCGGTTCGTGCCTGCTGGCGGTGAAGAACGGCGGCGGCCCGTTCACCCGCACGGCCTTCTATGGCACCCGTCCCTACTCCCAGCTCCGTGCCGAGTTCGAGCGTCGCCGCCAGGCCCTGCAGCAGACCGGAGACATCCCCGACCCCCGTGAAGCTCAGATCGTCCGACTCAAGGCAGGCTCAGGGAACGGCTGACCCGATCCGAGCAGACGATCAACGAGCTTATGGACTTCCGTGCCCAGGCCCTGGCGCGGCTCGCCGCCCAGCATGAAGAGATCGTCCGACTCCGTGAAGCCGCCCTCGGCACAAGCCGCGTGAGCCGCCTTCCCGCACCGCGAACCACAGTGATCGGAACGTGCAGCTGACACACCGGGATGCACTGGGCACTGTCGGACGCGGGGCGATCGAAAAGGGCTTGCGGACGGGGTGGCGCTTGGCTAGACCTTACGGCGGAACCCCCACCACGAGAGTGAGGGCCACGACAGCGAGAGGAGGGATAAGCCCATGATCCCCATGATCACCGCGCTTGTGTCCTCCCGGGGTGCGGACCACATCTGACCTCGGAGCGGACGGGCGCCTTCACCGGAGCGTGCCTTGACCGTGAAACAGAACGACCTGACCATGCGTCCGATCACCGGACGTGAAGAACTAGACCTCTTCTCCCAACTGCCTTACACCCTCAACGAGGAATTGGCGGACGACCTTGCCGCCGGCCGCCGACGTCCGGAATGGATGTGGGTCGCCCTGCGCGGCGAGCGCCTACTGGCCAGGGTCGCATGGTGGGGTCGGGCCGGAGACGACACACCATTCCTTTTGGATATTTTCGACATCGACGACAGCAGCGCGGATCGCGATCGCGTGGACATCGGCGTGCGGCTGCTGCGGGCTGCCACGGCCGCAGTGGTCCCAGCCGACGCCCGTCCACCCGAGTACAACCGAGCCGTCCCACCCGATTGGCGCGAGGGCGGAGTGACCGGGCGCATCGTCGAGGACCGCATGCTCGCCCTGGAACGGACCGGCGCCCGCCAGTTCGTCGAACGGCTGCTTCTGGAGTGGCGTCCCGAGACGCCACTCCCCGAGCCGAAGGGGCGCCTGGCGTTCCGGCCGGTCCGCGACACCGAGGAAATCCTCTCCCTGATGACTCGGATCCTGGACGGAACGCTGGACGCGCACAGCAGGGACGACCTGACCCGGATGTCCCCCCGCGAAGCGGCGGCCAGACACTATGAGGAGGAGCTCGCGCACTTCCGGAGCCCGCAGGACTGGTGGCGGATCGCGACACTGCCGGACGGCGAGCCGGTGGGGTTCGTCACCCCAGCCCGCAACGACTACAACCCCGTCATCGGCTACCTCGCCGTACTCCCCGAACATCGGGGCAACGGCTACATCGACGAGATCCTTGCCGAAGGCACCCGGATCCTCAGCGCGCAGGATGTCCCCCGCATCCGAGCTGCCACGGATCTCGGCAACACCCCCATGGCGAACGCCTTCCAGCGCATCGGATACGTCAACTTCGCACGCCGGATCTGCATGATCTGGAGCTGACCGAGGGCGCGGGGCTCCCGCAACGGCGTCCCGCGCACTCGCCCGCGATCGACAGAGTGAACTGCATCACACCAGCAAGGCTGGAATGCAACACGCACTGCCCCCATCGTCGCGAACGCGGCGTCAAATCTCGGCTGCCCAATCACGACACGACTCCGACTGCACACGGCCTCTGCGGACACAAGGCACACCTCTCTGACCCACCTCGGCGAGCAGGGCTCGTCGCTCCTGATGCTCATGGCGAAGTCCCGGCACAAGAAGCCGGAGAACGTCCGCCACTACTTCAAGCCGTCCCCAGAGGCGATCGCCGAGCTCACGAGCCTGCTCGCTCCCGGCGATAGCAGCCGATGAGCGCTCTCGACGAGCTGCTGGCCAAGCAGCTGATCGCCGCCGCCAGCGCGGAGACCGCCCCCCATCACCGCCCGCATCTGGGGCGGGATACCCACCGAGGACTTGGCCGCCGGCCGCGTCCTCGCCCGGGTCACCGAGCGCGCCGACGCGGAGCTTGCGGCGCTGACCGCCCGACCATCTGATCGAGCCGATCGAGGACCGGCCGGGACACCGGCGGGCGGCGGGTGAGGTAGCCGAGCGAGAACGCGGACGGCCCGCTTCCCGTCCCTCCTCGCGGGGCCGGTCCCTTGACATCGCGGCACCTGTTGTGTCTGGTCAGGGCGGCCAAAGGGCCTTTCTGGCCCTCGGTCATAGTGGGCGCCATGGACTATGACGTAGTGGTGGCCGGAGGCGGCCCGGTCGGACTGATGCTGGCCTGCGAGCTCCGGCTCGGAGGCGCACGGGTGGCCGTCCTGGACGTGTGAGCCGTCAGTCCTTCCGAGCGGAAGGCACCGGCCCAAACCCCGGCCAGCACAGGGCAATGTGCGCGGCGACTGGCCGGTGGCCTCGGACGCTTTCCGCAGCACGCGCCGCAACCCTTCGCGCCGTTCGTCCCACCCGGCCTCGGAATCATCGGCAGAGCGGCATGTTGGCACCGGGCCTCCGGCTCAGATCACTGGGTGGAGATCTTGTGGACGGTGGTGTCGCCGGGGTCCAGCCGTCGCCCGTCCGCAGACAGCACTTCCAGTGCGCGGAGGCGATGTCCCTGTCGGCGGTCGACCAACTGTGAGTGCGGTTCGCCGGGGGCGAAGAAGTTCTGCTCGCCCCACTGCCGCAGTGCCACGATGACGGGGAAGAGCGCCTTGCCCTTCGGAGTCAGTACGTACTCGCGGTAGGCGCTGCCGTCCGAGGCGGGAACGGATTCGAGGACACCGCCGGCGACTTGGGTGATCCTTCTCGACCTCGCCGTGCAGGCGGTCCATGTCACCAACCAGACCCTCATCTACGCGCTGCACCCGGACGCGGGCAGCCGACTGATCGGCGGATACATGGTCTTCTACTCGATCGGCAGCGCCACCGGCGCCATCACCGCAACCTCCCTTTACACGGTGGCCGGCTAGGGCGCCGTATGCGCACTGGGTGCCGCGTTCAGCTGCCTCGGGCTCGTGCTGTGGGCGTTCACTCGGCACAGCACCCCGGATTCGGCTGCCAAGGTGACCTCTCGCAGCGAAGCCTGAGCGTTCTCGCCGAACGTTGAGTGACGGGCGCGCCGCAGGTCAGAGGAGTGTGCGGCCCCTTCAGGGAGTGGCGACACAGTCGGCGTAAGACCGACCGGCAATAGGGGGGCGGCGTCGCGGGGCTGGGCACGCACATCTGCCGCGTTGTCGTCAATCAACAACTTCCCCAAGCTCTCGGCTTCGCTCGAGCAGGGGAGACCCCATTGCGTTGCCTCAATCCTCCGCCTTGCAGCTGCACGCACCCAGCCCCGCTCCTTCACCCACCCCCCAATTGCCGGTCGGTCTAAGTTGCTGGAGCCGTAACGGTTGCCTCGTCACGGCATGAGGTGGTTTGAAGCCTCCCCCCGCAGGGCGGCTTCGAAGGGCCACAAAACCTTCATCTTCCGCACAGCACCACTCAGAAGCTGTTCCTACTGTCAACTCCCCTTCGTGTTCAGGACACAATCCCGAGCGAAATAGGCGGCTGCCCGGCGCAGGATCTCGCGCTCAGCTGCCACTCCTGCTCGGGCTTGAGCAGCCGGGCGTTCTCCACCCGCAGCCGAGCCAGCACCTCGGCCGCGCTCACGCTGCCGTCGCGGCCCTCGGGCGCGGCCTGAATCCTGTCCTTGCGCACCCACGTCCGCAGCGATTCCGCGGTGATGCCGAGATCTGCGGCCACCGCCCCGTACGTCCGCTTCCCGGCCGCGGCGCGGGAGAGCGCGACGGCATCCTTCCTGAACTCCTCCGGACACGGAGACTTGCGTCCCACCTGGACATCCCTCCCTGGACCGTCAAGATCCATTGTCAGGGTGTCCACTCCACAAGACCATCCTCAGGAGTGGAACGCTCCCGGCCCGTGGACTCACTTGATTTGGACGATGAAGCCGTCGTCCTTGGCGTCGATGATCCGGTTCTTCGTCATGAACTGGCCGAGCAGGATTCCTGCGTCACGGTTCTCCGCGGTGACCAGCGGCATGGCGGAGAAGTTGTTCTGTTTGGGCGCTGTCGGCTCGGACAGGGACTGCGCGGCGCCCTGGTAGGTGGTGGCGAACGGGAATTCGTCGCACTGGTACTTGCTGTTCTGCGAGTACTTCTTGCCCCAGTACTTCTCGCAGACCTTGATGGCCTCGCTCCGGTTCTTCTTACGACGGTCAGCGTCCCGGAAGAGCCGGTCGAGCGGGTTCGAAGCGCTCTGCCCGGGAATCTTCTTGGCCGGGTTCACAGGCTTGGTTGCCCCGGGACTGGAGTAGGCCATCTTGATGTGCTCGGCAACCGCCTTCTCGGGCGCACCTGTTTTGCTGCTGTACGTCAGCGTGGAGAGGTAACTGAACGCAGCGGCGCCGTCATCCCTGCTGACGTAGGTGGCCTTGTCCCAGCGCGGCGCGAGCATGAACAGTTTCCCGCCCGCGCCGTTGAGGGTGCAGCCGGGAGGAGGTGTGATGCTGATGATCGGTTCGTACACCGCGAAGACTGTGTCGTCAGGCTTGGATCCCTGCTTGGAAGCCGCCTTGACGGTGTGCTTGAAGGTCTTCATCTTCGCGAGCTGATCAAAGCTCGGCGCCCCCGGCACGTTGCCGCCCTGGGTGATCTCGGCGGCAGCCGGCCACTTCTGAGGTCCATATCAGCGGACGTCCCAGCTTCTTGCCCCCGGGCAACAACGCTCGGCAGCGAGGGCGACGTCGCAGTCGCAAATGGACTTCGATGGTGACGACCTCGCGATCGGCGGCCGGGTGATCCTGGTGATCACTTCATGGATCTCATGCTGTGTGGTGGAGCAGGAGAGCAGCGGCAAGTTCGCGCCACTCGTGCTCGGGCAGAGAGGTGGTGTCGGCGGTGAGTACTTGCAGGCAGACGTGGTCAGCTCCTGCGTCAAGGTGCTCCTGAACGCGTCGGCCGATCGCTTCCGCTTCCCCGTAGGCAACGATCGCGTCCACCAGTCGACGGCTCGGTCCGCCGACGATGTCCTCGTCGTTGAAGCCGAGTCGTCGAACGTTCGCTTCCTGATGCGGTGCCGAGAGGTAGCTGGCGACGTGTGCCGTGGCCACTTGGCGGGCGCGGCTCAGGTCGGTGTCGAGCACCACTGCCTGCTCCACGGCGAGGAAGGCGTTCGGTCCCATGATCTGGCGCGCCTGTTCGGTGTGCTCGGTGGACACGAAGTAGGGGTGCGCGCCCCAGGTGTGTTCGGCGGCCAGCTGAAGCATCTTCGGGCCGAGGGCGGCCAGTGCGCGGCGCGGAGCCGGGTCCGCTATGGGGCCGTGGGCGGGTACCGCATCCATGGCCTGCAGGTAGGCGCGCATGGTGGTCACCGCTCTGCCGCGGGCCGGTACGGGGTAGCCGTCCAGCTCGTGGACGGTGTCGTCGACGCGATGTCCGCCCAGGCCGAGTACATAGCGTCCGGGGAACGCCTCGCCCAGCGCACGTGTCGCGGTAGCGGTGGCGATCGGGTCCCGGAACGCAATGTTGGCGATGCCGGAGGCAACGACGATGCGCTGCGTCGCCGACAGCAACAGCCACGCCTGGCCCACTGTGTCGCGTCCGAACGCCTCCCCGAACCAGATGGCCCCGTAACCCAACTCCTCGATCTCCGCAGCCGATTCCCGCACCCGCCCGGCGGGTTGCCCCTCGTAGGCGAAGGTCCAGATCCCGACTCGTCCCAGCTCGGTCTGCCCGCTGTCCGTCATCCGCACTCCTCAGGCCATGCGTTCCGGAGAGGTTCTCCGTTTGGTGGAAGGTAATATACGGAGATGTGCTCCGCTTAACTACCCCGAACTCGGCCGAAAGACGGGACGATGACGACCACACACGGGCACGTCCCCGCGCGACGGCCGCGGCGTACCGATGCGCGACTCAACCGGGAACGTCTCATCGCCACGGCGCAGGAAGTATTCGCTGAAGCCGGACCGGAGGCGTCCCTCAACGAGGTCGCCCGCCGAGCCGGCGTGGGCCCGGGGACCTTGTACCGTCACTTCCCGAACCGCTCCGCCTTGCTGACCGCGGTCCTCAGGGGCCGGATCGAGACGCTGTGCGAGCTGGCCGAGACGCTGTCCTCCTCGGAATCCGCCGACGACGCGCTGACGCAATGGCTGCGCGCGTTCCTCGTCCATGCCAGGGTCAACCAAGGGCTGGGGGGCGCGTTGATGGTTGAGGAGCCGGTCGCGCTGGGGCTCGACTGTCATCGGCTGCTCCTGGACGCGGCAGCCGATCTTCTTGCCCAGGCCCAGCGACGGGGAACGGCGCGCGCCGACCTGACCGCCGACGACCTGGTCCAACTTGTCGTCGGGATTGCGCTGTCCACAGCGCGCAGCCACGACGCGGAACAGCCCGACCGGCTGCTCACTCTGGTACTTGATGCGACGTACAGGACACCGCTTCAGAACGAGTGATCGCAACGATGTCCGCTGCACATCAGCTTGTACCTGACTCCTCCGCCAAGGGAACCATGTGGTCGATATCGAGCTTGCCCGCAGCGGCGACCGTGACCTCGTCGTAGTACGACAGCCACTCACCGCCCGTCAGCGCACACCGCGCCCCCTGTTCCGGCGCCTTGACCGCCTCCGCGAGCAGGACCTCGTTGCGCGTGGCCCGGGCCACGGACCAGCTCGTGCAGCGGCGACAGGCCGGCTTTCCCGTCGAGACCAGCGTGGGAGCTTTGACCGAGGCGCGGCGGGCAGCGCTGGAGGAGATCGACCCAGGATGGTGCCCGGTATGGGACACGGGATGGCAACGCTGCTTCCGCCTCACCCAGAACCACCACCCGCGAGCGCCGTGCGTTGAGCGTCTCCTCTCGGCGACGCCACGCACAGCGCTCGCGGGTTGGCGGCTTCGTGTCGCGACAGGACCGTCGGATCAGCCGATCAGGGTGTCCTTCAGCCAGGGGGCGATCACGGCCATCGCCTCGCCGAAGCCCGAGATAGCGCAGTGGCCGGTGTCCGGGATCAGTTCGACCTGGGTGTCCCGGCGGCCCTCGAACACCAAGGTGTCGTCCAGTGGGACGTGGACGTCCTCGGTGCCGTTGACCACCAGCATCGGCCCATTGGCGTCCTGGTCCAGCAGCGGGCGCAGGTCGAAGGCCGCGAAGGCCTCCTCGCGCTCGGTCGTGCTCGGCATGGCGTCGAAGCCGAGGGCGTTGCCGACGATGCCATCCATGCCGAAGGCGAAGCCGCGGTCCGGAGCGAAGGAGCGCTCCACCGGGCCGCCGAGCACCACAGAGGCGTCCACCGCCGCGGTCAGCCCGGTCCGGGCGGAGTAGTAACCGCCCATCGAGATGCCGAAGTGGCCGACCTTCCCGTTGCCGATCGTGCGGGCGAAGGAGACCAGTCCGGCAATGACCTCGGCCCCGCCATCCGGGGTCATTGGCAGGTGGGCGGTCTCGCCGGTGCCGGCGATGTCGAACAGCAGCAGCCGTACCGGCAGCGCGAGCGCGAGCTGCTCCCACATGCTGTGCAGGTCGGTCTTCCAGGAGTCCACCCCGCCGCTGGCCAGCACGACCGGCGCGTCGGCGGGCAGGCCGGGGGCAGCTATCAGGTGGATCGGCAGGGTGGCCTCGCCGCTGCGGTACGGGACGGTGAGCGTGCGGCGCTCGAACTCCACCGGGAAGCCGGGGGCGGCGAGGGCGTACTGCTCGACCTGGCGGGCGAGCGCGGTGCGCTTCGGTTCGTCGGCCAGTGAGGGGAACTTGGCCCAGCCGTACGCCTGTGCGGCCAGGCGGTGGCGCCCGGCCTCGGCGTGCCGGGCGGCGAGGGCGGACCACTCGTACACCCAGCTGCCGGGCCGGTCGGGCCACATCTCGGTGATGGCGGCGCGGACCGCGTCCACCTCGTCGACGGGGAGGCCGAGGGTCATCTGCGGGTAGCGCTCGACGAACAGGTCCTGTGGGTTCAGGGGCCAGGTGAAGGACATGGTGATGCCTCCTGTACTTAAAGCCGGAACTCTTGCATTAGTGACTATGCGCCCGGGCGGCACTTAATGCAAGCCATCCTGCGTTAAGGTGGTGGTCGAGGTGATCGACACATGACTGAGGAAGAACCGGAGCCGGTCCGCCGCCGCCCTGGCGGCCGCGCCGCGCGCGTCCGCCAGGCCGTTCTGGCAGCCGCCATGGAGGTGCTGGCCGAGGAGGGCATCGCGCGGCTCAGCATCGCCGAGGTCGCGGCCCGTGCCGGGGTCAACGAGACCACGGTGTACCGGCGTTGGGGCAGTCGGGAGAAGCTCGTGCTGGACGCCATGCTGGTCGGCAGTGACGAGGGCATCCCCGTCCCCGACACCGGAGACGTCCGCACCGACCTGGCCGCCTTCGCCCGCGCGCTGGCCGAATACCTGGCCACCCCGACCGGCCGCTCCGTTGCCCGGGAGGCCTCGCTCAGCTCCGAGGACCCCGACCTCGCCGCGGCTTGGCACACCTTCTGGCAGTCCCGCCTCGATCAGGCCGGCGCCATCATCAGCCGGGCCGTCGAACGCGGGGAACTCCCGGCGGACACGGACGCGGCCCTGGCACTGGAACTGCTCTGCTCCCCGCTCCAGACCCGCTCCCTGCTCGGCCACCGCCCGATCGAGCCGGACCTGCCGGAGCGCTTGACGGACTTGGTACTGGACGGTCTGAAGGAGAAGAGATAGGGGCTACCCCCAGAGATACGCCTGCCCAGCCTGACCGGTCACGGTCACGGTCACGGAGAGGCTGTCGCCCTCGCGGGTGACACCGATACGGAACTGGGCCATGCCACCGGACCTCGCCGCGCGCAGGGCGTCGAACACGGGTAGCAGGGACCGGTGGTTCGGGAGCGGCTCGGTGGAGGAGTTCGCAGACAGGCTGCCACACCCGGTGGTGCGGAACGCCGGAAGGACCGGGGCCCGGGACCGCCTGAGCCCACCGGGCTGCCCAGGCGGCCCGGTGGGCTCAGCGGTAGGTCACGACCAGGAAGCGGCCACCAGCGAGCGTTCCGCAGCCGCCAGGTGCACGGCCGAGGCGAGCCAGGCCCTCGCGTAGGCGTCGGCCGAGGGGTCGGTCAGGCGGCCGAAGGTGTCGCGGGGGCGGCGGCCCGCCTCCGTTGTCAGGGCCTGTGCGAGGTGGGCCGCTACGCCGAGTTCCGCCCGGGTCAGGCGGGCGGAGAGCGAGGCCGCATCCGTCCCGCGGCCCGCCTCAGCCACGGCACGGCGACCGCCCGCGACGCCCGTCTCCAGCAGGCGCCGGACACGCCACAGCGGTGCCTCCGCCAGCGGGTCGGGGCCCGCGGTGACCGGCCCGCAGTCCGCGGATCCTGCCGTCTCGCGGGGGAAGTGCTCGCCCTGGAGCCGGTCGTATCCCAGGTCGGCACGGCCCTTCCACGCGTCCGGCAGCCGCAGCGTGGCGGACGCCCCCGGCACCGGCCCGACCGCCAGCGGCCGGAGCGTCGCCGCCCGGTCCAGGTCGGGACGGCCGAGCACACGCAGGGCGAGCCCCGGGTGTTCGGCGATCCGGCGCAGGTTGGCGGCGTGCGGCAGCTCCGGGTGGGGGTGTGCGGGGCGGAGCCGCAGCAGCGGTCCCTCACCGGCGACGCGGACGACGACAGAGTCGCCGGCCGCACCGATCACCTCGACGTCGCAGCCCAGCAGACTCGGCGCCGTCCTGCCGGGCCCGCCCGCCTCGGGCGCGCCGTCGGCGAGCACAGCGGCCATCGCCTCCTGCACCGGTCGGGTGAAGAGGGCCGCGGCGGGTTCCTCGGACCAGTCCACCCCGCGCAGTGGCGTCGCGCTGACCCCCCGCCCTGCCCCGAGCCGCCCGTCCGCGGAGACGGTCGCGCCGACGATCCGCAGACCCCCGCGCGCCAGCCCGGCGTGGTCGAGGACGGCACCACCGAGCGCCACGGACGCGGACCCCGCGCCCTTCACGCGGGCGAGGCCACCGGGGCGCACGTCGGACACCGTGTAACCGGCGCCGTCCGAACCGACCAGGTGCGTGGTCACTCCGCCGTACCCCGTCGCGGACAGCACCGGCTCCCGGCACAGGCCGTACACCCGCAGGCTGCCGCCCTGTTCGTAGACCCGGCGCGCGGAGCCCGCCGCATCCGTGTCGGCCGACCCGGAGGCGAGCATGGCGGTGCCGACCAGCAGCTCACGGAAGGCTCCGGTGAGGTCGGCGAGACGTTGTCCCTCGCTCCGCTCCCGCGCGGCCCTCAGGCTCCGTACGACTCGCAGCGCGGCCGCTTCGGCCCGCGGCAGCCCGGCCAGCCGCGCAGTGTGGGCAGCGCGGAGCAGCTCGGCCTGCACCACGGCGCCGCCCGCCGTGACGCCGGCGGACAGGGCCTCGGCGGCGGCGTCCCACAGCGCCGTGGCGGCAAGGACCTGCGCCGCGGTGAGGGCGGCCGGCGTGACCACCGTGGCCGCAACACCGGCGGCGGGGGCAGTGGGTGCGGGCTCCTCGGGGCCCGCACCCGTGTCGGAGGCTGTGCCCGAGCCTGCGGCCTTACCCGTACCCGAGTCGTCACCCCCGCCCGTGTCGCCCTCCCCATCGGCGATGGGTGCCGCGCCCAGGACCGCGGCCCGGTGCAGGCAGCGCGGGGCCAACAGGCAGGTGCACACAGCCTGTTCCGCGTTCGTGACCGTGCCGGACGGGCCCGGGCGCAGCGTGACCGTGGCGTCCTCGCCGAAGTGGACCTCGACCGCCCTGCCGGCCGTGGCGGAGGCCTGGTCGGCGCAGCCCGAGATCGCCGCGTCGAGTTTCTTGCGCAGCCGTGCGCTGAGCTGCTCCACGGCGTCGGCGAGGACGTCGGGGGCGACGGGAGGCAGGAGTTCGGTGCTCAACGGGGTTCTCCACGGAGGCGGTCGCCCACCCAGCGGGCGAGTTCGAGCGGGCTGAGGGCGGCCACCGGCATACCGGCCGCGACGAGTTGGCGTGCCACGGACACCGAGTAGCGCGGCGTGCCGGTGTCATCGAGCGCCGCGCAGCCCAGCAGGTGGGCGCCGGAGGACGCCAGGGCACGCACCTCGCCCAGCAGCCCGCCGAGCGGTGCGCCCTCCTCGAAATCGCTGACCACGACGACTAGCGTGCGGCTCGGCACGGTGATCAGCGAACGCGCGTGCGCGAGACCGGCCGCGATGTGCGTACCGCCGCCGACCCGGACCTCCAGCAGCAGCGACAGCGGATCCTCGACCCGGTCGGTCAGGTCGATCACCTGCGTGGAGAAGGCCAAGAAGTGCGTGGACAGGGTCGGAACCCCGCCGAGGACCGCGGCCGTCAGCGCCGACCAGATCACCGACGCCTCCATCGAGCCGGAGACATCGACGACGAGGACCAGGCGCCAGTCCGCCTCCTTGCTCGCCCGCGTGCTGAACAGCGGGCGCTCCGGTACGACGACGAGCCGGCCGTCCTCCGTCCGCCGGGTGTGAACGAGATTGGCCCGCAGGGTACGGGCGAGGTCGAGGCGCCCGCCGGGCCGTCGGGTCGGGCGCGGGGTGGCCAGACCGGTGAGCGCCGGGCGCAGGCGGGTGGCCAGCTCCCGGGACAGCTCGTCGACGAGCCGCTTCACCAGCGGGCGCAGCCGGGCGAGTTGGGCCTCGGGCATGCCTCCGGCCAGGGACAGCACCGAACCGAGCAGTTCCACCGACGGGCGTACCGACGCCGGATCGAGCTGCGCGAGCACGTCGGTGCGACCCGCGTCGGCGGCCTCCGCGAGGACCTCCTCGCGTACGTCGGTGCCGAAGAGGGCCTCCAGTTCCTGCGCCCACTCCCGCGCGGTGGGGAAGGACGGGTCCTGACCGCCGCCTTGACCTGGTGCGCCGCCGGCCAGGTCCTGGGCGCCTTCGCCGCGCCCGCGGCCGTAGAGCTCGTCCAGGGCGTGGGCGTAGCGGCGCGCGTCGCGGGTGAGCCGTTCCTTGTGGCGGCCGAGCAGCAGCCGCCAGCGGTCGGCACGGCCGAGCCGTCGGTCCGCGTCGTCCGCGGCGGCGCTGTCCGCTGGGGGTACGGGGCGGGGATTGTCGGCCGAGTCCGAGCCCGGGTCCGTTCCTGCGTCGGTGTCCGCGCCTGGCAGGCCCAGGGCCTTCAGCGCTGCCGATCCGGCCGCGTCGGCCGCCGCCCACAGGGCGAGCAGCTCGGGCGGGGCGTCGAGTGACAGGTCGAGCCGGTCACCGAGCCGCTCCGTCACGGTGGTGAGCAGCCTGTCGCGCGCGGCCGGGGCCAGCGTGTCGAAGCCGCCGCGCAGGGCCGGGAGCCGGTCGAGGAAGTCCTGGTCGGCCAGCGCGTCAACCCGGTCCATGAGCGCGGCAAGCGCGTCCGGCGACGCTTGGAGCAGGGGACCGGCGGCTGTGAGCAGCCCGGCAAGACGCTTCGCCAGCGCCCGGCGCGTGTCCGGAGCCGTGGCCCCGTCGATCCAGCCGGCCGTACGCTCGCCCAGCCCGGCCGCGTCGTCCAGGTCGAGCAGCACGCGTACGGCCAGGGCCGCGCCCTGGATGAGCGGGGAGCCCTCGGCCGCCAGCTCGGCGAGCGCCCGGTCCAGTCGCAGGCCCAGATGACGGGCGGCCGTCCGGTCCGCCAGCGCCACCAGCGCCCCGGCGTCGGCGCCGCTGTCGCTCCCGGCGAGGCCGGGCAGGGACCGGACCGCGGCCTCGAGGAGTTCCTCCGTGAGGGCGCCGGCCGTCGTGCGGGCGTCCTGCATCGTGTCGGGGTAGTGGCCGCGCCGCAGTCCCTCCAACAGGTCCAGGGCCTGGAGGAGCTCGGGCAGGTCGGCGCTGTCGGGCAGCACGACGGAGGCTTCGTCCAGGCGTGCTTCGACCAGTTCGGGCAGGCCGCAGCGCGCGGCGGCGGTCAGCCCGGTGAGGATCTGGGCCGGGGTGGGGCCGCCCTCGGCGGCCTCGTGGCGCGCGGTCGCGGCGAGCGTACCGGCGGCGGCCTGGGCCGCGGTCACCCCGCGCACGCCCGCGAGGTCGAGGCGTGCGGGCACGGACGGCGTCCACGTCAGACGCCACCTGGTGCCGAGCGCGGTGCCGTCGCCCGTGCTCGCCACGTCCAGGGGTTCGCCGTACGAGGCGCCGATCACCAGCAGCCGCTGGAGCAGCACTTCGCGGCGGCCGTCCAGCGGTGAACGGAGCGGGTCGAGGCGCAGGTCGCGGCGGTCGGGGTCGTCCGGTCGGGGCAGCCGCAGTTCCGCGAGTTCGGCCTCGACCGAAGGGCCGAGACCGGACCGGGGCGCGTGCGGGCTGATCCGGCCGCGTGCGGTGCCGACGAACACGGCCTCCAGCGCGCGGGCCAGGGCCCGGCCCCGGCCGAGGGGTTCGCCCTGACCGAGGACAGTGGTGATGGCCTCCAGGAGTTCGCCGCGCCCCGGCGCGGGCAGTCCGCGCAGGGCGGCCAGGTCGCAGGCCAGGCGCAGCGTCTCGGCGGCCTCGCCGGTCCCCGCGGTGTGACCGCCGCGGCGCATCTCGCGACACAGGCCGGTCACCGCGTCGGCAGCCGCCTCCCGGATCCGTTCCGGATCGCCGGCGGCGGTGAGCACCGCCTGCTGCCACAACGGGTCGCGGATTCCAGCCGGGTAGCCGGACCGGGAGTCGAGCAGGTCGAAGGAGTACGGCACGAGGGAGGTCACCGCCGAGCCCTCGGTCGCTGCGGCGCCGTCTTCCCCGGCCCTGCCGGCCGCCCAAACCCCTGCCGCGTCCGTACCGGACCCCCACGTGCGGGGCCCCGCACCGCGCGGCGCGGCCTCGGACGGGACGGCCGCCCGCCCCGTAGCGCCGGAGACGCCCGCCGTCCCGGCCCCGGCCTCCGCTCCGGCATCCGCCTCCGTGGACGCGATAAGCGCGGGTGCGTGGAAGGCGCCGATCACGGCTGCCACCCGACGCCCGTCCGCCGAGGCAGAGGCGATCACCTGCCGCATCCGTTCCTCCCGCGCCAGGTCGGCGGCGGGTACGGCGGCGTCGGCGCGCAGGGCCCAGCCCACGCCCAGTGCGGCTCGGCGCACCGCGTCCGGGGCGCACCCCGGAGCCAGCACCTCCACCGCGCGGTCCCACAAATCGTCACCGTCCCGGCCGGTCCCGGCGGCGGCGAGCGCCTCGGCGTACGAGCGCCGCACCCGCGTCGTCCCGTCGCCGGGAGCAGGGTCAGGACTGGCGCCGGGACCGGCGTCGAGCGCACCCGTGGCCCCCAAGGGCGCATCGGCCTCCGGACGTACGGCCTCGCTCCCTTCCCGCTCGCGCACCGGCCCGAGTGCCCCCGCCGACCAGCGCGGGTCGCCGAGGGGAAGGTCGCAGCACACGACCTCCACCCCGCGGTTTCTGGCCCAGCGGACCGCGGCGAGCTCCGGTGAGAAGTCCGCGAACGGGTAGAACGAAAGCCGTCCTCCCTCGCCCGCCCCGGCCAGGGCGACCGGGGTGACGGTTTCGGGGTCCGCCAGGTGTTCCAGCCAGGGCTGGAAGTCGGTCGGCAGCTCGACGCAGACCACCTCGGCCCGCGCCTCCTCCAGCAGGGCGGGTACCACCGCGGCCAGCGCCGGACTGTGGTGGCGCACTCCCAGCAGGTACGGCACACGCGATACGGCCAGTGCGTCCACGGCCGTCCGTGGATCGACGGTCGTCAACGCAGGCTCCCGCGCAGGTCCCAGAGCCGACGCCACATCGCCGAGCCGTTCTCGGCGCGGCGGCGCACCGGGCCGTCCCAGTAGCCCAGCAGCCGTGCGTGGTCGGCGGGGTCGTCCTTGCGGACCACACCGAGCAGATGTCCCGGCAGCAGGTCGAGCACGTCCTCGCCGGGCAGGTAGGCGGCCGCGACCCCCAGCGACGCCGCCACCTGGACGGCCTCGGCGGTGGACATGACCGTGCCCGGCCGCTCCACGTCCCAGCCCTCGTTGGAGCGGCCGGAGCGCAGGTCGCGGAAGACAGTGACGAGGGCGTCGAGGACGGCGTCATCGACGGCGAAGGCCGCGCCCGCCCGCTGCACGGCGGCGACAGCCTGGCGGCGTATCAGGACCGCCTCGGCGTCGGCGTCGGCGATCGGGTCGACGGTCTCGAAGTTGAAACGGCGCTTCAGCGCGGCCGACATCTCGGAGACGCCCCGGTCGCGCAGGTTGGCGGTGGCGATGACGGTGAAGCCGGGGGCGGCGCGGACGACCGCGTCCTCGGTGGAGGTCAGCTCGGGTACGCTGATCCGCCGGTCCGACAGGATGGAGACGAGGGCGTCCTGAACCTCGGGCAGACAGCGGGTGATCTCCTCGACCCGCACCACCCGTCCGGCCCGCATGGCGGCGAGGACTGGGGAGTCCACCAGGGCCTGCGGGGTGGGGCCCTGGGCGAGCAGCAGGGCGTAGTTCCAGCCGTAGCGGAACGCGTCCTCGGTGGTGCCCGCCGTGCCCTGCACCGTCAGGGCGCTGGTCCCGCTGACAGCGGCCGCGAGCAGCTCCGACACCATCGACTTGGCCGTACCGGGCTCACCGGTGAGCAGCAGCCCGCGCTCTCCGGCGAGGGTGACCACACAGCGTTCGACCAGCGCGCGCTCGCCGACGAACTTCGGGGCGATCACCAGCTTCGACGGCAGACCGGCGCGACGCCGGGGCAGGGCCAGCTCCACACCGTCGCTGCCGCAGACGAACGTGACCACCGCGCGAGGAGTGAGCGCCCAGCCGGGCGGCCGCGGCCCGGGGTCCTGGGCGGCGAGGAAGGCGAGTTCGGCGGCGTGACGCTCCTCGGCCGGCTGGCCCTGCCGGACGGGTGCGGTCTGTTCGGTGACGGTCATGCGGGTTTCCTTCGTCATGGTTCGACAGGTGTTCATACGGGTCGGGGACCGGCGCGGCGCACCCGGGGGCGGGCGCGCCGCGCCGTGCTGACGACGGGCGGCCGGTCAGCGGCGGCTCAGGTGCCGTTCGGCGGCGCCTCAGCGGCGGCGCCTCGTACGCCGCACCTTCAGCTCCTCGAAGCGCGGGAGGTCGCCGTCGAGGATCCGCTGCCAGGCCCGGGCGAACAGCTCCGCGGCCGGTTCGGTCGGCACCAGGGTGCCCAGCACCGGCCGACCGCCCGTGGCCACCCCGTACATCGGCAGCTTCCACTGCTCGACGGGCAGGACGGGCGCCGACTGCTCCGCCCAGGCGCCCGGCAAGACCAGCGAGCGTCCCGCCCGGGCCCGTACGGCCGACACCACCAGGTCGGTCTCGGCCAGTTCGGCCCGCGCCGTCTTGAGACGGGCCGGCTTCCACCCCGTCCATCGCGCGGTGTTGCGGTCCGTCGGGTCGGGCATGGCCAGCAGCATCAGGTACAGCGTCGCCGCGTCGGCGGTCAGACCGCGTGCCTCGGCGACCTCGGCCACCCGCTCGGGCACCGAACGAGACGGATCCTGCGGCCACCACAGGCCCTCGTCGTCCGCCGCGCCGGCCGCGGGCGCGCCCGGGTCGGCCAGCAGCCGTGCGAACGCCGGGTCGTGCGCCCGCCGCAGGGCCATCTCGACCCCGGTCGGCTGCTGATCGGCGCCGCGCAGTGCCACCAGGTACGGGTCGGAGCCGGTGGAGTCCAGCAGGGTGGGCCGTATGGCCGGCTGGGGCTGGCCGTCCTGCGTGGCCATGAGCACCGCGCCGTACCGCTCGTGATCCGGTGCCGTCTCCGTCGGGGCGCCGGCCACCTTCCGGAAGTCCGCGAGGCTCGTGTAGTGCCCAGCGGAGAGCAGCAGTTCGGGTGCCGCAAGACGCTGCCGCACGGCGGTCAGCGCACTCGGCAGCGCCGCCCGTACCGGATCGCCGGCAGGCAGCCGGTGGGCCAGCCAGGCCGTCAGGCTCATCGAGCCGACCAGCACCGCCGAGGTGAACGGCGCATCGGCGGGGGACGCCGTCGCCGGGTGATCGCCCTCGATGCGCCACGGCACGTCGACGCCGAGCTCCGGCGACGACGCCGGTTCCAGCAGCGCCGGAAGCGCCCGGTGCACGGGCCAGCCGCTGTGCGAGGCGCGCGCAGCCTCCGCCGCCAGCCAGTCGGGCACCTGCCGGCGCCGTCCCACCCTCTCGTTCCACAAGGCGGCCGCCGACGCCACGTCCGGGCCCTCGCTCCACAGCCGTGCCGGGTCGTCGGGCAGGAGCGCCGCGAGCACCGCCCGGCGTACCTCGACCGGGAGCGCGCGCAGTTCGTCGCGGGCGTGTCCCGCCTCGGCCACCTTCAGCCCGAGCGCCTTGCGCAGCTCGGTCGGCAGGAAGTTGTTCTCCCAGCTGTCCACGTCGGGCATGCCCGCGAGAACGATCCGGGCCAGCGCCCGGGACACACCGGTGAGGCGGCTGAACTCGTCGGCGGCCTCCGGCAGGAAGGGCACCGCCTCACGGGACTGAGCCTCCCCGAGGAAGCCGGTCAGCCAGTCGGCGCCGCGCACCCGGTCGCCCACCGGCGCGTCACTGCTCACCGTGTAGGGGCCGGGCACCTCGAAACGGCCGCTCGGGTCGTGGAGCAGCGCGCCGAACTCCCACCCGTCGTCGACGCCGGAGTTGTGCTCGGTGATGCCGAGCACAGCACCGCCGCCCAGGGGCAGCACACTGCGGTGCGTGACGTTGCGCCGCTGGCCGTCCGGCGTGTGCAGGTGGGGCGTCGCCAGGCGGACCAGGACCCGGCGCCAGTGACCGGCCGAGGCCGCCGTCGACGCCAGCCCCAGCGCGTCCACCTGGCCGAGGACTTCGAGCAGGGCTGCCCGGTGTGCCGGGTCGCTGCCGGGCGCGACGGCCCGGTAGGCGATCGCGGCCGGTTCGTCCAAGAGCGAGACGAACGGCAGTCCCGAGTAGGGCAGCGACGGCAGATCGAAGTGCAGCCGGCCCGGCAGCGCCGTGGCGGCGGTGTCCGCGCGCACGGACGCCAGAGTCTCCAGGTATCGGTGGGTCACGTCGGTGTCCGCGCCGTAACGGTAGTAGCCGGTATTGACGATGCCGTGCAGCGCCTTGGCGAGCACGTGGTCGCTCGGCCCCTGGACCCGGACCTCCGTGGGCTCGGCGGCGGCGGGGTCGAGCCGTGCGGCCACGGCGTCCAGCGCCTTCTGCTGCCGCACCGCGAAGCGCAGCACCTTCACCACGCCGGCGACCAGCTCGGGTGCCGAGACCTGCGGCAGCGCGGCGCTCACCAGCTCGGGCAGGTCCGCCACCCGCTCCGCGAGCACAGCCGCCTTCAGCAGGACTCCGGCCGACTCCGCGTCGGCGCCCCGCAGCGCCGCCGACCCCTGCGGATCACGCGCGCGCAGCATGTACAGGTACGGCAGCGGCGGCAGGGCCTGAGCCGCGGTCCCGTACAGCTCGTTGCGGTGGTCACACTGGGCCGACGTCGTGACCGTGCCCTCCGGGTCGCTGAGCAACAGCTCGCGCCACTGTTGGGTCAGTGCCCGCGGCCGGTCGTCGCCGGGGAACGTCAGCGCGGCGACCGGCCTGTCGACGCCCTTCGGAAGGGTGACGACCCGTCCGGTGGTGTCCTCGCCGTGGTGGCCGCCGTCGGACAGCCGCACGACACGCCAGCCGAGGAGCCCGTCCGCGGACGTCCCCTGGGCCGAACCCGCCACCGCCGGGGCGGGCCGCAGCCAGCACGAGCCGGCCGCCAACTCGGCCCCGGGGGCGTGCCGCAGCAGCGCGTCGGCGAGGAAACCGGGCTGCGAGCGCCGGCCGTACGCACCGCCCACGGGGTCGTATTCGAGCCAGCCGCCCTTGTCCTCCCCGTCCCTGTCCTGCCACACCCAGTACGACGTGCCGTCGGACAGCAGCGCGCGCTCCGCGGGCAGCTTCGTGTCGCCGCTGTGGAGGACCCCGCCGCCGGTGGTGCGGCCGCCGCCGGGCAGCTGCAGGCTGAGGTGATCCGAACGCATGGCCCAGGAGCCGGCGCCGGCGCCGGCGAGAGCGAACACCGAGTCGGGCGCGGTGTGCCAGTAGCCTTGCGGCTCGCCGCGACCGTACGTGCTCCAGAACACCAGCAACGCACCGTCCACGTAATGGAAACCCGTCCGCCACACGGACGTGGTGGGCAGCCGCAGATCGTGCACGAGAACGGTGGAGTCGGCGTCGATGACGCGCACCTGCGTCGCGTTGGCCACGATCAGATACGGCCAGGCCTCGACGACCGTCAGACCCTCGGTGGTGTGGTGCCCCGGTGCCAGCTCCGTCAGCGCCTCCTCCCACGCCGGCCAGCGCAGCTCCTCCCACAGACCGCCCCGAAGCGTGCGCGCCACGGCCTCGCCGAGATCGGCACCGGCCGCGGCCGCGACCTCCTGCGGCGCGAGCGCGAGAGCCTCGGAGGGCAGCCACGAAAGCCGCTCGATCGCCTTCGGCAGTCCGGGCAGCCCGGCCGCCACCGACGAGGCGGCCACCTCGCGCATCCACTCGGTGAGCATCGGGCGGCCGCCTGGTGAGGCGGCCAGCCGCCGCATCACGTCCGCACCGGAGGACGCGCTGTTGTAGCTGTTCGCCCCGCGTCCGAAGGCGGGCCGGAAGCGCGGGTCGGCCGCCAGCGCGACCAGGTCCCGCGGCTCCTCGCCGCGGGCCCAGTCCGACAGGTTCAGGGCGCTGCCGCGCTGATGGTGGGCGGACTTCTCCTCAGGGTCGGCGACCGCGATCTCCAGCGAGAGCAGGAGGTCCAGCAGGTTCACGTCCTCGACACCGATCCGCAGGAACCGCTCGCCCTCGGGCCGCGCCGCCAGATCGGCACGCAGCCGGCCGGCCGCCCGCTCAACCAGCTCCAGCAGGGCGGGCGGCGTCGGGCGCGGCCCCCAACCGCGATGCCGGGCACCGTGAAAGCGCTCCAGCCAGCCCGCCGCGCCGTCGGAGCACTGCTCCTCCTGCGGCAGGTCGGCGTCCGCGAGACCGGCGTCGGCCCCCGACTCCGCCATGATTCCCAGCCACAGCTCGGTCATGTCCCCGTTGTCCCCGGGCGGGGTCATCGACAGCAGCGTGCCCCGCACGGACGGAACGCGCCGGGCCAGCGCGACCAGCGCGCCGCGGTGCGACTTCCACCAACCGGCGGCGGCCCGCAAGGTGGCCGGCAGCGGAAGGAGCTCGGCGAGGTGGTCCTGCTCCGCCTCGTTGCCGGACAGGGCAGCGGCGCGGGCGAGCCGCTTCAGCTCCACCGCGGCCTGGGCGGACGGCGCGAGACCGCCGGCGGTCCGGCGCACGCACAGCCGCCGGAACCGCTCGTACGCCTCGACGGGCGTGAGCCGGGCCGACAGGTCCTTGCCGTAACCGGTCAGGACCTTCACCGGCAGCGCGCCGGCCAGGGCGAACTCCAGGAACAGGGCGTCGAGCCGGTCCTCGTCGACCGTCAGCCCGTGCTGCGCCTCGCTCGTGCGGGCACGGCCGAACAGCTGGCCTGCGTACGTGCTGTTCTCGACGCCGAGGAAGACCCGCGCGGCCTGCTCGTAGAAGACGGGCAGGAAGTGCGGGACGGCCGAGGCGAGCCGCCCGGCCAGCTCGTGGCAGGCGTCCAGGGCGGCCTTGGGTTTGGTCTTGGCCTGCCGGGCCAGCCGGTCCAGCTCCGGCACGACCGCCAGGGCGTGGTGCCCGTCCTCGGGGTGGTGCACCAGCACCCACTCGGGAAAGCCGAGTTCCTGGCGCCGGCCGAGACCGACCACGGCCGGCTCGCCCTGCGGCTCAAGTCCGAGGAAGCCGGCGGCGAGGTCCTCGGCGGGGCCCAGTTCGGCCGCGGCCAGCCGCACGACGACCCGATCCTCGCCGAGCACCGCGTGGCGATAGGCCCGCGCGGTCAGCTCGACCGCTGAGGGGCCCGCACCCCGCGCGTCGGCCGGGAGGACCGCGCCTGCCGCGAGCAGCTCCTTGTTGTCGTTCCCAACCGTCCCGGTCACGCGTCCCCACCCTCTTCGATCGTGCGGCCGGCGTACAGCGCAGCGGCCATGCGCATCCCCTCGGACCAGGCCACCGGCCCGACCTCGGTCAGCCGCACCGCGCGGCCGTCCTCGTCGTGCCAGCTCAGCCCGCCGGTCTCCGACTCCCCGTCCCAGTAAGGCTCGCCGATCCACACCGACGCCTCCGTGCTGCGACCTCCATCACGTACTTTGCACGTGGCGTAGCCACCGGACACCCGGTAGCCGAGGCCTGTGGCGCGCGCCGCGAGCCCGAACCGCGAGGTGAACTTCCCGCCCGCGTAGTCCCGTACCTCCGTCGCCGTCTCCGGACGCCCGGCATCCGGCCCGTCCGGCCTGGTCCAGGTCGCCCGGTGGATCTGCTCCACCTGCTGGGTGATGCCGAGGTCGGCCGCGAAGTCCCGTACGTCGTCCAGGTCCGGCAGGAGCACGGGGTGGGGAAGCGTCACTGTGCGCGGCGACAGCCGCACGGTCTCACCGTCGAGGTCGACCACCTTGAGTTCCCCGTCGCCGGTGACGTCCCGCAGGAAGCCGGCCTCGTCCGGATCGTCGCCCACGACGGCCATGTCACGCAGCGCCGCCTGCCACGCCTCGTCCGGCCACACCCGCGCGATCAGCTCGGTCGGAACCGGAAGCGACGACACCATCCAGGCATCCACCTGAGCCACGCACGAGGCCGCGTGCCGGTCCAGCCACTCGGCCAACTGCCTCAGCCGGTCGACCTCGGGACTGTCGCGCAACGCCTTCGGCAGCGCCTTCAACTGCCGCCCCCCGACTCGCCGTGCGACCACACGCCCGTCCTCGAGGGTGATCTCGTACCCCTCACCCGCTGCCAGCCACGCCATCAGCCGTGCCCCTCCGCCTGTCCATCAGATGTCAGCGCAGCCCGAACCAAGGGCCACGAAGCCCCTGAACTGCGATATGAGGGGAGACTAACGAGGGCCACTGACATTGATATTGATACTCGGGTTCCGGTGGCCGTGGCTCGGCCACTGACTGACGCCCTGCTGGGCTGTCTTCGCGTTGTTCTGTCCGGCCGCCGGGACCTGTTCTCATGGCTCCGGCCGGGCGGAACATGACCTGATAGGAGCTTGGTCAGAAGCCCCCTCAATATCCTGTCTGCGCCACCCGGCCGGCGCCTACCTCCGGTTGGAAGGCAATCATCAGGCATGACATCCAAGGTCGCGGAGGTCACCGCGGACCAGGACGTGTTCGGCGGGGTCGACTCCCACGCCGACACCATCCACGTCGCTGTCATCAGCGACAACGACGGCCGTCTAGGGCGTGTATCGAAAGTGCCTGGTGAGGATGGCGGAGAGCCCATTCGTGATCCAGAATGATTGGATGGTCACGCTTGAGACTCCCCGTTTGATCCTGCGTCGCTGGCGCGAGGAAGACGTTGCGCCCATGGCTGCCGTCAATGCCGACCCCGAGGTCATGCGGTGGATCCGTGACGGCAGCGTCCGTGACGAACAGCAGACTCGCGGCGGGGTCCAGGTGTGGGAGAGCGAGTGGGAGTCACAGGGCTTCGGCCTGTTCGCCGTGGAGATCCGGTCCACTGGCGAGCTGGCCGGGTTCACCGGCCTTTCGGTGCCCGACTTCTTGCCGGAGGTACTGCCGGCGGTTGAGGTCGGCTGGCGGCTGGGACGTTCCCACTGGGGGCAGGGCTTGGCCACCGAGGCCGCTGCGGCCGCTGTACGGTTCGGATTCGAAGAGCGAGGGCTGGAGCGGATCGTCAGCATCACTCAAGTGGGCAACGACGCCTCCGAACGGATCATGACCAAACTGGGGATGCATCCGGTCCGTGAGACCGTCAATCCCACCTGCGGTCGGCGAGTACGGGTGTTCGAGTTGTCGTCGGACCAGTACGTCACAACCACTCGTTGATGGCGGCAACGAGGACGGTAGCCTCGTAGCGGACCGCGAGTTTGTCGTACCTGGTGGCCACGGCTCGATGTCTCTTGAGGCGATTGATGCCGCACTCGACCGCGTGCCGGCCTTGTAGTCCTCTGGGTCGAACTTTCGGTGGCCGGCCACCGCTGGACCCGCGCTTCTTGCGGTTGCGGACCTGGTCGGCCTTGTCCGGAATGGTGCAGCGGATACCGCGACGCCGCAGGTAGGCGCGGTTCTTGCGGGAGGCGTACGCCTTGTCCGCCCGCACCCGTCGCGGGCGCACGCGGGGCCTGCCGCACCCCAGTCGGGGCACCCGGATGCGGCCCAGCACGACCTCGAACTGCGAATCCGGCGCTCGGCGCTGGGGTGTCCTGGCCCAGACGCGGTTCGTGAAGCAGCAGCCAGAGTGACCTGGGCAACGGCTGTGTTCCGTACGCCGCCTGCCCCCCATGTACTTCACCGACCGCGGTACCGAGGAGCTGGAGAAGCTACGGAGGGAGGAAGAGCACACTTCGAGTGGCTCAGCCAGCAGCTGCGCACCTCGCCGATCCAAATCCCGACTCCGCGGCGTCGTCCCGCGGGACGACTTCCGCGACGCGGCCCGCGAGCCGGGCGTGCTCATGGGCTCAACGGCGTTGTGCTCGGTACCAGACCAGCCGCGGAGGCAGAGCACCCGGTACGACGGGCACAGGACGACATGTGGGCCCTCAACCGCCGCGCCGCACGACAGCTCCGTCCCCGCGAAGGACACCTACGCGTACCCCGCATGCACATCGAACAATTTGGAGGGTGCAGCGGAGGGTACGAAGACCCTGGCAGGCCGTCAGAACGAGGCTGAGGACCCGTGACCGTCAAGCTCGGCACATGGCTCGACAACACCCGCAACCGCGCTTGGCAAGCTCGCCGAGCACCGCCGGGCGGATCTCGATCAACTCGGCATGCGTTGGTAAGGGGCGGCAGGAACGGTGACGGCCACCGTGGGAAAGGCCGGTGTGCTCAGCCGCGCCCGCATGGCGAAGGGCCCGTCCATGTGGACGGGCCCTTCGTGGGGCTTTCGTGGGGCCGGGTCGGGTCAGAGCACGGCGACGTAGAACGCGGTGGCTGCGCCGCCGGCGTCGGCGTTGTAGGTGGCTACCTGGACGCCCTTCCCGTTCGCGCAGCCGCCTGCGACGGCGCGGAGGGTGTAGCCGATGCCGTCGCGGGGGGTGGCCGTCACGATGGCGCGGGACAGGTCGACGTCCTCGTTGCTGATCTTCACGCAGTAGACGTGGCCCGACCTGGTGACTTCCGAGACGCCCTTGGAGTGCACGATCGACCCGTCGGCCTTGACCAGTGCTCCGGCCTGGGCGTAGGGCGCCTGGGAGCCCGAGGTGGCTGCGATCGCCATCCCGCCGGCCACGGCCAGGCCCGTCACGCACAGCCCAGCGACCGTGAGCCCGGCCACCCGCATCCTCTTCTTCGCACGCACAGTTGCGTCCCTCTCCGGAGATTGCTGCAAACGGAACAAGGCGACCGTAGCAACAGATGCCACTTATAAGGCTCATGACGCATGATTAGGGAATAACTCGTATCTTACGTACTTCGCACTGGCAGTCTGGGCTGTGCGTGCTTTCCAGGGTCCGGAGCCGTACGCAAGGCCGGGCGCCCCTGGCCAGCACGGCATGCGCACGGTCTCCCGCCGTGACCCTGCACCGAGCCGGGTCGTTCTCCCACCATGAAGACGATCACGCGCGTGGAAGGCCCGGGGCCGGTACCGGCGGCCCGGTCCACCTGGTCGGGTGTCGACGCGGCGGCAGCTCGGTGTTTGACGAAGGCGGTGGAGTTCGCCGTCGAGTCACAGACCAGTGACGGGGCCTGGCGCTTCCCATCGGAGCCGCGCGTTCTGGAGAACGCCGTCGTCGCCTGCTCCCTGGCGGGCGTAAAGGAGGCGCGGGCCGCTCGGGAAAGGGCGGTGCGGTGGCTGGAGGGCGCCGCCCCGCAGCAGCACGACGCGTTCGTGGCAGCCGCCGATCGATGGCTCGTTGAGCTCACATGTACGGGTTCCACCGCGAAGACGGTCGTTCCGTCCCTGCCGGTCAGCGAAGGACCGCATGCCCGACGTGCCCTCTACCTCCATGCGCTCGGCTGCGCTGTCGCAGGCGCGGGGGCGGATGCCCGCCTGCTGCTGCAGCAGTCCCGAGCGGCCCTGGGCGCTGATGGGGGCCGGCGGATCAAGCCCTGGCAGCGCACCATGCTCCTTGCCTTCGAGGCCATCGCCTGTTCCGTCCTCGGCATGCCGGTGCCCCCGCACACGCTGCACGAATGGGAGCGCGCGCAGTCCCCGGACGGATCCTTCTTCGGAATGCCCCTGGTAACGGGCATGCTGCACCTGGCCCTGCGCCGGATGGCCCCCGAGCATCACGTGACCCGCCGATGCCTCACCGGCCTCCTGGCGGGCCAGCAGCCCGACGGCACCTGGCGCTTCCTGGTCAGCGAGGTATGGGACACCGGTCTGCTCGTCCGCGCCCTGCGAGGCCACCCTCTCTTCCAGACGGCCGCCCTGCCCGCCGCCCTGAAATTCCTGGCCTCGGCCCAGAAGGAGGACGGCGGCTGGGCCTGCACCGCACCCCTCGACTCCGACAACGACACCACCGGCAACAGCCTCCTCGCACTGGCCGGCACCGACCGGGCCGGCCAGATCCGCCCCGCCGCCACCCACTACGCGCTACGGCACCAGACGCCCGAGGGCCTGTGGACCACATGGCACTCCAGCGACGACAGCCCAGCCCCCGACGTCGTGGCCCACATGGCCGCCGGCATCCACGCCGCCGCCCTGCCCGGCATCGACCTCGCACCGGCCCGGAGTTGGCTCGCCTCCCTGGCCACCGAAGGCGGCTGGAACTCCGACTGGTACATCCCGCCGGCCTACGGCGCCGCCGAGATCGGCGCGGCAATCGGCCGCCGACCGCAGCGCCGCGCCGCCGCCCGGGCACTCCTGGGCTCTCAGCGGCGCGACGGCGGCTGGCCCCGCATCCCCGGCGAGCCGTACTCCAGCCCGACCGCCACCGGCCTGGCACTGACAGCCCTGACCACCAGCGGACTCGAACTGCCCGACGCCGCCCTCCGGCACGCGCTGCGCTTCCTCATCGACAGCCAGAACGACGACGGCACCTGGAACGACCGCCCCGTCATGTACGGGCCGAGGCCCTTCCTCACCAGCACCACCACACAGGTCCACGCCCTCGCCGCACGCGGACTGCGCCACGCGCTCACCACCGTCGAAAGCCGCGACGGAGCAACCCCATGACCCAACCCCAGGCACCCACAAACACCCCGTCCGATGCCGCTGCGTACGCCCGCGGCCTCCTCGTCACCGTCCGACCGGGCGCCTGTGTCTTCGACTTCGACGGCACCCTGGTCGACACCAGCACCATCAACATCGACGCTGCCCGAGCCACCCTCGCCGACCTCGGCCTCACCGTCCCCGAACCCTGGCTCCGCCAGGCCCCCCTGGCCGACCTCACCGCACTACGCCACCTGCTGCTCACCGACCACGGCCTGCCCCTGCCCTGCACGGACGCCGAATTCGTGCACCGCGCCCGCGCCCACTGGCTCGCCCGCACCATCCTGGTCAAACCGGTCCCACGCGTAACCGCCCTCGCGCGCCGCCTGGCGGCGGCCGTGCCCACGGCCGTGGCTTCGGCCAACGACGGCCACGTCGTGCGGGCAGGACTCAATGCGGCCGGACTCGCCGGCCTCTTCCCCGTCCTCGTCGCCCGCGAACACGTCACCCACCTCAAGCCCCACCCCGACGCCTACCTCCTCGCCGCCGCCCAACTGAGCCAGGCACCCCACCGATGCCTCGCATTCGAGAACACCGACGAGGGCGTCACCGCAGCCCTCGCCGCCACCATGCCCGTGATCGACATCCGGCACAGAGACTGGACCGTGCAAAACCCCTGAACCGGAACTTCCGCAGCGCATTCCCCCCGCGTCACGGCGGGACGCAGGGGAACGAGGCCGCGAAGTGCGCTGCTCACCGCACCGCGGGGAACCGTTGGCGGTGTGGCGTGCCGGGGGTGCGGTGGTGGGGCCGGTGGCGTTCGGGTGCCGTCTGTGTATGGCCCGGCGTACGGGGGCGGCGGTGCGGGTGATGCGGTACGCACCGTGCGCGGCGTCGGCGGGCACGGTTCGTCCCCGCACGCCGCCGTCGACCCCGTGCCCGCGCTGTGCACGATGGTCACCGCGCTGCAGACCCTGGTGACGCGTGAGATCGACATCTTCGACCCGGCCGTCGTCACGGTCGGCCGCCTGGAGGCCGGTACCGCGCCCAACGTCATCCCGGAGTCGGGCCGCTTCTCCGCCACCGTCCGGACCTTCTCCGACGCTTCGCGGGCCGCCGTCCGCATGGCGTTCGAGCGGACCGTGCACGGCATCGCCGCTGCCCACCGCGTGAGCGTGGACATCGACTACGTCCACCAGTACCCGCCGACGATCAACCACGACGGCGAGACCGCGTTCGCCATCGAAGCTGCCCGGGACGTCCTCGGCGAGGACCGGGTCTTCGTGGCGCCGACGCCGCTGGCCGGCTCGGAGGACTTCTCCTTCGTGCTGCGCGAGGTGCCGGGCGCGTTCCTCGGGCTCGGCGCCTGCCCGGTCGGCACCGACCCCACCACGGCCCCGATGAACCACTTGCCCCAGGCCGTCTACGACGATGCCGCGGTGCCCCACGCTGCCGCGCTGCTCGCCGGACTGGCCCTGCGGCGCCTCGCCTGCGCCACCTCCGCCCGCTCGGATTCGTCCTCGTCCTCGTCCTCGCCCTCCGTAACGTCCGATTCCTCCGCCGGATCCCCGGTCTCGCCTTCCTCGCAGGAGTGACCCATGACCCACACCAACAGCCCGGCCAGACCGGTCGCGCGGATCCCCGCGCGTGCCGTCACCGCCGTCGTCGGCCTGCTCGTGTTCTTCGAGCTCACCAGCGGGGTCCTCCAGGCGGGCATCACACCGCTCCTTCCCGACCTCGCCGTGCACCTGGGCATCGGCACCGCCGACACCAACTGGATCATCTCCGTCCAGCTGCTGGCGGCCGCCGTGTGTGTCCCCCTGTTCGGGCGCCTCGGCGACTTGTACGGGCACCGGCGGATGCTCCGGATTGCCCTCGTCGTGACCGCGGCGGGAACCCTGATCGTGGCGCTGGCGGACAGCTACCCGGTCCTGCTGGCCGGGCGGCTCCTCCAAGGACCGCTTGCCGCCCTGCTGCCGTTGGAGATCGCCCTCGTGCGCGACCGGCTGCCCGTCGCCGAGGCACGGCGGGCCATCGCCCTGCTGGTCGGCTCGCTGGCACTCGGCTCCCTCGTGGGCGGCCTGGCCTTGGCCCTGGTCCACTCCGCCTCGGGGGATCTGCGCCTGACCCTGCTCCTACCGGCGGCGCTCGCACTGGTCTGCGTGCCCGTCTCGTACGTCGCCGTACCCGAATCCGCCCACCGGGCGAGCGGCCGGGTCGACTGGCCCGGCGTGTCACTGCTCAGCGCGGCCGTCCTCGCCCTGCTGAGCGGCGTCGGCGCAGCGAAGAACGGAGCATGGGGCAGCCCGGCGGCCCTCGGCCCTCTCCTCCTCGGTGTCCTCCTCCTGATCATCTGGATTCTCGTGGAGCTGCGCGCCGCCGAACCGCTGGTGGACCTCCGGGCCCTCGCAGGCCGCGAGGCCGGCCCCTTCTACCTCGCGGCATTCCTCTTCGGCATCTTCTACTTCGGCAGCCAGGCCCCCAACACGATGTTCTTCGCCGCGGATCCGGCGACGGCAGGGTACGGCTTCGCCCTGTCTGCCCTGGCCATCTCACTTGTTTCACTGTCGGGCTACGTCGCCGCCGTCCTCGGCTCCTTCGCCACTGCGGCGGTCGCCCGGCGGATCGGCTACCGAGCCTTAACTGAACGGTATTGGGCCTAGCCTCGATCCGCCGACGTGATGCCTGGGAGATAGGTGTCGGGACGTAAGAGATACCTCGTGACCTGCGATGATGGGCTTGTCGAAGCCTTCTTCACGCACGATCGCGAGGCATCTCGTGGGTGAAGACATCCCATGCTGCTTCGGCGGTTTCTGTCTGGTTCGACGGAACGAATCTGACTGCGGACGCGGGTCTGTTGCCGATGGTCCGGCTGGCGGTTGGGCTGACCACCGTGGTGCACCAGACCGGTATCGTGAGGAGATGACCTCACCTGACCGTAGCTCAGCCGAACGTGAGGCGGCGGAGGCAATCACCTATCGCGTGGCGGAGAGCGAAAGAGACAAGTCCGCCGTCATCAAGGGCGAGTTCAGCTCGGATGCCGTCTTCGAAGTAGTCGGTTCCGAGGGCGGGTTCACCTTTCGGCCCGTCCGGCTGGACCCGCCGGTTCACAAGGTCTTCCCCGACGACGGGCCCGAGGCCGCCGATGTGACATCGGAGAGCAAGCGGCGGTTTGTCGCGGTAGATGGCGAACTCGTATGCGGCTATGTCGATACGGAGTATGAGCCCTGGAACCGGCGGCTGATCATTGCCGATATCGAGGTGGCTGGGCCGTACCAAGGCCGGGGAATCGGGCGGACACTCATGAGTCACGCCATCGGCTGGGCCCGGGAATGCAGTGCCGGGCACGTGTGGCTGGAAGTGACGAACATCAACGCTCCGGCCATCCGCGCCTACCAGCGGATGGGGTTCACCTTCTGCGGCTTGGACACTTCCCTGTACCACGGTACCGAGTCCGAGGGGGAGACGGCACTGTACATGAGCCTCTTCCTCGACTGATCCGCTGGCCGGTAGCCGGTCCAGTGCTTGGACATGGAGACGCGGATGTCCTCTGAGCTGGGACGATGGGACTTCCTACGGTTCCACGTCCGAATACACAGTGCGGGTGCCGCAGCGGACGCCAAGGTCACCAGCATCGTGGCCGGTATGGCCGTGGGGGCGGACAGCATTGACGACCTGGACGTCCTGCGGCACGGTGCGATACCGGCCCTGTTCGCGGGATCCGTGCCCTCTCCACGCTCGGCACGTTCCTGCGCGCGTTCACTCACGGCCATGCGCTCCAACTCCACGCCGTGCACCGCAGGTTCCTCGCCGCGCTGGCCGCACACACCCCGCTGCTGCCGGGCGCCGGCGAGACGGCGTTCATCGATGTCGAATCCACCCACAAACGCGTCTACGGCCGCACCAAGCAGGGCGCGGAGTACGGCCGGTTCAAAGGGATACGCAAGCGGGAATCGGCCGGCAGGGCAGAGTCGGCGCTGCCGAGAGTCATCTGTTCGAGGCCGCGGAAGTCATCGACTTCGCCACTTCCTGGATCGAACACAAACTGAACAGGTAGACGCAGCAGAGGTATCCGCACGTCTCCGGCCCGCTGTGATCAAGAACCACAGCCAGAGCAGCCAAGGGCCGGTCAGTCCGCCCGAAGGGGTACACGAACGGTGAACCTTCCCCTTGATCGTGGACACCTGGAGACTGGGACGTGAGAGCCCAGAGGAAGCAGTGCCAGGTGGGAAGCAAGTACACGAAGCGGTACTCGGAGGAGTACAAGCGGGACGCGATCGAACTCGTGCGGTCGTCGGGACGGACGGTGACCGAGGTTGCCCGGGAGCTCGGCGTCAGTTCGGAGTCACTGCGGGGCTGGGTGAAGAAGGCCCGCGCTGCCCAGGACACCGGATCGGGACCTGGTTCCGTGCGAGCGGGGCGGGCCGCCG
>NZ_FPJO01000037.1 GCF_900119365.1 Streptomyces atratus
TCGCCGCCGCCGGTCTCGTTACAGCGCGGGTCGATCGGGCTGCACTCGCCGTCGCCGCCCCCGGTGTCACCCCCGGCCTCCGCCTTGGCCGACAGCCCGGCAACGTCGACATCGACGCCGACGGCCGAAGCCACACCGGCGGCGGTGAGCGAGGCGCCTGCGGCGATGACCGCACCCGCGGCGATCCGCGCGACGCGGACTCGCGTCTTCTTCGTCATGTGCTGCTACCCCCAGTAGCTGTTCTCGTCAGTGGAGCAGCCATATGCGGGCCCCGGCTCTCCGGAGTTCGCTCCGAACGGCGCCACACAGAGCCGTGGTCATGCCGCCCGCCCCCGTTCACACCCGTCCCAGACATACGCATGCTGCCCTAGCAGCCTGTCCACAGTTAAGGACTACGTCAAGGCCGTTCCGTGCAATATGAACTGTTTTGTTCGCAGTTGACCTTCATTCGGAATCACGACTGTGACGCACTCGCCACAGCGCCCGCGCAACCAGGAGCCCCAACTCCCCTTCGGCGGTGACCTCGTGACGGCTCCGACCAAAACGGCGGCGCCGGAAACCCCGTGGGGCCTCCGGCACCGCCGTGAACGCTCGTTCCCGCCTACTTCTCCCGCTGCTTGCGCCAGCGGATGCCCGCCTCCAGGAAGCCGTCGATCTCGCCGTTGAAGACCGCTTCCGGGTTGCCCATCTCGAACTCCGTACGCAGGTCCTTGACCATCTGGTACGGGTGCAGGACGTACGACCGCATCTGGTTGCCCCAGGAGTTGCCGCCGTCGCCCTTGAGGGCGTCCATCTTGGCCTGCTCCTCCTGGCGGCGACGCTCGAGGAGCTTCGCCTGGAGGACGTTCATCGCGGATGCCTTGTTCTGGATCTGCGAGCGCTCGTTCTGGCAGGAGACGACGATGCCGGTCGGGAGGTGGGTCAGACGGACCGCGGAGTCCGTGGTGTTGACGCCCTGACCGCCGGGGCCCGAGGAGCGGTACACGTCCACGCGCAGCTCGGACTCGTCGATCTCGATGTGGTCGGTCTGCTCGACCACCGGCAGCACCTCGACGCCCGCGAAGGACGTCTGGCGGCGGCCCTGGTTGTCGAAGGGCGAGATCCGGACGAGCCGGTGGGTGCCCTGCTCGACGGAGAGCGTGCCGTAGGCGTACGGCACCTGGACGGCGAAGGTGGTCGACTTGATGCCGGCCTCTTCCGCGTACGACGTCTCGTAGACCTCGGTCTTGTAGCCGTGCCGCTCGGCCCAGCGGATGTACATGCGCTGGAGCTTCTCGGCGAAGTCGGCGGCGTCCACGCCACCGGCCTCGGCCCGGATGTTGACCAGGGCCTCACGGGCGTCGTACTCGCCGGACAGGAGAGTACGGACCTCCATCTCGTCCAGCGCCTTGCGGACGGACTCCAGCTCGGACTCCGCCTCGGCCAGGGCGTCGGCGTCGCCCTCGTCCTGGGCGAGCTCGAAGAGGACTTCGAGATCATCGATCCGGCCGCGGAGCGCCTCGGTCTTGCGGACCTCGGCCTGGAGGTGCGAAAGCTTGCTGGTGATCTTCTGCGCCGCCTCGGGGTCGTCCCAGAGGGAAGGCGCGGCCGCCTGCTCCTCGAGCGCGGCGATGTCCGCCCTCAGCGCATCCAGGTCCAGGACGGCCTCGATCGACCCCATGGTCGAGGAGAGGGACTTCAGCTCTTCGGAAATATCGACGACTGCCACGGGTCCAGCGTAACGGCTGTCGGCACGGACGTACCTCGGGCCGTCCGATCACGTTCCGGCGAACCGGTGCGCCGTGCCCTCGCGGGCCGTACGGATACAGGGGTTCCGGGGGTGCCCGAGCCGCCCGGGGACCGCCGGGGCCGCCCTTGCGGGGCCTCGGGTCAGGGCGTTGCCGGCGCCGAGTTCTCCGTGTCCTGTGCGGGGGCGCCCTCGTCGTCGCCGCCCAGCGCCAGCGCGCCGCCCACGCCCAGCGCCGCCACCAGCACCAGGGCGGCGGCGCCCAGCGTGAGGCGGCGCTTGCGGACGGCCGCGGACTTGTTGCGGGCCGAGCCGGGGCGGGGCGTGCCCGGGGAGCGGGGGGCCCTGGCGGTGCCCCGGGGGCCGCCGGAGAGTTCGTCGGGGGCCGGGACGCGCATGCTGGTGTGGGTGTCGCGGTTGGAGTCGGCGGACGATCCGGGGACCAGCGGGACCGCGCCGCGGCGGCGGGGTTTTTCGGGGGCGGGGGTGTACTGCTGCTCGTCGTAGGTCTGGGGTTCCGGCTCGGTGCCCGGCTCGTCCACGTCGAGCGGCGGGATGCCGGCCAGCTGCGGGAGCTGCTCGCGCAGCCGGGCCGCGAGCTCGGAGGCGCGCAGCCGGGAGGCGGGGCCCTTTGCCAGGCACTGGACCAGGAGCTGCCAGAGCTCGTCGGGGATGCCGGGAAGCGGTACGACCGTCTCCGTGACGTGGCGGCGCAGGACGGCACCGGGGTGTCCGCCGCCGAAGGGCGTGAAGCCGGCGAGGAGTTCGTACAGGACCGTGGCGAGGGCGTAGATGTCGACGGCGGCGCGCGGCGGCAGCCCCTCGACTATCTCGGGGGCCAGGTAGTCCGGCGTGCCGATGATCTTGGTGGCCTTGGTGCGGCGCGGGGTGTCGATCAGCTTGGCCACACCGAAGTCGGTGAGCAGCGCCGGGTGCGAGCCGCCGGGGCCGAGCGGGCCCTCCATGTCGAGCAGGATGTTCTCCGGCTTGACGTCGCGGTGGACCACTCCGGCGGCGTGTGCGGCGGCGAGGCCGTCGGCGACGTCGGCGATGATCGCCACGGCGGCCTCGGGGGCGAGACGGCGTTCGCGGTCGAGACGGGTGCGCAGGTCGGTGCCGCGCACCAGGTCCATGACCAGTGCCAGGTCGTTGCCGTCCACCACGAGGTCGCGGACGGCGACGACATGGGGATGATCGAGACCGAGCAGGGCGGTGCGCTCCTGGACGAAGCGGCCGACGAGTTCCTGGTCGGACGCCAGGTCCTCGCGGAGCAGCTTGATGGCCACCGGGCCCTCGGGCCCCTCGCCGAGCCAGACCGTGCCGGCGCTGCCGCGCCCCAGGATCTGGTGTGCGGTGTACCGGCTGCCGATATTCCGTGCCAAGACTGCTCCCTCAGCGGCTGGCGATGGACCGTCGCTCATGACCCCCGGTCGACAAAGTTACGCGTCGGCCGGGGGGTTGAGTGCCCGGGATGGTGCCAACCTTCACTTCCGCGGGCGATATGCGGTGGAAACTGGCCCGCGGAAGTCGATATAGCTACAGAGTTGATGGTGTTGCGGCCCCTCAGGGGCCGGTGTTGCCAGTGCTGTTGCCGCCGTCGCCGCCCAGTTTCGAGATCCAGTCGCCGACGGTGGAGACCGTGTCGCTGATCGCCTGCCAGTAGCTCTTGCCCTGGCCGATCCAGTCCTGCAACGGGGTCAGCTCCCAGATCAGCCAGCCCGCGACGAACAGCAGCACCAGGGTGAACAGACAGCCCTTGAGGCAGCCGAGGCCGGGGATCCTCATCGGGTTGGCGCTGCGCTGCCTCGGCTCGCGGGGCTGACGCGGGGCCGGCGGCTGGGGCGCCACCGGCTGCTGCGGGGGCGCGTACCGCTGGTGCTGGGGCTGCTGTTGGGGCTGGTGCTGCGGCTGGTACTGCTGCTGGTGGCGCTGGGGGTACTGCTGTTGCTGCGGCTGCTGGTACTGCTGATGCTGTGGCGGCGGCTGACGCCGCTGCTGCGGCTGTGGCTGCTGGGGCTGGGCGCGCTGGGGGCGGCGGCGCAGCGGGTCCTGGTTCGGGTCGAGGTACTGGACCTGGGTCTGCTCGTTGCGGTCGCGGGCCGCCTGGAGCTGGGACTGCCAGGGGTGCGGCCCCTCGGGCTGCGGAGGGCCGTCCGGACGCGGCGGCACGGGCGGCAGGACCGAGGTCGGGTCGGCGTGCCCGGCGGGGCCCTGGCCGGGGGCTTGCTGCATGACGCTGGTGGCGGCGTTCGGGTCGTACGAGCCGGCGTTGCTCGGCAGCACCTGCGTCGGGTCCGCCGCGCCGGGGGTCTGCGGAACGGCCGCGGGCGCCGGGTCGGGTGCGAGCAGGGCGCCCACACCGTCGGCCGCGGCGATCTGGGCGGAACTGGCGTGCACGCCGATCCCGTCCGCGACGACGCGCAGGCCACGGGCCAGGTTCTCGGCGCTGGGCCGCCGGTCGGGGTCCTTGCTCAGGCAGCGCTCTATCACCGTCCACAGCGGGGCCGGGACGGTGCTGGGGCGGCGGGGCTCCTCGCTGAGGTGCCGGTGCAGCACTTCGAGTGCGGTGCCGCCGGCGAACGGCGGACGGCCGGTGACCAGCTCGTACAGCAGGATGCCCGCGCCGTAGATGTCGACGGCGGAGGTCTGCGGGCGCCCCTCGGCGGACTCGGGCGCCACATAGGCGGGCGTGCCGACGAACTCGTGGGTGCGGGTGAGGCCCGGGGAGTCGGCCAGGCGCGCGATGCCGAAGTCGGTGAGCATCGGGTGCATCTGGCCGTCGCGCTCGTCGAGCAGGACGTTGGCGGGCTTCAGGTCGCGGTGGACGACGCCGTCTGCGTGGCTGGCGGCGAGCGCGTCGGCGATCTGCGCGGTGAGCAGTGCGGCGGCGACCGGGGTGAGCGGGCCGTTCTCGCGGAGGTAGCGGTGCAGGTCGGGGCCGTCGACCAGGTCCATGACGAGAGCGAGGAGGTCGCCCTCGACGACCAGGTCGCGGGTGCGCACGATGTTCTCGTGGGTGAGCCGGAGCAGCACGGAGCGCTCGCGCAGGAACCGCATCACGACATCGGCGTCGTTGGCGAGCTCCTCCTTCAGGACCTTGATCGCCACAGTCTCGCCGGGCTCGCCGGCGACGGCCGCCTCGGCGCCCGCGGTCTCCCGCTGGCGGGCACGCCAGACGGTGCCCGTGGCGCCGCGTCCCAGCGGCTCCTCCAGGAGGTACTTGCTGCCTACCGGCCGCACGTCATGCGCTCCCTGCAGATCGTGGTGATTGCGGTGCTCCCGGATCCGCCCGGGAGTTTCCGGCCCACTCTAGTGGGGTGACCGGCGGGGCCGGGCGGCTCCGTCCGGTTGCTTTCGTCGCCCTGCCCGCCGTTGGCCGGATGCCGCCCCGAGGAGGCATCCGGCCGGTTGCGGAACAAGACGCTCACATCGGGCCAATGGTTGCCGTACGCATGTGCGACGAACCGCTCCGGGCGCTCTTCCGGAACGGTTCCGTCCTCGCGGACGAGGTTCCAAGCAGGCATTTATGGGCGCACAGCCGACGTTTCATGATCACTTAGCGGTGACCCCCGGGCGCGTTGTCAGTCGCAGGTGCGAGGATGCCTCCAGCACGGACTGTGGGGTCGGGAGCCCCGCGGCACGTGACGAACCTGTACCGGACGACGCGTCCGTGTCGGGTGGGGGGAATCACAGGGCGTTTCCCCTGCCCGGCGCCCCGCGCAGAAGGGACCGCTGACGGCGATGCAGATCCGGCTGACCGTCCTCGCGCCGCGCAGCGGCCAGACCCCGGCGCGCGCGTGCGACGTGCTGGTCACCGCCCCGCCCGGGACGGCGCTCGCCACCGTGGCGTCCCACCTGGCCGCGGCCGTCCTGGGGCCCGACGGCTCGCTCGGCAGCGGCGCGGTGGTGCTGTTCGCCGGGCGTGAGCGGCTCGACGCCCAGCGGTGCGCGCTGGGTGAGCCGCCGCTGGTGGACGGCGCGGTGCTCTCGCTCCAGGTCCCGGGCGAGGACGAGGCGGTGGACGACGCCGTCCCGGCCCGGCTGCACGTGGTCGCGGGGCCGGACGCGGGCGGGGTCCATCTGCTGCACGGCGGACGGATCCGGATCGGCCGCTCCGCCGACGCGGACGTCCCGCTCGACGACCCCGATGTGTCCCGGCTGCACTGCACGGTGACGGTCTCCCCGGACGGCCTGGTCTCGGTGGCGGACCTCGGCTCCACCAACGGCACCCTGCTCGACGGCACGGAGGTCCGCGACCGCCCGGTCCGGCTGAAGCGCGGTGCGCTGCTGCGGCTCGGCGAGTCCACGCTCCGGCTGACCTCCGGCGCGCCCGCGCCGACGCTGGCCACGGCACCGGACGGCGAGGGTCATCTGCGGGTGTCCGGCACGGCGGGTGCCGACGACGGCTCGGGGCACGGTTGCGCCGCGCCCGTCTCCCCCGCGCCCGCCCTCCAGGAGGACCCCGGCGCCGGTCACGCGTACGGGGGCGAGGACGACGGGCGCCGGCCGTACGCCCCCGGGCACCCCGCCCCCGTCCCGGACGACGGCGCGCCCCGGCGGGGCGGAATAGGCGCCTGGGCCCGCAGGCTCACGGGCAACCGGGGCGAGCCCGTGCACGAGGCCGCGCCCGACGGGGCGGGGGCCGCCGGGCCGCCGTTCCCGGCCACCCCTTCGGCACCGTCGGGGTCCGCCGCGCAGAGCGCCTGGCCCGACCCGGCGGCCGTGCTGCTGACCGCGCTCGGCCCCGGCCCCCGGCTGTGGGAGCGCGGCACCGCCCACCCCGAGGCGCTCGTGGTGCGCCTGGGGACGACGGACCGGGCCGAGCTTCCCGCCGTACCGGTGACGGTGGGGCTGCGGGAGGCCGGTTCGCTCGGGCTCGCCGGGCCGAGGACCCGGCTGGCCGGGCTCGCCCGCTCGACGGTGGCGCAGCTCGCCGCGCTGCACTCCCCCGCCGATCTGGAGATCGTGCTGATCGCCACGGACCGCGCCCGTGGCGCGGACGAGCGCAGACGCGAGTGGGCCTGGCTCGGCTGGCTGCCCCATCTGCGGCCGACGCACGGCCAGGACTGCCGACTGCTTCTCGCGTACGACCGTGAACAGGCCACCGCCCGGGTCGCGGAGCTGGTGCGCCGGCTGGACGAAGGTCCGCTCGGGCCCGGCTGGGCGAGCCTGGACCGGAGTACGGTCGCCGAGGCCGCGGAGCGGTACACGGGTCCGTACACCGTGGTGATCGTCGACGGCGATCCCGGCTCGGCGGCGCTGCGCGAGAACACCGCCCGGCTGGCCGCCGCCGGAGCCGCGGCCGGCATCCACCTGATCTGTCTGGCCGAGACCCCGGCCGCCACGCCCACCTCACCGGTCGCGGCGACGTACGAGGCCGCCTGCCACGCCTCGATCGCCTTCCGCGAGTGCGGGGCGGTGGCGATGCTCAGCGGCGATGTGGCGACGGCCCTGCGGCTGCTGCGGACGGCGGACGGCCGGGCCGCGGGCCGCGGCACGGTCGCCGCGGTGGACGCGGTGTCGGCGCACTGGGCCGAGCGGTTCGGCCGGGCGCTGGCCCCGTTGCGTACGGAGGGCTCCTCCACGGCTCACGGCCGGTCGGCGTCGGCCTCGCTCCCGACGACCGCCCGGCTGCTGGACGAGCTGGGCCTGGCCCGTGCCACCCCGGCCTCCCTGATGGCCCGCTGGGCCTCCACCGCGGACGACCAGCCGGGCGCCACGGTGCGCGGCTCGGGCCGCTGGACGGGCGGACCGGCGGGCGGCGGCGCTGACGACGGCGCCGATGCGGAGAGCCGCGGTTCGGGTCGTACGGAGTACCCGCGCGGCGCGGGCCCCCGCGTGGGCGCCCAGCGCATGGGCGGTTCGGCGGGCCCGGACGGCTACGTCCCCGGCTCGGGCCGCACCCCGTACCCCGGCAGCGAGAACGCCACCCACATCGGCACCCCGGTCCGCCCCCTCGCCCCCGGCGACGACGGCCACAACACCCCCGACTCGGGCCGCACCCCGCACCCCGGCTCCGGACGCACCCCGTACCCCGGCGGATCCGGGCGCGGCTCGAACCGGGTCAGCGGGCCGCGCGGCGGCGACGTGCCCCGGGTCGCCGCGCGAGGCGCCGAGAACGCCGCCCCGGCCGGACGCACCGCCGCCGGGGCGACCGCGGAGGCGGGCACCGGCACATCCGCGGCCGTCGGGCGGCCCGTGGTGGTGCTCGGAGCCGGGCCCCGGGGCGCGGTCAGCGTGGATCTGGCGGAGGAGGGCCCCCACCTCCTCATCGAGGGACCGGCCGGCAGCGGGCGCACGGAGCTGCTGCGGGCCGTCGCCGCCTCGCTCGCCGCGGCCGCCCGTCCCGACCTGCTGGGCCTCCTGCTGGTCGACGGCGCGGGCGGCGACCGCGGCGAGGGCCTTGGCCCCTGTACCGAACTGCCGCACGCGTTCACGCACCTGGTGGCCTCCGATCCGGTGCGGATGCGGGAGTTCGCCCAGGCGCTGGGCGGCGAGCTGAAGCGCCGGGCCGAGCTGCTCGGAGCGTACGACTTCACCGAGTGGCACCACCGGCACGAGGTGGCGCGGCGGATGGTCGGCCAGCGCCCGTCGGCCACTGCGGAACAGCGCGGTGACGTGGACGCCCCGATGAGCGGGACGCTCCGGCTGCGCCCCGCCGCCCGCTCCTCGGACCCCGGGCCCTCCCCGCTGCCCCGGCTCGTCGTCCTGGTCGACGACTTCGACGCGCTGGTCGCCCCGGCGCTCGGCAGCCCCGGCCGCCCCGCCGCGGGTTCGGTGGTGCGGGCCCTGGAGGCCGTGGCGCGGGAGGGCGGCCGGCTGGGCGTCCACCTGGTCGCCGCGTCCGCCCGCCCGGACCGTACCGAGGACACGGACCTGGCGCACGGGGCCCGGCTGCGCATCGTGCTGGACGCACCGGTGGTCCAGTCGTCTCCGGAGGACCCGGCGCCCGGACGGGGCAGGCTCGGGCATCCGGACGGGCGGGTGACCCCGTTCCAGGGCGGCCGGGTGACCGGGCGCATCCCGCGCACCGCCACGCTGCGGCCCACCGTCGTACCGCTGGAGTGGGAGCGGATGGGCGATCCGCCGACCCGGCGCCCGGTCCGCGAGCTGGGCAACGGGCCGACCGACCTGGCCCTGCTGGCCAGTGCGCTGGAGCGGGCGGCCCGGTCGGTGAACGCCGAGCCGATAGCCCCGTTCGGGCCCGTCCACTCCTGAGGGAAACCGGGTCCGGACATCCACTGACATCACGTCACGAGCCCATCACGATCAAGGAGTTGACACGAGAAGCGGTATTGCGGCGCCCGTACACCGGGCGTAGGACTGTGCGCACACAACGATGTGAGAGACGGGGAAGCAATGCGCACAACCCTTCGGATCAGCAGGGCCGCCGCGGTGTTCACCGCCGTCAGCGCCCTGGCCCTCACCGGTTGCAGTGACGACGGCGGAAAAGACGAGTCGGACAAGAGCTCGGGGAGCGGCAAGGGAAGTCCCTCCAGCGTCGTACTGCCCAAGCTGGACGGCGAGAAGCTCTCGGTCGCGGCCGTCTGGACCGGTGCCGAGCAGGCCAACTTCGTCAAGGTCCTCAAGGAGTTCGAGAAGCGCACGGGCGCGAAGGTCACCTTCGTCCCGGCGCAGGACCCGATCGTCAACTTCCTCGGTACGAAGATCGCGGGAGGTCAGCCGCCGGACGTCGCGATGATCCCGCAGGTCGGAGCGATCCAGCAGGCCGCCCGGAAGAAGTGGGCGAAGCCGGTCGGCGCCGAGGCCAAGGCCCAGCTGAGCAAGAACTACTCGAAGGTCTGGCAGGACCTCGGCGCGGTGGACGGCACCCAGTACGGCGTCTACTTCAAGGCCGCCAACAAGTCCCTGATCTGGTACAACGCCAAGGCGTTCGAGAACGCGGGCGCGGCCGAGCCGAAGACCTGGAAGGACTTCCTGAAGACGGCCGAGACGGTCTCCGCCTCGGGTGTCACCCCGGTCTCCGTCGGCGGCGCGGACGGCTGGACGCTCACCGACTGGTTCGAGAACATCTACCTCTCCCAGGCCGGTCCGGAGAAGTACGACCAGCTGGCCCAGCACAAGATCAAGTGGACGGACCCGTCCGTCAAGGACGCGCTGACCACACTCGCGCAGCTCTTCGGCAAGCCGTCGCTGATCGCGGGCGGCGCCGACGGCGCCCTGCAGACGGAGTTCCCCGCCTCGGTCACCCAGACCTTCACCGGCGGTGACCAGCCCAAGGCCGCGATGGTCTTCGAAGGCGACTTCGTGGGCGTCAACATCGCGCAGACGAAGGCGAAGATCGGGACGGACGCCAAGGTGTTCCCGTTCCCGGCGGTCGGCGCCGAGTCCCCCGTCGTGACCGGCGGCGACGCCGCGGTGGCGCTGAAGGACGGCAAGGGCGCCCAGGCCCTGCTGACCTGGCTGGGCTCGACCGACGCCGCGCAGATCATGGCCGAGCAGGGCGGGTTCATCTCTCCGAACAAGGCCCTGGACGCCTCCGCGTACCCGAACGAGGTGCAGCGCACGATGGCGAAGGCGCTGATCTCGGCCGGTGACGCCGTCCGGTTCGACATGTCCGACCAGGCGCCGCAGTCCTTCGGCGGGACGCCCGGCAAGGGCGAGTGGAAGTCCCTCCAGGACTTCCTGAAGAACCCGAAGGACATCGCGGGGACTCAAGCGAAACTGGAGTCCGACGCGGCCAAGGCGTACAAGAGCTGACGCGATGACGACAGCCGCAGCGGGGGGCGCCGACGCGGTGCCCCCCGCCGACAAGCAATCGTCCGCGGAGCCGTCGGTGCCCGCGCCCAGGAAGCCGTCCGACCCGCCGTCCGGCGGCCCGGGGCGCAGCCGCCGGAGCGTGACCGGCACCCGCCGGTTCATCGCGGCCCTCTTCCTGGCCCCCGCGCTGGTGCTGCTGGGCGCGCTCGTGGTCTATCCGATCGTGTACTCCGTCTACCGGTCGTTCCTCGACCAGGCGGGGACGGGCTTCGCCGGGCTCGACAACTACAAGGCGCTGTTCACCGACGACACCATCCGTACGGCGGTCAAGAACAACGCGATCTGGGTCGTGCTCGCGCCGACGGTCTCCACGGCGCTCGGGCTGATCTTCGCGGTGCTCACGGAGCGGATCCGCTGGGGCACGGCGTTCAAGCTGGTCGTCTTCATGCCGATGGCGATCTCCATGCTCGCCGCCGGCATCATCTTCCGGCTGGTGTACGACGCCGCTCCGGAGCGCGGGGTCGCCAACGCCGTATGGGTGGGTGTGCACGACACCTTCGCCGAGTCGGCGGGGTATCCGAAGGCGCATCCGCTGCCCGTCCACCCGCTCAAGGCGGGCCCCGGCGGTTCGTTCGTCACCAAGGCGCCGGTACGGGCCGGGCAGCCGGTGCGGCTGCCGCTGGTCGGTGTGATCCCGGCGAACATGCCGAAGGACGCGAAGCCGGCGAAGGCCGCCGTGGCGAAGGACGGCGAGATCGCCGGCACCGCCTGGCTGGACTTCACCAAGGGCGGCGGCGGCCGGCCCAATGTCATCGACGCCAAGGAGCTGGGGCTCAAGGGCCTCAAGGTCGAGGCGGTCAAGGACGGCAAGGTGGTCGCCTCGGCGACGGCGGGTGCGGACGGTACGTTCACCCTGCCCGCCTCGGCGGACGGCGCCGGACTCCGGCTGCCCGACTCGAACTTCAAGGAGCCGTACAACGGGGTCGAATGGCTCGGCCCGGCCCTCGTCACCCCCGGGATCATCGGTTCCTACGTCTGGATGTGGGCCGGGTTCGCGATGGTGCTGATCGCGGCGGGGCTCGCGGGGCTGCCCCGTGAACTCCTCGAAGCGGCCCGGGTGGACGGCGCGAACGAGTGGCAGGTGTTCCGCCGGATCACGGTGCCGATGCTGGCGCCCGTGCTCGTGGTGGTGCTGGTCACGCTGATGATCAACGTGCTGAAGATCTTCGACCTGGTCTTCATCATCGCGCCGGGCTCCTCGCAGGACGACGCGAACGTGCTGGCGTTCCAGCTCTACCGGTCCTCGTTCGGCACGGACGCGGATCTCGGGATCGGCAGCGCCATCGCCGTACTCCTGCTGCTGCTGGTACTCCCGGTGATGTACGTCAACATCCGCCGGATCCGGAAGGAGGGGCGCCGATGACGACAGCGCCGACCACGGCCACGAGCACATCGGCCGAAGACGTTCCGGTGAAGGCCGAGCGGTCCCTCGGCGCGCGCATCGCCGCCCGCGCCGGCGGCGGTGCGATGCGGATCTTCCTCGTCCTGGTGGGCCTGTTCTGGCTGATGCCGACGGTGGGGCTGCTGCTGTCCTCGCTGCGCGGCGCGGACGACATCGCGGCGACCGGCTGGTGGAAGGTCTTCACGGCCCCGTCGCAGCTCACCTTCGACAACTACGCCACACTGCTGGACAATTCGACCATCACCCACTCCCTCCTCAGTACGGTCATGATCACCGTCCCGGCCACCGTCCTGGTCGTGGTGATCGGTTCACTGGCCGGATATGCCTTCGCCTGGATGGAGTTCCCCGGCCGCGACTGGTGGTTCCTGGTGGTCGTGGGGCTGCTGGTGGTCCCGGTGCAGGTCGCCCTGGTCCCGGTCTCCAAGCTCTTCGGTGCGGTCGGGATCTTCGAGACGACCTTCGGCGTGATCATCTTCCACACGGCCTTCGGTCTGCCCTTCGCGATCTTCCTGCTGCGGAACTTCTTCGCGGAGATCCCGAGGGAACTGCTGGAGGCGGCCCGGCTGGACGGGGCGGGCGAGATCCGGCTCTTCACCCGGGTCGTGATGCCGCTGGGCGGTCCGGCGATCGCCTCGCTCGGGATCTTCCAGTTCCTCTGGGTGTGGAACGACATGCTGGTCGCGCTGATCTTCGCCGACTCGGACTCACCGCCGATCACGGTGGCCCTCCAGCAGCAGGTACGGCAGTTCGGCAACAACATCGACGTGCTGGCGCCCGGCGCCTTCGTGTCGATGGTGATTCCGCTGGCGGTCTTCTTCGCCTTCCAGCGCCAGTTCGTCTCCGGCGTGATGGCGGGCGCGGTGAAGTGAGCCGCGAGCGGCAGCCGGTCGTCGGACGGGCCTGAGGGCAGGCCCGTCCGACGGCGGCGCGGTCAGCGTTGCTGGCCCGCCATCACCGTGACGAGGCCGACGACCACGAGCAGCGAGCCGCCCCAGGTCCACATCGAGGTCCGTTCGTGCAGCACGGTCGCCCCGGCCAGCACGATCAGCAGATACCCGAGGGCGTTGAACGGGTAGGCGATGGACAGCGGCACCTTGGCCAGGGTCGCCATCCAGGCGAGGGCGGAGACCGCGAAGACCACCAGGCCCAGGACGACCCAGGGGCTGGTCGCGGCGCGCAGGGCGACGGATCCGCCACCATGTCCCGCGGCGGCCGCGGCGCTCTTCATCCCGTGCTTGAGCATGATCTGGCCGCCCGCCGACGAGAAAACGGCGAACAGCAGCAGCGTCAGACTGGGGAGGGTCAAGGCCTTGCTCCTGACTGCGGCGCCCGGGGACTGCGGCTCCGGGGCGGGGGCGGGACCGGGGACGGCGGCCTCAGACGCCGACCCGGTCGGCAGGGACGTACTGTCGGTTGAGGATGTCCTGTACATCGACGTGCTCTCCAGCGATGATCGTCTCGGCCGCATGCGGGGTGAGCAGTGCGACGTGCTGATAGCCGAACAACGTCGGCCGGATCCGGGTGAGCAGTTTCGACACTCCGCCCAGGACCGCGGGGAGCGGTCCGCCGCCGAGCAGCGCCCAGAACGGGGCCCCGGTCGACGCGATGTGGAGGACGTCGTAGCCCGCCTCCCTGACGGTGCGGCGCAGGCTGGCCCGGGTGAAGAAGCGCAGATGCGTTTCGTCGAGAATGCCGCGCCGGTCGTAGCCGAAGACTCCGAGCGCGACCCGCAGCCGTGAGTACCAGTGGCTGAAGTTCGGTACGGAGAGCAGCACATGGCCGCCGGGCCGCAGCACCTCGGCGACCTCGGCGAGCACCCGCTCGGGGCGGGAGAGGTGCTCGATGACGTCGCCGGCGACCACGTAGTCGTAGCCGTCGCCGATCTCGACCGGCAGCCCGTCCTCCAGGTTGGCGAGGTGGAAGTGGGTGCACTTCTCGCGTACGCCGGGGACCTCGATGTAGTCCACGCCGGTCACCTCGTGGCCGAGGGCTTCGAGGCGCTGGGCGAACAGGCCGCCGGAACAGCCGAGGTCGAGGACCCGGCCGGGCGGGAGGCTGCGCATCTTCTCCAGGATGACGGCGTGCGAGGAGCCGTCGCCCTCCTTGAACGCGTACTCGACGGGCTTGGGGATCCAGCCGCAGGTGCCGAACCCCTTGACGGCGAGCCGGTATTCGAGGACGTCCTTGACGACGTCCTTCGCGTACTTCATGCCGTTGACGTAGCAGATCTCGTCGCCGTAGTAGGTGGGTACGGGGATCTCCTTGATCCGCATCCCCTCGTTGAGCAGCTGGACGATGATCTGGGTGTCGAAGTCGAACGCGTCGGTGTTCCGGTGGATCGGCAGCTTCTTGAGCGCCGCGACGCTGTAGGCACGGTACCCGGAGTGGAATTCGGAGAGCTGCGAGCCGAGAAGGGCGTTCTCCAGGCGGGTGAGAATGCAGTTGCCGAGCCATTTGTACATCGGCATGCCGCCCTTGAGCGCGGATCCGGATTTCATCATCCGTGATCCGAAGACGGCCTCGCATTCGCCGCGTTCGATGGGTGCGACCATGTCGGGCAGGAATTCCGGGGCGTACTGTCCGTCGCCGTGCAGCAGCACGATGATGTCGAGTCCGTGCTCGGCGGCCAGCGCGTATCCGGCCTTCTGGTTTCCGCCGTATCCGAGGTTCTTGGTGTGCCGCATCACCACGGTCCGCGGCATTCCTTCCGTCTGCGACCAGCGGCAGCCCGCGGTGAAGGTCGCGTCATGGCTCGCGTCGTCGAGAATAAGGATTTCGGCGACCTTGGACCGGAAGTCCTCCGGAATACGGTCGAGGGTCTTCTCCAGCGTCGTCTCGGCGTTGTACGCGACCACCAGGACGCCGATCCTGGGGCTCGGGCTTTCCTTCACGGGGCGTTCTCCAGTTGCGCTCGGTGCTCGGTGCTTGGTGCTTGCTTCTCGGAGGCGGTCAGTTGACGGCGGAACCGGTGGGCTGCGAGGTGCGGGGCGCGGTGAGCGTGCCGCACCCGGCGGGGGGCTGTCCGGGCGGGAACGGCCGGGCGGCGAGGATCTTGCGGATCCCGCTGACGAGGCCCGCGGCGAGGACCACCCAGCCGGCCTCGGCGAGATGCAGCACCGTTTCGCTCCAGTGCACGGCGGAGCGTCCCCGGTAGCCGAGGACCGCTGTCAGGCCGAGCAGGCAGCTGTACGCGGCGCCCTCCCAGAACCCGACGACGAACAGCCCGGCGGCGGCCCAGGTCAGGTACTGGAGCGCGGACGCGGTGGAGAGCAGCAGCAGGAGGCTCATCGTGACGGCGACGACGACCGGCAGCTGCGCGGGCCGCAGCAACGCGAGCCAGACCCCGGCCGCCACACAGGCCAGTACGAACAGGAAGTGGCCGTTGCCCTCGATGAAGGTGATGAAGGACTGCGGCAGACCGAACAGGTCGGCGAACCGGACGAGCCCCCAGAGCCGGTAGCCGCCGCCCGCGTACTCCAGGACGTTCTCCTTGAGGCTCTCCGGCACGGTCACCAGGACCGGCCCCCAGACGAGGGCGACCAGTGCGGCGAACCCGGCGGAGAAGCGGACGAACACCGGCCGGCCGGCCCGCAGCGCGACGAGCAGCAGCGCCGGGATCACCACCACGGGGATGAACTTGACGCTGATCGACAGTGCGGCGGCCAGCCCGGCGGCCAGCGGCGCCTTCCGGTCCACCAGCAGATGGGCGGCGGCCAGGGCGAAGGTGATGGCGACCGCGTCGGTGTTGCCGTGATAGCCGGAGGTGGCGATCAGTACGGGGCTGGCGGCCACGCCCACTCCGCAGGCGACGGCGGCGCCGGTCGAGGCGCGCCGGCGCACGATTTCGAAGACGAGGAGCGCGCAGAAGAAGTCGGCGATCGAGGCGGGCGATCTGATCAGCGTTCCGAAGGGGATGCCCAGCTCGGAGAGTTCATTCAGACCGAGCAGCATCCAGCCGGCCAGTGGCGGATGGTTGTAGACGGGAAGTCCCGGCAGCGGCTGTTCGTAAATCCGAATGGGCCCGTAACGCACGATCGCCTTTGCGAAGCCATGAAAGATCCGCACATCGGCCGGGCCCGGCATATTCGCCGCGATCAGCATTCGGGTGACAAGACCCGCGGCCGCGGCAATGAGCACCATCGCTCTTGCCCGTGGCACGTCCCAGGTTTCGCATCGCATTCGGATACCCATGAAAACAGAACGTAGCAACCCGAAGACGTTGAGCAACGCACCGATGGTCACACTTAGAAGGACTATTACTTGAATGCGCCGCGCACTCGCGCAAACACTCGCACCCCTGAACCACTCGAACGGTTCAGGGGTGGAGTGCGGATTCCGGTGCTCTCGCCCGGCCGGCGGCGGTACCGGCCGGGCGGTGCGGATTACAGCATTCGGTCGACCACGGCGGCCGCGGCGTGCCCGTCGTCCAGGTCGCAGAAGTCCCGGCGGAATGCCTCGTACGCCTGCGCGTGTCCCGCGACGGCGCGTTCCGGGTCGCGCAGCGCCTCGACCAGGCCGGTGGATCCGGGGATCAGCGGGCCGGGAGCGCGGGCCTCGAAGTCGAAGCAGAAGCCGCGGGTGTCGCGGTAGTGCGCCAGGTCGTGGGTGTGGAAGAGCATCGGGCGGCCGGTCCGGGCGAAGTCGAACATCAGCGAGGAGTAGTCGGTGACCAGGGCGTCGCTGATCAGCATCAGCTCGCCGGCGTCCCCGTAGCGCGAGACGTCCCGGACGAAGCCGCTGCCGCTGTCCGGGAGGCGGTCGGTCACCAGGTAGTGGCGGCGCACCAGCAGGACGGTGTCCGCGCCGAGTTCGCGTTCGGCGGCGGCCAGGTCGAGTCGCAGGGCGAGGCCGTAGCGGCCGTCGCCGAGCGGCTGGTCCTCGCGCCGGGTCGGCGCGTACAGCACGACCCGCTTGCCCTCGGGGAGGGCGAGCCGTTCCCGTACCGCTGCTGCGACCTTGGCCCGGTCCGGGGCGTGGAAGAGGTCGTTGCGGGGGTAGCCGCACTCCAGGATCTCGCCCCGGTAGCCGAACGAGCGCCTCAGCACGGGGGTGGAGAAGCTGTTCGGGGAGACCAGGAAGCTCCACTGGCGGGCGCGCCGCTCAAGGGTGGCGATATGGGCGGCGTCGGCCCGCGCGGTGCCCGCGAGGTCGAGGCCGATGCGCTTGAGTGGGGTGCCGTGCCAGGTCTGGACGACGCACTGGCCCTCGCGCCGCTCGAACCACTCCGGGAGCTGGGTGTTGGTGACCACGTACCGGCTGCGGGCCAGTGCCTCGTGCCAGGCGGCGGAGCCCTGCGCGACGGCCGCGGCGCCCGCCGGGATCCGGGCCTGCTGGTCGCGCACCACCCACAGGTGTTCCAGCTCGGCGCCCCGCCGGGCCACTTCCTCGTGGATCGCGCGCGGCGAGTCGGAGTACTGGCGGCCGTCGAAGCTGCTGTACAGCACCGTGTCGCGCAGTGGTGCGGTGCGCCGGGTCCGGTACGCCGCGCGCAGCAGCCGCTCGCCGCGCGGGCCGCGCTCCCCGGCGGTGAGCACCGGGGCGCTGGCGATCAGCAGCTGGTCGTGGAAGCGCCGTTCGACGGTGTACCTCCGGCCGGCAAGCGTGCGGGCGGCGGGCAGGGTGCGGTGGGCGGCGGCGGGGATGCGCAGCGGGGCGCCGTCCGTCTCGCCCCTCGCGCTCCGCTCGCGGAGGAAGAGGTACCAGTGCCCCTGGCCCAGCGGCAGTTTCCCGCCGGGGCCCTCGACGGCGTCCGGCCGGAGCGCGGCCCTGAACCGGCGGGCGTCGGCGGACCCGGAGAGGGCGAGGGGGAAGGCGGCCTCCTCGCCGTGGCCGCTGTGCCTGGCGACCAGCTCGACGGGCCGTTCCGGGAGGCCGGGGAAGCTTCCCTCCAGGAGGAGCTGTCCGTCCTCGGTCCAGGTCGCCAGGTCGACGGCGGGCTGCACGGTGCGGTCGGTGATCAGCAGATTGCCGCGGGAGCTGGTGGTGAGGCCGAGTTCGCGCCGCTCGTCGCCGTCCCCGGCCAGCGGGTAGCGGCCGGGCAGGACCGGCCCCGGCACGTCGACCGGCGTCCGGCGCCCGTCCGGTCCGACGAGATGCAGGCCGTACGGGATCTGGGCGCGCCCCGGCCCCGGTGCCGTGTCCGGCCGGGCGTCGGCGAAGGCGCCGAGCGGGATGTCCGCGGTGAACCTGCGCCACCCCGCCGCCGAGGGCACGGTCCCCTCGTGCACCGTCACCGGGCGGTCGACGGTGGTGCCGGAGGGGCGATGGGTGAGCGCGAGGCGCAGCGGCCCCTTGCCGAGGCGGTCGCGGATCATTCCGTCGATGACCACGGCGGCGGTCCCGTCGCCGGTGTCGCCCGCGCGGTGCGTCTCGAAGCGGGCGTCGATCCGCTCGGCGTGCAGCACCAGCCTGCCGCCGTCGAAGGCGGGCACGATCCGGTGGTCGCCGTCGGGGCGGTGCACCGGCGGCGGTGCGGCCGCCTCGTCGGTGGAGAGCCCGGAGCGGCGCAGCATGCCGTGTCCGGCGATGCCGATCTCCGGGCGCCAGGTGAGCCGTTCGATGCTGCCGCCCGGGTCGATGCGGAGCCTGGCCGGGTCGACGACGGTCTCGAAGCCCGACCGGTCGTAGTCGTGCAGGCTCTGCCGGGACCGGGCGGTGGCCTCCGGCTCGTCGACCGTGCGCAGCCGCAGCGGCACCACGTGCCGGCGCCCGGCCCGCAGCCAGCCGGCCCGGAACTCGGCGGCGCGCGGGCCGGCGGGCAGGTTGCGGATGTACGCGTACCCCTTGAGGTGCAGCCTGCCGCCCTGCCAGCGGGCGTCCCGCAGCCGGGCGACGAGCGGCAGGTCCCGCTCGCCCACCCGCAGCACCGGGCGCGGCACCGGCCGGGTGAGGGCCGGGAAGGAGGCGCGGCGGCGGCGCAGGCCCCGCACCTCGAAGGCGCCCGGCTCGGCCTTGTCGAAGGCGAGCAGGTCCAGCAGTTCGCCGGTCCGCCGTTCGCGCACGAGGTGCCACATCAGGCGCAGCCGCAGCGGCAGCGCGTCGAGGACGACCGGGTCGACCTGGTCGGTGAACTCGTTGGCGTACGTGAGGAAGGCGCGCCGGTACTCCTCGTCGCCGTCGGGCAGCGCCTCCATGAAGCACCAGAGGTCGTTGGCGAGCACATGCGCTTCGTACTGCCGTTTGTCGGCGGCGTCGCGGTGCTCGTCGAGGAAGGCGGAGACGCCCAGCACGTGCGAGACCCGGTCCTGGACGCCGCGGACGACGGCGCGGCGGGTGGTGATCGGGCCCGGCCGGTCACGCCAGTGGTAGACGGGGTCCTTCAGCACGTCGACGGAGCGGGCCAGGAAGTGGGCGGGCAGGACGACCGGGATGTCCTCGTAGAGGGCGCCGACCGGGAAGGCGAAGGCGTGCTCGTCCCAGAAGGACCGGCGGAAGACCTTGTTGCAGGCGGTCCGGTCGGCGGCCAGGTCCCAGTCCCGGGAGATGTGGGTGCGCAGCCGGGTGGTGGCCATCGGTCTGCGGAGGTCGGGCGACTGCTGGAGCCTGCCGGAGGCCCGCAGCCGCAGCACATTGCCGGAGGCGAGGTCCGAGCCGGTCTCGTCCAGGGCGCCGACGAGGAGTTCGTACGCGCGGGGCGGGAGCACGTCGTCGCTGTCGACGAAGGCGAGATGGCGGGCGCCCGGATCGCAGTTGCGGACCCCGGTGTTGCGGGCGTGCCCGAGCCCGCCGTTCTCCTGGCTCACCAGCCGGAACCTGCCGTCCTGCCCGGCGAAGGCGGCGGCCAGGGCCGCGCTGTCGTCGGTGGACCCGTCGTCGACCATCACCACCTCCAGATCGCCCATGGTCTGCTCCGCGAGGGACTTCAGGCAGTCCGTCAGATAGAGCTCGACGTTGTGGACGGGTACGACGACACTCAGCCGTGGCGGCATGTTGGGCACGTCCGTTCATCGGGGCCTGGTTGTTCGTACGGCTCAACCCCGTGACGGGGCGGGGGTCACCGGCAACGGTCTCTCCCGAACGGGTGAGATCGGCCGCGCCCCGGTTGCCGTCCGGTCCCGCTCCGTGCCGAATCCCGTGTTCACCCGTTCGGGGCAGTCCCGGTGACCCGGGGCGTCCGCCCCGGTTGACCGGTCATGAAGCCGCGCCTCAGTGTCGTCGTCCCGGTCCACAACGTCGAGGACTACCTGGAGGACTGCCTGCGCTCGGTGGCCGAACAGTCGGTCACCGACATCGAGGTGGTCCTCGTGGACGACGGTTCGACGGACGGCAGTACGGCCATCGCCGAGAACTTCGCCGCCCACGACCGCCGATTCCGCCTCGTGCGGCGCCCCAACGGCGGGCCGGGCGCGGCCCGCAACACGGGCGTGCGGCACACCACACCGGACGTGCCGTACCTGGCGTTCGCCGACAGCGACGACATCGTCGTCCACGACGCCTACGCACGGATGCTGGCCTCGCTGGAGTCGACCGGCTCCGACCTCGCGACCGGCAATGTGTGGCAGCTGAACGAGCAGGGGCGGCAGCAGGCCTCGCAGTACCGGTGGCTGACCCGCACCCGGGCGCGCACCCACATCAGCCGCGATCCCCGGCTGCTCGCCGACCGGTTCGCCTGGAACAAGGTGTTCCGGCGCTCCTTCTGGGACCGGCACGCCTTCGCCTTCCCGGAGGGGAAGCTCTACGAGGACGCCCCGGTGGTGATCCCGGCGCACTACCTCGCCGGCTCGGTGGACGTGCTGCACGAGCACGTCCACTACTGGCGGGTGCGGGAGGGTTCGATCACCCGGCGGCGTACGGACGTGCAGGGCGTACGGGACCGGATCTCGGCGTGCGAGCAGGTCAGCGCGTTCCTGTCGGGCCGGGGCGGGGTGGCGAACGGCGGTGCGCGGCGCCGCTACGACCTCTCGTGCCTGCGCGACGACCTCGTGTACTTCCTGGAGGGACTCGCCATGGGCGCGCCCGGGTACCGGGAGGCGTTCATGGCGGACGCCGGGGCGTTCCTGCACCGGATGGAGCGGATGGACGGGGCGGGCCGCGCGGACCGGGCCGTGGCCCATGAGCTGCCGGTGGAGCTGCGGATCAAGTGGCAGCTGGTGAAGGAGCGCCGGCTCCCGGAGCTGCTGGAGGTGCTCGCCTTCGAACGGGCCAACGGCGCGGGGACGTTCACCGTCTGCGGGGTGCCGGGGCGGCGGCAGGCCGGTTTCCCCGGCATCCCGGACACCGCCCGCATGTCCCGCAGCGATCTCCCGGCCGTGGCACGGCTGTTGGAGGCGCGGTGGGGCGACGACGGCAAGCTGCGGCTGCGCGGTTACGCGTACCTCCGCAATCTGCCGGCCGCGACGCCGCGCCACGCGCTGAAGGTGGGCATGGTGCGCGCGACCCACGGCCAGCAGCTGCGGACGGTGCCGGTCCGCGGGGTGCCCGCGCCCGAGGCGACCGTCGACTCCGGCCAGCAGGTGCACGGTTACGACCACTCCGGCTTCGAGATGCTCGTCGACCCGCGCCGGCTGCGGCCCGGCGGCTGGCTGGTGGGCATGATGGTGGCCGCCCAGGGCACGGTCCGCCGGGTGGCGGTGCGGGCCGTGGAGGCGGGGGCCGTCCAGCCGCTCGTCCACGACCTGGGCGACGGACGGCGGGCGGTGCTCGACTTCCGGGGCGGGCGGCTCCGGCTGAACCTGGCGCAGTTGCCCGCCCGTTGCGAGAACCACCGCTTCGGCGAGGACCTGGAGCTGACCGGCAGGCTGTACGGGGGCGCCCGGCCCAAGGCCCTGGTGCTGACCTGCGACGGGGTGGCGGACCAGGAGTTCGGCCACCCCGTCGAGTGCCGTCCGGACGGCCGCTTCACGGTACGGGTCCCGCTCGCCGACCTCGCCGGGATGGCGGCCGCGCCACCGGCCCCGCACCGGGCGCCGCGCGAGGTCGAGCCGGAGCCCGGCGGGCGGTGGCGGGCGGTGCTGGTCCTGGCCGACGGGGAGCGGGTGCCGCTCGCGGCGGCCGGGGAGTCGGCGCCGCCGGTCGTGGCCGACGCGGCGGGCGAGCTGGTGCTGGACCTGAGCGGGCAGCCGTTCGTGGACGGGGCCGTGTGGACGCCGGACGGTGCGCTGCGGGTGGAGGGGGTGACCGGCGCCGGTACGGGCGTACGGCAGGACGAGGGCCCGGACCGGCTCGTCCTGCGGCACGAGGCGCTGCGCGAGACGGTGTCGGTGCCCGTCACCTACGACGAGCGGCGCGCGGGGATGCCGGACGGACGGAACGCGGGGGCGCGCGGGACTGCGTACGGGGGGTGCCGCTTCTCCGCGTTCCTGGCACCCTCGGTGGCCGCCGGGCTGCACGAGGGCCGCTGGGAGGCGTATCTGGGCGGTCGGCCGGTCCGGGTGCTGACCGCGCTCGCCGCCCGGCTGCCGCTGCGCCGGAGCGTCCCGGTCGCGGCGACACCCGTGCCCGGCCGGGAGTTCGCCCTGGACCGCCGGTTCGGCGACCGGCTGACCGTGCTGGCCGGGCCGGTGCTCGCGCCCGCCGAACGCGGTGCGTACCGCCGGGCCGAACTGCGCGGCAGGCACTACCCGGCCCGGCGCGCGATGCCGCTGCGGGACGCGGTCCTCTACACGGGCGGCGACTCGCCGCGCGCCGTCCACGCCGAACTCCTGCGCCGGGGCGTGGAGTCGGAGCACCTCTGGGTCACCGACGGCGTCCACGGTCACGTCCCGTCCACCGCCGTCCCGGTCGTCGAGCACAGCGCCGCCTGGTACGAGGCGCTGGCGCGGTCCCGCCGCATCGTCACCGCCGACCAGCTGCCCGAGTGGTTCGAGCGGCGGCCCGGCCAGGCCGTCGTGCAGACCTGGCACGGCGCCCCGCTCGGCCGCTTCGGCACGGATCTGGACGGCACCCTGTACGCCGACCACCAGCAGCTCGCCACGCTGGCGCACCGCTCGGCCCAGTGGTCCGTCCTGGTCTCCCCCAGCCGCCACTCCACCCCGCTGCTGCGGCGCGCGCTCGGCTACGGGGGCGAGGTCCTGGAGGCCGGCTCCCCCGCCAACGACCTGCTCTTCTCGGCCGACCGCGCCAAGACCGCGGAGCGGGTACGGCGCAGGCTCGGCATCCCGGACGGCCGCCGCATCGCGCTGTACGCGCCGACCTACCGCGACCAGCTGGCCCATCCGCCGGGCGCCGACGGCGAGCGGCCCCGCTACCGCTGGGACCCGGCGCTCGACCCGGCGGCGCTGGCCCGGTCCGTCGGTGAGGCCCACACGGTGCTGGTGCGCCGCCATCCGCGGGTGACCGGGAGCGTGCCCGAGCGGCCCGGCGTACGCGATGTGTCGGCGCACCCGGACACCGCGGAGCTGCTGCTGATCGCCGATGTGCTGATCACGGACTACGCGGGCCTGATGTTCGACTTCGCGCACACGGGCCGCCCGATGCTCTTCCACACCTACGACCTGGCGCACTACCGCGACACGGTGCGCGGTTTCTGCCTGGACTTCGAGGCCCGGGCGCCGGGCCCGCTGCTCGCGGGTGCGGACGGTATCGCCGCGCTCCTGCGCGACGCCGACACCCTGGCCGCCGCGGCGGCCCGGCACGCGGACGCGTACGAGAGCTTCCGCCGGGACTTCTGCGACCTGGACGACGGCGGGGCGGCGGCCCGCGTCGCGGACCGGCTGCTGGCCGAGGGTTAGGGCCTGATCCGAACGACAGGTCCTAGTTCGCCTTGAGGGCGGCGACGGCGGAGGCCGCCAGGTCGTCCAGGTAGCCCTTGGGCAGCGGGGCGCGGACGACGGCGAGCCGCCAGTAGAGCGGGCCGACGATCAGGTCCAGCGCCCGGTCCGGATCGCTGCCCCCGGGCAGCTCGCCGCGGGCCACCGCGTCCCGTACGACGACGGCGGCGATGCCCTGCTGCGGGTCCAGCAGGGCGGCCTTGATCGTGTCGGAGATCTCCGGATTGCGGGCCGCCTCGACCAGCAGGTCCGGGATGACCTGCGAGGCGACGGGGTGGCGCAGGGCGTAGGAGGCCAGTTCGAGCACGGCCCGGACGTCCCCGTACAGCGACCCGGTGGCCGGGGCCGGCATGCCCTGGACCGCGACGGCGGACACCAGGTCGAGGACCAGGGCCAGCTTGGACTTCCAGCGGCGGTACACGGCGGTCTTGCCGACGCCCGCGCGCCGCGCGATCCCCTCCATCGACATCCGGGCGAAGCCCACCGCGGCCAGCTCCTCGAAGACGGCGCCCCGAATCGCATCGGTGACGTCCTCGCGCAGCACGGCGGCTCCGGCGGGGACACGGCGGCGGGTTCCCGGGTCGGTGGTCATGGCCGAATCATAGTCCGTAGCGACGGAACGGTTGCGTTGCGACGTAAGTGCGTCCTACCCTCGGCGTTGCGACGATACGGTCCCGTTCCGTCGGTCGTCGCTCCCCTGCCCTCCCGTCGAAAGCGATCGTGGTGAGCCAGACAGCAACCCCGCCGGCCCCGGCCGACACCCCAGCCGGTGCGGCCCTCCCGGTGTACGCGCCGGGCGAGCTCGCCGCGCTCGCCGCCCGGCACGGACTGACGATGAGCGGGGCCCGGCCCTCGCTGGTGGCGTACGTCCGGCAGTTGTGGGGGCGCCGGCACTTCATCACGGCGTTCGCCACCGCCAAGCTGACCGCCCAGTACAGCCAGGCGAAACTGGGCCAGATCTGGCAGATCATGACGCCGCTGCTGAACGCGACGGTCTACTACTTCATCTTCGGCGTCCTGATGAACACCAAGCGCAACGTCGAGGACTTCGTGCCCTTCCTCGTCACCGGCGTGTTCATCTGGACCTTCACCAGCAGTTCGATCACCGCGGGCACCCGTGCGATCAGCGGCAATCTGGGGCTCGTCCGGGCGCTGCACTTCCCGCGCGCCTCGCTGCCGATCGCCCTGGCCCTGCAACAGCTCCAGCAGTTGCTGTTCTCGCTGGGCGCGCTGGTGCTGATCCTGGTCGGGTTCGGGCAGTTCCCCAAGCCGTCCTGGCTGCTGGCGGTCCCGGCGCTGTTCCTCCAGGCCGTGTTCAACACCGGTGTCTCCATGGTGGTGGCGCGGCTGGCCGCCCGGACACCCGACATCGCCCAGCTGATGCCGTTCGTCCTGCGCACCTGGATGTACGCGTCCGGGGTCATGTGGAGCGTGGACACCATGCTCAGGGGGGACCGGGTTCCGCACTTCGTGATGGTGATGCTGGAGTGCAATCCGGCCGCCGTCTTCATCGATCTGATGCGGTTCGCGCTCATCGACAGCTTCGGCGCCTCCCACCTCCCGCCGCATGTGTGGGCGATCGCCGCGGGCTGGGCGCTGGTGTGCGGGGTCGGCGGATTCGTGTACTTCTGGCAGGCGGAGGAGCGGTACGGACGTGGCTGACAACAACGAGCGGGTTCCGACCGTCGTCGTGGACGACGTCCACATCACGTACAAGGTCAACGGCGCCCGTACCGGAAAGGGCAGCGCCACCTCGGCGCTCAGCCGGATCGTCTCGCGCCGGCAGGCCCCCGGGGTGCGCGAGGTGCACGCCGTGAAGGGGGTGAGCTTCGCCGCGTACAAGGGCGAGGCCATCGGCCTGATCGGCTCCAACGGCTCGGGGAAGTCGACCCTGCTCAAGGCCATCGCCGGTCTGCTGCCCGCGACGAAGGGCCGGGTGCACACCCAGGGCCAGCCCTCGCTGCTCGGGGTGAACGCCGCGCTGATGAGCGATCTGACCGGCGAGCGCAACGTGGTGCTCGGCGGCCTCGCGATGGGCATGACGCGCGCCCGGATCCGCGAGCGCTACCAGGGGATCGTCGACTTCTCCGGGATCAACGAGAAGGGCGACTTCATCACCCTGCCGATGCGTACGTACTCCTCCGGCATGGGCGCCCGGCTGCGCTTCTCCATCGCGGCCGCCAAGAGCCACGACGTCCTCCTCATCGACGAGGCGCTGTCCACCGGGGACGCCAGGTTCCAGCGGCGCAGCAAGGAACGGATCATCGAGCTGCGCAAGGAGGCCGGCACGGTCTTCCTGGTCAGCCACAGCAACAAGTCGATCACCGAGACCTGCGACCGGGCGATCTGGCTGGAGGCCGGGACGCTGCGGATGGACGGTCCGGCGGGCGAGGTCGTCGCGGCGTACGAGAAGTTCACCTCCGGCAAGAAGTAGGGCGTCGCGGCAGGGGCGACAAACGGGAGGGGCGATAAACTCCCCTGCCGCACCACGGGGTTGCGCTCGAACCGCTCAGGGGGCACATGCAGGACGGCGTACCGCGACCGCTGCGGGCGGACGACCCGCGGGAGATCTCGGGCTACGTTCTGCGGGCCCGGGCTGGACGCCGTCCACGCCGCCGGGGTCATCCACCGGGACATCAAGCCCGGCAATCTGCTGCTCGCCGCGAGCGGCCCCTGGCTGCTGGACTTCGGGATCGCGCGGGCGGCCGGCGCCCTGACCCTCACCACGGCGGGTCGGCTGATCGGCAGCCCGAAGCACATGTCGCCCGAGCACGCGCTGGGCCGGGGCCTCACCCCCGCGTCCGATGTGTTCGCGCTCGGGCTGCTGGCCGCCGAGGCCGCCACCGGGCAGCATCCGTACGGCCGGGGCCACGGTCTCGCCGTCGCCGCCCGGATCGCGGGCACCGACCGCGAACCCCCGCGCCTGGACCATCACCCGCAGCCGCTGCGGCAGTTGCTCGAAGGCTGTCTGGCCGCCCGGCCCGAGGAGCGCCCCGCCGCCCGTGAGGTCGCCGGGCTGTGCCGGGAGGCGCTCGGCGGGGACGGCGGACCGGGGCCCGGACGCGGCGGCGAGATCCGCATGTACTGACGCGGGGCCCGCGCACATCCCGGCAACGCGAAGGGGAGGCGGCCACCGGAAGACCCGGCGGCCACCTCCCCTCTCGACCGGCTACGCGTGCGTACGGAGCAGGGTGCGCATCGTCCGCATCGCCACCGACAGGTTCGCCAGGTCGAACGCGTCCGAGCCCTGGATCTCCTCAAGGGTGGAGCGGGACCGCGTCAGGATCGCCGCGTTCTTCTCCTCCCAGGCCTGGAACCGCTCCTCCGGCGTCGAGGTGCCGTTGCCCACCGACAGCACGTCCGCGGTGAGCGCGGCGTGCGCGGCGTACAGGTCCTCGCGGATGGAGGCGCGGGCCATGGACTGCCAGCGGTCGGCCCGCGGCAGCTCGATGATCCGGTCCATCAGCTGGGTGATGCCCAGCCGGTCCGCGAGGTCGTAGTACACCTCGGCGACGGAGAGCGGGTCCTTCCCCGTGCGCTCCGCGATCGCCACGATGTCCAGCGCCGGGAAGGCGGAGGAGAATCCGGCGACCCGCTGGGCCAGCTCGCCCGGCACGCCCGCCTCGGTGAGCTCGTCCAGGATCGACTGGTACCACTCCAGGTCGGCGCCCATCAGCATCTTGGGCAGCTCGGCCCAGACCTGGTCGACGCCCGCCTTGAAGAAGTCGATCGTCGCGGCGATCTCCAGCGGCTGCGGCCGGTTGCCGAGCAGCCAGCGCGAACCGCGCTCGACGAGCCGGCGCGAGTGCAGCCGGATCCGGGTCTGCACATCGGCGGCGACCTCGTTGTCGAGCGCCTCGACGGCGTCCCACACCTGGCCGAGGCCGAAGATCTCGCGGGCCGCGAACTGCGCCCGCACGATCTCCTCGATCGAGGCGCCGGTCTCTTCCCGCAGCCGGTGCAGGAAGGTCGAACCACCGCTGTTCACGGTGTCGTTGACCAGGACCGTGGTGATGATCTCGCGCCGCAGCGCGTGCCCGTCGACCGCCTCGGGGAACTGCTCGCGCAGCTGCTCCGGGAAGTAGGCGTGCAGCAGCTTCTGCAGGTGCGGGTCGTCCGGCAGGCTGGTCCGGATCAGCTCCCGGGCCGCGGTGATCTTCGTGTACGCGAGCAGCACGGCCAGCTCGGGCTGGCTGAGCCCCCTGCCGGCGTTGAGCAGCTCACGGATCTGGCGGTCGTTGGGCAGGAACTCCAGACCGCGGTCGAGGTCCCCGTCCCGGCCCAGCCGGCGCATGAAGCGCTGGTGGGCGTGGAGCAGCGAGGGGGACTGGGAGGTGGCGTTGGCGAGCGCGACGTTCTGCGCGTAGTTGTTGCGCAGCACCAGACGGCCGATCTCGTCGGTCATCTCGGCGAGCAGCTTGTTGCGCTGCTTGACGGTCATGTCGCCGTCCCGGACCAGGCCGTTGAGCAGGATCTTGATGTTCACCTCGTGGTCGGAGGTGTCCACACCGGCGCTGTTGTCGATCGCGTCGGTGTTGATCCGGCCGCCGCCCCGGGCGAACTCGATCCGGCCGAGCTGGGTGGCGCCGAGGTTGCCGCCCTCGCCGACGACCTTGGCCCGCAGGTCCTCGCCGCTGACCCGGATCGCGTCGTTGGCCTTGTCGCCGACGTCCGCGTTCGACTCGGCGGAGGACTTGATGTACGTACCGATGCCGCCGTTCCACACCAGGTCCACGGGGGCCTTGAGGATGGTCTGCATCAGGTCGGCGGGCGTCATCTTGGTGACACCCGGCTCGATGCCGAGCGCCTCGCGGGTGTGCGCGTTGATCGGGATGGACTTGGCGCTGCGCGGGTGGACGCCGCCGCCCGCGGAGAGCAGGTCCTTGTTGTAGTCGGCCCAGGAGCTGCGGGGCAGCTCGAACAGACGGCGGCGTTCTGCGTACGAGGTGGCGGCGTCCGGGGACGGGTCGATGAAGATGTGCCGGTGGTCGAAGGCCGCGACGAGCCGGATGTGCTCGGAGAGCAGCATGCCGTTGCCGAACACGTCACCGGACATGTCGCCGACGCCGACGACGGTGAAGTCCTCGGTCTGGGTGTCGTGGCCCAGCTCGCGGAAGTGCCGCTTGACGGACTCCCAGGCGCCGCGGGCGGTGATCCCCATGCCCTTGTGGTCGTAGCCCGCGGAGCCGCCGGAGGCGAAGGCGTCGCCGAGCCAGAAGCCGTACCCGACGGCGACCTCGTTGGCGATGTCGGAGAAGCTCGCGGTGCCCTTGTCGGCGGCGACGACCAGGTAGGTGTCGTCCTCGTCGTGCCGGACGACGTCCGTGGGCGGCACGACCTCGCCGGCCACCATGTTGTCGGTGATGTCGAGCAGCGCCGAGATGAAGGTGCGGTACGAGGCGATGCCCTCGGCCATCCAGGCGTCACGGTCGACAGCCGGGTCCGGGAGCTGCTTGGCGACGAAGCCGCCCTTGGCGCCGACCGGCACGATGACGGTGTTCTTCACCATCTGCGCCTTGACCAGGCCGAGGATCTCCGTACGGAAGTCCTCGCGCCGGTCCGACCAGCGCAGACCGCCTCGGGCGACCTTGCCGAAGCGCAGGTGCACACCCTCGACGCGCGGCGAGTAGACCCAGATCTCGAAGGCCGGGCGGGGCGCCGGCAGGTCCGGGATGGACTGCGGATCGAACTTCATCGAGACGTAGCCGTGCGGCTTGCCGCTGTCCGAGCGCTGGAAGAAGTTGGTGCGCAGGGTGGCCTTGATGACGGTGAGGAAGGACCGCAGGATGCGGTCCTCGTCGAGCGAGGCGACCTGGTCCAGGGCCCCGTCGAGCTCTTCGAGGAGGCCGTCGATCAGCTCGGTGCCGGCGTGCTGCCGCTCCGGGGACATCCGGGCCTCGAAGAGCGAGACCAGCAGCCGGGTGGTGTGGACGTTGTTGCGGAGCGTGCTCTCCATGTAGTCCTGGCTGAACGTCGACCCGGCCTGGCGCAGGTACTTCGCGTAGGCGCGCAGCACCATCGCCTGGCGCCAGCTCAGACCGGCGCCCAGCACCAGCGAGTTGAAGCCGTCGTTCTCGGCCTCACCGGTCCACACGGCGGCGAAGGCGTCCTGGAAGCGGTCGCGGGCGTCGTCGGCGAGGTAGTTGCCGTTGCCGTTGGCCTGCGGCAACCGGAGCCCGAAGTCGTAGATCCAGGCGTGCGTACGGTCCGCGCAGCGCAGCTCGTACGGACGCTCGTCGACGACCTCGACGCCGAGCCGCTGGAGCGCCGGGAGCACGGCGGAGAGGGAGACCTGCTCGCCGGTCCGGTAGATCTTGAAGCGGCGCTCGCCGGGGGCGGCGCCGACCGGCTCGTACAGGCTGAGGGCGAAGTCGGTCCCGTCCTGCTTGAGCGCTTCGAGGTGGACCAGGTCGGCCACGGCGGAGCGCGGCGTGTGGTCGGCCTTGTAGCCCTCGGGGAAGGAGTGGCCGTACTGGCGCAGCAGCTCGGCGGCGCGTTCCTCGCCGCACTCGGCGCCCAGGGCCTCCTGGAAGCCGTCGGCCCAGGAGCGGGCGGCCTCGACGAGGCGGGCCTCGATGCGGTCGGCCTCGGTATCGGTGAGGTCGGGCAGCTCGGTGCCGGGTGCGACGCGGACGACGAAGTGCAGCCGGGAGAGGATCGACTCGGTGTTCCAGGCGGTGAAGTCGACGCTGGTGCCGCCCAGCTCCTCCTTCAGGATGTCGATCAGGCGCAGCCGCACACCGGTGGTGTAGCGGTCGCGCGGCAGGTAGACGATCGCGGAGTAGTAGCGCCCGTACTCGTCCTGGCGCAGGTAGAGCCGCAGCCGGCGGCGCTCCTGGAGGTACAGCACGGAGGTGACCACGGAGCGCAGCTGGTCGACGGGCGTCTGGAAGAGCTCGTCGCGCGGGTACGTCTCCAGGATCTGCAGCAGGTCGCGGCCGTCGTGGCTGTTGGGCGAGAAGCCCGCGCCCTCCAGCACCTCGGCGACCTTGCGGCGGATGACGGGCACCCGGCGCACGGACTCGGTGTAGGCGGCGGAGGAGAACAGTCCGAGGAAGCGGCGCTCACCGATGACGTTGCCGTCCGCGTCGAACTTCTTCACGCCGACGTAGTCGAGGTAGCTGGGGCGGTGGACGGTCGAGCGGCTGTTGGCCTTGGTGAGGACGAGGAGCTTGCGCTCGCGGGCCTTGGCCCGGGCGTCGGCGGGCAGCCGGTCGAAGGACGGGCTGACCGGGTGCGCCTCGTCGACGCTGTGGTGCGGGTCGGAACGCAGGATGCCGAGGCCGGTGCCGGGGACGGCGGCCAGCGAGTCGGTGTCCTTCAGCTCGTACTCGCGGTAGCCGAGGAAGGTGAAGTGGTCGGCGGCGAGCCAGCGCAGCAGCTCCCTGGCCTCGTTCACCTCTTCGTCGCCGAGGCCGTCGAGCGGCTCGCCGGGCAGGTCGTCGGCGATGCGCAGCGCGGCGTCGCGCATCTTGTCCCAGTCCTCGACGGTCTCCCGTACGTCGGACAGCACGCGCAGCAGGTCGGCGGCGATCTGCTGGAGGTCGGCGCGGTCGGTCTCGCGGTCGATCTCGACGTGGATCCAGGACTCGACGAGCGCGTCGTGCGGCAGCTCGCTCTTCTTGTCCTCGGCGCCCTTGCGGTCTGCGGCGATGCCGTTGCCCTCGGCGAGGACCTCGATGAGCTTGCCGGTGACGTCGCGGCGTACGACGACCTGCGGGTGGATCACGACATGGATGCCGCGCCCCTGCCGGGACAGCTCATTGGTGACGGAGTCGACCAGGAACGGCATGTCGTCGGTGACGACCTCGACGACGGTGTGGCTGCACGTCCAGCCGTTCTCCTCGACGGTCGGGGTGTGCACCCGGACGTTCGCCGTGCCCTGCGGGCGCGTCTCGGCGAGCCGGTAGTGGGAGGAGGCAGCACCGAAGACGTCCACCGGGTCGCGGCCCGCGATGTCCTCCGGAGCGGTGTGCAGGTAGTAGCGCTGGAGGTAGGAGAGGAGCACGTCCTGCCCGGGACGCTCCTGCCCGGCCCCGGCGGCCGCAACATGCACCCGGGAGGTACCTCCCGGGCCACCGACACCACCGCCCGGGCTGTTGTCAGCTACCTTGGCGGCCCGTGCGAGCAGCTCGGCCTTGGCTTCGTCCAGCTTGGTCTGCATGTCCTCTGGCTCCTGTCGCGCGCCGTTGCGAGACGTAGGTGAAAAAGACGACGTACCGCCACGACACGGGGTTTCCGGTCTGAGTCGACGCTATGCCGCTATGAGAGACGCCCGGGACCATATTGGCCATTTTTGGCAGTCGATCCGGGCTGCGGGAATCAGCGAAGGCCCGGGTGCGGTGGCACTCCGGGCGCAGGCCGGGGGCTTCACTGCCCCCGAGGCGTATCGCGCTGATCACGGGGTCCAGGCTATATCGCCTGCCCCCATGACCGTCACGAGCCGTTTGTGTACAAAGATGAGCCCGAACTTTGACACTCTGGACAGCGCGCGGGTCCGTATTGCCGCACTCTGGTAGACGGAAACAGGCCGACGAACCGTGGGAGCCCCGCCATGGCACCGAAGATCCTGATCGTCACCGGCGACGCCGCCGAGTCCCTGGAAGTCCTCTATCCCTACCAGCGGCTGCGCGAGGAGGGGTACGACGTCCACATCGCGGCCCCCGCGCGCAAGACGCTCCGCTTCGTGGTCCACGACTTCGAGCCCGGCTTCGACACGTACACCGAGAAGCCGGGCTACACCTGGCCCGCCGACCTGGCCTTCTCCGAGGTCGACCCCGGGGACTACGTGGCGCTGGTCGTCCCCGGCGGCCGGGCGCCCGAGTATCTGCGCAACGACGCCGAGCTGCGCAAGCTCCTCAAGGCCTTCTTCGACTCGGACCGGCCGGTGGCCCAGATCTGCCATGGTCCGCTGATGACAGCGGCGGTCGGCGCGCTGGCCGGCCGGCATGTCACCGCCTATCCCGCGCTGGAACTCGACATGCAGACGGCGGGCGCCACCTTCGAGGACCACGAGGCGGTGGTCGACGGCACCCTGGTCTCGTCCCGGGCGTGGCCGGACCACTCGGCGTGGATGCGCGAATTCCTGAAGATCCTCCGTACAAAGGCCCCGGTGACCACCTGACGTTCCCCCGTCGGGTCCTCCCTCACCCGGCGATCTGCTCGGCAAGCTGCGCAGCCTCGGCCAGACTGTCCACCACCGGCACCCCGGCCGCCTCCAGGCTGGCCCTGCTGTGCGATCCGCCGGTGTAGAGCACCGCCTTCGCACCGACGTGGGCCGCGGCCACGGCGTCGTCCACCGCATCGCCGATGACCACTGTGTACTCGACGGATATCCCGTCCAGCGCGGCGATGTGCCGCTCCATGTGCCGGGTCTTGCTGCCGCCGGACGGCCCGGTGCGCCCGTCGACCCGTACGAAGCGCCGCTCTATGCCGTACCCCCGCACCACGTGGACCAGCTGGTCGTGCCCGTACATGCTCAGGAGGGACTGGCTGCGCCCGGCCAGCTGCCACTGCGTGAGCAGCTCCTCGGCACCCTCGGTGAGTCCGCAGGCGGCCCGCTGCTCGGTGTAGTACTGGTGGAAGATCCCGTCCATCCGCTCCCACTCGGCCTCCGTGGGCAGCCTGCCCATCAGCCGTTCGTAGAAGCGGGGGATCGGGATGCAGTACATCTCGCGGTACTGCTCAAGCGTGATCGGCTCCAGGCCGACCTCGCCGAACGCGGCATTCGTCGCGCCGACGACCGCTTCGTTGTCGTCGAGCAGTGTGCCGTTCCAGTCCCAGACCAGATGAGTGCGGTGCTTCCCATGCGTCCCCATGCATAGAAAGTACCCGCCGCCTCCGACACCCGTTCGGACTCTCCCGGCTTCGGCTTCGGCTTCGGCTTCGGCTTCGGCTTCGGCTTCGGCTTCAGCCGATCAGGTTCGGAATCTCCTGGATGCCGAACCACAGCAGCTCGTGGTCCTCGGCGCCGTCCACGGTGAACTGCGCGTCGTCGTCCCCGAGGTCCGCCGCGCCCAGCGCCGCGGCCGCGGCCGTGACGTCCTTCGTCGCGTCGTCCCCGTCGACATGCACCGCGGCGGCCTTGGCGAGCGCCACGGGAGCGGCGATCCGCACCTCGCCGAGCGAGGACGGGTCGAAGCTGTGGTCCGGGTCCGCGACGGCCGCGCCGTCCGGCACCTCGACGGCCACGACGACGCGCCTGCGGACCGCGTCGGGGTTCTGCGCGATCATGCGGAGCGAGGCGGAGGCGGCCCGGTTGAGCGCCGCGTACTCCAGCTCCTCGATGTCGTCCGAGACGTACCACTCGCGCAGCGCGGGGGTCACCGCGTAGGCGGTGAGCGGACCGGGGCCGATCTCGCCCGCCCGGTGCGCCGCTGCGAGACCGGACAGGGTCAGAGGGACGTACACGCGCATGGCCGGGTCGCTTTCGTAGTCGGAAACGCCCTCAGGATACGTGTGACGTCCCCCTTTGGGGTCACGTGCACCGATACCGCTCCGTCCACCCGGCAACCGCCCCTCACCCTCCCCATGCCCGCCTCACGCCCCGCCCGGTGCCGGACACATCACCCGGATAGGTGATTCCTCCCGATCGCTCCCGGCGCCCTGCCGGCGCTTGCGGCCGCCTCGGCCGTGGCCGTAGAAGGTCCACAGCAGAAGTTACCGCCCGGTATGAACCGGGCCTCTGAAGCACGGGGGCGATGATCGATGAGCACGAACAGGACCCGGCCCACTGGACGACGCGACCAGCGCAGGCCCGAAGCCGTACCACCGCAGCGCACACGGACTCCCCGGCGCGTACGCCCGCACCACTGGTTCGCCGAGCGCCTCCTGGCGGTCCTGAGCGGCCAGCGCCCGGTGCACTGGATGCTCGGCCACACCATCGGCGAGGCCTACGACCAGCTGGCCGAGCTGGCCCCCCGCACCCCGCTGAGGGCCCGCGGCGCCCGCCCCGTCATCCGCATGTGCCACGGCGCCCAGCCGGCTCCCGGGGTGGTGGAGGCATGCGCCAGCATCGCGGCGGGCGAACAGGTACGGGCCATGGCCTTCCGCCTGGAACAGGGCACCGACCTCCGCTGGCGCTGCGCAGCAGTGGAACTCGGCGACGAACACCTACGCCCGTCCCCAGCCCGCTAGACCCCGGATCGGTCAGGCCGGGGCAGGAGAGTGTGACGGGAGGCAGAAACCGAGGCCGACCCCGGAGGCCCGCACCACGCGTCTCCGACCCCGGACCCCACTCAGTCCCGCCCCGGCCCTCACCAACCCCCTCCAGGCCCGCCCCCAGCCCCTCCTGCCCCTTCCCGGCGCCTGGTCCGCCACCGCTGGGTCATCGAACGACCGAGCCGGCCCAAGCCCGCTGTGTCGGTGGCAACCCATAAGGTCCGCGAAACGTCTCCGAGGAGGAGTTCCCGTGGGGTTTTCGGGTCACCTGGTCGCCCGTGGCCAGAGTCCGCTGCTGGAAGCACCCGAGTTCGACGAGGCTGTGCGGCGCAAGCGTGCGGAGCTCGAAGTGGATGTTCCAGCCGACCCGAACGCGCCCTCGTCTGGGCTGCAGCGGGCGCAGGGGTGGTCTGCTCTACGGTGTCCGAAGCGAGCTGTCCAAGGCCTTCATCAGGTGCGCGACGCGGCTCTTTCCGATGGGGGCGAGGGGGTATCGGCCGAGAACGTCGATCAGCACAGGCGTAGCGCGCTGACGCGCTTGCTGGATCAGCGCGTCTCCCACGGCGGGATCATCGCCTGCGCAAAGCTCGGCTGCCCGCGCCGAGCTTGCGGTCGCGCGCAGGATGTGGCCAACCTGGGTCGCCTGCGCAAGAGGGTGCAGGTACGCAGCGGATGCCGCGTCGCCCGCAGCACGCGCAGCATGCCTGGCGGCTTCGCTGGCGGCAGCTTTTGCCGCGCGGTGCGCATCCAGCGAGGCAACGCGCTGCAGCTTTGTTCGTGGAGCGCCGTTCGCGAACGTCCATGCAGCTTCGACGGCAGCGCGAGGCCGCGCGTCTTCGGGATGAGCATCCTCGAAGATCGCAAGGACTTCCTGTGCGCTCTCGACTGCGTAGCGGGCCACGACCCGCAGTTCGCACATGGTCAGCTCGAAATCGCCTGGTCCAATTGGCATGCGCTCCATTCTGGCCGGTGCGCCGACGCCTTTCCCCCGCCCGAAAGCCGGCCTGCACGGCCCCCTGCCGCCTCTCCGCCCTTCCCAGCACCCCCGGACTCCCACACTCCCGCCCCCCGTCTCAGACCGCCCCGGCTGCCCGTCCACCCCGGCCTAACGGCCTCTCCGCTTCTTTCCCCGGCCCCTTCCTGGCCTTCCCAGCACTCCCGCGCCCCAAGCCCCGTTCTCAGCTCCTCACCTCCCCAGCCCGCTCTGCCCACCGCCCGCCCCCTGCCCACGAGGCTCTGCCCGGCCCTTCAGCCCCTCCGGCGTTTGAGGAGCGGGGTCCGGGGCAGAGCCCCGGTTTCGGGAAGGGGCGGGGAGGGGAACAGCCCCTGCCCACCACACACGCCGAGCAAGCCCACCCACCCACCGCCGCCCCCGCCCCACACCACACGCGCCACAAACCAAAAGCCGGGGCCGGACGCCCAAACCACGCGCCCGACCCCGGCTAGAACCCACCTACAGCCCGACCACCGCACCGACGTCCAAAGACGTCACTGGCACCCGCGCCTCCTACCGCCGTAGCTACCGCTCGGCTGCCTCTTGCTACTTCTTACGGCGCCGCCCGCCCCCACCGCTCTTCTGGGCCTTGCGCCGCTCCGCCCGGGTCAGCCCGTCGGACTCGGATCCCGTCACACCGTCCCCGTTGGAGAAGTCGCCCTCGACGACCCCGCCCTCCCCGTCCACCGTGGGAGCGGAGAAGTGCAGCCGGTCCGGCCGCTGCGGAGCATCGAGCCCCTTGGCCCGGATCTCCGGACGTGCCGCCGGCACGGCGTCCTCCTTGGCCAGCGAGGTCCGCTCGGCCGCCTCGTCCTGCACCGGCACTTCCTCGACCTGCTGCTCGACCTGGACCTCCAGGTTGAACAGGTAGCCGACGGACTCCTCCTTGATGCCCTCCATCATGGCGTTGAACATGTCGAAGCCCTCGCGCTGGTACTCGACCAGCGGGTCCTTCTGCGCCATGGCACGGAGGCCGATGCCCTCCTGGAGGTAGTCCATCTCGTAGAGGTGCTCGCGCCACTTGCGGTCCAGGACGGACAGCACCACACGCCGCTCCAGCTCACGCATGATGTCCGAGCCGAGCTGCTTCTCGCGCTCGTCGTACTGCTCGTGGATGTCGTCCTTGATGGACTCGCCGATGAACTCGGCCGTGATCCCGGCCCGGTCGCCGGCCGCCTCCTCCAGCTCGTCGACGGTGACCTTCACCGGGTAGAGCTGCTTGAACGCGCCCCACAGCCGGTCCAGGTCCCACTCCTCCGCGAAGCCCTCGGCGGTCTCCTGGCGGATGTAGTCGTCGATCGTGTCGTCCATGAAGTGGCGGATCTGGTCCTGCAGATCCTCGCCCTCCAGGACCCGGCGACGCTCGCCGTAGATGACCTCACGCTGCCGGTTGAGCACCTCGTCGTACTTCAGGACGTTCTTCCGCGTCTCGAAGTTCTGCTGCTCGACCTGCGACTGCGCCGACGCGATCGCCCGCGTCACCATCTTGTTCTCGATCGGCACATCGTCCGGCACATTGGCCATCGACATGACGCGCTCGACCATCTGCGCCTTGAACAGCCGCATCAGGTCGTCGCCGAGCGACAGGTAGAAGCGGGACTCGCCCGGGTCGCCCTGACGGCCGGAACGACCGCGCAGCTGGTTGTCGATACGCCGCGACTCGTGCCGCTCGGTGCCCAGGACGTACAGCCCGCCGAGCTCCTTGACCTCGTCGAACTCCGCCTTGACGGCCTGCTCGGCCTTCTCCAGCGCGGCGGGCAGCGCGGCCGCCCACTCCTCGACGTGCTCGACAGGGTCGAGGCCGCGCTGGCGCAGCTCCGCCTCGGCGAGGTCGTCGGGGTTGCCGCCGAGCTTGATGTCGGTGCCTCGTCCGGCCATGTTCGTCGCGACCGTGACCGCGCCCTTGCGGCCGGCCTGGGCGACGATCGTCGCCTCACGGTCGTGCTGCTTGGCGTTGAGGACCTCGTGCTGGACACCGCGCTTGGAGAGCTGCTGCGAGAGGTACTCGGACTTCTCGACCGAGGTGGTGCCGACGAGGATCGGCTGCCCCTTCTCGTGCTTCTCGGCGATGTCGTCGACGACCGCCGCGAACTTCGCGACCTCGGTGCGGTAGATCAGGTCCGACTGGTCGGCACGGACCATCGGCCGGTTGGTCGGGATCGGCACCACACCGAGCTTGTAGATCTGGTGGAACTCGGCGGCCTCGGTCATCGCCGTACCGGTCATGCCGGAGAGCTTGTCGTAGAGGCGGAAGAAGTTCTGCAGGGTGATCGTGGCAAGGGTCTGGTTCTCGTCCTTGATGTCCACCCCTTCCTTCGCCTCGATCGCCTGGTGCATGCCCTCGTTGTAGCGGCGGCCGGCGAGGATACGGCCGGTGTGCTCGTCGACGATCATGACTTCGCCGTCGATGACGACGTAGTCCTTGTCCTTCTTGAAGAGTTCCTTGGCCTTGATCGCGTTGTTGAGGTACCCGACGAGCGGGGTGTTCACCGACTCGTAGAGGTTCTCGATACCGAGCCAGTCCTCGACCTTCGAGACACCGGGCTCGTGGATGGCGACGGTCCGCTTCTTCTCGTCGACCTCGTAGTCGCCGGTCTCCTCGATGCCCTTGAGCGGGTTGCCCGCCTCGCCCTTGGTCAGCCGCGTGACCAGCTTGGCGAAGTCGCCGTACCACTTGGTGGCCTGGTCGGCCGGGCCGGAGATGATCAGCGGCGTACGGGCCTCGTCGACGAGGATCGAGTCGACCTCGTCGACCACGGCGAAGTTGTGACCGCGCTGGACGAGCTCGTCGGCCGACCACGCCATGTTGTCGCGGAGGTAGTCGAAGCCGAACTCGTTGTTCGTGCCGTACGTGATGTCGCAGGCGTACTGCTCACGGCGCTGGGCCGGCGTCATGTTGGCGATGATGCAGCCGACGGTCAGGCCCAGGAACTTGTGGACGCGGCCCATCAGTTCGGAGTCGCGCTCGGCCAGGTAGTCGTTGACCGTGATCAGGTGCACGCCCTTGCCGGAGAGCGCATTGAGGTACGCCGGCAGGGTGCCGACCAGGGTCTTGCCCTCGCCGGTCTTCATCTCGGCCACGTAGCCGAGGTGGAGGGCTGCGCCGCCCATCATCTGAACGTCGTAGTGGCGCTGTCCGAGGACCCGCTTGGCGGCCTCACGGACGGTCGCGAATGCCTCGGGGAGCAGGTCGTCCAGGCTCTCGCCGTCCGCGTACCGTTCCTTGTACTCGTCGGTGAGCGCCCGCAGCTCGGCGTCGGAGAGGTTGACGAAGTCCTCTTCGATGGAGCTGACCTGGTCCGCGATGCGGTGCAGTTTGCGCAGGATCTTGCCTTCGCCTGCACGCATGAGCTTGTTGAAGACGGACACTGAGGCTGGTCTCCTTGCCGGTCGGGCCTGGCACTGGGTCGTGTTATGGACTCTGGCGCGGGCACGGCAGGTGGGCCCCACCGCAACGGCCATCGTAAGCGAGGACCCCGCCGCGCAGGGAGTGCTGCCGCCCCGTTGGCCCCGCCGTTCCCTCACGAGTCAACGGCCGGAGAGCCCCGAAGGTGCCGGGAAGTCCGAAAAGTGTTCGCTTCACGCACGCCACCTCACCAGAATCCGTACATGGAGCCGATCACCCTCACCAACGACCGTCTGCTGCCGCGCCCCTTCACCGGCGGCGACACGGACGCGATCCACGCCGCCTGTCAGGACCCGGCCATCCAGCGGTGGACGGTGGCGCCCTCCCCGTACAGCCGCGCCGAGGTGGGCAACATCCCCTCGCGTGCCGTGGCGCCGAGGACGGGGTTCCGGATGGAGGGCGAGCAGTGGTCGGGCCTGCTCAACAAGGGAGTACGGCGCGACTCCTGGATCGGCGCGCTGCTCCCTTCCGATCTCGGCCTGCCCGGCACCCACGCCTGTCTGCCGGCCCCCTGACGGACTCCACGACTCCCCGGCCGGATGTCAGTGGCTGCCTCTAGGGTGCGGGGCATGACGTCTGTGCCGCCTCCCGCCGCTGAACTCTCCGCCGACCAGACGCGCAGGATCGCCCTGCGCGCCCAGGGCTTCCTCGGCGCTCCGGACCGTCGGGCCGGGGTTCCCGGTGTGCTGCGGCATCTCGGCGCCGTACAGCTCGACACGATCTCGGTGCTCGCACGATCGCACGAGCTGATTCCTTACGCGCGCCTCGGCGCGGTCGGCCGACGCACCGTCGAGGAGGCGTACTGGTCGGGCGGCCGCACCTTCGAGTACTGGTCGCACGCGGCCTGCATCCTGCCGGTCGAGGAGTGGCCGCACTTCGCCTTCCGCCGCCGCGCCTACCGCTCGCGCCCGCACTGGCACCACGACCTGCCGGACGGCGCGTACGACACGGTGATCAAGCAGCTGCGCGCCGAGGGCCCGCTGACGGCGACGGAGCTGGGCGGCGCGAAGAACGGCGGCGAGTGGTGGGACTGGTCGGCATCGAAGGTCGCCGTCGAGCGCGCCCTGATGTACGGCGAGGTGGTGTGCACCGAGCGCCGCAGCTGGAAGCGGGTGTACGACCTCGCCGAGCGGGCCCTGCCCGATGCCGTGCTGCACGACGATCTGGACGACACCGAGTGCCTGCGCCGGCTGGTCGCCCTCGCGGGGCAGTCCCTGGGGGTGGGCACCCGGGCGGACATCGCGGACTACCACCGGCTGAAGGGTGAGCAGTTCGACGCGGTGGTGGCGGACTCCGGACTGGTGCCGGTGACGGTGCGGGGCTGGGCGAAACCGGCCTGGGCGGACCCCGCGGCGCTGGCCTCGGAGCCGCGCGGGCGGCATCGTACGACGCTGCTGTCGCCGTTCGACTCACTGGTCTGGGAGCGGGCACGCACCGAGCGGATCTTCGGTTTCACCCACCGCCTGGAGGCCTACGTCCCCAAGCCCAAGCGGGTCCACGGATACTTCGCGATGCCGCTGCTGGCGGGCGGAAAGCTGCAGGGCCGCGTCGACCCGGCGCGCGAGGGCAGCGCGCTGGTCGCCCGGCAGGTCTCCTTGGCAGACAGGAAGGCCGTGGTGCCGATGGCCGAGGCCCTGGTGGAAGCCGCGTCCTGGGTCGGCTGTACGGATATCCGGCTGGAGCGGGTCGACGCGCCGGAACTGCGCGGACCGCTCACTCAGGAAATCGCCCGCGCCCTGGCCTGAGCCCGCGTTCGCCCGCCCTCACCTGATCTCGAGGATCTTCTCCCGCATGGCATAGACCACGGCTTCCATCCGGGAGTGCAGCTGCAGCTTCTCCAGAATGTTGCGGACGTGGTTCTTCACGGTGTTCTCGGAAATGAACAGTTCCTTCGCGATATCGCGATTGTTCATGCCCGTTGCAACGAGTTTGAGGACTTCGAGTTCCCGGTCGGTGAGCCGGGGCGCGGGTACCAGTCGGCGCTCGTCGGTCCGCTGGATCATCGACTTGAACTCGGTGAGCAGCTTGGACGCCATGGAGGGGCTGATCTGGGACTGCCCGTCGGCGACCGCGCGAATGGCCGTGGCCACTTCGTCCGTGGAGATCTCCTTGAGGAGATAGCCGGTGGCGCCGGCCTTGATCGCGTCGTAGAGGTCGGCCTCCTCGTCGCTGATCGTCAGCATGATGATCTTCGCGCTGGGGGCCACCTCCTTGATGGATGTGCAGGCCTCGATGCCGCCGCGCTTGGGCATCCGTACGTCCATCAGCACGATGTCGGGGAGCAGATCGGCGGCCTTGTCGACCGCCTCCGACCCGTCACCCGCCTCTCCGACGACCTGGATGTCCTCCTCCTGGGCGAGGACGATCTCCAGGCCTCTGCGGAAGAGCGCGTGGTCGTCGACCACGAGGACCCTGATCGGCTCCTTGCGGAAACCACTGTCCATGTCCGCGCCGGTGCCGGCTCCGGCGATCTCGTCGGGATCATTCGCATCGCGCATGGGCCCGAAGGTGTCCGCCATCGTTCCTCCCCCTGAAGGCCGTGGCCTGAAGTTCACATACTGTCCACCAACGGCAGTTCACAGAGCACCGGTTGGCTTGGAACGCCATGATTCCATGCCTGGACGACGAAGCGGTGATCCCGTGGTCGCACGCGGGTGCCCCTGGGGGCGCACAGGCACTCCAGGGGCACCGCGGAAGCGTGGCGTCAGCCGCCGAGCGCACCGCCTGCGCCGCCCGCCTCGTCGGCGGCCAGCGGGTCGGTCCTCAGGTGGATGACACCGTAGTCATAGGCATGCCGTCGGTAGACGACACTGGGTTCCTTGGTCTCGGAGTCGACGAACAGATAGAAGTCGTGCCCGACCAGCTCCATCTCGTAGAGCGCCTGGTCGAGCGACATCGGTGCGGCGACATGCGTCTTCTCGCGCATCACCAGCGGACCCTCGCCCTGAACCTCCAGCGAGCCGAACCTGGTGGTGGGCACGGACTCGGCCGACTCATTGGCGATCAGGTCGCCCTCGCCGTTGAACGACGCCGCACCCGGCACGGTCTCGGCGACCTCGGCAGCGGGAATCCGGCCATTGCCACGACGGCTGTAGCGCTTGTCGTGCTGCTTGCGCAGCCGCGCCTCCAGCTTTCCGGTGGCCAGGTCCAGCGCTGCGTACGGGTCGCCTGCGGCCGCTTCCGCCCGGATGACCGGACCACGCGAGCGGAGCGTGATCTCCACCCGGTCGGAACGGTCGGCCTGACGGGGGTTCGGCTCCTTGGACACCTCGACGTCGAGGCTGATCACCTTGCCGTCGAACTTCTGGATCTTGTCCAGCTTCAGCTTCTCGGCCACGTGCTTGCGGAACCGCTCGGGCACCTCGGTCTTGCGGCCCTTGACGACGATGTCCACGCAGAACTCCGTTCCCGGATCGCTCCGCTCAGGGGCGGAGCATCTCCCTTTTGCACCAGGCCCCGGTGACAACCGGAGCCGCGGACTCGGTGACTTCCACCTCCTCCTCCCCCATCGGTGAGGTCTCCACCCCACCGAATTTCCAGCCTCTGGACTACTGGTGTGTTGCCTGCCCGAAACCTGGTGGTGCATTCATCGAGGTCTGGCATTCACCATTCCTCACAACCGAACATAGCCTGCCTGGCCGGATGTCGGCACCCGCTACTCGCGCGTACCTCCGTTCGGGCTGTTTTCGCCACTCACTACCTGCAACGATGCAAGTTCACTGACAGTTCCGGTTTATTTCGAAGGCCGAGGGAGAGACTGCGACAACGGCCGCCCGACCGCTGCCAGGAGCGCGCGCGTGCCCGCACGCCGCCCCCACCGCCCGGGCCGCCTCGGCGAGCGAGGCCCCCGTCGTCAGAAGGTCGTCCACCAGCACCACCCGTCCGGCCGCAAGCAGCCGCTCGCCCCCGGCCACGACCTCCAGCGCCCCCGCCAGATTCGCCTGCCGCTGACGGGCTCCCAGCCCCGCCTGGTCGGCCACCGCGCGCCGCTGCCGGAGCACCGCGACCACCTGGGCCCGGATGCCGCCGCATCTCAGCTCTCCCGCCGCGGCACGCGCGATCCGGCGCGTCGGATCATGTCCCCGTGCCGCCACCGCCCGCCGCGCCGACGGCACCGGCACGAGCAGCAACGGGCCGACACCACCTACATGCCCCGTCCCGGCCCGCACGGCCCCCGCCAGCGCCTTGCCGAGCGCCCCGGCCAGCCCCAGCTCACCCCGCTCCTTGTGAGCCAGCAGCGCCGCACGTACCGCGTTCTCGTACGCGGCGGCCGCGTACACCACCGGCAGGCCCACGGGCTCCGGAACGGGCCGCACCCGGCGCGGCATCCCGCCGTGGAGCTCCGCACGGCATTCCTCGCACAACTGCACGCGCGGCCTGCCGCAGCCGCCGCAGGACACCGGCAGCACCAGGCCGGAGATCTCCCGCCACCACCCCCGCATCACTCCACTGTGCTCTTCCCGGCGCGAGCGGGCCACCCCTGTGGAAAACAGCAGGCCACCCCTGCGGAAAGCGCGGAACGGGCCTTGCGGCGCCTCAGCCCGGGTAGACCAGCGACGAGCCTTCCTTGACCACCGTCTGCCAGTTGTCGCCAGGCGACAGCTTCACGATCCCGTCGCTGGACGTGGCCGCCATCAACGGAAGCTGCTCGTCGTCCGCCGCCGCGACCGACGACACCTGGTTCACGCCGGGCAGCACACCCGACGCGGACGTCGAACCGTCCGCCTGCACATAGCGCACCTGCTGGACGCCGCCCTGCTCCTTGCCGACCACCACGAGGCGGCTGCGGCCCGACCACGACATCGCGGTCACATCCGTCAGCTGCGGCGCCGCCTGACGCAGCTCCACCACCGACACCTGCTGCTCCGACGCCGGCCCGCGCCGCTCGATCCGGCCGATCTTCAGCGTGGTGCGTTTGTCCTGGTTCACCAGCAGGGCTATCCGCACTCCGTCCGCGGACATGCGCAGCGCCTCGATCCGCCCGCCGCCCAGATCGGGCACGGCAACCTCCTGCGGCTTGCCGGTACCACCGGCAAGCCGCAGCAGTCTGGTGTTGCCGGGATCCCGGTCGGCCACCCACAGGTCGCCCCGGCCGTCCCAGCTCGGTGTCGACAGACGGTTCTTCACGTCGTGGGCCCCGCTGGTCACCGAGGCCGCGGGAAGCTCGCCGTCCGAGACGATGGACGACACGTAGAGAGACGCCCCGTCGCGCGAGACCGCCGCCGCCGACTGCTCGTCCCTGGCCACACCGACCGTGCCCATCTGCACCGGTCCGTCACCGAACGGGCCGGTCACCGCCTCCGGGGCTCCGCTTCCCTTGGTGCTGCCGGGAATTCGTTCCACATGTCCCTTGGCATCGATGAAGTACTGGCTGTCCGGACCGCTCGACGAACCGTCAGGCGCGAACTCCTCCGCCTGGTCTGCTCCGAGCAGGCACAACGGGGAGCCGTCTGAGCGCTGCAGCTCGATCTGCTCGACCCGTGCGGACGTCAGATCCCTGAGGGTGTAGAGGATCTGCGAGGCCATCATGCGGCAGGAACGCTGCCCGACGCCGTCCGCCTTCTTGTCGAGCGGGACCTTCAGTACGTTGCGGTCGTCGGGCGCCAGCGAAGTGACCCCCTTCTTCAGCGCCGTACCGGGAGGAAACCGGGACGCGACCACCGGCCGCAGCCAACTGGTCGGCCCCGCAAGGAGGCTGCGCACGGACTGCGTCACGGTGTCCATCCCCGTGACGGGGTCCGTGCGGCTGCGGAGATAGACGGGGTCGGCGACGAGGGTCGACTGCACCTCGGGCCGCCCCGTCGCGAAGTAGTACTTGTTGACGGAGCGGTAGAGGCGCTTGAAGTCGGACTGCCCGAGCAGAAGACCGTCCGGCACCAGGTCGATCCGCCACTCCTTGCCGTCCGGCCCGTTCTCCTTCACCAGGTGCAGGGTCTGGTTGTAGTCGGTGGGCGCGAGCGGCTGGTAGGCGTTCTGGGCGTCGACCGTCGCCACCTTCTCACCGGTCAGGGTGTAGGTGACCTCGGTGATGTTGCGGTCGCTGTCGCGCAGAGGGCGGTCGTTCCTGTTCGGCGCCTTGGTGAGCACGGTGGTGAACGCGTTCGGCTTCCACGTCTCGGCCGCCTTCTTCGTCAGGTACTGACGGGTCGTCCTGAAGCGCGGGTCATCACTGGTCATGGACTCCAGGAAGCCGTCGACCACCTCGTTGGGCGTGGCGTTGTCACGCGGCGCGACGGCGTACACCTGCACCTGGGAGTCGCCGGGCTGCGAGGCGTCGACGGCCTTGACGTCCCCGGTGACGGGCATCGAGCCGCACGCGGACAGCAGCACCGTGCCGCATCCGAGCAGCGCGAACAGCCCCAGCACCCGCCCACGGCCGTCCCTGCGACGGTCAGTGCCCACGATTCGTGTCCCCCCGCTCCGGGCTCTGCGCCCCGGTGTCGAATTCGCCGCCCGGCCGGTCCTCGGCAGGGCGCGCGACCACCCGTGCGCCGCTCCCCGGAAGGGCCGCCGGATGCACCGAGGCCGGCGCTGTCCGCGGAGCCACAGGAACACGGGACGGTACGGGCAGTGCGGGCCGGTCACTTCCGCCGGGCTGGGACGGCACAGCCGTCAGCCGGTGCTCGCTCCCGGTCTTCGGCGCGGCCGGGACCCGCTCACGGCTCTCCCGGTTGCGACGGGAGTCCTCGGGTTCCAGCGGTATCGGCGATCCGCGCAGCGGCTCGTCCGCCGTACGCGGCAGAGTCAGCCGGAACTGCGAACCGCCGCCGGGCTCGCCCCATGCCTGCAGCCACCCGCCGTGCAGCCGGGCGTCCTCCACCGCGATGGAGAGCCCGAGACCGGTACCGCCGGTCGTCCGCGCGCGGGCCGGGTCCGCCCGCCAGAAGCGGTTGAACACCCGCGTCGCCTCGCCCGGCTTGAGCCCCACTCCGTAGTCCCGGACGGCCACGGCGACCGCACCTCCGGCCACCCCCATCCGCACCACGACGTCCCGGCCCTCACCGTGTTCGACAGCGTTGACCACAAGGTTGCGCAGGACGCGCTCGACGCGCCGCGCGTCGGCCTCCGCGATCACCGGCTGCTCGTCGCCGACCACCCGGATCCGGGTGCCCTTGCGCTCGGCCAGCGGCTCGGCCCCGCCGATCACCCGTCGTACGACCTGCCGCAGATCTATCGGCTCCGCCTCCAGCGCCGCGGCGCCCGCGTCGAACCGGCTGATCTCCAGCAGATCGGAGAGCAGCGACTCGAACCGGTCGAGCTGGTCCCCCAGCAGCTCCGCCGAGCGCGCCGTCACGGGGTCGAAGTCACTGCGGGCCTCGTGGATGACATCGGCGGCCATCCGTACGGTCGTCAGCGGCGTCCTCAGCTCGTGGGAGACGTCGGAGACGAAGCGCCGCTGCATCCGGGAGAGCTCCTCCAGCTGCTGGATCTTGAGCTGCAGGTTCTGCGCCATCTTGTTGAAGGCCTCGCCGAGTCGGGCGATGTCGTCCTCGCCGGTGACCTTCATCCGTTCCTGGAGCCTGCCGGCGGAGAGCCGCTCGGCAATGCCGGCCGCCATGCGTACGGGAGTGACGACCTGCCTCACCACGAACCAGGCGATGGCCCCGAGCAGCACGACCACGAAAAGCCCCGCGGTCGCCAGCGTGCCCTTGATCAGCGTCAGTGACTTCTCCTCCTGTGTCAGCGGGAAGAGGTAGTAGAGCTGGTACGGATTGTGGTCGATGTCGTAGAGCCGCTTGCCCACGACAAGTCCGGGCTGCGGGTCCTGCCCGTTCGCGTACTGGATCTCGGAGTACGTCTGGAATGCCCCGGGCCCCTTGTTCACGGCGTCCCGCAGGCGCTGCGGAATGCTCACCGCCTCCACGCTGCCCGAGCCGCGCGGGGCACGCGTTCCCTCGTCGGCGCTGAGCGCCACCACGTTGAAGGCGTTCTTCCCGCCGCTGGCGAGCTGGTCGACGAGCTCGGTCCGCCAGGAGTTGTTGGCAGTGGTGCCGTCCGTCGTGTCGCCGCCCTGACCACCTGGGGTGAGTGGAGCGTTCGCCTTCTCCTGCGCAGCGGCGAAACCACCGGCCGCCTGCGTCTGGGCGGCTTTGCCCTTGGCCTCGAGCAGGCCGTTGCGCACCTGCCCGATCACGACCAGCCCGAGGAGCAGCACCACACCGAGCGACATGAGCAGCGTGCCCGCGACAACCCGCAGCTGCAGGTTGCGCCGCCAGAGCCTTACGGCGGGCAGCAGCGGACGCCGCACCCAACGCATCAGCAATCGCGGCACAGGTCCGCCGGGCGCCCGGTCGTGGAACAACCGGCCGCCCTGCAGAAAGCGCCCGATCCGGAACACCCTGTGTCCCGGACCGGCAGCCCGCTCCGCACGGGCTCCCGGCTCCCCGGGCTGCGGAGCAGCGCTACTCGGGGGCATGTCAGCTCGGTCCGGCCTTGTAACCGACCCCTCGGACGGTCACCACGATCTCCGGCCGCTCCGGGTCCTTCTCGACCTTGGAGCGCAGTCGCTGGACATGCACATTCACCAGCCGGGTGTCGGCTGCGTGGCGGTATCCCCACACCTGCTCGAGCAGCACCTCACGGGTGAAGACCTGCCACGGCTTACGGGCGAGCGCGACCAGCAGGTCGAACTCCAGCGGAGTGAGGGCGATCGACTGCCCCTCCCGCTTCACCGAGTGACCGGCCACATCGATGACCAGGTCCCCGATGGCCAGCTGCTCCGGCGCCGGTTCCTCGGACCTCCGCAGACGTGCCCTGATCCGGGCGACCAACTCCTTAGGTTTGAACGGCTTGACGATGTAGTCGTCGGCCCCGGACTCCAGACCCACCACCACGTCAACCGTGTCGCTCTTGGCAGTGAGCATGACGATCGGCACACCCGACTCGGCCCTGATCAGCCTGCAGACCTCGATGCCGTCCCTACCGGGCAGCATGAGATCCAGCAGGACCAGGTCCGGCTTGGCCTCACGAAATGCGGCAAGTGCCTTGTCGCCGTCCGCTACGAACGACGGCTCGAACCCTTCACCACGCAGCACAATCCCGAGCATCTCGGCCAGTGCGGTGTCGTCGTCGACGACAAGGACGCGTCCCTTCATAATCGACATCATCCCATTAGCTAATCGTTACCTGCGATGATCTGGCACACAGCTCTGTCAGCCCGACCCCCGTGACCGGGGAAATCGTGCCCTCTTCCGTGACGATCGCCGTGACCAGCTCCGGCGGCGTGACGTCGAACGCGGGGTTGTACGCGGTGGTTCCCACCGGTGCCACGAGCAGTCCGCCGGCATCCGCACCCACCACCCCGACCTGCAGCGATGTGAACTCCGTCACTTCGGCGCCCGGCCGCTGCTCAACGACGATCGACGCCCCGTCCGCGGTGTCCAGATCCACGGTCGTGGTCGGCGCGACCACGATGAACGGTACGTGGTGGTACTTCGCGAGCACCGCCAGTGGATAGCTCCCCACCTTGTTCGCCACCGACCCGTCGGCGGCGATGCGGTCCGCCCCGATGAGCACGGCATCCACCTCCCCCGCAGCGAACAGCGACCCCGCGGCGTTGTCCGTGAGCAGGCTGTACGGCATTCCGTTGCGCGCCGCCTCGTACGCCGTCAGCCGGGCCCCCTGGAGCAGCGGACGCGTCTCGTCCACCCACAACCGCCGCAGCCGCCCCTCCCGGTGCGCCCCGAGCGCCACCGCGAAGGCGGTGCCCTCACCACCGGAGACGAGCGCCCCGGTATTGCAGTGCGTCAGCAGGCGATGCCCACCGCCACCGGGCAGCAGCTCGTCCAACAGGGCAAGGCCGTACCCCGCCATGCGCCCACTGGCCTCGGCGTCCTCCCGGTGCAGCGCCCTGGCCTCGGCCAGCGCCACCGCCGCGGCCCGCTCCGGATCCGCCCCCTTCCCGATGGCCTCCCGATACGCCGCGGCTGCCCGCCTCACCCCGTAACCGAGATTCACCGCGGTGGGCCGCGCCCGCTCCAGCAGCCCCGCGGACTCCGCCACGTCGTCCCCCCGCACGGCCGCGAGCGCCACACCATAGGCACCCGCGATACCCAGCAACGGGGCGCCTCGCACCGCGAGCGTCCGGATCGCCCGCACCAGAGCGGGCACATCGGTGCACACGAACTCGGCCTCCTCCGCCGGCAGCCGCGTCTGGTCGAGAAGCACCAGCGCGGGACCTTCCGGAGGCTCGGCCCAGCGAAGTACGGGAAGCGAGGGAGGCTCGGTGCCCACCGGCGGTTGCGCGTCCTGATCAGCCATCCGTCCAGTCTGCCCGGTGAGCCGCCCACAAATGAAGGTACGAAGGAGATGGAGCGCCCGGCACATAGCGGAGCAACGCGTGGCACGATGGCTGCCAACCTGCCGCGCCGATGAGCGGACAGGACCATGAAGGAGCGAGAATGAACGACACTCCGGGCTGGGCCTCGCCCGGATCTGCCCCCTCCGACGGCCAGGGCGCCGGCGTCCCCCGGCCCTCCGAGCCCGTCGACGGCAGCGGCCCGGCAGGGAACTGGTCTCCCACGCAGCCGCCCGCAGGGCAGTGGTCCCCACCGAGCGCTCCCGGCACAGGTCCTGGCGCACCGCCCCCCACTGCGGGCTGGGGCGGCGGGCCGCAGGGGCCCGGCTGGGGACAGCCGCCCCTTGCGGCCAAGCCCGGTGTCATCCCGCTCCGGCCTCTCGGCGTCGGCGAGATCCTCGACGGCGCGGTCTCCACGATGCGCGCCCACTGGCGCACAGTCCTCGGCATCACACTCACCGTGTCCGTGATCGCCCAGGTAGCGATCACCCTCGTGGAACGCTTCCTGCTGCCGGAGCCTGCGCAGATCGATCCGAACGCCACCGGCACGGAAGCGCTGCGGCAGGCCGCCGACTCGGCCCAGTCGACCGTGTTCAACAGCGTGCCGTCCATGCTCATCACCATGATCGCCACGCTGATCACGACGTCTGTGCTGACCGTGGTGATCAGCCGCTCGGTGCTGGGCCGTCCCGTGACGCTCTCCGACGCCTGGGCCGAGGCCCGGCCCCGGCTTCCTCAGCTGCTGGGGCTGACGCTGCTGCTGACCCTGATCAGCGCCGCCATCATGGCGGTGGGCCTGCTGCCGGGCATGCTCATCGGCTCCGCCGCGGGCGCCGGACTCGTCCTTGTCGGGTTCATGGCCGCGTTCGTCGTCGTCATCTGGCTGATGGTCCGCTTCTGCCTCGCTTCGCCGGCCCTGATGCTGGAGCGGCAGTCGATCACGGCCTCCATGCGCCGTTCCGCGAAGCTCGTCCGGGGCGCCTGGTGGCGGACCTTCGGCGTCCTGGCGCTGACCGGGCTGCTGACCTTCGTCGTGGCCCTGATCATTGCCATCCCGTTCGGTGTCATCGCGATGGCTGTGGACGGCGAGGGGATCGGCTCCGCCCTCACGAACGGCTCCGCGGACTTCGGCTGGCCCTTCCTGATCGTCTCCGGCATCGGCAAGGTGATCGTCGCGACGATCACCTACCCGCTCTCCGCCGGTGTGATGGCACTGCTCTACATCGACCAGCGCATCCGCCGCGAAGCACTCGACCTCGAACTCGCCCGGGCAGCAGGCCTGCCGGGATACGACACCAGGAGCTGATGCCGTGTCGGGGGCGGGGGGCACCACAGCAGTACGGCTACTGATCCATGCGAGCGGCGACATACCCGTGGACACTCCACGTGTCCCCGCCCGCGAGGCAGCGAAGCACGAACTGTCCAAACCGATGTACCACGAGAATGATCCCAACCTTCTCCAGCGGGGCCTCGACCGGCTCTGGGACTGGATCGGCGACCTCCTGGCCACAGCCTCCGGCGCAGCACCGGGTGGACCGATCGGCCTGATCGTGCTCGTACTGCTCGTCATTGGCCTGGTCGCCGCACTCTGGTGGCGACTGGGCACTCCTCGCCGCACCGTGCCTTCCGCGGACGCCCTTTTCGACGACAGCCCCCGCAGCGCGGCCGAACACCGTAAGGCCGCCGAGGCGCACGCCGCCGCCCAACGCTGGAACGAGGCGGTCCAGGAGCGGATGCGTGCCATCGTCCGCTCCCTGGAAGAGCGCGCCCTGCTCGACCCCCGCCCCGGGCGCACCGCCGACGAGGCCGCCGCAGAAGCAGGCCGCCCACTGCCCGCACACGCAACGCGGCTCCACGCCGCTGCCAGAGAATTCGACGACGTCACATACGGCGGCCGCACCGCCGACCAGCAGGCGTATCTGGCCGTACGAGCTCTGGACCTCGATCTCGAAGCCGCCAAGCCTCTCCTGACAACCGCGGCCCGGGGAGCAGCCGAATGACCGAGGTCACCGCCGCCCCCACCGCAGCGGCCCTCACCCCTCACCAGATCTGGGTCCGCGTCCGCGGTCTGCTCCTCGCCCTCCTGGTACTCGTCGTCGCCGGAATCGCCCTGGCAACCGTCCGCTCCGGCGACCAGCACGGCCGCCTCGATCCTCGCTCCGCCGACCGCTACGGCAGCCGGGCCGTCGCCGAGCTCCTCAAAGAACGCGGCGTCTCCGTCGACGTGGTCACCACGCTCGACGACGCCACCGCCAAGCTCGGCCCCGACACCACGTTGCTCGTCACGTCCCCCAATCTGCTGGCACCGCGCCGGCAGAGCGAACTCCGTGCCGCGACCGACAACGCGGCCGGCCGCACCGTCCTGCTCGCACCGGGCCCGCCCTCCGTACGCACGCTGGTCCCAGGCGTCACGGCAGAGTCCGCCGGACCGGTAGCCCCCCGTGCCCCCGAATGCTCCCTGCCCGCCGCCCGCAGCGCCGGCGACGTCGAAACGGGAGGCTTCCGCTACACCTCGTACGGACTCGACACCGTCGGCTGTTTCCCGAGCGGCGGCCTTCCCACCGTGCTCCTGGTCGAACAGGGAGCGGGCGAGACCGTGCTCCTCGGTTCCCCCGACCTTCTCCACAACGACAGACTCGCCAACCAGGGCAACGCATCCCTGGCCCTGCAGCTTCTCGGTTCCCGCCGTCATCTGATCTGGTACCTCCCCTCACTCGCTGATTCATCGGCCACCGCCGAGGACGGGGGAACCGGTGGCGACGGCACCTCCGGCGACCGCAGCTTCGCCGACTTGATCCCCCGGGGCTGGTTGTGGGGCACGCTGCAACTCGCACTGGCCGCCGTGCTCGCCGCCATCTGGCGCGCCCGCCGTCTCGGCCCCCTGGTGACCGAGCGACTGCCTGTGGCCATCCGCGCCTCTGAATCCACCGAGGGCCGTGCCCGCCTCTACCGCAAGGCGAACGCCCGGGACCGGGCCGCCGACTCGCTGCGCTCCGCCACCCGCACCCGCATTGCCCCGCTCATCGGCGTCTCCTCACGCGACGCCCACTCCCCCTCAACACTCGTCCCTGCCGTTTCCACCCGCCTGAACAGCACTGACGACAGCGTCCAGACATTGCTCTTCGGACCCGCCCCGTCCGACGATGCCGCTCTCGTCCAACTGGCAGACCAACTCGACACCCTCGAAAGAGAGGTACGCACGTCATGAGCGCCCCGCCCCCAGTGCCCGCCGAGACCACCGATCCCCTCGGGAACGGCGATACAGCCCGCGCGTCCCTGGACGCGCTGCGCTCGGAGATCGCCAAGGCCGTGGTCGGTCAGGACCCTGCCGTCACCGGACTCGTCGTCGCTCTGCTCTGCCGGGGCCACGTCCTCCTCGAAGGTGTCCCCGGAGTAGCCAAGACCCTCTTGGTCCGGGCTCTCGCCGCCTCACTCGAACTCGACACCAAGCGCGTCCAGTTCACCCCCGATCTGATGCCCAGCGACGTCACCGGCTCACTGGTCTACGACGCCCGCACGGCCGAGTTCTCGTTCCAGCCCGGGCCCGTCTTCACCAATCTGCTTCTCGCCGACGAGATCAACCGCACCCCTCCCAAGACGCAGTCCTCCCTCCTGGAGGCCATGGAAGAGCGCCAGGTCACCGTCGATGGGACCCCCCGGCAACTGCCCGACCCCTTCCTCGTTGCCGCCACACAGAATCCCGTCGAATACGAGGGCACCTACCCTCTCCCCGAGGCCCAGCTGGACCGGTTTCTCCTCAAACTGACAGTGCCCCTGCCCTCGCGGGAAGAGGAGATCAACGTCCTCACCCGTCATTCCGAGGGCTTCAATCCACGTGACCTCAGGTCAGCCGGCATACGTCCCGTCGCAGGCCCGTCCGATCTGGAGGCCGCCCGCCACGCAGTCGCCCGGACCAAGGTCTCTCCCGAGATCGCCGGCTATGTCGTCGATATCTGCCGTGCCACGCGTGAATCCCCCTCGCTCTCCCTCGGCGTCTCTCCCCGAGGCGCCACCGCCCTGTTGTCGACCGCCCGCGCCTGGGCCTGGCTCACCGGCCGTGACTACGTCATTCCGGATGACGTGAAAGCCCTGGCGCTCCCCACGCTTCGTCATCGCATCCAGCTGCGGCCCGAGGCGGAGATGGAGGGTGTCACCCCCGACTCCGTCATCACAGCCGTCCTCGCCCACGTCCCCGTACCCCGATGAGGCGGTGACCGTGGCCCTCACTGGACGTACCGCCTTGCTGGCCGCTCTGGGGTCACTCCCTGTAGGCATCCTGGCCCCCAGCTGGACCGGGATGCTGGCAGTCAACGCACCGCTCTCTTTGGCAATTCTGTGCGACTACGCCCTGGCAGCACCAGTGCGAACGCTTCAGTTCACCCGATCTGGTGATACAAGCGTTCGACTTGGCGAAACCGCCGAAGTGCAACTCACCGTAACCAATCCTTCCCGTCGCAAGCTGCGGGCACACCTTCGCGACGCCTGGCCTCCCAGCAGCTGGCCCACCGGCACGGACCAGGCTTCCTCACGCCACCCACTTTCGGTCCCGGCGGGCGAACGCCGCCGGCTGACCACTTTCCTGAGACCGACACGGCGGGGCGACCGCCAGGCCGAACGCATCACCGTCCGCTCGTTCGGCCCTCTTGGACTTGCCGCCCGGCAGGGGAATCACCAGGTCCCGTGGACGGTTCGGGTCCTGCCTCCCTTCACCAGCCGGAAGCATCTGCCGTCCCGCCTCGCCAGACTCCGCGAGCTCGACGGCCGCACCAGTGTCCTCACCCGTGGCGAGGGCACGGAATTCGACAGCCTGCGTGCGTATGTGCCCGGCGACGACACCCGCTCCATCGACTGGCGAGCTACCGCACGTCAGTCCGCCGTCGCAGTACGCACATGGCGCCCCGAGCGGGACCGTCACATCCTCATCGTCCTGGACACCGGCCGCACCTCGGCGGGACGTGTCGGTGACGTACCCCGTCTCGATGCCTCTCTGGACGCGGCCCTGCTGCTCACGGCTCTTGCCACTCGTGCGGGCGACCGCGTGGATCTGCTCGCCTACGACCGTCGCATCCGCGCACAGGTTCGGGGCCGGTCCGCAGGAGAGGTCCTGTCGGCCATGGTGAACGCCCTGGCGCCCATCGAGCCGGCACTCATGGAGACGGATGCCCGAGGTCTCGCCGCCGCCGTGCTCGCCGGTGCGCCTCGTCGCTCCCTCATCGTGCTTCTCACGGGCCTGGATGCAGCCCCTGTCGAAGAAGGCCTGCTTCTTGTACTCCGTCGTCTGACCCAGCGCCATACCGTACTGGTGGCTTCGGTGGCGGATCCGCACGTCGAGCAGATGGCGAGTGCGAGAGGCACAGTGGCCGCGATCTACGAAGCTGCCGCGGGGGCACAGGCCCAAGCAAGGCGGCTCCGCACTGCCGAGCAGCTCCAGCGACACGGCGCGGTGGTTGTCGACGCAACTCCGGACAACCTCGCTCCGGCCCTCGCCGATGCCTACCTGGCACTCAAGAGCGCAGGGCGGCTCTGACGCAACCCACCACTACGACGTACCAAGCCTTCCTTGAGGAAAGGGGTTTCTCATCTCTCCGCAAACGCAGAAAAGCCCCGTGCCACAAGGGCACGGGGCTTTCCCGTAAAAGGAGTTCGGCGGCGTCCTACTCTCCCACAGGGTCCCCCCTGCAGTACCATCGGCGCTGAAAGGCTTAGCTTCCGGGTTCGGAATGTAACCGGGCGTTTCCCTAACGCAATGACCACCGAAACACTATGAAATAAACAACACCGGAACAACACGGCCGTTCGTTATTTCAGAACTAACACAGTGGACGCGAGCAACTGAGGACAAGCCCTCGGCCTATTAGTACCAGTCAGCTCCACCCGTTACCGGGCTTCCACATCTGGCCTATCAACCCAGTCGTCTACTGGGAGCCTTAACCAATCAAGTTG
>NZ_FPJO01000066.1 GCF_900119365.1 Streptomyces atratus
CCTGCTGCTGAACGGCGAACTGGCCACTGCCGAACCGAAAAAGCTCCGCTACCGACTGCTGCACGTCGCCGCCCGCCTCACCCGAGGCGGGCGGCGCCTCCGCCTGCGGATATCGGCGACCTGGCCATGGAGAAACGAACTCGCCGACGCCTTCCATCGCCTTGCCGCGCTGCCCCGACCAGCCGGCTGACCGACAACCCCCTGCCCGCCCACGACCCGAAGGACCCTGGAGAACCCGACCACCGCGCCGGGCCTCCGCCATGCCCAAACAGCCAAATCACCTCGCCCACCCGGCGGCTGACGATCAGCGACGACTCATCACCCCAACCGAAACGGCGAGGCTAAGCGTTCTCGCTCCTGCTCTCCTGGGCATCTGGCAGCTGCGGTGCTGCTTCCACGGCATCGCCAGGCTGAGCCACGACCCAGAGCTCCCCGCCAATCTCAGCCTGTGGGCGACCAACGTGTTCAGGCCGGGCGCGTACGACGCGGTGCGCGACGAACTCACCCTCCTCTGGTACCGGACCACCGAGAGCCCTGGCTACTGCCCTGTGAGGCTGGTAGTCGCCCAAGATGATGATTCCCTCTGGGCGAAGTGCAGGCCGTGCGCGCCCTTTGCTCCCTTCGCGTACACGTGCCATGTAGTCAAGCTGCTGAGCAGCAGTGCGCACCACACCGCGGCCGATCCGCTTCCCGTGGACGGAACGGAACAGTTCGCGGACGCGTGTCTGCCCCTTTTTCTTGCCTGGGATGAGGATGCGTGCCCGTGTTGCCGGGTCGAGGTGGAGCAGGACGTTCTCCGGAAGCATCGCGTCCTTCCAGAGCCAGATGATCTTGTTCCGGTGCTCTGCCTTGATGGTGAACTTCATGTCCCGGTTGGTTCCGCCATTGAGCCATTCGCGCTTGATGCGCAGCAGGCCGGCGCTCCAGCGGCTCTGGTAGTCATCTGCCCAGACGAGCAGGCACAGGTGTCCTTCCGCTTCGGGCGGAATCATCCAGGAACCGTATGTCTGGGAGTACTTGCAGTCGACATCGATGCCCTCTATGCGGTAGTCCATGTCGATTCCGTCCTCGAACTCGAACTCACGCTGCAGGTTGATCTCGACAAGAGTTCCTGCATGCGTCTTCTCGGTCTTGAACAGGGTCTTCCAGTCGTACCGGCCGGTGGCTTCACCGTTGAGCAGCTGGTCAATGGTGTCGCGTAGCACACGGGAGAAGCGTGTCCCGTTGGGGTCAAGCTTCATCAGGTGCTGGTGGGCAAGCATGAGCTCGGGATCGTCGCAGACTCCAGGCGTCGGCCCAGGGAGTTCAAACAGGGTCACTCTGCGTTCCTTTGCGAGACAGGAGAAACGTGATGGTAAGTGTCCTGACTCCCAGAGCCCACGTGGAGTTCCCTCGGGGCGAAGTCGCGTCAATGAAAACGTTGTTGGTGTGCCGGAGTCCCTTGCCTGGAACCGGAGCAGGCGGCGCGATGAGTCGATTGCGGATCCGGTTGGCGAAAGTGCTGCCGCTGATCGGTGGGACCGTGGTTCCGCGTCAGGCCTGGGTCGCTGTGCTGCGTACGTAACCGAGTCCCGGCTTGCCGTTCAGCTGGACGTCCTCTTCTGCGGGGGCGAAGCCCGTGCGGGTCAGGACCGTGCGGGAGGCCGTGTTGTCGAGAGCGGCTGCCGCGCGGAGTGTGGTCAGGCCGTATTCGGTGGCTGCCAGGGTGCAGAGGTGGAGGACGGTGGCCGTGGCCAGGCCTCGGCGGGCGGCCTTCTCGGCCATGCGGAACCCCAGCTCGGCGGCGCCGTCCGCGACGTCCACCAGGTTGAAGCGGCCCAGGACCTTGCCGTCGGTGTCTACCAGGACGTGGAAGTGGCAGAGTCCTGCGGCCTGTTCGGCGAGCAGGGCGGCAAGGCGGGCGTCGAAGTCGGTGAAGTAGGCGTCGCCCCGGTCCGGTACGGATGTGGAGAAGTATGTGCGGTTCTCCTGCTCGAATGTGAACAGGGCGGTCGCGTGGTCGGGGCGGAGGCGCTGGAGTTCGGGTATGGCAGAACCATTCAATCGGTCCTTCGGCAACCTGCGCATCGCGCTCGCCGGTGTCGGTCTCGGCTTCGAACACGTTGTACGGCTCGGCACGTACATCGTCGACCATGACCTGGAGAAGCTGGAGATCCTCGGCAAGGCGCTGCACGGCGCCTGGGCGGACCGGCTGCCCGCCCAGACGCTCAGCGGGGTCGCCTCGCTCGCGCTGCCCGGGATGCTCTTCGAGATCGACGCGGTCGCGGTCCGTCCGGCCGAGGGACCCGAAAGCCAGGAGCGTGGGTCGGGAACGGGCAACGGCCATGCCGGGCTCGGGACTGAGCAGTTCCTACGGAGCTGATGGCTTCGGGCCTTTGAGCGCTTTGCCGATTTCGGATGGCCAAGTGGGCCTGTATCGGGCAACGAAGTCGGCGAAGTCCTCGCACAGGTACTGCGGATCAGCCGGCTTCAGCCGTACCTGCGGGTGATCACTGTGCACCCACCAGACCTCGAAGTCGGTCACAGTCCCCTCGACGGGCCAGTCCTCGCTTCGCCCGCGAGGCAGAAGCACGACGTCGACGAACCCTTCGACACCGAGGCCGATGTCCACGAAGACACCGATCACCCCGGGCTTGGGCACCCGGACGACTGTGCCCGTGAGGACCTGACCGAAGCGCAGCTCACCTTGAATTCGCTCCCACTCCGCCTCCGCCACCATTCGTGCATCCTCGTACGAGCAGCGGCCCGGACGGAAGGGCCCGGTGCGAGCTTCGGCTCGCGCCGGGCCCAACATCTGAATTCGCCATCGGCGTCGGTGTCTGCCGGGGCGGCTCAGGGAGTGGACGGTGTGTTGCCCGGGGCGGTTCGCCGCGGTCAGGGGGCCAGACGGTAGGCGCGCAGGATGGTTTGTTCCACGGTGCCGCCGTCGGTGCTGCGTGCCGTGGCCTTCAGGGAGACGAAGGAGCCGGACCCTGCGGGCGGGGTGATGGTGACGCGATGGCTCGCGGTGCCGTCCGAGGTGACCGGGGCGTCCTGCCATGTCGCGCCGTCGTCGAAGGAGACCTGCACGGTGAGGCTCCTGGTCCGGGACGCGGCGGCGCCGGCCTGCCGTTCCACCCGTGCGGTCAGTGTGTGCTCGGTCCGGGCGGTCCGGTTGGTGGTGTCCACGGGGGCGATGAAACGTACGACATCAAGTGGCAGCGCGTCGGTGTGCACCGCGCCGTCGGGGCCGGGTGCGACCGCCGCGGAGCGGAAGGTCCATGCCGTCTCCACTGTCGTCGACAGCGACGCCCACGGCTCCTCGCGGGTGGTGCGGGCGGTCAGCCGGTAGGTGGCCGCGTCCTCGGGGACGGCGAAGGTGGCCCTGGGGGAGTTGCTGGAGCCGAGCTTCTGGCCGTTCTTCGCCAGGGTGATGTGCACGGTGTCCTGCAGCCAGTCGGGCATCGGGCCGCCGTAGTGCCTGGGGGCCGCGTCGCTGAACAGTTGCGGTTCCGCGCTGATGGTGCCGTCACTGGCGCGGCCGATCGATGGCGCGTCGTTCTTGACGGGCGCCAGGCCCGGGCCGATGACGGCGGCGTTCCACCGGTCGGCGCAGGTGCTGCCGGCCGTGCACGAGACGATGCCGGTCTGGGTGACGGGCAGCGGTACGTACTCGCCACCCCCGCCATTCTGCTGGCTGAAGTACGTCTCGCGCTGCTGCCCGCGCACGGTCATGTACTCGGTGCGTGCCGCGGGCAGCGCGAAGTCCGGTTCGGCGATGCTCATCCCGCCCAGACCGTTCTCGGTGGGCCAGCTGGACGTGCTGCCTGCCGTACCGGGTCCCTGTGCGTAGTAGTCGTTCTTGACGGCGGCCAGGTCCTTGCGGGCCAGGCGGAAGGCCGGGTCGGGGAAGGAACCGGTGGTGAGGAGCAGCAGGTCGTAGTGGTCGGGCAGGCGTCCCTTCGGTGCCTGCGCGCCGTTCTGGATGCTGCGGACGTAGAAGTCGAGCGTGCCGTCGGACACCTGCTTGCCGGGTACGGCGTAGAGCCGTCCGGGCCTGCCGAGCAGGGCGCCCTGGTCCGTGCACGTCTCGTCCCCGGCCGGGCGGTAGCAGTAGCCGGCCGACAGCGAGTAGGGCTGCGCCCCGGGGTCCGGGACGGCGACGGTGATCGGCTTGCCCTGCCGGGCGTCCACCGTGCGTCTGCTGTCCTGGCGGATGTCCATCTCGGGCTGGAGGAACATGGTCGACGTCGGTGCGGCGCCGTCGCTTCCGGGCGTGACCAGGGTGCCGCCGAGGTTGTAGCGGCCCTCCGGCACGCGTGCGGTGGCCGTGCCGTCGTCGAAGGTGAGGCGGAACGTCCTGCCGTCGGCGAGGTTCGTCAACTGTACGGAGGAGAAGCCCTGTTCACGTGAGCCCGGGCCGAGGGGCGCACCGTTGCGGTCGACGGCCTCGACCGTGACCTGGCGGTGCACGGCCTCCTTGGTGACCGCGAAGGCCGGGCCGGTCACCACGGTGCCGTCCTCGGTGGTCGAGGTCAGACGGCCGCTGAAGGAGGTGCCGGCCGCCGCGGCGCCCGGGTCGATGGTGACCGTGGCCTGGGCCGTGCCCCCGGCGGGGACGGTCAGACCGGTCGGCGACACGGTGAGCAGACCCTTGGGTCCCGGCTCGCCGGCCCGGCCGGTGGTGGTGGCGGCCACGTCGAGGGAGACCTTCGCCGTGCCGGTGTTGTGGTACGTGACGGTGCGGGTGACCGGTTCGGTGGCCTTCGGGTCGGTGAAGTACACGCCGGTGTCCTCGGCGGTGGCGAACACGCTCTGGGCGGTGGCCCGCGCCACGTCCAGGCGTCCGGCGCCCTGCTCGTACGCACTTTGCCCGGCGATCGGCTCTGCCGAGGAGGTCAGTGCGGCCTTGAGCTGCGGCCCCTTCCAGTCCGGGTGGGCCTGGGCGAGCAGCGCGGCGGCGCCGGCGACGTGCGGCGTGGCCATCGAGGTGCCCGACAGGGCGGTGTAGCGGTCGTTGACTGTGTTGTTGCCGCCGGTGCCGGCTGCGCGGGCCGCGACGATGCCGATGCCCGGTGCCGTCAGGTCGGGCTTGACCGCGTGATCGCCCAGGCGCGGCCCCTGGCTCGACAGGCCGGCGAGCGCGTCGTTGCGTTCGACGGCGCCCACGGTCAGTGCGGCATCGGCCGTACCGGGTGTGCTGACCGTACCGGGGCGTCCGAGGTTGCCGGCCGCCGCGACGAACAGCGTGCCGTGGCTCGCGGAGAGGTTGTCGACGGCCTGCGAGAGGGGGTCGGTTCCGTCGGTGACGGCGCCGGACAGGCTGATGTTGACGATGGGCGCCCGCGCCGCGGCCCACTCCATGCCCTGGAGGACCCACGACTCCTGCCCGCCGCCGTTGTCGTCGAGCACCTTGCCGACCAGCAGTTCGGCGTCGGGGGCCATGCCCCGGTAGCGGCCGTCGGACGCGGTGCCGTCCCCGGCGACGGTGGAGGCCACGTGCGTGCCGTGACCGTCGCCGTCCGGGACGGCGCCGCCGATGGCACCGTTGCCCTGTGTGAAGTCCGCCGACTCGCCGATCGAGCCGGAGAAGTCGGGGTGCGTGGAGTCGATGCCGGTGTCCAGCACCGCGACCTTCACGCCCTTTCCGGTCCAGCCGGACTTCCATGCCTGCGGCGCCCCGACCTGGGCCGTGCTGCGGTCCAGGACGGCGCCGACCTTGCCGTCGAGCCACACCTTGGCCACGCCCGGGGCGAGGGCGGCCGCCGACTTCCGCTTCGATGCGGCGGGGCCCCACTCCTTCCAGACCTGGGACACCCGCTTCTTGTCGGCCCGCAGCGCGGCACCGTGCACGCTCGCAAGGGCGCGCACGGCCGGTGCCCCGGCCGGCGGCTGCGGAGCGGCTCTCCCGCCCGCTGCCTTGTCGTAGGTGACGATCAGCGGCAACTGCGGGCTGTGGGCGTCGTCGTACCCCTGGGCCACGAGCCCCGTGATGTCGAACAGTCGTGGGTCCAGGTGCCCGGCGCGCAGCGGCGCCACGGCGTCCTGCGGTACGAGAGACACCGAACCGCCGGAGCCCTGCTGGGTGAACGCGATGTCCTCGCGCCCGGGGCCGGGCCGTACCGTGACCACGGACACCGTGCCGTCGGCGCCGACCCGGGCGGTGACCTTGTCGCCCGTGATGAGCGTCATCTGCACCACCGACCCCGCCCCGGCCGCCGTGGCCGCGCGGGGCGGGGCCGCCCCGGCGGGCGGTGCGGCCGCCGTACCGATCAGCAGTGCGCCCAGCACGACGGCGGTCGGCGGGCCTGCCGTACGTATGCCTCGCATACGTGTCCTCTCAATCGCGTGGCCCCGCGGGAGCGTCCGCCCGTATCGCGGGGGCGGACGCTCCGGACGCGGGCGCCGGTCTTCTCCATGTCTCGACAGGCACGACGGAGCGGGCCGGGCGCGGGGAGGTCACCGGGCGTCAGAAAAAAATGTTCGGAGAGATCTGGCGGCTCGTGACATCCCCGCACCCGGCCCGCTCCGTCGAAGGGGGCAGAGACGAACGGAGGCACGCATTGCGTACCGGTGACCTGGAGGAATTCCGCGGCTTCGCCCAGGAGCGGCTGGTGCACCTGCGCCGCACCGCCTACCTGATGTGCGGTGACTGGCACCATGCCGAGGACATCACGCAGACGGCACTGGCGAAGCTGTACTCCGTGTGGGGGCGGCGACGCCAGATACGGAACCTGGAGGCGTACGCCCACCGCGTACTGACCCGGGCCTGCGTCGACCACATGCGGCGGCGCTGGCGTCGCGAACAGCCCTCCTGCGTACTGCCCGACCGCGCCGAGCCCTGTGCGGACCCGGCACTGGGGCTCCAGGTACGCGCCGCGCTGGCCGTCCTGCCGCCGCGGCAGCGGGCGGTGGTGGTGCTGCGCTACTGGGCCGATCTGGACATCGCCGCGACCGCCGCGGCCATGGGCTGCTCCACCGGCACGGTGAAGAGCCATACCGCGCGGGCACTGACCCGCCTGCGTTCCCTCCTGGGAGACGACGCGGACTCCGACACGTTCGGGGCGTTCGCCCCTCCAGCCGATTCCACTCGAAGGAAGGTCGTACTGCGATGAACAACCACGATGTCAAGACCCTTCTGGAGGCCGGGCTCCGTGACGAGCCGCCTCTGCGGACCAGCGTCGACACGGCGGTCGCGGCCGGACGGCGCACCCTTGTCCGCCGCCGCGGAGCACTTGCCGGAGCAGGCCTGACCGCAGGGGCGGCGGTGGCCGTCCTGGCACTGGTCACGCCCGGCGCCGGTCCGGGCACGACCCCGTCGGCCGCGGCCGACCCGCTCGTCGGCCCGCTGGTCCCCGCCGCGGCCGGCAGCGCGGCGCCGCAGACCCTGCGGCCCGACGCCTTCGGGCCGGGGACCGAGCACACGACCCGGTGGAGCAGCAAGCGGCTCGCCGACACCCTGGTCGGGCTGCTCCCGCCGGGGAAGGCGACCGTCCGGGAGGGAGACTTCCCCGGCCGGACCTACCGCGTGCAGTGGGACAGCGGCACCGGCCCGGTGGAGTTCGTCGGCGGAGCGGAGTACACGGCCAAGGCCCCGAAGGTGCCGCTCTGCGCGAGCATCACGATGCCGAAGGTCGCACCCCGGCCGGGTGTGCCGGCTCCGCGCGACACCGCCCCGGCGAGCGACTGCCAGGTGGTCGAACTCCCCGACGGCGCACGGGCGGAGGCCGTGACGCTGCGGTTGCCCCGGGACGGACAGCCGTCCTCGTACGTCCGGGTGCTGCGCATGGACGGCCGAACGGTGACCCTTCAGCAGTGGGCCGGCCGGCCGGGCGCGAAGGGGACGCGTGACGCGCGGTCGCAGCTGGACACCACCGCGATGCTGAAGATCGCGAACGACCCCGCCTGGAAGTTCTGACCTGCGGCATGGCCCCGCCCCGGCCGCTGCCGGTGCGGACCGGGGCGGGACCCGGGGCTACGTCGACAGGAGGCAACGGGGGACGGGGCGCGGTGTGTGCGGGGCGGCGCGGCGGGGACCGGTGCTCCGGGCACCCGAGCCGTCGCCCGGAGCACCTCCGGCGGACCGCGTTCCTCGGACCTCCGCGCCCCTCAGACCTCGCCCGTCGTACTCCGTACGTACCCGAGCCCCGGGCGGTCGCTCAGCAGGATTTCTTCTCCGGTGGGGACGAACCCCGTGCGGGTCAGGACCGTGCGGGAGGCCGTGTTGTCGAGAGCGGCTGCCGCGCGGAGTGTGGTCAGGCCGTATTCGGTGGCTGCCAGGGTGCAGAGGTGGAGGACGGTGGCCGTGGCCAGGCCTCGGCGGGCGGCCTTCTCGGCCATGCGGAACCCCAGCTCGGCGGCGCCGTCCGCGACGTCCACCAGGTTGAAGCGGCCCAGGACCCCGCCGTCGGTGTCGACCAGGACGTGGAAGTGGCAGAGTCCGGCGGCCTGTTCGGCGAGCAGGGCGGCAAGGCGGGCGTCGAAGTCGGTGAAGTAGGCGTCGCCCCGGTCCGGTACGGATGCGGCGAAGAACGCGCGGTTCTCCTGCTCGAACGTGAACAGGACGGGCGCGTGGTCGGGGCGTAGGCGCTGGAGCTCGGGCATGGCAGAACCTTACGGATTTCCGGTCGCTCGGTGGATTTGTTTTGTTCGTGCGGCTCCGGGGGCGGTGGACGTGTGGTTTCCGGGAACGGACGCCCGGCCGCCCACCCGTACAGCGGGCGCTGCCCGATCAGGCAATGCGCCGGTGCCGTAGGAGTCGGTGGGCCCTGCACCCGAGCGCGGTGCGCCTGTCCTGCGTACTGCGCGGGTGCTGCGCACACCCTGGGACGGCGACAGGGCACATGCGCGGCCGGGAGGGTGGATGAAGGCGGTTCCGGAGAAGGACCCTGTCTCCGCATCCGGCCGTGGGGGTCCACCCCGTCAGGAGAACGTGACAGTCACGCCCGAAGTGTCACGTTCGCAAGCACCCCCACCCCGTCGGCCGTCCGGGGAGCGCCCCGTCCCGGACCCGCGCGGTCTTCAGCGTCTGCAGCGTGCGGCGGGGAACGCGGCCGTGTCGCGGCTGGTCGCACAGCGGTATACGGCGCCGGTGAAGCCGTCTCCGGCCCATGCGCCCGGTTTCCGCAAGGTCAAGGCGGATGTGGCGGCGAAGAAGGTCCGCCTGGCCCATCACGCTCCCGCCGCCACCGAGTCGAAGTCGGCACAGGACGCGGCGGTGGCGCCCCCGGATGACAAGGAGGCGCAGGGCAAGGCGGCCAACGCGGAGAAGATGAACGCCGCGAAACCCGGTGAGTTCAACAAGCAGGCGTTCATCGACGCGGTGAACAAGGCCATCGACGCCCAGGCCCCGAAGAACCTCGACCACGCCGACAAGTTCTCCAAGTCCGGCAAGGCCGATCAGATCAAGGACGAGGTCGACGGAAAGGTCAAGGACGGCAAGGAGTCCTCGGCCAAGGACATCGACACGGCGACGAAGGCCCCGCCCGATACGTCGGCGGCCAAGGACAAGCCCGTCAC
>NZ_FPJO01000033.1:0-47726 GCF_900119365.1 Streptomyces atratus
GAGCCGGTCTCCTCCCACTGCAACTTCGGGTACGCGCCGGCGACAGGTGACGTGAACGGCGACGGTTACGCCGATGTCGCGTTCAGCGCCCCGACCAAGGGCAACAAAATGGTGACCCTGGTGCTGCGCGGCGGACCGAAGGGCCTGACCGGCAAGAACGCGAAGAGCCTGTCCGGCCTCCCGGTGCGGCCCATGCTGGCGATCCAGGACCTGAACGGCGACGGCGCGGCCGAACTGGCGGTCGGCACGTGGTACGCGAGCGGGGCCGACGAAACAGTGCGGGTCCTGCGCGGCAGCCCTTCCGGCATCACCACCTCCAGGCCGACGCTCATCGGGCCCGCGGATCTGGGACTGAAGCCGGAACCGGGGCACAGCTCCGACTTCGGCCACTGAAACAGCATGGGGCGCCCCTACCGGGGACGAGGCTACCGACCGGTAGAGCACGACATACGCTGGCAGGAGGCCGGAAGAACCCACTTGATGGCTCTGCGCTGTCTCTTCCATGGTTGTGGGCTGCAATCAGGCAGGTCGGGGGAACCTCAGTCACGCACTCATGCGCACTCTCTACGTCGTCACCCATCCGGAGGCGACGCACCACGTCGAGGGAGTCGTCGGCGGATGGCACGATTCGCAGCTGACGCCCGCCGGCGTCCGTGCGGCAATCTCCATTGCCCAGGCGCTGCGGTCTCAGGTCCCCGACGGCGCCGAGGTGGAGCTGTTCTCCTCGGATCTGCAGCGCACCCGGCGGACGGCCGAGGAAGTGGCCGGACTGTTCGGCGTGAAGCCGGTCCTGGATCGCAGGCTGCGGGAGAAGTCCTACGGTGAGGCGGAGGGAAGGCCGCAGGAGTGGTTGGACCGGCGCTTCGTCCCACCGCCGGGGAGCGGATGCAACACGACGAGGGTGTGGAGGGTGCAGAGACCAAGGCGGCGTGGGCGCGGCGCATCTCCTCGCGACCCGCTCTGCCCCGGCCCGCAGCCAGCCCCGGACCGTGTGACGGTGCCTCGCCAAATGAGATGACTTCTAAAGCCAGTCCGGAACCCGGCATGATGCAGGCATGATCACTGTTCATCTGAAGTACGAGATCGACGCCGACAAGCTTGAGGATTTCGAAGAGTACGGTCGCCGCTGGGTCCGGCTCGTCAACCGTTTCGGCGGGACGCACCACGGCTACTTCCTGCCGAGTGAGGGCGACAGCGACATCGCCTACGCCCTCTTCTCCTTTCCCGGCCTGGCCGCTTACGAGCAGTACCGCACAGACAGCATGTCCGACGCGGAGTGCCAGGAAGCATTCCAACTGGCTCGTGACACCCGCTGCATCAAGCGGTACGAGCGCCGCTTCCTCCGGCCGCTCGACGGCCTGTCCTAGGCCGGCGGGAGCGGCGTGGTGCGACCCTGCTGCGCGGCTGTGCGCAGCGCTGCGATGACGGCCGTGGTCGTCGGGTGCGCGGTCTGGGTGTGACGCGTCGCGGCGAACAGCAGGCGCGTGATCGGGCGATCCGTTATGGGCGCCGCGCGGATTCCGGGTGTGGCCGGGGCGATGGCCGTCCGGGCACCGCGACGGACGACGGGAAGAAGAACAAGGACCAGGACCCCACGGGCGAGGAGGACACGAACACGAAGTCACCGCGCCCCAGCAGTTCAGCCAAGGGCGAGACCTCTTCCTCAGCTTCTGCTTCTGCCTCGCCCAGTACGGCCGCCGCGCTCGGCGTCGCCGGCCGCGCCGACTGCCGCTACAACTGGGACCGCACCCAGGTCATGGCCAAGGGCATGGTCGGCTCGAAGGTGAAGCAGATCCAGTGCCTGCTGAACTACAACTACGACTACACGCTTACCCTCGACGGCAAGTTCGGAGAAAGCGCCGACGTCGCCGTACGCGCCGTCCAGAGCTGCAGTGGTCTCAAGCCCGACGGCCAGGTCGGACCCCAGACCTGGAAGTACCTCGACACCCCCGTGTCAGGCCCGACCACCGTCGGTCAGGACCACACGGTCCCGGCCGGCCCCGAATCAGGGCCACTGAGCTCCTTCCGGGCCGGCGACTCGCGGCCCGAACCGTCTCCTCGGCAGCCCCGGCTACCGGCGGACTGGCCATCAATCAAACGCCTGTCGTGGTGGCACGCAGGTCTTCCGCGGCGGGTGGCGAGCCGGTCGGGCTCGATGAGGCCACTCATGCTTTCTCTTCCAGTTCAGGGTTCAGCTTCAGGGTTCAGCGCGATACCAGGGTAGAACTTGCGCTGGTTGGACAGGATTATCTCTTTGGGTGTGGCGATGCCGACGGTCTCACGGACACGTGCGGCGAACGCTCGTGAGGAGACCGGGTTGGCGCCCTCCAGCTGGCACCAGTTCCGGTAACTGGTGTAGAGCTGGGTTTGTTCCGCACGCATGGCGGGGTCCACGGTGCAGCACTCGCTCATGAACCGGCCCGTATGGTCTTGGGTCTTTGCGTACGTGTGGGTGGCGGTGCGTACCCGCGGGGGGCCGGTCAGGTCGCGAGGACCGTTCAGATACCGGCGCGCGCCGGTGACGAGCCAGTGCAGGATGCCCGGTCCTTCTTCGGTGACCAGGGCGTCGGCGAGGTTGTCGATCTTCCGGTCGTCTGCGACGACCCGGTCGAACGGGATCAGCCTCATCCGGCGCCGGAACGCGTAGCCGCTGGTGCTGACTTCAGGGCGCTGGTTGCCGAGCAGCCACAGTGTGTGGGTGGGGGTGAAACTGAAGAAGTCCTGCCGCATCCTGCGGGCCTTGATCCGGTCTCCGCCGGTCAGTAGCTTGACGCGGGACTCGTCGAAGCGGTCACCGGGCTTGGGTTCGGAGCAGACGATAATGCGCCGGCCATGCAGCTCGGCGAGATCGGCGGCGTGCACCACGCAAGACCGGGCCATCAGGAAACCGGGCGGGGCGGCATCCGCGTAGTCCCCAAGAAGTCTGACGATGACGTCCAGAAAAACGCTCTTGCCGTTACTTCCCTGTCCATAGAGGAATGGCATGATCTGCGCGCCGACATCACCGGTGATCGAGTAGCCCAGCAGCTCGTGCAGAAAGCCGATCATCTGACGGCCGTCGGCGTCGTCGCCGAACGTGTCGGTGAGGAACCGCTGCCAGCGAGGTGTTCCCATCGGCCGGGCTTCGACGCTCGTGGCACGCGAGTGACAGTGCCTCTCCGGATCCGGCGCGGCGACCAGGCCGGTCTGGAGGTCGACCACCCCCTCCGGAGTGCACAGTGCATAGGGATCCGCGTTCAGCAGCGCAGCGCTGAGTGTCATCCCCGGCGCGGCCTTGGCCTGTATCAGCATGGCCATCATTCCGGATGTTGTCAGAGCCCGCCGACGGTGCCGGCGCAGCTCTGCTCCGCTGTGCCGCTCGTGCGGGTCGGTCTCCGCCAGCCTTTCGGCCATCTCGCCGGCTGCCCACAGTACGGTGCCGGCATCGTCGATCTCCCACCGATAGCCCGACCACCGGTACCAGCCCAGACCCGGCACATGCCTGAAGCTCCGCCTGTACAAGGCGACGAACAGTTTAGCGGTGCCACGGTCACTGAGGGTGTCGGGCAGCAGACCGTGCTCGGTTGCCCGCATCGCCATCGGCGCAGCTCTCTTGGCGGCCTGCGCCGGGACGGTGCTGGCGGGGGAGCCGGAGCCGAGCAGAATCTGCCGTACGACCTCTTGAGGGTCGAACGGCCCGTCATCGTGGCTGGGTGTGTGGTTCACCTGCGGTCTCCCAGATCGAGCGGAAGGCGGCTGCCCGCAGGCAATCCCGGACTGGATGATGTGCGGTGTTCGGAGTTCCTGGCCCGGACGCGTGTGTACCGCGGCCACCACCAGGGCCGCTTCCGCGTCCTGCGCCGCCAGACGGCCGGTGGTGGCCACAGGCCGCCGGGCTCCGGCAGTCGTGGCAATGGGCGGGGATGCCTTGCGACGGACAGTTGGTCGGTTGCACCGGCCGGGCGCGTCGCGGCGCGGTCGACAGTACGTCAGGTAACCAAGTTGCCGGTCGAGAAGCTACGGTCCGGCCTGAGTTGCTGTCACGTAGATGCAGATCAGGAACCATATGTACTCCTTTCAGCGACTGAAGCGACTCACATTGCAAATTGGTGGAGCGCGGATAGGGTCGAATGCCTGGGGGCTTCAGGAGCCCCACCCAGACCCTGTTGCCCCACGTTCATCGGGTTGCGCGGGGCAATATTCAATCGAGGAACTATCTGGCTGAATCGATGCGGTGGTGACAAGGGCCCGTCTCGTGTTTCATCTGCAAGATCAAAGCTCGATCAACTTGTACGTTTAAGGAATTTTACTCTCCACACGGATGCGGGTTCTCCGGGGGATCCGGGCGACGCAGCGCGGAAACGGCTGGCGGTTATTCAGCTGTGGCTGCTGAGCGGGTGCATGGCTCAATCGCCCGACCTGAAGGCTCCGTTGGAAGCTTGTCGCTCGGGCGTCAGTTTCACGGATGAGTCCCTCGTCGGCATGCGGCTTCATAGGCTGCAGAATGAGGCTGCACTATTCCACGACCCGGCGTCAAACGATCACTGCAGTGCTGCGGTACGAGTCGATGGCCGACTGCGCAGATCGCACCAAAATGCCTGCTCGGACAGCTGGTAGGGCTGTCTCACGCCGTCTGTGGACTGGGTGATTGTGCGGTGTCGGGGGGCGATTTGGCCTGTGACGGTGCGGATTTCAACCGAGTCATTGGTTCGGCCGCAGCGTCGAAGTGCACACAGTACACAGGGTGAGAGGTTCGATGTTGCGACGCCTTATGGCTCTGCCGTAGGACGTTACCGGCCGTCGAATTCCCCCCACGGGATCAGGCCGAACAGATCACGCCAAGAACTGGAAGGACAGACGGTCGTTAAAGGAGGTCAGAAGAAGCGATTCGCCAAGCAGAATCGTTGCGTCGTGTGGCACCGATTCCGCGGCGTCGCGGGCTGCCCACGCGCATGAACCACTTCATCAAAATACTTGATGGTGGCCTACCCGGTGAGTCTTCGAGTGGTCCGAAGCGTAAGGGTGCGAATATTGTCATAGATACGCCATTCGGGTGACATCATGTCGACTTTGTTGCTGTCATGTGCGCCCGAGAGGATAACTATCACTATCCAAACCGGTGGGCTGCCCACCCTCTCCGGGGGAGCGGCTGTTCATTTCTCTCGTAGCTGTCCAGGTGAGGTGAAAACCTGGGGATCTGCCGGGTGGGACTGCCGCAATGGGCACCCCCGTGGGAGGGGTTTGGATCCGCCAGTCGGTGCCGGTGGCGCCGGCTGGCGCGGCGGCCCAAGTGACCTCTGTGGGGACACCATGCGAGCTTCCTTGGCGACGGTTTTGACGTCCAGTGCCCGGTCTCGGACTCCTGAGTCCTGCGGTGAGACCGCTCAGGTCGACGCGGCGCGACGCCAGTCGGCAGGGGTACCCGTCGCTCTCACGCTGTGCTCGGCCAACCCGCTCACCGCCGCGTACGGCAAAGGGGCTTTGCCGGAGCACGGAGTCTGCCGCCTCCCCACGGCACCGAATCACTTCCAGGACCGGTGGCTGGCATCGTCCGGACCCCGCCCGCCGTGTCGGCGTCGGGCGGGTGTGCCCCGCTTCCCGTCACTGAACCGCCCACTCAGCTCCCGGCACGGTTGTCCCCGCCCGGCGAGCACATCGATGCGGCAGGAATCCGCAGCCAGCGGTTTGTGCCGCGTTGTTTCCGGAAGCGCAAACCTGCCGCCCCGCCACCTGGGCAAGGCCCAGGATGAGAGAGGAAGAACTATGCTGCCGACTGCTTGGTCGGGGGCGCAGATCGCACTGTCCCCCCAAGAGATTGAACAATGGCCGGATACGGCGTCAGCCCGGGCTCTGGCCGACGGTTGCCCCAGCAGACGACCGGTCTCGTTCCGCGTGCCGACACTGGAGCGAGCGGTGCCGGTCTGCCGCCAACTGGCCCGGCTGTGGATGGATTCCGAGGACATATCAGACGAAAGTGCCCGGTGTGCAGCCTTACTCGTGCTCTCTGAGCTGATGACCAACGCCATCGTCCACACCAACAGCCTCTCGATCACGGGCCGTCTGCAAAAGGACGATGACTGGCTTCTCGTGGAAGTCCAGGATGAGGGTGGAATTTCGTCCGTCCCACACCGTGCCGGCAACGCCAACGAGTACGGTCGAGGCCTGCTGGTGGTTGCGCAGTCCGCGCAGGCACTGGGAACGCGACAGGAGACCGACGGAGGCCGCACGTTCTGGGCACGGATCGCACTGGCCGGGTGAAATCCGTCGCCAACTCACGTCCCCAGCCCGGTGAGCAGCGCCCGCGGCGCCGGTTCACCTCGTCGGTCGGGCGCTCGATGGCGAGCCCGGTCGTCCGGTGACTTCGATCATGTGCCGTACTCCGGAAACATGAAGCACCTGAGAGCGAGGTCATGCTCGTGCCGCTGGAGGAGCCCCGCATGGCCCGGTTGAAACAGACATCGATTGCGGGGCCGTTTCAGGTCCACCCGCACGGCGAGCGGGTACCAGCCTGGTGGTGGCACGCGCAGTGCTGGCCGGCGTCTTCTCTCCACGGCGGAGCTCCCGTCGGCGTCGGCTGTCCCGGTGGATCTGGAGAGATGGTCTGCTTCGCCCCGGATTCCTTTCACCGACGACTCCGGGCGTCAGCCACTCGGTGTGGATGGTCTGGCTGGTCTCCGGGGCGCATGATGAGTTCTACGCGGATCTCCGCCGGCCCGGCCGGCAGGACGAGGACCGGGCACTGAACAGCGACCAAGGCCTGTCAACGGTTCCCCCGTTGTGATCTGCCGAGGCACGCCAAGCTCTCTCCGCGACCAGTCGTTGCGCCGTGCCCATGACGGAGTTGCTCGGCCTCGGCCGGGACTCATACCGACAGTTCGATGGAGTTGATCCGGGCTCTCTCGACGCCGTGTGAACTGGTCGCCCCGTCCAGCCGGCGGTACCAGATCAGGTCCCGCACGGCTGCCTGCCGAGCCTCCCCGCCCTTCTCCTGGACCGCGGGATCGGTTGGGCGGCTCTCGCCGTCGCCGGGGTCCCGGGCTCGTCCCACGAGGGGGACGGGAATGGCGTCCTGCGAGATCCCGGCCCGGCCGCGTCCTGGTGGACTGCCGGGAGATGCGGGGGAGCGGCCGGGCTGAAGAGGCTTGGAAATGCCCGAATCGGTGGTGAGCAGTTGCAGGCTGCTTTCGTCTGCTGGCTGGGCGGCGGCGCGGGGGCGTGGCGCCAGCGGCGGATCACATCCCTGCGAACGCCCCGGCGGCGCGGCCTGATCGGGTGCAGCCCGCGTCGCAACGTTTCCTCTGCCGTTGCGTTCTCGGGTCCGTCGCCGCAGGGTGGGCTGGTCGCTACAGAATCGTCCCTGGTTCCGAACAGCGCCGGCCTGCGCGAGGAACTCGCAGGCCGGCGCTGTTCACAGCCCTGGCCGGTCGGCGTGGCGACGTGGCAGGAGAGGCCGTGAGGGGTGGTCAGATGTAGGTGTACCCGCCGGGGACAGTGGTGGTGCCGGCCGCGGTCGTGACCACGACCGGGACGTTGCCCGCGGTGGCGCCGGCCGGGATGGTCCCGAACAGCAGGGTTCCGGTCGGGTCGCCGCCCAGCACGGTGGCCGGAACTCCGTTGACGGTGACGGTGCCTCCGTTCAGATTGGTGCCGGTGATCACGAACGGGGTGCCGCCGGCGACCGGGCCCGAGGCCGGGATGATGCTGGTGGCGGTGGGAGGAGCAGGCGTGGACGGGTCCACGTAGGTGTAGGACACCGAGTTGCTGGTGCCACCGCCCGTGGTCACGGTGACCGGCACCGTGCCTGCGGCGTTCGCCGGGACCACGACCGTGACAGTGAGCCCGAGCACGTCCTGGGAGACGATGGTGGCCGGCGTGGTACCGAACAGGACGCTGGTGGCACCGCTGAGGCCCACTCCGAGGAGCTGGACCGTGTTGCCGCCGGCGACCGGGCCGGAGTTGGGCAGGACCGCCAGGAGCAGCGGGCCGAAGGGGAAAGGCAGTTGGGCGACCGATCGTGACTGGTCGGACGAGGTTGCGATTGTGGACATGGCGGATCCTCCTGCGACAGGCGGACCGTTGCGGTCCGCACGGGAACCGGCCGAGAGCGAAGGCGGGCTTCCCTCCTGCCCGACGGGGCAGGGGTGAGAGGAAGAACGGCTCTCGGTTCCGGGAATGGCGACCGGGCAGCGGCTCGCGGCGATGAGTCCGCTCGGGACGGGGGCGGACCCGACGGCGATCGGGGGGCCGACGGACATCAGCCGCGACGTGCGCGCCGCTGCCCGGTCTCAAGCACGGCGAGACGCTTCACCGGCCGATGTCGGGAGCACCCACCGGCCGGTGGCTCTCCGGAGCAGCCTTGCAGTGACTCTGCACGCCGAAGCCCTGCCAGCAGGAAGGGCTGAAACGGGCGGGCCAATTGCCGAGCTCCCCGGAGAGGGATGGGCGACCCACCGGTTCAACGACTTCAGTAACTCCAATGAATGAACTGTCATCAACCCCTGCGCCAATTAGTCACCCGATCGGACCAGTCTGAAATTTGCTCCGAGAGTGGTGGCCGGCTGCGGGCAACTGCCGCCGTGACGGCGGCAGTCACGCCGAGATCATTTCATCGCAACCAGTCACTGCCAGATAATTTCCGGAGTTCGGGCTGTCTCCATTCGTGTGCGACATCTCGGCGGAAAACCGTCACGAATGCCACTTCGTGGCCGGTGAGGCCGGATTTGCGGAGCCCGGCGAGAAGATGAAGTAGGCAGCTCATCGAATTACGCCATACGGGTGAATTGCAAGCGGTCTCATTGCGAGATTATTCAGCCCTGTGGGATAACCGTTTTGAATCCAACCGGTGGGCTGCCCTCCTCTCCGGGGAGTGCGGCAACCGACGATCCGCCGCACAACTGGCCAGCCAGTTGCGTGCAGCATCGAGATCGTTCGTCGCAATGAGCGCCCCCGGGCAAGGAAGCGGCGGCTCGCATCACCTCGCCAAAGGGGCGCCATGCGAGTTCCCAGTGCTGTCCAAACCGTCATCAGGGCCTGTCCCCTGCCATCGGGGCCCGTTGTGATCCCGGCGGCGGTCCACGCCCGGACCCCCGCGCTGCGCCCTGAAACCGCGCCGGTCAATGCGGTCACGATGGCGCACGCTGCCGGCTTCGACCCCGTGGCGGCCACGTCGTTTCGTACGCGAGGCCGGTCGCCGGTACCGTCCGCGCCGCCTCCGGACCGGCTGCCGCACGATGGGGAGTGATGCGCCGCACATGGGATTCCTGGACCAGTTGCGCGGCATGGTGACACTCACCGTTCTGTGGCGGAAGCATTTCCAGCTGTACTGAGGGCGGCGTGGCAGAAAGCAATCGAGCCATCGTATCCGCTGATCACTCAGCGCTGATTCTTCCGACTGGAGAGCGCTATGCCTCAATCGATTCGTGTAATGCTCAGCGGAGGGCCGGAGGGCTCTCCGTCGACCTGGGAAGTGAAATCACTGGAAACTGAAACAAGAGTGACTGTTCCCCACTGGAACGGTTATGAGCATTTTGAGTTCGCGGATCACTGTGCCGAACTCGATGGTGAAATGCTTCCGGTCTATCGATGGATCTACCGCACATACATCGCCGAATAGATCCCTGCTCGAATCCGGCCGCTGCGGAATCTCTTCCTCAGTAGCACAGCCGATTACCCGCGGGGGCTACCAACTGATCCGGAGGGGATCAACATGACGAATTCTCTGTTGCACGTAGGTGTGTCGTGAGCGGGGCGGCCCCCCTCACGGGAGGCGGCCGGCACGCGCGGGATGCCGTGGTCACCGGTATCGGCTTCTGCCTTCCCGGCGACGGGCGACCCGTCTTCACCGCGGACGACCTGTGGAACATCGCCTCCCGAGGGGCCTCCTGCCTCATGCAGAGCAACGCCTACTACGGCTCGGTAGACCTCTCGGACGCAATGTTCGACGAACTCCTCCCCGATGTCGCCCCCTTCTTCTCACGCCACTACACCGCAGCGCACCGGTTCGGCCTGGTGTCCATGGCGCAGGCATGCTCGGACGCCGAGCTGGATCCCTACTCGGGCGACCTGGCCGACGCGGCGATCCTGGCCGGACGCGGTGGCATCGACGCGAACATCGACAGCTACCTCGCCGTGCTGCGAGCCGATCCCGAGACCATTCGCGTGACGGAGGCGATGGAACTGTTCGTCGCGGCAGAACAGGCCGTCACTCCCTCCGACGTTGCCCTGGTCCAAGGCGCACTGACCCGATCGAAGGGCCCCAACTTCACGGTCTCGTGCGGCTGCGCGTCATCCGCGGTGCAGATCGGCAATGCCCGACGCCTGATCGCCGACGGCGAGGTCGACATCGCCGTCGTGACCGGCGTCGACATCTTCAGCGTCAAACTGATCCGTAACATCCAGCGCCTGCTGCAGGGCGCGCAGAAGACGTACGAGATCATCCGGTCCGACGACATGCCCGCGCTTCTGCCGTCCTTCGACTCCCTCATGCGCCCCTACGACCGGCGTGCCGACTGCATCAACCACGGCGAGGGGTCAGTGACCGTCATCATGGAAAGCCGCGAACACGCCACCCGGCGCGGGGCCCACCTGTACGGGCAGGTGCTCGCCCAGGCCACGACCCGCGACGGGCTGACCAACCCTCTGGCTTCCGACGAGACGGGCCGCGAACTGGTGTCCGCCGTCCGCCGATGTCTCGCAGACCGCTGGGAGATCGGCCAGGTGCCCTACGTCCACGGTGGCAGCGACGGCAACGTGGTGGTCACCGCCTTCGAGGCGAACGCGATCAAGGAACTGTACGGCTCCGCCGCCCCGGACCTGCTGATGACGTCTCAGGAAGGCTGCTTCGGCCACAACGGCGCGCCCGCGGGCTGTCTCGGCGTCGCTCTTACCCTGCTCATGATGGAGCGCGGCGAGGTATGTCCAACCACGAACTGTGAGCAGCCGGCAGACAACCTCACCTTCGACCCCGTTCCCGGCGTGCGCACCCGGCCTCTCGACTTCGACTACGCGCTGAGTTTCAACTACCAGGTCGGCGGGGTGAAGAGCGCGATTCTTCTGGGAAGCCCCGACGTCTGAGGCCCGCCCCGGTAACCCTCAGCCCTCCACGGCACCCGGTCCGACCCCTGCCCGTGCGCGTTGCGAGCCCGGATGAGCCGTCAGCAGAGCGGGAGCTCAGCGCTTCCTTGCGCAGTCAATCGATAAGGAGAACCCCGTGGGTCGACACAGGCACCCCTCGAACAAGGCAACGGACCCCATCGCTGTGATTGGCATGGGCTGCAGGCTTCCTGGCGATATCGACTCACCCGCAGCCCTGTGGCAGCTGCTCACCGAGGGGCAAGAGGCGGTCGGGAATCCGCCGCCGGGACGCGAGACGCTCTGGGCACAACACGGCGCCGAGCGAACCCCCGGCGAGCCCACACCTTCTCAGCAGGGCGGCTACCTGAATGACGTGTCCGGTTTCGACGCGGACTTCTTCGGTGTCTCCGGCCGAGAGGCGGACGTACTCGATCCCCAACACCGGCTGCTGCTGGAGGTGGCCTGGGAGGCGTTGGAGCACGCCGGATTGCCACCGGATCGATTGACCGGCTCGCCGACAGGGGTCTTCACCGGTCTCAGCTACAACGACTACATGGATCAGCTCGCCGGACAGCCCCAAGAACTCGAGGGCTCCATTCTGACGAACGGGCACTGCGTCGCCGCAGGCCGTATCTCCTACCTCCTGGGCCTGCACGGCCCCTGCGTCGCCCTCGACACGGCCTGCTCGTCCTCGCTCGTCGCGTTCCACCTGGCCTGCCGGGCGCTGCTTCAGAACGAATGCGATCTCGCCCTCGCCGCCGGCGTCACACTCATGCTCCGCCCCAGGACAACCCTGTCCTTTGCCCGGATGGGAATGCTGTCGCCCACAGGGCGCTGCCACACCTTCGACGCAGCCGCGGACGGCTTCGTCCGAGGTGAAGGCTGCGGCGCGGTCGTACTCAAACGTCTGGCCGATGCCGAACGGGACGGCGACCGCGTCCTCGCCGTCGTCCGCGGGTCCGCCGTGAACCAGGACGGCAGGTCCGACGGCCTGGCCGCGCCCTCTCCCACCGCCCAGCAGGCCCTGTTCCAGCAAGCACTCACAAACGCCGGGATCGACCCGCAGGACATGGGGATGATCGAGGCTCACGGAACGGGAACCCCGCTCGGTGACCCGATCGAGTTCGCCAGCCTGGCGCAGGTGTACGGCACCGGCCACGGCCGGTGCGCTCTGGGTTCCGTCAAGACCAACCTCGGCCACCTGGAGCCCGCCGCCGGGGTCACCGGACTGATCAAGACCGTCCTGTGCCTCCAACACGGGCTCATCCCCCCCAACGTGAACTTCACCCGCTGGAATCCCGCCATTGCCGCGGACAAGACACGCTTCTTCGTACCCACCGAGCTGACTCCGTGGCCCGTACAGGCGCCGACGAGGCTGGCCGCGGTCTCCTCCTTCGGATTCTCCGGCACCAATGCCCACGTCATCCTGGAACAACCGCCCCAGGACAGCCGAACGGCCCTGTCACGCCGACGACAGACCCCTCCTGCCGCATCCGAAGTGGTCCTGGTTCCGGCCGGATCCCCCGCCGTACTACCGGCCGCGGCACTGCGTCTGGCCGACTGGCTGGAGAGCGACGGCGCGAAGGTACCGCTGAGCGACGTCGCGCACACCTTGGCCCTGCGACGCAGCGCAGGGCGGGGACGTCTCGGAGTCGTGGCCCGTTCGACGCGCGACGCGGTCGGCGCACTGAGGTCGTTCGCAGCGGGCCGGGCTCACCCGGCCGTGGTGACGGGGCCGACGAGCATCACCGCCTCCCGGCAGCCCGTATGGGTGTTCTCCGGGCAGGGCTCGCAGTGGCCGGGCATGGGACGGGGACTGCTGCAGCAGGAACCGGCTTTCGCAGCGGCCCTGACCGAAGTCGACGCTCACATCTTCGCCGAGGCCGCGTTCTCCGTACTGGACGTGGTGCACGCCGGTGAACCGGTGACGGAGTGTTCCAAAGTGCAGCCCGTGCTGTTCGCCCTGCAGATCGCGCTGGCCGCCACCTGGCGCGCCCATGGAGTCGAGCCGGCCGGTGTCATCGGCCACTCCATGGGAGAAGTCGCGGCCGCTGTCGTGGCCGGGGCCCTGTCGCTGAAGGACGGCGCCAAGGTGATCTGCCGGCGCTCCGCGCTGCTCACCAGGATCTCTGGAGCCGGTGCCATGGCAACCGTAGGACTGGACCGGGCCGCGGTGGAGGCCGAACTCGCCGCGAGCAATGCCGAGTCAGTCTCTGTGGCGGTCCTTGCCGCGCCGAACTCCACCGTCGTGGCTGGCGACCCCACCCAGGTCGCAAGGCTCGTCGCCGGCTGGAAGGACCGCGGTATCCCGGCACTGACCGTGGCGGTGGACGTCGCCTCCCACAGTCCTCAGGTGGACCCGCTGCTCACAGAACTTCTCACCAGCCTTGGCGACCTGACTCCTCAGCGCCCCAGGATCCCCTTCTACTCCACCGTGCTGAAGGACCCGCACGAGGTGCCGGCCTTCGACGCCGCCTACTGGTGCGCCAACCTGCGCAACCCGGTGCGCTTCTGCCCGGCGGTGGCCACGGCCGCCGCGGACCGCAACCTGGTGTATCTCGAGGTCTCCCCGCACCCAGTGGTCACACACGCCGTCGCGGAGAGCCTGCAAGACCTGACCGGCGAACCGGTCGTGCTGCCCACGCTACGCCGCGGAGAGGACGAACCCACCACGTTCCGCACCCAGCTCGCGGCCTTGCACTGCGCCGGTGTGAACGTCGACTGGTCGCCGCTGTACGCGCGGGGCGACCTCGCTGACGTCCCCACCATTACCTTCGACCGCAAGCACCACTGGGTGGAAGCCGCCCGGCCGGCCACCCCCGCCGAGCAGCGCGCCGCGCGCTCGGCCGTCGCCCTGCCGGGCAGCCACACCGAGGTACCCGGCGAGCAGGTGCGCCACTGCTGGCAGGGGGACGCCGGAACCACGGGGCTGCCTTGGCTGACCGACCACCGAGTGCACGGAACCCCGGTACTGCCCGGTGCCGCCCACTACGCCATCGCACTGACCACCGCCTGCGAGGTGTTCGACGCCACCCCCGCCGACGTAGAGATCACCGATGTCTCATTCCGGGAGCTGCTGCGTCTGACCGAGCACACCGACCTCAGCACGACCGTCACCATGACCGCCCCGGACCACGCCACATGCGAGATCTTCGGACGCGGTGATGACGGCCAGTGGGTGACGTACGCCTCAGCCGTGCTGCGCCGTCTCTCCCGGCCCACGCGCACCCACACCGCGTCCGTCGCCACCTTGGCACGGAGGCACTCGGTCACCGACGATCCCGCAGCTCTCTACACAAGACTCCGCTCCCGGGGACTGGAACACGGTCCGGCGTTCACCGGCATCACGGATCTGCACGTCGCCCGCAGCCGAGACAGTTTCTGGGCCCGTGTCGTTGTCCCGGAGCCCGCGCGGACCGGAGACCTTTCCTTGCGGGTTCACCCTGTCCTCGTCGACCTCTGCCTGCAACTCCTGGTCGCAGGGCCCGTCGAGGACATCGGCCAGGGGCTGATCCTTCCCGTCCAGATGGGGGCAGTACGGATTCTGGGGGATCCCGCGACCGCTGTGTACTGCCACGCCCGGATCGTTGAGGCCACAGCCGACAGCGTCATGGGACATGCCCGTCTGCTGAACGAGACAGGCAATCCGGTTATGGCCATCGACGGAGTGAAGTTTGCACGCCGAAGCACTCGGAAGGCCGACCAGGTCGACCAGTGGTTCCTGGAGGCCGGCTGGCATCCGGTCCCACGTCCACAGGCCACCTCGCAGCCGGCGCCCGGAAAATGGCTCGTCATCGGGGAGGGCCAAGGAGACGCCGAGGCACTGGCCACCACCCTGCGCGAGGCCGGGGCTCAGGCCGAGGCGTGGGAAACCCCGCTGCGGGATGAGCGGCTCGGAACGTTCGCTGAATCCGTCAGTACACACCTGGAGGCCATCGCGTCCCCCGCGCGCGCCGTCGTGATGCTGTGCGGCACATCGCCCACCATCACGGACGATCCCACTGTGGGTGCGCAGCGGCGTGCCCGACGAATCCTCGCTACTGCCCAGGCAGCCGCCCGCAGTTCCACCCCTCCTCGCCTGTACGCCGTCACCCGGGCCGCCCGCGCGGTAGCGGCCGACGAGACCGTGGATCTTGAGCAAAGTGCCCTGCGCGGCGTGATCCGCGTCCTGGCGTTCGAACACCCGCACATGCGCGCCACCCTGGTGGACACGGACCACGGCGACCCAGGCCTGCGGAGCCTGGCCGAGGAACTGCTCGCCGATGGCCACGAAGACGAAATCGCCCTACGAGGCACCACCCGGTACATCGCCCGTCTCGATCACGCCCCCCTTGCCGCCTCCGAACAGGTCACGGCGGCCACCCGAACTGTGCGCTACGGGGTGGACGGATTCCGCCTCCGGGCGGGACGGCTCGGGGATCTCGGCAGTCTGGAACTCGCCGCGACCGGGCGGCGGACTCCAGGACCGGGCGAAGTAGAGCTGTGCGTCCAGGCAGCGGGCCTCAACTTCCGCGACGTACTCACGGCTATGGGCCTCCTGCCCGGCGAGCAGGACATCCGGTACCGGATCGGCTTCGAGTGCGCAGGCGTGGTGACCGAGGTCGGGCCTGGCGTCGAGCACCTACGCGTCGGCGACCCGGTGCTCGCCGTTCACCTCGAAGGCGGCGCCTTCGCCTCGTTCGTCACTGTGCCCGCGACCGTGGTGGCCCCGATTCCGGCCATGCTCGATCCTGTCGCCGCGGCAGGAGTGCCCACGGCCTTCCTCACTGCCTGGTACGCGTTGCGCCACGTCGCCCGGCTGCGCGCCGGAGAACGCGTCCTGATCCATTCGGCCAGCGGGGGCACCGGTCTGGCGGCGGTCGCCGTCGCCAAGCTGCTCGGCGCCGAGGTGCTGGCCACAGCCGGCAACGAAGAGAAGCGACGATACCTACGCGGCAGCGGGATCAGCCGGGTGATGGACTCCCGATCCCTGGACTTCGCTGAGCAGACCCGCAACGCCACCCACGGCCAGGGCGTCGATGTCGTCCTCAACTCGCTCTCCGGTGCGGCAGTCCGCGCAGGACTGGAGACGCTTCGGCCCTTCGGCCGTTTCGTCGAACTGGGAGTGCGCGACATCCTGGCCGACGCCCCTGTCGGGCTGGCCCCGTTCCGGCACAACATCACCTTGAGCACCGTTGATCTCATCGAACTCCAGCGGACCCGCCCCGACATGTTCGCGACCGTGCTGCGTGAGGTCGTCACCGAGTTCACCGAAGGCCGTCTCAAGCCGCTGCTCTGCACCCCGTATCCGCTCGCCGAAGCCACCGACGCCTTCCGGCTGATGGCCAGCGCCCGCCACATCGGCAAGCTGGTCCTGACCATCCCGAACCGAGGGAAGACCACTGCGGTCCTTCCCGAGGGACCGCCTGTCGTTCACACGGATGGCGCCTACATCGTGACCGGCGGCCTGCGCGGACTCGGCCTGGCAACCGCGCACTGGCTGGCCGAACAGGGCGCGAGTCACATCGTCCTCAACGGCCGCACACCTCCCTCCCTTGCCGCCGCGCGCGCGATCACGAAGCTGTCCGCCGGCGGCACCCGGATCACTGTCGTTCTGAGCGACATCGCCAAACCTGGTACCGCGGAACGCCTGGTGGCCACCGCCACCGAAGACCGGACACCCCTACGCGGTGTCATCCACTGTGCCATGGTCCTCGAGGACGCCGCGATCACCAACATCCGAGACCCCCAGCTGAAGCGCGTATGGAACCCCAAGGTCACCGGCGCGTGGAAACTGCACAATGCCACCGCAGCGCACACACTGGACTGGTTTGTCGTCTTCTCCTCCATGGCCTCCCTGCTGGGCAACCCCGGGCAGGGCGTGTACGCAGCCGCCAACTCCTGGCTCGACGCCTTCGCCGCATGGCGGAGCCGCGCAGGCATGCCCACGCTCGCCGTCAACTGGGGGCCATGGGGCGAGACCGGTGTCGCAACCGACTTCAGCAGCCGGGGCTACGAGACGATCCCGACCGACAAGGGATTGCTGGCGCTCCACTCGCTCCTGGCACACGGACGCGTCCAGACCGGGGTGATTCCCGGGAAGCCGAGCACCTGGATTCCCCTCACCGGACGGCAGTCCTCGTTCTTCAGCCTCCTCTCCCCGGACGACGAACACTCGGTAGACGCGCCGGAGGATTCCCGCGACATCCGGAGCCGTCTCCAGGGCCTCGCGCCAGGTATCGCCCGGCGCGAGGCCCTCGAGACCTACATGGCCGAGCACATTCGCGGAGTTCTCCGGCTGGGCAGCACCACTCTTGACCCGCAGACCCCTCTGAAGGCCCTGGGTTTCGATTCACTGTTGTCCATGGAACTACGGGTCCGTCTGGAATCAGACCTCGGGGTCGAGCTCGCCAACAACTTTGTCTGGCAGCATCCGACGCTGTCGGCACTGGCCACAGGCCTCGCCGAGTGCATGGGCCTGGAACTGCAGAGCACCGATCCTTACCGGAACGTGTGACGCAGCAGCACTGACAAGCGGCCGCCCTACCTGAAGATCCGGGTTCGGCGGCTGCCCCTGGATGGCTGACCGCCGACATGGCGGTTGGCCCCGCGTACGTGCGAAGTGACCGCGGGGCCAACCAGGGAGAGCACCGTCCTGTCAGGGCACCCACACCGACCGAAAACGTCGGCACCGTACCCGCGAGCGGTGAGCAGGAGCTGGATCGCGGCGACGGTCTCGCTTTCGGCACCGGATCTGGCGAGGGGCCAGGCTCGGGCGCCGGTTACCGGTGTCTCCGGCGGTGCGGGAGGCTGGGTCTGCGCCGGAGGAGTGCCGCGTTGTCGGCATCATCCATGTACTGGGCTTTGTTGCCGGTGCCGGTGCCTTCGCCGTGCGAGGAGCAGGTGGTCGCCGCGCAGTCGTCGAAGGTCGGCGTGGCACCGGCGGCTGTGCGCTGTCGGCGCGGCCATGGGCGTTCCGGTAGGCCGAGGCGGTCGGGGTGGCGACGGCGACGATGGCGACTTCCATCCGCCAGTGGGTGCCGACCCAGCCGGCTGAGCAGCCGCCGGAGCGCTCCGGCAGGGCGGCGCTCCGGGGCGGCGCGGTGCGAAGTCCGCGTGGCGGCCATGGTCTTCTCCAAGGAGAACTAGGGGTGGTGCGGTCGGCGGGAGGGGCGGACGCCTGCCGCAGGGCCAGCGTCCGCCAGTCCATGAGCTCGATCGGTTCCAGCGCGGACAACGCACTCGCCGAGCCTTCAACGCGACTTTCAAGCGCGAGACGCTCCAGGGCCGGAAGAACTGGCCCAGCGAACACGAGGCCCACCTCGACGCGTTCCGCTGGCTGCACCGCTACAACACCCGAGGCCGTCACTCACGCCTCGGGCAACGCAGCCCGATCACCTACGAAACAGCGTCCCGAACGACATCAACTACGCTGTCACCAGCCGCATTGCCCAGTGCCCAGGATCCAGGGTCAAGGCCCGTGTCGAATGTTCCCGCACCCACGCACCAAGCACCTGCCGCTCGTGATCCGACAACACCAACTCGGCCAAGTGCGAGGCCGGAAAGCGCACGGTCGTGTTGCCGGGCTTCCTGAACGTAGACGTGCGGCGGCATCTGGACTGGTTCGCCGCGAAGGGGGCTGACGGGCTCCTGTTCGTCGGCGGGCTCGGTGCGCCCTTCCGCCGCTCGATCTTCGACCGGAAGTACACCGGCAACACCCTGTTCGAGAGCTCGCTGCCCTGACCGGGTTCAGCCGGGGCTGACGGTGTACGTGAACGTCTGCGAGGAGTCGCTGCCCCCCGCGCTGGTGACGGTGACGGCGACCGTGCCCGTGCCGCCCGGGGAGTAGGCGACGATGGTGGTGTCGTCGATGACGTTGTAGGAGGTCGAGTCGGGGCCGTACGACACGTCCACGGCATCGCTCAGGTTGGTGCCGATGATGGTGGAGGCCGTGCCGCCGTAGTCCGGTCCGGTGGTGGGGGTCATGCTGGTCACCGTCGGAGCGCCTACATAGGTGAAGGTGAGCCCGTTGGTGGTACCGCCAATCGTCGTGACGCTGACTCCGACGGTCTGCGGGGTGGTTACGGGCGGCACCGTGACGTTCAGTGTGGTGTCGTTCACGACCGTGGGAACGACGGAGTTGGAGCCGAAAGACATCGACGTGGCGGTCGTCAGACTCGAACCGGTGAGGGTGATCGGGATGCCGTCGAGCGGTCCCATGGTCTCACTGAGGCTCGATTTGGACGGGAACGAGATGTAGTAGTACCAGGCCGGGGCTGACGTTCCGGCCGGCGTGGTGACGATGACCTGGACCGCGGAGTTGTTCGATGGTGCGACAGCGGTGATCTGGGTGGCGCTGTCGACCGTGAAACCGGCCGACTTGGTTCCGAACTTCACGCTGGTGGCGCCCGTGAAGTTCGTTCCGGTGATGACGACCTGGTTACCACCTGAGGTGGGTCCCTGGTGCGGGTTCAGAGTGACCATGAGGCTTCTCTTTCGCGCTGGGTGCTTTCTTCTCCGGGAAGGCCGCCCCGCATGAGGGAGCACGAATGCGCCTATTGGGCCTCGGCGCCATTTCAATGAAGAAGGATTCTCGTGCAGGGCACCCTTTGTATTACGAAATTGAAGCAGACGTTCCACGGATGGGGCAGGTCTCATATGATGCACTGAGTGGTGAATACTATGATAGGAATTACTTCCTGGTGGTCAAATGAGCGCCCGCGTGCTCCGGTTGACCACTTATATCGAGTCGCGGCGGATGGGACAATCCGGGGACGCGTGGAATCCACTCCTGAAATCGCGAGCGCCAGGCTATTGAATCTCAGGGCATGAAATCCTCAACTCGCTCTGAAACTCACCGAATTCGGGAGTCCGGTCGAGAGGAGTCAGCATGTCCGTCAGCAAAGCCCCGCCGGCAGTCCAGGAGCTCGGGAGTTCCTCGTCCGCCGCCCTGTCCTTGGTGGCCGACGCCGACACCATCCCGGTGGGACCGGCACCCCACTCCATCGCCATGCGGCCCGACGGACTGCGCTCCTATGTGACCAACTCGGGTACCGACACGTTGAGCGTGATCGACACCGCCGCCGGCGCCGTCGTCACCACCATCGGGGTAGGGGCCGGCCCGTGGGCTGCGGCGGTCGCCCCCGACGGCCGGTACGTGTACGTGACCAGCCCCGGCTCGGGGACCGTCGGCATCGTCAGCACGGCCACCGACACCCTCGTCGGTACCGTCAGCGGCCTCACCGCGCCGCGCGGGCTGGCCGTCACCCCCGACGGAGCCCGCCTCTATGTCGTGAACTCCGGTGCCAACACGGTGAGCGTCGTCAGCACGGCCACCGACACTGTCACCGGCACCATCACCGTGGGGAACAGCCCCCAGGCGATCAGCATCCGTCCCGACGGTCTGCGCGCCTACGTCAGCAACTCCGCCAACGGCACCGTGAGCGTGATCAACACGGTCAGCAACACCGTCGTGGCCACAGTGACCGGATTCAACGTGCCTTTAGGCGTGGCCGTCACCCCCGACGGGGCCAACGTGTACGTGGCGAACTCCGGCGCCAACACGGTGAGCGTCATCAGTACGGCCACCAACACCGCCACCGACACGGTCACCGTCGCGAGCAGCCCGGTCTACCTGACCGCCTCCCCTGACGGGACGCTCGTCTACGTGTCGATGACCGGCGCGGACTCGCTGACGGTGATCAACCCGAGTAGCAACAGCGTCACCGAAACGATTCCAGGATTCGTCGAGCCCCACGAGGTGGCGACCACACCGGATGGGGGTTACCTCTATGTCGTCGACCACGGCGACAACACGGTCGACGTCCTGAGAAGGCCGGCCAGCATCTCCCCGAGCAGCGGCCCCCGTGGCGGCGGAACGGCTGTGACCATCAAAGGCAGGGGCTTCCTCGGGACCACCGCCGTGCGCTTCGGTATCCGGTCGGCCAGGAACTTCACTGTGGTAAGTGACACCACATTGACCGTCGTCACCCCTTCCGCCATCCGATCTGCCGTACCGGTGACCGTGACTGCCAGCGGCGGAACAGCCATCATCGGTCACTTCTACTACCGTCGGCTGCCCGTCGTGAACCAGCTCTCGTTCTCCTCCGGATCGACGAACGGGGGAAACGTCGTCACCCTCACCGGACTCAGGTTCATCGGTGTCAAGTACGTATGGTTCGGCGCCGTCCAGGCGGCCGCCACCGTGCGGTCGGACACCGAGCTCACCGTCACCGTCCCACCGTCGGCCCTCGCCCGCACCGTCCCCGTCTACACGGTCAACGCAGGAGGCGTCTCCAACAGCCTCGCCTACACCTACGTCGGCGGCCCCACGATCACCAGCATCAGCCCGGCCTCGGGGCCGCGGACCGGAAGCCGTATCGTGAACATCAACGGCACGTTCCTGTCCCAGGTCACGACCATCACCTTCGGCGGCATCCCGGCCCTCTCGTTCAAGGTCATGTCCGCCGTCAAGGTTCAGGCGGTAACACCGCCGAAGTCCACCCCCGGGCCCGTGGCCGTGGTCGTGCAAACCTCCACCGGCGCCACGGCCTCCTCCCCCGTCCCGTACACGTACACCTGACAGCAGCCGACCGAGCGGGCTCGGGGCTCGCCAGTCCCGCCGCCACGGAAGCAGTGCGCCGGGCGCTGCGCCTACGGCGTTCACAAAGCTGCGGTGGCCTTCCAGAGTATGGAGGCCTCCGCCCAGGCACTCTTCCCCCGCGGCCACCCCATCACCCCGACCCGCAACCCCACGACAACGGCACGGGGTTGAACCAGGAGGGCCTCACACCGTGATCCGCACCCTCTCGGCACCGGACCGCCGCGGCATCGCCCGCGCCCCCTCACCGCGCTCGTCGTCGCTGCCGCGCTCTTCGCCCCGGCCGTCCAGGCCGAGGCGACCACCACGTGCGCCCTGCACACCACCGGTGTGTGCAGGGCCGGGCTGTCCGCACCCGGGGGGTGCGACCGCCGAATGCAAGGACGGGACCCACAGCTACGCGGCGAAGTTCCGCGGCACCTGTAGCCACCATCGCGGCGTCCGCCACTGGTACAAGTAGGCCGCGTCCGGCAGGGCGGCGCGGCCGGAACAGCGGAGGGTCGTACTGCGGGACTGCTTCAGGTGGGACGGCCCGTGCGACCCACCGGCGGCGGGCGGGCTGCCAGAGGCGTCACCGTGAGCTGCCTGTGGCTCCCACGGGCGGGTGATCATCTTCGCTCTAACGAGGGGTTCCTGGAGATACCCACTACCGGCGACCGGACAGCGGCATCCAGGATGCGTGGGCACCGACTGCTGTTCTCGTGACGGTGCTCTCGCTTCCCCATCAACGATTGGGATTGTGCTCATGGCTTCGCTCCTTTCTCCTCGCTGTCTCGGCTCCCTCACCGGCGCGGCGCTCATGCTCGCCCTCGGCGCGGGGGTGCCGTCCTCCGCGGCGGCTCCCGCGTCCCGGGCTGCCCATGAGGTGTGCCTGGACGCCGGCAACACCCGCAACAACGGTGATCAGGTACGCCTCTGGAAGTGCGCCAACCACAAGAACCAGCGGTTCGTGATCACCAATGGGCAGATCAAGGTCGAAGACACGATCGGCGACGCCAAGGAGATGTGCCTGGACGCCGGCAACACCCGCAACAACGGCGACCGCGTACGCATCTGGCAGTGCGTCAACCACACCAACCAGAAGTGGATCGTCCGCAACGCGCAGATCGTGCTTGCCGACACGGTGGGCAAGAGCCAGGAGATGTGCCTGGACGCCGGCAACACCCGCAACAACGGTGACCGCGTACGCATCTGGAAGTGCGTCGACCACACCAACCAGAAGTGGGTCATCCAGCAGGGCTACATCAAGGTCGCGGACACGATCTGATCGGATCCTCAGCCGCCTCGGCCCTGGCCTCCCTTCCCAGGGCCGAGGCTCGGTGGGCAGTCCGGTGCTGCTTGGCTCCGCCCCCCGGAGCGGAAGGTGACCGGCGTCGTGAAGGCAGGCGGTGCACACCGCCGTAGAAGCGGCCCGTTGCACGGAATCCGAAGGCTGGGGCGATCGGTGATGGGCTGCCCGTACGATGACCGGCGTGACCGTCCGCCGCGCCCTTGGCGCGGGCCCCAGGCTCCCGCGCACAGCATCCGCGCCGCCCAGGCCGACCTGCTCGACGCTCTTCCCGAAGAGCGTCGGTCCGACCTCGACGAACTGCGAGCCCGAGGCGTACTCGGTACGCGCCCGGCGGCGCCCCCGTCCCCGCGGCGGACCCTTGGAACCGGTGGCCGCGCCGACGAGGAGCTGCCCCACCATCCCGCCTGACACTTCCTCGGCGATGGTGCGGCACCCGAGTGGTGCGGCACCCGTGAAACGCCCGGTGGGCGGCACTCCCGCGAATGCCGCCCACCGGAAGCAGACCTCCGGCCGCCGCCCCGTTTACCCGCACTCCCGCTCCGTCTCCGTCCTCCAGGACGTCGTCGCCGCCGACGGCCGCGCGCAAGGCGGCGGAATCGCGGGCGGGCGGCTCGGCTGGCTGCAACCGCTGACTTCAGTGCCTTGTCCTGGCCCGCCTGTACTACCTCACCAGGACCGACCACAGCCGCCAGGCGGCCAGGGACACCGGGCTCACGGTGACCGACCGCACGCTCAAGGCGTGGCTGGAGGAGCGGCGCCGGCCGTCGAGTGCCAACCTGGAGCGCATCGACGCCGCCTATCGTCAGGTGCGCCGCCAGAACGTCGCCCGGCACCTCCTTCGACGCCTGAACGCCGCCGGCGGGACACGGGTGGAGATCCACCCGCTGAACCAGTCGCAGGTGCCGCGGCCGCTTCAGCGGGGAGTGGAGTACCGCGCGATGAACGTCCGCCGCTGGGACCGCATCGTCGAGGCATGGGCATCCGGCGACCACCAAGGTCTGGACGACGCCACTAGAGGTCGTAGCCGCCCGACACCTCGATGTTCTGAGCGGTGACCCAGCGGCTCGCGTCGGAGACCAGTGTGGCGATCACCGCGCCGATGTCGTCGGGTTCGCCGACCCTGCCGAGTGCGGTCCTCGCGGCGAGGGCCGGGACGACCTCGGGGAACCGGGTGAAGGCGTCGTCGGCGATCCGGGTGCGGGTCGATCCCGGCGAGACGGCGTTGACACGGATTCCGCGCGTGCTGAATTCCTTGGCCATGTACCGGGTCAGCACGTTCAGGCCGCCCTTCATCGACCCGTAGGCCGAGTAACCGGGCTCCAGGCCGGCCGTCGCCGCCGCGTTGCTGCTCGTGTTGACGATGGCCCCGCCGTCCGCCATCAGGGGCAGCAGCTTCTGCGTCAGGAAGTACGGGCCCTTGAGCAGGACCCGCATGAGCCTGTCGAACGACTCCTCGGTCGTGTCCTCGATCAACGATGTGTGCGCGAAACCGGCGTTGTTGACCAGGTAGTCGAAGGTGTCGCGCTGCCAGGTGTCGCGCAGCACGCCGGTCACCGTGTCGTGGAAGGCCGCGAAAGTGCCGGTCTCACCTACGTCCAGCGGCAGTACGACGGCCGTGCCGCCCTCCTTCTCGATGGCGGTGGCCGTCTCCAGCCCGCCTTGCGGGTTGTTGCCGTAGGTCAGGATGACTCCGGTTCCGCGCTTGGCGATCTCGATCGCGGCGCTTTGTCCGATGCCAGAGCTTGCGCCCGTGACGATGGCGACCTTCATGGTGTTCCTCCTGTAGTGCGGTCGTGCGTGTGTTGTGTGTGAGCCGTCGGTGTTATACGGCGGAGTTCGGGGGCACGACTCGGGCGAGCCAGTCGGTGCGGGTCCGGCGGGCCGTGGTCGAGATGTGCGCCTGCGGGTACAGCGCATCGAATCCGTGGAAGCCGCCAGCCCAGACGTGGAGTTCGGCCTGGCCGCCGGCCGTCCAGATCCGGGTGGCGTAGTCGGTGGCCTCGTCGCGGAAGACCTCGGCGGAGCCGGTGTCGACATAGGTGGTCGGCAGGCCCGAGAGGTCGTCGGCCACCGCGGGTGAGATGTACGCGGATACCTCGTCCTCGGCGAGTTCGCCGAGGACGCTGCGCCAGCCGAACTCGTTCATCTCGCCGGTCCACACGCCGGGGACGCCGGAGTACTGGCGGCTGGAGGTGCTGGTGTTGCGGTGGTCGAGCATGGGGCAGATCAGCATCTGCGCGGCGATCGCCGGGGTGCCGAGGTCGCGGGTCAGCAGGGTTACGCCGGCGGCGAGGCCGCCGCCCGCGCTGGCGCCCGCGATGACGATCCGGGTGGGGTCGATGCCCAGTTCGGCGGAGTTTTCGGCGACCCAGAGCAGTCCCTGGTAGCAGTCTTCGACCAGGGCGGTGCCGGTGGCCTCGGGTGCGAGCCGGTAGTCCACGGAGACCACGACCGCGCCGAACTCGTCGAGCCACTCCAGCGGTATGTCGATCTGCGAGAAGCGGTCGCCCATGACCATCCCGCCGCCGTGCATCCAGTAGACACAGGGTGCGGCGGTGGTGCGATCGGTGTTCGCGGGGCTGAAGACCGACAGGGGGATGGGGGCACCGTCCTTGGCGGGCACGGTGACTTCGCGCCGGTCGACGTGCCGGTGGGCGAGGAGGGACTCAATGGGCGTCGACGGGAGTCGGCGCAGTTGCGCGAGTACTTCTGGACTGAGCTGGGACATGAGGGGCATGTCGGCGAGCAGCTCACGCAGTTCGGGGTCAAGGGCAGGTCGTGCCGTGGTCATGGTGCTGCCTTTCGTGGGGTGGTGGCGGACGGTCGGGCGAGGAGAGGGCCGCTCGGCAGCGACCGAGGCGGCAGGAAGGACCAGGGGATCGATCGGCGGGTCAGAAGGTGGCCTTTCCGCGGACCGGCACGTAGTCGGTGTACTCGGACTCCTTGGCCAGCAGTCCGTCGATCTGCGCCACGATGGCCTGGGCGGCCTCGCCGGCGAAGATCCGGTGGTGGTCCTCCTCGCTGGTCCAGCCCTCGGTGACGTGGACGACGTCGGGGTCGGACGCGGAACGGGAGACGAGGTAGACGACGCAGTGTTCGCTCGCGCCGGGGCTGCCCTCGTTCAGGCCGGTCATCAGCAGGTCGACCAGCCGGTCGCCCATTTGGGGCTTGGCGGTCAGGGTGGCGTTGAAGCCGTAGTTGGCGGTCATGGATGCCCTCTTCTTTGGTGATGGAGTGTGGTGATTCCATTCAACCCACGTGACCTGCGAAAACGTTAGAACGATGCTCGCTCGTACTTGCACGATCCTCTCGGTCACAGGAGCCACGGTGCCGAATGGTGCTGCAATGGAGGCATGTACCTCGAAGAGCTCCGCACCCTGCTGGCCCGGCATGCCCGGCCCGACTGGACCACCGCCATCGACGGCGTCCTCATCTCGATGGTCGACCGGTCCGATCCGCCGGCGCCCTCGATGTCGGGCACGATGCTGGCGGTCATCGCCCAGGGCGCCAAACGACTCGCCCTGGGCGACCGGGTGTACGAGTACGGCCCAGGGCAGTACCTGGTCGCGTCGGTCGACCTGCCCGTCACCGGACAGTTCACCCAGGCCGAACCCAAGCAGCCGGCGCTGGGGTTCGCTCTCGTGCTGGAACCGTCCGCCGTCGCCGAGTTGCTGCTGCAGGCCGGGCCCGGAGACAGTCCCCGCCCCGGCGGAGGCACACCGCCGGGGATCGCCGTCAGCGACGCTTCGGCCCCGTTGCTCGACGCGGTGGTCCGGCTGCTGCGCCTGCTGGACGAGCCCCGCGACCGGGCAGTACTGGCCCCGCTGGTCAAGCGCGAGATCCTGTGGCGCCTGATCACCGGCGAGCAGGGTGCGACGGTTCGCCAGCTCGGCCTGGCCGACAGCAGCCTCAGCCACGTCTCCCGGGCCGTGCGCTGGATCCGCGAGCACTACGCGCAGCCCTTCCGGGTCGAGGACGTGGCGGGGCTGTCCGGCATGAGCGTCTCCGCCTTCTACCGCAACTTCCAGGCGGTGACCGCGATGAGCCCCATCCAGTTCCAGAAGCAGATCCGGCTGCAAGAGGCCCGGCTGCTGCTCGCCACCCACCCGGGCGACGTCACCGGAGTCGGTCACCGCGTCGGCTATGACAACCCGTCACAGTTCAGCCGGGAATACCGCCGCCAGTTCGGTGCGCCCCCCAGTCAGGACGCCGCCCGTTTGCGTCACAGCGTGCGCACCCCCGCAGGTGTCCTTCCTTGAGCCGGATGGATTGCGGAGGAGAAACGTGCAAGGGGCAGCGAGGATCGTTTTACGGTTTCCGCAGGTCAGGGCGGTTCAATGGGGTCACCGGTTCTCCCGCGGAGCAGGAATTACCACAACCTTCCTCCTGCCTTGGTGTATTCCGCCCGCAGGCCGCGCGTTCCGGCCGTTCAGTTCTCTGCGTCGGCGGTGCGCGCCGTGAATCTGATCGCGTCCTGACTGGGCGGCGCGCCAAAGAGACGCCGGTACTCCCGGCTGAACTGGGACGGGCTGTCGTATCCCACGCGGTACCCGATGTGCGCGATGTCTTTGGGATGCGCGGCCAGAAGAAGCCGAGCCTTATGGAGTCTCCTCTTCTTCTGGAACTGGATGGGACTCATTCCGGTGACGGCCTGGAAATTCCGGTAGAAGGCGGAAGTACTCATCCCGATCAGCGATGCCACGTCGTCCACCCGGAACGGCTCTCTGTAGTTTTCCCGAATCCACTGCACGGCTCTGGCGATATGGGAGAGCTTGCTGTCCGCGAGGCCGATCTGACGAACCGTCGCGCCCTGCTCACCGGTGATCAGGCGCCACAGGATCTCCCGCTTGATGAGGGGGGCGAGCATGTCCCTGTCCCGCGGCTGGTCGAGCAGGCGCAGCAGTCGCACGGCGGCGTCGAGGAACTCGTCGGAGGCGTCACTGACGGCGAGAGCGGGGGGCGCGGTGCCGTTCTGCGGAAAGTTGCGAGGAGCTGCCTGCAGCATCACCTCGGCGACCTCCGAGGCTTGCAGGAGCAGGCCGAGACCCAGCGCCGGCCGCTCCGGGGTGGCCTCGACGAAATGGCCGGTGACGGGCAGGTCGACGGATGCGACCAGGTACTGCCCGGCGCGGTACTCGTACACGTACTCGCCCAGCGCAAGACGTTTGGCGCCCTGAGCGATCAGCGCCATGACCGTACCTGTCATGGATGCATGAGGTGCCTGCGACTCCGCGCGGCCGATCCGCACGTGCTCGATGGCGGTCGTTCCGTCGGGTCGGGCGTGACGGGTCAGCAGAGTTCGGAGTTCGTCCAGCAGCATGGACCGATTGAAGCATTGCGAGTGAGGAAGGGTCCAGCAAACAAACCTCTCCGACTCATGCGAGATCACAAGGAGGATCGTGCAAGGCTCCGCCCCTTTTAGGCAAAGCAGTTCTCCAGCGGACTGGTTGAATGTCCGGAGTCTCTGACGCTCTGCTATTCGGGGATTCGCTGCATTGAGGAAGGACAAGCGGTATGACGGACGGAACCCACAGCGAGATACGTCTTCGCGTCAACGGTCTGACGCACCGTCTGACCGTCGACCATCGCAGGACATTGCTCGATACGCTCCGTGAGGGCACAGGTCACACAGGGCCGAAAAAGGGCTGCGACCGCGGGCAGTGCGGCGCCTGCACGGTGCTTCTGGACGGACGGCGTGTGGTGTCCTGCCTGACGCTGGCGGTCGCCGCCGACGGCTCGGACGTCACGACGGTCGAGGGCCTCGCGCACGACGGTGAACTGCGGCCGTTGCAGCAGGCGTTCGTACAACTCGACGGTCTCCAGTGCGGCTACTGCACGCCCGGGCAGCTCTGCTCCGCGGTCGGGATGCTGGCCGAGCACGCGGCGGGCTGGCCCAGCGCGGTCACCACCGACGTCTCCTCCCAGGGACCGGCTGGTGTGGTCGATCACGACGGCCACGAGCGTTTCGGCGTCGTTGACCGTCAGCGAGCTCGCCGGGACCGGCTGAACCGGCCCAGGCGTCCTGGGCTGCTTCACCTGGGACGTGATCCGCTGGGAAATCACGTGGACGAGCGCCAAAGTCTCTCCGCTGTCACGTTCGTCCCAGTGCCGGACCCGGGCCACCATGGTCTTTCCGCCATCGATCAGCTTCGGATCGCTGACGACGATGTCGCCACCGTCGACGTCGACGCCGTTCAGAGGCAAGGCGGTCAGCGCGTTGTTGTCCTCGGTCTGAGCGAGCAGGACCGGGGCACGTGCGTCTCCGAGGAGACGGCCGGTGTGATTCTCCAGCGAAGGCCCCGGGACCTGTTGCACCTGGCTGCCACGTCTGGTGCGGACGAGTGTCCGATCGCCGAAGGACGCGACCGCGAAGCGCTGCCCCTTCGCGTCGGCCGCGACGCTTTCGCAGCCCTCGCCCGCCTCCTCTCGCGCAATCCTGCGGCGCAGCGGCGTCTCGCTCCCGGGCAGCACCCTGACCAGACCCCTGAGCAGCCGCGACGCGGCGGCCTCCTCGCTCTACCCGACGCACTGCTGCCAGGCCTTGTTGCAGTGCTCCTCCAGTGCGCCCTTCACGCCGTGCATCGCCTCGTACGTCGTCGTGCGCAGTCGACCGGCGAACTGTCTGTCCCACAGCTGTTTCAGCAGGAAGCCGAGGAGCGGCAGGTTCTCCGGTTCGCGGCACGCATCGTCCAGAACGCGCTGCGCCAGTCCCGGGTCGTAGGCCACCGCCGGGGCCTTCTCCAGCGGTTTGGTGATCACTTCCCGGAGCTGGTCCCGGGACATCGGCGTCAGCGGGAGTGTCCTGCTGTCCCGCAGCAGGGGGCCGAGCCGAGGGTGCTTGAGCACCGCGTCCATGAAGTCGGACCGGAGTGTGACCAGCAGCCGCGATCCGGTTCCCGGACCACCTCGGGGGGAGAGAAGCCCGGCGGCTTCCTCGAATTCCGCCTCGGTGCGGTCCAGGAGGGCCTCGGCCTGGTCGAGTACGACGATGTACCTGCCGCCCGCCCGGCCTCGCAGGCGGTTCAGCGTGTCCACGAGGCCCCTGGCCGCGAGCCATCCCTCCACCTGGTCGACGCTAGTCGCCCGCGGATCCCCGTACCGCCCGGTGCGAACGGCTTCGTAGAGGTTGGCATCGGTCCGCGAAGTCACCCCATCCAGTAGCTCTCTCCCCGGAAAGGTGCCCCTGGTTTCTGCTCCGATGCGACTCAACAATCACATCCTCGCAGGCCAGACGGCACCTTCCCTGTCGGGTCATCAGACCGTCGTATACCGCTGAACAGCCAGGCCCGAGCCTCTACCAGTCCGGATGCTCAACTCGCGGGCTCGCGGGCTCACAAGTGCGTGGGCATCCGCTTTCACCGGAGAACGGGCCGGACCGCCTCAGCCGGCGCTCCACTTCTGGTGGCCCTGTCCGTTGCAGTCCCATAGCTGCAACCGGCTGCCATTGGACGCGTGCCGCTCCTTCACGTCAACGCATTTGCCGGCCTGCAGGCCGACCAGGTCGTGCGAGGAGTTCAGCCGGAACCGCTGGGCAGGACCGCCATTGCAGGTCGCCAGCTGGATCACCGCGCCGTTGCTCGTCGCTCCCCACGCGACGTCCATGCACAGGCCCATCGAACGCACGGTCCCGTCACCCATGAAACGCCACGTCTGCTGCGACGATCCGCTGCAGTCCCAGATCTGCAAGGGCGTACCGTCGCCTTTGCCGTCCGTAACATCAATGCAACGACCCGAGGCGTGGCCCCGGATCGAGACGCCCGGGGCGCTGGTGGAACGCTCCGCCGATCCGGACGTGCCGACAGACTGCTTCGCGGGAGACTGCGTCTTGGCGCGCTGCGGCACACTACCCCCTGACCGGGAGCCGCTGGACCCGGTCGCACGGCCTGCCGGGATCTCACCGCCGCCATGTACCGTACGTGCCCCCGGCGCTCCGGCGTCCGCCTTCCCTGCGTGGCTCTTGGCCGGACTGCTCTTCCCCGGGCTCGCACTGTTCGCCGGGATGCCGCCCTTGGCCGGCGGCGCCGACTCGACGGCGCCGACCGTGTCTTCATCCGCCGAAGACCCCAGCAGCGTGCCGGGCATCACACCCGCCGAAGCCACACGCTCGTCTTCACGCTCGCCACTCACCAGGAACGGCACCGCTATCAGCAGCGCCCCCACAATCGCCGCCCCCGCCAGCAAACTCTTGTGCGGCCGCCCCGGGGGAGCGCTCGCAGCGTCCTCGGCCATGCCGCCGAGCGTCTCTTCCGCCTCTTCTTCCACGTCGGCCGCCGTGGAACTGGATGCTCCCGTCTCTCCGCCCTCGCGCACGGTTCCCCTGACACCCGCTGCTTCCGGGACACCTGCAGCTTCCGGCTCCTGAACCGCACCGGAGATCTCCGACGCCTGCTCGGAAACGGGAGTCTCCGATGCCACAGGCGCGACGGCCGGAAGCACCGCGGTACCGCCCTCGCCCGGAGAGACCGGTACAGCGGCGGCCGAAGAAGCCGTACCCTCTGCCGTCCCTGCAGCCGTAACGCCTTGCCCCGCTTCCGGTCCCCCGGCCCTGGACGGTGTGCTCCGAGAGCCCTGCGATGAGGTCATGATGTCCTACCTTTCAAGGGTGGTTGCTCTGGTCATTCGTAAGATCGGAGGCCCAGAGGTTCTGGGGACGGCTGTCATGGCGGCGCCGTTGGCAAGGCTCAAGGACTTGGCCGCCCGGAACCCCCGCGACGACTCGACCGTCCATCGGCCGGATTCGTCGGGTGGTTGTCATAACGTCCGGCCGCGCCGGCCAGGAGAGTCACCCGGGCGCGCCGCCGGACTCCTCTGCCGGCTGCTTCTCATCCTCTGGATCCTGTGCGGCACCGTGCTCCCCCGACGACGGCACAGCATCCTCGAAGCGCTGCGGATCGGCCTGCGCACCGCTCTCGGCACCGGCCGGGAGAACGCCCCGCCGGGACTCCTCCGGCTCCCCGGCAGCTCCCGCGGATTCGTGCGCGGTCAACCGGGTGAAGCTGTCCCGCACCGCTTCGGGGAAGAGTTCCCGTCTGTTGCGCAGCAACATTTCACGGTCATGAAGGTTGAGTCCGAGATCCTTCAACGGCACTGCCGCATCCGGCGCGAGTGCCCACATGGCCGCGTACTCCCGTGCGTAAGACAGTCCCTCCACGTCAGGGGATCGCACCAGGGTGTCCATCACGTCCTGGGAGTCGAGCAGCACGTGGAGCCCGGTGTCGAAGTCCTGCTCGGCCGCGGTCTCGTTCGAGGTCCGCTTCCGCGCGGCGCCGCCTGAGGTGTCAGCTGAGTCGTCGGTTCCGTCGACCCTGCCTGGCGCGGAGTCATGGCCGTCTCCGGTCTCCGGCCGCGCGGCGGAATCCGACGGACGCCGGACATCGGGATCGGCCGGAGCCGGCTCCTCGGCCGATGGCGAAATCCCGGCGTCTGCCTGCGCGGCCGAGGTGCGGTCCGCTGTCGCTGCCGGGGCAATGTCTGTCGTCGCTGGCGGGGTAACGTCCGCTGTCGCTGCCGGGGCAATGTCTGTCGTCGCTGGCGGGGTAACGTCCGCTGTCGCTGCCGGGGCAACGTCTGCCCTCACTGCCGGGCCAACGGCCGCCGTCGGGCGGGCCAGCAGGTACTCCCGGCCCCTTCGGTACAGGATCACTCGCGGCCCAGCCGTCCCGTCGCTGGGCGTGTGGGTACGGGAGGTACCGTCCTCGGCGACCACGGTCACGCTTGCGCCGTAGGCGGCGGCCAGCTCGGCGGCGGCCGCCTCCGTCGTGTCGTCCCAGCGGCGGGGCGTGAGCAACTGCCGCCGGATGAGCGCTTCTTCCTGGCTCCGGCTGAGCTCCAGATCCTCCGGAAGCCCGCCGTCGGTTCGCCGCAGGCGTGCGGACCGGACGGTCTCCTCGGAGAGCCCGGCGTGAACAAGATCGTCGTCCGTGAAAGGCGAACCGCGGTCCAGCCGGGCCGCAGGGGGGAGCTGTTGGCCCGTGGCCAGGGCGAGGGGTCCAGCGGCGCCCTCCAGCCTCAGGGCTGCGGCGACAGCGGACCAGAAGCCGTTGCCGTCGCCGGCCGGCTCCACGAGTTCATGGACGGTGCCGTCCGGTCCGACCAGTTCCGTCAGCTTCCCGCCGGTGCCGGCGGGGCGCCAGGCGGTGGAACCGGTTGCCCATGGCGCCTCGCGGTACGCGGGCCGCGGCGGCCGGCCGACCGGCGTTTCGCCTCCTACGGCCGGCGCCGATTCCCCCTCGGCTGCCAGGGGCAGCGGGGGCTGCCGCCGGGCGTCGCCGGACGGCAGAGCCGGCCGGTAGTGCCGATCCTGCAACTGCAGCACGATGTGTGCGAGCTCTTTTCCGGTGTCGTGGCCCGCCTTGGGAAGGGGCCGGAAGTCCTGGAACGCTCCGTCCGCGCCGACCACGGTGATCCGCGCGTGGAAGGCACGGGCGGCCAGCGCGGGCAGCAGGTCGGCGGCGCCGTGGTTCCATCCCGCACTGTCCGCGGTGTCACCCCCACGCTGCAACTGCGCCCCGGCGAGACGGCCACGCTGCTCACCCGGCAGCTCGGCGTGCAGCGGTATGCGGCCCGAGCCGTCGAACTCGCGGCGCTCGGGGGTGCCCTCGGCGAAGCTCACCCCGCTGTCGGCCAGTTCTGAACCGCTGAACGCGTCCTTGGTGTCGGGCGAGGTGAAGTCCAGCAGGTCGGTGTTCTCGGGACGGTTCAGCTCGTCGGCGAGCAGGCCTCGCAGACCGTCGATGATCATCTGCCGGTCCGCCACCTCCACCCGCCTGCTGAGCATCTCCGGGTCGGCGTGGTGCAGTCCTTCGGCGAGGGCGTGGAAGAAGCCGTCACCGTCAGTGGGTACGTCGAGAACCGTATACGACTGATCGCCCTCGGGCGAGAGCAGCTGGTCCGGTCCGCCGGGGGCGCTTTCCCGCACGATGTAGTGGTCCGCTTCCGCGCCGCGGCTGTCGCCCGCCGGCGCGGTCGGAGCGGCCGGAGCGAAGACCACGGGCGGCGGTTCGGTGAGGCCCCGGCGCAGCTCCGGCTCACCGGACCGGTCCTCAGCCGGCAGCCGGTGCCAGCGCGTGAGCCGGTCGGCCTCCGCCCGCACCCGGTGGAACTCGCCGGCCGCGGCATCGGCCCTCTGCAGCAGAGGCTTCAGGGTCTCCCTCTTCAGCATCTTCACCAGATCGCTGTCGGTCAGCTCGGGGGTCCTCTCATGCAGGTCGGCCAGGGCGCGACGCCTGTCCCAGTAGGCGTCGTCGGCGGCGGCCCATGCCTGGCCGGCCTTGACCACCTGGGTCCAGGCGTCCGCCACCCGGGACGGGAAGTTCCCGTCGTCGATCAGGCCCCACTCCCGGGCGACGTCCTCGCGGACCACGGCGATGATCTGGCCCTGCGCCTCGACCGCCTGCTGGCCGGGCTTGATGTAGCCGAACGGGCCGAGCCATTTGTTTTTCGGCCGGTCCACCTCGGCGACACCGAGCCAGCCGGTTGGGATCGCGAACACGAAGCTGCGGCCGGACGGCTTGTTGTTGAGCTGGGCGCCCTCCGCGCCGGAGCGCACGTGACGGTCGGTCTCGGCGGCGTTCGGGCCCGTCACGGAGGCGTACGGAGCAGCCGCGCCGAAGTCTCCGGCGGCGACCACCGGTCGCACGCCGAGCGCGGAGTCGTAGCCGCTCGTGCTGGAAACAGCGCTGTCCTGGGCCGCGGTGTCCCGCTCGGCGCTCTCCATGGTGCTGTCCGTGACCACCGTCAGCAGCGTGGCCCGGGTGAAGTCCGGCTTGGAGTAGAGCCGGTACTCACCATGGGCGCTGCCCGCCTCGTTGAGCCCGGGGATCATGTAACCGTCAGCGGTCCCGGTGTCCTCGAAGAAGGCGGCCAGCGCCGCGTGGCTGGTTCCGTCGTCCAGTGCCAGCGCCGAGGCGGTGCCGGGCCGGGTCAGCCCGTTGCGGCGGGCCTTCGTCATGGCCTCGTCCAGCTCCGTGGCGGTCAGCTTGCGCGGATCGCCCACGGCCGGGGCCACGGAGGCGCCGTAAGCCTTGGCGATGGCCAGGACACCGGCTTCCTTCAGCCTGTCGAGACCGACGATCCGGCGGACCTGGAAGCCCGTGGACGGCTGCTGGAAAGGCTTTTCGGTGCCGTTCGGCTGCGGAACGGAACGCCACTCGTCGATGGCCGGCCGGGTCGCGGATCCCTGCGCCCACACGGTGACCGAACCATCCGAATCGTCCACCGAGGGCGGGCCGAGCGGATCGTCCGCCCGGCCGACGCCCGTGTCCGGGGCGGTCATGCTCAGCGGCACCTGCTCGCGCAGCGTGCCCACCCCGCCCGCCGCGGTGAGGGGGGTCCTGCCGTTCCCGAATTCGAGCGTGAGCCGCAGCGTGTAGCGGGTGAGGTATTCGGCGTGCGGCTCCTTCGCAGAGAAGATATGCCTCCTCGTGCGCGTGCGGGAGCGGCTGCGGGAGTCCACCTCGGCGCTGGTGATCAGCCCCTCGTACGTCCCGTGGACGGCCTGGAGGTCGCCCGGCTGTGACTTTGCATCCGGAGGCTGCGTCTCGCCCACCCCCTGCGCCAGACTCAGACCGGCCGCACGAGAGCTGACCGCGGACTTCCCCTCCGCCTCGGTCACAGAGGTGCTCCGGGTGTCCTCCAGAACGACACCGTGGCCGAGGCCGGCGAACTCCGGCTCCTCGGCGATGAGTTCCACCCGCAGGGCGCCGACACGGCTCCCGACGCGAATTCCCATCGCGCGCCAACGGCCGACCCGGGTGCGCGCCCCCGCCCCGGTGGAGGTCATCTGTTCACGCAGGGCCCGCACCGCTCGCGGGGTGACCAGGGAATGCACTCGCTCGCGGTCCGCCTCGTCGACCTTCCAGTCCCGCAACTGCTGGTCGAATTCGGCCAGCACCCCGGTGGTGTCCAGCGAGTTGACGGGATACGACGCGATCTGGTGCTCGCGCAACGACGGGGGCTGCGTCCACTTGTTGTCCAGATAGAGGGGTACACCACCCAGCCCGTCCTTGATGAGTCCGAGCTGATGTGCGGACTTCTCCGAAAGGTGGCCCAGATAGTTTGAGGCGAACGTGAGCTGCTTCCCGGCCCAGCTGTTCCGGTAGAAGGGGGACAGCACCGGGCGGAGAAGACCGTCCGGGCGCACGGAGCCCACGAGGTCGTGCTGGACGTCACCCGACACCAGGACCTTGTAGCCACCGTCGTCACGGTTGATGTCCGAGGTGACGGTACGGGTCACGCTCCTGGCCTCGGTGCTGGAGCTCCCCCTGCGGTACACCAGGCCGGAGAACGTGGTCAACTCGACCCCGCCCGCGTGCCAGACACCCGCGCCTCCGGCGAGCGCGGCAAGACCGAAGGTCTTGGCGGCGGTCACCGACCCCGACATCTGCGTATCGCTGCCGACCGCCACCTCCGTCCCTATCTTGACCGGCCCGGAGACAACGACCGGGTTGAGCACCCGCATGCGGAGCACCAACTCACCCACCCTGTTGCGCAGGGCGCCTTCGGCGATCACGGATATCCGGGAGCCGGCGGCACTGAATGTCTGGTCGGAGCCGGCAATGAGGAACTGCGCCTGGAGGCGCCGCATCATGACGTCGTGCGGGAGCGCACCGGTCTTGGAGAAGTGCCAGGAACCGCGGGACGCCTCCGCCATGAGATCCACCGCGGCAGCGGCCAGTTCCGCAGACGAGCCGACGCTGACCGTCTGAAACGGCTGGTCGCCGAACACGTGCCGGCCATGGCCCTCGGACGCCACCCGCAGGTCGCGGGTCACCAGGGCTTCCGCCTGCGCCCGGTCCAGCGGTTCCTCGAGAGGCTTCGCGCGGTCCGCCGCCCCCGTGTGCGGATCGGTGGCGGGCGTGTGCTCGTCCGGTACGGCCAGCACGACCCGGCCCACGACCGCCGCGCCCGCGCTGCCACCGACGAGGTCCGTGCTCACCTCGTCCTGGAGGAAGGACTGCATGCCGAGCACCCCCAGCGAGAGGGCCCTCGGCCCCCTGCGGTAGCGCGAGAAGCCGCCGATCTCCGCCGTCAGTTCCAACTGATAGCTGTGCAGATGGGAAGGGCGGGCGCTCGCGGCCAGCGGCTCATGCGTCGCGGTGGCCCCGTACTGGGTCCCGCGGCCCTCGGTCCTTCCCCACCGGGGACCGGCCGAGACGGTGCCGATGCCCCCGATGCCCCGCAGCATCACGCCGAACCCCGCGTCCTGGGCGTGTGTCACATTCTGCGAGCCGTCGAGGCGTTCCGTGCCGGGCGCGCTGGTCCTCAGGAGGAGGTCGTTCTGAGTGCCGTCGTAGCGGCGACCGGTCAGCTCGCCGCCGATCCGGATCGACAGCTGGGAACGCCTGGTGCGTGTGGGCGGGACCTCCAGACCGATCGACAGCCCCGTCGTGGTGAGCGTCTCCAGGTTGCCGACGATGCTGTAGTGGGACAGGGCGTTCATGACGTGCAGGGTGTTCCGCAACGCCATGGCGTAGTGCTTCGGGCCGCGCCAGCGGGAGTCCTCGGGATCACCGAAATCCTCCAACGGTGCCAGCACACCCGGGTACCTGTCGGCGGCGGCCCTGATCAGCTTGTCGGTGAAGGCTTCCAGCCAAGTACGCTGCCCGCCCTCCTCACCGGCCAGCAGATCGCCGTTCTCATAGGTGAACGCCTCGGGCCTGCTCATACCCAGCACAGCGGGGCGGTCCTTGGTGAGGTAGACGGGAGCGAAGGGTTCGTTGTCGTTCCTCTTGCGCAGTGTCGTGCCGTCGTCCCAGCCGGCGAGGCGCCGCGCCTCGGTGTGCGTCATCCGGTCCAGGCTCCACGTGTCGAACCGGACGGCCTCGCTCGAACCGGTTCCGCGCACGTACACGGCCTTGTCGACCCGGTAGAGGAGCGTCGGCACGTTCTTGGCCCGACCGACGATCTTGCGGCTCCCCGAGCCGCCGAACGCGGAGCTGTGCGTCGTGCTGCTCTCGTAGCCGACGGAAGCCCCGGTGATCAGCCGGCCCCAGGGGGCGAAGTCGAAGGTCGGACCGCCGGTGAAATTGATTCCCCAGTTGGTCGTCCTGGACAGCGTTCGTTCGTTCTTGACCGTCTGCTGGACGGTGAGGCGCATCTCGGCGACCTGGCTCTCGGTGAGCAGCTCGGCCTCTCCGGGCACGACCCTTTCCACGACGAACGCCCCGAGCGGCGATCCGTCCTCCCCGGACAACAGGGGTGTGGTGACACCGCCCTTGGCCAGACGGTCAGCTGCGCGGTTGAAGTTCTCCGAGGAGAAGAACGCGGTGAGGTACTCGTGGGCCTCACTGCCGGGCTCGGCGCCCAGTTCCCGCAGGATCTCGTCCCGCATCGGTCTGAGCGGCCCGTAGCCCTCGGTGTGCACCAGCCGGTAGTCGGACTGAGCCCCCAGCGTCATCCTGATCGGCACCGGGCCGGGCTCGGTGGCCGAGGTCTCGCTGTCGGCCAGCCGTACCACCAGCCCGTTGCGCACCGCGAAGGTGAACGTGGACTCGCCCGCGAGGGGGGAGCCGTCCTGCCTGGCGGGACTCGTGCGTCCGGGGTCACCGGCGAGGGAGACCTCGTACACCAGGTCGTCCAGATGCAGGTGCGACGCCTCCGCCATGCGCGTCTCCACCTGGCCGAGCGTCTGGTCCTGCATGCCGTAGTCGTACGAGCGGGTGACGCCCACGGTCCCGCCGAGGCTCACGAGCCCGGCAACGCCCGGCCCCAGGGCGACGCCTGCCGCGCCCCGCCGCTTCATGCTCACCGACTCGACGGCGCCCGCGGTGACCTGGCTGCGGTGGGCCACGTCCACCTTGACCGGGTCACTGCCGATATCGGTGAAGCGCTCCCAGTTGCCATACGGCCGGGTGGTCACCCGCAGCACCTGCTCCTGGGGGCTTCCGAAAGCGGGGGACTCGTACCCGTCGCCGTGGAAGACCTGGGGGGTGGCTCTCAGCGCACGCTGCAGATGGGCCAGCGCCTCGCCCATGCCCGGCGTGGCGGAGCGCGCGTCGCCGAGGCGGACGCCGATCTCCCGCATCACGACGTCGACACCGCGGAGGGTGACCTGGCTGTGGCCGTAGGTCCGGCCCTCGGCGTCGCCGGTGCCGTAGCCGGTGGTGAGGTACTCCGGCAGCCTGCTGCCGTCGCTGAACGTCACCGGTCCCTCCTCCGGGGACGGCGACGGCATCGAACGGTCGACGCGCGGCGGCCGGTGCAGGTCGAGTTCCGACTCGATCCGGGCGAAGGCGGTCTTCCGCTCGGGGGCACGCGGCGCGACCGTGGCCCCCTCCCCAGGGCCTTCCTCGGACTCGGCCGGGCTCTGGGACCGCGCCGAAATCCGGTGTTCCTCGTCCGGAGCGGCGGGCCCGGGATCGGCGGGCTCCGGTTCGGCGGCCGGTGCCTGTTGCGGGTCGGCCGCGGCATCCCCTGCCGTCACCTCGTCGAGCGGGTCAGCGGGGTCGGCGGGGGTCGTGCCGGAAAGCGGAGCAGGACCGGCCGCGACGAAGGCCACCTCAGGGGGCGGCGCCTGGGGCAGATCGGTGCCTTCGGCCACCGCGGCGCCGACATCAGCACCCGACTGCCCGCCGTCCCCCGGCGCCACGCCCGCCGCGGCCGAAGTCGTACCCGTTGCCGCGGAGCTGACCCCGGCGCCCGTCGGCGAGTCATCGAGTCCCGCCGGGTCGGGTTCGCGGAGCGTGGTCGGCCGACTGAACGGATCCGCCAGGTCAAGGGCGTTCGCGATGGCTTCCGCCCCCCGCACCGGGTCGGCGTCCTGGGGCACCTCCCATGCGTCGGCCTCCGTGAACAGCCCGCCCATTCCCTCGGCGAAGTCCCGGAAATCGCCGGTGTCCGGCTGTATGCCCAAAAGGAGCGGCAGCTCGCTCACGGTCTCCCAGTCGGTCTCCGGATCGGGCAGGACCCAAACCGCATGGTGCGCCGCCTCGTGGTCCTCGACGCGAGCCAATGACACACGGACCAGCGGCGCCCCGTTCGCACGCGCCACGCCGCCGTAGACATCGGCCACCGCCGCCTGCATGCGTCCCCAGAGCTCGCTCAGCCGGGCGGGCTCGGTGTCGGGATCGGCATCCAGGTAGATCCGGGCCGAGAGGTCAAAGCCCCGCTGTCCGTTGGCCAACAGCACGTGTTGGACGTCGAAGCCGCACTGCCGCCCGTCGCGTTCGAACTCGACCGGCACGGCGGCCATCTCGCCGATCGGCCGCTCCTGCGGCCATCCGCGGTGCGGCTCCACCTGCAGGCTGAGGGCCTGATCGATGGCCGCCTGCCCCTCCACCGGGTGGGCGCCCCGGGGCAGCAGCCATTCTTCCGCGGATGTCGTCTGGTCCAGCTGCCGGGCGACATCCATGAGTGCGTCGGGGCTCGTCGGCAGGCCCAAAAGATTCGGCAGGCCGTCCACGATTCTTCTCATGTTCTCCAGGTTCGTCTCCTCCGGCGTCAGGTCCACAGGGACCACGTGGTGCGCTGGCTGGGAGCCCTCGACGCGGGCCAACCGGACCTGCGGTGTCCCGTACCCGCGCGTGCTGCCGCCGTAGACAAGATCCGCCTCCGCCGCCAGGTAATCCCAGACAAGGTCCATCACGGCGGGTGTGGTGCCGGGCTGGGCGGCCAGGTGGATCCGGGCCGTGAGCCCAAGACCCTGTTGCCCGTCGGCGAACAGCACGCGCCGGACGTCGAAGCCGCACTGCCGCCCGTCGCGTTCGAACTCGACCGGCACGGCGGCCGTCTCGCCGGTCGGCCTCTCCTGCGGCCACCGAAGGTGGGGCTGTGTCTGCGTGGGCCGGTACGCGACATGCTGGCCGTCCCGGACCAGGCCCTCGATGCGGACACCGCCGACCTCACCCACCCAGTGACGGCTCCGGTCGCGATCTGGAAGTTCCCGGTACGTACCCGCGGCGATGGCCGCGTGGTGCGCATGCTCGACCGCGTCCAGCACGACGCGCGGTTCCCACGTCCTGGGGAACATGACGTGCTCGGCCCCGTCCCGGTGCAGATGCCAACGGCTGGGATCGTCCCCCTGTGGGTCGTCGTAACGCAGCGCCGGGTCAAGGAACCGGACACTGGCCTGGAACGTGCCGTTGTCGTACTCCTCGCCAGGCTCGACGTGCACGCCGTGGTAGGTCGCCTGCCGTGGCTCGAGTGCGTGGTGGGCGCCGCGGCGGGTGTGGCGGTCGCCGTACCTGGCCATGTCCTCGACCCGCCGGCCGATGCCCGAGTCAGCCTTGATGTCCGGCGCCGGCGCGTAGGGCGGGGCGGGCTGATCGGGCTGGTCGTCGGAGGGCCGGAATCCGGTGAAGGAGCCGTGGCTCAGTTCCCCCTTGATCCGCACTCCGGCGTACTCGCCCTCCCAGGTGTAGACGCCGCGCTCGCCCACGATGGGTGGCTTCTTCTCGGACAGGGGATGCTCGCGCGGGGTCTGGGTGAGCATGTCGTGCTCGCGCAGGGCATGCAGGTACGCCTGCTCGGCCGCGTAGACGACGTCATCCTCTGTCCAGTAAGCGGGGAACATCATCTGTCCCCGCTTAGGCTGCTTCGGCTGAGTAACGTGCAGATCGCCCGCGGCGGAGTGCAGCCGGTCCGTCGGCGCGACCGGGCGCGACAGGCCACCCGGCTCCCGCCCAGGGGCCAGGTCCTTGTACTCGCCGCGGTACGTCCCGTTCGGCCCAACCTCTCCCAGTGCAACCGGCCGCGCACGACCCGACATGCCGCTCGGCGGCAGATGGCCACCGCCCCCGACCCCGGGTTCCCCGTACAACACCGCTCTGCGGATGTCTTCAGGGAAATGGGCACGCGTCGGCAGCCCATCTGTTCGAGAAAGCGTGTCATCGGCATAGAACGCCGCCCCGCCGTCGACCCGGAGGCTTGCCGCGCCCTGAAGAGACTCCACCGCCGCCCCGAACTGACGCAGGTGACGAGGCGGAAGCCACCACCGGCCCGAGCCACCACGCGGGTCGGAGATGCGATGATCCGCGTCCACGTCCGAACGGCCCCTGCTGTCCACGACCGCGGGGCCGGCCATCAGAGCCCCGTCCAGATAGACCGGGCGCGCGCCGAAGGCATGGCCCTCGCGGTACTCGTCGTCCAGCCCCAGCAGATGCCCCAGCTCGTGGGCCAATACGTGAGAAGGACTGTTGAGCGGCCAGTTCTCGAAGTTCACCTGCTCGCCGGAGCTGTGCACACGGACGACGTGGTGAGCGGCATCCGGGTCCGACACGAGCTTCAGATCGACCCGGAACAGGTCTCCGTTGGGGAGCCGGGAACCAGCGTTGTACCGCTCGTTGACGCCGTCCTGGGCGCTCTGGAACAGCTGGCTGAGCTGCTCCTCGGTGACCGGAGACCCGTCTGCGGGCGCCAACCGTATGCGGACCACCAGCCGGGTGCCGAACTCCCCCGACGGCAATCGGTACCGCCGCGCCTCGAAGCGCCTGAGCTCGAGCGGGGCCATGTAGCCGTCCCACCGGGGCACCAGCTTCCGCTTCTCCTCCTCGTGGTTCCAGCGGCGGCGGAGCGCGGCGCTGCGCTCCTTGCTGTCCTGCGGCCAGTCCATCAGCTCCTGCGGAGGCTTCACCTCGCCCCGCCAGATCATGTCCGCACCGGCGAGCGGCCACCCGCTGGGCTGAGCCGGCGGCGTTTCAAGCTCCCCGCCATCCAGCGTGTCCGTATGGTTCGTGTCGGTCACCTCGCCCTGTGGCCGCGGCCGCTCTCCGGGGACGCCGACGATGTCTTCCGTATCGGAGCCGGACGCCGCGTCCTGCTCCTCGGCCCTCGTGTCCCCCTCGCGAACACCGTCTTCAACACCGTCTTCCAGCCCGCGCTCGGGCACCGACCGCACACTGTCCGCGGCCTGGGCCATCGCGCGCATCAGGCTGCGGAAGGCACCGACGGGCGCATGGGACTGTCCCCGCTGTTCGCGGGAGGAGGACTCGTGCGGGCTCTGCGTCGGAGGCCCGCTCCTGGGCGAGTCGGCGGAGCTCGGACTGGGGGATGAGGACTCGGAGGAGGGGGAAGCCCCGTCCACGCTCTCCCTGTCCGGCTCGTACAGCCGCCGCTTCTCAGCCGCAGACCGCTGCTCGTCCGCCAGGGACTCGGCTCCGGCCGGAACGGAAAGAGCGTCATGGGCGTACGCCGCGGGACCAGTTTCGCCGGATGCGTCGTGCAGTTGTCCTGCCGGCAACGCGCCCATCGCCGCACCACCCGTCTCCGACGAGTCCTGACGCGGCGTCGCATCGTCGGCTGCGGATCGGGTGGACCCTGGAGCACCGTCGAATCCACGGGCACTTGTGACGGCCGGCTCTTCGATGCTCTCGCCGCTGGTGGTGTCCATGCTTCCGCGGCCCGAATCGGACACGGTGGTAATCCGGCCGGGCGGAACCGACGACTCGTGCGTCGGCCGGTCGGGAACCGAGGCGGCTGGATCAGTGATCACGGCGGGGTCGCCCGTCTCCGGACGCCCGTCATTCGCCACCGGATCGTCGGAAGTCGTCCGGACGGACCGCGACGCGGCGCCGGGGGCAGTCGTGGCGGCCGGCCCCTGCGGAACCGTGCCGGCCGGCGAAGCGGTCGCGGGGCCGGGCTGGGCCGCGCCCGTGCCCGCATGCGAGGCGGGCGCGGGACCGGGCTGGACCGCGCCCGGGATCCGGCCCGGGGAGGGCGGCGCCTGCTTCGCGGGCCGCCCGGGATCCACAACCTGACCGGCGCTGTGACCAGGGGCCGCCACCGACTCGTCCGCCGTCTTGGCAGAGGCAGTCTCGGAACGGCTCACCGTCTCGCCAGGGGCAGAGCTCGGCTCGGCGCCCTGGGCCAGAACCACGGGGCTCACGTCCACCGTCCGGACCGGCTCCACCAACTGCCCGTCTGCAGCGACGTCGCCCGTCTCCGGACGGCTCTCACCCGCCGTCGGACCGCCAGAAACCGTTCGGACAGACCGCGACGCGGTGTCGGGAGTGGCCGCGACGGCCTCCGTCTGGGCCGTGCCGGCATGCGCGGCGCGCGCGGGCGCGGTGCCTGGCTGGGCTGCGGTCGGGGCCGGGGCCGGGGCCGTCGTGACAGCCGCAGGCCCGGCCACCGCCGGGGCAGCCTGGGGGGAGGCGGGCGCAGTGCCCGGCTGAGCCGCGGCCGGGGCAGCCTGGGGGGAGGCGGGCGCAGTGCCCGGCTGAGCCGCGGCCGGGGCAGCCTGGGGGGAGGCGGGCGCAGTGCCCGGCTGCGCCACGGCCGGGGCAGCCTGCGGGGAGGCGGGCGCAGGCCCGGCCACAACCGGGGCAGCCTGGGGGGAGGCGGGCGCAGTGCCCGGCTGAGCCGCGGCCGGGGCCGTCGTGACGGTCGATGTCTGGGAAACCGTGCCCGCATGGCCGGGCTGGGCTGCCGCCGGGGCCGTCGTGACGGCCGGTGTCCGGGCCGCGTCGGTGCCCTCGCCGGTCTCGGTGGTTTTCGGGGCGGCCTGTTCGGCGGCGTTCCCGCTGTTCTCGGCGACGGGAAGCGCGCGGCCGGTGCCGGTGTCCGGCGAACTGCCTCCCGCGGTCACCTCGGCCGGGCGCCCGGACGTTCCCGTCAAGGAGTGCCCGGAGTGCTCGGGGGAGGCGGTGCGCCCGCTGTCTCCGGAGGAGTGCGGCCGGGCATCGGATGTCGTGGCCACCGGCGCGGTGCCCTGGGAGGCGGCGACGGACTGGTCACCCGGAAGGGTGCTGACGGTGTTCGGGCGCCCGAGCCCCGCGAGCCCGTTCGTCTCGTGGCCCGAGGTGTCACCCACGCCGGGCCCCGAAAGGGAAAGGGCCACGGGCGTCGGGGTCTGCCCGGACGACGCCGGCTCGGCCCCCTCCGCGACGGCGCCGGGGCCGTCGCCTCCGCTCACCGTCGTATGCGTCCCGCGCCGACTGCCCTGCTCGTCGACGGCGTCCGCGCCCGTTTTCGTCTCCTGCGGATCGACCGAGACGGTCTGGACGGCCGGAAGGTCCGAGGCCTTGAGGGAGAACTTCTCCTTGAGCAGAGCACCGGCACCGAGCGCACCGGCGCCGAGCGCGGCCTCGCTCACGGCGCTGAGGCCCGCGCCGAGGAACGTGTCGAAGGTGACCGTCCACTCGCCGCGGAGGATCCCACCGCCCACCACCTCGGCCAGGGTCTCCGAGCCTGCCGCGGCGAGCGCGATGAGCGCGATGTCGGAACCCTTGTGGCCCGTACGGGCCGGAGCCGGGGACGGGCCGAGTTCCTTCACCGACGGCACAGCACCGGTCTCGGGCAGGTGGTCCGTGTTGCGGTTGCCCGCGGTGACGTCGTCGGCGTGGGTCGTGTCCGCGGTGCGGGGCAGCTTGTTGGTGTCGGTGAGGTTCGTCTTGGCGCCGACCTTGGGGGTGACGTCGTCGGCGACGTTCTTGACGAAGGGGGTGTTCTTGAGGTCGTTCTTGAAAGCTCCGAGGATGCCTTGGCCGGTGCTGTGGATGGCCCCGAAAAATGTCCCGGCGAGGGCCCCGAACAGCGCGGACTCCCCGATCTCTTTCCAGTCGAAGCTCTTGGGGCTGTGGGCTCCGGAGGTGAAGGCGATCATGCCCAGGCGGACGGCGAACGTCTGGAATGCCTCCTCGAAGGCCTCAGTCAGGAAGGGCAGCCGGTCGGTGCTCCTGATGAGGGTGTCCAGGATCGTCAGCACCGTGACACGACGGCGAGCCTTGGCCAGGGCGATTTTGCCCGCCGTCGCTCCGCTGCTGAACACTGACAGGGCAGTGAGGATCACCAGCTCGATCAACAGCCGGATGACTTCGGCGATGATCTGCCACTTGCCCTCCAGGATTTTGTACGAGGTCACCATCCGGCCGTCGGCGATTTCGTCCAACTTCCCCCCGAACTGCTTGAGGTAGCCGGCTCCTTCCTCATCGACGAACAGACTCATGGCCCGCACGTAATCGTTCCCGACCTGGGGCGGCAGCGCCTTCCCGGTGCTGACGACCGACTGCTCAATGACATCGGACAGGTCCCGGACGTCCTTGGCGAGTCGTCGGAACGGTTCGTGACTGGCATGGGCCAGGTCCTCGTTCGCCTGCATCAGCCGCTCGCCGATGAGGACGAAGAGCATGTCGTTGACCGGCTTCGAGGCCTGGATCGCCATGACTGGTTAGTGCTTCCCGGTGTTGATGTTGCCGCTTGCCGACTGGTTGATGGCGTCTATGTTCGCGTTCTGGGTGCTCTGGACGTTCTTCTGGTTCTCTTGGACGGCTTGGACGGTGGCGATGAGCGCCCCCATCAACGCCTGCACGGTCTCGATCGCCGCCTCATCCTGCTTCTTCGCATGCGGGCCTTGCGTCTTGGCGAAGGAGTCGTCGACGCCGGCCCAGCCGCTGGTGCTGCCCACGTGAGCGAGGAAGTTGTCCTTGGCGCCTTTGGCTTCCGTGCTGATCTGGTGGAGATTCCGGTATGCGGCCTGGAGCCTGACCAGGTCGGCGGCATAGATGTTGGTGCCGGTGTCACTCATGCTGATTGTCCTCCGGGTCCTCGTCGATCTCGTCGCGCAGCCGGCTGCCCGACTTGCTGCCGGGGCCGTCGTGCGTCTTCAGCACGGCAGGACCGAAGACGTCGGCCCAGTTGATGTCCACTCCCGACAGCTCGGGAACCGCCGTACTCGACCGGGTGAAGGGCTCGAACATCTCCACTACGTGCCGGGACATCTGCGTCCGGGCACGCTCCGCCGACTCCAGCACGCTGGCGGCGAGTTCACCGGCCGACATGGTCCGGTACTTGCCGTCGAGGAACCTGAGGGCAGTCAGCTCCCCCTGGTGATTGACCGTCACCTCCACCGCACGATCCCTGGACCGCGCGGTGAACGATGCGTCCCGCAACTCCGCCTCGGCCCTCGCCACCCCTTCCTGGGTTGCCTCGAGCTCGGCCATCGCCTCGGCCAGCTTCTGCTCTATCGATGCCGGCGGCGTCACCGGCTTCTCGAGCTCGGCGTCTCTGCCGTTGCTGCCGCTACTGCCGTTGCTGCCGTTCATCGTCCGATCACCGCCGGAGCGCCTCCTTCATCTGTGCCCCATACGTCCTCGTCCTCCGGCACCCAACTGGACCGCTCGCGGTCGCGGGTCTCGGTCGACTGGTTGCCCTGAGTGCCTTGGCCGCCCATCGGCAGGTAGGGCGAGGACGTCATGGTCGGCCTTCCGCCTCGGGTGAAGACCATCTCCTCTTCCTCGCCGGCGGAACGCGCTGTCGGCCTGCGCCGGGAGGCGCCGTCGCTCCCGCTCAGTACATTGCGGACGCGTTCACTGTTCGATGACCCACCGCCGCTTCCGCCCGCGGGCATGCCTCCCATCGGCATACCGCCCATCGGCATGCCTCCCATGCCTCCCGTACTGCCCATGCCGTTGAACGCTGCCGCGTTCAGCGGTACGCCGCCGCTTCCCCGGCTTGCGTCGGAATCGCTTGCGTTGCTGGGGGGGACCCGCAGCGGGCCCCCGGAGTACGGGGTGCTGTCGTCCTCCTCGAACGAGCTGTCGGGCCCGCTGCCCAGTCCGCCGAGGTTCGAGTTGAGCGAGGTGGAGGTTCCGGGCACGTCGGAGCTGAAGGAGGAAAACTTGGGGAGATCGGAAAGGCTCGACGTGGACGTGCCACGAGGAAGCGGGGACGTGTCGTGGCTGCCGGAGCCGAACTTGCCGTTGAGATCGGTGGTGGTCACCGAACCGTCGGGCTTGGTGGTCTTCACCGTTCCGTCGGACCCGACGGTCTGGATACTCCCGTCCGGGAACTTCGTGGTGAGCGTCCCGTCCCGGTTCAGCGTCGTCCTGCTGCCGTCCGGATTGGTCAGCGCCGCACCCGGATCGAGAT
>NZ_FPJO01000033.1:48176-65360 GCF_900119365.1 Streptomyces atratus
CCGAGCCGTCGGGTTGCGTGGTGACGGTGGAACCGGTCGACGGATTGATGACCGTGCTGCTCCCGTCCGGGAACTTCGTGGTGAGCGTCCCGTCCCGGTTCAGCGTCGTCGTACTGCCGTCCGGATTGGTCAGCGCCGCACCCGGATCGAGGGATTCGCTCTTCGTCTTCCCGTCCCGGGAGGTCGTGGTCATCATGCCGGTCGCGGGATTGAAGAGACTGACGCTGCCGTCCGGGCGCGTGGTGGTCAGCGATCCGTCCGAGTTGAGCTTGGTGGTACTGCCGTCCGAGTTCTTGAGACTGCTGTGGGTGTCGGCCACGCCGGCGTTCAGGTTGAAGGCCGGGGATTTACCGAGCATGTTGTTCAGCGACGTGGTGCCCGGAAGCCCGGGGGAATCGGCGGAAACGCCACCGGTGCGAAGACCGTCGAGCCCGCCGCCCAGGCTGTTCAGACCCTTGGTGATTTCCTCTGCGGCTCTGCCCGAATCGGCGTTGAGGTTCTGGAAGCCTTTTCCGAACTCGGTGCCGAGATTGCTCAGGCCGCTGTTCAGCCCGGCACTCAGGTCGGTACTCAGGGTGCTGACGCTGTTCCCGAGGCCGGACAGCTTTTCGTTGAGGTCCTGATTGACCTTGTCGAGCCTCTTCTGGCTGAGCTGGTTCTGCTCCTGCTGGAATGCCTCGGACAGGGAGGCGGTGCTCTTGGTCTTCAGGGTTTCCCCGAGCGCCTCCGCAGCGTCGCCCCATCGTTTCTGGAGCTCGGAGATGGCCTTGGAAGCGGCGGGAGTGAGGACGGCATCGATGTGCCGAATCCACCGCGCGACAGCCTTCTCGCCGACCTTCTTCCAGTTCGCCTCGACCGCGAGGTCCCCGAACTCGGGATGGTGCTGGCGGAAGGCCGGAGTCGTTGTGTAGAACGGGAGAATGGAGGGTTTGACGTCGTCGGTGTAGTTGAGCCCCCCTTGGGACACGCGGATCTGCATGACGTTGTTCTGAATCACCCACTCCGACAGCTCGTTCAGCTCCTGCAGGAGCGCCCGATGAGGGTCGTGCTCACCGGTGCTGGCCCACTTCGACCATGCGGCGCGGAGACGTCTGGCCTGCTCGAGGAGGTCGCGCTGGGCCCCGGCAATGGCGTCACCGTACGTGGAGCGGGGCGAGTAGCCGTCGATCGTGGTGTTGGTGGCCCGGTAGTTCTTGCCGCCGAACTGATCCACGTAGTTCTGGTAGTTCTTGTGCACCTGGAGTATGAGGGTCTGGAAGACTCCGGCCGCCTGCCCCTTCCACGAAGCGTGATCCTTGCCCAGGGACTTCTCCCACTGCTCCAGCGTGTTGGCCTGCTCCTCGAAGAACTTCTTCGCCCGGTCGAACGCCTGGGCCGTGCGCGTGAAGGAGGCGAGGTCGACCGTATCGACGTCCTTCACCACCAGGTCGTTGTACCCGAACCCCCGGGTTGTCCCCTTCAGGACCAACTCGTCGAGCGCCGCTTTGGCTCCGGCGATGTACTGCGCCATCGGCGCGCTGTCCCAGTTGTTCCCCATGACGCCTTTGAACGTGCCGCCCACGATCATGCTCCCGGGATCGAGGAGCATCGCCCTGCCGTTGTCGTCGGCGGGAACCCCGATGAACACGATCCGAGCCCGTTGCATGCGCACGCCGCCGTGCGCGCCGTCGCCGCCCTTGGCGGTGTAGAAGACGAGGTCGTAGTCCTGGCCCTTGTTGGTCATCCAGCCACTGAGAGCCGTGTAGTCCGCGGGCGTGACCGCTCGGACCCCCATGCTCTTGAGCCCCATACGGAAGAGCGGAATCTTCTCCGAGCTCGAAAGTGTCTCGAAGATTTTTTTTCTTTCGGGCACGCGGTATCCGGTGAAGAGGGTCACCGCCTTGGCCCACACATCCGTATTTTCCTTGTTGATCTCTTTTTCAGCCACAGCAGGGGGCTCCCAGGGACAGGAAGGAAGGAGAAGAGAGGGGCAACGGGAGGGGTTCGTGCCCGTCTCGTGCGGGACCTGGCCGATCCGGCCACGCCGCCAATCAGGTCACTGCTTGCTATCGGAGAAGATGTCGAGGAGTTTCTGACCTCCGATGGACTCCAAGCTGTCACCCTGGCTCTTCAGAAGCGTCCTGATGGTCTCCCGCAAATTCCTGTCCATGTTTCTGAACAGCAAGCGCTGTTCGGCCAGGACCTTGTCGATCGCCCCGGCTCCCGCACCGGCCTGCGCGATCAGTTTCTTGCCGGGCACGAGCGAGTCATCGAGTCCCATGGGACCGATGGAGAAGACGGGGTTCTCCATCAGGTGATCGGGGTCGGAGTCTCCCCGGGCCAGGCTCTTGAGGGCCGGTATGCCGGGGGCGTCCTTGCGGATGTCCTCCAGGTCCTTCATGAAGTCGGCGACGTCGTTGTCGACGAACGTCTGCAGGCCCTTGGCGTCCAGTTTGGTCAGATCGGCCACCGTGTGTCTCCTGATCTGCCGGTGCCGTCCGGTCGACGACCGGACGGCACACGACGAGGCGAAGGGATTCGGTCAGCGGCTCAACGGCCGATCGTGACCTCGGACCACATCTGGGACAGTGAGTTCTCGCTGTACTTGTAGTTCGAGGAGATGTCCGTCAGCAGGCCTGCGTGCGACGTGAGCAGCCGCTCCATGTTGCCGACCGCCTGGTTCCAGGCAGCCTGCTTGTCCCGGTAGGAGTCGGCGTCGGCGCCGTACCACGTCTTCTTGAGCTCGCCGAGTTCCGCCTCCAGGCTCGCCAGGGTGGCGGCGATGGCCTTGGTCTGGTGGACCATGTCGTCGGCGGCGTTCTGCATGTGCGAGTAGTCGACGAAGATGTGGCCGTCGGTGAGGTTGTCGGTCATCACAGATCTCTTCTCTGTCGGCGATGCGGAGGGTCGCGGAGCGGGCTCAGGAACCCGTAAGCGTGTCGAAGACCCTGTCGGCCCCCTGGGACGCGTGGCTGACGGCTTCCATGGAGGAGGTCTGTGTCGTTCTGTGCTGGATCAGGCTCTGGTTGAGTTTGTCGATCATGTCCTGCAGGTTCTTCTGGATGATCGTGCATTGCGCGTCCCACTTGGTCAGCAGGTCACCGAACCCCCTTCCGTCACTGCCCTGGTAGCCGCGCTGGAGGTTGCCCCGCGTGTTGTCCACGTCCGAGCGGGACCTCACGATGCCTGCCAGAGCCGACTCCAGAGCGTGGATGCCGTTCCGGGTCGACTGTTCACTTGACTGCTGTCCGCCGCCTGCCATGGCCCCACCCTTTTGTCGGTGTGTCACTTACGGAAATCAACTACAAGGTTAGGACCCGGCGTTGAAGGGATTGATCAAGTTGAGGAAGATATGAGCTATCAAACTCGACTTCTCTATACACGCATCTTCGGCAACCTCACCGCACCTGCCCGGCAAACTCACCCGGCATCAGGTCCCGCAGCCTTCCGGGGCACTTTGGGGTCCTCACCGCACGCAGGTGGCGTGATGGGGGAGCGCCCCCCGCCGGCTGCGATCTCGGGGTTCAGGTCCGGTCCCGACGGAAGCATGGACAGCAACGGCGAGGGGAGCGCCACCACATCGCCGTTCGTGTACCCCAGAGCCTGCAGCGCGGCCCCGGACGGCACCCGGTACTTCACGCCGTTGTCGGCCACGACGTACATCGTGTCGCCCACCTTCGTGCCACCAGCACCCATTGCCTTCACCAGCGCACCGTGGCCCGGCCGGACGACGACCGCGTCCACCGGCAGGCACGCCGCTGCAGATTCCCCCGGTGCGTCCTGGGTCACCGGGCCCAACGAAGTCCTTGGTACCAGCACGGTGGTTACTCGGGTAAGACCCTTGGTGGACTGCACACGAACGCAGGCTGACATACCGTCCTGCACGGACGCCACGCGCGGCGGGGAGTCGGGCAGTCCGGTGGAGGCCGGGGAGCGGCCCTCGGCCCCCGGCGCCAGATGTTCCCTGAGAGCATCGGCGTTGAGCGTGGACGCACCCCCCTTGACCTTCTCGCGGGTGGCCGGATCACCGAGGACGAGAGCTGCCCCGGTGGCCGTCAGCGGCACCAGACCCTCCTTTCGGAGCTGGTAATACTGCGGGGCCGCGCCAGGTACCTGCACCAGGAACACCTGCCCCAGCTTGCTGCTCCGACCGCCTATCGACGGCCCCGCGGCCCCCCGGCCCGGTACGGCGGGGGAGGCGAGGTCCGGGCCGGGCACCAGTGCGTTCAGGAAGGGTGCGGACACCGGACGCGGCGTCACGGAGCCGTAGCCGAGGGAGACAGCCGCGCCGGATGCCTTGTCCAGTTCGAGCCGGCTGCCCCGCCAGACCAGGTACGTCGCCTTGTCGGGGCCGGTCACCACGAGCGCCCGGTCGTCGGCCACTCCGCCGCCTTCCAGAGGGGCGCCTGCCACGAGAGTGGTGACCGCGCTCGCGGAGCTGCCTCCGGCGGCTGTGTGGGAGAGTCTGAGGGTGGAGCAGGCGTGCCAGGCACCGCCCTCCAGGTCACCCGCCGCGGGAACGGAATCCGGGGCCCCCGGTATGCCGACCGGGGCTCCGACGGGCGTCCCGCGCAGCGAGGCGGTGCGCACGTCGGTGGTCTTCAACTCGTTTCCGCCGATCAGCTTGGCCGAGGCGTAGTTGCGTACCGGCCTGAGGCGGCCGTCGATGTACAGGTAGCGGGCTCCGGTGTCCCTGTTGACGATCAGCCTGTTCGAGGTCCGCCAGGAGTCGTTGCCGCCGGGCACGACCAGCCCGTACACCAGGGCACCGGCGGAGACCAGCACGGCGATGAGCACGCCGATGAACACTCCCCGGGTGGTGCGTGCCAGCGGGCTTTCCGGGGCATCGGGGTCGGCGAGCAGCATGCCGGAGGAGAGCCTGCCCATGGCGAAGGTATGGGCCTGGACCTGGTCGCGCTTGGACTGCATTGGATCGTGTCCCCGATTCTTTCCTGGTCAGCCGTTGATCGCTCTGAGGGCGCCGAAGACGCCGAGCACCCATAGCGTCAGCGGCAGCAGGGCGATCGCCAGGAGCGTGTGCAGCAGTTCGGCCGCACGGCCCCAGTACGGCACCAGGCGTCTGCCCGGCACCGTCCACGAGGCGATGGCCAGTGCGCCGGCCATCCCCAGCAACCCCACGACAAGGGCCGGACGGTCGGCCGGAGTGAGCACCGCCGCGGTGGCGATGACCAGCAGGACCGCTCCCGCCGTGCCCGGCAGCACCAGGGCCAGACGCTGCCATACGTTGACCATGCCTCGTCCGTGCAGCAGGAGGAGGAGCGACACCGTCCCCGCGGTCAGCGCCTCGGGAAGGCCGGGCTGCCGGGCCAGGGCGACCAGGCAGCCCGCGCAGACGACGCCGGTCGCCGCGTACAGGGCCGTCATCCAGCTGCTGGCCAGTTCGGTCCGGGTCGCGACGTCCCGGCTGCTGTAGGGGTCGATGCCTTCCTGCAACTGCTGGGCGTTGGTGGGCAGGGCGGGCATCCGCATACCGGCGAGTTTGAAGGACAGGGCCGGTACGAAGTTGCCGAAGACGACGACCACCGCGGCCACCGCGGCGCCGACGCCGTCCAACGGCACGTCAAAGACGCTCATGAGAGCTCCGGCCGCCGCGGTGGCGATCGCCACCAGGGCGGTGGCGATGAAGAACGGGGTGTACACGGCCGCCGCGGCCACCGCCAGCACGGCTGCGCCGGCGCCCGCCGCGCCTGCGGCCAACAGCCAGGCGCCCAGTACCTGGTGGGCCTGAGCGCCGGCCGCCTCGCCTCCGGGGAGCAACCAGCCGGCGAGCGCCAGACAAGGCGTCGCCAGGAAGCCCAGCGTCGCACCGGCTGCCGCGTCACCCACCGCCCGGCTGGCCGAGGCGGCGCCGGCGAGCAGCAGCAGCCCGGCGAGGGCGGCGGTCACGGCGCGGGGGACGACCGGGCCGGACGACCAGGCCAGTATTCCCAGGGCAGCCAGTACGCAGACGACCACCGCGCCGCGAAGCAGGCGGCGGCCGGCCTCGGGACTCCAGCCGTGCAGCCGTTCCCGGGTGACGTTGGCGATCCCGTCGACCAGGTCGTCGAGCCGCACCTCGGGCAGGGCGTCGGCATGCGGACGCAGGTAGAGGACCTCGCCGTCCTTCAGGTCCAGCGTCTCCAGGGTTCCCTCGTCGTCCAGCGGGGCGCCGCCAAGACGTTGCAGGGCCCAGCCGCCGTGGTCCAGGCCGTTCTCCTCCAGCTCATTGCCCGAGTAGCGCAGCAGGGTCGGCAGGAGGTCGGCGACCGGCACGTCGGCGGGTACCGCCAGGTCGATGGTCGTGGCAGGGGCACGGATGGTGAGGTGGCACAGGCCCGCCATCGAGCTTTCAGTCATTGCGAGAGCCGCTTCCCGGGATCGTGATCCGATGGGCTTGGTTTTAAGTCTAGGGCGGATGCAGACTACTGAGGCCTCGGCTCACATCAACAGCTGGGCGCATTCTCGCTGTTGGCCCGGTCCCGTTCCCGTGAACCGTGCGCCACCATAAGGAGCCCGTTCTTGAGCACCATTCTGTTCCGCCGCCTGGCCCGCCGACGCGGCCCGGACATGCCCGAGGGCGAACTGAACCTGCAGGAGCCGCCGACCCTACCGGAAACGGTTCCGGACAATTCAGCGGTATGGACCTACCTGCCCATGGCGATGATGTCAGTCTCCATGATGCTGGCTTTCATCCGGCCCGGCGGCTCCGGCAGTGCCCTGACCTATGTCGCCCTGGGCATGATGGTCCTGGCCTCCGCGGTGATGATGATCGGCCAGGTGGTTCGCAAGAGCAGTGAACGCAAAGAGCGCCTTCGTGGCGAGCGCCGGGACTATCTGCGCTACCTGTCACAGACCCGGCGGCAGGTCCACCGGGCAGTGATCGAACAGCAATTGGCGCTCGCCTGGCGCCATCCCGAGCCCGCGACGATGCGTTCGATGGTGCGGACCACGCGGCTGTGGGAACGCCGGGGCAAGGACGACGACTTCGCCGAGGTGCGGATCGCCGTCGGAGATCAGCAGCTGGCCCTGCGGCTGTCCCCGCTGTCCACCAAACCCGTGGAGGACCTCGAGCCCATGTCCGCGCACGCGCTGCGGCGGTTCGTGCGTGCCTACAGCACCGTGCCGGATCAGCCGATCGCGCTGTACCTGCGGTCCTGGACCCGGGTGCTGCTGCGCGGCGACGAGACGGCGGTACGGAACATGGTGCGGGCCGCCCTGTGTCAGCTGGCTGTTTTCCACGCGCCGGAGGACCTGTGGTTCGCGCTGTGCGTCAGCGACGAGCGGCGGGCCGAATGGAACTGGGTCAAATGGCTGCCGCACAACCTGCACCCGCACGAGCAGGACGGCGCCGGACCGGCCCGCCTGGTGGCGTCGGACTTCAACGGTCTGGAGGACCTGCTCGGCTCGGAGTTCACCGAGCGGCCGACGTTCGACCCCGACGCCGTGCCCGGCCGTGACGAGCCGCTCACCGTGATCGTGCTGGACGGAGTCCAGGTCCCCGCCGGACACAGGATCGACGGCCCCGGGTTTCGCAACGTGCTCGTGCTCGACCTTTCGGACGCCCTGCGATGGCGTCCCGGACGGACCACGCTGCGACTGGACGTGCAACCGGACGGGGTGCGGCTGGTGCGCACCGACCGGAGCCGCAAGGAACAGGCGACCCTGCTGGGCCGCCCCGACGCGGTCGGCCCGGCCGGCGCCGAGGCGCTGGCCAGGATGCTCGCCCCGTACCGGATGGGGCTGACCGCCGCCACCGCCGAGCCGCTGTCCACGGACGTGGAACTGACGACCCTGCTGGGCATCCCCGACCTGTCCCGTCACGACCCGGCCGCCCTGTGGCGGCGCAACGCGGGCGCGGCCCGGCTGCGGGTACCGGTCGCGGTGGGGGCCGACGGAGTCCCGGTGGAGCTGGACATCAAGGAGTCGGCGCAGGGCGGCATGGGCCCGCACGGCATGTTGATCGGCGCGACCGGCTCGGGCAAGAGCGAACTGCTGCGCACCCTGGTGGTGGGCCTCGCGCTGACGAACTCTTCGGAAACCTTGAACTTCGTCCTGGTGGACTTCAAGGGCGGGGCCACCTTCCTCGGTCTGGACGAGCTGCCGCACACCTCCGCGGTGATCACCAACCTGGCGGACGAGGCGGCCCTGGTGGAGCGGATGCGGGACGCCCTGCATGGCGAGCTGATACGACGTCAGGAGCTGCTCCGGGCGGCCGGCACCTACTCGTCGGCGCTCGAGTACGAGAAGGCCCGTGCTGCGGGAACGCCGTTGGCGCCGCTGCCGAGCCTGTTCATCGTGGTCGACGAGTTCAGCGAGCTGCTGTCTGCGCACCGGGAGTTCATGGATCTCTTCGTGATGATTGGCCGGCTCGGCCGTTCCCTCGGGGTGCATCTGCTGCTGGCCTCGCAGCGCCTGGACGAGGGGCGGATGCACCAGTTGGAGAGCCACCTGTCCTACCGCATCGGACTGCGCACCTTCTCGGCCATGGAGAGCCGCGGGGTGCTGGGGGTGCCGGACGCCTACCAGCTGCCGTCGCAGCCCGGCGCCGGCTTCCTCAAGAGCGGTGTGGAGGCACTGACCCGGTTCCGGGCGGCGTACGTTTCCGGAGCGTACCGGTCGCGCCGGGGCGCGGTGGCCCAGGCCCGGGTCGCCAGCCAGGTGGTGCCGTGGACGACGGGCTACGTGGTGCCGCGCGCACCGGCCCAGGATCCCGACCCGGAGCCGGAGGCGGAGGAGAGCGAGGAGGGTGCGTCCCTGCTGTCGGTGGCCGTGGAACGGCTGCGCGACGCGGGCCCGCCGGCCCTTCAGGTGTGGCTGCCGCCGCTGGGGCTGCCGCCCGCCCTGGACGAACTGCTGCCGGGGCTGTCCCCGGACCCGCAGCGCGGGCTCGTCTCGACGGGCTGGCCGGGGCTCGGCGCTCTGCGGGTACCGGTCGGCGTGGTGGACAGACCGTTCGAGCAACGGCGCGACCCGTTGGTGGTGGACCTCTCCGGCAGCGGCGGGCACCTGGCCGTCGCGGGTGGTTCGCAGAGCGGCAAGTCGACTGCGCTGCGCACCCTGATCGCTGCTCTCGCACTCACCCACACCCCTCGCGAGGTGCAGTTCTACTGCCTGGACCTGGGCGGCGGAACGCTGGCCGGCCTGGCGGGGCTGCCCCACGTCGGAGGAGTGGCGAACCGGCTCGACAGTGAGCGGATCAACCGTGCGGTGGCTGAGGTCACCACCGTGCTCAACCACCGTGAGCAGCTCTTCCTCGACCACAACATCGACTCGATGGCGACCTATCGCAGGCGCCGTGCGGCCGGTGAGTTCGAGGACGAACCCCATGGTGACGTCTTCTTGGTGGTGGACGGCTGGGGCACGGTGCGTCAGGACTTCGACACGCTCCTGCCGACCTTCAACCAGATCGCGGCCCGAGGCCTGAACTACGGTATCCACCTGGTCGTCTCCACGGCTCGCTGGATGGAGCTGTCGACCCAGGTGCGCGACCAGGTGGGGACCCGGCTGGAGCTGCGGCTGGGCGACGCCATGGATTCCGTGGTGGACATCCGCAAGGCGGCCACCGTGCCGCGCACCCCGGGCCGGGGCCTGACGGTGGACGGCAAGCTGCACTTCCTGACGGCACTGCCGCGCATCGACGGCCGGGGGAGCGCCGACGACCTCACCGAGGGGGTCGCCGGGCTGGTGGAACGGGTCGCCGAACATTGGGCGGGTCCTGCCGCGCCACCCGTGCGGACGCTGCCGCACCGGTTGCCCGTCGCGGAGCTGCCGCAACCGGAGCTGGCGGACGGACTGCGGATCCCCCTGGGGCTGGACGAGCAGACACTGTCGCCGGTGTGGCACGACTTCAGCCGTACACCGCATCTGGTCGGCATCGGGGACACCGAGAGCGGAAAGACCAATCTGCTGCGGCTGGTCGCCGCGGCGGTCACCGCCCGCTACACCCCGGCCGAAGCCCGCATCCTGCTGGTGGACTACCGGCGCGAACTCGTCGAGGCGGTACCGCAGGAGTACCGGCTCGGGCACGCGGTGTCGATCGACGCCCTCCGGGAGCTGGTGAGCGGATCGGCCCGGGCCGTCAGGACCAGGCTTCCCGGACCGGACATCACCCCTGCCCGGATGCGGCATGCGGACTGGTGGACGGGGCCACGGCTGTTCGTGCTCGTGGACGACTACGACATGGTCGGCGGCAGCAACGTCATCGGCCACCCCTTCGACCCGCTCCTGGACCACCTGGCCCTGGGGCACGAGGTGGGGCTGCACATGGTGGTGATGCGTTCGGCGACCGGTGCCGGCCGGGGCCTGAACGACCTGCTGCTGAGGCGTCTCGACGAGGTCAACACCCCGGGACTGCTGATGTCCTGCCCGCCCTCGGAGGGATACGTCTTCGGCAACGTCAAGCCGCGCAATCTGCCGCCCGGCCGGGCGCGGTACATCGCCCGCCGCAAGGCCGTACTGATGCAGACGGCCCTGTTGGACGTTCAGTCCGAGGAGGAACCGGACGAGGGGTGACCTGCTGTCGGAGGCCGTTCCACCGGCGGTGGTTGACCGAGATCCGTCGGTGTCCGCCGCCGCGCCCGCCCCGTCACCGGCCCGGGGCGGATCGTCCTCGTCCTTCGCCGGACGCCACCCGCGGGCTCGGCCCCGCGGAGCGATCACGGCAGGCCGGACGACCACCAGGACCAGACCACCGCCCGTCTCAACCCGTCGTCGAGTCCTCGTCCCTCGCCGGACGCCACCCGCGGGCTCGGCCCCGCGGAGCGATCACGGCGGCCCAGACGACCACCAGGACCAGACCACCGCCCACGCCCGCCAGGACCAGGGCACGTCGGGTCGCGCGGACGCCGCTCTCATCCCTCACCAGGCGCACCGGCGGGGAATCGCGGGCCGGCCCCGCCGTTTCGTGGGTAGCCCCCGGCACCGAGGCGAGAGCGCTGTACGGGTCGAGCCGTGGTATGGCCGCTGGGTACGCCGTCGTGGTCAGCCACCGTGCCGTCTCCGCGGCGGTCAGGGCAGGCTGGGCGGACCGCACCAGGGCGGCCGTGCCGGCGACGTAGCCGGCTGCCAGTGACGCTCCCGAGCCGATGAAGTGCCCCCCGCCCTTCGGACCGACGCCGATCACGCCGTCGCCCGGTGCCGCGAGGTCTGCGCTCCGAGGCGTGAAGGCGCCCTGCGGACGCCCGCCTTGCATGTCGACATCGATGACGGAGAGCACGCCCTGCTCGGCCGCGGGCCAGTAATCCCTGGGCGGGTGGGCGGAGGACGTGGCGTTCCCGGGGGCGTCGGGCACTGCGGCTGCCACTATCAGGGCGTCGCGGTCGGCGGCGTAGGAGACGGCGCTCCTGAGTCTGGCGGAATTGCGCGGCAGGGCCGGGGACACCTCGATGACCTCGGCCCCGGCGTCCACCGCTGCCCGGATGCCCTTCGCGACCGTGGCATCGGTCGCCGTCCCGCGCTCGTCCGTGCCCCGCACGGCCACGATGCGTGCCTGCTGAGCCACTCCGGCGAAGCCGACGCCCTTCACCGGGGCGGCGGCTATCAGCCCGGCCACGAAGGTGCCGTGGCCGACGCAGTCGGCGCCCGCCCCACCGACCGCGGTGACCCGGCCTGCCAGGGCAGGTGCCTGGAGCGACACCCCGGTGTCGACGACGGCCACGGTCACCACCCCAGCACCCTGGGCGAATTGGCGTGTCCTGGGGAGCTGCAGGTTCCGCTGCTCCCACGGCACCGCCGGGACCACCTTGGTTGAGCCGCCGGTGCAGGCGGCCCCGGCCTCCAGCCGGGACGGCATCACCGACAGCCGTACCGTGTCACGGGGCACGGCGTCGGCGGCCGTGGTCTTCCCGAGCGCCACCGTGGACGCGGACATCAGCGTGAGAAGGGCCAACAGCGAGTGCCGGAGCCGGGAACGGCGCATGGTGTGCATCCTGGGAACGTAGAGACTGTCCTGTCGTGATCCGCGAGCCGCATGTCCTCAGGGCGCGTCAGCCGCCCCGCATCACTCGGGTACCGCCGCTCTCTGCACCGCATCCTCGGGAAGCAGCAGACGCAGGTCCTCCACCCCGGGAGCCGCTGCCGTGCTCAGCCGGCCGGCCTGTCGCGTCATCATGCCTTCCAGGACCTGGCGGGCAAGCCGCGCGTTGCCGAAGGTGCGGTCGCGCGGCAGCGATTCGAAGTATGCACGCAGCACCTGGCCCGTGCCGGGCCCGCATTCGTACCCGGCCGTGGTCGCGTGCTGTCGCACGATGGTGACCAGTTCGTCCGAGGAGTAGTTGGCGAAGTCCACTCGCCGGGAGAAGCGGGACGAGAGGCCCGGGTTGGAGGAGAGGAAACGCTCCATCTCCTCGTTGTAGCCGGCGACGATGACCACCACCTCGTCCCGGTGGTCCTCCATGAGCTTCAGTAGGGTGTCCACCGCCTCCTGCCCGAAGTCCGAGGCGGAGCCCTGCCCCGAAGGCGTGAGGGTGTACGCCTCGTCGATGAACAGCACCCCTCCCAGGGCCCGCTCGAAAACCTCTCGGGTGAGCTGTGCGGTGTGGCCGACATACCGGCCGACCAGGTCGGCACGAGCCACCTCGACGAGTTGGCCCCGCGGCAGCACGCCCAGTGAGAGCAGGAGCTCTCCGTAGAGCCGGGCCACCGTGGTCTTTCCCGTGCCCGGCGGGCCGGTGAAGACCAGGTGGTGGCTGATGCGCGGCGCGGGCAGCCCCGCGGCCTCCCGCTGGCGCGTGATGGACAGCAGGTTGACGAGGTCGGTGACGTCCCGCTTGACGCCGGCCAGGCCCACCAGGTCGCCGAGGCGTGCCCGTGGGTCGTTGTCGGGGTTCCCGGGTGCGCCTTCGCCGGAGACCGCGCGAGCGGCTTCCTCCCCGATGTCCTCGGGCAGCAGCTGCAGGAGGGCCTGCTGGGTCATGTCCGGAAGGGAGGCCAGCCGGGACGCCTGCCGGTCCACCATCTGCTCGAACACCTGGCGGGCGGCGCGGCCGTTGCCGAAAGACGCGTCCTTGGGCAACCGTTCGAAGTGAACGGTGAGTGCCTTTCGGGTGGTGTCGTCGAGCACGTACTGGTGCCCGGTGCACATGCTTTCCATGATCGCCACCAGCTCGGCCACCGAATAGTTCTCGAACTCCACGGTGCGGGAGAAGCGGGAAGCCAGGCCGGGATTGGAGGCCAGGAATGTCTGCATTTCTGCGGAGTAGCCCGCGACGACCACGACCACGTCGTCGCGGTGGTCCTCCATGAGCTTGAGAAGGGTATCGACCGCTTCCCTTCCGAAGTCGGCGCCGGAGCTGCGGCCGTCGGACACGAGGGTGTACGCCTCGTCGATGAACAGGACGCCCCCCAGGGCGCGGTTGAAGGCCTCGGTGGCCTTGATGGCGGTGCCACCGACGATCTGGGCCACCAGGTCGGCCCGTGAGACTTCGACCAGGTGTCCTGAGCGCAGTGCGCCGAGCTCGGCGAGGATCGTCCCGTAGAGCCGGGCCACGGTGGTCTTGCCGGTGCCGGGCGGGCCCGCGAACACCAGGTGGCGGCCCATCGGTGGGACGGGCATGCCGAGCCGGGCGCGGTGCTGGGCCATCCGTGTCAGGTTGACCAGCGTACGCACCTGGTGCTTGACGTTCTCCAGGCCGATCAGTGCGTCGAGGGCGGACAGCGGCCCGTCCCCGCGGGTGAGCCATGCGTCCTCACCATCCATGCCGCCCTCGCCGGCACTGTCGGCTCCCCCGGCCTCGCCCGAGCCCCAGGCATCCCGCTTCCCGTTTCCCGTGCTCGTCAGTTGCTCGACGGCGAGTCGCTGACCGGGCCGGGACTGGACGAGACCGCCGCCGCCGTTGTCCCGGGCATCGCAGTTGACGAGGGAGACGGGCTCGGTGGACTCGACACGGAAGCCGTCGCCGGCGCTGTTCGTGACCTCACAGGAATTGAACGAAGCGCGGCCGCCTTCGACGATCCGGACACCGTGGCGGCCGCTGCCGCCCACCCGGACTCGGTTGCCTGTCATATCCCCGCCCTCGTTGACCGCGACACCCGACTCCTTGGCGTCGGAGATCTCCAGATCCCGTGCGGTCATGATTCCGCCGGCGGCGATCGACAGGCCGGTTTCGCCGGGCGAGGAGACAGTGCCACCACCGACGTAGAGGTGGCCGTCGTCCTCGACCCTGATGCCACAGCGACCGGCCCGGTCGACGGTGCAGTCTTCCAGCCGTCCCCGGCCGTCCTTCACGATCTCCACCCCGTGACCGTGCGGAGCGCTGATACGCGCCCGACGGACAAACGGGTTGGCCCCCGTGCGGATGGAAATGCCGGTTCCCAGGGCGTCGATGACCTCAAGGTGGTCCAGCTCGGCCGCCGACTCCTCTTCCAGCAGCACCGCGGTTGTCGCGCAGTCCCTGATGGTCAGGCCGATCAGGACGGGAGACGCCGGCCCGCTCACTCTCAGCGCGGGCGCCTGCGCGGTGTCCAGCCAGCAGTCCTCGAACGTACCCCGGGAGCGGTCGGTGACCAGCAACCCGTGGCTCTTGGTGCGCGCGGTACGGCAGCGGCGCAGCAGCGGGTCACTGCCGCCGGTAACCGCGATGCCGACCCCGGTGGTGCCGGTGACCCGTACGTCCTCGAGTGTCGTGCGGGCCTGGCTGGCGAGTTGGACGCCCGTGCTCGTGTCGTGCACCACGGTGCGCAGCACCCGAGTGGTGCTGTGGCCTTCCAGAGCTATGGCCGGCTTGTCGGTCGAGGAGATGTCGCAGTCCTCGACCGACCCCTGTGCCTCTCCATTGGCGAGTACGCCGTTGCCGCGGGCGTTGCGGATGGTGCAGCCGCGCAGTGTGATCCGGCCGCGCTCGCCGATCACCACCCCGGAAGTGCCGAGGTGTTCGATGGTGCAGGACTCGACGGAGCTCTCCACCACGGAGGTGGCCACGATTCCGGCGCCGCCCGGATTGCTGACCCGGCAGTCCCGCAATGCGAGTGAGCCGCCGGTACGGGCCAGCAGCGCGGTCCAGGCCGAGCCGGTGATCTCGCAGCCGTCCATCGCCACCTGCCCACGCGCGGCGTCGACGACGGGCAGTTCCTCGTCGCGGCCGCGCAACACCAGGTCGGTCAGCATGGCGGCCTCCGCCTTGAGCACGATGGCGCTTCCGCGACGGGGCGCTATCTCCACGGTGCCGCGGGCTTGCTCCGCCACGATGGTGACCGGGGTGACGATGGTCAGGTTCTCGATGTAGGTGCCGGGTGACACGCTGACGACGGCGCCGCTGCGCGCCCTGGCGAGAGCCTCACCGATCGTCGGAAAGCCGTCGGGCTGCTCCGGGCTGACTGTAAGTACCTGGCGTGACAAGGCTTCCTCCTCCGTTCGGCACCGTAGTGCCACGAGACCCCGGTGCCAGGAATGGGCAGGGCAATCATGCCGGACTCGGCGAGTGTATTGTCCCAGCGCTGTCGGGGTCGACGGAGGTGACGCCGGTAAAGAGCGCGACGGACACCGACCATCCACGCCGCGGCGCAGATGCGGCGGCGACCGAGATCGCGGCGGTTCTCCGGAACACCCGCACGGTGGCGGTCATGGTGATCGTCCTCCTCTGGCGGTGCGCGACTTTCTGCGCCCAGCCGGAGAGCTTGGGCCGCATCTTCTTGCCGGACGTGAACGGGTCCGCCTTGCCTTCGTGGGGCGCCAGGGAGGGGAGGCTGATCGGGGTGGGGTTCTCCGGCCGGGAAGCGAGCAGATCGCCGGCGGTGCCGGGGATGGACAGCCAGCCGCAGCCGGTCAGCTTCTCGACCAGGCCCTCTGGATCGGTCAGGCCCAGCGTGGTGAGGTCCTGGCCGACGGGATTAGGTCCTCGTCGGCGTCCGCCTGGGCCATGAGCGTGGTGAACACCCGTTCCCAGGTTCCGTCGGCGGCCCACATGCGAAGCCGGTTGTAGACGCCCCGCCAGTTGCCATACTTCTCAGGCTGATGGATCCACTGCGATCCCGTCGGAACTTCCAGGCGATCGCATCGATCACCTCGCGGTGATCCCTCCACCGGCCACCCCGCTTCGGCGTCCGGTCCGGGAGCAACGGCTCAATTCGCGCCCACTGCACGTCAGTCAACGGCACACACCAACAGCGACCGACAAGGTCGGCCGGAACCGTCGCCGCTCGTCACACAGCTGGCCCTGTACGGAGCCGCCGCACGTCCCGCACGAGCGTGTGCAGGGCACTGAGGAAAATCACGGATCCAGCCACCAGCCAGAGGACCGACGCCCCGGAACGGTACTCACGAACGGCAAGGACGAGCAGAAACGTGCTGGCAAGGACACCGAAGGCCGAGATCAGAGCGCTGATGCGGTTAGTCACACGGACATCATCAACGACCGCCCGGCCAGCGGAAGTGATCCAAACGAAATTGATTAGGGCAGAGCAGTCCTGGAAGATCCAGCCGAAATGGTCTGGGGGCGCCGCGATGCTGCACCGTGGCGGGGGCAGCATGTACAAGAGCGAGCTCGGGTACATCAACCGCGAAGAAGCGGGGATCGCCCTGGCGGAGCCGGACATCGGGCCGGTGTTCTGTCCATGGAGGTTGGTGACAGTGATCACGGTCGGGTGTTCGCGAACGAGTGAGGGCCTTCCGGGTTCGGTGTGGATTGCGACATCGCCACCGACCAGCAGAAGGCCTTCATGCCCCACCGTAATGCACCCCTGACCGAGACCGGCCGCCTGCGTCTGGCCCGCTGCGTCGTGGAGGACGGCTGGCCCCTTCGCCGGGCCGCCGAACGCTTCCAGGTCTCGCCCACGACGGCTCAGCGGTGGGCCGGCCGCTACCGCGAGCTGGGCGAGGCAGGCATGACCGACCGGTCCTCGCGCCCGCACCACAGCCCGCGCCGGACCCCGACCCGTACCGAGCGGCGGATCATCAAGGTCCGCGTCCTGCGCCGCTGGGGGCCGGCCCGCATCGCCTACCTCCTCGGGCTGAACCCCGCGACCGTCCACCGGGTCCTGACCCGCTACGGCCTGGCCCGCCTGACCCACCTGGACCGTGCCACCGGCCGGGTGATCCGCCGCTACGAACACGCCGCCCCCGGCGACCTCGTACACGTCGACACTCGGCGGTGGGTGAAGAATGACCGGCTCAACCACACCGGCTACCTCTGGGCCTTCTCCGCCATCACAGCCTCACCCGGCGCCAAGGCCCACTACCGAAGGCGCCGCGACGACCACGGAGACTGGCAC
>NZ_FPJO01000019.1 GCF_900119365.1 Streptomyces atratus
CGGCGAACTGGCCACTGCCGAACCGAAAAAGCTCCGCTACCGACTGCTGCACGTCGCCGCCCGCCTCACCCGAGGCGGGCGGCGCCTCCGCCTGCGGATATCGGCGACCTGGCCATGGAGAAACGAACTCGCCGACGCCTTCCATCGCCTTGCCGCGCTGCCCCGACCAGCCGGCTGACCGACAACCCCCTGCCCGCCCACGACCCGAAGGACCCTGGAGAACCCGACCACCGCGCCGGGCCTCCGCCATGCCCAAACAGCCAAATCACCTCGCCCACCCGGCGGCTGACGATCAGCGACGACTCATCACCCCAACCGAAACGGCGAGGCTAGAGTCGGACACATGGTTTCCGGTGAGGCGCCGCAGGCGGAGGGCAGCGTTCGGGTCGATGTCTGGATCTGGTCGGTCCGGCTGACGAAGACCCGTTCGCAGGCCGCTGCCGCCTGCCGCGCGGGTCATGTGAAGGTCGCCGGTGAGCGCGCCAAGCCCGCCCAGGCGTTGCGCGTCGGCGACGAGGTACGGCTCCGGCACGCCGGCCGCGACCGGATCGTGGTCGTGTCGAAGATCGTCAAGAAGAGGGTCGGCCCTCCGGTCGCGGCGGAGTGCTTCATCGACAACAGCCCGCCCCCGCCGCCGCGCGAGGCGGCGATCCAGGTTCCGGTACGGGACCGGGGCGCGGGCCGGCCGACGAAGCGGGACCGGCGCGAGATGGACCGGCTGCGGGGGGACGGCCCCACCGGGTGACCGCCCCACCGGGCAGGCCCTACGGCTGGGGCGAGGCGATCGCCCGTGCCGCCGCCACCTCCTGGCGCAGCGGAGCCAGTACGCCCTCCTCGTCGCCCGGAAGTTCGGCGCGGACCCCCACCAGGACCTCGCTCGCCCGGATCCCGTCGGCCAGCTCCCGCAGCTGCCGCCGGATCTCCGCGACCTCCGCGGGCGGCGGCTCGGGTGCTCCGTGGTTGACGCGGACCCGGGCCGCCGTCGTCGCGTCCACGATGCGTTCGACCGCGACGACCAGCGGCCACCAGGCGGCGGCCCGGGTGCCGACCGGGGGCGGCTCCGTCAGGGCGCGCTGGAATTCGGAACGTACGGCCGACAGATCGCGGTAGATCCGGCGCCGGGCCCGCACCCGTTCCGCCCGGTCGCCGGAGCGGCCCGGCTCGAAGGCGTACGCCACGTAGTCGGCGGTGTCCGTCACCGCGTCCGCGAGCCGGTGGCCGATCCGTACGTGCCAGCTCTCCGGCCACAGCAGATAGCCCGCCACCAGCACGATCGCGCAGCCGATCAGGCTGTCCAGGAACCGCGGCCAGACCAGGTCGAAGCCCTGGTGGTTCAGCAGGTCGGACAGGAGCAGGATGACCGGGGTGATGGCCGCGGTCTGGAAGGCGTAGCCCTTCGCCGTCAGCGCCGGGATCAGCGCGGCGAGCACCACCATCACCGGCACGTCCCACCAGCCGATCGGCACCGCGGCGAGCACCGGTGCGGCGACCACGAGACCGGCCGCGGTGCCCACCGAACGCAGCACGGCCCGCGAGAACACCGAGCCGAAGTCCGGCTTGAGGACGAACGTGACGGTCAGCGCGACCCAGTAGGAGCGCGGCACCGGGATCAGCGAGGTCAGGGCCTGGGCCAGGCCGATGCACAGGGCCAGGCGCAGCCCGTAGCGCCAGGAGGCCCCGGAGAGCAGCACGTCGCGGGTGGCCCGCCGGATCCGTACCCCGAGCACGGCCGGGCGGCCGAGCCGGTCGTCGACGTTGTACGGGTCGGGGTCGGCCTTGTGCACGACGACCGCCGCGTGCCGCAGGGCGCTGTCCACGGCCCGGGTGGCGGGTGATTCCGGTGCGGGCAGGGCGAGTTCGGGGCGGCCGGTGCGGCTCTCCTCGACGGCGGCGGCCAGTTCGCGTACCGCCGCCGGGATCTCGTCGGGGAGCGGGCACCGGCGCACATGGACGGCGGGGGCCGCCTCGACGAGCGGGATGACGACATTGAGCTGGGCGAGCAGCCGCACCATGGCGTTGCTGCGGCCGTGGTAGCGGGCCCGGCGGGCCAGGATCAGGTCGTAGGACGTGTTGAGGGACTGGGTGACGGCGTGCCGTTGGTCCTCGTACGCGTCGGTGCCCGCGGCGGCGAGCAGGTCGGCGACCGCGAGATAGGTGTCCGCGACCGCGACCCGCTCCGGGAGCTTCCGGCGCAGTGGCCAGGCCAGCAGGGTGAGGGTGAGGACGAACAGTCCGCCGACCGTGAGCAGCAGCGGCGCCACCCACCAGGGTTCCGGCATCGGGAGTCCGGCGCCGACCACCGCGTTGAGCAGGAGGAGCAGCCCGGACACGGAGGCGACGGCGCCGATCGTCGACATCATTCCGGAGACCAGGCCGACCAGGGTCAGCGCGGCGACGGCCGCCCAGCCGGTTCCGTACACCAGCGTGCCGAGCATGACGCCGAGCGCGCCGAAGAGCTGCGGTACGGCGATGTTGAGTATGCGCATCCGGTACGCGTCGGCGGTGTCGCCGATGACGCCGGAGAGCGCGCCCATGGAGACGAGCGCGCCGTACGCGGGCCGGTCCAGCGCGAAGCCGACGGCGAGCGGCGTGGCCAGGGAGACGGAGGCGCGCACGACCGCCGCCCAGGCGATGGGCGTGGACGGCTGCGGGCGCAGCCCGCTCAGCAGCCAGGGGGGTGGCGTCACGCGGCGTCGTCCGGACGCGGCCTCGGTATCGGTCAACGCGTCCCCTTGAATCGTGCGAATCCCGGCATTGTTCGAGCCGTACCTCAACGGTACGCAGCCGTGACGGCTCGTCCGGGCCCGGACCCGTCCGGGGGCTCAGAGCACGATGACGGTCTTGCCGCGGGCGCCGCCCGTCCGGTTCCGGTCGAGGGCCTGCGGGGCCTTCTCCAGCGGGAGTTCGATGTCGACGGGCACCCGGAGCACACCTTCGGCGGCGCCCGCGGCCAGCACGTCCAGCAGGACCGGGGTGGGTTCGAGCCGGAAGTCGATGCCGGTCACGTCCGTGGGCAGGGCGGCCCCGGCGGCGACGCCCCGGGTGGTGAGCGCGATGCCGCCGGGGCGGACCAGCGCGGCATGGGCGGCGAAGGAGTCCGGGGTGGTGGAGGCCAGGTCGACCAGTGCGTCGACGCCGTCCGGGCAGCTCTCCTGTACGGCAGCTTCGAGGGGGCGGTCGGTGATGTCGATCGTGACGGCGGCGCCGAGTTCCGTCATCCGCCTGTGCTCGTCGCCGCGCACGGCGGCGATCACGCGTATGTCGCGGGCCGAGGCGAGCTGGGTCAGATAGCTGCCGACGCCGCCCGCCGCACCGATGACCAGCAGGCTCTCGTGGCCGCGGAAGACGGCGGTCTCCAGGATCTGGGCGGCCGTCATCCCGGCGGAGGGCAGTGCGGCCGCGGCCCGGAGGGGGAGGCCGGGCGGGACGACGGTGATGGCGGAGTCCTGGGGCACGGACACGTAGTCGCAGTACGTGCCGCCTCCGGCCGCGTTCGGCCGGGCGACCCGGCCGAAGACGTGGTCGCCGACCCGGAAGCGGTTCTCGCCGCCGCCGATCATGTCCACCCGGCCCGCGAAGTCCACGCCGATGACCATCGGGAACACGCGCGGTGCCGGTCCGTCGTCCGGCGAACCCTGCGCGGCCTGCCAGTCGGACGGGTTGAGCGCGGCGTACTCGATCCTGACCCGTACCTCTCCGGCCTCCGGCTCGGGCTTGGGCATCTCCACCAGTGCGGGGTCGGCCCGGAACGCGCCGACGGCTATGGCTCGCATGCGGAAGACCTCTCAGTCGCCCCCGATCCGGCAGTCACGACATCCACTCTTCCCCGGCCCGCCCGCCGCCGCACGTCGAGCCCGGAGCGCCCTTGTCATGCGGCGCCGTGCCGGGTCATCCCGTGCCCGGCGCGGGCCGTCCCCGGGCCGCCCACAGCCGTACGAGCACCGCGCACAGCGCCACCGCCAGCCCCGCCGCGAACACGATCCACACCGTCGTGCGCAGCGAGCCCGTCAGTGCGTCGTACACCGCCGCCGCCCCCGCCGTCTCGCTGTCCGGAACCTCGGACAGCACCCGGCCGCGGGCGTACGCGACCACCGCGCGCAGCACGAGCGCCCCGAGCGCGAAGCCGAGCCCGGCCACGGCGGTGGCGGAGAGCGCCGCGAGCCCGGACCGCCTGTGCCCCGGGCCGCCGCCGCGCGCCCAGGCCACGACCGCGGCCAGGACGGCGACCACGAGCGTGCCCACGGCCGGCCGGACACTGCCGGTCCGCAGCAGGTGGAAGGTCTGGCGCAGCTGGTCGGCGCGGCCGGCGGAGATGAGCGTGATGTCGGTGTGCTGGACCGGGATCCGGTCGGCGAACGGGACCCCGTTCTCCTCCAGATTCTGTTTGATCCGTTCGGTCACGGGCGCCAGATCGATGGTCACGGCCTCGCCGGTGTTGCCGTTCAGGGCGGTGGTGACGGCCTCGTGGGCGGTGCGGTTGGCGGCGTTCCACGCGTCCTGGAAGGCGTCGGTGGTGGTGAAGGACAGCACCGCCTGGTGCAGGAAGTCCCGCACGGTGTCCTGGAGCGGTCCGGCGTCGATCTGTCTCATCGCCCCGTCGGTGATGAGGTCGGTGACGGTGCTCTGCACATCGGGGTCGGAGGCGAGCGGGGCCACCGCGTCGACGTAACGGTCCGTGTTGTCGATCTCCAGATCCACCCAGGCGGACAGCGCGCCGACGGGGACGAGGACGGCGAGCAGTACCAGCAGTACCGCCGAGAGACCCGCCGAGAGATACGTCCGCACCCTCCCAGGGAATCCCGCGGACGGGCGCCGCGCCCCGGGCCGTACGCCATCCGAGTTGCCGGGCGGCGCGGCCGGGTGTGCCCTGGAAGGAAGTCACGGAAGGAGAACTCCGCCATGTCCACACACGCAGCAATGCCGGCTCGCGGACGGTCCGGGCCGAGGGCACACGCACGCGGGCACAGCGCGCTCTCCTGGGCGATACCCGTCACGCTGGGTGCGGCGTACGGCCTCTACGCCTCGTTCGTCCTCCGCAACAACGGCGCGAGCGGCTACCGGCAGTTCTGGTACGGCCTGATCACGGCGGTGGTGCTCGCCGTCCTGTGCTTCGCGCTGGGCCGGATCCAGCGCACCATGCTGCCCCTGGTGCGGGCGGTGGCCTACGGCGCGCTGACGTCGGCGGCGATCGGGCTGCTGGTCGGGCTGACCGATTCGAGCGTGCTGCGGTCCTCGGCGTTGGGACTGGCGGTCGGCCTCGGCATGTTCATCACCGCCTTCTACATCTTCTACACGCACGAGCGGACGTGAGCCCCACGTCGGTGTGACGCGAGGGCGGGCCCGCACACGATCGGTGCGGGCCCGCCCTCATGTCCGCGGCCGGTCCGCCGGCCGGTCCGTCGTCAGCCGCGTACGACCGTCACCGGGCACGGTGCGTGCTGGGTGACATGGAGGCTGACCGAGCCGAGCAGGGTCGCCTTGAGGCCGCTGTAGCCGCGCGCCCCCACGACGAGCAGGCTGGCTCCCTCGGCGCGGTCCAGCAGGGACTGGGCCGGGTTGCCGATCACCACGATCTTGCTGACCGCCGCCGCGCCCTCGGCGCCCAGGGCCTCCTCCAGCGTCTCGGTGAGGGCCACGGTCGCCAGGGCCTGCGGGTCGAAGTCCTCCGGCATGCCGGGCATCATCGACGCCCAGCTCGTCGCGGGGTACTCCCAGCTGTTGACGGCCTCCACCGTGTCACCGGTCAGCTCCGCCTGGCGTACGGCCCAGTGCAGCGCCTTGACCGACGACTCGGAGCCGTCCACGCCCACCACGATCCTGCCCATCACTGCCTCCAGCTCGGTTCGGCTCAGTGCGCGGATGCGTCGTACGAGACGGGCTCGCACGACGCATCTTTCGGTGTAACTCTAATCAAACCGGCACAGGGCTTCCGGCGGTGGGTCCCTCAGTCCAGGCGGAGGTCGGCGAGCTGCTGCTCGAAGGGCACGACCTCGTCGTCGAGCCCGAGCGTCCTCGGCGCCCCGGACGCCGCCCGGCCGCCCGTGATCATGGCGGCGAGCTCGCCGCCCGCCCGCCGGATGCGGGACGGCAGGCCGTCGGTGTACTCGTCGCCGGAGGAGCCCCAGTCCTCCGAGGCCGCGTACACGGACGTCGGTACGACGGTGGCCCGCAGGTAGGCGAAGAGCGGACGCATCGCGTGCTCCAGGACCAGCGAGTGGCGGGCGGTACCGCCGGTCGCCGCGATGACGACCGGCTTGCCGGTCAGCGCCGTGTTGTCGATCAGGTCGAAGAACGACTTGAACAGCCCGCTGTACGAGGCGGTGAACACGGGCGAGACGGCGATCAGCCCGTCCGCCTCCGCCACCTCCTTGACCGCCGCGTCCAGGGCGGCCGGCGGGAACCCGGTGACCAGGTGGTTGGCGATGTCGACGGCCAGGTCACGCAGTTCGATCACCCGGGTCTCGACCGTGCGGTCCTGCTCGGCCAGCAGGCGCTCGCGGGCGGCACCGGCCAGCCGCTCGGCCAGCAGCCGGGTCGAGGACGGGCTGCTCAGCCCCGCCGACACGGCGACGATCCGCAGGGGTTCGGTGGCGAATACGCCGGACGTGGTGGACACGGTGGTCAGGCCTCCTTCGTGGCGGTGCGGGCGGCGACGGCCGGGTGGACGGGCGCGGAGTCCGGGACCCCGGCCGGACGCAGCGCGGCGAACTCCTTGCGCAGCACCGGGACGACCTCCTCACCGAGGATGTCGAGCTGCTCCAGGACCGTCTTCAGCGGCAGCCCCGCGTGGTCCATCAGGAACAGCTGGCGCTGGTAGTCGCCGACGGCGTCCCGGAAGGACAGGGTCCGCTCGATGACCTCCTGCGGAGAGCCCACGGTCAGCGGGGTCTGCTGGGTGAAATCCTCCATGGAGGGCCCGTGTCCGTAGACCGGTGCGTTGTCGAAGTACGGGCGGAACTCCCGTACCGCGTCCTGCGAGTCCTTCCGCATGAACACCTGGCCGCCGAGGCCGACGATGGCCTGCTCGGCGGTGCCGTGCCCGTAGTGCGCGTACCGCTGCCGGTACAGGTTCACCATCTTCTTGGTGTGCTCGATGGGCCAGAAGATGTTGTTGTGGAAGAAGCCGTCGCCGTAGTAAGCGGCCTGCTCGGCGATCTCCGGAGAGCGGATGGAGCCGTGCCAGACGAACGGCGGGACGCCGTCCAGCGGGCGCGGGGTCGCGGTGAAGGACTGCAGCGGCGTACGGAACTTGCCCTCCCAGTCCACGACGTCCTCGCGCCACAGCTTGTGCAGCAGGGCGTAGTTCTCGATGGCGAGCGGGATGCCCTGACGGATGTCCTTGCCGAACCAGGGGTAGACCGGACCGGTGTTGCCGCGGCCCATCATCAGGTCGACGCGGCCGTCCGCGAGGTGCTGGAGCGTCGCGTAGTCCTCGGCGATCTTCACCGGGTCGTTGGTGGTGATCAGCGTCGTGGACGTGGACAGGATCAGGTTCTCGGTGCGGGCGGCGATGTAGCCGAGCGTGGTCGTCGGGGAGGACGGGACGAACGGCGGGTTGTGGTGCTCGCCGGTGGCGAAGACGTCCAGGCCGACCTCCTCCGCCTTCTGCGCGATGGCGAGGGTGGCCTTGATCCGCTCGTTCTCGCTCGGCGTCCTGCCGGTCGTGGGGTCGGTGGTGACGTCCCCGACGGTGAAGATCCCGAACTCCATGGCCCGCCTCCGTTTGGTTGAACTTTGAACTATGTGAACACACCCTACAACGGAGGACCCCCCTGACCTATTCCAAGGGGGCCCCGGGCCGGTGCGTACCCTGGACAGGACGTGCGGACCGGCCACGGACCGCGCCTTCGACGGAGGCAGGGCAGTGAGCGGGAGCGGCGGCGAGAGCGAGCGCTGGAAGGAGCGCGGCGTGGCCCTGCGCGTCTTCGTCTACGTCTTCGCCACGCATCTCTTCGCGGGCTTCATCTGGATCCTGTTCTACGTTGGCGAGCACGCCAAGAAGTGAACTGAGCGGGGGCGGCCCCCGGGAGGTGGCGGCGGGGCGGGATGGCGCGCGGATCGGTGATCCGGCGCCATCGCACGAACCGGCGTCATGGCACAGCCGTCGCGATCCGGCGCAGGGGTTTGTTCACGGATGCACCACCTGGGTCATCTCGGCGTCTGGGTCGGGGGCGGGGTCGGCCGCAGGGCGGCGTGCGGTGTCGCTGATGCGGATCAGGATGCCCACGAGGGCCCAGTTGGCGATGACGGAGGAACCGCCGTACGCCAGGAACGGCATCGTCATACCGGTCAGCGGGATCAGGCCCATCACACCGCCGGCGACGACGAAGACCTGCAGCGCGAACGCGCCCGACAGGCCGATGGCGAGCAGCTTGCCGAACGGATCGCGGGCCGCGAGGGCGGTGCGTACGCCGCGCTCCACGATCAGGCCGTAGACCAGCAGGATCGCCATGACGCCCGTCAGGCCCAGTTCCTCGCCGAAGGTGGCGAGGATGAAATCGGAGTTGGAGGCGAACCGGATGAGGTCGGAGTGCCCCTGGCCCAGACCGGAGCCAAGGGTGCCGCCGGAGCCGAACGCCCACAGCGCCTGCATCGACTGCTCGGAGTGACCGGCCACGCCCTGGCGGCTGAGCATGTACTCGCGCATGGGGTCGAGCCAGGCCTGGACACGTTGTTGGACGTGCGGCTCGAAGGAGGTGACGCCGACGGCGCCGGCCGCGGACATCAGCAGACCGAAGACGATCCAGCTGATCCGCTCGGTGGCGGCGTACAGCATGATGACGAACATTCCGAAGAACAGCAGCGACGTGCCGAGGTCGGTCTCGAAGACCAGGATCAGGATCGAGAGGAACCAGACGACCAGGATCGGGCCGAGGTCGCGGCCGCGCGGCAGGAACAGGCCCATGAAGCGGCGGCTGGCCAGGGCCAGCGCGTCGCGCTTGACCATCAGATAGCCGGAGAAGAAGACCGCGAGCGCGATCTTCGCGAACTCACCGGGCTGGATGCTGAAGCTGCCGACGCGGATCCAGATCTTGGCGCCGTATATGTCGGCGCCCAGTCCCGGGACCAGCGGAAGAAGCAGAAGGAACAGCGCGCTCACCATGGATATGTAGGTGTAGCGCTGCAGGACGCGGTGGTCCTTGAGGAATAACAGCACCACGATGAACAGTGCGATACCCATCGCCGTGTACATCAGCTGCCGTGGCGCGGCGGTGCCCGCCTGCTTGATCGACTGCAGCAGTTCGGACTGGTCCAGCCGCCAGATGACGACCAGGCCGAGCCCATTCAGCAGCGTGGCCAGCGGCAGCATGAGCGGGTCCGCGTACGGCGCGGACTTCCGTATGACGAGATGGGCGACGCCGGCCACCAGACCCAGGCCCAGGCCGTGGCTCAGCAGGCCGGACGGCAACTGGTCATCGATGGCCAGGCCCACGTTGGCGTAGGCGAACACCGGGACGACAACGGCGAACACCAGCAGTGCGAGTTCGGTGTTGCGCCGGTTCGGCGTGCCGATCGTGGACGTGTGGTGCGTCGATGTGTTCGTAGTACTGCTCATCGTGTGACCGAGCCCTTCACGGCTTGCCTGCTGCCTACCGCACAGCGAGACGAATTCCTGCCCTTTCTCCGAGGGGCCGGGCCCGGAGCGGGTGCGGTAGTGCTCATGAACGTGGACGGCGACATCGGTACCGACGGATTCGGCGGCGCTGTGGCCTTGGCTTTCGCTTTAGACGTGAAGGAAGCGTGTGCGGTTCCTGTGGTACCGCCGACCTGGCGCCGGCGCCTTCCTGGGGTCGAGGACAACAGCTACGTGGAGGCCGAGCGCCCCGAACGCTTCCGCGCCGCCCACGCGGCGGCCGGCGTGCGCGGAGTCGGGCTGGAGCAAGGCGTTCGACGAGGTGCTGGGGCAGGTGCAGGACGGGCGGGCGGGGAGCCGTGCGACCCGGGGACGATGTGCACGACCGCACCGGCCCAGTACGGGTTCGGCGACGCGGCCCGCTTGCCTCCCTGCTCGGATACCGCCTCGTCCTGTGCCGACGCGGGTGGTCCAATTCCTGACGGGCCGCGAGGGTGCACCGAGCGGGGAATGATAGGAACTGGGTATCATTGCGTCATGCTGTACGAGATGTCGCGCCTGGACTCGGCCGACCTTCAGGTCCTGGAACAGATCAACGGCCTGCGCGAACAACTGCGCCATGCGGTGCAGCAGGCTCCGATGAAGTGGACGCTTGATCTGCGCAAGGCCCTGACGGCCAGTGCCATCGCGGCGTCGAACACGATCGAGGGCTACAGGGTCGATGCCGTGGACGTCGCCGACCTGATGGACGGCGAGCGCGAGGTCGAGGCCAGTGATGAGAACAAGGCGGAGACTCTGGCCTACCAACAGGCCATGACGTACATCCAGTCGCTGCACGACGTGAGCGATTTCCGCTACAGCAAGGAACTCCTCAACGGCCTGCACTGGATGCTCCAGGGGCATCACCACCCCCGCAAGCTCGCCGGGCAGTGGCGCAGGACCTCGATCCGCATCACCGCACCGGGCGACGAGCTCGCCACCGATTACGAAGGCCCTGACCAGGAGCGGGTTCCCGGGCTCATGGGCGAGCTCGTGGACTGGCTCAACGAAGGCGACCCGGACAGTCATGTCCTGCTCCGCGCAGCCATGGCCCACCTGAACCTGGTGAAGATCCACCCGTGGTCCGACGGCAACGGCCGTATGTCCCGCTCGCTGCAGACCCTTCTCATCGCACGCGGCGGTGTTCTCGCCCCCGAGTTCTCCTCGATCGAGGAGTGGCTCGGCATGCCGGGCAACACCTGGGAGTACTACAAGGTGCTGCGAGAGGTCGGAGGGCCGGTCTGGTCGCCGGAGCGCGACACCTTGCCCTGGATCAAATTCAACCTGCTCGCCTACCACCAGCAGACCCAGCGGGTGCAACGTCGTGTCGACCGTTCCAACGACTGCTGGATGCAACTGATGGACGAGACCGGCACACACGGAGTCACGGAGCGGCAGGTCACCGCGCTGCACGAGGTGGCCATGGTCGGCCGGGTGCGGCGCAGCCGGTACGAGAAGGCCGAAGCGATCAACACGCAGCAGGCCACGCGGGATCTGCAGGCACTCACCAAGGCGCAGCTGCTTACGGCCGTGGGCCGGACGAAAGGCCGCCACTACGTCGCAGGCCCGCGGTTCCCGGAGCGGGTGCTGGCCACCGCGCGTCGGCATCACACCATCAGCAACCCGTACGCCACATGATCTCGTGGCGCCGCATGACTCCTAGCCCCAGGGCTCGCCCGTGGACGGGTCCAAGCCGGCGTCCCAACGCCGTTTCCGTTCACGCCAGTTGATGAAGGAAGGCTCTTCCGGGAGGGTGACGCTGATCGTCTCCTCCTGGAACTCTTCGTCGGTGAGCAGTCTGTGGAGGAACTCCGCCATCCCGAAGGAGTGGACCTGGAAGGCGGGGCTGGTGTGCCGTCCGCACACCAGCACGGGCCAGCGGTCGGGGTCGTCGCCCGTGGTCAGCCAGCAGTAGATGTCCGCACCGGTGGTGACGCCCCAGGCCAGGATGGAGCCGGGGTCCACGTCGAGGGCGGCTCTGCCGCCGAGCATCTCCCAGGTGCCGCGGGCGTTCTCGGTCTCGTCGCGCAGTCCGTTCCAGTCCGAGTAGACATCGGGCCGCGGCACCGGCAGCAGGATTCCGACTTCCCTGCTGACCTGCCCTGCCCCGTACACCTCCATGAAGGCGACGTAGTCGGCCGGGAACCGGGTCCCCCAGATCTCCTCGACCGCACTCCAGTCGATCCGCTCGTCCACGCCGTGCCGCGTCGGCACGACCTGTGCGAGCGCCGCTATTCGAGGGTTTTTGCCCACTGTCATTCTTCCGCCTCGGTGTATCGGACCGCTAATTGTCGTGGTTCATAGCCCACTGCAGGCGGTTCGGGGCGTCCTTCATCCGGGATTCAGCCTACGACGGCCAGATCACCACGGGCGCCCCGCAGCCGCTGCCGGAAGAGGCGGCGCTCGACGGCGTCGACGAGTTCCTGTCCACCTGCTGCGCGGGGCCGTACACCTGGCCGTACGAGCCCGCCGTCGTCGGCTACCACGCCACCGAGGGCCAGTCCTGGCGCCTCTCGCTCTCCGCCGACGGCGTACGGGCCACCCACTTCCCCGAGCCCGGCACGGAGCCCGGCACCGCTGTCGACGCCTCCCTCCGGGGCACGGCCGGTGAGCTGGTCCTGGCCCTGTACAGCCGTGTTCCGGTGGACTCCCTGAAACTCGACGGCGACCGGCGCATCCTCGACCTGCTCCTGGAACGGGACCCGGACGCGTAGCCGGTGCAGGCCCGGTCGGAGTCCGGCGTCGCGCAGCCGGAGGGCGCATCGCCTCTGTCAGCCATCACCGGTGATCTCCTCGACCTTGCGGTACAGCGCGGCCTTCATGTTCGCCATGCGTGCCGGGTCGGGTCGTGGATGGGCCCAGCGGTTCCGGCGGAAGACGGTTCGCGGCATCGGGGCGCTTCGCAGGAACTCGGTGAACGCCCCGTCCGCCCACGGCGGCACCCACGCGCCCGATCGGCATACGAAGACGAGGTCGAACGCCACGGGCGGGGGTGTGCCGTCGTCGATGGTCATGGTGACGGGAACGAGCGGGGATTCCGGCGGCCGGCCCAGTGACTCGCGCCAGGGCGGGAAGTGGACGTGGAGATCGGAGCCTGCCCACGCGTGAGCGAGCATCCAGTTCTCGCACCGGATGCCATCGCCGGATTCCTTCCAGGCGTCGAAGCTGTCGTGGTTCGTCCGGTATCCGGCGTCGTGGTGGGCGTCGTACAGGTGGACCGAATCCCAGGCAGGCGCATCCGCGCCGAGGTCGGAAGGCCAGAGGTGGGCCGCCCACGCATTGCTGTCGGCATACGTGAGGGGCGTGCCGGGAGCGAAGGCGAAGCGGTCCCAGAAGCCTTGCCATCCCTCCACCTGCGGCAGATCGATTCCCGCTGCCCGGAAGTCCCGGAGTCTGGCCTCCCAGACGGTCTCCGTGTGGAACTCGTCCTCGGCCACCGGCCAGGCGAAGAGTTCGTCGTGCGGGCCTTGGGGGCCACCCGAGGCCGGGGTGGGAAAGAAGAAGTCCCAGTCGACGACCAGGAGATTCATGCGCGGAGTCTCTTTCGAGTGGGTGAGGCCCCCGGCCGGAACCGGGGACCTGCTCCTACTGTTCTCGGGACGGTGACCGGCTGCGGGTGATCAGTGGCCCGGGGAGCCGCTCCCGCCGTTGCCGTCGCCGTCCTCGATGTCGGTGTCGTCCGACCCGTGGCCCCCGTTGTCCCCGCCCGATACGGTTGCCTGGCGCGTCAGTGCTTCTTTGAAGGTCAACGCTGTCGCCTCCTCAAGTCACCAGGACAAGGCGATTCCTTGCCCTGCCGTGCACTTGCAGCCCGCCCCCGGACGGTCTTGCCGGACATTCCCGGGGGCGGGACCTCAGCCGTCCTCGCCGTTGGTGCGGGGCCTGCGGGTGAGGGCGGAGTCCTGGAAGCAATTCACTCCGGGTGACCACCGCGGCAGGTGATGCAGCAACGGGGAAACCACTGGACGGTGGTGCCGAAGGCGTCGGTCTCGCGTGCGCCCAAGTTCACGGCGGTGCGCGCCGACAGGGCTGCTGAGCACCACACGCAGTGCACGCCGCGCCGCTGTTCCCGGGAGAGTGCGGCCACGGGCGGCAACTCGCCGGAGCTTTGGAGATCTGTCATCCGAAAGCCGCTGCGGGCAGGCGCGAACACGCTGCTCGGACATCGAAGGCAGCGCCGAGCTCGGCGGGATCGGTCAGCCGCCCCGCACCGTCGGGCTTCTCCAGCCAGCCAAGCCCATCGATGTACCGCTCGGCCGGTGGGCATCGCAGTGGCTGGCCTTCGGGGCGGACGCGCAGCCCGGGGATGCCCGCGAGGAGGGCTTCCGCGTACGGCGGTGCCAGCCACCACGCGAGGTCCTCGCCGGGACGGACGAGGAGGGGGCCGAGCCGGTCAGGGGCGATGTGTTGCAACGCGTGGACGGAGCGCATCAGGTCTGCTTCGACAGCGACCCAGCGTCGCTCGGCGCGAATGAGGGCGAGACCGTCGGTTGCCCAAGTGCGGTGTACCTGTACGGGGTCGGAGGCGCAGGAGGCCAGCCAGTCCGAGCCCGGATTGCGTGTGCGAGGGGCCATGACCCGCACCGTACGGAGGCTGAATGTGGAGTTGTGGGCCAGTTGCGGCAGATTGCGCAAGGTGTCATGACGGTTGGGGTTTGTTGCCTACGTGGGGCTGAGGTGGGCGCGTGCACGTCCAATGAGGCGGTGCGCTTGGTGGCCGAACACGGCCGAGTTCCGGATCTGGTCCCAGAGCTTCACGTAGAACGCGATCTCCTCGGAGGAGTCGAGCCACACTTCGGCATTCCAGGTATCGGCGATGACTAGGCGCTCGTCGATGATCCAGAAGCCGTGTTTGGGTGAGAACGGGGTGCGTACACCAAGCGGCACGATGCCGATGGTGACCGTGTCCATGCCGACAAGGCCGGCCAACCGGTCAAGTTGCGCAATCATGCTCTCCGGCGAGCAGCGCACGACGTGCAGAGCGCCTTCCCATATAAGAGCGTGGAAGTGATGGCCCGGCTGGTAGAGCGCCTCCTGGCGCTTCATGCGGGCGCGCACGCCTTCTTCGACGTCGCTCGGTGAGCCAATTCGGTTGGACACATCCGTCAGTACGCCACGCGCGTAGTCGGGGGTCTGGAAGATCCCAGGAATGATTCCCGACTCGAAGAGGTGGACGGTCTCCGCTTCCATCTCTTGAACGGCGTTGGCTTCCTGGAGTGCGCGGTGACCGCCGGCAAGCTGCCGTCTCCAACTGCGGTACGTGGTCTCCAGACCGCGCAACCGTCCCCTGAGTTCCCCTGAAGCCTCGTGGGCCCCTGCCGCACGAGCCCACGCCTCCAGATCGGCGGTGGTGGCAGTCTGTTTTCCGTTCTCCAGCCGCGACACCTTGGACCGCTGCCAGCCAAGTGCCTCGGCGAACTCCTTGCCGTTCAGCCCTGCCTCGGTGCGTAGCTCACGAAGCCGCGCACCGAGGGTCTCGCGGGCCTGTTGAAAATCGGTGCTCACACAGTTGAAGCTACCTGTGTCACGAATTCCGTGCGTGGGATCGCACGATGCCAGGCCGCGTCTCGCACCTGGCAGAACGCGAGGATGCGTGCCGGGTCCTCGACCAGTTCGGTTCCGAGCAGCCTGTCCTGCTCGTCGAAGTGCAGTACCAGAGCGCGGCGTGAGTCGAACAGCCAGAAGTCCACGTCAGGGAGGCCCAGTTCGCTGGCATCCGCACGCCACAGGTTGCGAATGTCCTCTCCCGCAGCGTTGTTCCGTGCCGCGCTGGCCAGAAGGAACAACTGATCCTCGGTCGGCGGAGAGTCGACGATGCGTACGCGCTCGATCCGCTTGCCCTGCTCGGTCTGGAAGCGGATGTTCGCGCACCATGGGCTGTTCGTGTTGTCCGGCAGTTCCTCGCCGGACAGGAACTGCTGGTACCTCTCCGAAGTCCGGTCGGAGTCATAGCCTCGACGGGTTTCCAACCGCCACGCCGTGTGCTCGAAGCCGGTGAAGTAGTCGCCGAACGTCTCGTCGTCGATGAACAGCGTCACTGGGTTCTACTCCTTGGGGCCGAAGCGGGTGAGCAGGTCGCGTGGGACAACGACGAACGACTCCCCGTCAAGAATGTTGGCGAGCTGGGCAATGTCCTCGGGGTCGTCGACGGTGTAGCCCTGAACGATGATGTCGCCGGTCTGCGTGTCTTCGTACAGCGTGGGGCACTTTCCCTCCTCGGACGTTGTGCCGAGCATGCGGAGCTGTCGGGCCATGACGTCTCTCCCTGAAGCGCAACCGATGGGGTCTTCAGCATGCTTGGGATCGCTGCGGGGTGCTGGACGATTGCGCGGGATTGCCCGTTCCTGGTCACTCTGGATCGTTGTTGCGTGCAATCAGGAGCTGCTCGTGGACCGAGAGATCCGGTGGCGGAGGCCCGTGTCTCCCTGATCTCCCGAAGCCGGTCCGCTACGACTTTGCGGGCTTTCCGGTCGATGAGGGGGACGCGGGCATGTCTGGCTGCGGTCTTGTCAGATCCGGTACTCCTCATGGGGCGTGGCGCGTTCCCAGACAGTGTCGAACGCCGCCGCGCAGAACTTCGCCACGTCCTTCCGTTCGTCCATCTCCGGGCCCGCTGAGGCTCCTTCGCCCGTGAAGTGATTCCACATGATCAGGCGCCCGTCGAACAGCCAGAAGTCGTTGCCCGGCAGGGCCAGATCCGAGGCCCTGCGCCGGGGCAGCCACCGGACCTCTTCGCCGGCGGCGATGTTCTGGTAGGTGCAGTCGTGTTCGTACCTGATGTAGGCGCTTGCAGGCTCGGAGACGACACGAGCACGGCGGAGCACGACCCCTCTCGCAGTCGCATCGCGCACCCACGTATGGAAGTCGATCCACCACGTGGCCGGATCGGGTTCAGGGCGCCACCCGGTGCGCCACATGTCGAACTCGGCCGCCTCATCCCCGATCCCGTACGTATCGCGGAGTTCGAGGTGCACGGTCGAATGCCGCGTGGTGGCCAGCAGGTCAGCGAACGCCAAGATGGTCTGTCACATCACATGCCTCTCGCAGCGGGCGTCGAGTGTCAGGCGTCGGCGGAGAAGGCGTCCGCCTTCACTGCCGTCAGGAAGGTCGACCACGGGCCGGAGCCGAGGTGCAGGAGAGGCCCGGGGAGGCTCTTGCTGTCCCGGATGGCACGGCCACCGTCGGCGGTTTCGGCTATCTCCAGGCAATCGCCCTGCTGATCCGAGTAGGACGACTTGCTGAACGCAGTGGTGATCTCGGTTGTCACGATGCCTCTTCTGTGGGCTGTTCTGCGTTGCGGAGGAGCTGCCGAATGCGCCCGGCACTCTCCTTCGGGGACATGGCTGCTGAGCGTAGTTGGTCGAAGACGTTGGCGTAGAGGGCCAAGTCTTCCGGCGCCTCGACTACGGACGTGTTGGCCACGTTCCGTACGGCAACCGCCTCTACATTCGGCTCCACTCCGAACGAGAAGGCCACGAAGGGGCCGGACATCCCGGCGACCTTGCTGGCGGCAGTCGGGAGCATCTGGACGGTGACATTCTGCCGCTGTCCGATGTCGAGAAGTCTCAACCACTGGCCAGCGCAGTTGTCGGGGTCGTCGGCAAGGGCGGTGATGGCGGGCTCCCAGATGATGGCCGTGAAGTGTGTTCCGCCCGCTTCGATTCTCTTCTGCCGCTCCTGGCGCACTTTGACCAATTGATCGACTCGGTCGGGTGAGATGAACGTCGGTCCGGAAGTGATCACGGATCGCGCGTACTCCGCCGTCTGCAAAAGCCCTGGGATGAGAGCAGGTTCCCACGATCGAATGTTGGTGGAGTCGTTTTCGAGTGTGATGTGGTCCGCGTAGTCGGGCCGGACGGTCTCCTGGTAGTCGAGCCACCACCCGCGTTCATTGCTCGCACGTGCCCAACGTTCCAGCCGTTCCCGCTCGCCGGGGTCTTGGACGTCGAATCGGTCGAGAAGCGTGCGGACCTCCAAGGCCGAAGCCGACACCAAGCCGCCCTCCATGCGACTGACCTTGCTGACCGACCTCATGATTGCCTCGGCCGCAGCGGCCTGATCGAGCCCTGCCGCTTCGCGGTGGCGTTTCAGTGCCGTTCCAAGTCGTCGACTCCGAACGGTGGGCCTCCCACCTGCGGGCATCGCACCTCCTCAATTCGTGCGCAAATTTGCGCTCGTGGCACTTGCAGTAGTGATTCGAACACGCCTAGCGTGATTGCGTCATGCAGCGCACGCAACAGTGTGCACTGCGTGGGTTTCCGTCTGTCGTGACGGCAAGGACCCCCGCGACCGTGGCACCGGTCCGGGGGCGTGGCCAACGCTTACGAAGGAGCGTCAACGTGTTGAACTTTATCGTCCGATTCCTCGGATCACTCCGGTGTCTCTTAACTCGACGTCCGGGCGGGGAGCGGTGGGGTGGTGAGCTCGTACGGCCTTGCTTCCCCGCCCGTCAACGGATCCAACTGAAAGCTAGTCAAGCCGAGTTCGCCCGGCGGGGGCGGCGGCGGGGTTGGTGGCTGGTGCAGCAGGGGATCGAGGCAGGGCCGAGCCTTGTTCTCGGTGCGGTGGTGGACCGGTGAGCGGGACGGCGGACCGTACCGTGGTGCGGCGCTGGAGCCGGCATCCGCGGTGTGTGTCGCTGGCTCGGGCGGAACTGCGTACCGCGCTTGCGGGCTGGGGGCTCTCGGAGTGGGAGGAGTCGGCGGTGCTCGTGCTGTCCGAGCTGCTGACCAACGCCGGGCAGCACGCCCGGGTCTCGCCGGGGCGGAAGATCGAGACCAGGTTCCGGCCGCTGGGTGACGGGGTGCGGATCGAGGTGCACGATGCCTCGGACGTACCGCCACGACCCCGCGAGCCGGAGCCCGGTGCGTGTGGCGGGCGGGGGCTGGTGCTGGTGGGTGCGCTGGCGGACCGGTGGGGGTACGGGACGCGCCGTGGGCCGGGAAAGGTCGTGTGGGCGGAGTTCGGTTCCGTTAAGCTCGCTCCATGACCTCCGTACTGTGCCGAAACTGGTGGCGCTCCTCCTAGGAGCGGCCACCTCCCTTCTGCACGGAATCAGGGCCGTTCGATATGGACGGCCCTTTTCTGCGCCCTCGTACGGGTGCGGATGCCGGTGATCACGGCGGGCCGTCCTCCACGCAACCAGCATCGCGAGGAGAGAGACCCCCATGAGTATCGCCACCGCATCGCCCGAGCAGCGCGCCGCCGAGCTGGAGGCGCGGATCCGGCAGGCGCCCGACCGGTTCCGGGTGATGACCGGGGACCGGCCCACCGGGTCGCTGCACCTCGGGCACTACTTCGGCACCCTCCACAACCGCGTCCGGCTCCAGGAGCTCGGGGTGGACGTCTTCGTGATCATCGCCGACTACCAGGTGCTCACCGACCGGGACGTCGCCGACCGGCTCGGCGAGTACATGGAGGGGATGCTGCTGGACTACCTGGCCATCGGGATCGACCCGGCACGCTCGACGGTCTTCAACCACAGCGCCGTGCCCGCGCTCAATCAGCTGATGCTGCCGTTCCTGAGCCTGGTCTCCGTCGCCGAGCTGAACCGCAACCCCACCGTCAAGGACGAGATCGCGCACTCCCGGCAGTCGGCCGTCAGCGGGCTGATGTTCACGTACCCCGTGCACCAGGCCGCCGACATCCTGTTCTGCAAGGGGAACCTGGTGCCGGTCGGGCAGGACCAGCTGCCGCACCTCGAAGTCACACGGATGGTCGCCCGGCGCTTCAACGAGCGGTACGGGGCGGTCTTCCCGGAACCGGACGCGCTGCTCTCCGACGCGCCGCTCCTCCTCGGCACCGACGGCACCAAGATGAGCAAGAGCCGGGGCAACTCCATCGCGCTGGGCGCCGACGCGGACGAGACCGCCCGGCTGATCAAGGGCGCGAAGACGGATGCCGAGCGGTACATCACCTACGACCCCGAGAACCGGCCCGGGGTGGCCTCGCTGGTGCTGCTCGCGGCGCTCTGTCTGGGACGGGAACCGCACGCCGTGGCCGAGGAGATCGGTGGGGGTGGCGCGGCCGTCCTCAAGCGGACCGTGACCGAGGCCGTCAACAGCCGGATGGCGCCGGTCCGGGCCCGGCGGGCGGAGTACGCGCGGGACATGGGGTACGTACGGTCGGTGCTCCGGGACGGGAACGAGCGCGCCAACGAGATCGCGGCGGCGACGCTGGAGGAGGTGCGGGGGGTGATGGGCGGCGGGCTCTAGCCCCTCAGGGGGTGGCTTCCGGCCAGGCGCCCCGGGCCGCCACCTCCAGGATCAGGGCCGCGATGTTCCAGGCGTCGTCCGCGCCGCTGTGGTGGCGGCCCTCCAGGGGGAGGCCCGCCACCTCCAGGGCCTGGGCCATGCCGGGGCGCTTGCGCAGGCCGTAGGCGGAGGTGAAGGGGAGCTTGGCGTTGGTGTGGCGGTGGCCGAAGGGGTACCGGGTTCCGGTCGCCCGGCACTGGCGGGTGAACTGGTTGCGGTCGTAGTCGCCCCAGCTGGCCCAGGGGCGTATGCCCGCCCGGTGCTCCGACGCCAGCAGGCGGCAGGCTTCGGCGAAGGACACGCCCGTGTCCACCTCGGCCTGGGTGAGTCCGGTCAGCTCGGTGCAGAAGGCGCTGACCGTGGACCGGGCGGGCCGGACCAGGATCCGGTGGCGGGCGAGCCTTCCCCAAGCTCTCAACTCCGTTCGAGCAGGGGAGACCCCATCGGCCGCGCGCAGGTCGACGACGGTCAGCCCGATCTCGATGATCTCGCTCACCGCACCGGGCGGCGGCTGCCCGTCCCAGCACGTCGCCTCGATGTCGATCACGTTCAGGAGTTCGGGGGCCGTGTCCATGGGGGCAGGGTAGGGGTCGGGGCGCGTGCCGGGCATCCGGATTGCGGCGTCCACCGGCCCCCGCGCCGGACACGGCCTACGGCCTCGGGACCACCGGGCGGCGTCGGCGGAGGAGTTCGGCCAGGCCCCGGCGGGTCGCGGCGATCACCACCCGGTCCTCGGGGCGCAGTACGTACCCGGGGTGCAGGTCCCAGACCAGGCCGGACGGGCGGTCCGGGGTGGCCGAGTCGGGGAAGGCCAGGCCCGGGCGGCGGTCGCCGGGCGGGGTGGCGTCCAGGGCGAGGACCCGCCAGGCGCCCGCCCGGAACGCCTGCTCCACCGTGCGGCCCTCCAGCTGCGGATGGCCCGCCACCTCGACCGCCGCGAAGAGCATCACCTTCCGCTCGACCGGGATCGCGCCCAGGATCTGCCGGCCCATCATGGCGACCGCGAAGGCGGGGGCGGCCAGATGGGAGACGGAGCGGGAACGGGTCACGGCATGGGGGTGGGCGGTGCGCAGGGTGCGGTAGACGGCGGTGGCGAACTCGTCGTCGTACAGGCGCAGCGCCACCCGCAGGTCCGGCTTGACCGAGCGGGCGTAGAGGGCCGCTTCCAGGTTGGTGGTGTCGGCGCTGGTCAGGGCGAGGAGGGCGCGGGAGCGCTGGATCTTCGCCGCCTCCAGGACGCCCTCCTGGGTGACGTCGCCGAGGACCACCGGTACGTGCAGCCGGCGGGCGACGGGGATGCCGCGCGCGTCCGGGTCGTTCTCCACGCAGACCACCGGTATGCCGAGTTCGCGCAGCCGGACGAGGACCCGCGTACCGATCTTGCCGAGGCCGAGCAGCACCACATGGCCGGACAGGCCGCGGGGCGGGCGGCGCAGCGAGGATGCGGTGCGCAGCGAGCCGAAGGCCTCCAGGACGCCCGCGACGAGGAGGGGGAGCAGCATCAAACCGGCGACACCGGAGAGGAGTTGGATGATCTGGCGGGCCGTCTTCTCGCCGATCGCCGGGTCGCCCATCGCGAACAGGTCGAGCAGGGTGAGGTAGGTGGCGCGCAGGGGATCGGCGCCGGTGGTGAGCGTGGAGGCGATGGCGAGGGCCGGCACGGCCAGGCCGACGCCCAGCGCCGACCAGCGCAGCCGCCGCGAGAAGACCTGGCCGAGCGGTGCGCCCCGGCCGCCCATCCGGGACGGCGGGCCGGACGGGCCGGCCTGGCTGACCGCTTCCAGGACGATCGTGCCGCGTCCCGTCGCCGCCGCCACCTGCCGTTCGTCGGGCAGCAGCCGGGGGCCTTCGTCGCCGCTGCTGTCGGAGCCCTCGGTGCCCGCCGGGTCATGGGTGGTGGAGGAGAGCAGCGCGAGGGTGCACAGGCCGGGGTCGGCGATCTGGCCGCCCCCGGGCGGGGTGCGTTCGGCGGCGCGCAACAGCAGGCCCTCCGCCTGGATGACCTTGCTGGAGCCGGTGAGGACGGTCGCCGCGAGGGCGGGGGCCGCGGTGTCGGCGTCGGAGAGCACGGTGGTGGAGGCGTCCAGCGCGGCCCGGTCCAGGCCGGGGGTGGCGAGGGCGGCGGCCTGGTCGAGCAGGGTCTCCAGGTGCTGGCCCAGCTTGCGGTTGTAGAGGCGGATGACCAGCCGGAGGCGGGGGTTGATGCGGCGGGCGGTCAGCGCGGCGCGGATGTTGCGCTCGTCGTCGTCGTAGACCAGCGCCAGCGCGGCGGCCGATTCGATGCCCGCCTCCTCGAAGGCCTCGTCGGAGGGCTCCAGGGCCTCCATGATGCGGACCGCCTCGACCCCGGCGTTGGTGTCGTCGCCGAGCGCGTCGGCGCCGCCCCCGCCGTTGCCTCCGTTGCGGTTCATCGCCGAGGACATGCGGCCGAACAGCGCCGCCGCCAGACCCCGTCCGGCCAGCGGGAGTTCGGGGCGGCGGGTGTCACATCCGGGCGGCAGTACGAGAGTTACCCGCTCCCCGTACACATAGCGCAGTTCGACGGCGAGCCGCCGGGCCAGTGCGTCGTCGCCGCAGACGACCATGTGTCCGCTGAACGGGGAACGTTGGGGCTGCTGGGGGAGTGAGGGCACGTGACCCAGCATGCCTTGTTCCTCTCCTGCGCGAGTATGCGGTCAGTGATCTCCCATCGGTCCGGCGGGCGGGGGTGCCGCGTGCCGGGCCTGCGGGTCGGTGAGCAGATGGCGCGGGTCCGCGACCCGTACGATCGCCGACTCCACGGCCGCGATCCGGTCCGCGAGCAGCCCCAGCGCGGCGACGGCCCGGGTCATGGGGTCGCCGTCCGGGCCGCCCAGCGCCTGCGTACGGACGTAGGAGGCGGTGATCGCGGACCAGCGCGCGGACTGTTCGGGGGTGAGCCGGCCGCGCAGCGCGGCGAGCTTCAGCAGGTTCGACTCCGCGCCGGACGTCAGTGTCTGGGCCTCGCCCGCGTAGTGGTCGTCGACGACGGCGGACAGTTCCGCGTCGTTCATCACCGGCACGATCCGCTCGGCGATCTTGTTCATGTTGCGGTACGAGCCCTGGAGCCGGAACGGCGGCTCGGTGCGCGTCGCGTCCGTCTGCGCCGCCGAGGCGATGTACGCGGCGTTCACGGCGAGCACCGTGTCCCGGGCGGTCAGCAGATGGCGCAGGACCGCGACGATCCGGTCCACCTCGGCGGGTGTGTACGGGTGCTCCAGCCGGTCCGTGCCGGGCGCCGGAGCGGTGCCGGAGGCCAGGCGTACGAACCGGACGAGGTCCTCGCGGGAGCGGCCGGCGAGCGGGGCCAGCACCGGGTTGGCGGTCAGCGCGTTCTCGACGAAGCTCAGCGCGAAGACGTCCTCGCGGCCGCTCAGCACCTCGCCGAGGTTCCAGACGTCGGCCCGGTTGGCGAGCATGTCGGGGATACGGAACCGCTCGCCCGACTCCGTGTACGGATTGCCCGCCATGCACACCGCGAACCGCTTGCCCCGCAGGTCGTGGCTGAGCGGTTCGCCGTCCCGCACGCCCTCGATGCGGCGGGTGGCGTCGCAGAGCGGGATGAACTTCTGGAGCAGCTCCGGAGATGTGTGCTGGATGTCGTCGAGGTAGAGGAGCGTGTTGTTGCCGGACTCCAGCGCGAAGTTGATCTTCTCGATCTCCTGGCGGGCGGTCGCGGTGCGGGCCTGGGCCGGGTCGAGCGAGGTCACGTCGTGGCCGAGGTTCGGTCCGCTGATCTTGACCAGGACCAGGCCGAGCCGGTCGGCGACGTACTCCATCAGCGTCGTCTTGCCGTAGCCGGGCGGCGACACGAGCAGCAGCAGGCCCTGCGAGTCGGTGCGCCGCTCGGCGTCGGCGGTGCCGAGCTGCTTGGCGAGGCTGTCGCCGATCAGCGGCAGATACACCTCGTCCAGCAGCCGGTTGCGGACGAACACCGACATGACGCGCGGCCGGTGGTCGTCCAGCCGCAGCCGGGCCCGCTCGGCGTTCACCAGCGCCGTCCGCCGACGCTGGTAGGCGCGGAAACCGGGGACGGCCACGGTACGGAACTCGGCGGTGCGGGCGAGGAGTTCGTCGAGCCGGAGGGTCAGCACGCCCCGGTCGATGCGTGGATGGGTGCCGAGCAGGCCGTCCACCCGCGCGGTCAGCGGGGCCTCGCAGTCGTACCGGTCGAGCATCGGCTCCGGGCACAGCTCCACGGCGACCGCCTCCGCGAGGTCCCCCGCGTCGATCCCGGTGCCGCTCGCGGCGGCGTACGGGGCGAGCCAGCCCTCGACGAGCTGGCGGCGGGCGGGCAGGTCGTCGCCGAGCGCGGCGAGATCCTCGTCGTACGCCGAAGTCCCCGTCGTACGGCGGAACTTGTCCAGGAATGTGCGGGCGGCGGCGCTGGTGACGAAGCCGGCCGGGCCGCTCGTCAGCTCCTCGAAGAGGTACGCGGCGACGGCGGACGGCGCCTCGCCGCCGATGACGGCCGCCCACTCCTCCTGGAGGGCCTCGACGGCCGGGGCGAGGCCGAAGGTCTCCCGGGCGCGGGCCAGCGAGAGCGCCCGCCGGGTCCATGAGGTGCGCCGGGCCTCGTCCGTGCCGTACGCCCAGAAGAGCTGGGCCGCCGCCCGTACCGCGGGCGGACAGCGCAGCAGCCCGGCCCCGGAGTGCAGCCGCAGCAGGGCGGTGAGGATCGCGGTGGCGTCCTCGTCGTGGACGCCGCGCTGATATCCCTCGTCGTACGCGGCTGCGGCAGACTCCCTGACCAGAGCGGCGAGTTCGGCCGGGTCCAGGGCGGCGAGGGTGTCCGCGCCCCGCTCGTCGAGGAGCCGGGCGGCCAGGTGCTCGCCCCGGTAGACGTGCGGGGACTCCGAGGGGAGGGTCTGCTCCCAGTACGGGCGGGTCGCCTCGAACTCCGGGTCGGTGACCGGGGCGCGGTAGTCCGTGCCGGTGAGGGCGAACGCCAGCCGGTCCCCGTGCGGGACGAGCGTCAGGTCGAAGGGCTGGGTGTTCACCGCGAACCGGTGCCGGCCCAGCCGGATCACGGCGCCGCCGTCCGCGTACAGCTCACTGCGGTCGCGCAGCGCCCGCCCGGCCTCCTGGCGGGCGGCCAGCAACTGCCCGTCGAGCTCCTCGGCGCGCACCGGATCGCCGAGTGAGCGCAGCTCCTCGGCGGTGCGGCGGATCTTGGCGGCCATCGGGTCGGAGGAGAAGTAGGTGTGGACGGCGTCCAGGTCGGGCAGGGCGGACAGCCGCCGGGAGACCGTCTCCAGGACCCGGGCCGCCGAATCCGCCAGCCGCTCTGCGCGCCGGGCGCGGGCGTCCTGCAGGGTCTGCTTGCGGGCCGAGAACGCCTCGTACACCTCCGTACGGCGCTCGGCCAGCTCGGACAGGAAGTCGTCGAACTCCGCGAACCGTGACTCCAGGTTCTCCAACTGGAGCAGCAGCCGGGCCAGTTGCTCGTCACAGGCGTCCGGGGTGTCCGAGGCTGCGATCGCCCCCGTGACGGCCTGCCCGAGCAGGGCGAACTCGGCGGCGAACTCCGCGCGGCCCTCGTGGTCGAGGAGTTCGCGGCGGCGGGCCTCCAGCGTGGCGCGGGCCCGGTTGACCCCGCCGAGGACCTCGGCGATCCGCTCCAGGATCGACGTGCGGACCGTGGTGTCGCCGATGTCGAGACCGGCGACGACATCCGTGACGGCGCTCAGGCCCTCCGTCATCCCGCTCAGCCGCTCGCCGAGCGCCGCCGCGTCCGCGACGGTGGCGAGCGCGGACGCCTCGGCGGTGAGCCGGGCGATGTCCTCGTGGTAGCCGGTGAAGGCGTCGTCCCGGCCGAGGAAGGCGACGGCGCGCTGCGCGGCCGATTCGAGATCGGCGGCGGTCGCGGTGGAGAGTTCGGCGATCCGCCCGGTGTCCGCGTACCGCATCTCGGCGAGCGTCGCCAAGTGGCCGTGGGCATGGCGCAGTTCGGTGAGCTGGGCCACCCAGGCGGCGGCCGAGCGCGGGGCCTCGCCGCGGATGCGGCGGATGAGCGCGGTGATCCGTTCGGCCGCCCCGTCGAGTGCTTCGGCGGCCTGCCGGGTCAGCTCCCGCACCGTCTCGAACTCGGTCAGCACCTGCTGGGCGGTGGCCTTCAGCTCCGCCAACGGGTCGGCCAGTGCGCCGAGTCCGGCGTCGGTGAGCCAGTGGTAGCGGTCGGTGGCGCGGGTGCAGTCCGTGACCAGCTGCGCGTACACGGCGGCGGTCGGGGTGGTCTCGGCGGCGCTGTGCGCCAGTGCCAGGCAGTCGGAGATCCCGCGCACCAGATCGGCGTTGCCGACCCGGGCCAGCGGACCCGTCCCGGCCGGACGGGAGGCCGCGTAGGTGTCGGAGACGTACGGGGTCCGCCAGCGCTGCAAGGGGTGGACGCGGGCCGGTTCGTCGCCGGTGGCGGTGGTGCGCAGCAGGACGAGGGTGCCGTCGTCGAGCAGGGCGTGGCCGCGGCCCTGGAGCGGGGTGGCGACCTCCTGCCGGATCAGGTTGTAGGGCAGCAGCAGCTCGCGGCCGTCGTCGGGGGAGCGGAAGACGTACAGGACGTCCTCGCCGTTCGGGGAGCGGACGGCGCCCTCGAAGACCGGGTCGGTGAGCGGCTCCGCGATGTCGAAGGTCTTCGCGGTGCCGGTGGTGAGGTAGTAGCCGCCGGGGAAGATGATCCCCTGGTCCTCGGGGAGCCGGTGGCAGGCCGGCCCGATGCCGTCCAGGCGCAGTACGGTGCCGAGCAGCGTGTTGAAGACCAGGTGCCGCCAGGACTCCTCGTTGTACGGGCGGACGCGGAGCAGGACCAGCGGCCCGATCGTGGCGTGCTCGACCTCCGCGTCGGCGAGCGACTGGAGGGGTTCGGCGACCGGTTCCTCGTAGATCCCGTCGGGGGTGTCGGTGTCGTTGACCGTCTTGACGGTGAGGGTCCCGCCGAGCGTGTCGACGAAGAGCACGGCGGCATCCGGGCCCTCCCCGCCCACCGCGATGTGCGGGTGCCGGCCGAGGACGTGCGACTCGCGCCCGGCGGCGGTCCAGGAGAAGTCGTGCGAGGGCGGGAAGACATGGTCGCGGTCGCCGCGCGCGTCGAGGAACGCGCCCGGAGAACCGTCCGCGGCCAGCGCCCAGCGCAGCACCCGGATGCCGTCCGCGCTCTCGCCGGTACGGAAGACGGCGAGCAGCTTTCCGTCCACCCGGCGCAGCCGCAGCAGCCGGGCGTCGCGGTAGTAGCGGTGCAGGGCCGTGAACTCGCGCACGAAGCTCTCGTCGGCCAGCAGCCCGTCCTCTGCGGGCGAGTCCAATTCCGGCCCGTACAGCGAGAGTACGTCGGAGACCTCGGCCGGGTCCGCCGCGCCCGGACCCCGCCCGAAGCCGAACAGCAGCCGCCCGCCGACGGCCACCAGATCGCGGGGCACCGCCGCGTACCCGGTGCGGATCTGCTCGGTGCCGGTGAGCCGGAGCCCGGTCGAGCCGAACTCCTCGGTGCGCCGCGCGTTGAGCTCCTCGGCGCGGCGTGCCAGCTCGGCGGCGCGGTCGCCGAGCCGGCGGCGCAGCACGTCGTACGTACCCGCGTCCACGGGGCCGCCGGTGGGCGCTGCGGTCGTGGTGTCGGTGTCCATACGTACGGCTCTCCCTGCGAGGTGTTACGGGGCGGGCGGGGTGGGTGGTGCGGCCGGCTCAGCCCTGGGCGACCGGCGCCGACCCGTTCCGCGAGACGGGCACGGCGGAGGCGTCCGCCGCCTCCGGCACCGCGGAGGCATCCGGCCCGGTCAGTGCGGAGACCGGCTGGTCCGCGAGCCCCAGCTCCTTCGCGGCGGCCAGCAGCTGCTGGATCTGCCCCGAGGAGACCCCGGCTCCCGGCGCCTTCATCATCCGCATCAGCAGCGCGGACACCGTCAGGTTCCGCACATCGCCGGTGGACACCGCGCCGAGGACCCGGGTCAGGTCGTCGGTGAACGACGAGGTGCCGTTCAGCCACGGGCCCGCGAGGGCCTTGGCCGTCTGCGAGTTCTCCACGAAGCCGTCGAAGCTCTTGCCCATCGAGACGGCCGAGACCAGCCGGTCGAAGAAGACCGACTCCCCGCCGACGATGTCGATGTCGGCGTTCTCCAGGCCCGTGGCCAGCACCGTCGCCTGTGCCTCGGCCACCTGGCGCTGCACATCGAGACCGGCCAGCCGGATCTCCTTCTCCGCGGCGAGCCGCAGCCGGTACTCCTCGTGCCCGCGCGAGGCGTCGTCCAGCGCCGCCATCGCGGCCGCCTTCTCGGTCAGGCCCGCCGCCTCGGCCTTCAGCTTCTCGCCGATCATCGCCGCGTCGGCCGTCGCCTGGGCCTGCGTGCCCTCGGCCGTGGCCAGCGCCTTGAGCCTGGCCCCCTCCGCCTCGGCCCTGAGCCGGGCGGACGCGGCCTCGGCCTCGGCGAGACCGGCCTTCTCGATGACATCGGCCTCTGCCTCACGTACCTGGATCTCGGCGAGGCCGGGCGCCGCGGTCTCCGCCTGGATGCCCTCGGCCAGCCGCAGCTTCGCCTGGGCGTCCAGGTCCGCGGTCTTCAGCCGGGCCTCGGCGAGCGTCAGCTGCTCGGCGGCCAGGTGGGTGGCGGCCGCCTCCGCGGCCTCGGCGGCCTTGATGTCCTTGACCAGCTTCTCCTGGGCCTCCGCCTCGGCGGCGATGATGACCGACCTGCGGGTGCGCTCCGACTCCTCGACGGCCCGCAGCGTCTTGATGGACTCCTCCTGCTCGGCGACCGTACGGTCCACCGCGATCCGCTCCCGGATCACATCGGCGACCTCGCGGCGCTCGGCCTCGACCTCCTTCGTCGCGGCGATCCGGTCGAGCTCGGTCTGCCGCTCGCGCCCGATGACCTCGATCAGCCGGTCCTTCTCGATGCGCTCGTTCTCCACGGCGATGACGCGCTCGCGGTTCTTCTGCGCGACGGCGATCTCCCGGGCCTGGTTCTCGCGCTGGATGCCGAGCTGCTCCTCGGTACGGATGAACGCGGCCTGGGCGCCGAGCCGTTCCTCCTCCTGGACCTTGGCGGTGGCGGCCTCCTCGCGGGCCCGCAGCGTCTCGACCTCGCGGCGCTGCTTGATCTCGGCCTCGGCCTGCCGGCGCTCCAGCTCCAGGATGGTCTCGCGGGCGTCGACGTCCTGCCGGGTGATCTCCTTCTGCTCGGTGCGCTGGAACTCGTTGGTGCGTACGTGCTCGATCGCCGTCAGCTCGGTGATCTTGCGGATGCCCTGTGCGTCGAGGATGTTGGCGCCGTCGAGCTGCGTCATCGGCGTCTGCTCAAGGAAGTCGATCGCGGCGTCGTCGAGGTGGTAGCCGTTCAGGTCCGTGCCGATGACCCGGATGATCCGGTCCCGGAACTCCTCGCGCTTGGTGTAGAGATCGACGAAGTCCAGCTGCTTGCCGACGGTCTTGAGCGCCTCGGCGAACTTCGCGCCGAAGAACTCCTGGATCGCCACCTTGTCGCTGGCCCGCTCCGTACCGATGGACTGGGCGACCTTGATGACGTCCTCGACGGTCTTGTTGACCCGCACGAAGAAGTTGATGTGGATGTCGGCGCGGATGTTGTCCTGGCAGATCAGGCCCTCGCGCCCGGTGCGGCGGATCTCGATGGTCTTCACCGAGATGTCCATGGTCTCGGCCTTGTGCAGCACCGGCAGGACGACGGCCCCGGTGAAGGTGACGTCGACCTTCTTGGTCTTGGAGATGATCAGCGCCTTGCCCTGCTCGACCTTGCGGAAGAGCCGGCTGATGACGAGGAGCAGGGCGACGGCGATGAGCAGGACAACGGCTACGAGCACACCGAAGCCCAGGGTGATGGCATCCATGACAGTCCTTGACGGCTGGTGAGGAAGGTGGTGAAGGGAATGTGGGGCGCGCGGCGGATCGGGAGCGGTCGGCCGGGGCGGTCGGCCGGTTGTGTCGTCCGGTCGTCCGGCCGTCCGGAGCGGTCCGGGTGGTCCGGGGGGTCCGGTCGGTCAGCCGGTGCGGCGCGGGGTGCGGCGCGCGGCCGTGCGCGGCGCCGTGCGTGGTCGGGGCGTGGGCGGACCAGGGTCCAGGGCCTTGTCGTAGGGCGAGACCCAGAAGAACTCGCCCTCGTCGTCGTATGCGTAGAGGAGTCCCGCACTGCCCGCGGCGAGGGCCGTGCCGTCCGCCGGGGCGAGCAGCCTGACCTGGACGATCGCGGTGGAGCCGTCGTCCGCCGTGACCTCGGCCTGGCCGAAGTCGGAGCTGACGGAACCGGTACGGATCGTGCAGAGGCGGCCCAGGAAGTCCTGCCGCGACGGAGGAGGCTCGTCCGGGAACCTCCGGCGGAAGCAGCGCACCAGCGCCCGCAGCACGACCCAGCCGAGCAGCAGCGCTCCGGCGAGCACGGCGCAGGCGAGCGCGGCCCGGGTGAGGCCGGTGACGTCGCTGCGGTGCAGCAGGACCGTACCGGTGAGGCTCGCGAACCAGCCGACGACGACCATCACGGACACCGAGACCGCGACCGGCACCCCGCCGATACCGGCCAGGTCGGTGTCGATGTCGCCGTCGAAGGAGTGGTGGTCGGCCGCACCGGCCAGCACGAGGAGCCAGAAGAAGACGACGACGGTCAGTGCGGCGCCGAACAGAACGGCGGGAAAGGAGGTCGCCGCGCTCAGGAACTCCTGCATCCGTCCACCCCCTTGTCATGCCGGGCGGCCGGTGGTGGCCCGGCTGCTGCGGCACCGCCTGAAACGGCGCCGCAGCAGCCGGGTCGTCCCCCGTGTCCCCCGTGTTTCCCCCGGTTGGTGCTGACCGGATCGTGTCATTCGGGGGCATCGCACCGCACTGCCGGACTCCGGCAATCTTTGCCCTTCCTTGATGCCGGGCACCGGCACCGGCCGGTATGCGTTGGGTGAGTGTCAAAGTCGCGTCAGGACTGGAGGAGAAACGCGTGCCGGAGCCGGAGATACCCGATGAGCTTCTGGGTGACTATGCCCGCATCCTGACGGATGTGGCCGCCACCGGCCGCCGGCTCACCCGGGACGAGCTGGAGGACCGCCGCAGGCTGGGCCGCCAGGCCGCCGAGACCGGATTCCAACTGCGCGCCCTGGTCGTCCGTCATCTCGCGGCGACCCGCGCCGACTGGCCGCTCGCCCCGTCCGTCGACGGCGCGTCCACGGATTCCGTGCTGGCCGCGGTCGAGCAGGCCGTCGACGCCTTCGCGGAGGGCTTCGAGCGGGCCCAGCGGATGACCGTGCGCCGCGAGGAGGCGGCGCGCCGCGAGTTCATCGACGACCTGCTGTACGGGCGCAGCGATCTGGGCCGGCTCGCCGAGCGGGCCACCCGCTTCGGGCTGCGGCTCTCCCGCGCCCACGCGGTGGCGGTGGCGGCGGGCCCGGAGGCGTACACGGAGACCGATTCCGTGCCGCGCACGGTCGAGGCGGCGCTGCTCGCACGCTTCGGCGGCCGGAAGATCCTGATCACGACGAAGGACGGCCGGCTGATCTGTATCGCCCCGGGCAGCCAGCCCGACGTCCTGCGGTTCTTCGCCAAGCAGGCGCACGCGGCGACGGACGGCGGCCGGGTCGCGGTGGGCCGCCCGCACAACGGGCCCGGCGGCGTCGTCCACTCCTACGACGAGGCGCTGGACGCGCTGGACCTGGCGGAGCGGATGGACCTGGAAGATCCGGTGCTGTACGCCGCCGATCTGCTGGTCTATCCGGTGCTGACCCGAGACCGGCAGGCGATGGCCGATCTGGTGCGCAGTCAGCTGGGCCCGCTCCAGCGGGCCCGTGGCGGTGCCGAGCCGTTGCTGAAGACGCTCACCGTCTACTTCGAGGCGGGCTGTGTGGCCGCCGAGACGGCCCGTCGGCTGTCGCTGAGCGTGCGGGCGCTGACCTACCGGCTGGAGCGGATCCATCAGCTGACCGGCTCCGACCCGTCGGATCCGATGCACCGTTACACCCTGCAGACGGCGGTCATCGGTGCCCGGCTGCTGGACTGGCCGGCCAAGGAGCTGTGACGGGGCGGGCACCACAGGACCCCGCGTCCGCCGGCGGGTGCCGTGGACGCGGGGTCCGCAGAGGAGTGGCCGGGGGCGCGCAAGGGGGAGTCGCGCACCCCCGGCCTGCCGGGCGCCGACCGGTGGTCAGTCGGTCCGCGCTTCTTCCGGCGGTTCGGGGCCGGACCGGGCAGCCGGTCCGGGGGCAGGGCGGGAGGCCCTGGGGTCCTACAGGTCGAACTCGTGCGGCGGGAGGTCGAGGGCGAAGCACGCCTCGCGCACGACGGCCTGCTCCGACTTGTCGAAGTCGCCGTCGGCGCCACCGATGACGATGCCGATCTGGATGACGGCACGCGCCTCGGCCGGCTTCTTCTTCGCCTTGCCGATCTCCTGGAGCACGCTGACCTTGCCGAAGGCGAAGTCGGCCGTGAGCTTGTTCACGTAGTCGTTGAAGCGGCGCTGCAGATCGTCCGCCGGGAAGTTCTGCAGGACCTCGTTGGAGGCGATCAGCGAGGCGACGCGCTGGCGCTCGGACGGGTCGATGGAACCGTCGGCCGCTGCGACGAGGGCGCACATGGCCATGCTCGCGTCGCGGAACGCCCCGCTCTTCAGGTCGTTCTTCTTCGATTCCAGCTGCGACTGCATCGACGAGGCGGATTCCTTGATCCGATCCCACAGTGCCATGACGTCTCCATACGTTGCGTTGCGTTGCGGTGCGTTGCCGGATTGAAGTCCAACTCTACAGACGTGTAGAAGTTAGCAGCAGGGGCGCCCGCTGTGTCCCGGAAACGGCGGTCAGTAGGATGCTGCGACGCCGCGGCCGACGCGGCATCGCAGAAGGGCGGACCCCCGATGGACTCGGCCAGGCCCGGCCACCACCCGGACAACGAACCACTGCGCGACGGAGTGCCCGCCGCGGAACGGCTCTCCGCCGCGGAACAGCTGTCCGGCCTCGATGCGGTCGCGGCCGGAAGCACGGGCAGCCCCGGCGCCGCACATCCCGGAAGCGGGCGGCTGCGCAGGCGCGGCCAGGGCGAACTGGAGGCCCAAGTGCTCGCCGTGCTGCGCTCGGCGGACGGCCCCGCGACGGCCGGCTGGGTCCAGAAGCACCTCGAAGGCGACCTCGCGTACACCACCGTCATCACGATCCTCTCCCGCCTCTACGCGAAGAAGGCCGTGACCCGCTCCCGCGAGGGCCGCTCCTACACCTGGACGTCCGCCTCCGACGAGGCCGGGCTCGCGGCCCTGCGGATGCGCCGCGTACTGGACGGCGAACGGGACCGGGACGCCGTGCTCGCCCGCTTCATCTCGGCCCTCTCCCCCGGTGACGAGGAGCGGCTGCGCGCCCTGCTGGCGCGGGCGGACGCCCCGGACGATCCGGACAACCCCCGTGACACGGAAGGCCTGTAGCCCGCCGATGGGTGTCTTCGTCTGCCTGCCGCTCGTGCTGCCGCTGACCGCGCTGCCGATCGCGCGCCTGGCCGAACAGCATCTGCACCCCCGCAGCGCGACCCGGCTGCTCGCCGTCGTCGGCGTGCTGCTCGCCCTGTGCAGCACGCTCTGCCTGGGCCTGCTGATGGTGGTGGGCACCGCCCAGCTGCCGGGCAACCCGCTGCCGGACAGCTGGTCGGACCCTCAGGTGCGGGCCGCGGTGCCGTACGAGGAGAAGGCGGGCATCGTCGCGATCGGGGCGCTGGCGGCGGTCCTCGGGGCGTGCGGGTGGACGGTGTACCGCCATGTGCGGCTGCGTATCGGCGCCGGCCGCGCGCTGGCCGCCGCGCCCTCCGTCGTCTCCGGCGACATCGCGGTGCTCCCGGACCCGGAGCCGTACGCCTACGCGCTGCCCGGAAGACCGGGCCGGGTCGTCGTCTCGACCGCGATGACGGAGTGTCTGGACGCCCGCGAACGGCGGGCCCTGATCGCCCATGAGCGGGCCCATCTTGCCGCCCGGCACCACCGTTGTCTGCTGGCCGTCCAACTCGCTGCGCGCGCCAACCCGTTCCTGCTGCCGCTGCGTACCGCGGTGTCGTTCAGCACCGAACGGTGGGCGGACGAGGAGGCCGCGTGCGCGGTCGGTGACCGGCGGGTGGTGGCGGTCGCGGTCGGCAAGGCGGCGCTGTACTCGCACCGTGCCCCGGACGTCTCGGTCGGCTTCGCCGCCTTCGCGGCCCCGGCGGGCCCCGTGCCGCGCCGGGTCGCCGCGCTGCTCGCCCCGGTTCCGCCGGTGCGGCTGTGGCCGCCGTCCTCCGCCCATGTCGCCCTCGCGGCGCTGATCGCGGCGGTGGGCACGGCGGCCTCGGCGCTGTCGTCGCTCAACGCGGCCGTGACGCTGGTGGGGATCCTGCACGCGGCGACCCCGCTGTGAGCAGTACGGGCCCGGCGGACGGTCGTCCGCCGGGCCCGTACGTCCGGCCTCTCCGGCCTCTCCGGCCTCTCCGGCCTCTCCGGCCTCTCCGGCCTCTCCGGCCTCAGTCGGCGGAGGAGGCGAACTCCTCCCGGACGGCGGGCGCGGCGGGCGCCGGACGCGCCGCGGGGACCTCGCCGCTCCCCTTGCCGCCGTCGCTGCCGTCCCGGCCGCGCCAGGCCTGGATCCGGGCCACGACCGGCTGGGTCCAGCGGGCGGTGAGCGGTCCGACGATGACGAGGATGAGGACGTAGGCGGTGGCGATGGGCCCGATCCGGGGCTCGGTCGCCACGGCCAGACCGGCGATGACGATGGAGAACTCACCACGTGCGACGAGCGTTCCGCCGGCCCGCCACCGTCCGCGCGAACCGATTCCGGCGCGCCGGGCCGCGTACCAGCCGGTGGCGATCTTGGTGAAGACGGTGACGATCGCCAGCAGCGCCGCGGGGAGCAGCACCGGCGGGATCTCGGCCGGGTTGGTGGAGAGCCCGAAGAACACGAAGAAGACGGCGGCGAACAGGTCCCGCAGCGGCGTCAGCAGCTTGCGCGCGCCCTCGGCGACCTCGCCCGAGAGCGCGATCCCGACCAGGAACGCGCCGACGGCGGCGGAGACCTGCAGCTCCTGGGCCACACCGGCCACCAGGACGGTCAGCCCGAGGACGACCAGCAGCAGCATCTCCGGATTGTCGGAGGACACCGCCCGGCTGATCAGCCGGCCGTGCCGCAGCGCCAGATAGAGCACGAATCCGACGGTGCCGAGCGCGATGAGCAGGGCCATGCTGCCCCCGGCGAGGCCCGCTCCCGCGACCATCGCGGTGAGCAGCGGCAGGTAGACGGCCATCGACAGGTCCTCGATGACGAGCACGCCGAGAATGACGGGTGTCTCCCGGTTGCCCAGCCGCCCGAGGTCGGTGAGCACCTTCGCGATGACCCCGGACGACGAGATCCAGGTGACCCCGGCCAGCGCGACCGCCCCCACGGGCCCCCAGCCGAGCAGCAGCGCCGCCACCGCTCCCGGGGTCGCGTTGAGCACGAAGTCCACGGCTCCGGAAGGGTATTGCGTCTTGAGGCTGGTCACCAGCTCCGAGGCGCTGTACTCCAGGCCGAGCAGGAGCAGCAGCAGGATGACGCCGATCTCGGCGCCGACGGCGGTGAATTCCTCACTGGCCCCGAGCGGCAGCAGCCCGCCCTCGCCGAACGCGAGCCCGGCCAGCAGATACAGCGGGATCGGCGAGAGCCCTATCCGCCCGGCGAAGCGGCCGATGATGCCCAGCCCCAGAATGACGGAGCCGAGCTCCACCAGCAGCGCGGTCGTGTCGTGCACGGTCAGCCCTCCGCGATGATCTCGGAGAGCGTGTCGACGCCCTCCCGCGTTCCGACGGCGACCAGGGTGTCTCCGATGGCCAGCCGGAAGTCCGGCCCCGGGGACGGATGCGCACTGTGCGTCCGCAGCACCGCCACGATCGAGGCCCCCGTCCGGGTCCGCGCCTTCGTGTCCCCGAGCAGCCGCCCGCCGTACGGGGAGCGGGTCCCGAGCGGGATGTGCTCGGTGACCAGGTCGATGCCCTCGGTGCGCACGGCGTCGATGGGCGCCGCGTCGATGAGGTGCGCGAGGCCGGTGGCCTCCTGCGGTGTCAGGGGTACCGAGAGCCGGCAGGAATCGGGGTCGTCCTGGTCGTAGAAGCCGATGAAGCGGCGTCCGTCGTGGTGGACGACGACGGAGATGTGCTGGCCCGACTCGGTCGTGTAGTCGTACTGCACACCGACTCCGGGCAGCGTGGTGCGGTGGGTTCCCATGGCTTCCTCCCGAGAGGTGCGGCGGCTCTTTGACGCACTTGGTGATCTCTTTATCTCCCCATTACCTTAACCGGAGGGTCCCGCCGCCTGCGGGGCACGGGCCGGTCCAGCTCGGAGCGCGAGTTCGATTCTCGTCACCCGACCCATGACGAAGGCCCCGGTCGACGACCAGGGCCTTGCTTGTTCGCGAGCGGTTCGCCCGAGTGCGGGTCAACGGCTCGGCGTGTGGGGAACTCTCCAGCCGGAGATGTCCGTAATGAACTCTTGGTAGGGACGATTCGACCCTTTGGGCTCCGCAAGCAGTCCCTTTGTCAAAGCTGCCGATGCGATCTCGGGCCCATCGCTCTCCCTGAAGCGTGGGCTGGTGAGAAGGCCTTCGAGGTCCTCCTTCGGAGCCTGCCGACGCCCGCTGTCCTTCCCCTGCCACGTCGCCGGGATTCTCCACGAGGACCGGTAGAGCGTGAATGCCTCCGGAAAGAGGAGGAGCCATGCTTCGGACTCTGCGGCAGCAAGCGCGTAGACAGAGGACGAGGCACCACTCGCTTTGGCCAGCGCAGCCGATACCGCCTTCCGTGCGGTGTCGTAGGCGGGTCCAGGGCAGGCATCCATGTCTTCGTGGACAGCGATCCCCACGAACTCGCCGGCCTTCAGCCGTGCTTTGCCGCGCGCCTTGCTCACCAAGGTGCCTGCTGCCGTGGCCAGTTCGGTACCGGACTTCTTCCGTAACCGCACCGGGTCGGTGATCTCGGTGAGAGTGACGGTGGCCGCAAGGCCGGGATGGGCCGCCGTCGACGTGTACAGATTGCTCAGTGACGGTCGTCGTCTGCATGCCGCAGGCGAGGTGGAGAGAGCGGATGCCTACGGAAGCGGCGGCGGTGTGCCACCAGCCGCGTGTGGCCGTGGACGCGCCCTCGTCCGACACCCGTATCAATAGGGCGGTTCGACGCCCTCCAAGGCATCGGCGATCCGACGCCGCCCCTCCCTGCGGCGCTCGCGCCGCTGCTGGAACGCCAGTACGTCCGCAAGGCGGACCACGCGGTGGCTGCTGCCGGGCAGGTTCGTTCACTCACGAGCAGCGCCACCTGCCCGGCGCGAAGTCCGGCCGCTCGGGCGAGTGTGTCCAGGCGGTGATGGCCTTCGTTCGCGAGGAGGGACAGCAGGGGAGCGGCCTGGGGGGAGAAGGCCCATTCCTCTCTCCCCCCGCAGTCGACACCGCGTTGCTCTCCCTGTCGCTGTGCAGCCGGGCGCGAGAACTGCCGTCCGAGGGCTGCTCGGCCTCGCGTCCGCGAGCCACTGCTCGGCATCATCACGTTCCGCATGCGTGCAATACTTCTATTGATGAAAGTATCCTGAATGGAAGTATCAAGGGCTGAATCATGGAGGTCGACCATCGTGAACGGGTTCATCGGGCGCCGCAGCGAACTTGCCCAACTCGGCGACCTGTTGGGTCTGGTGAAGACTGGCGGGCGCAGCGGAAGGCCCGGGCGGGCCGTGCTGATCCGGGGACGCCGCCGAGTGGGCAAGTCCCGCCTGGTGGAGGAGTTCTTGGAGCAGTCCGGGCTGCCGCATGTGTTCTTCACCGCCGTCGGCGGCTCCCGCGAGGAGGATCTGGCGGGCTTCGCCGTCGAGGTGAAGACCTCCCGGCTTCCCGACGCTGCGCGGTTCCGTGATTTCGCCGCCCCGCTGACCTGGGACGCCGCGCTGACCATGCTCGCCTCCGCGCTGCCCACCGACTCTCCCAGCGTGGTGGTCCTCGACGAGATGCCTTACCTCGTACGCGAGGACCCAAGCTTCGAGGGTGCGCTGCAGAAGGCGTTCGACCGGACGTTGTCGAAGCTGCCCGTTCTGCTCATCCTCATCGGCTCCGACATCGCCATGATGGAACAGCTCAACACCTATGGGCGGCCCTTCTACCAGCGGGGCACCGAGATGGTCGTGCCGCCGTTGAATCCGGCAGAGGTCGCTTCGATGCTCGATCTGCCGCCCGCCGACGCCTTCGACGCCTACCTGATCTCCGGCGGGCTCCCGCTCGTCCTGGAGGAATGGCCGCAGGGCGCCGGGCTGTGGGAGTACCTCGAACTGGCCTTGCGCAGACCAACATCCGCCCTGCTGGTCAGCGGCGAACGAACCCTGGCTGCCGAGTTTCCCACCGAGGCGCAGGCTCGCACCGTCCTGGGCGCCATCGGCCACGGCGAGCGCACCTTCACTCTGATCGGCAGAGCAGCCGGCGGCCTCAACCCCAGCTCGGTATCCCGCTCGCTGGAACTCCTCACCTCCCGCCGCATGGTCGCCGCCGAACTACCCCTTTCCTCCAAGCCCAGCCGTGAGACCCGCTATCGCATCGACGACCCGTACCTGCGCTTCTGGCTCTCCTTCATCGGCCCCGGCATCGCGGCAGTCGAACGTGGCCGTGGTGACCGCGTCCTCGACACCATCCGCGCCAGCTGGACGTCATGGCGGGGCAGGGCCATCGAGCCCGTCATCCGCGAGGCCTTGTGGCGGCTGGGCTCCGACGAAGGGCAACTGCCCGCAGGCACCCATGCGATCGGCGGCTACTGGACCCGCACCAACGACCCGGAAATCGACATCGTCGGCGCCGACCGCTCCCCCATCGCCAAGAGAATCACTCTCGTGGGTTCGGTCAAGTGGCTGGAGAAGAAGCCCTTCGACAACCGTGACCTCGCCCGCCTCATCACCCACCGCTCCCAGCTTCCCGGCGCCGACGACAGCACCCCCTTGCTCGCCGTGACCCGCAGCGGGTGCACCGCCGACGGCGTCCGTGCTCTCACCCCCAAGGACCTCCATGACGCCTGGTCCTGAATCTATGACCGGTCGTGCCACTACGTGCCGGTCGGAGCGGTCGTAGGCAGCGGTCGGCAATGGCGCGCAACGAGGGGCCGAGGACTCTGCCGCATGGTCGTGTTTTCGCAGGGCAGGCCGAATATCGAACTCCGAACACCACTGCCGCGCCGCCTCGCTCGCTCCTGCGGCTCGCGGTCGGCCTTCCGGGGCTGGTCAAGTCGCCCCGAGAAAGGCTGTTCCGGGTAGGCCGGGCGGGTTGGGTCAGGGATTTCCGGTTGTGGCGCAGGGGGGTGATTTCATGCGGTACCGTGATCGCGTCATCACGCTCCGTGTGCTCCTGTGCGCGGGGCGGCCCCCGGGGGTGTTAGCAGCACCGCACCGAGGGCCTTCACCGCGAGTGGAGAAAGGTCCACCGGGATGCTTTGGCATGCTATCGCGCCCTCTCGGCGCTACACGAAGGCTTCGCACGATGTCGTGCGTCATCCGCGTCTGAACAGTGACGCGAAGATTCTTCTCCTGTACGTACAGGGGCTTCCCGAACAGCAGGCCGGCAAGGCGCTCAGCGAGCATGCGAAGAAGTTCGGGATCACCGGCAGGGCCTACCAGAGGGCCAAGACGCAGCTGATTGCGAACGGGTTCGTGCACGAGTGGAAGCGGCAGGGGGACCGGGGGTTCTGGGTGACCGACCAGCTCTTCGCCAATGTGCCTCTGACGGTTGAACAGGCTGCTGCGGTGCGGAACGACAGGGTTGGGGCCCCGTCAGCTTCTGCGGCCCCGTCGGCTCCTGCGGTCCCGGCCGCCCGTCCGGGTGCGCGGAATCCGGCCGTCGGTGAGCCGGGGGGCCGGGCGGTCGGTGGCTATGAACCGGTAGATGAAGAACTTGGGGAGAACTACTCCCACCCACCCTCCGAAGCGTCCGAAGCGTCCGAAGCGTTCGTAGCTTCCGAAGTCGGGGAGGGGGAGCGGGTGTTGCTCTCGCTTCGGCACGTGAATCCGCAACTGCACCTCGGGGTGCGGGAGGCGCGGGGGCTGGCCGAGGTCGCCGGCGAGTGGATTCGGCGCGGTGTGAGTGCTGCGGAGCTGCGGCGGGCGTTGATCAGTGAGCTGCCCAGGGACGGCGTACGGTCCGCTGTCGGGTTCCTGCGACACCGGCTCGTCCAGAAACTTCCGGCGCCGGTGGCGGCCCCGGCCCCACCCGTCGCGCCGCCGCCCGTAAGGCAGTTCGTCGTCTGCGAGGGGGAGGGGGAGGAGCATGTGTTCCGTCCCGTCGGGGACGAGACCCTGTGCGGGCCGTGTGCCCGTGAGGCGAACCGGGTCTACTGGGCTGCCCGGCGGGCCGAGATGGAGAACGAACCCGATCCACTGCCGTGGCGGGAGCGGATCGCGGCGATCACCGAGGGCGAGCAGGGGCGGGAGCGAGGGGCGGATGCGGGCCCACCCGCGGTTCTCGCCGCCACGCTCCGCGATGCGGCGACAGGGTCGTAAGCTCGCTGTCACCGGCGGAAAGGACACGCGATGGCGGACTTTCGGGATCTGAAGTTCAGGGCGGTCACGTCGCTCCAGCGGCACGTGGTGAACCCGCTGGCCAGGCGGTCGGGATCGCAGATCTTGCTGGAGACGACCGGCCGTACGTCCGGGCTGCCCCGTCGCACCCCCGTCGGCGGCCGCCGCACCGGCCAGGAGTTCTGGCTGGTCTCCGAGTACGGCGACAAGTCGCAGTACATCCGCAACATCCGGGCCGATCCCCGGGTCCGGGTCCGCATCGCGGGCCGCTGGTACGACGGGATCGCGCACCCGCTGCCCCAGGACGACGCCCGCGCCCGGCTCAGGACCCTGCCGCGCTACAACAGCGCCGTCGTGCGGGCGGTGGGTACGAATCTGCTGACCGTGCGGGTGGACCTGGCCGATTGACTCCGGAGCCGAGTCCGGAACCGAGTGTGCCTGGACGATGTGCAATCGTCCAGGCACGTACGGGCGTTGGCCCGCCGGATCAGTCGGTGATCTCGATCTTGCCGTTCTGGTCGCCGTTCGAGGTGGCGGCCTCCGGCTGGGCCGGGACCTCCGCCCTGGAGCGCCGCGTCGTCGTACTGCGCGAAGGCGTCCGCCTTCTTCTGCATGGCCTCGGTCTCGGCCTTGATCTCGGCCTGCTTGAGGTAGAAGGTCCGCACTGACTGGATGGTCCCATAGACGCCCGGCAGTCTGTACTGCCGGGTTCGGCAATCTTTTACGCGCTCTTGATGCCGGAGAGCTGCTCGGTCAGCTTGTCGAGCGACTGGTACGTGGCACCGAGCAGCGCGACGTGCTTCCAGCGCAGCACCCCGTCGGGGCCGATGAGGAAGACCGCGCGGCGCACCCCGATCCCGGGCGCCGCGACGCCGTACGCCCGCGCGGTCTCCCGTCCGGTGTCCGCGAGCAGCGGCATCCGCAGACCGTGGGCGCGGGCGAAGGACTCATGGCTGTCCACACCCTGTGGACTGATTCCCCAGACCTCCGCGTCGAGCTCGCCGAAGGCCTCCATGCCCGAGGAGTACGAGCAGAGCTGCTTGGTGCACACGGCCGTGTTGTCGCCCGGGTAGAACGCCAGGACCACGGCACGGCCGCGCGCCCCGGCGAGCGTGTAGTCGTGGCGTTCGAAGTCCTCGCCGGTGAGCACACCGCCCGGCAGGGTGAAGTCCGGTGCGGGCAGGCCGAGTTGCGGTGACGATCCCATGTCGGTTCCTCCGTGGTCCGGTGCGGCCGGGTTTCTTTACCGGGCCGTACGTACAGCATGCTCGGTACGGGTCCGGCTCCCGCACCAGGAGGTACGTATGGCACGACCGCCGTCCGCCTGCCGCCCGTCCGCGGCCGTGCTGCTGCTGCACGGCGGCGCCGAGACGGGCCTGGCCGCGCCGCTGCCCGGCCCGCTGAACCTGCCCGGCGTGCGGATGCGCCCGTTCGCCCGGTCCGTCGCCGGGGCGACCGGCGGCGCCGGAGGAGACGTACTCGTACGCACCGCCCGCTACACCCACCGCGGCTGGAACGGCCCCCGCGAGGACCCGCTGCACGACGCCGTACGCGCCCTGGACGCCCTCGGCCGCGAGGCCGGGGAGATCCCGGTGGTCCTGGTCGGCCACTCGATGGGGGCCCGCGCCGCCCTGCGCGCCGCCGGTCACCCGCTGGTGCGCGGGGTGGTCGGCCTCGCCGCCTGGTGCCCGGACGACGACCCGGTCGACCAGCTCGCGGACCGCGACGTCGTCCTGCTGCACAGCACCCGGGACCGCATCACCGGCCCCCGCGCGTCCCAGCGGCTCACGGCCCGTGCCCGGCTCGCCGGTGCCCGCTCCTGTCTGGTCGCGATCCGGGGCAGCGACCACGCGATGGTCCGGCGCGCCGGGGAGTGGCATGCGCTGACGGCCCGGATCGTCGCCGGGCTGCTGGAGCTGGGCCCGCTCCCCGGGCCGGTCGCGGACGCTCTCGGCCTCCCGCCGGACGCCCCGGCGGTCGACGGCACCCTCGACCTGGACCTGCTGGAGGAGTGACGGGGCGGGGTGCGGTGCCGTGGTGCAGGGGCGCGGGAACGGGCGCACCCTGGTAGGGAGGTGATCGTCATGGTGATGACAACTGTCGGGTGGCACATCGAGCTCGAATTCGACGAGGACACCCACCGCACCCGCGCGGCCGCCATGGTGCGGCTCCCGGACGGGACCGAGGTGCGGGCCCATGGATACGCGAGCCGCCATCCTTCCGACAAGAACCAGCCGAGGGTGGGCGAGGAGATCGCGGGAGCCAGAGCGCTCAACGAACTGGCGATGAAGATGCTGACGAAGGCGCACGACGAGATCGACGAGGCGTCCGGCCGGACCTCGTACCCGCTCACCTGACAAAGGTGCCGGCCCCGCTCGCCGGCACATGGGGCCGGCCCCGCTCGCCGGCACATGGGGCCGGTCCGGCGAACCGCGCCGGGGCCGGCCCGCCCGGCGGCCGCGGCCTGCGGATGCGCGGCGGGGGCGGGCGGCCGACGATTGAGGGCCGGGCAGCGGGTGGTCCGCGCCCGTCCCAGGAGGTTGACGTGCCGGCCGATGCGTACGCGGAGAGCCCTGTGCCGTTCGACCCCGGCGTCCTGGCGGCGCTGGTCGACAGCACCATGGCCGGGGTGGGCGTGCTCGACACGAAGCTGCGCTATCTCTATGTCAACCCGGCCCTCGAACGGCTCAACGGCATCCCGGCCGCCGAACACCTCGGACGCACCGTCTCCGAGGTCCTCCCGGGGGTCGACGCGCGCGAGGACATGATGCGGGCGGTGCTCGCCGACGGGAAACCCCGCGAGATCACCTCCAGCGGATTCACCGCCGCGGCCGCCGCGGTCCGGCGGTACTGGCACGGGGCGTACCACCGGCTGGAGATCGACGGGCGGATCGTGGGCCTGGCCGGGATCGTGCTGGAGGTCATGGCCTCGGACCAGGGGCAGCGCGAGCTGGAGCAGGCCCGGCGCCATCTGACCCTGCTCGACACCGCGGCCGCCCGGATCGGCACCACCCTCGACGTGGACACCACCTGCGCCGAACTCGTCGACCTCGTCGTGCCGGGGCTGGCGGACCTCGCGACGGTCGAGGTGTTCCCGCCCGACGTCGCCGCACCGGTCCGGCCCGCGCCTCCCGGGGTGCTGCGGCTGCGGCGGGCGGCGCTGAAGGCCGTGCCGCGGCTGAGCGAGGAACTGGACGGGTTCGGGCTGACCGGCGAGTACATCGACTACCAGGAGGGCGCGGCCGTACAGCGCTGTCTGGTGGCCAACCAGCCGGTGGTGGAGAACCTCACCACCGACGAACAGCTGCTGCGCTCCGCCCCCCGCCCCGAACGGCTCGCCGCCTACCGCGCCCTCGGGATGCACTCGGCGGTCGTCGTGCCCGTCACCGTGCGCAGCGGCCCGCTCGGCATCCTCGGCCTGATCCGGGCGGGCGACTCACCGGTCTTCACGGACGAGGACGTGGTGATCGCCCGGGAGCTCGCCGGCCGGGCCGCCGTCGATCTCGACCACGCCCGCCGCTACGCCCACGAGCACACCATCGCCCTGGAGCTCCAGCGCTCCCTGCTGTCCGAACCGCGCCCGCCGCACCCGCACATCGAGATCGCCACCCGCTATCTGCCGGCCGACCGGAGCGTGATGGTCGGCGGCGACTGGTTCGACGTCATCCCGCTGCGGGACGGACGGCACCTCAAGGCGATGGGCGATGTGATGGGGCACGGGGTGGAGGCGGCGGTCGCCATGAGCCACTACCGCTCCCTGCTGCGGATGCTCGCCGACGACGAGCTGCCGCCGCACCGCATCCTGGAACAGCTCGACCGGATGGTCGAGCGGTCCGGGCCGGACCGGGCGGCGACCTGTCTGCTGGTCGTCGTCGACCGGGTCGGCGGGGCGTGCGAGGTGGCGAGCGCCGGGCATCTGCCGCCGGTCCTGATCGATCCGCTGGCAGGGGCCAGGGTGTGCGACGAGATAGCGGTGGGGCCGCCGCTCGGCACCGGGTTCGGCGGGTACCGGACGACGCTGCTGGAGTTCGATCCGGGCACGGTGCTGTTCCTGTACACCGACGGTCTGGTCGAGCGGCGCGGCGAGGACATCGACGTCTCGGTCGGCCGCCTCAAGGAACTGACCCTGCCGGCCGGGGGCAGCCTCGACGGCCTGCTGGACGAGGTCCTCGAACGGTTCGGGCCGGGTGCCGAGGACGACATAGCGGTGCTGGCCTCCCGTACCCGGAGCCCCGGGGCGTGGACGCCCGACGCCACCTGACCCCGGGCGGCGTCAGCCCAGCTCCAGGCTGGTGATGCCGAACAGTCCGGCGTGGTCGATGTCCGGTGCCGGTCCCGTGTACATCCGGGCCGTCTCGAACGACGGGGTGAGGCCCAGCTGTTCGGCGAGCCGCACCGCCGCCGGGTTGACATCGGGCACGTCGATCGCGACCGGCACGCCGGGATCGGCCGCCGCCAGCGCACTGATCAGGGAACCCGCCGCCTCGGGCGATTCCGCGTACACGGGACCGATGCGGGACGACGTACGGCAGGGGCGCGTCACGGCCAGACCGCGCAGCGCCCCGTCACGGACGGCGGCGAGCGAGGTGCGCGTGGGGTGGGCGATCCACGGGGCGAGGAAGCTGTCCCGGTCGGCCGGGAAGAAGCGGCGGTCGTAGGCGGCGAGCCGGTCGAACGGGACGGTGCGGCCGTCGACGAGCTCCGTACCGGCCGGGGCGGGCAGCCCGGCGGGCGGCAGCCCCTCGTAACGCATGTTCGTCCATACGGAACGGAAGCCGGACTTACGGTAGTTGGGCTGCTGCGCCACCACCCCGTCGAGCCCGACGTTGCGCCTCTCCAGCCGCGCCATGCCGGCCCGCCAGAGCTGGATGCCGTATCCCCGGCCGCGCAGGTGCGGTCGGGTGAGGTAGAAGCCGAGGAACCCGAAACCGGAGCCGTAGCGGACGACGGAGACGCAGGAGACCGGCTCGCCGTCGAGGCGGCCGATCAGGAAGCCCTGCGGATCGGTGGCGAAGAAGGCGTGGCGGTCGGTCAGTCCGGGATTCCAGCTCTCCTCGTGGGCCCATTCGGACAGCATCGTGAGGTCGTCGGCGCTTGCGTTGGTGATCTCGAAGTTCGGCACGGGGCACCTGTACCCGCCCGGGTGGCCGTTTCAACGGCGGATCAGACGAACAGGAACACGCCCGCCGTCGCGGCCCCCAGCGAGCCCCCGGCGACCGTCTGCGCCACCGAGTGGTACCCGAGCGCGACGCGGGACCAGCACACGGCGACGGTCATCGTGCAGGCGAGCAGCCACCACGGCGAGTGGACCGCGGCGAGCAGGGCGACCACGGCCGAGGCGACCGCGGCGTCCACCGAGATCTTCCAGACGGTGTTGACGGCCAGCAGGACCACGGTCATCGCCCAGAGGGCGAGCATCGCCGCGAGGATGCCGGTGGGGGCGTGGCCCAGGACCATCACCAGCGAGCCGGTGCCGATGGAGCCGAGGATGACGAAGAAGATCGGGGCCCGCTTGGTGCGGTCGACGACATGGCGGTCGCCCCAGGTGCCGCGCCCGCGCTCCCACTCGATGTACCCGGCGGGTATGAGGCCCGCGCACAGGGCGCCGAGGAATCCCCAGAGCAGACCGGTCCAGTGACCGGCGGCGGCCAGACCGACGCCGAGCATGCCGACGAGCAGGACGTTGCGGGGCTGGAAGACGTCGGTGACGGTGCGCGCGGTGGTGTTGTCCGGCGATGCGGTGGTGTCGGTGGAGGTCATGCTGTCTCCTCGGTGGACGCCGTGCGGGGCGCTGCGGTTGCGGTGGACGGGGCGGGTGCGGCATCCGCCAGCACCTGTGCCGCCCGGTTCTGCGGGACCGTCCGGTAGGCGGTGGCCACCCGGACCAGCCAGGCCACCTCGCCGTCCTGGTCGGTGGCGTGCTGGGTCTCCACCGCCGCGGCGGTCGAGGCGGGCGCGCCGCTGTTCTTCGCGGTGAGCGCCGCCTTGATCCAGTACGCCTCGGCGAGCGGGCCCGCCCGGTCCGGGTCCGTGGTGCCGTCCGCCGCGGCGGCGGCCTTCGCGGCCGGGAGCAGGGTGTCGGGCACGTAGTGGCGCAGCTTCTCCACCGCGTCCGCGATGTCGGCGGCCCAGCGGTCGATCCGCAGGTCCGCGGGGGTGCCGAAGCGGGTGAGTTCGCGGGCCAGCGAGGCCGGGGGGTCGAAGGGCTGCTCGGGGAAGGCGGTCATCAACTCGCGCCAGAGGCCGTGCAGTTTGACCTGGGCCCGCCAGAGCTTCGCGCGCCGCTGCCCCTTGCTGAGGGCGGGGATGGAGGCGCCCACGGCGAAGAAGGCGAACAGCACCACCTGTGCGGCCTCGGTGACTTCGTCGAAGCGGAGCGCGAAGGACTCGCTCGGGGTGTCGACGACGCTGACCCACAGGAACAGGGTCCGGCTGACGGTGTAGCCGACCCCGATGAACATGGCGAACGTCATCATCCCGAGCCCTACCCGCAGGTGGCGGAGCCCGGCATTGGCGGTGGCCAGTGCCCACTGGTACGCGCAGACGGCGGACGCGGCGCCCAAGTAGAGGTAGAACACGCTCATGTACAGCGTGGCCCCCCACTGTCCCGCGTGGTCGGCGACGAAGCGGTCCGAGGGGACGGAGCGGTCGACGACGGTGAAGAACAGCACCGTCAGCAGGATCAGTGTGGCGATCGACGCCTTGGCCGCCACCTGCTGGATGGCGCGGGCGAACCGCACATGACGCGGCACGGTCCCGCCGTCGGGGTACCGGCCGTAGATCGCGACGATGTAGCTGAGGATCGCCAGGATCGCGATCGTCGCCGTGTAGTGCTTGATCAGGACGGCGAGGTCGGTGACGGCGCTGTCGTTGAGCGCGAGCCGTACGGCCCGGGTCTTGGTCCACAGGGCGGCGGCGAATCCCGCGTAGCAGCCCCAGAGGGCCCGGCGGCGCTTGTCTTCTTCGTCGCCCCACAGGGCTGCCGGCATGCGCCACAGGGCGACGGCCGTCATCAGAACGGCCACGAGGTAGCCGGCGAGGTCGAGCGGGGTCACGGCGGAGTCCTTGGGGTGGTGGGGGGAGAGGCGGGGGACGGTCGGTGTCAGCTGCGGCGGAACAGGCCCCGGCGGCGGTTGGCGACCGGGCGGGAGAGGGAGTTGGCCAGCCGCCCCACCATGTCGTCGCTCGTCACGTCCATGGCCATACGGGGGATGAGCGAGGCACCGAACTCGGCCATCCGCTCGTCGTGCGTGTCGTACTGCGCGCGGGCCTGCACGGTGCCGTCCCCCGACCGGAGCGCGTCGGCGATCTCGGCCACGACCGGCTGCGGCTGCGGCGACGGCGGGGGTTCGGTCCCGAGGACCCGGCTGATCAGTGAGGTGTCGAAGACCGGCAGCAGGCGCCGGAGTTGCTCGGGGTCGAGGGAGGTGCCGTGGTCGAACCACTCGTGGCACAGCTCGTGCAGGATGACGTGCTGGGTCTGGTACGCGGTCGGCCGGCGGCGGTAGAGCACGAAGCTGGTCCCGCCGGTCTTCAGGCGCAGTCCGCAGGCGGCGTTGACGCGGGCCAGCCGGTCGGGCATCTCGTGCAGCACGATGGTGCGGCCGCGGGCCGCCTCCATGTTCGCCACCAGTGCGCCGATGGAGAAGGGCGTGGGGATGGGCAGATCGGCCAGCCCGGCCTCGCACTCCTTCCGTAGTTCGCGCAGGGACATGAAGTGCTACTTCTCCGGCTCGCCGTGGGCGGCGCCGCCGTCGGCCGCGCCCTGCCGGTCCCTGGCGTCCTCCAGCAGGGAGAGTGCGAACTGCAGCAGCTCCGGCGGGAGACCGTCCTCGTCGAGGCCGCGCCCGGCCACTCCGCTGATCTCTCCCGTACGCCGCATCGCGAGGAACTGCAGACCGGCGACGACGTCGTCGACGACCTCGGACTCCTCCTTGAAGAACCGCCAGTCCACGCCGAAGCCCAGACCGAGCGCCTTGAGGATGTCCTCGGAGGGCTGGGTGACCTTTCCGGCAAGGATGTTGGAGAAGTAGCTGTGCGAGAGCGACCCGCCGCGCTCCTTGACCAGATCGGCGAAGACGCGCCCCGAGATCTTCTGGCCGGGGAATGTCTTCTCCACCATGTACTCGACCTTCTGCTGCAACGTCCGCAGCTCCGGCGAGCGTTCCTCGACGCTGTCCATCCGGCCCCCCACGTATCCGCTCCCGTCCGATCGGTGTTCACGTCGTCGATTCGGTCAACGGGCTCGTACTGTAACGAACCCTGACGTGGCGTCCTCAGCACGGTAGGCGGTACGGGAACGGGCTTGCGTAAACACGCAACGTCACTGTTAACTCGAAAAAACACGGGCAGGGGACCACGAGGGGAGTCCCCTGCCCGTGAAATCGACTGGTTCCGTGTGAATTCACCACGGACAAAAGGTGCATGGTGCACATGCATGTTGTGCGGGCGTACGTGTAGCCCTTCACGACGGGGGATGCGTGAAGGGCTACCCCTGCATTATGACTGCTGGTCAGGCCGTCATCAACTGCCGTCCGGGGTGGTGCGTCCGGGGGTGGGGCCGGTGCGGGGTGCTCGCCGGTGGGATCGCGGGCGTTCGGACCGGTTGCGTGAATATTGATTTCCGGCGGAAAGAGAATTGCGCGCGACACCTCACTCGATTTGAATCAGGGTTGGCTCGGAGTTGAATCGGGGTTTAATTCGGATCCGGCGGACCGGAATTACTCCCCCTGTCCGTCCGGTTCCGCCGTGCTATTCTGGAAGTAGTTGCAGTTGTGGTTCCCGAAGACTCCAAGTGTGCTCCTCGGCTCAATGTGCCGAGGGCTGCGCTTCTCTGTATTTCCGGTGCTTTCCGGATGGGGTAATCATCGCGGCGACGTGGGATCCGCACCGTGCGGATCCCCGGGAACTGCCCCCATGAAGGAGACAGAACATGGCTACTGGCACCGTCAAGTGGTTCAACGCGGAAAAGGGCTTCGGTTTCATCGAGCAGGACGGCGGCGGCCCCGATGTCTTCGCCCACTACTCGAACATCGCGGCCTCCGGCTTCCGTGAGCTCCAGGAAGGCCAGCGGGTGAACTTCGATGTCACGCAGGGCCAGAAGGGCCCGCAGGCGGAGAACATCACCCCGGCCTGACCCCGCCGCTCCGGCGCCGACGCGCTGTGACGACTTGCACGATCGGGGCCCCCACCTCCGGGTGCGGGCCCCGGTTCGCTGTCGTCCGCGCTGTCCGGCGCCCGCCCGAGCCACTCCGGCGCGGCTCATTTCTCGCAGCCGGGTTTCGTCCAGGATTGTCAACGGCCCGTTCTTGCGATTCTTGCGCCGCCCGCCGCCGCAGCGAATTCCTCGATACGCGCCCTGTCGAGGAAGGGTTCCGTATGGACCGCGACCGCACAGTACGTTCGAACGACCGAAATTCCCGTACCCGCTCCAGCAGCCGCAGGCCCGCCCCCGTGCATGGGGAGTTCGCGGCGCCGAAGACCATCACCCCGGCGCTGCCCGCAATTTCGGCCTTCGCGGAGCTGGAGCTGCCCGGGCCGCTGCTCTCGGCGCTCACCGCCGAGGGCGTCACCACGCCGTTCCCGATCCAGGCCGCCACCTTGCCGAACGCCCTCGCGGGGCGTGACGTGCTGGGCCGCGGCCGGACCGGCTCCGGCAAGACGCTCGCCTTCGGTCTGGCCGTTCTGGCCCGTACCGCGGGCAGGCGGGCCGACGCCCGCCGACCGCTGGCCCTGGTCCTCGTCCCGACCCGGGAACTGGCCCAGCAGGTCACCGACGCGCTCACCCCGTACGCCCATGCGCTGGGGCTGCGCCTCGCCACCGTCGTCGGCGGCCTGTCGATCGGCCGGCAGGCCTCCGCGCTGCGCTCCGGCGCCGAGGTCGTCATCGCCACTCCGGGCCGGCTGAAGGACCTCGTCGAGCGCCGCGACTGCCAGCTGGACCGGGTCGCCGTCACCGTTCTCGACGAGGCCGACCAGATGGCCGACATGGGGTTCATGCCGCAGGTCACCGAACTGCTCGACCTGGTGCGGCCGCAGGGCCAGCGGATGCTGTTCTCGGCGACCCTGGACCGTGACGTGGACCTGCTGGTCCGCCGCTATCTGCACGATCCGGTGGTCCACTCGGTCGACCCGGCGGCCGGCGCGGTGACGACGATGGAGCACCACGTGTTCTACGTACAGGGCGCGGACAAGTACGCCACCACGACGGAGATCGCGGCCCGCGAAGGCCGGGTGATCATGTTCCTGGACACCAAGCACGCCGTGGACAAGCTCACCGGCCATCTGCTCGGCAGCGGGGTGCGGGCCGCCGCACTGCACGGCGGGAAGTCCCAGCCGCAGCGCACCCGCACCCTGGACCGGTTCCGGACCGGGCAGATCACGGTGCTGGTCGCCACGAACGTCGCGGCGCGCGGCATCCACATCGACAACCTGGACCTGGTCGTCAACGTCGATCCGCCGACCGACCACAAGGACTATCTGCACCGGGGCGGGCGTACCGCCCGTGCCGGGGAGTCCGGCAGCGTCGTCACACTGGTGCTGCCGGGACAGCGTCGGGAGATGGCCCGGCTGATGGCCGACGCCGGGATCACCCCGAAGATCGCCCAGGTCCGTTCCGGCGAGGCCGAACTGAGCCGGATCACCGGCGCGCGCAAGCCCTCCGGGGTGCCGGTCGGCGGCGCCGCACCGGTGCCGGAGCGCGCCGGGAGCGGCGCCCCGGCCTTCCGGGGCCTGGGCAGCCGCCCCACGAAGGCGGGCCGCTCACGCCGCAGCGACCTGCCCACCGCGGAGGCACGCGCCGCCGCGAAGCAGCGCCGCGCCAACCGCGGCGGGTAGCGCGCGTCCGTCCGTGAAGTCCTGCCCCCCGGCGGCGCGGCTCACCGGCCGCCCGCGAAGCCCTGCCCTGCCCTGCCCTGCCCGGGTCGCGGCGCGGCTCACCGGCCGCCCGCGACCCGCAGGACCGTCCCGGTCACGTAGGACGCCTCGCCCGACAGCAGCCAGGCGATCGCGGCCGCGATCTCCGGGGCGGCCCCGACGCGGCCGAGCGGGATGCCGGGGACGGCGGCGTCCGCGCGGCCCGGGTCGCCCGCCGTGGCGTGCATGTCGGTGTCGACCATGCCGGGGGCGACCGCGTTGACCCGGATGCCGTCGGGCCCCAGTTCCTTGGAGAGCCCGACCGTCAGCGCGTCCGTCGCCGCCTTGGTCGCGGCGTAGTGGACGAAGTCTCCGGGGCTGCCGAGGGTGGCGGCGGCCGAGGAGACATTGACGATCGCTCCCGCCCCGTGGGCCGCCATGTCCTTCGCGGCCCGGCGGCAGCAGAGCAGGTGGCCGAGGAGGTTCACGTCGACGACGCGGCGCAGCGTCCGGGTGGAGGTGTCGGCGAGCCGCCCGAGCGGACCCGTCACCCCCGCGTTGTTGACCAGCCCGGTGACGGGGCCGAGCTGTTCGGCCGCCGTGTCGAAGAGGCGCTCCACATCGGCCTCCTCGGCGGTGTCCACCCGTACGGTGACGCAGCGCGCCCCCGCGGCCCGGACCGCCGCCGCGGTCCGCTCGGCGGCCTCCGCGTTGCTCACGAAGCCCAGCGCGAGGTCGTGCCCGTCCGACGCCAGACGGATACAGGTCGCGGCGCCGATGCCCCGGCTGCCGCCGGTGACGACGGTGACGGGACGCGACGAAACAATGGTGCTGCTGTCCGGCACGGGAGGCCTCTCACTTCGCTCGCGGATGACGACGATCATGAAGATCACGGAGATCGTGCTGATCGGTCAGCGAACCACCGCGGACGCCGGTGGATCAAGGCCCGCCCGCCGGGTGACCGCCGGCGCCTGCCGTTGGAGTGGCGCCGGGCCGGGCACCGGCGTGGTGCCGGGCGCGCGGCGCGGACGGTTGCCTAGCGTCGGCGCCTGACGGACCGCTGTCGGCGCGGAACGGGTTGAATCGCCCGGCGCCCGGTGACGGCTCCTCCCCAACGGCGTTCCCCTGCCACCGTCTCGCATTGCGGTGGCAGGGGACGCCGACCGCAGGCCCTACGGCCAGAGCGCCCCCGCCAGCGCGACCCCGGCGAACGCCGCGCCCAGCCCCGCCGCCACACTCCCCACGACATTGGCCACCGCGTAGGACCCGGCGCCGTCCTCGGCCAGCCGCAGCGTCTCGTAACTGAACGTCGAGTACGTGGTGAGCGCCCCGCACAGTCCCGTGCCGATCAGCAGCTGCAGATGCGAGGAGGCGGCGCCGGCCGCCACCGCGCCGGTCAGCAGGCCCAGGATCAGCGAGCCCGACACATTGACCACGAAGGTCCCCCACGGGAAGACGCTGTCGTGCCGGGACTGCACCGCCCGGTCGGTCAGATAGCGCAGCGGCGCCCCGACCGCCGCCCCGACGATCACCAGCAGCCAGTTCACCGGCCCCGCTCCCGCCCGCCGCCGAAGCGTACGATCTCGCACTCGTCCAGGACGACGAGCCCGCCGTCGGCCACCAGTTCCTCGACGAGCGGCAGGAACGCGCGGATCCGTGCCTCGGTGTCCACGATCACGACCGCCACCGGCAGGTCCTCGCTGAGCGACAGCAGCCGCTGCGTGTGGATCACCGACGAGGCGCCGAAGCCCTCGATCCCCCGGAACACGCTGGCCCCCGAGAGCCCCGCCCGGTGCGCCCGGTGCACGATCTCGGTGAAGACCGGCCTGTGGTGCCAGCCGTCGGACTCGCCGACGAGGACCGTCAGGCGCAGGGCCCGTTCCGTTTCCGGGGTCGTCATGGCTGCCTCCAGGCCAGCGCGCGGCGGGTCGCCCACACCGCACTCCACACCGCCGCGAGAGCCGCGAACAGCGTCAGTCCCAGATACCCCAGCCCCGCACGGACCCGGCCGCCGTCGACCAGGCGCTGGATGTCCACCGCGTACGTCGAGAACGTGGTGAACCCGCCGAGCACCCCCGTACCGAAGAACGGCCGCACCAGCCGGTGTGCCGGCCACACCTCGCTGATCACCACCATGAACACGCCGATCACCGCGCATCCGGCGACGTTCACGATCAGCGTCGTCCACGGGAAGCCGCCCGGGGCTGTGGGCCAGATCAGCGTGGCCCCGTAGCGGGCGCACGCTCCGGTCGCACCACCGAGCGCCACCACCGCGACGACGGATCCCTGCGGATTGGGGGCTCCCATGGGCACACGTCTCCTGCCTGCTCCACGCACCAGGCTAGTGCCCCGACCCGCGCCGGGCGTCTCGGGCCGCTCGCCGGAGACCGCCCGGAAGCCGTCGGGCGGGTGCTCCTCTCCGTTTACGTGCGCATCACCGCCCGGCCGGGGGCGTTGTCCGCCGCTTCGCCCAAGCGCGGAGCGTACTCACTCCACCGACGCCGTGGATGGCCGATACGAGTTGTGAGGAGCGCGCGGCAGTCGGGGCGACGTCCATTTCAGCGCCGCCTTTTCACTCGATGGGTGACCCGCGCGATGTGCGCAGCTGGGCAGGATTCCCGCGCTCGGATCAGCAGCCGAGCAGCGTTCTGCCTCGTGAGAGAGACAAGGAGCACCTCTTGAAGCGCATGGGACCTCTGTCCGCCCGTACCGTTCTCGCCGTGACCGCCTCGATCCTGCTGCTGGCCGGCACCGCGCAGGCCGCGCCGGCGAAGTACGCGCGGCACGCGGATGCCGCCGCCGAGTTGAAGAAGGCGGGCATCACCTGGACGTCCAGCGGCAACTGTTCCGACTGGAACAAGAAGACGTGTACGTCATTCACCCAGATCAACAAGGCGTCCGTCGCCGGCCTGATCGCATTCAAGAAGGCCAGCGGCTGCAATGTGATCGTCACCGGCGGCACCGAGAAGGGCCATGCCTCCGGTACGTACAGCCACCGCAACGGCTACAAGACGGACATCTCCACCAAGGTCGCGTGCGTGAACAACTACATCACGCGGAAGTTCGCGAAGGCGGGGACGCGCAGTGACGGCGCCGCCCTGTACAAGTCCCCCGCCAAGAACGTGTACGCGAACGAAGGCAGTCACTGGGACATCACGCACTACAACAGCAAGGCTTAGCAGCCTCTCCCGACCCTGAGATGAGGCCATGCCCGTCCGCCCTCGGCGGGGGACGGGCATGGCCTCACTCCGGTCATCCGTTCATTTCAGCCGGCGGCCCGGCTACCGGTCACCCCGTCAGCAGTTCGGGATCACCGCACCGTTGTTGTCCCGCGCCTCGTCGTTGCCCCAGCGGGACAGGTAGTAGGCCGAGACATACGCGCCACGCCCGTTCTTGCCCGCGTACACCGTGTCCAGGTCCGTCTTCAGCCACCAGTGGTTGTAGCTGGAGCCGGAGCCGACCTGCGCGCCCCACAGCTTGCAGTAGACGTAGTTCGTTCCGGCGTTCAGGACGCCCTGCGCGTCGCCCGTGTTGGGAGCCGCGTATCCGGTGGCGTTGGCGAAGGTGTCGACCCAGTACTTGCCGCCTCCACCGCCGCCTCCGCAGCCGTTGTCGCTGGTCAGGTACTTGCTGTGGTACGAACCGGGGTACGGGGCGAGGGACTGGCCGTTGATCGCGATGGTCTGGCCGACACCGTTGTACAGCTGCTCGTAGTGGATGTGGGCACCACTGCTGTTGCCGGTGGAGCCGGTCACGCCGATCTGCTGTCCTTGGGAGACGGAGGCGCCGTCGGTGACGGAGTACGAGGCGAGGTGGAAGTAGTACGTCTTCCAGCCGCCGCCGTGGTCGATGACGATGTAGTTGCCCGCACCGCTCGGCTGGGAGTGGCGGTACGCGGTCCCACCGGACGAGGCGAGGACGGGGGTGCCGGCCGTGGCTCCGCCGTCGGTACGGATGAAGTCGAGGGCGGATCTGACCTCCGCCGAGTGATGGCCGTAGGTCCAGGTCTGGCCGCAGGGGAACGGTGCCTTGAAATTCGGGGCCGCGGCAGCGGGGGTCGCGGTGAGCAGGCCCGCGACGAGGGCCACCAGGCCCAGCAGGGCGATACGTATCGAGCGCATGCGTGGTCATCCTCCGAGTCGAATCCGGGTGAGGTACCGGGGAATGGGAAGACAGCAATCCGGTTGAACGGACCTAAGAGTGCCGTAAGTTCGGCTGCCCCAATAGACCCATGAGCCCCCTCGTTCGCCTCCTTCGTGGCGGGCGTCAAGGCCGGGGAGTTCGGCGCCGTCTGACCGCTCCGTCCTGTGCATGCGAACCAGAAGTCCCCACCGTGCACCGCATGGTGGGGACTTCTCGTTGCCCGCATCGCGCAGCCGGGGGCTAACCCCACCGTCTTCCGGCATGCCTCCCGGATGGGTTGCGGGCGCACGCTCAACAAGGCTTGTGCCATGAGGACTTACGGAAAATCTGCCGCGTTCGTCGCCCTGTCCGTCACCGCCGTCGCCACCGCTCTCACCGGGGCCGCGACCCCGCAAGCCGTCGCGTCGGCCAATCCCGCACCCGCGCTCTCCTGGCGGTCCTGTGCCCAGGACGGCGGCCCCGCCGGGCAGGAGTGCGCCGAACTTCCCGTACCGCTGGACTACCGCGATCCCGACGGCCCGCAGCTCTCCCTCGCGGTGACCCGGGTCCGCAGCGACCGCCCGGCCGCCCGGCGCGGGACGCTGATGGTGATCCCGGGCGGGCCGGGCTCCTCCGGGGTGCAGCGGGTGACGCAGAAGGGGGAGCGGTTGCAGCGGGAGACGGAGGGGCGGTACGACATCGTGAGCCTCGACCCGCGCGGGGTCGGCGGCAGCCCGAAGGCGAGCTGCGGGCTCGCCCCGGAGGACCGGGAGATGGTGAACCTGCGGTCCTGGCCCGGCGCCGACGGCTCGATCACCGAGAACGTGACACGCTCCCGGCGCGTCGCCGAGGCCTGCGCCCGCAACGGCGGAGCGATGCTGCGGAGCCTCACCACGGCCAACGAGGTACGGGACATCGACCGGTTCCGGCAGGCGCTCGGCGAGGAGAAGCTGTCGGCCTGGGGAAGCTCGTACGGCACCTACGTGGGCGCCGTGTACGCGCAGAAGTACCCGCAGCACACCGACCGTTGGGTGCTGGACAGCAGCGGCGACCCGGACCCGTCGCGGGTGGCCAAGGGCTGGCTGGCGAACATGGCGGTGGGGGCGGCCGACCGGTTCCCCGACTTCGCGCACTGGGCCTCGGACCCGGCCAGGGAAGCGGAGGGGCTGCGACTCGCGCAGCGGGCCGAGGACGTGCAGCCGCTGGTGCTGGACCTGGCGGCGCGGCTGGACCGTGAACCGAGGCAGTCCACCACGCCGGGCATCCCGCTGACCGGCAACCGGCTGCGCCAGGCGGTCCAGCTGGCCCTGTACGACGACGACGCCTTCGCCGGGCTGGCGGGGCTCGTCCGGGCGGCCGGGGACCCCTCGGTGAAGCCGGTCCTGCCCGCCGCGCTGAGCGGGCCGATGCCGGACGCGGACGCGGCCGTCACGGTCGGCGTGATCTGCAACGACGTGCGCTGGCAGGGCACGGTCTCCTCGTACGCGCGGGCCGTCGCCGCCGACCGCGTGAAGTACCCGCTGACCGCCGGGATGACGGCGAACATCACCCCGTGCACCTTCTGGAAGGACGAGCCCGCCGACCGGCCGACCAGGATCACGGACGAGGGGCCGTCCAACGTTCTGATGATCCAGGGCCTGCGCGACCCGTCGACCCCGTACTCGGGCGCCCTGAAGATGCGCGCGGCCTTCGGCGACCGGGCCCGCCTGGTGGCCGTCGACCACGGCGGGCACGGCATGTACCTGGGCCACGGGAACGCCTGCGGCGACCGCGCGGTCACCACGTTCCTGAACACCGGGACCCGGCCGGCGCGGGACGCGTACTGCGCGGACTGACCGTGACCGGGCTGCGACCGGGCAAGCGCTCCGCTCAGTCGCAGCCCGGTGTCACATGTCCGCTGTTCCTGGCCTGCGCCAGCAGGGAGACGACCTCCTCGTCGGACGTCTGGGAGAAGTCCCGGTACCACTCGCCGACCGCGTAGAACAGGCGCGGCACCGACAGGCACACCACCTCGTCCGCGCTCCGGCGCAGCCGCACGACCGCCTCCGGCGGCGCCACCGGCACGGCCACCACCAGCCGCGCCGGCTGCTGCGCCCGTACCACCAGGCAGGCCGCCTCGGCCGTGGCGCCGGTCGCGAAGCCGTCGTCCACGACGATCACCGTCCGGCCGTCGAGCGGGGTCCGTGCCCGGCCGACGCGGTACATCTGCGCCCGGCGTACGAGCTCCGCCTCCTCGACCCGTTCGACCGCCGCGAGATCCTGCTTACCGGCCAGTATCCGGCCTGCGACGTCGTCGTTGACGACCCGCACCCCGCCCTCGCCGATGGCGCCGAACGCCACCTCCTCGTGGTGCGGTACGCCGAGCTTGCGGACGACGATCACATCGAGTTCGGCACCGAGGGTCTGCGCCACCTGGAAGGCCACCGGGACTCCGCCGCGGGGCAGCCCCAGCACGACGGGCTTCTCCCGTTCGAGGTGGCGGAGCGCCTCGGCCAGCTGCTGTCCCGCATCCACGCGGTCGGCGAACAGCACGGTGGTTCACCCCCAGCCAGGGGAGCCGGGGACCGCATGCGTACGTGCCCCACCGGCATCCCTACTTCGAAACAACCCCATGTGCGGCGACCCCGCAACTCGGGCCGCCGCGGTCGGCCGCCGGGTGCGGCCCTGCGGTCAGGAGACCGGTGTCGTCGTGGGGATCTCGCCCTCGGTGGTGTTGACATCGATGACGGAGAACGCCGCGCCCTGCGGGTCCGTCAGTGCGGCGAACCGGCCGAACGGCATGGTCATCGGGCCGAACCGCAGGACGCCGCCGCGCTCGGTGGCCTTCGCGACCGCCGCGTCGCAGTCGGCGACGGTGAAGTACACGTTCAGGTACGGCGGGACCTCGGGCGGGAACTCCTCGCCCATCTTCATCCGCCCCATGACCGTCTTGTCGCCGAGGTTGAACATCCTGAAGTCGACGTGCTCGTCCTCCATCTTCACCATCGTGTAGGGGAAGACGGCGGGGAAGAAGGCGTCGGACTTCTCGGGCTCCCGGGTGAAGACCTCGGCCCAGCAGAACGCACCGGGCACCCCCTGTGCCTCGAAGCCCTCGTGGCTGCCCGCCTGCCACACGCCGAAGACGACACCGCTGGGGTCGCGGGCCAGCAGCATCGTGCCGAATTCGCCGACCTGCATGGGGTCCATCAGCGTCTCGCCGCCGTTGTCCCGGATCTTCGCGGCGGTGGCCTCCGCGTCCGGCGAGGCCAGGTACAGACACCAGGCCGAGTGGCCCTCCTGGCCGGGCATCGGGGGCACCACCGCGGCGACCGCCTTGCCGTCGGCGTACGCCTGCGTGTAGTTGCCGAACTCCGACGAGGACTCGCCGAACGTCCAGCCCAGCACATCACCGTAGAAGCTCTTCGCTCCCTCCAGGTCGGCGAACATCGCGTCGGCCCAGCACGGAGTGCCCTCCGGTTGTACAGCCATGGCCCTGACTCCTTCGCGCTCGGGTGGGTGGTCCGGCTTTTCACGCTAGCCAGCCGACCGCCTCCCCGCGCGCCGGGAGCGGCCTGCCCCGAGGGCGCCGAGGGCTACCCGGCCGTGCCCCGGCCCTGCGGCGGGTCCACCCGCACCAGGGCCGACTCGTAGGCCATGGCGACCAGCTGGGCCCGGTGGCGGGCGCTCAGCTTCGTCATCGCGCGGCCGGCATGGGTGCGTACGGTCAGCGGGCTGACGTGCATCCGGGCGGCGATCTCGTCGTTCGACAGGCCCTCGGCGGCCTGCGCCAGGACCTCGCGCTCCCGGGCGGTCAGGACGTCCAGGGCCTCCGGCGCGGCGACACCGCCCTCCGGGCGGCGCCCCGGCCGCCCGGAGGCGAGGAATGCCGTGCCGGGGCGAGGGGGACGGTGTGATCGCGGGAAGTTCGGTTCGCGTGGCGCGAGATGGGAGACGTGCGCTACGGTGACCACGTCATCACGCTCTGTGTGTATTCGTGCGCACAGAGCGGCCCCCGGCGGTGCGACAACACCAATCCGAGGGCCTACACCACCAGTGGAGCTGCGAGGCCACCGGAAATGCTGCGTCATGCTATCGCGCCGTCCGCGCGCTATACGAAGGCATCGAACGATGTCGTACGCCATCCGCGTCTGAACAGTGACGCGAAGATCCTTCTCCTCTACGTCCAGGGCCTCCCGGGCGATGCCAAGTGCAAGCCGTTGAGCGAACTCGCCCGCAAAATGGGCATCAAGGGCCGCGCGTACCAGAAGGCGAAGGGACAGCTCGTCGAGCACGGCTACGTGCACGAGCGGCGGAGCCAGGGCGAGGGAGGCCGCTGGCTGACCGAGCAACTCGTCGCGAACAGCCCCCTGACGAGTGAGCAGGCGGGACTCCTCCTGCGAGAGACCGCCCCCACGGCCGCCCCCACGGCCGCCCCCACGGCCACAGTCGCGGCCACGGTGCCGCCGCCGAGTGCGCGGTTTCCGACGGTCGGCGAGCCGACCCCTCGGGTGGCCGGTGGCTATGAACCGGTAGAAGACCACAGCGATAAGACAACTGCCCACCCACCCACCGAACCTGAGCCAGCGACAGGTGCCACGCCCGGACCGACCCCGCAGACCACCACGGCGGACCCCGCCCAATTAGCGCGGGCGGAACGGGTCCTGCTCTCCCTGCGCCACACCCGACGCGAACTGTTCCTGGGCGTACGCGAGGCCCGCGCACTCGCCGCAGAGGCCGTCAAGTGGCTCGAACGCGGCCTGAGCGAATCCGACCTCCGCCACGCCCTGCTCGCCGAACGCCCGCGAGAAGGAGTCCGCTCGGCCGTCGGCTTCCTGCGCCACCGCCTGATCCAGAAACTCCCCGAACCTCCGGTCCGGCACCAGCCCTACGAACGCCCACCCCTCGCCGAACTCGTCGAATGCGTGGGCCCCGGCGAGCCACATGTCTTCCGCCCGCTGTTCGGCGAATCCGAATGCCCTTCCTGCTGCCGCGCCGCCGCCCACACCGAACCCGAACCCATCCCCTGGCGCGAACGCATCGCCAGAATCAACGGCACACCGACGGCTCTGCCGACTGAGGCCTGACCCCGCCCGCTGCCGGGCCTGCGAGGAGAAGACTCACCCGCGCACGACCACGGCGCAGGGGGCCGGCCGGGCGCCGCCGGTTCGACGCGCTTGTCCCGGCCGTGAGAAGCCTTCGCCGAACGCGGCACAGCCGGGTGGTCACGTCCGGCACGCCGAGGGTATGCGGCAGCGTGCGCTGATCGGAGAACGGGAACGGGCGGCGTCCGTGGCCGTGATCAGCCAGTTACGAAAGGGCTCCCCGTGACGACCGGATCCCCCCGCTGGTTCAAGTCTTCGTACAGCGACAACGGCGGCGCCTGCATCGAGGTCGCCGCCAACCTCGTCGCCCCGCTCGGCGTGGTCCCCGTCCGCGCCTCCAAGAACCCGGGCGGCCCGGTGCTGAACACCTCCCCCGCCTCGTTCGCCCCCCCTATTGCCGGTCGTTCTCAGCCCGAGGCCGTCCCGAAGTCCTGCGTCCAGTAGCCGCCGGGCTGGGCGAGGCCCACACCGATCTCCTTGAACGAGCAGTCGAGGATGTTGCGCTTGTGGCCGGGGCTGTCCATCCAGTCCGCCATGGCGCTCTCGGGGGTGGAGTAGCCGTGGGCCACGTTCTCGCCGTACGAGCTCCAGTCGTAGCCGGCGCGCGCGATCCGGTAGCCCGGGGCCGAACTGTCGGAGCCCGAGTGGGACATGTTCTTGTGGGAGGCCATGTCCGCGCTGTGGGCCTGGGCGGCCTTCGTCAGCTCGGCGTCCAGGATCAGCGGCGAGCAGCCCGCCTTGCGACGCTCGCTGTTGACGAGCTTCAGCACGCGGGCGGCGGCACCGGCGGCCGGAGTGGCAGCCGCCGGGGCGGCGGCCTTCGGCGCGCCCCGGTGCGCGGCGTGGGTCCGCTCCTGCGACGCCTGGGCGGCGGGCCGCTCCTGAGGGGCGGAGCAGGCCATGGCGGCGGTGGGGATGCCCACGGCCCCCGCTGCGACGACAGCGACGATTGTCTTCCGGTAGGACGTCTTCCTGCGGTGCTTCCTCATGTGTGTGACCTCGTTCGATCTTCGCGGAGCAGCCCTGCGTGGCCGGCTCCGCGCGGCTGCCGCGCCCGGCGCTGCTGCCCCGTCAGGAGCCATTGATCCGTCGGGGAGCGGGCGAGCGCGCCGGGTGGGCCGAATGCCATCAAAGCACGCACGGACATATCCGCGCCAAGACGGACAATATTCGCCATGTCGCCGAGGAGTCGTCTGCTTTCCGGCGACCCGAGCACCGGAAACCCTTGTGGCCGATGCCACTGGTGCCCGTGCCTGCGCGCATGTGTCCGGGCCCGGACACGCGGATGGGTGCTCGCCCCTACCGTCGCCGGGTCGCCGCCGCGACGGTGGCCATGAGCTCCGCGTCCAGTACCGACGGGTCGGCCAGCCGGGTCGGGGCGGCGTAGGAGTTGAGCAGTGCCTTCGTGACGCGCAGGGCGGCCTCGGGGCGGCGCACGATGGGCTTGGCCCAGGCGGTGACCGCCGCGTCCAGGTCGCTCTCGGGCACGATGCGCTGGAGGACCGACAGCTCGTACGCCTCGGTGGCGTCGAAGGCGCGTCCGGTGAGGATGAGTTCACGGGCGCGGGCGGCGCCGACCTCGTGGATGAGCCGGGGCAGTACGCCGCCCCAGGCGGTGGGCAGCCCGAGCGCCAGCTCCGGCAGCCGGAAACCGGCGGTGTCGGCGCCCACGCGCAGATCGCAGGCGAGGGCCAGCGCGAGACCGGCGCCGATCGCCTTGCCCTGGATCCGGGCGATGGTGACGGCCTGGTTGGCGGAGATCGCCTCGCACACCCGGCGGGCCTTGTCACCGGCGATCCGGATGCCCCGCCCGGTGGGGTCCTCGTCGAGCCAGTCGGCGAACTCGTTCCGGTCGCCGCCCAGGCAGAAGTCGTCACCGGCCCCGCTGAGCACCAGCACACGGACGTCGGGGTCCGGTACGGCCAGGACCGCCAGCAGATCGTCCAGCATCGCCTCGGTGACCGCGTTGCCGGTGCCGGGGGAGTCCAGCTCCACGCGGAGGACGGCGCCCTCGCGCTCGGTGCGCACCGTGCCCGGCCGCCGGTGCGGGGTCAGGTACTGCGACAGCGAGAGCTTCATGTCGCCACGCTCAGCGAGGTGACCCGCCTGAAGACCAGCCGGGAGGCGTAGTCGGCCGGCGCGACGGCGCGCAGGGTGGGGAACCGTTTCAGCAGCTGCGTCAGGAGCGTGCGCGCCTCCAGGCGGGCGAGGGCCGCGCCCAGGCAGTAGTGCACCCCGCCCCCGAAGGTCAGATGCGTTCCGGAGCGCCGTACGTCGAAGCTGTCCGGGTCCTCGTTGCGCCGCGGGTCGTGGTTGGCGGCCCCGTACATGACGTGGACCATGCTGTCCTTGGCGATCGGCACGCCCGCCAGCACGGTGTCGTCCGCCGCGATCCTGGTGTTGATGTGGATCGGCGGGTCGTAGCGCAGGACCTCGTCGACGGCGGCGTCGATGTATCCGGGGTTCTCGCCGAGCCAGGCCCACCGGCCGGGTTCCTTCAGCAGCAGTTCCACCATGGCCGACAGCAGGGTGGCGGTGGTTTCCAGCGAGGCGATGGTGACGAACATGGTGAGCCGGTAGAGAATCTCGTCCGCCGCCTCGCGGTCGGGTTCCTGGGCGTCCCAGGTGTGGATCCAGCCGGTCAGGACATCGTTGCCGGGGTTGGCACGGCGCTGTTTCACCAGCTCGGTGAAGTAGCTGCGCAGATGGGCGGTGGCCTCGGCGGAGACGGCGAGCTGCTTCTTGGTGGGCAGCAGCTCCTGGGCGTGCACCTGGTTGTGGGTGATCTCCAGGATGTGCGCGTAGTCCTCGGGCGGTATCCCCAGCCAGGAGCCGATGGTGCTGATCGGCAGCTGCTCGCTGACCGTACTGACGAGGTCGGCCTCGCCCCAGCGCAGTTTGCCGGCCAGCTCGTCGAGGAGCCGGGTGACGTGCTCCTCGACCAGCGGGGTCAGCCGCGCGATGGTCGAGCGGTCGAAGAGGTTGCCGAGGCTGCGGCGCTGGCAGGTGTGCTCGGGTGCGTTGAGACGGGAGAGGGTCTTGGTCATCTCCTGCGTGGCGACGGCCTCCCAGCGCTCGGTGTCCGCCTGGCGTTCCTGCCAGGCGAAGTCGGGCGCCAGCCAGTTGCGTCCGCGGAGCACCTCGCTGCACGCGTCGAAGCCCGTGACGAAGTACGCGTCCCAGGGAGCGCGGACGACATCGCCCATGGATCTCAGATCGGCCAGCAAAGGGTAGGGATCAGCCTGCCCTTCGGGCGATTTGAGGCGTTTCAGGAGGGAGATGAGGGCACGGCGGTCGACGGGGGGCCTGTCTGTGCCACATATAGCGCTCACGCAGAGTTCCTTGACCTGGGCTCATGGTTACCGGCAGAACCTACCCCTCCGCATATGCCTGCCATGCGTGGATTGTTGTTGCCCGTATCACAGAGAAACCCTGCTTCAGCCCCTTGTCGTCTGTCGCGTGCGCCTCAACTTCCTCTCCTGTCACAGCTGTTACGCGTACGCAAGTCCGCCTTATGCGTACAAGTCGTACGCCACGTCCAGGTAGACGTTCCTCACACCCGGAACACGTCCAGGAAGGAACTCCACCAGCCCTTCGTCTTCTTCTGCGGCTCCGCGTGGTCGTAGTGCGCGGCCGGCATCTCGTCCGGGGTGATATTCCGGGACGGAACGGGCGACTGTGCCGCCGACGCCGTGGTCCGGCGCGCCGGGGCGGCGCTGAAGATCACGGGCAGTGACACCAGGGCCCGGTGGAAGGGGCCCGGACGCCATTCGACCGCGGAGGGCGGCACCGCGAGGGCGAGGTCGGGCACCGTGTTGAGGATCTTCTCGATCGCGGTGAGGGCGATGAGCTGCGCGGGCGACTTCGCCGGGCAGACGTGCGGGCCCGCGCCCCAGGCCAGATGGGCGCCCTTGCTCAGGGTCTGCCGGGCGTCGGTGAGCGCGGGGTCGCTGTTGGCGGCGGCGAAACTGATCAGTACCGGGGTGTCCGCCTTCAGCGTCACACCGCCCAGGTCGATGTCCTGCACCGGGTAGTGCGTCGCGTAGTTGGCGATCGGCGGGTTGTTCCACAGCACGTCGTCGAGGGCGTCCTCGACCAGCATCCCGGTGCCCCGCCGCTGCGCGACCCCGGTGTCGCTGGACAGCATGAGCAGCAGCGCGTTGGCGATCAGATTGCGCTCCGGCTCGACGCCCGCGCCCATCAGCATGACGAGCTGGTCCTTGAGCTCCTCGTCCCGCAGCCCCGCCGGGTGCTGGATCAGCCAGGAGGTGATGTCCTCGCCGGGCTGGCGCCGCTTGAGCGCGACGAGCTCCATCAGACACTCGGTCAGCTCGGCGTTGGCCCGGAGCACGTCCTCGCCGTCGAAGATCGCGGACATGCTGCGGGTCAGCCGGTCGCCGATGTCGCCGGGGCAGCCGAAGAGCTGGTTGAACAGCAGGAGCGGCAGCAGCTTGGCGTAGTCGCCGAGCAGGTCCGCGCTGCCGCGCTCGATGAACTGGTCGATGAGGTAGTCGGCTATCCGCTCCACATCGCGGCTGAGCCGGGTGGTGTTGAGCCGGCCGAGGCTCTCGGTGACCGCCTTGCGCAGCCGCAGATGCTCGGTGCCGTCCGTGAACAGGCAGTTGGGCCGGTACGCCATCATCGGCAGCACCGGGCTGTCCAGCGGTACGCGGCCCTCCCGCAGCGCGGCCCAGCGCCTCGCGTCACGGGCGAAGAAGGACGGATTCTGCAGCACCCGGAGCGCGGCCTCGTGCTGCACGACCAGGGTGGCCTCCACACCGGGGGCCAGCTCGATCGGAGCGGCGAGTCCGTGCGCCCGGAACGCGTCGTACACGCGCTGCGGATCGGACGCGAACTCCGGCCCGTAGAGCGACGTCTGGCGCTCACCGCGCATCGGGCACCCGGTGGGGGCGCTGTACGGGGTGGATCCCGGCGACGAGTCCATGTGTGATTCCTCGATGTGATCGCGGGCCCCGAAAGGCCCGGACGGTGGACGGAGAACGGGCCCGGGAGCCATCGCCCGACCCGGGCCGTCCGAACGGCGGCCGGGCGACAGCTTCTCAGGCCACGTGTGCCAGAAGGTGCTGGACCAGAGTGATCAGGGCCTGCGCGGACGACTTCTCGTCCCGGGCGTCGCAGTACACGACCGGGGTGTCCGGCAGCAGATCGAGAGCCTCGCGCAACTCCTCCTCGGCATGCCGGGAGTACGGATCGAAGCTGTTGACCGCGACCGCGTACTCCAGCCCGTACGTCTCGACCAGGTCGATCACCGGGAAGGTGTCGGCGAGACGGGCCGGGTCGACGAGGAGCAGCGCGCCGAGCGAGCCGCGGGCCATGTCCTCCCACAGCTCGACGAAGCGTTGCTGGCCCGGCGTACCGAACAGGTACAGCACCAGTTCGTCGCTGAGCGTCAGACGGCCGAAGTCCAGCGCGACCGTCGTGGTCACCTTGTCGGGTGCGCCGCGCAGATCGTCGATGTGCGCCCCGGCCTGGGTCATCCGCTCCTCGGTGCGCAGCGGCGTGATCTCGGAGAGGGTGCCGATGAGCGTCGTCTTGCCCACGGCGAAGTGCCCGACGACGAGAATCTTCGCCGCACGCCGCACCGCGTCCGGCACATAGATGCTGTCAGCCGAACCGGACGTGGAGTCCATGCAACACCTCTTCGAGGATCTTCCTGTCAACGAGCTGAGCCGGCGGTGGCGCCTTGCGGCGCATCAGATGACCTTGTTCAGCTAAATCGTTCAGCAGCAGGCGCGCCACACCGACCGGCTGGCCGAGGTGGCCCGCCACCTCGGCCACCGACAGATAGCCGCCAGAGCACAGCTCCCAGATGGCCCGGACCTCCGGGCTCGGGTTCGGGGGCGGCTGCCGGTCGGGTGCGATGGTGACCAGGGTGACGAGGGAGAGGCCCTCCGCATCCGGCAGGCCGCGCCCTCCGGTGATCACGTAGGACCGGACGAACCCGCTGTTGACCGCCTGCTCCTCGCCCGGCGTCGTCATACGTCGATTCCCGCGTCCTGGCGGGGAGGTGTGGTCATCGCCTTCCCCAGCGCGGTGACCTGTTGCTGCATGCGGAAGGACATGGCCTCCATGTCCACGTCGGCCGCCGCGGCCGCCGCCAGGTAGGCGCCGGTGCCCGCAGCGATCAGGAAGATCCAGCCGTGGTCGTACTCCAGCAGCGTCTGACGCCAGCGTCCCGGGGCCTGGGCCCCGATGAAGGGCGCGACGGCCCGGCTCAGCGACTGCATGGAACTCATCGCGGCCGCCACGGTCTCCGCGTCGTCCCGGCCGATCTCACTGGAGCTGGCCAGCAGCAGACCGTCGGCGGAGACGAGGATCGCGTGCCGTGCGCCGGGTACCTGGAGCACATCGTTGAGCACCCAGGACAGATCGGGGTTCACTGGAACTCGGGTCCTTCCATCGTCGTCATGTCACGCCCGGACCGGGTACCGCGCTGGAACGCGCCCAGACGGGAAGCGGTCTCCTCGTTGCTGCGCACCTGACCCGGCTCGGTCGACGGCACCACCGACACCGGGCTCTTGCGACGACGCTTGGGCAGGCCGCCGGCGGTTGTGGCGGCGGGCCCGGTGGGCTGCGGAGCGGCGATCGGCTGCGCGACCGGAGGGAACAGCGGTGTCGGGGACGGTGCGGGCGCCTGACGCCGGGGGAGTGCCGCCACTTCCGCGTCGTGGTGGGCGGCGACCGGGGGCGGCGAGGGCACATCGCCGGTGAGCAGTTCGTCGGGCAGGAGAACCACCGCGCGTACGCCTCCATAGGGGGATACGGAATCCACCGAGACCTTGAACCCGTAGCGGGCGGCCAGCATCCCGGAGACGGCGAACCCGAACTGCGGGGGAATGCCCAGACTGGAGAGGCTGATCGCGGCCCGCGGCGCGAGGAGGGCCGCGGCGCGGTCCTTCTCCTCCTGGCCCATGCCGAGACCGGCGTCGTCGACGATGAGGCAGACGCCCGTCGGGACGGCCTGGATGTTGATCTCCACCGGGGCGCCGGGAGCGGAGTAGTTGGTGGCGTTGGCCAGCAGCTCGGCGAGGACGACCGCCACGGGCTCCACGGCCTTGCTGACGACCGAGAAGTTCACCTGCCCGTTGATCCGCACCCGGTCGAACTGCCGGATACGGCCCTGGGCGCTGCGGGCCACGTCGAAGACGGAGGCAACGGTCTCCCGGCGCCCGAGCCAGCCGCCGCACAGCACCGCGATGCCCTGGGCCCGGCGTCCGAACTGGCTGTTGGCGTGGTCGACGGCCATCAGGTCGGCGAGGATGCCGGGGTCGTCGCCGTACTTCTGCTGGGCGTTCTCGATGACCACCTGCTGCTCGTCGGCGAGCCCCTGGAGGGTACGCACGGCGGCCTTGAGGACCGCCTTGGTCTCCTCCTCGGCGTCCTTGCGGACCTCGGCCAGTTCGGCGGAGTGCTGATGCGTCAGGCCGGTGTACGCGACGTGGAGTTCGTCACGCTGGCGCTGCAACGTCTCTCTTTGCTGGTGGAGTTCGGAGTTCTGTCTGCGCAGTCCGATGTTGGTCTTGCGAGCCCGCAGAACGGCACCCACGGCGACCAGCGCGACGACAACCAGTGCCCACAGAAGAGGGCCCTGTGCAAATGTCATGAGACTCACTTCAAGTGCCATGGCTATGGATACGGCTTGACGCTCCCTCACGTACCGCAGTGCCGGGCTGGTCGAGCCGCGGTGTGCGCCACCCAGGGAGGGCCCCTCCGGGTGTGGGGCCGAGGAATTCATCCCTCCCGGAATGCCCCCATATGCCATCAGCCCACTGGAAGTAAGATGATCTTAACATCGGCCAGGCGGGCAATTGTCAAGACCGACACGCCAGTTGCATTCTTGACGCGGAATGTTCACGACGGGGCCGCCGGAGCGGCGGTCCGCGGCGAGGCCTTACGGGACCGGCTCACCGCCCTCGCGCTCCGTGGCCTTCCCGACGTACCGGCGCGCGGGAGACGGGGCGTGTCGTATCGCGGGCGGGCCCACCCGCGATACGACGCGTCACGCGTCACTGACAGCGCGGACGAGGAGCGAAGACTGTTCGTCGGTGACCGGTCCGTACGTGCCTCCGGAGCCGACCAGCATGCGAGACGGCCTGTCGCGGGCGTGACGCCGCCCGAGCTCTTCGGGCTCGATACGGGTCCGGCGGCCTGCGGCGGCCTGTACGTCGATCAGGTCCCTGGCAAGTCCGCGGTCGGCCAGTGCGCGGACAAGAGCCAGTGACGGGCTCCGCGATCCTCGGGCATCCGGAGGCGGGGGAGGGCTGGGGCGCCGCCCCGGCCGACGTCGCGGAAGGCTCGTCGGCCCACGGCGCTCACGGTGTCACGGGCGTGAAGACGCGGTCCAGGTGGTGGCGCAGTACCTCGGCGGCCGACTCCGGGCGGCGCTGGCCCACCAGGATGCTGGTGCCCAGGCCCGCCGCCATGGCGAGCAGGCCGATGGCCTCCGTGCGCGCGTCCACGCCGGGATCGGCGAGACCGGCCTCCTGGGCCTGGCGCAGCAGACCGGTCAGGGCGTCCTCGGCGGCGTCGGGGTTGTCGATGAAGGGCTGGGCGGCCAGCGCCTCGTCGGTCACGGACAGGATCGCGTACGAGGTGTAGAGGAGGTGGAAGGTCCGGCTCTCCTCGTCGGTCGGGAGGGAGGTCAGGAGCAGGGCCTCGGCGGTCGCGCGCGGCCCGGTGCCCGCGTCGCCGGCCCGGAGGCGGGCGCCCACCCGGGCGGTGAACCGGTCGGTCAGATGCTGGAGCCCGTGGAGCAGCAGCTTCTCCTTGGTCCCGAAGTAGTACTGCACCAGCCGCAGCGACACACCGGCCTCGGCCGCCACGTCCCGCATGCCGACCGCGTGCAGTCCGCGCCGTCCGGCCACCCGGACGAGCGCCTCGGCGATCTGGCTGCGCCGTTCCTCGTGGTCCACGCGTTTCGGCATGCTCTCGTGTCTCCACCCGTCGGTCGTGCCTGCGCGGTCCGGCTCCCGGACCCCTTCATGGTACCGCTGTATCAGCATAGTGGTACGGTCGTATTACGAAGGACGAGTCCTCACCGGAGGTGCCGCCGTGCCCGAGAACACCACCCGAGCCCGCCGCGACGTCGGCCGCTACGTCAACGACGCCCTGCGCGAGCGGTACTTCGCCGCCTGCGAGGCCGTCTACGCACTGGGCGCGCCGGCCCGCTCCGAGACCGATGTCGAGACCGGCTTCGGCACCACACACGTCTACCGGTACGGCCCCACCGACCCGGCCGCCGAGGGCCGCACCCCCGTCGTCCTGATCCACGGGTCGGGCGGCTGCTCCGCGCAGTGGTACCCCAACACCCGGGCGCTCAGCGCCGAGCGCCCCGTCTACGCCCTCGACACCCCCGGCGACCCCGGTCGCAGCGTGCACCGGGAGCCCATGTGGCAGCCCGAGCGTGCCGCCCAGTGGATGGACGAGGCCCTCGACGCGCTCGGCCTGGACCGGGTCCACCTCGTCGGCTCCTCCTACGGCGGCTGGCTCGTCATCAATCAGGCACACCTGCGGCCCGGCAGGCTCGCCTCGGTCACCGCCCTCGACCCCGGCGGCCTGGAGAAGGTGGGCCTGCGCTTCTTCGTCTGGATCTTCGCCAGCCTCTTCGCCACCTTCGCGCCCAAGGCGCTGCGCCCGCGCCTGGCGGCCTGGCTGGAGCAACCGGTCCTCGCCGTGCCGGAATTGCGTGCGATGGTACGGACGGGCGTACGGGCCTTCCGTATCCGCAGGCCCGCGCCGCTGCCGCTGTCCGACGGGCAACTGGGCTCCATCCGGACGCCGTTCTACCTGCTCATGGGCAAGCGCAGCCTGCTGGTGCACCCGCAGCGGCAACTGGAGCGGGTTCCGCGCCTGATCCCAGGAGCCCGCGCCGAGATCGTCGCCGCGACCGGCCACGGACCGCAGATCGACCACCCCGACCTGGTCAACGCCCGGATGCTGGAGTTCATGGAGGACGCCGACTCCCTCGGCCATTTTGCGAACCGGGGCGCAGTCGAGGCGTAACCCTGGTCGCGAGAAGCGGTGTGTCCGCCCCGGCTGCCCCGTGTCCTGGACTTCCTCGATCGACGCAGAGTCGGGGAGCGGGAGCAAAATGAATCCCTGCCCCTGCCCCCCGCCCTCTACTCCTCTTCGCTCCAGTTGGTTGCGCGCTCAAGCAGGTGGTCGGGCGGCCATCGAACAAGCAGTGGCGTGCGTCACATCGACCTCATGTCACGAACGGGGCGGCAGCTTCCATCTGGTGGTCGTCAACGGCGACCGGAAGAGGGCGAAGCGATGAGTACACAGCACGGAGCAGGCAGGGCAGCCACCCACCGCGTCCTGATCCTGGGGGCGGGTTACGCGGGCATGTCCGCGGCGATCCAGCTCGCAGCACGGGTCAAGCAGCGCGAAGACGTGCAGGTGGTCCTGGTGAACGCGCAGGAGCGGTTCACCGAGCGGCTGCGGCTGCACATGACGGCGACCGGGCAGCAGCTCGCCCAGCTGAGCATCCCGGAGCTGCTGGAAGGCACGGGCGCGCGGTTCGTGCGCGGCTGGGTGACAGCGGTGGACGCGGACGCGAAGACCGTGCGGATCGACGACGACCGGGTGCTGCATTACGACACGCTGGTGTACGGACTGGGCAGCGTGGCCGACACGGCGGCCGTGCCGGGCGTCGAGGACCGCGCGCACACCCTGACCGGCGCCCAGGACGCCGAGGTGCTCGCCGACCGGCTCGCGCGGCTCGGCAGCGGCACGGTCGTGGTTGCCGGCAGCGGGCTGACCGGCGTCGAGTCGGCCGCGGAGATCGCGGAGCGGCACCCGGAACTGGACGTCGTCCTGTTGGGCCGGGACGAGCCCGGTGCGGCCATGAACCCGAAGGCCGGGGCGTATCTGCGGGCCGCTCTCGACCGGCTGGGCGTGACGGTGCGCAGCGGGGTCGAGGTGGTGAAGGTGCTGCCCGACGCGGTTGAGCTGGCCGGCGGCGAGAGCATCGCAGCCGGTGCCGTCCTGTGGACCAGCGGTACGCGGACCTCGCCGCTGGCGGCCGCCGCCGGCCTGGCCGTCGACGAGCGCGGCCGCATCGTCACCGACCCCGCGCTGCGGTCGGTGTCGCACCCGGAGGTGTACGCGGTGGGCGACGCGGCCGCGATCCGCCAGGGCTACGGCGTCATGCACGGCACCTGCCAGGGCGGTATGCCGACCGGTGTGCACGCCGCGGTGTCGATCGTCCGTGCGCTGAAGGGCAGGCAGCCCAAGCCGTTCCGCTTCGGTTACTACCACACGCCGGTGAGCCTGGGACGGCACGACGCGGTCGTGCAGTTCACCCGCCCCGACGACAGCCCGCGACGCATTCATCTGACCGGCCGTATGGCGGCCCGGTATAAGGAGACGGTGACCGCCTCGCCCTGGCCGACTTACGGCCGCATGAAGAAGATGCCCGCTTCGGGCGCGTTCTGGCCGCGCGGCGGCCGCTTCACCCGCGGCGCCAAGGGGGCCGAGTGAGCGCCGACCAGCAGGTCTTCCACGAGCACCGCAATCTGCTGTTCTCCGTGGCCTACCGTGTCCTCGGCTCCGCGGCCGACGCCGAGGACGCGGTACAGGACGCCTGGATCAAGTGGTCGGCCGCCGACCGCTCCCAAGTCGCCGACCCCAAGGCGTACCTGGCACGGATCGTGTCCAACCTCGCGCTGGAACGGCTGCGTTCCACCCGGCACAAGCGCGAGACCTACATCGGCCCGTGGCTGCCCGAGCCCATCCTCACCAGCGGCGACACCGTCGGCACCGCCGATACCGCCGACACGGTCACGGATGCCGAGTCGGTGTCGATGGCCATGCTGGTGGTGCTGGAGACACTGAGCCCGCTGGAGCGCGCGGTGTTCGTGCTGAAGGAGGTCTTCGGCTTCAGCCACGCCGAGATCGCGGAGGCGGTGGAACGCTCCGAGGCCGCGGTACGACAGGCCGCGCACCGCGCGCGTGAGCACGTACAGGCCCGGCGGCCCCGCTTCACCGCCGACCGCTCACGGCAGCGCGAGGTCACCGAGCAGTTCTTCGCCGCCGCGACCGGCGGGGACATCAACACCCTCATGGAGCTGCTGTCCCCGGACGTCACCCTGTGGACCGACGGCGGCGGCAAGGTCCGCCAGGCGCTGCGTCCGGTCGTGGGCGCGCAGACGGTGGCCTCCTGGTTCGCAGCCATCGGCACGGTCACCTACCAGGGCGTCGAGCCCGCCGACATGCGCGCCGAGCTCGTCGAGATCAACGGAGGCCCGGGCATCCTCTTCAGCGCCCCGGACCGCGTGATCGCCACCGTCACCTTCGGCTTCGACTCCGACGGCCGCATCACCACCATCCACAACGTGGCCAACCCGGACAAGCTCCGGGCCGTCGCGGACGGCACGGCTCACGACGTGCGGAGGCGGTGAGCCCTGGTGCCGCGCCCTCATTGCTTCGGCGGGTTGAGCTTGCGGAAGTACGTCCAGCTGGTCTCGTTCGGCTCGCTCCACTGCTCCGGGGCCCGGGCGAACTCCGGTCGGTGGTCGGCGATGTGGGCACGGGTGCGCTCGGGGACCTCGGTGTACGAGCCGAGCTTGCGGCCCCGGCAGTGGAAGGTGAGGCCGCCGGGGGCCTGGCCGCGGGCCATCCACGGGAGCCACGGGGACATCCGGGTCCACGACATGGTGGCCGGGACGCCGGGAGCCGGGCCGGCCAGGTCGGAGCGGTCGGCGAAGAACTGGAACAGCTCCAGAGCCTTGTACGTGTCGCCGGCCGAGTGGACGGGGTACTGGGCCACCGGCAGCGGCGAGGGGTAGGCGAGCGGGATCTCCAGGCTGAAGCAGACCTGTCCGCCGAGCTCGGTCGTCGGGATCGGGAAGGGGCGCCACTTCTGGTTCGCCGGGTCGTTCCAGACGTGCACCACCGGCAGGTCCTGCCAGGTCTCCAGGATCTCGCGGGTGACGGGGTCCAGGTAGAAGGCGGCCTCGCGAGTGAGCAGTTGGTAGGCGTCCGGGCCGGCTTCGGCGTCCTGGACCAGGCGGGCGACGTTGAGCCCTTCGAAGCCGAAAACGCGCTGGTAGGGCTCGTCCGGGGCCCAGGAGTAGACGTCTCCGGACCACCAGTACGTGACCTCCTCGCCGTCGAGCGAGGCGCGGGTGCGGGCGAAGGACCGGAGCAGCTCTGCGGGAGTCGTCATATGGACCACTCTGCGCGGCCACCGCCCTCGCCGGCACCCTTTCGAGGCTGTTGCACCCCTCATCTGTCGCGGGGCTCCGGGGTTTGTCGCCGGCCCCCTGCGGATTTGTCTGCGATCGGTAACAGGGGGATCCCGTACGAGCGTTCGTATGTCTTGATGGGGGCAGGGCATCGGCGGAGACAGCAAAGGGGTGGGCGGACATGGCAAAGCACAAGGGAAGGGGATGGCACAGCCGGCTTCTCGGGGCGGCGCTCGGGGTGACAGCGGTGGCCGCTGCCGCCTCTGTGTGGACCGCGCAGGCCGACACCGCCGGAGCGCGGCAGCCGCAAGCGCGTGTCTCGACGCCGGACGCCCCGCATCAGGACCGGAACGTGACCAAGGTGGCGGCGGACATCGCGCACGCCTCGGACCGCGGCGCCCGGGGCGTCAACATCACCATCGACGACGGACCGGACCCGGTCTGGACGCCGCAGGTGCTGCAACTGCTCAAGGACAACGGTGTGAAGGCCACGTTCTGCATGGTGGGAACGCAGGCCCAGGCACACCCGGACCTGGTCAAAGAGGTCGTGGCGGCCGGGCACCGGCTGTGCGACCACACGGTCTCGCACGACACCGCCATGGACGGCAAGTCCGAGGCATACCAGTCCCAGCAGATCCTGGATGCCGAACGCATGATCACCAAGGCGTCCGGAGGCGTCCGGCCGCAGTACTACCGGGCCCCGGGCGGTGCCTTCACCCCGTACAGCCGGCAGCTCGCCGCGTCCCGGGGGATGCGACCGCTGGGCTGGAACGTCGACTCCAAGGACTTCGAGCGTCCCGGGGCGGACACCATGGTCGCCACCGTCAAGAGGGAGATCTCCAACGGGCCGACCGTCCTCTTCCACGACGCGGGAGGAGACCGCTCCCAGACCGTGGCCGCTCTGCGCGAGATCCTGCCCTGGCTGAGGCAGCAGGGGTACTCCTTCGGCTTCCCCGTACGGTGAGTGAGGCCCGCCCGCACCGACAGGTGATCGAGAGCGGCTGGACGGCCACGCTCTGGTCCGCGCCATCGATCCCCGCGACATTTCCCGGGACGCGCTGCGCAACCGTGCAGGGGTGAATCCTTTGGCGGTGGTCGCGCCTCTCAACCATGTGCGGACACAAGGTCGGCACGGGAACCGGAGGTTTGTCGTGATCATTGGTGCCGTCATCGTCGCGGCTGTACTGATCTGTGCGTGTGCTGTCGTCGTACGGCGTCGGCGGGGGCGATCGCATGGCTGACTTCACATGGCCCGGCGAACAGCTGATCGCCGCGGCCCAGGAGGGCGACGTCGAGGCCGCAGCCGCTCTGGTATCGGGCTCGCACCCGCATGTGCAGCGGTTCGCACACTCCTTGTGCGCCTCTCCCCAGGACGCCGAGGACGCCGCACAGGAAGCGCTGATCATCCTGTACCGCAAGATCGGAATGCTGCGGGCCTCCGGTGCGTTGGCGTCGTGGATGTTCCGCATCGTGCGCAACGAGTGCCTGCGACGGGCGCGGCTGATGCTGCGCAGCCACGGACCGGTGCCGGACATCGTCATGCCGTCGTTCGAGGACGAGGTGTTGCAGCGCCTGGAAGCAAGCCGGGTGGCGACGGCGATCGCCGCTCTGCCCGCCGACCAACGACGTGTGCTGATCATGCGGGACATCCAGGGCCACAGCGGGCGGATGGTCGCCGATGCGCTCGGTCTCAGCACTGCCGCAATGAAGTCGAGGCTGCACCGCGCCCGCACAGAGGTTCGCCGGACACTGCAGGGAATGCCTGATCCGCTCCCGGGAGCCGGCCATGACTGACCGCCAGAACTTCGCCAGCGCCTCGCTGCCCCGGCACTTGGCGCGCGGCGCGCTGGGATTCGGAGCCTTGGCCGCTTCGGTCCTGCTGATTCCGGCAGTCGGGCCGGCCGGCCTCCTGCTCGCACCACTGGGTCTGCTCGCACTGCGCGGGTGCCCCACGTGCTGGACGATCGGGCTGCTGCAGACCATCTCGAAGGGCCGGCTGCAGCGTTCGTGCGTGGACGGTCGCTGCGAACTGTCCGTCGACCGGAACGTCCGGTCGCACGGGGACGGCGCCGGACAGCCCCGGGCATCAGGACCGCACAGCGTCCCATAGCGCGAAACCACCGCGCCGGGCGGAAGTCGCCCGTGGTTCGTTCGCCGGGCAGCGGTGGCCGGGGTGTCTTGGGCATGCGGCATGGAACGGGCCCGGACGAATCACATCGTCCGGGCCCGCGGGGCAGTGGCAAAGGCCGGCTCAGAACAGGCCCTTGTACCCCTGCCAACCGGTGGCGATCTTCGTACGGCCGCCGAAGGAGCCCTTGCCGTTGCCGTTGTTGCGCCAGACGGTGCCGGAGGTGTCGCGGGAGACGATGTCGGCTCTGCCGTCGCCGGTGATGTCGTCGACGCCCACGATCACGTTGTACGACGAGCCCCAGTTGTCGAAGACCTTCACGCGGCTCTTGAACTTGCCGGTCGCGGTGCCGTCGTAGCGCCACAGCTCGTTCGACCTGTCCTGCACCAGCAGGTCGCCGTAACCGTCGCCGTTGAGGTCACCCGCGCCCAGGACCTTCTTGTAACTCGTCCACTTGGACGCGATCTTCACCTTGGCGGAGAGCTTGCCCGTGCTCGTCGCCTTGTAGAGGTAGACGTCGCCGGTCGAGGACTGGCGGGCGATCAGGTCGGCCCGGCCGTCACCGCTGATGTCCCCGGGCGAGGTCAGCACGTCGTACTGGTTCCAGCCCGTGCCCAGCGAGGTGTACGCGGTGGAAGGCGTCACCGCCGCCCCGCACGCGGGCCGGTAGGCGCGCAGCGTGCCGCTGCTGAACCGGACGAGTACGTCGTTGCACCGGTCACCGCTCAGGTCGCCGAAGGGCACCGCCTTCACCGTGGTCGGCCACCCGGAGCCCGTTCGCTTCCCGGTGAACGTTCCCTTCCCCGTCCCGTACTGGTACGTCAGCCCGCCCGAGCCGTTCAGCGTCATCAGCTCGCCGAAGCCGTCCGATCCGACGAAGTCGCGGCGGGCCGCGGCGGCTCCGGTGACCTTGACCGTGCCCGTCTTCGTCAGCGCCGCGCCCTGCCCGTCCGCGGGGCTGACGGTCAGCTTCCAGGTGTAGGCGCCGTTGGGCACCAGCCGGCCGGAGCCGTCCTTGCCGTTCCAGGCCGGCGTCACCACACCGCGTGCCAGGCCGCCGGAGAGCGTGCGCACGGCCGTACCGGCTCGGTTGTCGATCACGAGCTTCCAGGAGGCCGCGGGCTTGTTCAGCCACCACTTCGGGCTCCACTGCGCGGCGCCGCCCTTGACGTCCACCGAGGCGGCGACGGTGGCGTCGCGCTGGACGAGGGCGGAGACGGGGACATCGCTGGAGGTCAGACGGATGGTGTTGTCGGAGCGGAGCTGCGCGATCACGCCGGTGTACGGGTCGACGTCCCAGTCGTTCCCCTCGAACTTCCCGGCGGTGTGCGACACGGGCGTCCCGCTGCGGACATCGATCACCTTCAGCCGGCCGGCCTCGACCGTCGCGACGAAGCCGTCGCCGAGCTGCGCCTGCTCCCAGCCGGAGCCGGAGACGAGGGTCAGGTTCCGCTTGGTGACGGTGTCGTAGACGCCCTGGCCCTCCGAGTTGAGCACGCAGTTCCACAGCAGCCACCGACCGACCGCCTGGAAGTCGTTCAGCAGGCAGCCGCGCCCGAACCACACCGGCTCGCCCTGCTGCCCGGTCAGCAGGTCGACGGGGACCACGGTGTCGTTGCCGGATGCCACCCACGCGGTGGTGCCCCACATCGCCCGCACGGTCTTCGTTGTCGTGTACACCGTGCGCCCGGTGTCGAGGTCGACGATCCGGGTCTCCGCCGCGCCGGTGCTGTCGTACGGCCTGGTCAGGGCGGCGAAGCGGCCGGTGGCGGCGGTCGCGGTCCGGTAGCTGCGGGAGCTGTCGATCCGGGTGCCGGGCAGCGACCGGTCGGCCCCGAGGAGCCGGGGCTGCTGAGCGGCGCTCGTGCCGGAGCCGGAGATGACCGTCCGGCCGTCGCCGGTGTCGATGAGACGCGGACGGCCCTCCGAGTAGTCCTCCAGCGCGATACGGCCTCGGGTGGTGCGCACCCCCGCCGTGGGGGAGTCGGCCACGCCGGTCTCCCGGGTGTGGAGATACGACCAGTCACCCACGGGGTCCCGCTCCACGGTGGTCAACCGCCCCTGGGCGAGGGTCAGGTGAGAGACCGTGTGGGCGGTCCGCCGGGGGTACGCGTCCGCGAGCCTGCGCACGGTGACCCCGCCGCCTTCGGCAGCCTCGACGAGGGAGACACCCCAGTGGTCCGTGTCCGCGCCGCCCGCGACCAGGAGCCCGCCGTCCGGAGTCGGCATGGCCTGCCGCGACGTCCTGGCCAGCAGCGTCCGCGGCGCGGAGCCGTCGAGGGGGACGGCCTCGACCCGTGAGACCGCGCGACTGGTGTCGTAGCGGCCCAGGGAGGAGTCGTACCGGGACACGATGACGGTGTCGCCGACCAGGCCCAGCACCTGCGCGATGTCGCCGACCGCTACGGTCCGCACGGCGGCGGCCGGGTCCTGGCGGGAGGCGACGTGCAGGGTGCCGTCGTAGAACCACACCAGGTGGGTGGCGCTGAGCGCGACCAGGTAGTGCCACGACTGCACGGTGTACGGCAGGGCGGTGAAGCGCCCCTGCTCGACATCGAGCCACCCGGTGACTTCGTCGTCGCCCTTTCGGTACCGCACGACCTGTCCGTGCGCGTCGCCCAGCCCCGCGGCGGACCACAGGTAGACACCGGAGGGGACGCCTTCCACCGTGCGGTCGGCGACGGAGCCGTCGGCCCGGGCGTCCAGCAGATGCCACACGGAGTCGGTACCCGGGGCTCCCGCCGTCGTGACGACCGTCGACCCGAGGGTGCTGAAGTACGAGTGTCCGTCGGGGAGCGCGACCGTACTGACCTGGCCGGACGTCATGTTCCGCAGCGTCACGGTCCGGGCGGAGTCGTCGTAGCGGGAGACGACGTCCGAGCCCGCGCCGGCACTCGTGACGCCGTACGCGTCCGTGCCCGAGGCGTCGACGACCGTGTCGACACCGTCGTACGTCGTCCACAGCTGGCCCCGCCCGTCCTCGTACCGGAGGAACCCCGAGGGCCCCGCGCTCAGCAGGCCCGTCCGGGGAGCCATGGCCGTGGTGGCCGGCACGACCACCTCTCCGGTGACCGTCTCCCCATGCGCACTGCCGGCCGAGAGCGGGCCGAGCCCGAGGGCGAGCGTGAAGGAAACAGCGGTGGCGGTAGCGCCTCGTACGAGCGCACGTCTGCCCATGCAGGACCTCTCCGGTGACGGTAGTCGAAGGCTTGGAGAGACTTGTGCGTACGCCGTTGAGCCGCAGGTCATGGACGCGCGGCACATATGACGTTTCAGACACCCCCCAGGCGAGTGGCCGGATCCTAGCACTTCACCTGTGCATGACCGGCGGGCCGACGGCATGCCGCGGGCGGTCCCCATGAGGGCGATCCGAGGCGCAACTGCTCGAAGTGGGCTGGTGGGTCAGAGAGGGATGATCCGGACCTGGCTGCCGCAGAGCCTGGTCATGTCGTCGCTGAACCGGGAACGTGCGGATCGGGCGGCCTCCCGAAGCGGTCAGGTCGTGGGCGGGCTGCTGATGGCCTTCGGCTGGATCTCCTTCCTGCGCGGGGCGCCGGGCGGGCTGTGGCTCGTCTTCGTCGGTCTCTTCATCACGGTCGTCGCAGGCACCGAACGGCAGCGTGCCGTGATCCACACAGCACTGCGGGGCATCAAGGTCGCCGATGCCATGTCCAGCCCCGTGACCACCGGCGCCGACTGGCTGACCATCCGGCATTTCATCGACGAGGTGGCAGTGAACTCCCGCCATTTCGCCGTGCCGCTGCTCGATTTCGAAGGCCGTCCCAGCGGGATCGTTCAGATACGCAAGCTTGCCCGGATACCGGGAGCGCGCCGGGAGGCGTTGCGCGTGCGCGAGGTGGCGATCCCGCTGTCACAGTGCGCGGTTGCCGCCCCGAGTGATCTTCTGAGTGAGGCTCTCGACAAGCTCCGCCCGGGTACTGGCATGCGCATTCTCGTCGTGGACGGGCACCATCTGGTGGGGATCGTCACCGCGAAGGACATTTCACGGCTGACCCAGCGGCACACACTGGAGACTGGAGGGCCGGGGGAACCGATGAGCCCTGGCGCGACCCCGTAGCGGGAGCCCGCTCCGGATTGTCCGGGCGGTCCATGCCGGAAGTGCACGAACCAGTTCTGGGCTGCGGTCCGGCAGGGCGACACCATCTGAACGGAACACTCTGCGCCGCTGCCGGCGTACACGTCTACGCATACGGAACCGCCGCACAGGACGCGGTCGGCGGCGTCCGTACGAGCCGTCCGGACCGACCCCTGCCGATGCGCTCCGACACGCATATGCCGTGCCGGCTGATGATCTCGGTGTCCCCGCTGTCCTGGACACGCTGGTCACCGTGGCGACGCGCGCCGACGTACCGGCCGGTGCCGAGTTCGAGACGGTTCGCCTTTCTCGACCGCGTCCTCGGATCGGACCTCGCGCGCAACGGCCCCAGCGCATTCACTCCGCCGGGGCCGCCCTTCCGGATCGTCACACGTGAGAGTGCTCGATCCGAGTTCAATGGTACGACTGCGGGCCGGGACGGGCCGGACGAGCCGGACGGGCCGGGAGGGGAGAGCGGGCCATCGGCAGGCCCCGTCCCCCTCGTTCGTGTGCGCAAATGGGGCCGTGCAGGCCGTAAGTGCCGGGCGCGATCGGTAGACCTGCCGCTCGCGGAGGGTCGCCATGATCGAGTCCTTCCGTGCAGGTGAAGGCCCGATGCTCCTCAGACTTCGTCGCCGTGGGCGCCGGTGCGCGTGGGCGGTCTGCTGGTGGTGTTCCCCGGCAGGGGGATCATCCGCGCGCCGACGACCGGGTGCCGGAGGGGCGGCAGGGCGACCCGCCATCGGTCTCCCAAGCCTCCTGGCTGCTTCGGGCGTCCCGCATACGACGGCCCATCGCGGCTTCTTCGGACATCAGCACACCGGCGGTGAGGACGCTGCCGGGGACGGCGGCGGCGGTCATCAGCCGGGCGGCTGCGGCGGGCTCGGTCTCGGGCGGGATCACCAGGAGGTCACAGCGGCCTGCGGTGCAGGAGAGCAGGATCATCTTGTCGGGATCCTGTTCGGTGAACCAGCCCACGTGCACGGTGTGCCCGGTGACGGGAACCTTGTGCGGGACGACGGGCCAGCGGGTGGGATTCACCATGGCGCGCGTGATGCGTCCCCAACGCCCTTCCAGCGCTTCGACCAGGGGCGGAAGCTCGGTGATCAGGTCGCGCGAGTAAGGCCACCAGGCACCGTCCAACTGGCCGGCGAGGGTGGTCTTCGGCGTGAGGGAAATGCGCGTCGGGAGCGGGGGAACAAGCGCCCGTGCCACTCCGCGTTCGACGGTCGCGGTCATGATGCGGACCCGTCTCCGGGCCGCCCTGCAGGACGGCCCAGTGTCTTGATCGCCGGAAACGACGTCCGCGTGGGAGCGGGTGTTCGAGTTACTCCCGGTACTTTCAGCGTACTCCGCGCCGCGGCCGGGCGAGCCGTTCTGGCCAGGTGATTTCCGACCGGGAACACCGCTCGGCTGATGCTCGTGGGCATGACCACAGGCACGCGGAGTACCGTGAGACCACGGCGGTATCTCGCCGGCCACGAGGTGTCGGCGGCCCCGCGCAGGCAGGCGGACCACCATGGCCGAATCTGACACCCCCACCCCCGGGAAGCTCCTTCCGGACGAGATCCATCGGGCGGTGAAACCCGGCACGGCCCTGCTCCGGCTGCAGACGACGCACTTCCGCGAAGGCATCCTCGACGGTGCCTGGTGGCCCCGCTCCCGGGACGTCACGGCCGAGCTTCCCGCCCTGATCGAGGTGCTCACCACGCATCTCGGCCCCATCATGAGGGTCGGCCTGGACACCGCCGCCTGGGATGATGTCCCGACTCGTGTGGTCGTCGACGATCGGGTCGTGCACCTGGACTCCTTTCCCGTCGGCGACGACACCGCCCTCATCACACGCGGCGAAAACGACCACTTCGCCCTCCTGGTGGTGCCGCCTGACACGACACCCGACGCGGCACGAGACGCCATGGCCCGTGCGGTCGACGCCGACAACGTCACCCAGGCTGCCGACATCCTCGTCGCCACGCTTCCCGAACCGGCAACCGAGCGCGAGGAGTCGGGATGATCGGAATGGCGGATCCGTGAGTGGTGGACCGACGACGTGGTGGACACCCGGGGCCGCAGGATCGGCGAGCTGGAGGCGATCTACGTCGACACCAGCACTCACGAGTCGGCCATGGACGCGATCCGGGTCGGCGAACGGCGGATGGGCCGCGGGGGCTTCGGCTCCGCCGGCCCTGTACAGGCGGTGGCTGTCGGCTCAATCGAGGGTGGCGAGATGATCGGCGTCGCCGCCGCGCCACTCGATGAGGAAGATGGTCGCGTCGTCGCTGGTGACGCCGCCTCGTTCCTGTTTCAGGGTGTGGGAAAGCGCGCGCACCACCGGCCGCACCCCCGTGTGGTCCCGGACGGCTCGGTTGGTCAACTCGATGAGTTGCTCCTCACCGAACTCTTCCCCACCAGCTTGATGCTCTTCGATCAGGCCGTCGGTGAAACACAGCAACCGGTCCCCGGGCTGCAGCATCCGCTCGCTGACCACCGGCTCCTCACCGCCGAAGCCGACCGGCAATGTGGTCGGGCTCTCCAGCCGGTCCACCACGGCGCGGCCACGGATCAGCAGCGGTGCCGGGTGGCCGGCATTGACCCATTGCAGCCGGCCCGTGGCAGTGTTCAGACACATCATCTGCGCGGTGACGAAGTGGTCGTCGCCGAACTGCTCATTGATGGCCCTGTCCATGAACGCATACACCTGGGACAGGCCGGTGTTGGCCCGTCGCGTGTGGCGGTAGGCGCCGATGGCCACCGTCGCCATGGCCGCCGCGTCCAGGCCGTGGCCCATCGCGTCGATCATGGCCACATGAAGGACGTCGCCGTTGAGGGCGTAGTCGAAACTGTCGCCGGCCACGTCGTACGCGGGCTCCAGAATTCCGGCCACCTCAACCTGCGGAACAGTCATCGACAGCGGAGGCAGCAACGACCACTGGATCTCCGCGGCCACGCTCATCGGGGCTCTGCGCCGGGCCTGGAAGAACAGGTCGGTGTAGGCGTCCTTGGTGACGATCATGTCTGCGACCAAACTGGCGAGTCTGCGCAGCAACCGCCGGTCGTCGTCGTCGACGCCGTCCAGGGTGACAGCCATCGCCCCGACCTGGTCACTGCCGTCCAGCAGCGGCAAATACATCCGCACGGTGCCGTCCTGCGGTACCTCTACCGTTCTGCGGCTCAGGAACGCCTCCCCGGCGGGGGACCCCTCGACCGGTTCGGGGTCCCCGACCATCAACCCCCGGCCCGGCAGCGGCACCAGCAGCATCTGCTCGTAGTCCTGCAAGAGGATCGAGACGTCCCGGCCACCCACCCTGGCCACCTCTTCCGCAACGAGCGGGGCGAGCAACTGCGGCGGCATCTCGTGAGCCCGGTCCAGCAGCAAACCCAGCAACCGCTCACCGAACCCCTCCGACCGGTCCACCCCGAACTTGCCCGGCTTTCGCCCGCCTTCGGTCATCGCTGATGCATCCCTTCATACCGCGGTATGGGAATTCGGTGGGCGGTCGGTTGTGTGGAGCCGGTACGAAGCGGTGCCACCCCGGATGGGGAGCAGCTTCTCCCTCCCTCCAGGCGCCGGCGCCTTCAGTGGCCAGCCACATATTCCGGCTCGGGGTGTGCCCCGACCCGGCGTACACCCCGACGTACTCGGATCAATCGAACTCGCGCTCCGAGCTCGGGGATCACCGCCGCCTGCGAGGCCGACATGGGGCCTGACCAGGCCAGACGCTGGCGGGGCGACCCGTCCGGGGGTGCACGGGGCACCGTTGCTGACTGCTGACTGCTGACTGCTGACTGCTGACTGCTGACTGCCGTGCTGAAGGGCACGGATGGAGCACGACGGCCGTGGACCGCACTGCCGTCATACCCGGTGGGAGCGCCTCACCGTTCCCGTTCCACCAACTCCTTGAAGTGCTCGAGGTCGTCCCGTACAAGCCGTTCGATCGCGGTCGCCTGGGCGAATCCCTTCGGCCCGCCGAACGCCTCCTTGACGGTGCCCGGGTCGTACTCGATCCGGGCCTGGACTCGGGTGTGCTCCTGGTCGATGGGCAGCAGTGAGAAGGTTCCCGCCAGGTCGGGACCGCTCGTGGTCTGCCACTCCATCATGTGTTCCTTGCCACGGTCGGTGATCTCGGCTTCGAACTCCTGAACCCGGCCGCCGACGTCGACGTCCAGGCGCGTCCGGTGCCCATCCTCCGAACGAGCCTCGCGTACTCCTTCGACGAACCGCGGATAGGTCTCCGCACGGTGGAGGCGTTCCCAGGCCGCAGCGATCGGAATATCGACGTCTATCTGTTCTTCGAGAGTGCTCATCGGCCACCTCGCAACTCGGTTCACGGTCTACTACGGGGCCATGTCTCCATTGTCGCCTCCAGAGGGTCGATGGGGGCCGGCGTCATGTCCGTGGGCCGGCGGGCCGGTGCTGTCCGTCCTCGGCGTTCCGGGGCACGGGCGCAAGGACCGCGGGGGGTTCAGGCGGGCCCGACTCCGAGTTCGCGGCCGTGGTAGAAGCATTCCTGCTCCTCGACGATGTAAGGGGTCATGGCCTCACGCCGCTGCGTCTCGGGCGCGGAGGCCCGCCAGGAGTCGCACGCTTCCCCGTTCTGACCGCTCTTTACCGCCGCTACTGGCACGTTATGGCACGGCCGCAGCCGGTGCGGCCCGCAGATCGTCGCCTGGCGGGTGACGTAGAAGCCGGGCTCCGTACCGGCTGCGTCCGCTTCGGGCGTGTTGGGTGCTGGGCGCCTCATGTCCCCGGATGGTTCAGGGTGCGCACGAACTGCTCCGCGAGCTGCTCGGTGTCGATGTCGTCCGCGCTGCGCCCGGACAGGATGTGGAAGAAGGGCGGGCCGATCAGGAGTGCGGTCGCCTGTTCGAGCGAGAGGGTGGTGCTGCTCGACTTCCGCACCGCCTCCACGACCTGTGCGGCGCTCTCCCCGAGGATGTCGCGGGAGGCGAGCAGCGCGGCGACGTCTGCGTCGTGCTGAGCTTCCCCCATGAGGGCGCGGTAGGCCGCGCCTGCGTGGGAGCGGGACAAGAAGGTGACGAGGGCGTCGAGGTATGCCTTGAGGTCCTTGCGGGGGTCGTCGCTGCCGGACACGGACAGTTCGTGCCGGGCGTCGATGGCGCTGGCCTCATAGAGGACTTCCGCCTTGTTCGACCACCAGCGGTACACGGTCTGACGGCCCACGCCCGCCCGCTCGGCGATGCCCTTCATGGTCAGGGCTGCGTACCCGACTTCGACCAGAAGGTCGTCGACGGCGTGCAGCACGGCGGCGCGTGCGCTTTCGCTGCGGGGCCGTCCGCGGCCACTTCCATCCACCATGCCGCCACTCTATACGAGGCACTGTGTCTCGTATGTGTTACCTTTACGGTGCACGGTGACTCGTAAATGAGTGTCCGGCCTTCCCTCGCCCGGTCCCGGGAAGGGCCTGCCGGGCGGTGTCCCACCGCGCTTCGTGTACTGCAATCCCAGAAGGAATCGGAGAGCAATGGATCCCATACCGGAGGGCGCCCTGCGCCCGGCGCGGCGGTCCGGCCCGGTGCTCGCCTGCGTGAGCGTGTGCACTGCCCTGGTCGTCGGATTCGTTGCGGCGATCAACCTGGCAGTGCCGCAGCTGGCCGCGAGTTCACTGCAACCGACCTCGTCGAACCTGCTGTGGATCGTCGACGCCTATGTCGTGATCTTCGCCTGCCTGGTCATCCCTGCCGGTGCGGCCGGCGACAAGCTCGGCCGCAAGGGCGTCCTCATGGCGGGGCTCGGAATATTCGCGTTCGGCGCCGTTGTGTCGGCCATGGCGCCGAACGTGGCGATCATGCTGATCGGGCGCGCCATCACGGGCCTCGGCGCCGCGTGCGTCCTGCCCAACTGCGTCGGCGTCCTCCTGCACGCCACCGCCCCCGAGCGGCGCCCTCACGCGCTGGCCGTCTGGGCGGCGGCCACCGGTATCGGCGGCGTCGTCGGCAACGTCGGAGGCGGTGCGGTGCTGAGCGCGGGCTCCTGGCGCGCGTTGTTCGAGGCGGTCGCCCTCATCGCGGCCTGCTGCTTGGCGTGGGTGGCACGGTCCGCGCCGCGCAGCGCTCGGCTCGAGCGCACCCTCGACCTGCCCGGCACGCTGTTGTTCGTGGCAGCCTTCGTGGCGCTGCTGATCGGAATCATCGAAGGGCCCGAACTGGGCTGGGGCAGCACGGTCGTCCTCATCGCCTTCGCCTGCAGCATTCTGCTGAGCCTGTGCTGGGTGCGTGTCGAGCTGCGCGCCCCCCATCCCATGCTCGACCCACGGCTGTTTCGCAGCGTGGCGCTCAGCAGCGCCGGCCTCGGCATGACCATCACATTCTTCGGAAGCTTCGGGCTCTTCTACGTCAACGCCTCACTCCTGCAATACGGGCGCGGCTTCTCCGTCCTGCAGGCAGGGCTCGGGGTCATCCCGCTGACCGTCCCGCTCCTGGTGGGCACCTGCTACGTTCCCGGGCTCATCCGCCGCATCGGCATCCCCGCGACACTCTCCGCGGCCTTCGCGCTCACCAGCGCCGGCCTGCTCGGCCTCTCGTACGCCTCGACCATGGCCTACCCCGTGTACGCGGCCGGTCTGTTCGTCATCGGGCTCGGCATCATGCTGGCCGCGCCCTGTCTGACCGCTCAGATCGCTTCTGCCCTGCCCGTGGAGAGGGCGGGCATCACCGGAGGTCTGCAGTCCGCGACCCGCGAACTGGGCAGCGCTCTGGGTGTGGCTGTCGTCGGCACCATCCTCACAGCCGGGTTCACACACCACCTGCCTGCCGACCTGAGCCGGCACACGCCGCTCCCGCGTACGGTGCAGGAAGCGCTCACGCTGGCCCCGGCCGACCACACCGCCGTCACCGAAGCGTTCACCCACGGCGCCAACACCGCGCTGCGCGCCGCGGCCCTCGTCGTGCTCCTGGCCGGAGCCCTGGTCGTCGCCGGCGCCCGCCGCGCCCACCGGACCGCCCCGCGGTAGCTGAGGGGCCTCACGCCACCTGACTCGGCGCCGGCGTCGTGATCAGGGCACGCTCACCACCAGCGCGAAGGAGGACAAGCTCATGCGTGCATTTGTCGCCGGAGCGACCGGTCGGATCGGATCCGCCGTTGTCGACGAACTCATCTCGGCGGGTCACCGGGCCACCGGCCTGGCCCGATCCGACCAGGCCGAGCAGGCTCTCGCGGCCAAGGGCGCCGGCGTCGTCCGCGGTGACCTGGACGATCTCGCCTCGCTGAGGCGAGGCGCCGCCCAGGCGGACGAGGTCACCCACATGGCCAACAAGCACGACTGGGGCAGCCGCTGCCGAGTCCAGGGAGTCTCCGGCCATATCGGCGACGGCTCCGCTGCCTGGTCGGCGGTGCACCGCGACGATGCTGCCCGCCTCATCCGCCTCGGCTTGGAGCAGGCGCCGGAGCCCATTTCGGCTTCGTCGGCAGCTTCTTCGCCTCCGCCATGACCGCGTCCAGCAACGCGACCAGGCAGCGGCAGCTTCTCTCCTGGGAGCCCACCGGGACGTCCTTGCTCGCGGACATTGACGCAGGTGCCTACACGGCCTGACGAGGCGGCCCGGCGCAGGCACGGGAGGACGGCCTGTCAGGTCCGCCCTCCCGTGCCCCCCCACCCACCCATAGCAGCGCCCGAAGGAGCCAGCACCGTGCCCACGCATCCCTGCACCCTCGCAGAACCACGTGTCTCCGCCGCCCTGACCCGCATGTTCGAAGCCGCTGCCCGTGACGATGAGACCGCGGCACGTCTGTGGAGCATCCAGCCCTACGACCGGGGGTCGCTGGCCTCGGCCCCTACCTCGACCACGTCCGCGACACCGCAAACGGCTACCACAGCGTCACATTCCCCGTTGAGGACGGCCTCGAAATCAGCTGCCGCCTCTGATCAAGCCCCCTCCGGACAACAAGAAAGGCCCGGGTCTATGACCTGGGCCTTCGTCGCGGAGCGGGTGACGAGAATCGAACTCGCGCTCCGAGCTTGGGAATCAACGGTGCTTGGCAAGCCCAAGTCGCTCTGACCTGCGTCTTTTCCCTGGGCGGGGTGGTTGGCCATGGTCCCTGGGAGCCGTACATGACCGCTGTTGTCCGCTCCGCTGGGCACGGATGGGGCACGGGTGGTGCCATTGCAACGGAGCCTGCCAATGTTGCATGCTCCGGGTGGGCTGGCGGGTCAGAGAGGAATGATGTGGACCTGGCTGCCGCAGAGCTTGGTCATGTCGTCGCTGTCGGACGTCAGCAGGGCGACCGGTTTCGGCTGGCGCAGCGCGACCTCGGCCACCGTGGCGTCGATGGCGTACTTGTGCCCGTGCAGTCCGGCGCCCTTGAGGAGCTCGGCTGCTGCTTTAGCCGCTTGTTCGGTGACCGGCTCCACCTTGATGCGGGACAGGGCCCAGTTCAGGCGTGGAATGTTGGTACGGGAGTGGCTGACTTCCACGATGGTGTTCGCCCCGATCACGAGGTCGGCCCCCATCCCGTGAAACACCTGCAACATCGCGAGAAACTTGCGGTCCTGCGCGATCCATGCGGAGAGCCCCTCCGAATCCAGGACAACGGTCTCGATGCGCTCGCTCACGCGGCATCCGCGTCCTTGGAGGAGCCGACAGCACCGAAGATCTTCGAGTGGGCCTCGGCGAGCTCCTCGTCGCTGAATCGCCCGTGCTCTTCTTCATGGCGTCGTAGATCGTCGCCCAGCAGCTGGTGCCGGATCTGGCGAGCCACGGCTTCCGCCACGTAGCCGGAGACGTTGTCCGTGAGCTTGCGAAGCTCCGCCACCTGGTCGCTGGGCAGGGTGACGGTGATGCGGGTCGTTGAGGACATGTGGCAAGCATACCGGAGTATGCGCGTAAGGTGTCGTGATTGCTGCCCTGGGGGATGCCAGAGGGCCCGGAGCCAATTCGGTCGTCTTTCCCGCCCCGAGGCGGAGGGCTCGGGTAACTGAAGCTTCTCCTCGCGCGGGGCCACATCGTACGCGGACCACGGCCCCTGATGAACTGGGCCTCGAGATGTGCCGGTCGCCACTCTCCGATGACGATGACCCCATGATTTGGATGGGGCGTCACTCGTCGCCACGTCGCTTCCCTCTCGGCCTCAACAAGCGGTGCGAACCTGTAGGAGTCGTGGCAGCCTCTCCGTCGACATGCAAGGCGCGCGCATCGTGCGCTCGGGGGTAGTGGCGCATGTTGAGGTCATCAGCGTGGATCTCGATAGGTTAGGTGATCGTCAATGCTGCTGTGTCTCTGCGTGGTTGGAGAGCAGTGCCTCGATACGTGCGAGTCAGGGTCGTTACGCCCGAGGAGGAGGAAGCTCATCGGAGAGCCGGTATCGTCCTCGCTCTTACAGCGCTCACGATTGCTGTTCAGATGGCGGGCGTCTTCTACCTTTCCACGGCGCTGCGGGGCGGCCATCTCGGGCATGCCTCCCTGGGGTCGCTCTGCGTGCTCCTGGCTGCCTGGGTCGCGCAGTTCGTGGATGCCAGAGGCCGCCGACGTCCGTTCAGGTGGCGGAAGTTCATCCTCAGTGTTTGTCTCTCGATCGCCCTCGTGCTTGCCCTGCCCGATCTCATGTAGACGGGATTCTCCTGTGGCGCTTCCAGCGGGCGGGCCGATGGCGTCTCAAGGGCCGAGCCACGAGCCTGGGACTCGACGAGCTCGCCACGCTGACCTATCGGGACTCGGGCCACGAGCGGCAGAGAAGAGGTGGCGAGCGCGTTGGACAAGATGGTCCGGGCCGCTCGGGGGAAGGGCGCTGAACAGCGGAAGACGGTCAAGGTCGTGCGGACGAGGTGGTGCGCGATGCTGACCAGCCTAGACAGCAAAGAAGCCCCAGACCGCTGGTCTGGGGCTTTCTGTTGGAGCGGGTGACGAGAATCGAACTCGCGCTCTGAGCTTGGGAATCACCGGTGCTTGCACGCTCGAAGTGCTTCTGGCCTGCATGTTTGACCCTGAGATGCGAGGCCGGCGTGGTCCCAGGGCGCCGAGCTTGACCGCTGCTGTCCGCCCCGAAGGGCATGGATGGGGCACGGCGACCGAGGGGCTGGCAGGCTCTCTTGCGAACCGCACTCTTGTCGAGCGGTCGGCATCCGTGAGGCCATCAGTCCTCGTGCGGAGCCTCAAGCTCGTGGAGCCGTTCCCCGATGTCGTCGGCCCAGGTCTGTGCCCACTGCCGCAGCCCGGCGATTGCCCGCTCGTCGAGTCCGTAGGCGGCGAATTCCGTGTCGTCGATCCAGTCGGCTCCGCTCAGCCGAGCTTGAAGCTCGCTGAGGTCGAAGGAGTCGCGGGCATGGCGCCGGCCGAGCTCCTCGAGTTCGACGGGGTTCCAGCGGTCCGTGGCGGCCTGTACATCGATCAGATCCCTGGCGAGTCCACGGTCGGCCAAGGCGCGGACCTTGGTGCCGACGACATCTTCGAGGGACAGCGGGTGGTCGCCAGAGTGCCTCCTTGAGGATGTCGACCTCGCACTCTTCATGGCTGGCAGGATCGGTGACGATCAGACGTGCGGACAGCGGGTCTGTTTCCAGGGCTCTTACGCGCCATCCGCGCTGCTCCAGTCCGGTACGTACGACGGTTGCGATGTCCTCCATACGATCTGGGTTCTCGGTTGCGACATCGAGGTCCTGGCTGAGCCGGTCGACCAAACCGTGTGCTTGGACCGCATAGCCGCCGGTGAGCGCGAGGGGGTAAGTGCCGCCCACAGCGAGCACGTCTGCAAGCAAGCGGCGGTGCAGGTCCGTGAGATTCACGCAGCAGCCTGGGTGCTGTGAGCCAGCTCGCCGAAGGCGCTCTCCCAGACCTCACGGACATCACGGCTGACCAGTGTGCGCAGTGTGGGCCAAAGGCCGACGAGAAGGTCCCGGTTGAGGTATTGGACCAGGTCGTCGTGCTGGCCCTCGGCCAGGACGATGCGGTAGTAGCTCATCCGCAGCCGAGGACGGTCGAGGTCGAACGTGGTCAGCCCTGACCACGCAAGGTGGAGCGGCAGGCGTACCGGGCCGTGCTCGGGACCGGCAAGCTCGGAGAGCGCTGCGGGCAGGCGCCGGGCGAACTTGGCACGACGGAGATCGGAAAGACCGGGCTGTGATGCCATACGTCGATTATCCAGGAAGAGCCGACGATGAGCCGCTCGGGCCGCAGATACCACTTCTGCGAGCAGGAGACCGGCCCGCTGCCCCGCCGGCGGCGAGCGTCGGGTTGAACAGGCCCACCACGGCGAGTGGGATGATCACGACGTTGTAGCCGAAGGCCCACAACAGGTTGCCGCGGATGGTGGCGAGGGCGCGGCGGGCGAGGGCTTCGATGTCGTCGCGGACGAGGGGGTGACGTCGGCGGCGGCGATGGCGACAACGGTGCCGGTGCCTATCGCGGCGCCGAGGTCGGCCCCGGCGAGCGCCGCCGCTTCGTTGACGCCGTCCCGCGACGACCGCGACTCGTTTCCCCTCCGCGCGCAGCGCGCGGACGAGCTCCGCTTCGCGCTCGGGGACCGGCGGTAGAGCTCGGCCCCCAGCACCAGCGTGATGCCCACCAGACCGCCCACGACGATCGAGAGCGTCTGGCCACCGGTCTGGCTGATGGAGTACGCGACGATACCGGCCACCGCACTGACCAGACCTGCGAGCGTCGCCCGCGCTGAGGTCCGGGCGCCTGGCCCCCTTGCGCGATTGCGGCGTGTCGTCACAAGAATCTCCCCTGACTCCAGTGCTGAGTCACCACCGATGCCTTCAACGCCCTGCGCCCCGAGGGGTATACGGAACAAGGCGGAACCAGCCGCGCAGCCGTCTCCACCTCTCGCTACCGCGATGCGCGGTACGGAGGATCACCTGTACCCGGCCATCGACAGTGGCCTCGAAGGTGTCCTGCTCGATGCCGAAGTGGCCGCAGCCCTCCTCGGTAACCCTGCACGCAACTGACGTGCGAGGAGGCCGACCCGAGAATTCTGTTAACCCATGTAATCGATGAACCTGGGTGGAGGGTCCGGTCGCAGGAACATTGCTTGGCCCGTATTCACGTGCTTCTTTCGTCTCTGCCGCGGTCGTGGCGGGGTGGGTTGCCTACCACTCCGCCAAAGCAGACAGAGTGAGCACTGTGAATGCGCGTTTGGCTCGTGTGTCTTCTTCCTCGTACGGTCCTCACATCGGAAGCTCAACCGGCCAAACCTCAGGAGGCACCATGCAGTTGGCGCATGATGAACAAACCGGTCTTGTCACCCGAACCCAGATCGCGGAGCGCGCGGGCGTGAGACGCCCGGCCGTGTCGAACTGGGCCCGGCGACACAAGGACTTTCCCACCCCTGTGCGCTCCGGCGATACGGAGCTCTTCCACGAGGCCGAGATCGCGCGGTGGCTGATGAACCGCACCATTCCTCAATCACAGTTGCTCGACGGGGAGCAGGCGGGAACCACCTACGCCGACCGATTCCGCCGGACCAGCGGTGACCGACCGTCTGCGGAACCGAAAACCGTGGGGGGTAGCGCTCAGCGCATCGGGACCGAGGACAAGAAGGCCGTCGATCAGCTGATGGGCCGACTCGCGGACCGGGTCCGAGGCCCGGCGACGATGGCGGACTTCGTGAATCTCTGTCTCATCGTGATGTACGTAAGACATGCGGAACCGGAGCAGTGGCGCCGGATCGAGGACGTCATGTCGGCAGGTCAAGGAGCTCGGGACGTGCAATCGCTGCTCCGTTCCCTCGGCGACATGGCCCAGGACACGCTGCGCCGGAACGGCGACCGCACCGACATGCGCAGCAGCTTGCTGCAACTGGAACCGCGGAGCTGGGACGACCTCACCACGGCAGTACGGACGGCGGCAGGCACCGGCGTTGGCGCGTTCCAGCTCGTGTGGGAGTCGTTCAGCGCCCGGGAAGGACTGCAGAGCTCGGAGTTCTGCAGCCCGGTGGGCCTGGCCTCACTGTCCGCGGCACTCGTACTGACTCCAGGACAGAAGGCCACAGTGCTGGACCCCTACATGAGGGGCGGAGAGATGCTGGCGGCTGCGTACCGGCACATCGGAGGCGCGCGGGGAACCATGTACGGCGAGACCCTCGACGGCCGGCTGCAAGCGGTCGCGAGTCTGTACCTTCTCCACCTCGGCGTACGACCGAAACTGACCAGCACCCGGTCCGACCGATGGCCACCGAACCGCGAGCACAGCGCCGACGTGGTGCTGACGAACCCTCCGTTCAACATGAGCGACGCACCCGGCCCCGGGCGCCGGACGGGAAACTGGCCGTACGGGCCACCGCCACAGGGCAATGACAATTTCGCCTGGATGCAGTACGTCCTTGGTGCGCTGGTACTCGGCGGTCGAGCCGTGGTGGTCATGCCGGTTAAGGCAGGCAACTCGGTGAACATCGCCGAGCGCGAGATCCGCCGCGCCCTTGTCCGCAGCGGGGCTGTGGAGTGCGTCATCACGCTGCCGTCCCATCTGTTCTCCGCGACGCCCGTGCCGGTTTCCCTGTGGTTGCTGCGGCGCGTGGAGCATCCGGTGAGAGAAAGCGTCTTGTTCGTCGATGCCCAGGAGCTGGGGACAAAGGTCCGGCGCCGACGAGCGCTGCGCGACACAGACTGCGATGCGATCACGGCCGTGGTCCGCCCATGGCTCGACGGAGAGCAGTGCCCGGATGGTGACGAGTACGCGGCGCACGCTGCCGACCGGGGCTTGTCGGCTGTCGTCGTGGCCCGCGCGGTCATCGCCGACGAGGAGTGTTCGCTGCGCCCCGCCGATTACTTGGGGGGCGGAAATTACGGCGCCGCTCCCGTTGCGGCCCAGCTGCGCGAAGCCGGTGAGAAGGCGGCAGAGCATACGGACATGCTCCGCCTGCTGGAGCAGCGATGGGTGGAAACGGGCAACGGCTACCGCACGGGCCCGGGACCCGGCGGCTGGAACGAGGCAGTTCTCAAGGACCTGTGCGAGATCCGGCCCGGTCCGTCATACACCCGCCTTCCAGCGAAGGCACGCACGGCGGACGCCGGTATTCCTCTTGTCTTCCCGCAGGATCTCGTCGGAGGGAAGATCGCGGACGAACCCCAGAACCGCGTGCCGTGGCTGACGGCCGAGCGCTTCAAGAAGTTCGAGTTGCTCCCCGACGACATCGTCTGCGTGCGTACGGGGGCCCAACAGCAACCCGCGCTGGTCTCCGGCCCGCAGGCAGGATGGCTGCTCAGCTCGAACGTGATGCGTCTGCGCGTACGCCCGAACGCCGAGATCGACCCCCTGTACCTCCACGCCTACCTGGGCCTACGGTACGCGCGCGAGTGGATGTCCCACCGCGCCGCGGCCACGGCAGCCCCCTCGCTGAGCTCTGCGGCTCTGGGCCACCTTCCCGTGCGCTTTCCGCCGATCGGGCAGCAGCGGCGGAGCGTGGATCTTCTCGGTGAGCTCGGCCAACGCGCCGATGCGTACGCCTCGTACGTCTCGGCACTTGGTCGGCTGCGGGCCGAACTCGCCGAACACCTGCTGCACGGCTCGGTCGAGCCGCTGTGACGGCCTGCCACCGCTGATCTCCCCTACCTGTCCTTCCTCCTTCTCGCCCGTGACCCTCGAAAGGATCGAGTCCATGCCCGAATCGACAGCCCGTTCCGGATATACGTGGCAGCTGTGGCTGGCGTTGTACGTTGCCTGCTCCATGGTGGTCGGCCTCGTCGTGAGCCTGTTGGTACTCCGTTCAGGCGTGGGCACCACTGATGTCGTTCTGGCAGGGGGAGGCGGCTTCGCGACCTCCTTCGCCCTGTGCCTCGCACTGCCCGCGGCCGTGCGCGAACTCAAGCGACAGGGCTGACCCGGACCGGCCGTCCGCGCGGCTGAGCCCGGTCGACGGGGATCCTCAGGCCACGGATGCGGCGAAGTCGGCGATAGCCTTCCGCAACGGCTCCGCCGCCGCCCCCGTACCGCCTCAAGTGCTCCTGCAGGTTCTGGGCAAGACGAAGCCCCAGGTTGCTGACCTGGGGCTTTCGCATGGAATGCATGGAGCGGGTGACGAGAATCGAACTCGCGCTCTGAGCTTGGGAAGCTCATGTTCTACCATTAAACTACACCCGCGAAGCATGCCACCTGAGCGGCGTCTGCCGTCCCATACTGTACCCCATCGCAGGTCCCCGGCGTTTGAGCCGTGGGGCCTTTTTGCTGTGGGCGGATGGTGGATGCGGGTGCCGTGGGCGGGAGTTGGGGGCGTAGCGTGGGGGTCGGAGCGCCGCCTGGAGTGGCGTCCCGTTCATCCCCTAATGTGGCTTTCTCGTCCAAGGCTTGTTGGGGAAGGGACTTGATGGACTCCATGGAGCGCACCGTCGTCCGCTGTGCCGAAGGGCACGTTTTCGCTACCGCTTCGTTCCCGATGCAGCAGCTCGGGGCCGGGCGGATCGGTCCCGGGCGGCTCATTCGCTGTCCGCGCTGTGCGCGGTTGCGGCATGCCGTGCCGGTGGTGTTCGAGCGGCGGTAGGCGAGGGTGGCAGGCGCGCGGGTGGTCCCGGATTGGGGTGGGCCCGCGCGTTCTGCGTATCCTCGGGGCGTGCTTCTCTCAGATAAGGACATCCGGGCCGAGATCGACGCCGGACGTGTCCGCATTGATCCATTCGACGCGTCGATGGTGCAGCCCTCGAGCATCGATGTGCGGCTCGACCGCTACTTCCGGGTGTTCGAGAACCACCGCTATCCACATATTGATCCGGCCGTCGAGCAGGCCGATCTGACGCGCATGGTCGAGCCGGACGGGGACGAGGCGTTCATCCTGCACCCCGGTGAGTTCGTGCTCGCTTCGACGTACGAGGTCATCTCGCTGCCCGACGATCTCGCGTCGCGGCTGGAGGGCAAGAGTTCACTGGGACGGCTCGGGCTTGTGACGCATTCGACCGCCGGGTTCATCGACCCCGGATTCTCCGGGCACGTGACGCTGGAGCTGTCGAATCTCGCGACGCTGCCGATAAAGCTGTGGCCGGGGATGAAGATCGGGCAGCTGTGCATGTTCCGGCTGAGCTCGCCCTCGGAGTTCCCGTACGGCTCCGAGCGGTACGGATCGCGGTACCAGGGCCAGCGTGGGCCGACCGCGTCGCGTTCGTTCATGAATTTCCATCGGACCCAGGTGTGATGTCTCATGAGCGGTGAGGCGAATGACGTGCGCGAGAACCTGACCTACGAGGGGTTCGGCCGTGCCGTGCGTGAGCTGGCGCAGACGGTGGCGGACGACGGGTTCGAGCCCGATGTCGTGCTCAGCATCGCGCGCGGCGGAGTGTTCGTCGCCGGCGGGCTCGCCTACGCCCTGGATTGCAAGAACATTCATCTGGTGAACGTGGAGTTCTACACCGGCGTGGGCACCACGCTGGAAATGCCGGTGATGCTGGCACCCGTTCCGAACGCCATCGACTTCTCGGACAAGAAGGTCCTGATCGCCGACGACGTCGCCGATACCGGGAAGACGCTGAAGCTGGTGCGTGATTTCTGTATCGATCATGTCGCCGAGGTGCGCAGCGCGGTCATCTACGAGAAGTCGCATTCGCTCGTGAAGTGCGAATACGTGTGGAAGAAGACCGACCGCTGGATCAACTTCCCGTGGAGCGTGGACAAGCCCGTCGTACGGCGCAGCGGGCAGGTTCTGGACGCCTGAGCGGGATGGGATGCGAGAAACCCCCGGCATATTGCGTGTGCCGGGGGTTTCGGTGTCTTCGGGCGGGCGGGCCGGTGGCGTCAGATCGTGCCCAGTTTGATGATCGACAGCAGGGCGATCAGCTGGATCGCGGATGCGCCCAGTGCCTTCGGCCACGGCAGGTCGTGCGATTTGCTCACCATCGAGGTGAAGAGCGCGGCCGAGGCCAGCCAGGTGATCCAGCCGAGAACCTGGACCAGGGAATTCTCGCCGCCGAGGAAGAGCGCGAATATCAGGCGGGGCGCGTCCGTGATCGACATGATCAGCATGGACAGGCCCACCGTCGGCTGCCACGCGCCGTCGCCGCCCAGCTGGCGGGCGAGCGTGTGCGTGACCGCGCCCAGGACCAGGCCGCCGATGACGAAGCCGAGGCCCGTGATGACGACGTAGGGCACCGCTGTGGAGATCGTCGCGTTGATCGCGTCGTCCCGGGCCTGGTCGAAGCCGAAGAGCGCGAGCAGGCCGTACAGGAACGTGACGATCAGCGCCGGACCCCAGACGGGGTAGTCGCGCATCTGCCAGAACGTCGGTCCCGGGCGGAGCACGATGCCGGTGAGCAACTCCTTCCAGCGCAGCCGGGGGCCTGCGGGCTGGGCGGGGGCCTGGCCGGCGCGGTAGGTGTCGCCGGGGCCGTACGGGTCCTCGCCGATGCTGAACGCCTGGGTGTGGCCGGGGGAGTTGGCGTACGGGTCGCCCTGCTGGGGGGAACCGTGGGGGTGCTGGGGCTGGTGGTACGGGTCGCCGAAGTACTCCGGCTCACCGTGGCCGCCGCCCTGGCCGCCATTGCCGTTGCCGTAACTGCCACCGCCGTAGCCGCCGTTGCCGCCGTTGCCGCCGTTGTTGTACGGGGGCGGGGCCGCGTTGCCTCCTGGCGGGGGCCAGGGCTGCTGGCCGTACGGCGGTGGTGCCTGTGTGCCGTACGGCTGCTGCCGCGGTTGCTGTTGCGCTTGCTGCGGGGTGCGGTTGTCCCGGCCGCGTCCGATCCTGAATCCAGCCACTCATCGAACGTACCTGGTCCGGGGCGGTGCGGTCAGAGGGCCTGGGGAACCTGCCCGCCATTGCGGCCGAGCTGTGACATCCCCTAGGGGAACCCCGGGGGGACGGCCCCCCCCAGGGGAAGGGAAGGCAGAAGCGGCCGGTCCCGCCCCCGAGGCAGGTCCGGCCGCTTCCGTCACGCGGCTGAGCGGGTTACTTCACCGGTTCCGGCTCCGGCGTGTCCGCCGACTCCGCCTCCCCGGCCGGGTCGGCAGGGGTCTTCACGGAGTCCAGCAGCAGCTGCGAGACGTCGACCACCTGGACCGACTCCTTCGCCTTGCCGTCGTTCTTCTTGCCGTTGACCGAGTCGGTCAGCATGACCAGGCAGAACGGGCAGGCGGTGGAGACGATGTCCGGGTTGAGGGAGAGGGCCTCGTCGACGCGCTCGTTGTTGATGCGCTTGCCGATCCGCTCCTCCATCCACATCCGGGCACCACCGGCGCCGCAGCAGAAGCCGCGCTCCTTGTGGCGGTGCATCTCCTCGTTCCGCAGGCCCGGGACCTTCGCGATGATCTCGCGCGGCGGGGTGTAGATCTTGTTGTGACGGCCCAGGTAGCACGGGTCGTGGTACGTGATCAGACCCTCGACCGGGGTCACCGGGATCAGCTTGCCCTCGTCGATGAGGTGCTGGAGCAGCTGGGTGTGGTGGATGACCTCGTACTCGCCGCCGAGCTGCGGGTACTCGTTGGCGATGGTGTTGAAGCAGTGCGGGCAGGTCGCGACGATCTTCTTCGACGACTTCGGCTTCTTCGTCTCCGGCTCGTCGTCGTCCTCGCCGAACGCCATGTTCAGCATCGCGACGTTCTCCTGGCCGAGCTGCTGGAACAGCGGCTCGTTGCCCAGCCGGCGGGCGGAGTCACCGGTGCACTTCTCGTCGCCGCCCATGATCGCGAACTTGACGCCCGCGATGTGGAGGAGTTCGGCGAAGGCCTTGGTGGTCTTCTTCGCCCGGTCCTCCAGGGCGCCGGCGCAGCCGACCCAGTACAGGTAGTCGATCTCCGTGAGGTCCTCGACGTCCTTGCCGACGATCGGGACCTCGAAGTCGACCTCCTTGGTCCATTCGACGCGCTGCTTCTTCGCCAGGCCCCAGGGGTTGCCCTTCTTCTCCAGGTTCTTGAGCATCGTGCCCGCCTCGGACGGGAACGCGGACTCGATCATCACCTGGTAGCGGCGCATGTCGACGATGTGGTCGATGTGCTCGATGTCGACCGGGCACTGCTCCACGCACGCACCGCAGGTGGTGCAGGACCACAGCACGTCCGGGTCGATGACGCCGTTCTCCTCGACCGTGCCGATCAACGGGCGCTCGGCCTCGGCGAGAGCCGCGGCCGGTACGTCCTTCAGCTGCTCCTCGGACGCCTTCTCCTCACCCTCCATCGTCTTGCCGCCGCCGGCCAGCAGGTACGGGGCCTTGGCGTGCGCGTGGTCGCGCAGGGACATGATCAGGAGCTTGGGGGAGAGCGGCTTGCCGGTGTTCCAGGCGGGGCACTGCGACTGGCAGCGGCCGCACTCGGTGCAGGTGGAGAAGTCGAGCAGGCCCTTCCAGGAGAAGTGCTCGATCTGCGAGACGCCGTAGACGTCGTCCTCGCCCGGGTCCTCGAAGTCGATCTCCTTGCCGCCGGAGGTCATCGGCAGCAGCTCGCCGAGCGAGGTCTCGCCCTTGGCGTTGCGCTTGAACCAGATGTTCGGGAAGGCCAGGAAGCGGTGCCAGGCGACACCCATGTCCTGCTTCAGCGCGACCGTGATCATCCAGATGAAGGAGGTCGCGATCTTCAGGCCGGCGAAGAAGTAGGTGAGGTTCTGGAGGGTGGAGACGTCCATGCCCTCCAGCCAGTTGACGACCGGGTACGAGATGAAGAAGGAGGCCTCGTAGCCGTCGACGTGGTGCTGGGCGCCTTCGAGGGCGTGCAGCATGAAGATGCAGACGCCGACGATGAGGATGACGGCCTCGACGAAGTACGCCTGGCCGAAGTTGGACCCGGCGAAGCGGGACTTGCGGCCCGGCTTGCGCGGGTGGGCCAGCTGGCGGATGACGATCAGGGTCAGGATGCCGAGCACGGTCATCGTGCCGATGAATTCGACGAAGACGTTGTACGGCGCCCAGTCGCCGATGATCGGCAGGAGCCAGTCGGCCTTGAAGAGCTGGCCGATCGCGTTGACGATCGTCAGCAGCAGTGAGAAGAAGCCCACCGCCACGAACCAGTGCGCGACACCGACGATGCCCCAGCGGTTCATCCGGGTATGGCCGAGGAACTCCCTGGCCACGGTGACGGTGCGCTGTGCGGGCTCGTCCGTGCGGGTGCCCGCGGGCACGTTCTGGCCGAGCCGCATGAAGTTGTAGATCTGCAGGAGGGCGCGGAGGAACAGGGCCACGCCGACCACGATCAGAACCAGCGACACGATGATCGCGGCGAGTTGCATTTGGGGGCTCCTCGGGCCTGCGAGGGTGGAATCCAGCGTCAATGAGCGAGTACTGGCGATTATCCGTGATTACTAAGCAGTAACTTAATCAGTCTGTGCTGACACTACCCACTTCTTCTGCCGCGCTGTAGCCGGACAGGCGGTGATCTGTGTCGCTCAGGCGCGCCTTTCCGCGCGGGGCGAGCCCTCGGGCCGCCTCGCGGAGCGGAGCGAGCACGGCTCTCGCCAGGATGGCCAGGTCCGTCCCCACCCCGTGGTGCTCGGCGTAGTGCTGGTCGAGCAGGGCCGGCTCGTCCCACGGCATTCCGGAGCGGGAGCGCACCTGCGCCAGGCCGGTGAGGCCCGGTTTCAGTTCCTGCCGCCAGTGTCTCGCGGCGGGGGAGGTGCCCGGGGCCGGAGTGCGCCCCGCGTCCGCCTCGTCCGGAGTCAGGGGCTCCGGGCCGACCAGGGAGAGGTCTCCCCGTACGACGTACGGCAGCCTGGAGAGCAGGTCGAGCCGGAGCCGCCGGGTGCGCAGCGAGCGCAGTACGAAGACATGGCCGTCCAGGCCGACCCGGGGCGAGTGGGTCAGTACGCCGCCGGGGGGCCGCCGCGCCGCCAGGACGGCGGCGCCCGTGGCGAGCAGGGGGGAGGTCAGGGCCAGGAGGGCCGAGCCGAGGGCCAGGTCCAGTACGCGCTTGGCCGACGGTCGCTCCCAGTGCGGCTCCCGTTGCCGGGTACGTACCGCACTCTGCCTCTGCTGTGTCTGCATCGTTCGCACCTGCCCGGGGTTCGCGGCGGATCGAGTGCCGGTTTTGCGTGGCTCACTGCATTTTGTGACAGAACGATCCCATGTGGCGATGATGGGGAGGGGTTGTGTCGCCAGGGGGCGGGGAGTGTTGCGCGCGATCGGCCCGTGCGCGCCTCGCGTGTGCCTCTCGTGCACACGTCACATGCAGGAATTCGCAGTTGGCGCGGGGTGTCCGCACGATAGTTGAGTCCACTCGACTCAGGTCTGTTGACAGTGGGGCGGGTGTCATGCATCCTTGAGTCAGATCCACTCAAGTAGTCAAGTTGGAGGAACTGAAATGGCACGTGCGGTCGGCATCGACCTGGGCACGACTAACTCCGTCGTCAGCGTTCTCGAAGGCGGCGAGCCCACCGTCATCACCAACGCAGAGGGCGCCAGGACCACGCCGTCCGTCGTCGCCTTCGCGAAGAACGGCGAGGTGCTGGTCGGCGAGGTCGCCAAGCGCCAGGCAGTGACCAACGTCGACAGGACCATCCGCTCGGTCAAGCGCCACATGGGCACCGACTGGAAGATCGACCTGGACGGCAAGAGCTTCAACCCGCAGCAGATGAGCGCCTTCATCCTGCAGAAGCTGAAGCGTGACGCCGAGTCGTACCTGGGCGAGAAGGTGACCGACGCGGTCATCACCGTCCCCGCGTACTTCAACGACTCCGAGCGTCAGGCGACGAAGGAGGCCGGCGAGATCGCGGGCCTGAACGTCCTGCGTATCGTCAACGAGCCGACCGCCGCCGCGCTGGCGTACGGGCTCGACAAGGACGACCAGACGATCCTCGTCTTCGACCTCGGCGGCGGCACCTTCGACGTATCGCTCCTGGAGATCGGCGACGGCGTCGTCGAGGTGAAGGCCACCAACGGTGACAACCACCTCGGTGGTGACGACTGGGACCAGCGCGTCGTCGACTACCTCGTGAAGCAGTTCGCCAACGGCCACGGCGTGGACCTGTCCAAGGACAAGATGGCTCTCCAGCGTCTGCGCGAGGCTGCGGAGAAGGCGAAGATCGAGCTCTCGTCCTCGACCGAGACCACGATCAACCTGCCGTACATCACGGCGTCCGCCGAGGGCCCGCTGCACCTGGACGAGAAGCTCACGCGCTCGCAGTTCCAGCAGCTCACGGCCGACCTCCTGGACCGCTGCAAGACCCCGTTCCACAACGTCATCAAGGACGCGGGCATCCAGCTCTCCGAGATCGACCACGTCGTTCTCGTCGGTGGCTCCACCCGTATGCCGGCCGTCGCCGAGCTCGTCAAGGAGCTGACCGGTGGCCAGGAGGCCAACAAGGGTGTGAACCCGGACGAGGTCGTCGCCATCGGCGCCTCGCTCCAGGCCGGTGTCCTCAAGGGCGAGGTCAAGGACGTCCTGCTCCTCGACGTCACCCCGCTGTCCCTCGGTATCGAGACCAAGGGCGGCATCATGACCAAGCTCATCGAGCGCAACACCACGATCCCGACCAAGCGCTCCGAGATCTTCACGACGGCCGAGGACAACCAGCCGTCCGTGCAGATCCAGGTCTACCAGGGCGAGCGCGAGATCGCGGCGTACAACAAGAAGCTCGGAATGTTCGAGCTGACCGGCCTGCCGCCGGCCCCGCGTGGCGTCCCGCAGATCGAGGTCGCGTTCGACATCGACGCGAACGGCATCATGCACGTCGCCGCCAAGGACCTCGGCACCGGCAAGGAGCAGAAGATGACCGTCACCGGCGGCTCCTCGCTGCCGAAGGACGAGGTCAACCGGATGCGTGAGGAGGCCGAGCAGTACGCGGAGGAGGACCACCGCCGCCGCGAGGCCGCCGAGTCGCGCAACCAGGGCGAGCAGCTCGTCTACCAGACGGAGAAGTTCCTCAAGGACAACGAGGACAAGGTCCCCGGCGACGTGAAGACGGAGGTGGAGACCGCGCTCACCGAGCTGAAGGAGAAGCTCAAGGGCGAGGACACCGCCGAGATCCGTACCGCCACCGAGAAGGTCGCGGCCGTCTCGCAGAAGCTCGGGCAGGCGATGTACGCCAACGCCCAGGCCGACGGCGGCCCGCAGGGTGACCCGCAGCCGGGCGCCCAGCAGGCCAAGGCCGACGACGACGTCGTCGACGCCGAGATCGTGGACGACGAGAAGGACGCCAAGGGCGGTGCGGTGTGACCGAGGAGACTCCGGGTTTCGAGGAGAAGCCCGACGTCCCCTCCGGCGCCACCCCTGACGGAGCTGAGCCGAAGGACGCCTCTTCCTCCTCTTCGGAGGAGGGGGCGGCCCCGGCCGGGGACGCAGTACAGACAGTCGGCCTGACGGCCCAGCTGGACCAGGTCCGCACCGCGCTCAACGAGCGCACGGGCGACCTCCAGCGGCTCCAGGCCGAGTACCAGAACTACCGCCGCCGCGTCGAGCGGGACCGGGCCACGGTCAAGGAGATCGCCGTAGCGGGTCTCCTGTCCGAGCTCCTGCCCGTGCTCGACGACGTCGGCCGGGCCCGGGACCACGGCGAGCTCGTGGGCGGGTTCAAGTCGGTGGCCGAGTCTCTCGAGACGGTCGTCGCCAAGCTGGGCCTGCAGCAGTTCGGCAAGGAGGGCGAGCCCTTCGACCCGACGATCCACGAAGCCCTGATGCACTCGTACGCGCCGGATGTCACCGAGACGACCTGCGTGGCGATCCTGCAGCCGGGGTATCGGATCGGCGAGCGCACCATCCGCCCCGCGCGGGTGGCGGTGGCCGAACCCCAGCCGGGTGCGACACCGGCCGCAGCCAAGGAAGAGAAGGCAACCGACGAGGAGAGCGGTGGCACCGAGGAGGTCTGACATCCCGTCTGACCACCTCGCCGCACACCGCCCGGCCATGCGACCGGCCCACGGGCCGGTCGCATGGCCGATCGTCCGGAAGGAGGGACGTCGATGAGCACGAAGGACTTCGTCGAGAAGGACTACTACAAGGTCCTCGGCGTCCCCAAGGACGCCACCGACGCCGAGATCAAGAAGGCGTACCGGAAGCTCGCCCGCGAGTTCCACCCGGATGCCAACAAGGGCGACGACAAGGCGGAGGAGCGCTTCAAGGAGATCTCCGAGGCGAACGACGTCCTCGGTGACAGCAAGAAGCGCAAGGAGTACGACGAGGCGCGCGCCCTCTTCGGCAACGGCGGCTTCAGGGCCGGACCCGGAGGCGCGGGAGGCAACTTCAACTTCGACCTCGGCGACCTCTTCGGAGGCGCCCAGGGCGGCGGCCAGGGCGGCGGAGCCGGCGGTTTCGGCGGCGGCGGTCTGGGCGATGTCTTCGGCGGCCTGTTCAACCGGGGCGGTACGGGGACGCGGGTGCAGCCGCGCCGCGGCCAGGACATCGAGTCCGAGGTGACGCTCAGCTTCACCGAGGCGGTCGACGGGGCCACGGTCCCGCTGCGGATGTCCAGCCAGGCGCCCTGCAAGGCGTGCTCCGGCACCGGTGACAAGAACGGCACCCCCAGGGTCTGCCCGACCTGTCTCGGCACCGGCCAGGTCTCGCGCGGCACCGGCGGCGGCTTCTCGCTCACCGACCCCTGCGTGGACTGCAAGGGCCGGGGCCTCATCGCCCAGGACCCCTGCGACGTCTGCAAGGGCAGCGGACGGGCGAAGTCCTCCCGGACCATGCAGGTCAGGATTCCGGCGGGCGTCTCGGACGGCCAGCGGATCCGGCTGCGCGGCAAGGGCGGTCCGGGCGAGCGCGGTGGACCGGCCGGCGATCTGTACGTCGTGGTCCATGTCGACGCCCACCCGGTCTTCGGCCGCAGGGGCGACAACCTCACGGTCACCGTGCCCGTCGACTTCACGGAGGCGACGCTCGGCGGCGAGGTGAAGGTGCCCACGCTCGGCGGCCCTCCGGTCACCCTGAAGCTGCCCGCGGGCACCCCCAACGGGCGCACGATGCGCGCCCGCGGCAAGGGCGCCGTACGCAAGGACGGCACCCGGGGCGACCTGCTGGTCACCGTCGAGGTGGCGGTCCCCAAGGGCCTCAGCGACGAGGCCAGGGACGCGCTGGAGGCCTACCGGAAGGCGACCGCGGGCCAGGACCCGCGGGCGGAGCTGTTCCAGGCGGCGAAGGGAGCTTGAGGTGGACGGCCGACGACGCAATCCGTACGAACTGACCGATGAATCCCCGGTGTACGTGATCTCGATCGCGGCCCAGCTCTCGGGCCTGCATCCGCAGACGCTGCGCCAGTACGACCGCCTCGGCCTGGTCTCGCCCGACCGCACGGCCGGGCGCGGCAGGCGCTACTCGGCCCGCGACATCGAGCTGCTGCGCACCGTGCAGCAGCTGTCGCAGGACGAGGGCATCAACCTCGCCGGCATCAAGCGCATCATCGAGCTGGAGAACCAGGTCGCCGCGCTCCAGCAGCGCGTCGCCGAGCTCTCGGCGGCCGTGGACGGCGCGGCACAGGCGATGCAGCAGCGCGAGGCCCAGGTCCACGCCTCGTACCGGCGTGATCTGGTGCCTTATCAGGACGTGCAGCAGACCAGCGCCTTGGTGGTCTGGCGGCCGAAACGGCCGAAGGACTGACCGGACCGGTCAAGGGCCGGAGAGCCGACTCGCGGGTCGGCTCCCCGGCCTTTGCCGTACACCGAAGCGAACGGGAGAAGCTGCTTGCGGGGTGGGGCGGGTCTCAGCTCTGCTCCTCTTCCAGGATCCCCGACCGGGCTATCAGATAGCCGAGCTGGGCCCGGCTGTTGCTGCCGAGTGCGGCGGCGAGTTTGGCGACGTGGGCCCGGCAGGTGCGGACGTTCATGCCGAGGCGGCGGGCTATGGAGTCGTCCACATGGCCTTCCACCAGAAGCTGGGCGATGGAGCGCTGGACCCCGCTGATGCCCAGGGAGGTCGGTTCGTACTTGACCTCCTCCCGTAGTGGAGCCGCTCTGGTCCAGAGCTGCTCGAACACGTTGGCCAGGTACTGCACGAGCCCGGGGTGGCGGAGTTCCAGGGCGACTTGGTCGTCGTCGCTGGCCGGGATGAAGGCGACGGTCCGGTCGAACACGATCAGACGGCCGATGAGCTCTTCGAGCGTGCGTATTTCCACGTTGTCGTCGGTCATGCGTTCCGCGTACGCGAGTGTGCTGGGGCTGTGGCGCGCGGTGTGCTGGTAGAGGGTGCGCATGCCGACGCCGCGGTGGATCACGGACAGGCCGCGTTCCAGCGACTTGCTGAGACGATGCTCGGTTCGGCCGCCGCCGGGCTGGACGGTGAGCACTTCGGTGCGGCACTCTGCGGTGGCGAGATCGAGGGCCGCGTTGATCCGGTTCACGCCCTCCAGCACGGTGATGGCGTGGGTGCTGGGCGGCCCCAGAGTGCTGATGTCCATGAACGGCTCGAACGACTCCGTCAGTTCGACCGAGTGCCGGCGACGTTCCAGGATCTCGCGCTCGATGGGATGCAGATGTTGCGCAAGAGCGGTGGACGGCGGAACGGGCCGGAGCCAGGCCGGGTCGTCCGGATCGGGATGCAGTAGCGCGAACTCCATCAGACAGGGCGCCGGTTCCACTTCGGCGCGGGCGATGCGTCCCAGACGCAAAGCACTGGCGTAAAGGCGTGCTCCCGCGTCGCACAGTTCGGTGATCCCGTGAGAATGTGTCGGCTTTGTGTCGCTTGTGGTCATATCGTCACCCCCCAGGTTCCTGAACATGCAGGAACATGATGCATCTACTCAGTGGTGTTCGCGTGCCCAGGTGAGACATCGTCTTAGGTGCGGGGGAGAAGAATCCACAAGTGAGGACGAAGCCGACTATGTATAAGCGAATGCATCGCTCGGCGCTTGCCGTCTCGTTCGTCGCGGCCCTGGGCATCGGGCTGCTGGGCGGCAGCGACATTGGCTGGAGCGAGGGCAGTGTTGCCGGTGGCGACATCGGGTGGACCGTCCAGGCCGCAGCCGACGGTGACATCGGGTGGCCGGTCGCACCTGCCAAGTCGTCCGACATCGGGTGGGTCGTCCAGGCGGCGGCCGATGGTGACATCGGCTGGGGTTCGCCCGGCAAGTCGTCCGACATCGGCTGGGTCTCGCCCGCCGACATCGGTTGGGTCTCGCCCGCCGGCATCGGCTCCGCCACGGCCCGCACAGGCGCATGACCATCCCGCCGGACGACCGGACCTTCCGGCGAGAGATGGCCACGGCCTACCGATCAGGCTGGCATTTCATCGATCTCGTCACTGCCATCCCCCACTGTGGCGACTCGTTGATGGTCACTCTGTTCGGCGACCCCATCGTTGTCGCACGTGAAGAAGACGACGAAGTACGTGCCTACCGTTGCCTCCGCAAGCCGCGTGGAGCCCCGCAGCCCGTTCGCTGTGCGATTCGGTACGACATGATTTTCGTCAACCTCGACCGGCGGGACCACCAGCTGTTCGAGCCAGAGACTATTTCCGCCACCCCCCGCAGTGCCTGAGCGATCCCCCGTCGTTCCATGTCGCTCAGTCACTCCCCCACACAACGGCGCCATCGTGACCTGAACACGATGGCGCCGTTGTGCTTTTCCCGGCCGCGCCCGCCGCGCCGCCGCGGGCCGGTCAGGCCCTGCCGAGCGCCCGGTCCACGGCGATCTCGATGACGATCCGGTCGGGGTTGGGCTTCGGCGTGCGCTCGTAGCGTTCGGCGTAGCGGCGCACGGCGTCGGCCACCGCCTCGGGCTCCGTGCGCACCGTCGCACGTCCCTCCAGCGTCGCCCAGCGGCGCCCGTCGATCTGGCAGACCGCCACCCGTGCGCCGTCCGGGCCCGCGGCCAGGACGTTGGCGGCCTTCCGGGTGTTCTTGCCGGTGATGACCCGCGCCAGCCTCGTCCCGGGGTCGTACGTCACGCCCACCGGCACCACGTGCGGTGTGCCGTCGGGGCGGGGCGTGGTCAGGGTGCACACATGGCGTGCGCGCCAGAAGGCGAGGTACTCGGGGCCGGGGTTCGTCACGTCGACTGCCATGAGGACAGCGTAAGCAGCGCGGGCGCGGCGCCGGCCGCGCCGTGGGCCCCGCTGCGGTGGCGGAGGGCCGGTGCGGCCGGTTCACTCGAAGCACCGGGACAAGGGGCAGGACTCGCGCGGACAGCTCCCAACATCAAGTTGAGTGGAGTAGACTCAACATGAACTTGAGTGGAATAGGCTCAACTTTATGCACGTTGACTAAGTCAGTGTTGTGAGAGGGCCAGTCGCCGCAAGGAGGAGAAAGCGCACGTGGACGCCGAGCTGACCAACAAGAGCCGGGACGCCATCAACGCGGCCACCAGCAGGGCCGTGAAGGACGGGCACCCCGATCTGACCCCGGGGCATCTGCTGCTCGCGCTGCTCGCGGGCGAGGACAACGAGAACATCACCGATCTGCTCGCCGCCGTCGAGGCCGACCAGATCGCCGTACGCACCGAGACCGAGCGGCTCCTGGGTGCCCAGCCCAGTGTCACCGGGTCGACCGTCGCCCCGCCGCAGCCCAACCGCGAGCTGCTCGCCGTCATCGCCGATGCCGCGCGGCGCGCGAAGGAGCTCGGCGACGACTACATCTCCACCGAGCACCTGCTGATCGGCGTCGCCGCCGAGGGCGGCCGCGCCGGTGAGATCCTCAGTGGGCAGGGGGCCAGTGCGAAGAGGCTGCTGGACGCATTCGAGAAGAGCAGGGGAGGGCGCCGGGTGACCACACCCGACCCGGAGGGGCAGTACAAGGCGCTGGAGAAGTTCGGTACGGACTTCACCGCGGCCGCACGCGAGGGCAAGCTCGACCCGGTCATCGGACGCGACCAGGAGATCCGCCGCGTCGTCCAGGTCCTGTCCCGCCGCACCAAGAACAACCCCGTGCTCATCGGCGAGCCCGGCGTCGGCAAGACGGCCGTCGTCGAGGGCCTCGCCCAGCGCATCGTCAAGGGCGACGTCCCCGAGTCCCTGAAGAACAAGCGGCTCGTCTCGCTCGACCTCGGCGCGATGGTCGCGGGCGCCAAGTACCGCGGCGAGTTCGAGGAGCGCCTGAAGACCGTCCTCTCCGAGATCAAGGACAGTGACGGGCAGATCATCACCTTCATCGACGAGCTGCACACCGTCGTCGGCGCGGGCGCCGGCGGCGACTCCGCCATGGACGCCGGCAACATGCTCAAGCCGATGCTGGCCCGTGGCGAGCTCCGCATGGTCGGAGCGACGACGCTCGACGAGTACCGCGAGCGGATCGAGAAGGACCCCGCCCTGGAGCGCCGCTTCCAGCAGGTGCTGGTGGCCGAGCCGAGCGTCGAGGACACCATCGCGATCCTGCGCGGGCTCAAGGGCCGCTACGAGGCCCACCACAAGGTCTCCATCGCGGACTCCGCGCTGGTGGCCGCCGCGACCCTGTCCGACCGTTACATCACCTCCCGCTTCCTCCCCGACAAGGCCATCGACCTGGTCGACGAGGCGGCGTCCCGGCTGCGCATGGAGATCGACTCCTCGCCCGTCGAGATCGACGAGCTCCAGCGTGCCGTCGACCGTCTCCACATGGAGGAGCTGGCCCTCAAGAACGAGACCGACCCCGGCTCCCGGCAGCGCCTGGAGAAGCTGCGCCGCGACCTCGCCGACAAGGAGGAGGAGCTGCGCGGCCTCAACGCCCGCTGGGAGAAGGAGAAGCAGGGCCTCAACCGCGTCGGTGAGCTGAAGGAGCGCCTCGACGAACTGCACGGCCAGGCCGAACGCGCCCAGCGCGACGGCGACTTCGACACCGCGTCCAAGCTTCTGTACGGGGAGATCCCGGGCCTGGAACGGGAGTTGGCCGAGGCGTCCGAGGCCGAGCGGGAAGCGGCCAAGGACACCATGGTCAAGGAGGAGGTCGGCCCGGACGACATCGCCGACGTCGTCGGCTCCTGGACCGGCATCCCCGCCGGACGCCTGCTGGAGGGCGAGACCCAGAAGCTGCTGCGCATGGAGGACGAGCTCGGCAAGCGCCTCATCGGGCAGAGCGAGGCCGTACGGGCGGTGTCGGACGCGGTACGCCGTACCCGTGCCGGAATCGCCGACCCCGACCGGCCCACCGGATCGTTCCTCTTCCTCGGCCCGACCGGTGTCGGCAAGACGGAGCTCGCGAAGGCCCTCGCCGACTTCCTGTTCGACGACGAGCGGGCCATGGTCCGCATCGACATGAGCGAGTACGGCGAGAAGCACAGCGTGGCGCGGCTCGTCGGCGCCCCGCCCGGATACGTCGGCTACGAGGAGGGCGGCCAGCTCACCGAGGCGGTCCGCCGCCGCCCGTACAGCGTCGTGCTGCTGGACGAGGTCGAGAAGGCCCACCCCGAGGTCTTCGACATCCTGCTCCAGGTCCTCGACGACGGCCGGCTCACCGACGGACAGGGCCGGACGGTGGACTTCCGCAACACCATCCTGATCCTGACCTCCAACCTCGGCAGCCAGTTCCTGGTCGACCCCCTGACCAAGCCCGAGGAGAAGAAGGCACAGGTCCTGGAGGTCGTGCGGGCCTCGTTCAAGCCGGAGTTCCTCAACCGGCTCGACGACCTGGTGGTCTTCTCCGCGCTCTCCGGCGACGAGCTGTCGCACATCGCGCAGCTCCAGATCGGCCGGCTCGCCGGCCGCCTGGCCGACCGCCGGCTCACTCTCGACGTCACGCCCGAGGCCCTGGCCTGGCTGGCCGAGGAGGGCAACGACCCGGCCTACGGGGCACGGCCGTTGCGCCGCCTCATCCAGACGGCGATCGGCGACCGGCTGGCGAAGGAGATCCTCGCGGGCGAGGTCAAGGACGGGGACACCGTCCGGGTGGACCGGGTCGGGGACGACCTGCTCGTCGGCCCCGCGACCTCGGACACCGGCGCGGCGGCCCCGGGCGGCGCCTTGTAGACGGCATGCGGCCCGTTCGATGCGTTCGCCCCTTGCGGTGCGGAAGACCGCAGCGCAAGGGGCGACGGATTGCGGTGATTTCGGGAGAAAGAGAAAGCGGCCGCCGTCATCGCTGATCCAGTGTTCAACATCGATATTGAGCCAAACGCCTGGCTGCGCACCGATGGGCGGCATCTCCTGACCCGGCTCCGCCCCGGACTGCATCACCCGCCCCTGACAAGGGACTTCTACTCGGGTGCGGGCAGCTTCCGCCCGGCGGTGAGCGAGTAATCAGGACACCTCGCGGTGTCCGTCATGGCCTGCTCGCAAGCAGGGTTGGGGGTGGAATTCGGCAGTCGGTAGCGTGCCCGTATGAACGAGCGGATGGGCGATGAGATAAATCCGGGGCCAAAAAAGCCCAGATCTGACAATCTCTTTCACCTTGGCGAATTCCGTACCCTTTGGGCTGCTTATGCTCAGTCGATCCTGGGTGACCAGCTGGCACGCGTTGCCCTGTCGTTGCTCGTGTTCGAACGCACCGACTCGCCGGGGTGGACCGCGGCGACATACGCGCTGACCACCTTGCCCGCTCTGCTGTCCGGGGTGCTCCTGTCCGGCCTGGCGGACCGGTTCCCCCGGCGTACGGTCATGATCAGCTGCGACCTGGTGCGGATGGTGCTGGTCGGGCTGATGGCCCTGCCCGGGATGCCCTTGCCGCTGCTCGCCGGGCTTCTGGTGCTGGCGCAGCTGGCCGAGGCGCCCTTCGGCGCCGCCCAGGGCGCACTGCTGCCCACCGTGCTCGGCGCGCAGAGGTACGAACGCGGCCAGCGAGTCATGCAGATCACCCACCAGACCGGACAGCTGGTCGGCTTCGCCGGGGGCGGTCTGCTGGCCGCGTGGCTGGGCAGCAACCTCTCCCTGGGCGTGAACGCGGTGACCTTCCTTCTCTCGGCGGCCCTGGTCAGGTTCGGCGTGAAGGCCCGTCCCGCGGCGAGTGCCGACGCCCGCAAGACGCGGCTCGGCGCACAGGTCGGGGGTGCGGCCGCACTGATCTGGTCGGACCGCAGGCTCCGGTCGCTGCTCGCGCTGGGGTGGCTTGCGGGGTTCGTCGTCCTGCCGGAGGGGCTGGCCGCCCCGTTCGCGGACGAGGCCGGCGGCGGCGCCTACTCGGTGGGACTCCTGCTCGCCTCGCATCCGGCGGGAATGGTGCTGGGAGCGGCCCTGCTGGGGCGGGCCAAGGTCGGCGACGAGTCGCGGCGCCGCCTGCTGGGGCCGCTGGCGGTCGGTGCGAATCTGCCTCTGCTCGTCTACTGGCTCGACCCCAGTGTGGGCGTGGCCATGTTCCTGCTGCTGGTGGCCGGGGTGTGCTCCGCCTACCAGATCACCGCCGGGGCCACCTTCGTGCTCCTGACGCCGGTCGACCGGCGTGGCCAGGCGCTGGGGCTCGCCAGGTCGGGGGTGACCGCCATGCAGGGGATCGGCGTCGCCCTGGGGGGTGTCGCGACGGAGCTGACCGGCTCGTCGGCGAACACCATCGGCGCGTCCGGACTCCTCGGGGTGCTGTGCGCGATTCTTGCCGCCACTGCCTGGACGCGGGCGCGGGCCGACGATGCGCAGATGATTCCCCGGAGTGCGTAGGGCCTGGCGGCGAAACGCGGCTAGGGTCGTCGGCAGGAAACCACGCGCGATCCACAGGAGTACCCAGCGATGTCTATCGATCCGTCCTCGATTCCGAATTTCGGGGGCCAGCCCGAACCGCAGGCGGCAGGACCCGAGGGCCCCGTTGTCCCTGACCAGGACCTCGTCAAGCAGCTTCTCGAACAGATGGAGCTGAAGTACGTCGTCGACGACGAGGGTGACCTCGCGGCGCCGTGGGAGGACTTCCGCACGTACTTCATGTTCCGGGGCGAGGACGAGCAGCAGGTCTTCTCGGTCCGTACGTTCTACGACCGCCCGCACGCCGCGGACCAGCGTCCGGTCCTCCTCGACGCGATCGACGACTGGAACCGCCGCACCCTGTGGCCCAAGGTCTACACACACACCCACGAGCCCGAGGAGGGCTCCGAGGACACCGAGATCTCGGTCCGCCTGATCGGTGAGGCGCAGATGCTCATCGGTACGGGCGTCAGCCTGGAGCACTTCGTCTCGTCGACGGTCAGCTGGGTGCGCGCCTCGATCGAGTTCGACAAGTGGCTCCAGGAGCGTCTGGGCCTGGCCCCGGCCGAGGAGAAGGCGGACGGCGAGGACCCGGTCCCGCCGAGCGCCTGAGCCCTCGTACGGCAGTGACACCCCACCCCGGGGCGGCGGTCCTCACGACCGCCGCCCCGGGGTGTCGCCGTTTCAGGGCGCCAGGCGCCGCAGGCGGCCGACCGCCTCGTGCAGGACGTCGTCCTTCTTGCAGAAGGTGAAGCGGACCTGGCTGCGGCCGGCGTCGGGGTCGTCGTAGAAGACGGAGTTGGGGATGGCGACGACGCCGCAGCGTTCGGGGAGCGCGCGGCAGAAGGCGTAGGCGTCCTTCTCGCCGAACGGGGTGATGTCGGTGGTGATGAAGTACGTGCCCTGCGGGCGGTGCACCTCGAACCCGGCCGCGCGAAGCCCCTCGCCGAGCAGGTCGCGCTTGCGGCGGAGATCGGAGCGGAAGTCCTCGAAGTAGGTGTCCGGCAGCCGCAGCGCCTCGGCGACGGCGTACTGGAACGGGCCCGCGCTGACGTAGGTCAGGTACTGCTTGGCCGTCCGGACGGCGGCGACGAGCGGGGCGGCCGCGACGACCCAGCCGACCTTCCAGCCGGTGTACGAGAAGGTCTTGCCGGCGGACGAGATCGAGACCGTGCGCTCGCGCATGCCGGGCAGTGAGATCAGCGGGATGTGTTCGCCCTCGAAGACCAGGTGCTCGTAGACCTCGTCGGTGACCACCAGGAGGTCGTGCTCCACGGCCAGTTGGGCGATCGCGGTCAGTTCCTCGCGGGTGAGGACCATGCCCGTCGGGTTGTGGGGGCTGTTCAGCAGCAGCAGCCGGGTGCGGGGCGTGATCGCGTCCCGGAGGGCGTCGAGGTCGGGGCGGAAGTCCGGGGCGCGCAGGGTCAGCGGGACGCGGACGCCGCCGGCCATGGCGATGCAGGCGGCGTACGAGTCGTAGAAGGGCTCGAACGCGATGACCTCGTCGCCGGGCTCCAGCAGTGCCAGCAGGGCGGCGGCGATGGCCTCGGTGGCGCCGGCGGTGACCAGGACCTCGGTGTCGGGGTCGGTGGTGAGGCCGTAGCGCCGCTGCTGGTGGTCGGCGATCGCGGTGCGCAGTTCGGGGACGCCGGGGCCCGGCGGGTACTGGTTGCCGCGCCCGTCGCGCAGCGCCCGGACCGCGGCCTCCCGGATCTCCTCGGGGCCGTCGGTGTCGGGGAAGCCCTGGCCGAGGTTGATGGAGCCGGTCCGTACGGCAAGCGCCGACATCTCCGCGAAGATCGTCGTACCGAACCCGGCGAGGCGGCGGTTGAGCAGCGGTCGTCCCTGTGTCATGGCTGCCATCCTGCGCGGAAGCTCTGGAGTTGCTCAAGTCTGCTTTGGCCCTTCGGGGGCGGGGGCATCCCCCACACACGCGACAGGCGCGGGGGAAGCGGGGGACCTCGCTTCGGGGGACGGAAGGACGTGAGGTCGGTGTCGATCTTCGTAGGAGTGTTGATCGCGGTCGGTCTGATCGTGCTGTTGGTTTCGGTCCTGAGGGGCGGGAGCAGGGCGAAGGCCGGCAGGCGCGGCGGGCGGCGGGGAACCGGCGGCGACTCGGCGGGGGGCAGTTGGTGGGCGGGGGGTGACAGCGGCGGCGGTACGTCCTGCGGAAGCAGCGGCGGGCACTCCTCAGGCCATTCGTGCGGCGGCGGCCACTCCTCGTGCGGCGGTGGATCGTCGTGCGGCGGCGGGGGCGGATGCGGCGGGGGCAGCTGACCCGGACGGCTGGTTCCGGAGGTGCCCGGCGGGTGAACTCCCGCCGGGCACCTTTTTGTTGGGGCTTTTCGCGAGTTGCCGGTGAACAGATGATCCGAGAGGCCCCCGGGCGGATGGAAACCACGGCAAGTTGGGTAAAAGTCCTGTGGATGCGACTTATTCATGGTTCCCTCGGTTGAGAGAACATTCAGCCCTCGGACCCCAGTTGGACCTGATCGGGCGCTACCCACCTCCCACGTGCATCACGTCGGGGGCGTCCCCTGTCCATGCGTCCATGCTTGCTTGCGGAGCCGACTCATGCTCACGACCCTCCAGACGGCTTATTCCGATACCCGTGCGGCCGACCTGGCCTGGACGCTGGGGCGTGAACCGCTCCCCGCCCTGGCCGTGCTCGATCTCGATCTCGCGGGCGCCCGGCTGCAGATGCGCCTGCTCGGCGCCTCCCACCAGGTGCTCCTCGACGCGGAGCGCGGCACCTGTTCCGAAACCGTCGCGTGCATCCCCGGCAGCAGTACGCCGCTGCCGCTCGGTGTCTCCAAGCGACTCGGGGAATGGGAGTACGAATTCGCGGCGCGCGTCGAGACGCTCTCGGCGGGCTCGTTCGCGGGGCGCGCGCAGGAGCTCCTCGCGCTGGTGGCCGACCATCCCCAGGGGCTCGCCGGGACGTTCCCCGGCAGCCCGCACGCCTTCACCGCCATGCTGGCCCAGCGGGCCGAGGGTCAGGTGCGGTGGCGCACCTGGCACGCGTACCCGCAGGAGGGGCAGTTGGTGGTGACGCGCACCCGAGTGGGAGTGCGAATGCCGGCGGCAGCACCCTGAGAAGTCCCAACTCCGTTGTGAGCACGCCACTTACACCCTTGTGGGTGACAGGCTGCCATGTGATCGTGACGTAGCGTTCGCGTCATGATCGACCAGCAGGTGTCGCTGCGAGGGGGCGCGGCCTGTCTTCCCGTCCGGCCGAGGACCGGTCGGTGTCTCGTGCTGGCCGCAGTCTTCGTCTGTGCTGCCTGCGGTCTGGTGTACGAGCTCGAACTGGTGGCCCTCGCCTCCTACTTGATCGGTGATTCCGTCACCCAGGCATCCGTCGTGCTCTCCGTGATGGTGTTCGCGATGGGCGTCGGATCGCTTCTCGCGAAACGTTTACGCAGCCGTGCCGCAGTGGGTTTCGGGCTGATCGAGGCGGCTCTCGCGCTCGTCGGCGGCTCCTCGGCGCTCGTGCTGTACGCGTCGTTCGCCTGGATCGGGGAGTCGCGGTACGCCCTGGTCGGGTTCTCGCTCACGATCGGCATCCTGATCGGTGCGGAGATCCCGCTGCTGATGACCCTGATCCAGCGCGTCGACCGGCAGGACGCGGGCGGCGCCGTCGCGGATCTCTTCGCCGCCGACTACGTGGGCGCGCTGGTCGGCGGGCTCGCGTTCCCCTTTCTGCTGCTGCCGGTGCTCGGGCAGCTCACCGGGGCGCTGTGCACCGGCGCGGTCAACGCGGCGGCGGGCGGGGCGCTGGTGCTGTGCGTCTTCCGGCGCGATCTCACGCCGCGCTCGCGCTGGCTGCTGATCCTGGCCAACGTGGCGGTGATCGCCGTGCTGGCCGTCGCCACCGCGCTGGTCGACGACTTCGAGCGGGCGGCGCGACGTGCGGTGTACGGGGACGGGGTGCGGGTCGCGGTGCAGACCGAGGTCCAGGAGGTGGTGCTGACGGGGTCGGGCCGCAGCTCCCTGGATCTGTATCTGGACGGACGACTGCGGGTCAGCGCCCGCGACGAGTACCGCTACCACGAGGCGCTGGTGCACCCGGCGATGAACGGGCCGCACGCCCGCGTCCTGATCCTGGGCGGCGGCGACGGCCTCGCCGCCCGCGAGTTGCTGCGCTACCCGGACGTACGCGCCGTCACCGTGGTCGAGATCGACCAGGGCGTCACCCGCCTGGCCCGTACCGACCGGGCGCTCTCGGAGCTGAACCGCCACGCGTTCCGCGACCCGCGGGTCACGGCCGTCACCGCGGACGCCTTCAACTGGCTGCGGGCGGCGCACGGCCAGTACGACGTGGTGATCTCCGATCTGCCCGACCCGGGGATCTCCACCAGCACGAAGCTCTACTCGGCGGAGTTCTACGGCCTGGTCGCCGAGTCGCTCGCGCCCGGCGGCCGGCTGGTGGTGCACGGGGGCCCGCCGGTCTCCCGGCCGCGTACGTTCTGGACGGTCGAGGCGTCGATGCGGGCGGCCGGCCTGCGCACCCGCCCGTACTGGATGAGCGGCCGGCTCACCGACTCCGCGGCCGGTCCCGACCGGGCCACGCACCGGGAGCGCCCCGCGCACGGCTGGGGCTTCGTCCTCGCCGGCCCGGGGCAGCGGCCGGAGCCCGGCCTCGCCGCGAAGGCGCCGGAGCTGCGGTCGATGACGGAGCCCGCGCTGCTGGACGCGGGGCGGGAGGCGGAGCGGGCCCGGCTGCCGGGGCTGCCGCCGTCGACGCTGGTGCATCCGCGGTACTGGGAGGACCGGTGAGCCGGGGTCCGTGCTCGGGGTGCCCGGTGCCCGGGGTCGTGGTCCGGGCGCCCGGCGGCCTCGCGGGGCGGAACCGCTGACGTGACGGCCGGGGCTGAGTAGGCTCGGTTTCCATGGAGCATGAGGTGTTCGTTCCGGTTCCGGTCCCGTCCCTGCGGCGGACGCTGGGTGACCCCGCCCGCGTCGCGCGATGCGTGCCGGGGCTTCAGCAGGACGCCGACGCGTCCGCGGGCCCGCTGTCCGGCCGGCTCAGGATCCGGGTCGACGGCCACACGATCACGTACCGCGGCGCGCTGGGACTCACCGATGCGCCGCTGGACGGCCCGGAAGGGGCGCGCGGGGAAGCGGTCCTGGTGACCGGTGAGGGCTCCGAGGCGAGAGGCGGCGGCTCGGCGAAGCTGACCCTGACGATCACCCTGACCGAGCGGGACGGCGGCACGGCGATCGGGTTCGCGGGTACGGCGAGCGGTGACGGCCGGCTCCTGGAGCTGGACGCGGCGGCGGCGCTCGCTGCGGCCCGCCGGCTGCTGGACCGCTTTGCCCAACAGCTGGTGACCGAGACGCTGGCCGCCGGTGCGGAGGGCGGCGCCGAGCCGGGGGAGGCGCTCGGGGAGGCCGAGCGGTCCGTCGGGGAAGCCGTGGAGCAGGCCATCGAGGAGGCGGCGGAGGAGGCCGACACGACCGGCCCGGCCGCTGCCGACGACGCGGCGCCGCCTGCGGGAAAGCCCGAGGAACCCGAGGCGCCCCAGGAGCCCGGGAACCCCCCGGGCACCGGCTTCGACGCGCCCGTGCCCCCGCCCTCGCCCGACCCGGTCCCCGAGGTGGAGTTCACCGTCCCCGACAACCCCCCGGCGGAGGCTGCGCACGCCAGGCGCACCATGATCGGCCGCAGCGCCGAGGAAGTCGACCACGCGCCGCCGCGCGGCCGGTACGCGCCCGTCCCGTCACCCGATTCGACCACTGCGGGCGCCACGCTCCGCTGGGTCGCCCCGGCCGCCGCGCTCGCGCTGGCCTCGGCCGTGGTGGTGAGCCGGGCACTGAGGCGGCGACGGTGAGGGCTGTCCCGTAATCCCTGGCGGCGTGCGGGACAGCCCTTGGCCGTTGCGCCAGTAATCTCGGTCGGGTGAGTAGCAGCGAGAAGGATGTCCGGCTGTCCGTCGGCGACACAGAGTTGACCGTGAGTCCCGCCCATGGCTGCCGCATCGGCAGCCTGCGGATCGGTGGCACCGAGCTGCTGCGGCAGGGGGAGCAGTACGGCTGCTTCCCGATGGTGCCGTGGTGCGGGCGCACCGGGAACGGCCTGTTCCACAACGGCGGCGTCCCGCACCGGTTGCCGCTGAACTCCCCGCCGCACGCCATCCACGGCACCGGCAGGGACAGCGTCTGGCGCACCGCCCGACTGGGCGAGCAGGAGGCGGCGTTCTACTACGACCTCGCCGACCCCTGGCCGTATCCCGGCCGGGTGACCCAGACCTTCGAGCTGGCCGAGGACTCGCTCACGCTCGCCTTCGGCATCGAGACGTACGGGGACTCGTTCCCGGCGCAGGCCGGCTGGCACCCCTGGTTCCTGCGCAACCTCGGCCATGGCGGCAAGGACGTGCAGCTGGCCTTCGACCCGGCCTGGCAGGAGGAGCGCGGCGAGGACCATCTGCCGACCGGCCGCCGCATCCCGCCCCTGAGCGGCCCCTGGGACGACTGCTTCGGGATGCCGGACGGGGTCGAGGTGACGCTCACCTGGCCGGAACAGCTGGAGCTGACCGTGAAGAGCCGGGACGAGTGGGTCGTGATCTACGACGAGCAGGACGAGGCCGTCTGCGTGGAGCCGCAGTCCGGCCCGCCGAACGGGCTGAACACCGTGCCCCGCTACGTCACCCCGATCGACCCGCTGGAGATCTCGACCACGTGGAGCTGGCGCCGGCTCTGACCCCGGCGGTGGTCCGCCGGGCAGGCCCTAAGCTCGTAGCCATGAGTGACGTACGTGCTGAGCTGCTCCAGCAGATCAAGGACAAGGCCGTGGTACACGGCAAGGTGACCCTCTCCTCGGGTCTTGAGGCCGACTGGTACATCGACCTGCGCCGCATCACGCTGGACGGCAAGGCCGCTCCGATGGTCGGCCGGGTCATGCTCGACGCCACCGCCGAGCTGGACTACGACTGCGTGGGCGGGCTGACGCTGGGCGCCGACCCGGTCGCCACGTCGATGCTGCACGCCTCCGCCGCGCGCGGGCAGGAGCTGGACGCCTTCGTCGTCCGCAAGGCGCAGAAGGCGCACGGGATGCAGCGCCGCATCGAGGGCACGGATGTGAAGGGCCGGCGCTGTCTGGTGGTCGAGGACACCTCGACCACCGGCGGTTCGCCGCTGACCGCCGTGGAGGCGGTGCGCGAGGCCGGTGGCGAGGTCGTGGCCGTGGCCGTGATCGTGGAGCGGGGCGCTGCTCCGGCCATCGCCGAGGCCGGCCTCCCGTACGTCCACGTCTACTCGGTGGCTGATCTCGACCTGGCCTGAGGCCTGGCCTGACGTCTGGCTCGACCTGCGGCTTTTTCCGGGGGTGGGCTGTTTCACGTGAAACGGTCCACCCCTTCCGCATGCCTGCCGCGCACCTGCGGGACCGGCCCGGCGACGGGCCGGGTGGAGCCGGAACGAGAGTCTGGGAAGATGGGGGCGACGATGACGTCGCCCCCAGGTCAGGGAACCAGCAACGCACACCCGCATATCCCAAGGAGCGGTCAGATGCCCATCGCAACCCCCGAGGTCTACGCCGAGATGCTCGACCGGGCGAAGGCAGGCAAGTTCGCCTACCCGGCCATCAATGTGACGTCGACCCAGACCCTGCACGCTGCACTGCGCGGCTTCGCGGAGGCGGAGAGCGACGGCATCGTCCAGATCTCCACCGGTGGGGCGGAGTTCCTGGGTGGTCAGTACAACAAGGACATGGTCACCGGCGCCGTCGCCCTGGCCGAGTTCGCGCACATCGTCGCCGCCAAGTACGACGTCACGGTCGCGCTGCACACCGACCACTGCCCCAAGGACAAGCTGGACGGCTACGTACGTCCGCTGCTCGACATCTCCGCCGAGCGCGTCGCCCGGGGCGAGAACCCGCTGTTCCAGAGCCACATGTGGGACGGTTCGGCCGAGACGCTGGCCGACAACCTGGCCATCGGCCAGGAGCTGCTGGCCAAGGCCGCCGCCGCCAAGATCATTCTTGAGGTCGAGATCACCCCGACCGGTGGCGAGGAGGACGGCGTCACGCACGAGATCAACGACGAGCTGTACACCACCGTCGACGACGCGCTGCGCACCGCCGAGGCGCTCGGCCTGGGTGAGAAGGGCCGCTACCTGCTGGCCGCCTCCTTCGGCAACGTCCACGGTGTCTACAAGCCGGGCAACGTCGTGCTCCGTCCCGAGCTGCTGAAGGACCTCCAGGAGGGCGTCGGCGCCAAGTACGGCAAGACGTCTCCGTTCGACTTCGTGTTCCACGGCGGCTCCGGCTCCACCGAGCAGGAGATCGCCACCGCGCTGGAGAACGGCGTCGTGAAGATGAACCTCGACACCGACACCCAGTACGCCTTCACCCGCCCGATCGTGGACCACGTGTTCCGCAACTACGACGGTGTGCTGAAGGTCGACGGCGAGGTCGGCAACAAGAAGGTCTACGACCCGCGCAGCTGGGGCAAGTCCGCCGAGGCGGGCATGGCCAAGCGCGTCACGGAGGCCTGCGCCAACCTGCGCTCCACCGGCACCAAGCTGAAGTAGCAGCCGGTACGAAGTGTGGCCGTGGGCCCGGTACCCCGTGGGGTGCCGGGCCCACGGCATGTCCGACAGACACATGCGTAAGGGGTTGCTGTGGGTTCCAGCGCGCGCTATGACTTCGACACCGTCGTCGACCGCCGGGGCACCTGGTGCGTCCAGTGGGACGGGGTCGCGGACCGGTTCGGGGTGGACGGGCTGCTGCCGTTCACCATCTCCGACATGGACTTCGAGACCGCCCCGCAGGTGCTGAGCGCGCTGCGCTCCCGCCTCGACCACGGGGTGTTCGGCTACACGGACTGGCGGCAGGACGACTTCCGCTCGGCGATAGCCCACTGGTACCGGACCCGGTACGGCACCGAGGTGGACACCGGCCGACTGGTGTACGGGCCCTCCGTGCTCAGCCAGCTCTCGCAGCTGCTGCAGATGTGGACGTCGAAGGGCGAGGGCGTGGTCGTCCACACCCCCACGTACGACGGTTTCCGCAAGGCGGTCACCGGGCTCGGGCGGGAGCTGCGGGGCGTGCCGGTGGGGGACGGGGCCGCGCTGGAACGCGAGCTCGCCCGCCCCGACAGCAAGGTCCTGATCCTGTGCTCGCCGCACAATCCGACGGGCCGGGTGTGGACGGAGGCCGAGCTGGGCGCGATGGCGTCGCTCGCGGCGCGGTACGGGGTCGCGGTGATCAGCGACGAGATACACGCGGACTTCGTGCATGAGGGGTATGCGCACGTGCCGTGGACGAGGGTCGCGGGCGAGGGTCGCTGGGCACTGGTCACCTCCGCGTCGAAGGCGTTCAACTTCCCGGCGCTGACCGGTTCGTACGGGCTGATCGGCGATCCGGCCGACCGGGCGGAGTACCTGCGCCGGATGGAGACGGCCGAGGGGCTCGCCTCCCCGGCCGTCCTGTCGCTGACCGCGCACATCGCCGCGTACCGGGAGTCGGAGACCTGGCTGGACGAGCTGCGGGCGTATGTCGCCGGGAACCTGGCGCTGGTCGCGCGGCGGCTGGACGAGGAGTTCCCGGAGCTGGGGTGGCGGCCGCCGCAGGCCGGCTATCTGGCGTGGATCGATCTGCGGCCCGCGGGTGTCGACGGCGACGAGGCGTTGCAGCGGGTGCTGGTGGAGCAGGAGAAGGTCGCGGTGATGCCGGGCGGGGTGTACGGCGCGCCGGGCTCCGTGCGGCTGAACGTGGGGTGCCCGCGCTCCAAGGCGGAGGCCGGGGTGGAGGCGCTGATCAGGGGCGTACGGGCGGTGACGGCGCGGGCATCGTAGGTCGTCCGCTGCCGGCCGGGCGCCCCGCCCGATGGCCCTACCGGCACGGAGCGGGGATGCTGCTCGTATGCCTGACGCAGCCGAGACGGGCGCCATCCGCGTCGCCTCCGCCACCGGACGCCGGGTCGTCCTCACCACCGTCCTCGGCTCCAGCATGGCCATGCTGGACTCCACCGTCATCAACGTCGCCCTGCCCCGTATCGGCAAGGACCTCGGCACCGACCTGGCCGCCCTCCAGTGGACCGTCAACGCCTACATGCTGACCCTCGCCGGGCTGATCCTCCTTGGGGGAGCCCTCGGCGACCGGTACGGGCGGCGGCGGGTCTTCCTCGTCGGCGTCGTCTGGTTCGCCACCGCGTCCGTGCTGTGCGGTGTGGCGCCGAACGCCGCCGTCCTGATCGCCGCCCGCGCCTTCCAGGGCATCGGCGGGGCGCTCCTGACGCCCGGTTCGCTGGCCCTGATCCAGGCGAGCTTCCACCCCGACGACCGGGCCCGCGCGGTCGGGCTGTGGTCGGGGCTGGGCGGGGTCGGGGCCGCCGTCGGGCCGTTCGTCGGCGGATGGCTCGTCGACGGGCCGGGCTGGCGGTGGGTGTTCCTGCTCAATGTGCCGCTCGCCGCGGTCTGTGTGCCGGTGGCGCTGCGCCACGTACCGGAATCGCGCGACCCGCACGCGCACGGGCGCTTCGACGTGCTGGGGGCCGTGCTCGGGGCGCTCGCCCTCGCCCTGGTGACCTATGCGCTGATCGAGGCGCCGGGGCAGGGGGTGTCCGGTGCGGTGATCGGGGCGGCCGTCGCCGGGGTCCTGCTCGGGGCGGCCTTCGTACGGGTGGAGCGCACCCGGAAGGAACCGATGCTGCCGCCCTCGGTCTTCGCGTCCCGGCAGTTCACCGCCGTCAATGTCATCACCCTCTGCGTGTACGCGGCGCTCGGCGGCTACTTCTTCCTCGCCGCGATCCAGCTCCAGGTGGTGGCCGGGTACTCGGCGCTCGGCGCGGGCACGGCGCTGCTGCCGACGACCGTCCTGATGCTGCTCTTCTCGGCCGCCTCGGGTGAACTGGGGCAGCGCATCGGGCCCCGCATCCCGCTCACCGCGGGCCCGCTGGTCGCCGCTGCGGGCATGCTGCTGATGCTGCGGGTCGGGCCCGGGTCGAACACCGTCTCCGGCTACCTCACCGATGTGCTGCCCGCGGTCGCCGTCCTCGGCGTCGGGCTCGTCACCATGGTCGCACCGCTCACCGCGACCGTTCTGGCCTCCGTGGACACCGCACGGGCCGGCCTCGCCAGCGGGATCAACAACGCGGCCGCCCGCGCCGCCGGGCTGATCGCGGTGGCCGCACTGCCGCTGCTCGCCGGAATGGGCCCGGAGGCCTACCGGAACGCCGACGAGTTCGCCTCGACCTTCCGCCGGGCCATGCCGATGTGCGCCGGGCTGCTCGTGCTGGGGGCGGCCATCGCCTGGGCGACGGTACGCACACCCCTGCCCGCGGCCGACGAGGAGGAGCAGGCACGGCCCGAGTGCACGGTGCACTGCGGCATCGCGGCCCCGCCCCTGGAACCCGCGCACGAGGAGCCGGAGAACCCGGGCACGGGCTGACCGTACGCCCGGCGCCCGGGTACCCCGGCACGCATGTGCCAGGCACACTTGAACCCATGTCGATCCACGAGAACCTGCTCGGGGGCCCTCCCCCGACCCATCTGCCCGACGACCCGGAGCCGCGCGAGCTGCTCGCGAACGGCACGGCCCCCGCCGATGTCGCCGCGAAGTACCCGACCTCCTCCCTGGCCTGGGCACAGCTCGCCGACGAGGCCTTCGACGGCGGCCGCGTCGTCGAGTCGTACGCCTACGCCCGCACCGGCTACCACCGCGGCCTCGACGCACTGCGCAGGGCCGGCTGGAAGGGCCACGGCCCCGTACCGTTCGAGCACGAGCCGAACCGCGGCTTCCTGCGCGCCCTGCACGCCCTGGCGCGGGCCGCCCAGGCCATCGGTGAGCAGGAGGAGTACGAGCGCTGCTCGGCCTTCCTGCGCGACTCCTCGCCGACCGCCGCCGAGACCCTCGGCTAGGGACTTTCGCCGGTCTTTCGCCGGTCTTTTCGCCGGACCCCGTGGACGGGTGGTACGTCTGCGGGGTCTGCGCACTCCTGGGGCGTCCGTCTAGGATGCCGACAGGGGACCGGAGCTCCACCACCTCACGGAAGGGGCGGACCGCTACCCGGAAGCTTGTGTCGAGGAGACAGCAATGTCGACGATCCACCCCGACCCCGAAGCCACCGGTGCGCAGACCCCGCACCTCGACTTCGCGGGAACGACTCCGTACGAGGACTACGTCCAGGCGGATGTCCTGACCCATCTCCAGCACCCTCGCTCCGACGATCCGGGCGAGATGGTCTTCCTGGTCACCACCCAGGTCATGGAGCTGTGGTTCACCGTCATCGTCCACGAGTGGGAGACCGCCGCGCACGCCCTGCGCGAGGACCGGCTGACCGTCGCACGCGACGCGCTCAAGCGGTCGGTGCGGGAGCTGGAGGCGCTCAACGCCTCCTGGACCCCGCTCGCCCAGCTCACCCCCGCCCAGTTCAACTCCTACCGCTCAGCCCTCGGCGAGGGCTCCGGCTTCCAGTCGGCGATGTACCGGCGGATGGAGTTCCTGCTCGGCGACAAGTCCGCGTCCATGCTGGTCCCGCACCGGGGCGCGCCCCGCGTCCACGCCGAGCTGGAGAAGGCGCTCGGCGAGCCGGGTCTGTACGACGAGACACTCGCCCTGCTCGCCCGGCGCGGGTTCGCCGTGCCACAGTCCGTGCTCGCCCGGGACCTGACGCAGAAGTACGAACCGTCCCCCGAGGTCGAGGCGGTCTGGGCGGAGATATACGCCGCCCCGGAACAGCACGAGGACCTGGTCCGGTTCGGCGAGGCGCTCACCGACGTCGGCGAGCTGGTGTGGCGCTGGCGCAACGACCATCTCGTCGCCACCCGGCGCGCGATGGGCTCCAAGACCGGGACCGGCGGCTCAGCCGGGGTCGCCTGGCTGGAGAAGCGGGCCACGAAGAACGTCTTCCCCGAGCTGTGGACGGCGCGCAGCCATGTCTGAGTCCTTCGCCGCGCGGGCCGCGGCACTCGACGCCGCCGACCCGCTCGCGGACCGGCGCAAGCTCTTCACCCTCGACGACACCGTCTATCTCGACGGCAACTCGCTCGGCGCGCTGCCGGCGCACGTGCCCGCCCGGGTGCAGGAGGTCCTCACCCGCGAGTGGGGCGAGCTGCGCATCCGGTCCTGGGACGAGAGCGGCTGGTGGACCGCGCCGGAACGGATCGGCGACCGGATCGCCCCGCTCGTCGGTGCCGCCGCGGGACAGATCGTCGTCTCCGACTCGACCAGCGTGAACGTCTTCAAGGCCGTCGTGGCCGCGACCCGGCTGGCGCCGCAGGGGCGCGACGAGATCCTCGTGGACGCGACGACCTTCCCCACCGACGGGTACATCGCCGAGTCCGCGGCCCGGATGACCGGCCACCGGCTCGTCCCGGTCGCCCCCGCCGAGGTGCCCGGCGCGCTGGGCCCCCGTACCGCGGCCGTGCTGCTCAACCATGTCGACTACCGCACCGGCAGGCTCCACGACCTGCCCGGACTCACCGCCGCCGTGCACGAGGCGGGCGCCATCGCCGTCTGGGACCTGTGCCACAGCGCGGGCGCCCTGCCCGTCGGTCTCGACGAGCACGGCGTGGACCTGGCGGTCGGCTGCACGTACAAGTACCTGAACGGCGGCCCGGGTTCGCCCGCCTACATCTACGTCGCCGAGCGCCACCAGGCGGCCTTCGACTCACCGCTGCCGGGGTGGACGTCGCACGCCGACCCGTTCGGCATGACCCCTCGATACACCCCCGCCGACGGCGCGGTACGAGGTCGGGTCGGCACCCCCGACATCGTCTCCATGCTGACGCTCGAAGCATCGCTGGACGTGTGGGACGGGGTGTCCATCGACGAGGTACGGGCCAAGTCCCTGGCGCTGACGGACTTCTTCCTGATGTGCGTCGCCCGGTACGCGCCCGAGGGCCGGGCCCCCTCCATCACCCCCGCGCGTGCCGAGCGCGGCAGCCAGGCCGCGCTGCGCTGCGAGGACGCGGAGCCGGTGATGAGCGAACTCATCGCCCGGGGCGTCGTCGGGGACCTGCGCCGGCCGGACGTGCTGCGGTTCGGATTCACCCCGTTGTACGTCGGGTTCGCGGACGTGGAGCGGGCGGCGCGGGTGCTGGGCGAGGTGCTGGCGGAGAGGTAGCGGGACCCTCCGCAGGAGCCGGTCTCCTGTTGTGATCCTCTGCGGGGACGGAAGCCTTCCGTACTGGTACCGTCCCCGCAGGTCAGGCCAGTTGGGCTCAGCAGCTACAGGACGGTTGGAGCAGCATGTCGGATTCTGCCGCGCGCGATCGGGACGCCGCCGAGACCGAGTCGGCCCTCTCGCGTCCACCGGTCGTCCCCGACGCGTCCGCCGCCTACGGCAGCCACCCCGACCAGCTGATCGACTTCTACGCCCCGCGCGACGGGCGGACCGGGGCGCCGGTCGTGGTCGTCCTGCACGGCGGGTCGTGGCGGGCGCCGTACGACCGGCAGCATGTGTCGCCGTTCGCGGACTTCCTGGCCCGGCGCGGATTCGCCGTCGCCAGCGTCGAGTACCGGCGCGGCGGCGGGATCCCGCAGCAGCGGGGTGCCGGTCCGGTGGCGGGCCGCTGGCCGGAGACCTTCGACGACGTCGCCGCGGCGATGGACGCGCTGCCGGCGCTGCTGGCCCGGGAGCTCCCTCGGGCCGATGCCCGGCGGATCGTCCTCACCGGGCACTCCGCGGGCGGGCAGCTGGCGCTGTGGGCCGCCGCCCGGCACGTACTGCCCGAGGGCTCGCCGTGGCGGCTGCCCGCGCCGCCGCAGCTGCGGGGCGTCGTCGCCCTGGCGCCGATCGCCGACTTCGCCACCTCCGTGGGCCTGGACGTGTGCTCCGGGGCGGTCGGCCAGTTCCTCGGCCGCGAGGAGGACTTCGAGGAGCGGGCGGCGCACGCCGACCCGGCCGTGCTGCTGCCCACCGGCATCGCGACGACCGTGGTGCAGGGCACCACCGACTTCGATGTGCCGCAGGCGGTCGCGGAGGCGTTCGTCGACGCGGCGGCGAAGGCGGGTGAGACGGTGGGGCTGACCCTGCTGCCCGAGGTGGGTCACTACCCGCTGATCGACCCGGCGGCGGACGCGTGCGCGGTGGTGGCGGAGGAGCTCGCCCAACTGGCCTGGTGAGGGCGGATCCGGCCGCTCGGCGGAGACCGTAGTACTTGCGATGGACGGCCCGGAATCCGTATCACTGCTGACGACCGGGTCCCGGCCCGCCCCTACCGTGGAGGGGTGACCGAGACCAAGAGCAGAAGTCCGGAGTACCGGATGGCCGCGGGGGTGGTGGGCGGCCTCCGGCAGGCCCTCATGCACGACGCGTTCGCCTACCGCCCGATGCCGCAGTTGCGGACCGACGGGCCGCTGATCCGCCGGCTGCCGGAGCGGATACGGGCGCGTGCCGCATGGACGCCGCACGCGCTGGTGGTGGCCGCGGCGCTCATCACCTTCCTGACGGGGATCGCCGTGTCGGACTTCCCCCTCGGCGAGCTGCTCGCGGTGTTCCCGGCCGTCAGCGTCCTGATGACCCTGGTCAGGCCGGTCGGGGCGTTCTGGATGTCGTTGCTGCTGACCCCGGTCACCGCGGTGGTCGGCCACGGCGGGTGGCCGTGGGGGCCCAGCTCGTTCTTCGCGCACCTGGTCGTGCTGGTCGTCGTCGCGGCCAGGAGCGGGCCGCGTACCGCCGGCTGGATGTGGGGCCTGACCGTGCTGCTCGGCACGGTCATGGAGAACGCCGTCTGGCGGCCCGGGACCACCACCGTGGGCATGGCCATAGCCTCCGCGCTGGCCCTGCTCGTGGTCGCCGTGGTGCAGATCCGCCACGACGCGGAGCGCGAGGTGACCGTGCAGCGCACGGTGACCGCCGTCGAACGCGACCGGCGCACGCTGCTGGAGGAGCGCACCACCATCGCCCGTGAGCTGCACGACGTGGTCGCGCACCACATGTCGGTCGTCGCGATCCAGGCCGAGGCCGCCCCGTACCGGGTGGAGAATCCGCCGCCCGAGCTGGAGCAGGCCTTCGTCACGATCCGGGAGAACGCCGTCGCCGCCCTCACCGAGCTGCGCCGGGTTCTCGGTGTCGTACGGGCCGAGGACTATCAGGCCCCGGACGCCCCGCAGCCCACCCTCGCCCAGCTCGACGGGCTCCTCGCCAATGTCCGCGAGGCGGGCCTGGAGACGGAGAAGACGGTCACCGGCGCGGTACGTGAACTGCCGCAGGGCGTCGAACTGTCCGCGTACCGGATCATCCAGGAGGCCCTCAGCAACACCTTGCGCCACGCGCCGGGCGCCACCGCCAAGGTGGAGATCGGCTATGTGCTGGGCGGGCTCGGCCTGCGGGTGGTCAACGGGCCGCCCACCGGTCCGGTGAAGCCCTCGCCGGGGGCCGGGCACGGGATCACGGGGATGCGCGAGCGGGTCGCGATGCTGGACGGGGACATGACGGCCGAGGCGACGGGCGAGGGCGGTTACGAGATCGCCGCGTTCATCCCCGTACAGGCCGGTTCCGAGCTCCGGGAACAGGCGGACCGGGCATGAGCACTCCCACCGCCCCGTCCATCCGGGTGCTGATCGTGGACGACCAGATGATGGTCCGCGAGGGCTTCTCGGTGCTGCTCAACGCCATGCCGGGGATCGAGGTCGTCGGCGAGGCGGTCGACGGCCGGCAGGCCGTCGCACAGGTCGCGGCCCTGCGCCCCGACGTGGTCCTGATGGACATCCGGATGCCGGAACTCAACGGCATCGAGGCCACGCGCGAGATCGTCGCCGCCGACGCGGACGCCAAGGTGCTGGTGCTGACCACCTTCGACCTCGACGAGTACGTGTACCAGGCGCTGCGCGCCGGGGCGTCCGGCTTCCTCCTCAAGGACGCCTCCGCGCGCCAGCTCGCCGACGGGGTACGGGTGGTGGCCTCGGGCGAGGCGCTGCTCGCCCCGACCGTCACCAAGCGGCTGATCAACGAGTTCTCGAAGCTCGCACAGACCCCGCGCTCGCCCGCCCTCGCCCGGGTCGGCGACCTCACCGAGCGCGAGACGGAGGTGCTCGTCCTGATCGCGCAGGGCCGGTCCAACGCCGAGATCGCCTCGCATCTGGTGGTCGCCGAGTCCACCATCAAGACGCATGTGAGCCGCATCCTGGTGAAACTGGGGCTGCGCGACCGCACCCAGGCGGCCGTCTTCGCGTACGAGGCCCGGCTGGTCACACCGTCCTGAGGGTGCCGGGCCGTGTGAGGGGCGGGTGGTCGGCGGCGGTGGGGTGCGGTTAGCGTCCGCCTATGCACCCGTCTCACCGTTCCGCGGCCGATGCCCGCTTCGACCCCTGGTCCCCGGCCTTCGTCGCCGACCCGTACCCCGCCTACGCCGCGCTGCGCGCCACCGGCCGGGTGCACCGCTTCGAGCCGACCGACCAGTGGCTCGTCCCGCACCACGCCGATGTGTCCGCGCTGCTGCGCGACCGCCGTCTGGGCCGCACGTATCTGCACCGCTTCACCCACGAGGAGTTCGGCCGCACACCGCCGCCCGCCGGGCACGAGCCCTTCCACACCCTCAACGGGCAGGGTCTCCTCGACCTGGAGACCCCCGACCACACCCGGATCCGGCGCCTGGTCTCCAAGGCGTTCACCCCGCGTACGGTCGAGCGGCTCGTCCCGACCGTGCGGCGGCTGGCCGCCGAGCTGGTCGACTCCTTCGTCGAGGCGGGCGGCGGCGATCTGCTCACGGCGGTCGCCGAGCCGCTGCCGGTGGCCGTCATCGCCGAGATGCTCGGCATCCCGGAGTCCGACCGGGCCCCGCTGCGGCCCTGGTCCGCGGCGATCTGCGGGATGTTCGAACTGAACCCGTCCGAGGAGACCGCCCGCGCCGCCGTCCGCGCCTCGCTCGACTTCTCCGCGTATCTGCGCGAGCTGATCGAGGAGCGGCGCAAGAACCCCGGCACGGATCTGATCTCCGCGCTCATCGCCGCCCACGACGAGGGGGAGCGGCTGAGCGAGCAGGAGATGATCTCCACCTGTGTGCTGCTGCTGAACGCCGGCCACGAGGCGACCGTCAACACCACCGTGAACGGCTGGTGGACCCTGCTGCGCCACCCCGAGCAGCTGGCCGCGCTGCGCGCCGACCACGGGCTGCTGCCGACGGCGATCGAGGAGCTGATGCGGTACGACACCCCGCTGCAGATGTTCGAGCGCTGGGTGCTGGACGACATCGAGATCGACGGGACGGTCATTCCGCGCGGCTCGGAGGTGGCCCTGCTCTTCGGCTCCGCCAACCGCGACCCGGCCCGTTTCACCGCCCCGGACACGCTGGACCTGGCCCGGCGGGACAACCCGCACATCACCTTCGGGGCGGGCATCCACTTCTGCCTGGGCGCCCCGCTGGCCCGGGTCGAACTGGCCGCGTCCTTCGGCGAGCTGCTGCGCCGCGCCCCGGGCATGCGGCTGGCGGCCGAACCGGAGTGGAACCCGGGCTATGTGATCAGGGGGCTGAAGGAACTCCGCGTGGAGCTGTGACGAGGCTGTGGGCCGGGGCCCCGGCCCACCGGGCGTCCGGCGCTCAGCATCCCGGTCCGCAGGCCAGGGGCGGGCCTTCCAGTACGTCGAAGGCCACCCCGAAGCCGGTGAGGGCGGCGAGCACAGCCGCCGCCCCGAGCGCCCGCCGCCACTTCCGCCCCGCGAGGGCGACGAGGGTGAGCCCGGCCGTGATGCCGCCGAGCGTCATGACCGGCAGCCCGAGCCAGAGCACGTTCCACTCCGTCGCGCCCTCGAAGCCGCTGAAGATGCCATGCCTGCCGTACGGCGCCCAGGCGAGCATTCCGGCGATCCCGCCCGCGGCGACGACCAGGCATCCGGCGATCCCACGGACGGCTTCGTTTCGGTTCTCCACGAACGGAGTGACGCAGGGGCACCGCGGCGGGGTTGCACCCGCCGGGGCTCCCTGCCCCCGCGCCACCGTCAGCTCAGGACATCGCGCCTGCGCAGCGCCCCCACTCCGGCCCCGACCAGCACCGCCGCGACGGCGGTGAGCGTGAGCACCGGGCCCCATTCCATTCCCGTGCCGCCCGGCAGCTTCGGCAGGTGCGTGAACGGCGATACGCCCATCACCGCCTGCGGCATGTCGACGGCGGGCCCGAGCCACCCCAGGGCCAGACAGATCCCGGCGACGCCCCAGGCCGCCACCGCCGCCTTCGGGAACGCCCCGTACAGCAGGACCGTCACCCCGCCCAGCAGCCAGATCGCCGGCAGCTGCACCAGCGACGCCCCGAGCACGGCGGGAAGTTCGTGGCCGTAGCCGACGGCCAGGCCGAGGCCGCCGGCCGTCATGAGCAGGGCCGCGCCGCCGAACGCGATGACCAGATGACCGGCCGCCCACCCGGTCCGGCTCACCGCGCCCGCCAGCACCGGCTCGGCGCGCCCGGCGGTCTCCTCGCCGTGCAGCCGCAGCACCGACGCGACGATGTACAACGCCGCGACCATCCCGAGGACGGAGACCATCGCGGCGAGGAACGCGTCGGTCAGGCCGGCCTGTCCGCCCATCCGCTCGAAGATCTCCCGGGTCTTCGCGTTGTCACCGACGAGATCGGCCGCCCCACCGGTCAGCCCGCCGAAGGCGACACCGACCACGGCGAAGGAGAGCGTCCACCCGGTCAGCGCACCGCGCTGGAGCCGCAGCGCGAGACCGAACGCCGTGGCGATCCGCCCCTGCGCGGGCCCCGGTCTCGTGGCCAGGAAGCTCATGCCGACATCGCGCCGCCCGGCCAGGGCGTAAGCGAGGACGGCCTGGACCGCCACGGCCGCCGCGAGGACGAGCAGCACCCACCAGCGCTCGTCCGCATACGCCCGTACGTTCTCCGCCCAGCCGATGGGGGAGAGCCAGGTCAGCACGGACGAGCCGTCGTCCGCCGCCGAGTCGCCCGCCGCCTTCAGGACGAACGCGGCACCGATCACCGCCGCCGTCAGCCCCTTGGCGAGCCGGGCGCTCTCGGTGAACTGCGCGGCGATCGCGGCCGTGCAGGCGAACAGCACACCCGTCCCGGCGACCGCCAGGGCGAGGGCCACCGCCCCGGCGCCGCCCGCGCCGGCCCCCGCCAGGCCCGCCGCGACCACCAGTGCCAGGGCCCCGTTCGCGATCAACGCGGTGAGGAGCGCGGCGGTCAGCGGGGCGCGGCGCCCCACCATCGCGGCGGAGAGCATCTCCTGGCGGCCGGTCTCCTCTTCCTCCCGGGTGTGCCGGATGACGACGATCAGGCTCATCACGGCGGCCAGCACCGCCCCGAAGGCGGCCATTCGCCAGCTCACGAGCCCGCCGACCGAGTCGTCGAAGACCGGTCCGTACATCGCCCGGAGCGAGCTGTTGCCGTTCATCGACGCGGCGAGTTCGGCGCGCTGGGCGGCGGTGTCGTACAGCGAGGCGATGGAGCTGCCGACGGAGGAGAAGGAGCCGCCGAGGGCGAGCACCCAGATCGGCAGCATGACGCGGTCGCGCCGCAGCGCGAGCCGCAGCAGGGTCCATGTCCCGGCGAGCTGCCCGGTCGCGGCCCGGGTCCGGCGCCGGGCGTCGGCCGGGGCGGTCGTGGTCACGGCGGTCATCGCGCCGCCACCTCCGCGTCCTCGCCGCTCCCGGGCGCGTCCGCCGCGTCGGTCGCGTAGTGGCGCAGGAAGAGCTCCTCCAGCGTGGGCGGGGTGCTGGTCAGGGTCCGTACGCCCGAGGCGGTGAGCGACTTGAGTACGGCGTCCAGCTTGTCCGTGTCGACCTGGAGCGTGACCCGCAGGCCCTGGACTTCGAGGTCGTGGACGCCGGGCAGACGGGCGAGCCCGTTGGGTGGGCCGGCCAGCTCGGCGCTGATGTTCGTACGCGTCAGATGGCGCATGTCGGCCAGCGATCCGGTCTCCACCGTCCGCCCCTGGCGGATGATGCTGACCCGGTCGCAGAGCGTCTCGACCTCGCTGAGGATGTGGCTGGAGAGCAGGACCGTCCGCCCGCGCGCACGCTCCTCGGCGACACAGTCCTGGAAGACCTCCTCCATCAGCGGGTCGAGCCCGCTGGTGGGTTCGTCCAGGATCAGCAGATCGACATCGGAGGCGAAGGCGGCGACGAGCGCGACCTTCTGGCGGTTGCCCTTGGAGTACGTACGCCCCTTCTTGGTCGGGTCGAGCTCGAACCGGTCGACGAGGTCGGCGCGCCGGGTCCGGTCGAGGCCGCCGCGCAGGCTCCCGTACAGGTCGATCACCTCACCGCCGGAGAGGTTGCGCCACAGCGTGACGTCCCCCGGGACGTAGGCGACCTTGCGGTGGAGCTCCACCGCGTCGCGCCACGGGTCGCGGCCGAGCAGCTGGGCGGCGCCGGAGTCGGCCCGCAGCAGCCCCAGCAGCACCCGGATGGTGGTGGACTTCCCGGAGCCGTTGGGCCCGAGGAAGCCGTGGACCTCGCCGGCCTCGACGGTGAGGTCGAGCCCGTCCAGCGCGTGTGTCCGACCGAACGACTTGTGCAGTCCGGCCACCGTGATTGCCTTCGTCATGTTTTTTGAACGTACGCTACTTTCACAAATTTGTGAAGTTAAGGAAGCGTATAAAGTTGGCGTTACGGCGGGGGCCGGGAAAACAGGGGAGACGATCGGGCGATGACCAGCGAAACCGAGACCGGCGCAACCGGACAGAGCATGAGCTCCGGGCGTGACGCGGAGGCCGTGTCGCGGTTCGTGGAGCGGTTCGCGTCCGAGATGACCGAGGCGGGGATGCAGCGGATGGCGTCCCGGGTCTTCGCCGCGCTCCTCGCGGACGACGACGGCTCCATGACCTCCGCCGAGCTCGCCGTGGCGCTGCAGATCAGCCCGGCGGCCGTGTCCGGCGCGGTCAATTACCTCACGCAGGTCAGCATGGTCGGCCGCGAACGCGACCCGGGCTCGCGCCGCGACCGCTACCGCCTGCTCGACGAGGTCTGGTTCGCCACCTTCGCCAGCCGCGACCGGGTGCTGACCCGCTGGGAGAGCACCCTCAAGGAAGGCGTCCGCATCCTGGGCGAGGACACCCCGGCCGGCGCCCGGATCGCCGAGACGGTGGCGTTCTTCGAGTTCCTGCAGGCCGAGCTGGTCGGGATGATGGACCGCTGGCACGAGCACCGCAAGACGCTCGGCCTCCCGGCCCGCGACGGGCGCGCGAACGCCTGACGGGCGCACGGGGCCGTTCTCGGGACCGTCACATCGGGCCCGGGACCATCTCCGTCAGCGCCCCGAGGGCCTCGGGGCCGGACGGATCGATGCTCTGGTACGGGTCCTGCGGCCAGTACGGCCGCCCCTCGATCCAGGCGACGACCACCGGCTCCTCGTCGAGCCACCCGCGCAGCTCGGCGGTCCCGGCAGGCGCGGGCAGCCCCGCCCAGGGGCACTTGTCCCGCCCCGGCCACACCCGCGGCCGCCTCCCCGTCGCCCGTCCCGCCCCCGTCCGGGCCCGGTCTGTCCGCGTTCCCCGAGACGTCCGACATCCTTCTCATCCGCACCTCGGCCGGAGGCTATCCCTCGTCCACCGGCAGCATCAGTCCCCAGGCCCCCGCCCGCACCGTCCAGGTCCGCGTCCGCACCGGGCCGCCGACCTGTATGTCCGCCCGGTAGCGGAAGTCCGCGCCCGAGACCGTGACGGCCTTCGCCTCCGCCGTCACCGGATCGGCCGACGGCGGGCGGATCACCACCTCCGCCAGGCCCCCGTCGCCGCCCTGCGCGGTCACGGTCACCGATTCGACCGGGCGGTCCAGACCGTTCAGCAGGACGCCGTCGGCCTCGACCCGCAGCCGGTGCGTGGGCGGCGGGGCGGCGGGCGTCTGCGGGGCGGGGCGCACCAGGGTGCGGACCAGGTTGCGGCAGGTGTCCCAGACCGCCGTGACCCCCGTGTGCGCGGCCGACGCGCCCGGCAGCGCGCTCAGCGCCGGGATGTGCAGCGCGCCCAGGACCACGCCGTCGCTGTCGTCGACCAGCAGGTCGAGCTTGCGCGCGGCACCGTCCAGCGCGGTGCGCGCCGCCGCCACCGCGCCCATCGGCACGCCGAGCGAATGCGCGAGTTCCAGCGCGGCCGCGGTGCCGACCGGGATCAGTGAGAGCGCGCTCCCGGCCGGCTCGCGCTCCCGGTGCAGCTGGGCCACCGCCCGCCGCAGCGCGCGGTCGTCGCCGACCACCACCGGCCGCCGGCTGCCCCGGCGGGACAGGGCCCGGGCGAATTCCTCGGGCCCGTCGGGCAGGCAGATCTTGGCGTGCGAACCGGCGCTCAGCACGTCCTTCGCGATACGAACGGACTCGCCGTCGGTCCGGCGGGCGACCGGGTCGATGACCACCAGCAGCTGGTGCGCACCGTCGCCGGGGGGCTGGGCAGCCGACACCTCGGTCCTTCCTCGGGTAGCATCTTGGTGCAAGAGCCCCTTGCGCTATTGCGCCAGGGGCTTCGTCTATTCCGGGGCACCCGGTTCGACGGTTCAGGCCTTGTCGTACATCGTCGTACGGCATGTACGACGTTTACGTACGCCCCCTGACCTTGGACATGCCCCGCCCGGAAGGGGTGTACGCCTGTGCCCGCACTTGTGCTGCTCGGTGCTCAGTGGGGTGACGAGGGCAAGGGAAAGGCCACCGACCTCCTCGGTGGATCCGTGGACTATGTGGTGCGTTACCAAGGCGGCAACAACGCCGGCCATACGGTGGTCGTAGGTGACCAGAAGTACGCACTGCATCTCCTCCCCTCCGGAATCCTTTCGCCGGGATGTACCCCGGTCATCGGAAACGGTGTCGTCGTCGACCCGGCCGTCCTGCTCTCCGAGCTGAGTGGGCTGAACGACCGCGGCGTGGACACGTCCAAGCTGCTGATCAGCGGCAATGCCCATTTGATCACCCCGTACAACGTCACGATCGACAAGGTGACGGAACGGTTCCTCGGGAAGCGCAAGATCGGCACGACCGGTCGCGGCATCGGCCCGACGTACGCCGACAAGATCAACCGGGTGGGCATCCGCGTCCAGGACCTCTACGACGAGTCGATCCTGGAGCAGAAGGTCGACGCGGCCCTGGAGCAGAAGAACCAGCTCCTCGCCAAGGTCTTCAACCGCCGTGCCATCGAGTCCGGCAAGATCGTCGAGGAGATGCTCCAGTACGCGGAGCAGATCAAGCCGTACGTCGCCGACACGACGCTGGTCCTGAACGACGCCATCGACGCGGGCAAGGTCGTCCTCTTCGAGGGCGGTCAGGGCACGCTGCTCGACGTCGACCACGGCACGTACCCCTTCGTCACCTCGTCGAACCCGACCGCGGGCGGCGCCTGCACCGGTGCCGGCGTGGGCCCGACGAAGATCAGCCGGGTCATCGGCATCCTCAAGGCGTACACCACCCGCGTCGGCGCGGGCCCGTTCCCGACGGAGCTGCTCGACGAGGACGGCGAGGCGCTGCGCCGGATCGGTGGCGAGCGCGGTGTCACCACCGGCCGCGACCGTCGCTGCGGCTGGTTCGACGCGGTCATCGCGCGGTACGCGACCCGGGTCAACGGTCTCACCGACTTCTTCCTCACCAAGCTGGACGTGCTGACCGGCTGGGAGCAGATCCCGGTGTGTGTGGCGTACGAGATCGACGGCAAGCGCGTCGAGGAGCTCCCGTACAGCCAGACCGACTTCCACCACGCGAAGCCGGTCTACGAGATGCTGCCGGGCTGGTCCGAGGACATCACGAAGGCCAAGACCTTCGGTGACCTGCCGAAGAACGCGCAGGCGTACGTGAAGGCGCTGGAGGAGATGTCCGGCGCCCCGATCTCCGCGATCGGTGTCGGCCCCGGCCGCACCGAGACCATCGAGATCAACTCCTTCCTCTAGGAGCGGCGAACACCAGGAGGGCCGGGACGACGAGTCCCGGCCCTCTCGGCGTTCCGGCCGTCGGTGTTCTGGCGCTCCTGGCGGTCCGTCCTTCCGGAGCGCGTTGACAGGTTCAGATCATTGGGTTCTGAGTGGCGGGACGTCCAGGCGGCCCGCCGAGGTGTTCGGCGTGCCCTGTCGAAGGAGTGAGCGGCCTCGGTCGTGGCCCGGGTCGCCACGCACGAACGGATCACCGGCATCCTCGGCACGGCACAGGGCTCCCGGCTGGGCTGCTGACGGACCGCCACCGGGCCGGCCGGGTCCGGCGTACCGCATGCTGGACGGGTCCGGAGGTTTTACCTTCGGACCCGTCGGCGCTGCGGCGCATGATCCGGATGAACTCCTTCCGGGATTCCCCCTGTTGAGGGCGGGTTCGGTGGCGTGAACGCGCCGTCGGCCCGCCTGTGAGCGCTCCGTCGGGAAAGTTTCCCTCCTTGGTCCAGACCTTGACAGGTTCAGACCAGCGACGCTTGAGTGACCGTCAGCCCCCCATGGCGGTGCACCGTCCGGCTCGTTGCGCCGCACCGAAGGAGTGATCGCATGATCAGACGCATCATGGGCCTGCTGGCCGCGCTGGGCGCGGTCGTCGCAATGGTCGTCGTTCTCCCCGCCACCACCGCCGCGGCAGCCGACTGCGCGGCACCCTGGAACTCCTCGTCCGTCTACACCGGCGGCGGATCGGCCTCCTACAACGGACACAACTGGACCGCCAAGTGGTGGACCCAGAACGAGACCCCCGGCAGCTCCGACGTCTGGGCGGACCAGGGAAGTTGCGGCGGTGGCGGCACGGACCCGGGCACCCCGTCCGGCTTCGTCGTCAGCGAGGCGCAGTTCAACCAGATGTTCCCGAACCGGAATCCGTTCTACACGTACAGCGGACTGACCGCGGCCCTGAGCGCCTACCCGGGCTTCGCGAACACCGGGAGCGACACCGTCAAGCGCCAGGAGGCGGCGGCGTTCCTCGCCAACGTCAGCCACGAGACGGGCGGTCTGGTGTACGTGGTCGAGCAGAACACGTCCAACTACCCGCACTACTGCGACAGCAGCCAGCCCTACGGCTGCCCGGCCGGCCAGTCCGCGTACTACGGCCGCGGGCCGATCCAGCTCAGCTGGAACTTCAACTACAAGGCCGCCGGTGATGCCCTCGGCATCGATCTGCTGGGCAATCCGTACCTGGTCGAGCAGAACGCCTCGGTCGCCTGGAAGACCGGCCTCTGGTACTGGAACACCCAGAACGGCCCCGGCACCATGACCGCCCACAACGCCATGGTGAACGGCGCGGGATTCGGCGAGACGATCCGCTCCATCAACGGTTCCCTGGAGTGCAACGGCGGCAACCCCGCCCAGGTCCAGAGCCGTATCGACCGCTACCAGGCGTTCGTATCGATCCTCGGCACCACGCCTGGCTCCAATCTGAGCTGCTGACTCGCATTCCGTGGGTCCGCGGTTGTGGACCCCCCCACCCGACGGGGGCGTGTCCGGTTCCGGCCGGACGCGCCCCCTCTTCGGTTCACCGGGCGGTGTCCGCTCCCGCGGCGTCCAGGGACCGGAAGGCGAGCCACAGGTCGTAACGGGCGCTGGGCGCCTGGAGCAGTGAGCGGCCGAGCGCCGATTCGAGCCGGGTGAGGCGCTTGCGGACGCCCGGCACCGAAATGCCCAACGCCTCTGCCGTCTGGGTGAGTTGGGCTTCGCAGCGCAGCCATGCACGGAGGGTGTCCTGCGGGTCGGCGGCGCTTCTGGGGGCGTCGGGCCCGGTGAGCGGGCGCAGTTGCTGGACCGCCCATTCCCGCACGGCCGGGTCGCGCAGGATGTCGTCCAGGCCGAGGGGCGGCCGGGCCGTCCTCTCGTCCCGGCGGGCCTTTCCCGCGCCGGTGGGGGTGGCGCGGATGCGCAGGGCGAGGTCGAGGGCGGCCTGGTCGCCGACCCGGTTCAGGTCGAGGCCGAGCAGTTCGCCGATCAGCCGGAGCCGGGCGGCCAGGGTGTTCCGGTGGATCTTCAGGTGCTGGGTCGCGTGCGAGGAGAATGCGAGCCAGGAGGCGAGCGTCGCCCCGAGTTCCTGGCTGCCCGGGTCCTGGCTGCGCCGGGGCAGATACGTGAGCAACGGGTGCAGCAGCTCGTCCGCCCACCGCGCGCCGGCCGCCCCGGCGGCCACGGCCGGGTCCGGAGCCGAGCCGAAGCGGGCATGCCGGTCCGGCAGCCCCCGGGCCACGGCCAGCGCGTGGAACGCCTGGCGGTAGCCGGTCGCCGTGTCGGGCAGCGGCACGTCCTCGCTCACCCCCACGACGCACTCGGTCACCACCTCGGCGACCCGGAGGCCGAGCCGCTGTTCGGCCGCGTCCGCGTCCGCCGGCACGACGAGGATCAGATGGCGCGCGTAGACCGGGCAGCGGACGATCCAGGACCGCCCGCCGGAGAGTTCCGTGCAGATCCGGGCCACCTCGTCCCGGCGGCCGGCCGGGCACTCCACGACGTACAGCCGGACGGGGTCGGGCAGGGTGGGCTTCAGGGCGCCCGCCACCTGGTGCGCGATGGACAGCTGCCCCGTCATGAGCAGATGCAGCACCGCCTCCCGGCTGCGGGACTCCGCGAGGTCGACGCGGCGCCGCTTGCGTTCCACGGCCTCCGCGGCCCAGCACATGGCGAGCGGCATCGCCACGTCGGAGAGCAGTATGGCGAGCCCGTCCGGCAACGGGCGCGGTGCGACCACGGCGAGGATCGGGGCGGCGGCGTCCGGCGGTCCGTCCAGCGGGAACAGCAGCGCGGTGTGCGGGCCCCGGTCGAAGGCGAAGGAACGCGCGTCGAGCCCCGACAGGCCTTTCGCGTACTCACCCGCCAGAGCGGCCGCCTCGACGCCCGTACCGTCCGGGCTGCGGGTCACGCCGTGCAGCACGGTGCCGTCCCCGTCGAGCAGCCCGGCCCAGCCCGCCGCCCGGCCGGACACCCAGTGCAGAAGCTCGCGCGACCCGCCGGACCGGGCCAGTCGGTACATCCGCAGTACGTCATCGGCCCGTTCCCGCGCGTGCACGAATCCTCCACTCCTGCCCAAAAACCGGAATGCAGGGTACCGGTTTGATTGTGCGGACTGATACCCGCCGCGGCCCACACAGTGCGAATTGAAGCTTTCGAGTACCTACCCGAGGACCTAGAGTCCGAACACGGTTGCGGCACCCTCGGGGGAGGGGTACGGGGGCGACAGCAGCGGCTCACGGGGGTGGCCGCTGTCGCGTCGGCCGCAACCGTTCTTCCTCCGCTGTCAGCGGCGGCCCCCAGTGTCGGCTCGCGATCACGACCGTGATCGGAGCCGACCGGGAGAGGCCGCCGCCATGGAATTCCGTATTGAGCGCAGCGCACGCGCGGCTGCGCACCCAGCACGGGCAGGGCCCGCCACCGGCTGCCGGGACGGCTGTGCGCGAAGCCCTGAGAGAGGGCATGGCCTGGCTGCTTCCTCGCCTGCTTCGACCTGACCGCCCAGGAACGCACCCGGCTGCGGGAATGCCGCCGACTGCCGGCGCTGGCCTGGCTGTTCGTCCTCTGCGCCGAGGATCCGGCGCACCCCAGGAACCCACCCGGCACCGCGGAGCGACAGGTGCTCCGGCTGCGCGAACTGCTGGGCTGACCGGTGCGGACAGGGGTGCGGGGCCGGGCGATCCGCCCGGCCCCGCACCCTTCGCCCCGCCTGCCGGCGTGGCTACTTCGTGAAGATGAAGTACTGCCAGGCGCCGTGCGTGGTGGAGTTCACCGTGTCGCCCGAGGTGCCATTGACGTACGAGGCGCGGACGCGCATCCGGTAGCCCGTGTCATGGGTGCCCTGCAGAGTCACGAGGGACTTCCCGCTGGTGCCGAGCTTGAAGTACTGCGAGCCCGCGTCGTACCACTTGCCCTGGTAGTAGAGCTCCAGGGACAGCTTGTGCGAGCGGTTCTTGTAGTACGTCATCGTCGTCGTGAAGACCGGGTCGGTCTTCTTGTGGAAGTACCGGTACGACGTCTTGCCGATCTTCGCCGTCCTGTACTGCTTGGAGACGGAGGTCGAGACCTTGACCTTGGCGAACGCGGTCGACGTGACCTTCTTCGGGGCGTACCGGCCGTCGCCCTTGAAGATCGCGGTGACGGTGGTGTCCCGGGTCATGTCCACCGTGGTCGACAGGTTGCCCTTGGAGCTGACCTTGCCGGTCTTCACCAGTTTGTTGGGCTTGTCCGACCCGAACGGGTCCACCCACAGCTCGACGGTGCGGTTCTTGTACGTCTTGCCGAGGTGCGCGGTGAACGACACATCGGCGCCGTAGGAGTACAGCGCCTTGTTGTGGTTCAGGGTCAGCGAGGTGGCCGTCCGGGAAACGGCGACCTTGTCGGAGCCGGAGGCCGCCGAGTGGGTCGCGTCGCCCGCGTACGACACCTTGTAGGTGACCTGGCCGCCCGCGGTCGGGGTGTCGGCGAAGGAGAAGCTGCCGTCCGACTTGAGCGTCACCGAGGGCAGCGCCTTGCCCTTGGGCGACTCGATGTCGGTGCGTGTGACCGTGGCCTTCGTGCCCGCCGGGAAGGCGCCCGCGGACTTCACCCGTCCGGTGACGGTCAGCTTCTTGTCGAGCGCCGACTTCTCCGGGGCGTTCACCGTGACGGTGGTCGGGGACTTCACGGCGTCGGTGAGCACCCGCAGCGAACGGACGCCCGCGCTGTTCTCGGTGACCGCGAAGAGCCGGCTGGTGTCCGGTGCCCAGGCCAGCCCGGCCGGCACCAGGACGTCCGATCCGCTGTTGGTCCCGGTGTTGGGGAAGTCGTACGTCCGGATCGGCTTGGTGGTGTCCTGCTTGTAGACGTACACGTCCGGCTCGTACCAGCCGTCGATGCCCGCGGCGACCGTGCCGTCCGGCGCGATGTCGACGGCGTTGGGGTACGCGTCGGAGGGGTACGAGGTCCCGGGCGTGAGGTCGGACGTCCGGTACACCTGGTGGTGGTACGGGGCCCCGCTGGCCACCACGACCTGCGAGCCGTCCGGGGTCAGCGCCAGGTCGTGCAGGTTGCTGCCGCCGGTGCGGAGCTGCGCGGTGCGCGTGGCCGTCCCCGAGGCGACGTCGTACACGGCCAGCTGGACGGGGTTCTGCCCCTCGGCCCCGGCGGCCAGCGTGCCCGGGGCGCCCGGCGCGGACGCCAGGGTCGGGGCCGAGTACCAGGTGCTGTCCGGCTCCTGGCCCAGGGTGACGACGGGCTCGGCACCGGACAGGTCGATCGACCCGATGTTGCCCTCGGCCGCCGCCCCGTAGCCGAACCAGAGCTTGCCGCCCGCCAGCGCCGGGTAGGCGGGCTCGGTGTCCGCGCCGGTCGCGTAACGGGCGGACTCCACCAGGGCGGAGGTGTCGATCGCCGCGATGGCGTCGGCGCCGCGCACCCCCGCGTACAACGTGCCGGAGTCGGCGGAGAGTTCGAGGCCGGTCACGCCGGGCAGCGACGGGATGGTCCCGACGACGTTGCCGCTGTAGTCGGTGGCGAGGACCTTGCCACTGGTCGGGTCACTGATGAAGACCCGCTTGTGCACGCCGTCCGCGACGACGTCGCCGACGGAAGCGGCGGGAAGAATCCTGGAGGAGTCGGCAGAGGCCGGATTCGCCGCCCCGCCGACCAGAACCACTGAGCTGAAGAGAACCGCGAGCGAGGTCGCGGTCGAGATTCTGCGCGTACGCAAAATGATTTACCCCCACGGTAAGAGAGGGCCGCATGGCACCCGGAGATGAGTCAGGGGGTGCGGCCCAGGAACGCAGGGTATGTCATGGCGTCCACAAGTCGTACACATTTGCGGGGCCGGACGCCTCCGACCCCGCGAATGGTCGGTTCGCCCAGGTGAGGAACGTCGCCCAGGCGCCGGGGGCAACCGCGAAGGTGGGGCCTTCGGGCACCTTGGAGTCCCGGACGTGGGCTGGCGTTGCGACGACGGGCGCACCCTGCGAGGTACCGACCACCGTGCCGGGCAGGTTCGTCCATGCGTTGTTGCTGCTCAACGCGGCGTCCGCGCTGCTGGGTTGAGGGTCCGGCCCGCTATTGGTCCTTGGTGTACGTGAGCTTCTTTCCGCTGTCGTTGTTCTCGCGGCGCAGGGTGCCGTCCGGGAGGAGGGTGAGCGTGGTGGCGCCGCCCGGGGTGCAGGACGTCATGGGCTCGCCCGCCGTGACCGTGGAGGGGCCGATCTCGACCGGGCCGCCCTGGGAGGGCTCCGAGGACAGGCTCGCCCGGAAGACGCAGTGGTAGGAGCCGCCGGTGTCGAGCGGGCCGTCCGCGGTGAGGGTGAGGACGCTCTGGCCGACCTTGCCCTGCTGGATGACGAGTTTCCGGGTGGAGTGGCCGGCCGCGTTGTCGATGGAGCCGGACCAGGTGCCTATGTAGCCGGAGGGGATGGGGCCGTCGCCGTTCTTCTGGCCGGCACTCGGGGAGGGGGCCGGCGACGACGGTTCGCCGGTCGAGGCGCCCGAGGAGCCCGAGGAGCCCGAGGCGGACGGGGAGCCGGTGGGGCCCGGCGTCTTGCCGTTCATGAGCGCGTAGACGGAGCCGCCCGCGCCGATGGCCACGAGGACGGCGACGGCGACGAGCGCGATGGTCGAACCCCTGCCGCGGCGGGCGGGTTCGGGATCGGGCTGCGGGGCGGTGGGGAAGGCGGGGCCGTACGGGGGCGTTGGGCCGAACCCGGGCTGCTGGTAAGGCTGTTGCTGCTGCGGCGGATATCCGTAACCGGCTTGGCTCTGCGCGGGGCCGAAGCCCTGGCCGGGGTGTGGCTGTGCGGGCAGCGACGGGTAGCCGTAGGCGGGGGCTCCGTGCGGTGCCGGGGCGGTGACCGGGGGCGGGGTCGGGGTCGGGGTCGGGGCGCCGACCGCCGGGGACGGCGGGTGCAGGGGGTAGTCCGTGGGGGTCGCGGGAGGCGTGGGCGTCGGGGGCGCCGGGTCCGGTACGGGGGCCTGCCCGGCCGCCGCCACCTCCTCCGGGTCCTCCGAGTCGAGCAACTCCACCGCATGGCGCCCCAGTTGGGCGATCAGTGCGCCCGGGAGCCAGGGTTCCGCCGTGTCGCCGTCGGCCAGGCGCTCCAGGATCGCGTCCGTCGTCGGGCGGGCGGCCGGGTCCTTGTGCAGGCAGTCCCGGATCAGTTCGACGAGGACCACGGGGACGCCGGTCAGGTCCGGGTCCTCCTTCGCGATCCGGAACATCTGCGCGGCCGCGCCGCTGTCGGACGCCCCGAACGGGAGCCGGCCGGTCGAGGCGTACGCCAGTACCGAGCCGAGACAGAACACGTCGCACGCCGGGGTAACCCGCTCGCCCCGCACCTGCTCGGGCGCCATGAAACCGGGCGATCCGACCAGATCCCCGGTGCGGGTGACGCCGCCCCCGGTCATGGTGTCGAGTGCCCGGGCTATGCCGAAGTCGATGACGCGCGGCCCGTCGATCGTCAGCAGGATGTTGGAGGGCTTGAGGTCGCGGTGGACGATCCCGGCGGTGTGGATGGCCTGGAGGGCGTGGGTGAGACCGGCCCCCAGGATGTGGACCGAACGCTCGGGCAGGGGGCCGTACGCGCCGGAGGCCGCTCCCTCGGGGGTGCGCGGGCGGCCGGTGACGGTGGCGTGCAGCGAGGGGCCGGCGACGTACCCGGTGGCGACCCAGGGCACGGCGGCCTCGGTGTCGGCGTCCAGCACCGGAGCCGTCCAGGCGGAGCCGACCTGGCGGGCGGCACGTACCTCGTGGCGGAACCGGTCGCGGAACTCCTGCTGCTCGGCGAGTTCGCCGCGTACCAGCTTGATCGCGACGGTGCGGCCGCGGTCGGACCGGGCCAGGTAGACCTGGCCCATGCCGCCGGCGCCGAGCCGGCCCAGCAGCCGGTACGCGCCGATGGCGCGCGGATCCTGTGGCGTCAGGCTCTGCATGGCGCTGAACGTCCTTCCCCCGGGATTGAACTGAGCGGTGCCTGGCGTGGCTCGTTCGATCATAGGGATCCACGCAGCGCGCGGCCGGGCCGGTTGCGGCTTCGGCCGGGAACGCGAAGAAGACCCGTCCCGGGAGGGACGGGCCCCGGAGGGCGACTACTCCTCGGCAACGGCTTCCATGGCGACGGACAACTGATCCAGCACCCGTACGGTCTCCGCGAACCGCTCCTCGCCCAGCTCGGCGGCGAGCCGGGCGGCGAGCGCGGTGTGGCCGGGATCGATGCGCCGGACCGCGGCGCGTCCCTCGTCGGTGGGGCGCAGCAGCTTGGCGCGGCGGTGGGCGGGGTTGGGTACGTACTCGGCGAGGCCCTTGCCGACCAGCAGGTCGGCGACGCGCTGCACGCCCTGCCGGGTCATGCCCATGGTGCGGGCGATCCCGGAGACGGGCAGGTCCTCGCGGAGCACGGCCCCGAGGACCTGCCACCAGGCGGCGGTGAGTCCGGCGGGCCTGGCCAACCGCTCCGAAACGGAGAGGAATTGGCCATTGAGCCGGAAGACGCCGAGAGCGGTACGGCTCAACAGCTCCCGGTTCGCGGGTTCCTGGCTCGCTGAGTTCCGGTTCGCGGGTTCCTGGCTCATGAGCCGGCGCTCAGGATCTCGTAGGCGGCTGCGTCCGAGTCGTGGAACAGCCGGTACCAGGCGTCCAGTTGCTCGCCCTCGTACACCCCGAGCCGGGCGAAGACCTCGCGGGCGAACGCGACCGGTTCGGTGGGCCCGGCCGTGATGAGGTCGCCGTCCGTCACCGCGTCCGTGTCGACGTAACTCCCGCCGCCCCTGTACCCCGTGGCCGTGAGGTAGAAGGAGACCGCGCTCGTGTGCGTGCGCTCGTCGAGCAGGCCCTCGCGGGCCAGGCCCGCCGTCGCGCCGCAGATCGCGGCGACCGGCACCCCGGCGTCCAGGAAGCCGCGGGCCGCGCGGGCGAAGGGGGCGAGCGTGTCACCGGAGTCCCAGAGGCCGGCGCCGGGGAGCATCAGGAGCGCGCTGTCCTCGGGGCGCAGGTCCGCGAGCGCGAGGTCGGGCAGGACGCGCAGCCCGCCCATGGTGGTGACGGGGTCCGTGGTGGGGCCGACCGTCCGCACGGTGAAGCCGCCCCGGGCGAGATGGGCGGTGGTGTGTCCGGTCTCCCAGTCGGCGAGGGTGTCGTACACGGCCAGGTGCACGGTCCTGCGGGTGTCGGTCATGGCGCCTCCTCGGCGGAACTGCCCCGTCGGCCTCGCTCCGGGATGATCACGAGTGACCGCGAGTGATCACGGGCGACCACGAGGGCATGTCAACATGCTGTCATGATGGCAATATGATGTCAAGTGATTCCGGTTGCGGCCATCCCACCGCCTACCACGCCTCGCATTCCTGCCTGCCCCGCGCCGGCCCGTATGCCGACAACCCGACACCCTGCTCACCAAAGCGCCCCACGCCATACAAGGTGGCCATGTCGGGCCGCTCCCGTGCGGCCTACGCTCGCCGCATGACCCCTCATGCCCCGCATGCCCCGCATGTCGACCCCGCTGCCGGTGCGGCCGTGAAGGCCGCCGACCGCGCGCACGTGTTCCACTCCTGGTCCGCCCAGGGCCTGATCGACCCGCTCGCCGTCGCCGGCGCCGAGGGGGCGTACTTCTGGGACTACGACGGCAACCGCTACCTGGACTTCACCAGCGGCCTCGTCTACACCAACATCGGCTACCAGCACCCCACCGTCGTCGCCGCGATCCAGGAGCAGGCGGGCAAGCTCGCCACCTTCGCCCCCGCGTTCGCGATCGAGGCGCGCTCCGAGGCCGCACGCCTCATCGCCGAGCGCACCCCCGGTGACCTGGACAAGATCTTCTTCACCAACGGCGGTGCCGAGGCCGTCGAGAACGCCGTCCGGATGGCCCGGCTGCACACCGGCCGCTCGAAGGTGCTCTCCGCCTACCGCTCGTACCACGGCGCCACCTCCACCGCGATCAACCTGACCGGTGACCCGCGCCGCTGGCCGTCCGACAACGGCTCGGCGGGCGTCGTCCGCTTCTGGGCGCCGTTCCTCTACCGCTCGCCGTTCCACGCCGAGACCGAGGCCGAGGAGTGCGCCCGCGCGCTCCAGCACCTGGAGGACACCCTCGCCTTCGAGGGCGCCGGCAACATCGCCGCGATCATCCTGGAGACGATCCCCGGCACCGCGGGCATCATGACGCCGCCGCCCGGCTACCTCGCGGGCGTCCGCGAGATCTGCGACCGGTACGGCATCGTCTTCATCCTCGACGAGGTCATGGCCGGTTTCGGCCGCACCGGCAAGTGGTTCGCCGCCGACCACTTCGACGTGGTGCCGGACCTGATGACCTTCGCCAAGGGCGTCAACTCCGGCTACGTACCGCTCGGCGGGGTCGCGATCAGTGCCGAGATCGCCGCGACCTTCGAGACTCGCGCCTACCCGGGCGGACTGACCTACTCCGGTCACCCGCTGGCCTGCGCGGCGGCCGTCGCCACCATTCACGTGATGGAGGACGAGAAGGTCGTCGAGCACGCCGCCCACATCGGCGAGACCGTTCTCGGCCCCGGCCTGCGCGAACTCGCCGAGCGCCACCCGTCGGTCGGCGAGGTCCGCGGCCTCGGCGCGTTCTGGGCGCTGGACCTGGTCCGCAACAAGGAGACCCGCGAGCCGCTGGTCCCGTACAACGCGACGGGCGAGGCCAACGCGCCGATGGCGGCCTTCGGCGCCGCGGCCAAGAAGAACGGCCTGTGGCCCTTCATCAACATGAACCGCACGCACGCCGTTCCGGCCTGCAACGTCACCGAGGCCGAGGCCAAGGAGGGCCTCGCAGCTCTCGACGCGGCGCTGTCGGTCGCGGACGAACACACAGCGTGACCCGGACCCGCGTGACCCGGACCCATGCGGTCCGGGCCCGCGCGGCCCGGCAGCACAGCCGGTAGCGCTGTCCGAAAGTGCGACGCGCCCCTCCCCTGCCCGGATCCGGGCACAGCGGCCCTGGCTTAAGGTGACCGCAGGCAAAAGAATGGGGAGGGGCGCCATGTGCGCGAGCGGAGCTGTGACCCGCAGTACGCTGCGGCAGCAGATCGCGGACGCGCTGCGTGACGAGGTGCTCGCCGGGCGTCTGCAGCCGGGGCGGGAGTTCACGGTCAAGCAGATCGCCGAGCAGTACGGCGTATCGGCGACACCGGTGCGCGAGGCGCTCTTCGACCTCTCCGCGCAGGGGCTGCTGGAATCGGACCAGCACCGGGGCTTCCGGGTACGGGAGTTCACCGTCGCCGACTACCGCTCCCTGGTCGAGGCCCGCTCCCTGGTCATCGACGGAGTCGTCCGAGGCATCTTCTTCGGCGCCGGGCTCTCGACCGTGCAGCGGGTGGGGTACCGGGACTGCCTGGTCTCCGTACGCCGCAGGGCCCAGGAGGCCGCACGGGCGGCGCGGGGCGGCGACCTCGACATCCTCATCGGCTACGACCTGCGGTTCTGGCGCGAGCTGGGCGCGCTCGTGGGCAACACGTACATCAACGACTTCCTGCACCGACTGCGCGTCCAGGCCTGGGTGTTCGCGGTGCCGTACCTGCGCCACGAAGCGGCCGCCCGGGACTGGCTCTGGCACGGCCATCAGGACCTCGTCGCGGCGGTCACACTCGGCGAACACGGCGCGGTGCGCGCGGTATTAGACGACTACAGGACCCACGCGCTGAACTGGGCGGACCGGCTCGCGGCCGGGGAGCTCGGACATCCGCGGCGCGGCGGCCGGCCGGCCGGAGAGGCCCCGGACCCCGGGACGGCGCAGTCGTAACCCCCGCTCCGCCCCGCCGGACAGGCCCCGCCCGCCGACGGCCACTGTGCGCAACGCGCCCACCGCATTACGCTGTCCCGACCATCTTGAACATCCGCTGCGCACCGTGGGAGAGCGAGACTTCGTGGCCTGTGACCTGTGGCTGGTTCCCCTCGTCGATGTGCTGTGCCACAGCCCCGACAACCCGTTCGCCGAAGAGATAGCCGTCTACGACAAGGCGTTGGGCGAGGCCGGACTGCCGCCCGTCCCCGTGTACGCCTACATGCCGGGGCTGACGGGCGACGTCGCACCGGTCGCGGGCTTCGACTACGACGCCCTGCACTTCCTGCGCCGCGCCTTCCTGCTCCAGCTCAGCGGCCTCGCCGTCACACCGGTCGGCGAACTGGGCGGGGACTACGAGCAGTTGCTGGAGATGTTCGAGGCGACGGCCCGTCAGTCCCACCTGGTCTGGCACTACGACCACGCCGGGGCGTACGTCCCGCTGGACTTCGCCGCCCCGCTCTCCGGCGACGACCTGCTGGAGGGCGGCGGTCCGCTCGGCTCCTCGCACGGGCTGCTGCGGGAGCTGCAGTACGTCGCCCCGTCCATCGGCATCGACCCGGCGAACCCGCCGGCCGCCCCGCTGCCGCCCGCCGCACCGACCTCCCTGGAGGAACCGGCGGCCCCGATCCCGTACGACAACAGCCCGTTCGCCCGCGAGCGGCACGTCTGGCTGGGGCTGCACGCGGCGGCCACCCGCAGCCTCGCCCAGGGCTCAATGATCATCTTCAGCTGAGGGCTGTCCCGCCAGGGATTACAGGACAGCCCTTGGCCCCGACCGGCTCCGGCGTCTCGCGGGCGCCCGTTCGGGGACAGGCGCCCGCGGGGTCACCGAGGGGACTCCGGGGGGCGCTGGCGCGGCATGTTCGGCCGGGTCATCGTCTGCAGCGGGAACCGCCCCGACAGCACCCCGTGGTCCGTACGCCCACCGCTGCCGCCGCCCGACGACAGCGCCTGCATCCCCATCGGCGCGGGGCCGGACCGGAACTCCACCATCCAGTCCGCGGTCTCGGTGCGCACCAGCTCCGTGATGTCCTCCGAGAACCGCCGCAGCACCCCCAGGCACCGCTCGGCCGCCTCGCTGGCCGTCCCCTCGGTCGGGCCGAGCACCTCCCGTACACACTCCGAGGCCCAGTCGAACTGGAGCACCTGGAGGCGCCGCTGCACGGCCTGGGCGGTGGCGAGATTCCTTATCCAGCCGGAGGTGAGGCCGAAGTACCGGTCGCACGCCATGCTCGCGGCGCCCAGCAGCAGCGACAGATAGCCCCAGCCCGCCGCCCCGTGCAGCGCCCCGGTCAGATCGAGCAGCGGCAGCGCGGTGCCCGCGACCGCCCCGATCGCGGTGCCGATCCGCAGCGCCCTGGCCCCGCGCCGCTTCCACACCCGGTCGTTCAGATACCAGTCGGCGGTGCGCAGCGCGTCGGCCTCGACCCAGCGGTACAGCTCGTCGAGGCGGTCGGCGGGTTCGCCCCAGTCGCCGAGCGGGAACGGGGTACCGGTCAGATCCCGGCCCCGTGCGCGGGAGTCCGAGCCGGCCGGGCCGGGCTCGTTGCGGGGCGGCCCTTCGGGCTGCATCTCCGGCTGACTCACCGGGTACTCCTCTGCATTCTGCGTAGCGACGCCTGATGTGGCGATGTGTTTCGAGGCGGCGGGGGTGCTCACTGCTCTCCGGCGTGGCCGACAGTCCCGCACAGGTAACTTTGCGTGACGAACGGTGGGCCTGGGTGTCCTGATGCGCATGCCCTTCCTACCGCCGAATGGTGGGCCATGGGGAAGAAAACGCGGTATTCCCGGGCGTGCAAGGCCTGTGATCAGGTATAGGAGCCCGGCAAGGGCTGCCTGAAACTCACCCGAAAGAGTTGCTCGCCAGTGGGTGGGGCGAGCCGCCCGGTGACCACGTAGGCTCGGCATACCGAAACATTTTGTCGTCGATATGCCAGGAGTGACCGTGATTCCCGGTGGTGGTCAGCCCAATATGCAGCAACTGCTGCAGCAGGCCCAGAAGATGCAGCAGGATCTCGCCGCGGCCCAGGAGGAACTGGCCAGGACCGAGGTCGAGGGCCAGGCGGGTGGCGGTCTCGTGAAGGCGACCGTGACCGGCTCCGGCGAGCTCCGCAACCTGGTGATCGACCCGAAGGCGGTCGACCCGGAGGACACCGAGACGCTCGCGGACCTCGTCGTCGCCGCGGTCCAGGCGGCGAACGAGAACGCGCAGCAGCTCCAGCAGCAGAAGCTGGGCCCGCTGGCCCAGGGCCTGGGCGGCATGCCCGGTCTCCCCTTCTGACCCGCTGAATCCTCCGGCTCGGCCCACCCGGGACAGGACTCGGCCCACCCGGGACGGGACTCGGCTCACCCGGGACAGAACAGGAAAGGAAGGCGTTCCCGTTGTACGAAGGCGTGGTTCAGGACCTCATCGACGAGTTGGGCAGGCTGCCCGGCGTCGGTCCCAAGAGCGCGCAGCGGATCGCCTTCCACATCCTGCAGGCCGAGCCGACCGATGTGCGCCGCCTCGCCCATGCCCTCCTGGAGGTCAAGGACAAGGTCCGGTTCTGTTCGGTCTGCGGCAACGTCGCCCAGCAGGAGCAGTGCAACATCTGCCGGGACGCGCGCCGGGACCCGTCGGTGATCTGTGTGGTCGAGGAGCCGAAGGACGTCGTCGCGATCGAGCGGACCCGTGAGTTCCGGGGCCGGTACCACGTGCTCGGCGGCGCGATCAGCCCGATCGAGGGCGTCGGCCCGGACGATCTGCGCATCCGCGAACTGCTCGCCCGCCTCGCCGACGGTTCGATCACGGAGCTGATCCTGGCGACCGACCCCAACCTGGAGGGCGAGGCCACGGCGACGTACCTGGCGCGGATGATCAAGCCGATGGGCCTGCGGGTCACCAGGCTGGCCAGCGGTCTGCCGGTCGGCGGCGACCTGGAGTACGCGGACGAGGTCACCCTGGGCCGCGCCTTCGAGGGGAGGCGCCTGCTCGATGTCTGACGCCTTCTCGATGCCTGACGCCTTCACGTCTCCCGATGTTCAGCCGGTGGCCGTTTCCACGACCGTTCCCGCGACTCACGGCGGCTTTACGTTCAGCGACGCTATGTTCTACTCACCGTTCGCGACCGTGCCCACGGGAGGTCCCCTCGATGTCTGACGCCACGCTGAACTCCGTCACGCAGGACCCGGACGACTTCGCCGTCCAGATCGCCGACCAGATCAAGACGTTCATCGTCGCGGTCACCGAGGTGTCCAAGGTCGCGGAGCCCGAGGAAGCCGTCCCCGTCCTGCTGCTCCAGGTCTCCCAGCTCGTGCTGGCCGGCGGCCGGCTCGGCGCGTACGAGGACATCGTCCCCGACGAGCGCTACGAGCCGGACCTGGGCGCTGAGCCGGACGCCGACGGGCTGCGCGAGCGCTTCGCCGCCCTGCTGGAGCCGATCGACGTCTACTCCGAGGTCTTCGACCCGTACGAGCCCCGCAAGGCCCCGGTCCCGGCCCGGATCTCGGACGACCTGGCCGACCTGGTCACCGACCTGCGCCACGGCCTGGCCCACTACGAGGAGGACCGCACCACCGAGGCCCTGTGGTGGTGGCAGTTCTCCTACTTCTCCAACTGGGGCTCCACCGCCTCCGCCACCCTGCGCGCCCTCCAGTCCCTGATCGCCCACATCCGCCTCAACCAGCCCCTCCAGGAACTGGACGGCCTGGACACCGACTCGGAAACCATCGACGACGACCTGGCCGAGGAGGCCGGCCGCGTCATGGCCGAGGAGATCGCGGGACCGCTGGGGCTGCGGCCGGTGCAGTAGCGGCGATACGCGCACCCCGCTCTCACCCCCCGTCGCACCGCAGGTCACCGTCGCGCATGCAGCCCAGTGGTGCGCCGTCGTCCGTGCGGGACACCCGCCACAGCTCGTCCGTGCCCCGGCGCGAGGCGTTCACCGCAATGCCCGGGTCCAGGTGGCCGACGATGTCGGTCCAGGGGTTCGCGCCCAGCGGCTTGCGCATGGCGGGGCCCCCGAGGGGCGGACGGCTGGGTTCCGGTCCACGCTGGAGGGGGAGGGCCGCCGGATCGTGGACCCGGGCCGCCAGGCGTGTGGGCTGGACCACATGCGGGAGTGCGGGCCCGCGCGGCGGGCAGGACGTGTACGAGCAGTCCGGACGACACGCCGATGATCACGTGCTGAGCGGGACATCTCACCATGTGGTATCAGCGGGGCGTTTCCGGGCTGCTCGTTAAACTGAGTCGACCGCAGTAATGGACTGAGCGAGGAGCGCACGTGGGCCTTGTCGTGCAGAAGTACGGAGGCTCCTCCGTAGCCGATGCCGAGGGCATCAAGCGCGTCGCCAAGCGAATCGTCGATGCCAAGAAGAACGGCAACCAGGTGGTTGTCGTGGTGTCAGCGATGGGCGACACGACGGACGAGTTGATCGATCTCGCCGAGCAGGTATCCCCGATCCCTGCCGGGCGTGAGTTCGACATGCTGCTGACCGCCGGAGAGCGGATCTCCATGGCCCTGCTGGCGATGGCGATCAAAAACCTGGGCCACGAGGCCCAGTCCTTCACCGGCAGCCAGGCGGGCGTCATCACCGACTCGGTCCACAACAAAGCGCGCATCATCGATGTGACGCCGGGCCGTATCCGTACGGCGCTGGACGAGGGGAACATCGCGATCGTCGCGGGGTTCCAGGGTGTGTCCCAGGACAAGAAGGACATCACCACCCTCGGCCGCGGCGGGTCCGACACCACCGCCGTCGCGCTCGCGGCCGCGCTGGACGCCGAGGTCTGTGAGATCTACACCGATGTGGACGGTGTCTTCACCGCCGACCCGCGGGTCGTGAAGAAGGCCCGGAAGATCGACTGGATCTCCTTCGAGGACATGCTGGAGCTGGCCGCGTCCGGCTCCAAGGTGCTGCTGCACCGGTGCGTGGAGTACGCACGCCGCTACAACATCCCGATCCACGTCCGCTCGTCCTTCTCCGGACTGCGCGGAACCTGGGTCAGCAACGAGCCGCAAGGGGACCAGAAGGTGGAGCACGCGATCATCTCCGGAGTCGCCCATGACGTCTCCGAGGCCAAGATCACCGTCGTCGGCGTGCCCGACAAGCCGGGCGAGGCCGCCGCGATCTTCCGCACCATCGCGAACGCGGAGATCAACATCGACATGGTGGTGCAGAACGTCTCCGCCGCGTCGACCGGTCTGACCGACATCTCGTTCACGCTTCCGAAGGCCGAGGGCCGCAAGGCCATCGACGCCCTGGAGCGCAACCGCGGCAGCATCGGCTTCGAGTCGCTGCGCTACGACGACCAGATCGCGAAGATCTCCCTGGTCGGCGCCGGTATGAAGACCAACCCGGGGGTCACGGCGGGCTTCTTCGAGGCGCTGTCGGACGCCGGCGTGAACATCGAGCTGATCTCGACGTCCGAGATCCGCATCTCGGTGGTCACCCGCGCCGACGACGTCATCGAGGCCGTGCGCGCCGTGCACACCGCGTTCGGCCTGGACAGCGACTCCGACGAGGCCGTCGTCTACGGGGGCACCGGCCGATGACCGCGTGCCGTCCTTCGCTCGCGGTCGTCGGAGCGACCGGGGCGATCGGCGGCGTCATGCTCCAGATCCTTTCGCAGCACGCGGATGTCTGGGGCGAGGTGAAGCTGATCGCCTCGCCGCGCTCGGCCGGTCGCAAGCTGGTCGTGCGCGGCGAGGAGAGCGAGGTCCTCGAACTCACCGAGGACGTCTTCGACGACGTGGACGTCGCGCTGTTCCTGGTGCCCGACGAGGTCTCCGCGCAGTGGGCGCCGATCGCCGCCGCCAAGGGCACGGTCGTCATCGACGACTCCGCCGCGTTCCGGCTGGACGCGGACGTTCCGCTGGTCGTGCCCGAGATCAATCCGCATGCCGTACGGATCCGGCCACGCGGCATCGTCGCGAGCCCGAACTGCACGACGCTCGCGCTGATCGTCGCGGTCGGTGCACTGCACGCCGAATTCGGCGTACGGGAACTGGTCGTCTCCTCGTACCAGGCGGTGAGCGGTGCGGGCCGGGAGGGTGTCGCGGCGCTGCGCGAACAGCTGTCGATGGTCGCCGGTACGGAACTGGGCACGAAGCCGGGGGACGTACGCAGGGCCCTGGGGGACACGGAAGGCAGCCCCTTCGCCGCCCCGGTCGCCCTCAATGTGGTGCCCTGGGCCGGGACCGAGGCGGGGGACGGCTGGTCGTCGGAGGAGCTGGCGATCCGCGAGGAGTGCCGCAAGGTCCTGGACCTGCCGGGCCTGCGGGTCGCGGCGACATGCGTGTACGTACCCGTCGTCGCGACGCACTCGATGTCCGTGCACGCCCGGTTCGAGAACGAGATCGCGGTCGACCGGGCCCACGAGATCCTGGCGACGGCGCCGGGCGTGGTGCTGTACGACAGCCCGGCGGCGGGGGACTTCCCGACACCGTCCGACGTCGTCGGCACCGATCCGACCTGGGTCGGGCGAGTGCGCAGGTCACTGGACGATCCGCGGGGTCTGGAGCTGTTCGTCTGCGGTGACAACCTCCGCAAGGGCGCGGCGTTGAACGTGGCGCAGATCGCCGAGTCGGTGGCCGCGGAGTTCCCCCAACGGTCCTGATCGAACCTGTTTTGTACTGTCTGTGAATGCTCTGTGAGTAAGTTGAAGGTCTCAACCTCTTGAGCTGGGGTGTCGGGGTATCCGACGATGACTTTCGGCCTGCTGCAACCACTGGCCCGGGAGTGCGCGTCTATGTCGTCACCTCTGGCGCGGCGGGGCGCACATTCGGGGCATTCGGGGAAGAGCAGGTACGTATGAGGGCATGTCGCACAGCGCCGAACGCGGTGCCGCGCGCGTACAACCCTGACGGGGGGAAACGTGTCCAACTGGCGTGGCAGAGGTTCTCGATATCACAGTGGTGGGCCCCTTGCGCGGCGCTTCGGTGCGTCCGCTCCGACGGCCCCGCGCACCCGGCGGGATGCCGGTGATTGCGCCCATGCCCGCTGCGCGCCCCGCACGGCTGCCCTCGCAGCGCGAGGGCGCTGAGGAGAGCGTGGCTGCCGGAACCACCGTCGACCATCTCACCGAGACCTATCGGGCCCACTACCGTTCGCTGCTCGGTCTCGCGGCCCTGCTCCTGGACGACACGGCCTCCTGCGAGGACGTGGTGCAGGAGGCGTTCATCCGGGTGCACTCGGCCCGCAACCGGGTACGGGACCCGGAGAAGACACTCGCGTATCTGCGCCAGACCGTCGTCAACCTCTCGCGTTCCGCGCTGCGCCGCCGCATCCTCGGGCTGAAGCTGCTCTCCAAGCCCATGCCGGACATGGCGAGCGCGGAGGAGGGCGCCTACGACCAGCTGGAGCGGGACGCGCTGATCAAGGCGATGCGGGGGCTGCAACGGCGCCAGCGGGAAGTACTGGTGCTGCGCTACTTCGCGGACATGACGGAGGTCCAGGTGGCCGAGACGCTGGGGATATCCCTGGGCTCGGTCAAGGCCTACGGCTCCCGCGGGATCGCGGCGCTGCGCGTCGTGATGGAGGCCCAGGCATGAGCCGGCGCGAGGGCGAGTACGAGAACGGCCCTGATGAACGCGGACAGGGCCCTGGCGAACGTGAACACGGCTTCGACGAACGTGAACACGGCTCCGCCGGACGTGAGCGTCGGATTGACCGGACTGGAAACGGAATTGTGAACCACGGGCCGGAGAACGCCTCGCGGGCGAACAGGGACGCGGAGGCTGCCGGTGCCGGGGCTGAAGGCGCCGGGGCCGCTGGGGCTGCTGAATCTGCCAGGGCGGCCGAGACCGCCGAGCTCGGCAGTCTGAGCAGTCTCTTCGGCCCGGGTCCGCGCTCGGTGGGCCCGGACTCGGGCCCGCACGGCGGACCGGGAGCCGGTGGTGGTGCGGACCTCGACGAGGTCGCGCTGAGCCGCATGCTGCGCGGCGCCGTCCAGCACATCGAGCCCAGCGACGGCACGCTCGACCATCTGCGGCGCGCGGTTCCCGTCCGGCGCGCCAAGCGACGGCAGGCCGTCGTGGGTCTGGCGGCTGCGGCGCTGCTCATCGGCACCGCGGTGCCCGCCTTCGTCCATGTCGCGAACTCCGACGGTTCGAACACCGCCAACCCCGAGATGGCCGGGCACGGCGAGCAGGCGCAGGGCGGCAACGGCACGGACACCGGCGCGCAGGCCGGCGGCAAGAACAGCGGCGGCAACGCCGACGGGCAGCCCGGTGGCGACCGGAACCGGCCCACGAGCACGAGCAGCCCCTCCGACAGCCGTGGCCAGGGCGGGGACGGACACCTGTCGGGCGGGGGAGCCGGTCCGAGCGACCCCGCGATGGCCTCCATGCCGACCTGCGACCCGCAGCAGCTCGGTGTCGCTTCGGCCGAGACCGGTGAGGCCGGTGCCGACGGCACGGTCTACGGAACCTTCCGGATCGCCAATGTCTCCGGCACGGAGTGCTCGGTGAGCAGCAGCGGCAGCGTGGGCTTCCAGGCGATAGGCGCGGCCGACCCGGCCAGGATCGCGGTTGTCCAGCACACCGCGGGTGACGCGGCGGCCGGGCTGCCCGACCCTTCGCAGGAGCAGGGGACGGTGCTGCTGAAGCCGTCGATGGCGTACGAGGTGAAGTTCGCCTGGGTGCCGAAGGACACCTGCCCGACCGTCGGAGGCTCGCCGAGCCCGACACCGACCGACGACGCGGGCGGTGCGAGCGGCGCCACGGCCGCCGGTGCCGGTTCGGGGAGCGGCGACGGGACGACGGGGGCGGACACGCAGTTCGGCAGCGAGGACGGCGGCGGGACGCAGGACGGCAGCGTCGCCGTGACGCACACGCCGGAGGCCGGGGCACCGGTCGCGGAGGCGAAGATCGCCAACGCCTGCTCGGGCACGATCTACCGGACCGGGGTGCTCGCTCCCGCGACGTGACGCCGTACGACGTATGACGCGAGGGGCCCGCCGGATCGACGATCGATCGGCGGGCCCCTCGCGCGTGTCTGTGTCTGCGTCTGTGTGTCTCAGACCGCTCCGGAGCCCACGGCGTCCTTGCCGGACCCGGACCCGGACCCGGCTTCCGACCCGGACCTGGCCTCCGCTTCCGACGTTGCTTCCTCTTCCGCTTCCGCGACCAGGCCCAGTTGCAGGTCGCGCGCCGCTTCGGCCTCGCGGCGGACCAGCCGGAACCACATGAAGAGCACGAACCCGGCGAAGACGAACCACTCACCGGTGTAGCCGAGGTTCTGGAAGGCCTTCAGATCGAGCCCGGTGCCCTGCGCCTTGGCGGCCGGGACAGGACGCAGCGCGCCGGCCGCCTTGTCACCGGTCCCGGCGCCCGTGTCCTGGAGCGTCACCCATGCGTCGTAGACGTCGTACGGGACGAGGTTGATCAGGGACGCGGCGCTGATCATGCCCAGCTGGCCGTCGGGGAGCCCGCCCGCCGTGTCGACACCCGCGGTGCCGGCGTTCTCGGATGCCTGGAGGTCGCCGGTCACCGTGACCTCGCCGGTCGGCGCGGGGGGCACGGCGGTGCTGCCGGGCTTGCCGGGCATCCAGCCACGCACCACCGGCAGCGCCTTGCCGCTGTCCGTGCGGAGCATGTTCAGGACGTAGAAGCCGCTCTTGTCGTCCAGCTTCCGTCCGGGCACCAGGAACTGGTCGGCGTACCGGCCGGTGGCGATGGCGGGGCGGCCGGAGGTCACCGTGTCGACGGGAAGCAGCTCGTCGATCGGCTTGGCGGGCCGGGACCCCGGGGCGGGCTGCTTCTCGGCGGCGTCGTGCGTCTGCACGCGGTCCTCGAAGCGGCCGAGCTGCCAGGTGCCCATGAACACGCAGAACGGGATGGCCAGCACGACGAAGAGGTTGATCCCCCACCATCGCGGGGTCAGCAGGAACCGGTACACCCCTCCACGGTACGGTCCCCGCTCCGGCCGCCCGGAGCGGGGTGCCGACTGACGGCCGTGTCCCCGGCCTTGTGCCGCAGGGGACGGACGCCCCGTCCGCCTGTCCGCTACGCGCCGGTCGTGCCCGGCTCCGGGGACAGGTGGCGCCGGGCGAAGTCCAGTTCCAGGCGGACCTGCTTGATCCGTTCCTCCACGACGAGCGAGCCGTGTCCCGCGTCGTACCGGTACACCTCGTGCACCGCGTCCCGCTTCTTCAGCCGGTCGACGTAGTTCTCCACCTGGCGGATCGGGCAGCGCGGGTCGTTGACGCCCGCCGAGATGTAGACCGGCGCCCGGACCGCGTCGACGTACGTCAGCGGGGACGACGCCTCGAAGCGCTCGGGAACCTCCTCCGGGGTGCCGCCCAGCAGCGTGCGGTCCATCGCCTTCAGGTCCTCCATCTCGTCGTGGTACGCCGTGACGTAGTCGGCGACCGGGACCGCCGCCAGGCCGAGGGCCCAGGTGTCCGGCTGCGTACCGAGGCCGAGCAGGGTCAGATAGCCGCCCCAGGAGCCGCCGGCCAGGACCAGCCGCTCCGGGTCCGCGAGGCCGGACTTCACCGCCCACTCCCGCACCGCGGCGATGTCCTCCAGCTCGATCAGGCCGACCCGGTGCTTGAGCGCGTCCGTCCAGGCGCGGCCGTATCCGGTGGAGCCGCGGTAGTTGACCCGGACGACCGCGTAGCCGTGGTCCACCCAGGCGGCGGGGCCGGAGGCGAAGGCATCGCTGTCGTGCCAGGTCGGGCCGCCGTGGATCTCGAAGACCGTGGGGAACGGGCCCTCGGCCGGGGCGGCGGGCCGCTGCACGAGCGCATGGACACGGCCCCCGGGCCCGTCCACCCACACGTCGTCCACCGGCACGGACGCCGGGGCCTTCGCGCCGGGCGGATCGAGCACCACCGCACCCGAGGTGGACCGGATGACGGGCGGCTGCGCGGCCGAGGACCACAGGTACTCCACCGTGCCGTCCGGCCGGGCCGTGGCACCCGACACCGAACCCGCGGGGGTCTTCACCCGGGCGGGGGCGCCGCCCGCCCCCGGCTCGTACCGCCACAGGTCGCTACGGGCCTCGAAGGCGTGCACGACCAGCAGTGCGGAGGCGTCCGGATACCACTCGGCGACCACGTCGCCGGGCAGACCGATCGCGAGGTCCGTCTCCTCGCCCGTCGTCGGATCCCAGATCATCGGCTCCCAGCGGCCCCGCCGCTGATGCCCGACCAGGAGCCTCGTGTCCCCGGCGACGGGGGCGAAGCCCAGCACGGTCAGACCCAGCTCCTTCGTACCGCCCTCGGTGTCGTCCAGCTCGGCGACCGTCGTCCCGTCCGGGCGTACCACGCGCAGCGCGGAGTGCATCGCGTCGCCGTGCTCGGTGTGCTCCAGGGCGATCAGCGTCCCGTCATGGCTGAGGTCGCCGACGCCCGCCGACTCGCGGTGGCGGTAGATCTCCACGGGCTCCGCTCCGGGCCGCACGACATGGATCGTCGTCCCGTCCTCGTCGGTCGAGCGGCCGACCACCGCCGTGCCGTCCCGCCCGATCGCGAGCCCGGCCGAGTACGCGGGGCCGAGACCGGGCGTCGCCGGTTCGTCCACCGGCGCGCCCGGCTCCCCGTCCCCGCCGGCGTGGAACGGCCGGCGCATCCACACCCCGAACTCGTCGCCATCGGTGTCGTCGAACCACCAGACCGACTCCCCGTCGGGTGTCAGCGCCCCGTCCGTCGTGCCGTTCGGCCGGTCGGTCACCTGGCGCTGCTCCCCGGTGGCGCGGTCCCATGCGTACAGCTCGTACGTCCCCGTCGCGTTGGAGATGAACAGTGCGCGGTCGGGTGCGTCCTCCGCCCAGTCGGGCAACGACACCCGTGGCGCCCGGAAGCGCTGCTCCCACTCCGGCACGGAGGCGGGGGCCTGGTCGGAGGGGGTGGGCGTCGAGCCAGTGATCTCAGTCATGCCCCCATTCTGCGTCGGGACGCCGACAATTCGTTCGCTTCGTCCGCAGCCTGTGGATAACCTCCCGGCATGCATGCATCGACCCCTGCCGACTGGCACGAGGCAAACCGCGCGCACTGGGACGAGCGGGTCCCCATCCACGCCACGAGCGACTTCTACGACCTCGAATCCTTCCGCGCAGGCAAGGAAGCCCTGCGCGACTTCGAGCTTGCCGAGGTCGGGGACGTCACGGGAAAGTCATTGCTCCATCTGCAGTGCCACATCGGGGTCGACACCCTCTCCTGGGCCCGGCACGGCGCCGCACAGGTCGTCGGTCTGGACTTCTCCGAACCGGCCGTCGAGACCGCGCGCGCCCTGGCCCGCGAGCTCGGGTTCGGCCAGGACCGGGCGGCGTTCGTCGCGGCCGACGTCCACGACGCCGCGGAGGCCGTCCCCGACTCGTCGTACGACATCGTCTACACCGGCATCGGCGCGCTGAACTGGCTGCCCGACACCCGCCGTTGGGCCGAGACCGCCGCATCGCTCGTGGCGCCCGGCGGTTTCCTCTATCTCGCGGAGTTCCACCCGATCACGGACTGCCTCGACGACTCCACCGGGACGAAGATCGAGCACGACTACTTCAGCCGCGACGCCTGGGTGGACGAGACGCCCGGTACGTACGCGGACTTCGACGCGCCCACCGTCCACAACCGCAGCGTCGAATGGCAGCACCCGATCGGTGAGGTGGTGTCGGCGCTGGCGGCAGCCGGGCTGCGGATCGAGTTCCTGCACGAGCACGACATCTCGCTCTTCGCCCGCTTCTCGGATCTGGAACGGCAGGGCGACGGTTCCTACCGCTTCCCCGCCGGCCGGCCGCGCATCCCGTTGATGTACTCCATCAAGGCGTCGAGGGCGGCCGATTCCTGAACAAGGGCCGACTGTCAGTGGCGGGGTTCGGACTCGGACCATGACGACGACTGCCGATCTGCGCGCCGTGGTGGAGACGTACTGGAGCGCGGCCGACGCCCGCGACTGGGACGTCTTCGCCACGACGCTGGCCGACGAGGTGTTGTACGACCTGCCGCAGACCCGCGAGCGCATCCGCGGCAAGGAGCGGTACCTGCGGTTCAACCGGGAGTACCCGGGGGACTGGCGCGTCCGCGTCGAGCGGGTGGTGGCCGACGGCCAGGGGCGGCAGGCCGCCGTCCGTACGCGCTTCACGGTCGGCGCCGAGGAGCTGCCCGCCATTCATCGGATTCCTCCGTGGATACTCCGCCCTTCAGGGCGGAGAGGAATCGGACTCCTGCGGAGCAGGGCAAGGAGCGGAGTTTCGCCCCCAGGGCGAAAGGCCGTGCTGTGACCCGCAGGTTTGATCTTAACTCGCAGCATCACTAGTTTGTGAGCGTGACCACGAGCCGTGTGAAGCGGGCGTTCAAGTACCGCTTCTATCCGACTGATGCGCAGGCAGCCGAGCTGTCGCGCACGTTCGGTTGCGTGCGGAAGGTCTACAATCTGGCGCTCGCCGCCCGCACGGAGGCATGGGTGCGGCAGGAGCGGGTCAACTACAACGCTACGTCGGCGATGCTGACGGCGTGGAAGAAGACCGAGGAGCTGGCGTTCCTCAATCCAGGTCTCGT
>NZ_FPJO01000071.1 GCF_900119365.1 Streptomyces atratus
AGGTCAGCAAGGTGGAGCCCTTTTCGTAGCGCTTGGAGAGCATCTGGAAGACGAGGTTCGCCTCGTCACGTTCCAGTGGGAGGTATCCGACCTCATCGACCACGAGGACGTTGGGCCGTAGGTAGGTGCGGAGTTTGCTGGCCAGGCGGCCGATGGAGTCGGCGGCTTTGAGCTGGCGGACCATGTCGTCGAGGGTCGTGAAGTAGATCGTGTAGCCGGCCCGGCAGGCGGCGACCGCCAGGGCGACCGCGAGGTGTGTTTTCCCTACTCCCGGCGGGCCCAGCAGAGCAACATTGGCCCTGGCCTCGACGAACGCGAGGGTGGCCAGGTCCTTGACCTTCCTGGGGTCGAGTTCGGGCTGGTAGGAGAAGTCGTACTCCTCGATCGTCTTGTAGTGCGGAAGCCGGGAGACCCGCAGGGCATGGCGGAAGCGGCGCTCTTCACGAACGGCGAGTTCTTCTTCCAGGACCAGGTCGAGGAAGTCGAGGTAGGCCATCTGACCGGCATCGGCCCGCCCGACGTACTCGGCCAGCGACTGGGTCAGATGGGGCAGGCCGAGCTTGGTGGCGGTGGCGCGGATCCGGGCGGTGACCAGCTCGCTCAACGCATGTCCTTGGGGTCGATGGGGGCGGGGGTGAAGGGGTGGGTGCCGGTGATCTGGTCGTAGAGCGCCAGCGGCCGGGTGCCGACGTGGACTTGCGCGGCTCTGGCCCGGGCCAGCAGGGAAACAAGCCCGCCGGGCTCGGTGTCCGTGCGGGCCGGCCTGACCGCGGGCGTGCCGGGATCGGTGGTGGTGGCGCGGGTGTGTCCGTCGGGCAGGCCCTGCCAGTGCGCTTCGTCCACGATGCGGGCGCCGCGGCCGACCGCGCGCGGATGGACGGCCAGCAGCGTGATGCCCTGGGCGTCGGGCACGGTGGAGTGCAGTGCGACCGTGGCCGCCGAGGCCCTGACCTCGACCAACTGTCGGTGGCGGACCTTGATGGCGGGCACGGAGTAGAGGTTGGCGTCGAAAGCGACCAGGCAGTCCTTGCCGACGTGCCGCAAGAATCGGTCGGCGACGATGTAGGGGCGGGCCGGCAGCGGCCGCAGCGCGGCGTGATCTCGTGTGGCTCGCACGCCGATCACTTCGCCGTGGGTGCGGTGGGTTCGGGCCCGGCGCTGGGGGACCCAGGCCATGAACGCCCCGTCCAGGTCATCCAGCCCGGAGAAGGCCCGGCCGGCCAGCACGTGATCACGGACGATGGTCACCTGGCGTTCGACCCGGCCCTTGCCGGTGGGCCGGTAGGCGGCCAGCACGTCGATGTCGAAGTCGTAGTGCCCGGCGAATGCGACGGCCTCCGGATGCAGCGGGACCGCCTCGCCGGGTGCGACATGGCGGCGGACCACGGTCTTGGTCCGGTCGTAGACGATCACGCCGGGCACTCCGCCGTAATGCGCGAACGCCCGGCGGTGGCACTCCCAGAACGTCGCCAGGTTCTGGCTGGTGGTGAAACAGCAGAACGGATCCCGGGAGTAGGACAGGACCATGTGGAAGGAGTAGACCTTCGGGATCCCGACATGGGCCAGAATGCCGCCCTCGTCACCCCAGTCGACCTGGGCCTGAGCGCCGGGCACCACCTCGAAACGACGGTGGAGGCGGGCCAGCTCCCGCGGGGTGTATCCGAGCTCCTCCGCGATCCTGGGGCGGGCCTGCTGCACATACATCTTGACGCGTTGGTAGTGGTGCGGAAAGCCGTACTGCTCGACGAGACGCTCATGGATCACCGCGGCTTTCAGCAGCACCTCGGCCCGCAGCCAGGCATCGATCACATGCGCCCATGGCTTGATCACCTGGTTGCCCAGATCCGACCGCGGCGCCGGAGCCGGAGGCTCGGGCGGCCCGTCGCTCTCCAGGTACTTCTTGACCGTGCGCCAGTTCAGGCCGGTCTCCCGGGCGATCTCCGAGATGCTCGCGCCCGCCTCATACAGAGACCGAAAGCGCCGCAACTCCAGCCACCGCTCCGGTTCCAGCAGCATGCCCCGGGCCTCCCTCATCGCCGCACAACGTCAGCGACAGACTCCTCTCACCACTCCGGCCCCCAGCCAGACACGCCGGAGCACCTCTGCAGATCAACCCGTACGCACCTCTGCACCAGAGCCCGTACGCCGACACTGGGACCAGTTCGCTGCCCTGTTGCCCGAGCGATCGATCTACGTGCCGACCCATCCACTCGGCTGTCACCGCCCGCGCATCAGCGACCGGATCGTCTTCGACAAAATGCTGCAGCTCTTGCGGTTCGGCTGCTCCTACCAGGCGATCGCGGACACGACCTGCTCGGCCACCACGATCCGCAACCGTCGCGACGAGTGGATCCGGCTGGGCGTCTTCGCCGAGCTCAGGCGGATCGCGCTCGACGCTTACGACCGGATTGCCGGCCTCCTCCTCGACCGGATCGCCGTCGACGGCTCCATCACCAAAGCACCAGGTGGCGGTGAGGTGGCCGGGCGTTCCCCGGTCGACCGTGGCAAACAGGGCCTGAAACGCTCGGGCATGACGGATGGCTACGGCATTCCGCTGGGCCGCGTCCTGGCCGGAGCCAACCGCCACGACTCCGCGCTGCTCGCCCCGACCCTGGACCTGCTGGACGACCTCGGACCGCTGCCCGACGACATCACCGTGCACCTGGATGCCGGCTACGACTCGGCCAAGACCCGCGCCCTGCTTGCCGAACGTGGCCTGCGCGGCCGGATCGCGCACAAAGGCGAGAAGGCTCCGATCCAGGCGAGTCAGAGGTGGCACGTGGAGCGCACCCACGCCTGGCAGAACGCCTTCCAGCGCCTCGCCCGCTGCTACGAGCGCCGGGCCACCGTGATCAACGCGTTCTTCGATCTCGCCGACGCCACCATCACTGTACGGAGTCTGATACGCCGAGCGTGGACCACACACCGCTGGAGCCACCGGCCCCACCGCTGTCCCTGAACACCGGCGTCGCACCTTGCAGGCAACCATGCCTTCGGTGCTATCCGGGCCCGGTCAGCGACGGGCCAGGTTCTCGGTCACGAACACCCAGCAGCCCGCATGCGGTGGAGCGCTCCAGGTGACGTCGGTGAGGGTGGCAGGGGGCAGGACAAGGGGGAACCGTGCGGGCAGAAGCCAGCCGTCGGGATGGACGCCGAGGCTGAGCAGTCCTCCGCCCAGGCGGTCGAGGTCGACGCCGAGAATGTCCCATGCCGCGCGGGGCGGCATTCCGGGGGTGGTGAGCCCGGTGGCTGCGGCTTCGGCCAGGACCAGTCCGGCCAGGTCGGTGCCCGCGTCCAGTCCGTGCGGGTCACCAGCTGCTCGGAAGGCCTAGCATCCGGCGGTCGACGCGTCCCTGCGGGGGCAGAAGCCGCAGTACCTCGGCCTCGGTCCTGAGCAGTTGTTCGGGCGCGGGGTGCTGCAGGACCCGCGCCACACGGCCGGTGCGGTGCAGTTCCTCCCATGCCTCATCCGCGGGCCGAAGCCGCGCATGGCCGGGCAAGGCGCCTGTCAGGCGCGCCCGCAGCTGGCGCAGCCTGGTGGTGCGGGCGACCTGACGGGCCCGCTCGGCGGCCGTGCAGCTAGCGGTAGGCAGTCGCGATCCCGACGCCGAACCCGGCGGCCAGCTGGGCGTAGGTGTCACCGCACCGCAGGTGAGCCAGGGCGAGCAGAGCCTGACGCTCCGCGGGAGGCGCCGCCAACGCGTACCGATCTCCTGCCGGCTGGCCTTCAGCCGTTCGGTCTGGAACCGCAGGGTGCGGCTGGACAGATCAATCGCCGACGGGTAGACAAGCACGCGAAGCTTCTGGCAGACACGGGTGATCTTGGTCGAGAACCCGTCTACCAGGAGCTTCGTCGTTGCGCAGGCCCGTCCAACTCGCGGCCATCACCACCAGCTCGGAAAAGGCTCATTCATCCAGGCCGCTGAGAGCGGTCAGGGCTGGGCTCCTCTGGAGGGCCGACCAGGGGAGCACCGGCACCTCGCAGGCATCAGAAGGACGCGGTGGCAGAGGGGCTGCTCCCGTTCTGCGCTTGCTGTGCCCGGTCCGCCATCATCCGTCCGAGTGCGGTGAGCGACGGCTCCAGGTCGCCTACCGCGGTTGTGTAGCGGACGAAGACGACGACCGTTCCGACAAGGGCCCCTGCTTCGGCCTCCTCGATGGATTCGTCGTCCTCGTTGAGGACGTTCTTGCCGGGGGTGAACTGGTAGGCGGTACTGGTGTCGCCCATGGACGGGAACGAGATGAGGGCCTTCTCCGACGAGTCGGTCAAATCCCTACGAATCTGCTCGAACCCTTGGGCAGCGCGCAGGGCGCTGTCGTAGGCCGCAACGTAGAGCACGGCCGTCTTCTGCGGTCTCTCGCGCCCCATGGTCGTCCTGGCAGTGAACAGAAGCCCCTCACATTCGGGCTGACAGCCCTGTTCCCCCGTGGTCACCACCGGATCGCCCTGGCTCTTGAACTCGGCCGGCAGGCTGTCGCTGTCGGGGAGGACGCTCTTGACGGTGGCCAACTCGGAGAGGGGAGCCACCTTGCGCTCACCTTCGTCGTCGCCGAGCAACTGCACCACACTGCGGAGGCCCAGTGCGACCAGCAGGGCCAACACCACGCCGATGACAGCGAGGGTCGCCACCACGCCCGTGGTCTTCTTCAGGTGCAGCGGCCCAACGTTGATGGTGGCACGGTTGGCGTCGCCGCCGATGTGGACACGCTGGATAATCGCCGGCGGGTGCGTCGGAACCGGTGGAGGCCCGGGCTGCAGCGCGGCCCGCAACTGCTCGGCGAGACCGGGATCCCCCTCCAGCTCCACGGTCAGGCGTGCCCGCACCGCCTCCGCCGCCTGCTCCGATCCGGGTTCCGCGTCCCACAGGCCGAGTGCCCCGCGCCCCTCATCCGAGCGACCGAGGCGACTGCGCACGAGCTCTGCGAGGCGGGTGAAGGCAGCGGTGCCGGCAGCGGTGCCGGCACCGGACGCGGCACCCGAGGCAAGGGCGGCGACGACGGCACTCGCTAAATCTGTAGGTGACATGCACACATGATCCCGGAACTGAGGCTGTTTCCGAAGGAGAGTGAGTCAATTGAGAGGGCGGCGTCCGCACGGTCCAAACCGGATTCCGCGACGCTTTTCGCCTCGTTTGGTATGTGTAGAACGCCTTCCACCGGCTCCGGACCTTGCGCTGCTCGGGCCAGGCGACTGATGTCTGCGGGGGGCGGGAGGCGTGCCGGGCTGGCGGAAGAAGAGGGGCGGCTGCGGGCGGTATCCGCAGACGGGGGTTCTCTTGGTCGAAAACACATCTACCGGGCACTTCACCCTGTTGCCAGACTGACTGCTGCACTCCAGAGTGGGAGTTCTCGCTTCCGTGTCCGGGATGGTTCTCAGTTCGGTGTCCGGTCTTGGGCGCTGTAGTGCGGGCCGACCCGGTTGTTTCTATGGGGTGTTGAGCAGTGACGGCCGGGCGCTGGTGCTGGACAAGCAATGAGGATTGGCTGGTCACGGAGTGAGGAATACGTGGTCAGCGGGGTGGGAGCTCCAAGAGGGGTGGGCCCGGCGCCAGCCGGTCGCGGGCGTTCCGGCTGTTCGACGTCGCCCTGGCCCTGGGCGCCATCCAGGCCGCCGTGGCCGCAGGTGTCCCGCATGCGGGACACCGACGTGACGACTACGGCCGTGCTCGACTACGGCTTGTCCCAGCGTGCCCTGATGGCCGTCTCCACCTGTTCCGGCGACGTCGCCGTGATGGATTGCGCCCACCGCCTCTGCATGGTCGTTCACAGCGGCCTTCCGGCCCTTGACCCGGCTGCCGTGCACGCGGTGGTCCGCCAAGCCGTCCACACTGCTCCGCCCTCGCCTCCGGACGAACCGCCGGCGGACCCCGCGCTCGCCGCCCGTGCCAGGCTGCGACGGCCTCGCCGCCCGCACATACGCGATCGGCGAGCTGATGCTCGAAGTCGCCCCCGCCTACCGCTCCGACCGCGAGGCCGCCGACGTCCTCGCCCCGTTCTGCAACGAAATCGGAATCGACCTCGACCACGGCCTCGCCGCCCGCCGCTACGCCCACACACCTCAGACCGCCGCGCGCTCCACGGCATTGAGCTCTTTCCAACCTCTCGTGCCAGCTGGGCAGTTGGGATGACAGACAGATGAAGCCCCTGGTAGATGGGTTTTCGACCAAGAGAACCGTCTCCACCAGGGGCTTCGCATGCTTGTCTACCCGTCCGGCATCGACGTGTCCAGCTCTGCCCTGCGCTTCCTCGCCGCCCGCCTGAGGGAACACCGCCGCGCCCTCGGATCCCGATGGCGGCGCCTGAACGCAGGCCGACAGGCCCTGCTCACCGTCGCCCACCTGCGCAACGGCCAGCCCTACGCCCAGCTCGCGGCCGGATTCGGGATCGGCACGACCACCGCCTACCGATACATCACTGAGGCCGTCAACCTCCTGGCCGCCCTCGCCCCCACCCTCACCGAAGCCGTACGAGCGGCGTCGACGAAGGCGTACGTGATCCTGGACGGGACGCTCCTGCCCATCGACCGAATCGCCGTCGATCGCCCGTTCTACTCGGGCAAACACAAGAAGCACGGCATGAACGTGCAGGTCATAGCCGATCCGAAGGGGCGTCTGATGTGGGCTTCACCAGCCTTGGCCGACGCCGTCCACGACGTCCGGGCAGCGCGCGAGCACAGCATCATCGAGGCACTTGCCGAGGCCAGCATCACCTGCTGGGCAGACAAGGCCTGCCAGGCGCAGGCGGCACGGTCCGTCTCCCTTACCGCGGCCGATGGGACAGCCTCTCCACCGGCCAGCAGGCCGTCAACCGGTCCCACGCAAAGATCCGCGCACTGGTCGAGCAGGCCATCGCCACCCTCAAGTCCTGGCGCCTCCTCCGCAAACTCCGTTGCTCGACGACCCGGATCACGAGCCTCGTCCAAGCCGTCCTGGTCCTCCATCTCGCTGCCACGGGCTGAGAGCAGCAGTCACCAGGTCCGTCAATTCGGCCTCGGTCGTCCCAGCCCGCAGACGAACGTCGAAGGTGTAATCCTCATCGCAAAACACCAGGTCAAGGTCCATGGCTACCAGCCTGCGGAAGACGATCGCCAACCAGATCGCGTCTTCCGCCCAGACGTCCATGTACAGGCAGGTACCGTCCTCGTGCAGATACGCCTCACCTGGGCCGCTCCCCGTCTCGAACTGCCATATGAGGCTGCGCACTTCGCTGCGGTGCATCGAGTCGATCTCGACCTCAGACCACCGGGCACGGATCGCGTCTGTCAGCGCACCCCGATCGATGCGCCATCCGCCCGCATCACCCTCGACCACCGCCAAGAACGTCATAGCCAGGGTCTACCAGATGTCCGTGACACAGCGACGATCGGCTGCCGCCAGAAGTTGGAATGGGCTCACTGAACCTCTTTCATCCTGTGCTGGAGGGTGAAATGGGTTGGTCAGCGGGTGTGGTGGCGGGGCAGGGCCCCTCGTCGTTGGCGTGGTGATTCCACTCAGCACACCCGCGACCGAAGGGGCCCTGTTGGTTCCGTATCGAGCCATGCTCGACGTCTCGTATGAGCTCGTCGATCATGTTGCCTGGCTGCTGTACGAGCACCGTCGGACCCGCAACATCCGCTGGCGCAAGCTCGGCTGCTTCGACCAGGCACTGCTCACGCTGGTCCACCTGCGCAAGAACGAGACGTTCTCGCAGCTCGGTGTCGGTTTCGGGATATCGCAGGCCACCGCCTGGCGTTACGTGGACGAGGCTGTGGACGCCCTTGCCGCCTGGGCGCCAGGTCTGCATGAAGCTCTGGTCGGTCTGGGCGAGGGGCGACCATGTCATCGTCGACGGCACCCTGATTCCCACCGACCGTGTCCGCGCCGACCAGCCGTGCTACTCGCAGAAGCACAAGAAGCACGGCATGAATGTGCAGGTCATCGCCCGCTCCGACGGCACACCACTCTGGTTCTCCCGCGCAACGCCGGGCCGCACCCACGACCTGACCGCGGCCCGTGCCCACGGCATCGTCCAGGCCTGCCTGACCCGGCAGATCCTCATCCTGGCCGACCGCGCCTACCAGGGCGCCGGCGCCATTGTCTGCACCCCGTACTACCGACACAGCGAACAGCTCGCCCACTACCAGCAGTTCAACCGAGACCACGCCCGACTCCGAGCCCCGGGCGAAGGGGCCTTCGCATAGCGCAAGTCCTGGCGCATCATGCGCAGAGCACATTGCTCGACCCGGCGCATCAGCCGCATCGTCCGAGCCGTCCACACCCTGCTGACCTGCAACTATTCAGGATGAAAGAGGTTCAGTAACCTGGCGGCGGGGATCTACCAAGTCCCTAGTGTCTCGTGATTTTGTCGTTGGAACTTGATGGTCCATCGCTTCGTTGGCCCGGTGTGAATCTCTCCTCCGAACAGATTGATGAGCTGCGGGAGTTGGCGGGCAGCCGTCACGCCCCTGCCGATGTCGTCCTGCGGGCCCGCCTGGTGCTGTGGGCGGCCGAGGGGCGGCGACGTAAGGACATCGCAGAACTCGCCGGAGTCGCACCGAATACGGTGGACCGCGCCAAGGTCCGTTACCTCGCGGGCGGTATCGCCCAACTGGCCTCCCGGAAACCCGGCCGCGGACGCGATCAGGTGCCCCGCGGACGCGGGGCCGCGTGATCGCGTTGACGAAGATGACCCCGCCGGCGGATTCGGGGCTGTCGCACTGGTCCACCCGGACGCTGGCCGGTCACTTGAGGCGACGCGAGGGCATCTCGGTGTCCTGGCACTACATTGCCCGTGTCTGGCGGGAGGAGAATCTCAAGCCGCACCGGAACGGCACCTCCAAGATTTCGAAGGATCCCGCGTTCGCGGACAAGGTCGCCGATGTCGTCGGCCTCTACCTGGCCCCGCCCGGCGGCGCGGTGGTGCTGTCCATCGACGAGAAGACGCAGATACAGGCGCTGGACCGGACCCAGCC
>NZ_FPJO01000043.1 GCF_900119365.1 Streptomyces atratus
ACCTTCGACGAAGGCACATCGACATTCAGCGTCCGCGGCAACACACCACGACGCATCGCCATGACCATCTTGATGATCCCCGCAACACCGGCAGCCGCCTGCGTATGACCGATGTTCGACTTCAACGAGCCCAACCACAACGGCCGGTCCCCCGGCCGGTCCTGACCGTAGGTCGCCAGCAACGCCTGCGCCTCGATCGGGTCACCCAGTACCGTGCCTGTGCCGTGCGCCTCCACCACATCGACCTGATCACCCGAGAGCCGGGCATTCGCCAGCGCCTGCCGGATCACCCGCTGCTGCGACGGACCGTTCGGAGCCGTCAGACCGTTCGACGCACCGTCCTGGTTGATGGCCGAGCCACGGATGACTGCGAGCACCTGGTGGCCGTTGCGGCGGGCGTCGGAGAGGCGCTCGACGAGGAGCATGCCGACGCCTTCGGACCAGCCGGTGCCGTCCGCGCCGTCCGCGAAGGGCTTGCAGCGGCCGTCGGCGGCCAGGCCGCCCTGGCGGCTGAACTCTATGAACGAGCCGGGGCCCGCCATGACGGTCACACCGCCCGCGAGCGCCAGGTCGCACTCCCCCGCCCGCAGCGCCTGGGCCGCCAGGTGCAGGGCGACCAGCGAGGACGAGCAGGCCGTGTCCACCGTCACCGCCGGGCCCTCCAGGCCCAGGATGTAGGACACCCGGCCGGAGGCCACACTGCCTGCGGTGCCGGTGCACACATATCCCTCGGCCGCGCCGAGGGCGGCGCCCATGTCGCCGGCGTAGTCGTGGTTCATGAGGCCGACGTACACGCCGGTCCGGGTGCCGTGCAGGGAGCGCGGGGTGATGCCGGCGCGCTCCAGGGTCTCCCAGGAGGTCTCCAGGACGAGGCGCTGCTGCGGGTCCATCGCCAGGGCCTCGCGCGGCTTGATGCCGAAGAAGGGGGCGTCGAACTCGGCGGCGTCGTGCAGGAATCCGCTGTCACGGACGTACATCGTGCCCGGGTGTTCCGGGTCGGGGTGGTAGAGGGCGGTCAGGTCCCAGCCCCGGTCCTCGGGGAAGGGGGTGATGCCGTGGCCGCCGTCGGCGACCATCTTCCAGAGGTCGTCCGGCGAGGTGATGCCGCCGGGGAGCCGGCAGCCCATCGCGACGATCGCGATCGGTTCGTCGGGGGCGGTGGTGCGCTCCGCCGGGGTGTCCGAGGCACCCGTACCCGTACCCGTGCTGGTCAGGAGCGTGTGGAGGTGGCGGGCGACGGCGGCCGGGGTGGGGTGGTCGAAGGCCAGGGTGGCCGGGAGGACGAGGCCGGTGGCGGCCGTCAGGCGGCTGCGGAGCCGGACGGCCGCCTGGGAGGTGAAACCGAGGTCCTTGAACGCCCGGTCGGGTTCGATCTCGTCCGTCGTGGGCAGTTGGGCGACCTCGGCGGCCTCGGTGCGGACGAGGTCGAGGAGGCTCCGCAGCCGCTCCTCCTCGGTGTGGTCCGCGAGTTCGTCGCGCAGTCGCCGGACCGTTGCGGGTTCGGGGGCGGCTGACTGCGGCGCGGGCTCGGCCGTCGCGGTGGCGTCGGGGTCCGCGACGAGGCTGTGTTCGCCGTCCAGCAGCAGTGCGGCGTCGAGCGCGGCCGTGCGTGCGCGGCCCGTCAGCCCGGCTCCGGTGGTCAGGGCGAGAGCGGGCAGGCCACGTACGTGGCGCTGGGCGGCGAAGGCGTGTGCGAAGGCCTCGGCGGCGGGGGCCGTGCCCGGCGGGGCGATGAGCAGCAGGCGGGCGGGGCCGGCGATGTGCTGGAGGGGCAGGGTGGTGTCGACGGCGGCGCGCAGCCCGGCGGGAAGGGTGTGCACCACGAGGGAGAGCGGGTGCGGGATCAGGGCGGCGAGAGCGGCCGGGTCCGCTGGGTCGACGGCGGCGAGATCGACCGCGGCGGCGGTGATCTCGGCTCCCGTGTCCGCCAGTTCGGTGCTCAGGGCCGTCACCGTGTGTTCCTCGCCGGCGTACGGCAGCAGGACGCGTCGTACGCCGTGGGCGGTGACGAGGTGACGGACGAGGTCGGCCGTGGCCGGGTTGTCGGCGCCGGTGACCAGGACCGTGCCCCGGGGGTCGAGCGGGCTGTCGGAGGATGTCCCGGACCCGATGTGGGCGATGTCGCGCAGTCCGGGGACGAGAACCCGGCCGTGGCGGACGGCGCCCTCGGTGACGCCGCTGTCGACGGCGTCGAGGAGCGCGAGCAGGTCCTGGTCCTCGGGGGCGGGCGCTTCCAGGTCGATGCGGGTGCAGCGGCCGGGCTGGCTGTCGTCGAGGGGGCGCAGGGCGCCGCGTGCCGCTGCGTGTGCCGGGTTGCGGAGCGGGTCGCCGGGGCCGGTGGAGACGGCGCCGTGGGTGACCACGACGACGCGGGTGGTCCGGAGGGCGTCGCACACGAGGAGTTCGTCGACCGCCGTGGTCAGCTCGTCCGTGACGGTGACCGGATCGGTGACCGGGGCTGTCGCCGGGTCGGTGTGCGCTACGGGAAGGAGGAGGACCCGGTCGGGCGCCGGAGCGCCGGCGGCCAGGTCCGCGGTGAGCGAGGCCACGTCGGGATACGTACGTACGGTGGCGCCCGCCTTCCGCAGCGCGGACGCCGGCCTGCCCCCGGACACGGGCTCCGCCCCGGCCGGTTCGAGTACGGCCCAGCTCCCCGGTGCGTCGGCGGCGGTCCGGCTGCCGGTCCGGGCAGGGAGGGGGGACCACCGGGGGCGGTGGAGGACGTGGTCCGCGGTGGACGTGGCCAGGAGACGGGCGGGGTGGTCGAGGAGGGCGTGGCGGGTGATCTTGCCCGAGGCGGTACGGGGGATGCGGGCGACGGCGTGGAACTCGTGCGGGGCCTTGAAGTACGAGAGGTGGGTCCGGCAGGCTGCGAGGAGCTCGGCGGGGGCGGGCAGTCCGTCGGGGCCGGGGACGAGGAAGGCCACAGGGACTTCGCCGAGTACGGTGTCCGGCTTTCCGGTGACGGCGGCGTCCGCGACGCCGGGCACGGCACGCAGGACGTCCTCGACCTCGGTGGGGTGGATGTTCTCGCCGCCGCGGATGATGAGTTCCTTCAGACGGCCGCTGATGGTGAAGTGGCCCGACGGGGCGCGGCGGGCCAGGTCGCCGGTCCGGTACCAGCCGTCGGTGAGGACTTCGGCGGTGGCCTCGGGCCGGTTGTGGTAGCCGGCCATCACGTTGGGGCCCTTGACCCAGATCTCGCCCTCGGCGCCGGGTGCGCTGTCCCGTCCGGTGCCGGGATCGACGAGTCGTACGTCGAGGCCGGGGACGGCCGGGCCGCAGGAGCCCTCGACGCGGGGGCCGGTGGCGGTGTTCATGGTGATGGCGCCGCAGGCCTCGGTGCTGCCGTAGAGGTTGAGCAGCGGTACGCCGTACGCGGTTTCGAAGGCCGTCTGGAGCGCGACGGTCGTGATCGCCCCGGCGACCAGGCAGGTGCGCAGGCCGGTGCCGCGGAGGGACTGTCCGTCGGCGGCGTCGACGAGGTGCTGGTAGAGGGCGGGGACGCCGGCGAGGAAGGTGGCGGACTCCTCGCGTACGGCGGCCGCGACGTCCTCGGCCGAGAAGCCGTCGAGGATGCGGGCGGTGGCGCCGACCGCGGTCACGCCGACGACGCACGCGATGTGGGAGAAGCTGTGGAAGAGCGGGAGCGGCCAGACGACCCGGGCCTCGGCGGAGAGTCCCGCGATCGGCGCGTACGAGGCGGCGACGGACCACAGGGCGCTCCGCTGGGTGGAAAGTACGCCCTTGGGTTTGCCGGTGGTGCCGGAGGTGTACAGCTGCCAGGTGATGTCGTCCAGGCCGAGGGAGTCCCGGGCGGGGGCGGCGGGTTCGGTGGTGGCGAGCGTCTCGTAGCAGACGGTGCCGGGGCCCGGTGCGGCGTCCGGGAGGGCGGTGTCCGGCACGACGACGAGGACGGGCTCCGCGTCTCCGGCGCTCCGGGCGCGCCGGATCCGGGCGATGTGTGCGGAGTCGGTGATGACGGCGCGGGCGCCGCTGTCGGCGAGGATGTGGGCGAGCTCGGTGTCGGCGGAGTGCGGGTTGACGGGGACGCCCACGGCCGCGGCGCGGATCGCCGCGAGATAGCTCTCGACGGTCTCGACCCGGTTGCCGAGCAGGATCACGACGCGGTCCCCGGGTTCCAGTCCGAGGGCCGCCAGGTGTCCGGCGATCCGGCCGGTGCGCTGCTCCAGGCCGGCGTACGTGACGGCCCTGCGCGCGTCGCGGAATGCCTTCTTCCCGCCGGACCGTTCGGCGTGCTCCCGAAGAATTTCAGGGAATGGGCGGATCAGCTCGGCACGCAGCATGTCACCATATCCGTCTCTCGATTCGGCCCTTCTTGGCCCTCGCACACCGAGCGGCGGACTCCGGCCCGGAGTGTTGCGGACAGTGTGATCCGCCCGGGTACGGGGCTGAACCCCTGTCACCCCCTGTGCTGCCCCTGCGGGTTCATTCCGAGGACATCGATCCGCAGGTCCGCGGGGAATCCGGCGTCCGGTCCGCCCACCCTTCGGGCGAACTCGGTGAGGGCGGCGAGCTGTCGTGGACCGAAATCGAAGTCGAGTCCGTTGAGGTAATAGTCCTTCAGCGTCTCCGAGGTGAACTCCTCCCATTCGGCGGCCTGTTCGCAGATCAGGTCGATCTCCTGGAGGGAGAGATCCCGCGCGATCCTGAGGTCCTCGTGGACACGGCGTACGATTTCGGGTTCGCGGGCCAGGAATTCCCGCCGGACGGCCATGACGGCGAACACGAACGGCAGTCCCGTCCAGTCCCGCCACATGCCGCCGAGGTCGTGGACTCGCAGGCCGAGCCGGGGGGCCTCGTACAGGGCGGCGCGCAGCGCGACATCGCCGATGAGCACGCCGGCCCGGGCGTCGCGCATCATCACGCCGAGGTCGGGCTCGGTGACCTCGTACTGTGGCTTCACTCCGATCTGTTCGCCGAGCAGCAGCTGGGCGAGGCGGACGGAGGTGCGGCTGGCGGAGCCGAGTGCGACCTTCGCACCGTCGAGTTCGTCGAGCGGTACCTTGCTGAAGATCAGGCAGGACTGGACGTCGCCGTCGCTGCCGATCGCGATGTCCGGCAGGACGACCAGGTCCTCGGCATGCTTGAGGTACTCGAAGACACTGATCGGACCCATGTCCAGCCGGCCCTCGGCCAGGGCGGCGCTGAGGATCTCGGGGCTCGCCCTGGTGACGTCGAGGTCGAGCAGGCTGCCGGTCTTCGCGAGGCCCCAGTACAGGGGCAGGCAGTTGAGGAACGAGATGTGGCCGACGCGGGGACGGCTCCGCTTGAACGCCGCCGCCCGCCCGACTTCACCGAACTCCATTCCGGCGAATGTTCCATCCGCGTAATCCAGCGATCCGGGGAGCTGCGAAGGGCCTATTTCTGTCGTCTGTGCACTCAAGGTCATCAACGCTTCCGATTGCTCGAATTATGAATCCTTGACCGCGGCCGACAGGCTGCCGGAGATTGTTTTTGGCGTATTTATCGGCCGCCGCCAAGAGCTGAGATCCCGGCCACCGTAGCGCGGCTCGCAGAGCGAACTCGGGTTTCCGATGTGGCACCAAGTGGCCTTGCAGCAAGTGGCCTTCGACGGTAGGGGTGACCCCCTACCGATAAGGGTTGCCCGCGTTTCGGGGCGCTCGTAGCCTGCTCGAAAAGCACTTGGCATTCGCTCACGACATCTCGACAACGAATGGAGACTTATGTCTTCCCATACGGAGGTGGCAAGCATCGTCGATCCGGTCTTGCACCTGGACGATGCGGAGAAAGCCGAACTCACCGCCCTGGCCGAGGAGCTGTCCGGTACGGCTCCCCACCTGATCGACGACCCCCGCTGGATCGCCGCCGCCCGCGCACTGTCGAGCGAGCTGCCGTCCGGGTTGCGGGCGCGGCTGCGGGAGTTCACCTGGGATCCGGGGACCGACGCGATGCTGCTGCTGCGCAATCTGCCGCGGCACGCGCCCGGCGAGACACCGGCCACGCCGTCCGTCGTCGGCTCGGTGCAGCGCACCGCCACTGTGCCGGCCGCGGCCCTCGCACTCATCGGCATGGCGCTGGGCGAGGTGGTCGCCTTCGACAAGGAGAAGTCCGGCGCCCTGGTGCAGGACGTGGTCCCGGTGCCCGGTATGGAGAGCTTCCAGGGCAACGCGGGCTCCACCAAGCTGAACATGCACACGGAGAACGCCTTCCACCCGCTGCGCCCGGACTTCGTCGGCCTGATGTGCGTACGCAACGACCATGCGAACGTGGCGAAGCTGCGGATCGCGTCGGTGCGCCGCATCGTGCCGCTGCTCCCGGAGCCGGTCCGGTCGATCCTTCACGAGCCGCGCTTCACGATCGCCGCGCCCGCGTCGTTCGGCATGCCGCCCGGCAGCGAGGAACCGCGCCCCGTCCTGACCGGCAGCGTCGACGACCCGGATCTGACGGTCGACTTCAGCAGCACGACGGCGCTGGACGACGCCGCGGCCGACGCGCTGCTCCTGCTGGAGAAGGCAGTCGACCACAGCTACCAGGAACTCCTGCTGGCGCCGGGCGACCTCGCACTGGTCGACAACCGGATGGCGTTGCACGGCCGGAACGCGTTCCAGCCGCGCTATGACGGCGCTGACCGCTGGCTCCAGCGGATTTTCGTACACATCGACCACCGGAGGTCGCGTGCGTCGCGGCCGGACGGCGGCCAGGTGCTGCAGAGCTCGGCGCCCGGCCCGCTGAACACTCCGGAACCGCTGAACACCAAGGAGAGGTAGCAGACCATGCCCATCGGGGCGGACCCCACCATCTACAGCCGGCCGGTCTCCCCCATGGAGGCCTGGTTCCTGGTCTATCCGGACTCGGTGCCCGGTGTCATGCATCTGTTCGTGCAGGGAACCGGGCTCGTCAGCCGGCCCGAGCTGGCCGCCGCCGTCGAGCGGGCGGCCGGCTCCTGCCCCGGTACCCGGCTCACCCGCACGGGCATGACCTGGACGGACAGCGGTGAGGCACCGGCCGTGCGGGAGCTGCCCGAGGGCAGCCTGGACCCGGCCGCCGACGCACCGGACCTGCACCGCCCGCTGATGGGCGACGGCGGTCCCACCTGCGAGGTGCTGCTGTCGGGGCACCCCGGTGGTACGCACATCGTCTTCCGCGCCTTCCACGGCGCGCTCGACGGCAAGGGCCTCATGTTCTGGGCCGAAGAGGTGTTCCGGGCGCTGCGCGGTGAGCCGCTGCTCGGAGCGCCGGACGCGGTGAGCGAGGCGCAGCTGCTAGACCGGCTCGACGCGGCGGGAGTGAAGTCCTCCCCCGGTATCCAGGCGGACCTGGACCGGCCGTCCGCGCTGGGCCCCCGGGCCACCGGCGGCGAGAACCGGGGCTTCTTCTGGCGCCGCCGCACCATCGACGGTTCGCACCCCGGTGCGGTCGCCAAGGTGGCGCTCGCCATCGCCCGGGCCCGCGGTGTGCGGACCGGGCGTTTCATGGTTCCGGTGGACCTGCGCCGCTACGCGCCCGAGCTGCGCTCGACGGGCAACCTCACCCACAATCCGCTGTTCGAGGTGGATGCCGACGCGGGGTGGGAGGAAGCACATGAGCGGATGCTGACGCTGCTGGCCGAGGGGCACGACCTGGCGGCCCGCGCCGACACCGTCATGACGACCGTGCCGCTGGACATCCTGCGCCGTCAGATCTCCGAGCTCGACGCATACTCGGCCGCGCAGAACAAGTACTCCGCCCTCGCGACGCTCTCCAACATGGGGAGGATCAGCCCGGACGCGCTGAGCACCGCCGCGTTCCGGGCCACCGATGTGTTCGCTCTGCCGAACTCCGGTCCGGTCGGTCCTCCGGAGGTGGACCTGCTGGAGTTCGACGGCCGTACGGAGATCACCATCGGCTGGCACGACGGTCCCGGGACCGCCCAGCGGGCGGAGGCGCTGCTCGACGCGATCGAGGAGGAGCTGTCGCCCGCGCACCGCAGGGAGTGGGCGGGCAACGCCCCGGCCCTGCCGCTGACCCGGACCGGGACGGTGGTGGAGCAGTTCGAGGCGCAGGCGGCCCGCACCCCGGACGCGATCGCGCTGAACGGGCCGGAGGGGCCGGTCAGTTACGCGGAGCTGAGCCGCAAGGCGGACTCGATCGCGGCGGAGCTGCGGGACCGGGGGCTGGGCCGCGGTTCGGTCGTGGGTCTGGCTGCCGGGCGGACCGTCGCGGCGATGGCGGGCATCTGGGGCGTCCTCAAGGCCGGGGCGGCGTATCTGCCGCTGGACCCGGCCCACCCCGATCAGCGTCTGTCCGGCCTGCTGCGGGACGCCCGGGCGAGCGTGTGCCTGGTCGACCGGGCGCTCGCCAAGCGCGAGCTGGTGCCGGTGGGCTGCGAGGCCGCGGTCCTGGAGGATCTCGCCGACCGCGGGGGCCGCCCGGCCGCCGGCGACGGCGTACGGCCCGGCGATCTCGCGTACATCATCTACACGTCCGGCTCGACGGGCCGCCCCAAGGGTGTGGAGATCGAGCACGCCCAGCTGACGGTGTTCTCCGACTGGGCGATCCGCACCTACGGCGTGGACGACACCACCTGCTACCCGCTCTTCACCTCGCTGGCGTTCGACCTGTCCAACACGGCGCTGTTCCTGCCGCTGCTGGTCGGCGGTTCCATCACCCTGGTCCCGGACGACCTCGACCATGTGGTGCTGCGGGAGATGCTGACCTCCTCGGGGGCCAACGCGCTCAAGCTGACCCCGACCCACCTGGACCTCATCAGCCGGCTGGGGCTGCGGCCCACGGGTTTCCGTACGGTCGTCGCGGGGGGCGAGCTGCTGCGCGGCTCGGTCGCCGCGCGGGCACAGGAGATCTTCGGCCCGCAGTGCCGGATCTTCAACGAGTACGGTCCGACGGAGACGACGATCGGCTGTATGTCCCGCCGGTTCGACCCGGCGCGCGATGCCGAGCTGCCGTCGGTCCCGATCGGCCTGCCGACCCCCGGCACCCACATCCATCTGCTGGACGCGCGCGGCTGCTTCGTGGAGCCGGGCGAGGTCGGCGAGATGTTCCTGGCCGGGGACCAGCTCGCCCGCGGCTACCGGGGCCGCCCGGATCTGAACGCGGAGCGTTTCCTGCGCCTGGCCGACGGCACCCGGGTCTACCGCAGTGGTGACCTGGCCCGGCTGCTGCCGTCCGGCGAGCTGGAGTCGGCGGGCCGTACCGACGAGCAGGTCAAGGTGCACGGCCACCGGGTGGAGCCGGCGGAGATCGCCCACATCCTGGAGGAGCACCCGGCGGTGGCCAGTGCCTTCGTCGCAGGCATGCCGCGCCCGGGGACGACCGACAAGGCGCTGTACGCATGGGTCGTGCTCGACGACATGGAGGTGCCGACCGACACGCTCGCCGCGTACGTGGCCGAGCGGCTGCCGCGCTACATGGTCCCCGGCACGACCCTGGTGATCCCGGAGCTGCCGCTGACGCCGAACGGCAAGGTCGACGTCTCCGCCCTGCCCACGCCGTTCGAGACGTCCGGGGAGCCGCTTGAGGCACCGGAGACGGCCGGGGAGCGTGCGGGTGTCGAGGCGGCCGTCGCGGAGATCTGGTCCGACACGCTGGGCCTGCCGGCGGCCCGGCTGGGCCAGGAGCCGGACTTCCACGCGCTGGGCGGCGACTCGGTGACCCTGCTGACGATGCTGGCACGGGTGGCCTCGCAGCTCGTGCCCCCGGAGCGGGAGAAGGAGTTCATGTCCTACCTGGCGCGCTTCATCGCACGCCCGACGCTCCGGCACGTCGCGGAGGTCGTGGAGAGCCTGCGCTGACGCACCACCGGCGTGGACGCCGTGTCTGTGGGCCCGGTGCGCCGTGCAACTGCCGACGGGGAAGACGTTGACCGTCCGGACGGCAGCCGATGTCTTCCTCGACTCACTCGGCAACCCGAACACGGTCCGGAACTACGGAACCGGGGTGGGCAAGACCGCCGAGCGACTCGGGGAGGCCCGGCCGCCGGCGTCGGTCGCGGACGACGAGATCGGCGCCCGCGCGCCGCTGGACGAGCACACCGCAATGCGAGGGCCGGGCCCGGGCTGGGACCTGCACGAGTACCGCCACGCCTCCCTGACCCGCCTCGGCGAACAGGGCGCGCCGCTGCTCATGCTGATGGCGAAATCCCGGCACAAGAAGCCGGAGAACGTGCGCCGCTATTTCAAGCCCTCCCCGGAAGCGATCGCGCAGCTCACCAGCCTGCTCGCACCTGGCGACCGCAAGCGCTGAGTCTGCCCGGCGGCGAGGCTCGGGGTGGGCGGCGGTACGGCGGTCTCACGCTGCGGTCGATCTTCAGGCCGCGGGCATGAGCCCATGGGCCGTTCGGCCCAGCACCGGAAGCCATGCTCCCGATTTCCCTCGAAGGCGTTCCTCATCCACGCTGGAATTGCGGAAGCCGGCCGAAGGAAGTGATCGGCATGATGTGGTACGACGGCGGCTGGGGCGGGGGCGGCTGGTTTGTCATGACCGCGGTCATGGTGCTGTTCTTCGCACTGGTGATCGCCGGCATCGTTGCCCTTGTCCACTACCTGACCAGCGCCCACCGGCCCGGCTCGCCTCCTCCCTCCGGCGAGCACGGGTGGGGAGGCAGGCGAGCAGAGGACCTGCTCGCCGAGCGGTTCGCCCGCGGGGAAATCGACGAGGACGAATACAAACGTCGCCTCGCGCTGCTGCGGGAACAGCGGTGAACGCGGACCGCCGGCGCCGGTGGTGGCTGGTCCTGGCCGGTGCCGCCGCGGCGCTGCTGCTGGGCATTGCCACGACAGCGCTGTTGGCCACTACCGGCGCCTTCCACGGTCCACACCCCGCCAACTGGAGGGCGCCGAGCGCCGCGCGGTGCACAGCGCCCCCGTTGCCGGGCCAGGTGGTGGAGGTGACCTTGGCCGACATGGGCCCCGGCATGATGAGCCGCCCCAGCGGTCCGGGCCCCGGGGGCGGAATGCGCCTGATCGCTCACCCCACCACCGTCACGGCCGGAACAGTGTCGCTGCGCGCGGTCAACGCCGGATACCTCACACACGAGGTGATGGTGCTGCCCCTGCCCGCGGACCAGGTCCCGGGACAGCGGCCTACCGGTGCGGACGGGCGCATCGACGAGGCAGGCAGTCTCGGCGAGGCCTCACGCAGCTGCGGCGCGGGCGCGGGTGACGGCATCGCCCCGGGAACGACCGGATGGATCACACTCACGCTGCGGCCCGGCCACTACGAGCTGGTCTGCAACGTCCCCGGCCACTACCTGGCCGGCATGTACACCGAACTCGACGTCATCGGCCGCTAGACCCTGTCGTCAAACTGCCGTCGTCGCCCGGAGGGCGACCGCGCGGCGCCTGGTGTGTGCGATCGCAAGGCGCCGGAATGGTCTCGGAGCGCCCGAGGCTACTGGCGGCTTCCGACAAGCAACGACGCCGGTGCGCGTGCCGGACACCTCGCGTCAGGCAGGATTTGCAGGCACGGTCTACAGGCCCTGGTCGTTCAGCCACTCCTGGATGCGCTTGGCGACGTCCTCCGAGTGGTCGCCCAGCATCGTGAAGTGGTCACCGGGTACGTCGACCACGTCGTGGGGGTACGGCCACTGGGCGCGCCAGTCGGCGTCCTCGGGGATGGTGCCGAGCGGATCGGCCGCGCGGACCAGGAGGGTGGGTACGTCGAGCGGCTGGGCCTTCCAGTCGAAGAAGAACTGGAGGTACGCCGCCCACGCCGTGGTGCGGTAGTCGTCCATCGGCGTGTACGCACTGTCCCGTTCGACCATCCCGTCGAGCATCTGCGGGATCCAGTTGACGAGCACCTCGCTGTCGACGGGGTAGCTGTCCATGAGGACCACGGCCTCGGGGGCGCGGCCCTGCCTGGCCAGTTCCAGCGAGAGGACGTTGGCGACCATGGCACCGCCGGAGTGGCCGGTGAGGACGAACGGGCGGTCGCCGACGGTCCGCAGGACCGTGTCCGCGTGGGTACGCAGCAGTGTGTCGCGGCTCGCGGGCAGGTCCTGGCCGGCCCCGAACCCGGGATGCGGGAGGGCGTAGACGTCCCGCACCCCGCGGAAGCCCGCCGCCAGGCGCGCGTACTCGTGGGCGCCGGACAGCATCGACATGGTGCAGCAGCTGATCAGCGCGGGGCGCGCCGCCTCCTCCCCGCCGGTCCGGCCCAGCGGGACCGCGCGGTGCGGTGTCTCCAGGCTCGTGTGGTCCTCGTAGGTCGGGCGGAAGGAGGCCAGGTTGATCAGCAGTTCCGTGTACTCCACGGGCCTGCCGATGTCCCGGCTTTGCCGGAAGAGCTGCCCGAGCAGGCCGTTGGCGCCCGGCTGCGGGGGCTCGTCCGCGGCCTCGTCGCCGCCGGCCCCGGCCTCGGCACCGAGCAGCCGCTCGGCGAGGTGGCGGGCGAGCCGGACCGGGGTGGAGTGGTCGAACAGCAGGGTCGGCGACAGGGTGACGCCGAGGACTTTCTGAAGGTTGTTGCGCATCCTGAGCGCGGTCAGGGAATCGAAGCCCTGCTCAAGGAAGTTGGTGTCCTTCTCGATGGCGTCGGCCGAGTCGTGGCCCAGGACGGCGGCGGCGTGCTGCGTCACGAGGCCGACGAGCAGCCAGTGCCGCTCGGCGGCCGGTGTGTCCCGCAGCCGCGCGGCGAACTCCTCGCTCGCCTGGGCCGCCTCGTCGTCGTCGATCGTCTCGACCGACTCGCCCGAAGGCGCGGGGGCCGAGAAGAAGGTGCCGGGCGCCGGCGGGGCCGGCCAGTAGTGGGTGCGTTGGAAGGCGTAGGTGGGGAGAGGGACGCGGGTTGCGCCGGTGTTCGCGAAGACGGCCGTCCAGTCGACGGTCGTGCCGTGGCAGTGGGCCTCGGCCAGGGAAGTCAGGAACCGGTCCTGGCCGCCTTCGTGACGGCGCAGGGTGCCGAGGACCGCGGCATCGGCACCGACATTCTCGATGGTGCCCTGGAGACCGATCGCGAGGACGGGGTGGGGGCTGACCTCGATGAAGGCGCTGTGCCCGTCGGCGAGGGCAGCACGGGTGGCCTGCTCGAACTCGACGGTCTCGCGGAGGTTGTCGTACCAGTACCCGGCACCCATCTCCGTACCGTCGAGCAATCCACCGGTGAGGGACGAATACAGGGCCGTACCGCCGGTCTGCGGGGCGATGCCCACGAGCAGCTTCGCCAACTCCGCCTCGATCTCCTCGACGTGGGCGGAGTGCGAGGCGTAGTCGACGTCGATCTTGCGTGCGCGGATGTCGTTGGTGTGGCAGTCGGTGACGAGTTCGTCCAGGGCTTCGGGGTCGCCGGAAACGACCACGGACGAGGGGCCGTTGACGGCGGCGATGGAGATCCGGCCGTCCCAGGCCGCGATCTTCTCCCGGGTCCAGGCGGCGGGCTGGGCCACGGACACCATGCCGCCCCGGCCCGCGAGCGCGATGATCGCCCGGCTGCGCAGGGCCACCACCTTCGCCGCGTCGCCCAGCGACAGAATGCCCGCAACCGCCGCCGCCGCGATCTCACCCTGCGAGTGACCGATGACCGCCGCCGGCTCGACACCGTACGACCGCCACACCTCCGCCAGGGACACCATCACGGCCCACAACACCGGCTGGACCACATCCACGCGGTCCAGACCGGGCGCACCGTCCACACCACGTACGACGTCCAGCAACGACCAGTCGACGTACGGCTCCAAAGCAGCCGCGCACTCGGCCATCCGCGCCGCGAACACCGGCGAGAACTCCAGCAGGCCCACCGCCATCCCGGCCCACTGCGCCCCCTGACCCGGGAACACGAACACGGGGCGGGTACCCCGGCCGGCCAGGCCGGACATGGCTGTGGCCGCGGGGGTTCCCTCGGCGAGCGACTCCAGAGCGGCGACGAAGTCCGCGCGCTCACCGGCCACCACGGCCGCCCGGTGGCTGAAGGCCGTCCGGGTCAGGGCCAGGGAGTAGCCGATGTCCGTGAGGGAGGTCCCGGCGTCCTCGCGTACGCGGTCGAGCAGTCGCCCGGCCTGGGCGCGCAGGGCCTTCTCGGTTTTGGCCGACAGCACCCAGGGGACGACGGAGGCCCCGTCCCCGGTGGCTGCCGTCCTCGGCTCCCGCCCCGGCGTCGCGGGGTCCTCCTCCGGTGCCTCCTCCACGATGAGGTGGACGTTCGTACCGCTCATGCCGAACGAGGAGACGCCCGCCCGGCGTGCCCGGCCGGTCTCGGGCCAGGGCTGCTGCTCGTTGAGCAGCCGGACCGCGCCCGCCGACCATTTGACGTGGGTCGAGGGCTCTTCGGCGTGCAGGGTGCGCGGCAGTATGCCGTTACGGATGGCCATGACCATCTTGATGACGCCCGCGACGCCGGCGGTGGCCTGCGGGTGGCCCATGTTCGACTTCAGGGAGCCCAGCCACAGCGGCCGGTCCTCGGGGCGGCCCTGCCCGTAGGTGGCGAGCAGTGCCTGTGCCTCGATCGGGTCGCCCAGGGTGGTGCCGGTGCCGTGCGCCTCGACGACGTCCACATCGGCCGTGGTCAGGCGGGCGTCGGCGAGGGCCTGGCGGATGACCCGGCGCTGCGCCGGGCCGCTGGGGGCCGTGAGGCCGTTGCTCGCGCCGTCCTGGTTGACGGCGGAGCCGCGGATGACGGCCAGTACCTCGTGTCCGTTGCGGCGGGCTTCCGAGAGCCGCTCCAGGAGCAGCATGCCGGTGCCCTCGGCCCAGCCGGTGCCGTCGGCCGAGTCGGCGAAGGCCTTGCAGCGGCCGTCGGCGGCCAGCCCGCCCTGCTTGCTGAACTCGGCGAAGACGCCGGGAGTGGCGATGACGGCGGCGCCGCCGGCGACGGCGAGCGTGCATTCGCCCTTGCGCAGCGACTGGACGGCCAGGTGGAGCGCCACGGACGACGACGAGCACGCCGTGTCCACGGTGACGGCGGGGCCCTCCAGGCCGAAGGCGTAGGAGATGCGGCCGGAGAGCACACCACCGGCGGTGCCGGTGAGCAGGTACGACTCGCTGCCCTGGGCGTCGCCGTACATGGTCGCGCTGTACCCGGAGGCCGAGCAGCCGACGAAGACGCCGGTGGGTGTCCCCTTCAGCGCGGTCGGGTCGAAGCCGCCGCGTTCGAGGGCCTCCCAGGTGGCCTCCAGCAGCAGGCGCTGCTGCGGGTCCATGGCCAGGGCCTCGCGCGGGCTGATGCCGAACGGGGCCGGGTCGAAGCACGGGGCGTCGTGGACGAAGCCGCCCTCCAACGAGGGCGGTGCGTCCGCCGGTTCGTCGGGGCCGCGCAGCCACGCCGGGTCCCAGCCCCGGTCGGTGGGAACGGCCGAGACGGCGTCCCGGCCGTCGAGCACGAGCTGCCACAGCGCCTCCGGGGAGTCGGCGCCGCCGGGCAGCCGGCAGCTCATCCCGACGATGGCGACGGGTTCGGTCGACGCGTCGGCCAACCGCTGGTTCTGCAGTTTCAGCCGCTCGTTGTCCACGAGGGCGGAGCGGAGCGCCTCGACGATCTGGTCGGCACCTGAGTCCATCAGCTGTTCCCCCTGTACGTTCGAGCCCTCATGCGCTCTTCGTCTCCATTGCCATGCGGATCAGCTCCTGGACGTCCATGGCCTTGATCTCGTCGCTGCGGTCGGTGCGGTCACCGTCGACGCGATCGTCGCCGGCCTGATCGGCGGCCGGGACGCCGTCCGGGTCGTCCGCCCCGGCGGCCGTGTCCGGCAGCAGTTCGTGGCGGATGCGCTCGGCGAGCGTCTCGGGCGACGGCTCGTCGAAGACGATCGTCGACTCGAGGTCGAGCCCGGTCGCCTCGTTGAGGCGATTGCGCAGTTCGATGCCCATCACGGAGTCGAATCCGAGGTCGCGGAAGGCGCGGTCCGGTTCGATCGCGTGGGCGGAGGCATAGCCGAGCACCTGGGCGGCCTCGGCCCGCACCAGCTCCTGGAGGATCCTCCGCTGTTCGTCGGCCGGTGCGGAGACCAGTCGTGCGTGCAGGGCCGCGGAAGCTTCCTGGGCCCCTTCCGGAGCCTGGTCGGTGTCCGCCGTGGCCCGGCCGCCGGGCCGCGGGTCGTACAGCTCGCTCAGCAGCCGGCTGGGGCGCAGGGCGGTGAACGAGGGCGCGAACTTCTCCCAGGCCACATCGGCCACGGTGACGCATGCCTCGTCCAGGGCGAGTGCCCGGTCCATGGCAGCGATGGCGGTGTCCGGGTCCATCAGGGTCAGGCCCCGGCGCTCCAGCTGCTCCACGGCCTCGCCCTGGGCGAGACCGCCGCCGGCCCAGGGGCCCCAGGCGAGGGAGGTGGCGGCCAGGCCGCGGGCTCGGCGTTCCTCGGCGAGGCCGTCGAGGTAGGCGTTGGCCGCGGCGTAGCCGCCCTGCCAGCCGCTGCCCCAGGTGGCCGAGATGGAGGAGAAGAGGACGAAGGCGTCCAGGTCGGCGTCCGCGAAGACGGCGTCGAGGTTGGCCGCGCCGGTCACCTTGGCGTCCAGGACGCCGGCCAGCTCCTCCGGGGTGATGGCGGCGAGGGCGGTGGCCTGTCCGACTCCCGCGGTGTGGACCACGGAGCGGACCGGTGTGCCCTCGGCCTCCAGCGAGCGGGCCAGTTCGGTGAGTGCCGTGCGGTCGGTAGCGTCGCAGGCGAAGACCGTGGCGCGGGCGCCCAACTCCTCGATTTGTGTGCACAGTTCGGCGGCCCCGGGGGCATCCGTGCCGCGTCGGCTGGTGAGGACGACGCGATCGGCACCACCGGCGGCGGCCCAGCGGGCCACCCTGGCGCCGAGTCCGCCGGTACCGCCGGTGATCAGTACGGTGCCGCGTACGGTCCAGCCGGAGTCCGGGCCGGTCCGGCCGCGCACCACGCGGCGTACGAAGGTCCCTTCGGCGCGGATCGCGGCCTGGTCCTCGCCGTCGGTACCGGCGAGGAGGGCGGCGGCCCGGTCCCAGGCCGCGGTGTCGAGGGTCTCGGGCAGGTCGATCAGACCGCCCCAGCACTTCGGGTGCTCCAGGGCCACCACCCGGCCCAGGCCCCAGACCTGGGTCTGGGCGGGACTGCGCAGCGGGTCGGCCGGCGCCGTGGAGACGGCGCCCCGGGTGAAGGCCCACAGCGGCGCCTGGACACCGGCCTCGCCGAGCCGCTGGACGAGGGCGAGCGTGTCGGCCAGACCGGGGGCCACGCCCCGGTCGAGGGCCGTGTCGTCGAGTCCCAGCAGGGAGAGGACGCCGACGGCGTCGGTGTACGCGGAGAGGTCGGTGGCGCCGTTCTCCAGCGGGGCGACCTCGGCGCCGGCCGACTTCAGGCCCTGTTCCGCCCACTCGGCGAGCTCGGTGGTGGCGAGCGACGCGGGGACGGCCAGCAGCCAGCGGCCGGAGAGCGTGGTACCGGAGGTGGGCGTGGCGAAGGGGTGCCAGGCCGCCTCGTAACGCCAGTTGTCCACGATGTCCTGTCGGCGCCGTCGGTGGCGCCAGGTGGACAGGGCCGGGAGGGCGTCCTTGAGCGGGACGTCACCGGTCAGGCCGATTCCGGCCAGGAGGGCCGTGAGGTCGCCTGAGTCGATGGCTTCCCACAGCGCCGTGTCGACCGCGTGCTCGGCGGGTGCGGCAGCCGGAGCGGGAAGCACCAGCTGCTCGGGGGCCTGCGGCCAGTACCGCTGACGGTCGAAGGCGTAGGTGGGCAGGTCGACGCGCCGGGCGCCGGTACCGGCGTAGAACCGGCTCCAGTCCAGGGTCGCGCCGTGCACATGGGCGGCGGCGATCGCGCCGATGACGCTGCGCGGCTCGTCGAGGGCCTTGCGCAGTGCGGGGATCAGTGTCTTCTTGCGGGGGTCGACGAGGCAGTCCTGGCCGATCGCGGCGAGCGCGCCGCCGGGGCCGAGTTCCAGGTACGTGGTGACGCCCTGGGTTTCGAGGTGGCGGATTCCGTCGAGGAAGCGGACTGCCTGGCGGACGTGGTCCACCCAGTAGTCGGCGGTCAGCAGCTCCTCACCGGCGAGCTCGCCCGTGAGGTTGGAGACGATCGGGAGCTTCGGTGCGTGGAAGGTCAGGTTCTCCGCGATGGCCTTGAACTCGGTCAGCATGGGTTCCATGCGCGGCGAGTGGAAGGCATGGCTGACGCGGAGGCGCTTGGTCTTCTCGAAGCCGGACGCGATCGCGAGCACGGCGTCCTCGCCACCCGAAATGACCACAGCCTTCGGGCCGTTGATCGCGGCGATCGAGACGTCCTCGGTGAGCAGAGGCAGGATCTCCGCCTCGGTGGCCTGGATGGCGACCATCGCTCCGCCGGTGGGCAGCGCCTGCATCAGGCGGCCCCGGGCGGCGACCAGGGCGGCCGCGTCCTCCAGGGACCAGACGCCCGCCACGTGTGCGGCGGCCAGTTCACCGATCGAGTGACCGAGGAGGTACTCCGGGGTGACACCCCAGTGCTCCAGCAGCCGGAACAGTGCGACCTCGATCGCGAAGAGACCCGCCTGGGTGTACATGGTCTGGTCGATCAGCTCCGAACCGCAGAACACCACATCCTTGACCGGCTGGTCGAGGTACTTGTCGAGTTCCGCGCAGACCCCGTCGAAGGCGTCCGCGAACACCGGGTACGCCTCGTACAGTTCACGGCCCATACCGGCCCGCTGCGACCCCTGACCCGAGAACAGGAACGCCGTGCGACCGGTGGCCGCCTGGCCCTTCACCACGCCCGCGGCCGTCGCCCCGGCGGCCAGGACCTCCAGGCTGCGCAGGAGCTCGGCGCGGTCGGCCGCCACCACGGCGGCCCGGCGCTCCAGTTGGGCCCGGTGCGTGGCCAGCGAGTGGCCGATGTCGACGAGCGAGGAGCCGCCGTCCTCACGGATGCGGGCGAGGAGCCGCTCGGCCTGGCCTGCCAGGGCCTGGTCCGACCTGGCCGACAGCACCAGCGGGACCAGCGGTGGCAGCGTCGTGGGCGACGGGTCCGGATCGGCGGCCTGCTCCTGCCCGGTCGGTGCCTGGGCGAGGATCACGTGCGCGTTGGTACCGCTGATGCCGAAGGAGGAGACGGCGGAACGGCGCGGGCGGTCACCCGTCTCGGGCCAGTCCCGGTTGCCGGTGAGCAGCTCGACCGCGCCGGCCTCCCAGTCCACCTGGGTGGAGGGCCGGTCGACGTGCAGGGTCTTCGGGAGTACGCCGTGGCGCATGGCCATGACCATCTTGATGACGCCCGCGACACCGGCCGCGGCCTGCGTGTGGCCGATGTTCGACTTGATCGAGCCGAGCAGCAGGGGCTGCCCGCCCTCGGCGCGCTCACGGCCGTACGTGGCGAGCAGGGCCTGCGCCTCGATGGGGTCGCCCAGCGTCGTGCCCGTACCGTGTGCCTCGACCGCGTCGACTTCGCCACCGGACAGGCCGGCGTTGGCGAGGGCCTGGCGGATGACCCGCTGCTGGGACGGGCCGTTGGGTGCGGTCAGGCCATTGGACGCGCCGTCCTGGTTGACGGCGGAGCCGGCCACGACGGCGAGGACCTGGTGGCCGTTGCGGCGGGCGGTGGAGAGCCGCTCGACGAGCAGGACGCCCACGCCCTCGCCCCAGCCGGTGCCGTCTGCGGAGTCCGCGAACGCCTTCACCCGGCCGTCGGCGGCGAGCACGCCCTGCTGGCTGAACTCCAGGAACACGCCCGGGGTGGACATGACGGTGACGCCGCCCGCGACGGCGAGTTCGCATTCGCCGGTCCTCAGTGCCTGGACGGCCCAGTGCAGTGCGACGAGCGAGGAGGAGCAGGCCGTGTCGACGGAGACCGCGGGGCCCTCGAAGCCGAGGGTGTAGGCGATGCGTCCGGAGAGCACGCTGGCGGAGCTGCCGGTGGCCACATAGCCCTGGACGCCCTCGGTGGAGCCGATCAGCAGGTTGGCGTAGTCCTGGCCGTTGGTGCCGACGAACACTCCGGTACGGCTGCCCTTGAGCGAGGTCGGGTCGATGCCGGCCCGTTCGAAGGCGTCCCAGGCGGTCTCCAGCAGCAGCCGCTGCTGCGGGTCCATGGCGAGGGCCTCGCGCGGCGAGATCCCGAAGAAGGCGGGGTCGAACTCGCTGATGGCATCGATGAATCCGCCTTCGCGGACGTGCGAGGCGCCGGGCTTGTTCGGGTCGGCGTCGTAGTACTGCTCCAGGCTCCAGCCGCGGTCGCCCGGGAGCGGCGAGATCGCATCGGTGCCCGTGGCGAGCAGGTCCCACAGCTGTTCGGGCGAGCTCACGCCGGCCGGGAAGCGGCAGCCCATGCCCACGATCACGACGGGGTCGTCGGCGTCGGCCGGGACGGCCGGGGCGGTGACGGCCCCGGCGGCCGAGGCGCTCGCGGTGGGGGCCAGCTCCGCGTGCAGGAAGGCGGCCAGCTCGTTGGGGGTCGGGTAGTCGAAGACCAGGGTGGCCGGCAGGCGGAGCCCGGTGGTGGCGGCGAGCAGGTTGCGCAGTTCGACGGCGGTCAGGGAGTCGAAGCCGAGCTCCCGGAACGCCTTGCCCGGCTGCACGTCGTCGTCGGACCTGTGGCCGAGCACCGCGGCGGCCTGCCCGCGCACCAGGTCCAGCAGCATCCGGGTGCCGTCGGCGGGCGAGAGTTCGGCCAGCCGGGCGGCGAGCACACCGGTGCTGCCGGTGTCGGCGGCGGGGGCGGCCGGGGCGGTGAACGTGGCGGCGGCCCGGCGTACGTCGTCGATGTCGCCGATGAGCGCGGCCCGGCCGGTGGCCAGCCGGCCCGGCGCGAGCACGGCCCAGTCGATGTCGGCGATGGCGGCACAGGCCTCGCCGGCCGCGACGGACTTGGCCATCACGGCGACCGCGACCTCGGGGTCCATGGCGGGCATGCCGCCGCGCTCCATGCGCTGGGCGATGAGCGGGTCGGTGGCGAGGCCACCGCCGCCCCAGGCACCCCAGGCGATGGAGGTGGCCGGGAGGCCGAGGGAGACGCGGTGGTGGGCGAGGGCGTCGAGCAGCGCGTTGGCGGAGGCGTAGTTGGCCTGGCCCGCATTGCCGAACGTCCCGGCCAGCGAGGAGAACAGGACGAACGCGTCGAGTCCGAGCTCCTGGGTCAGCTCGTGCAGGTGGGCCGCGGCGGTCGCCTTGGCGTCGAGGACCTGCGCGAAGCGGGCGGGGCTCATCGAGGGCAGGACACCGTCGTCGAGCACACCCGCCGTGTGGACGACGGCGGTCAGCGGGTGCTCGGCGGGAACCTGTGCGAGTACGGAGACCAGCGCGTCGCGGTCGGCGACATCGCACGCGGCGACGGTGACCGAGGCTCCCAGGGCGGTGAGTTCGTCGCGCAGTTCGGGCGCGCCGGGGGCGTCGAGGCCGCGCCGACTGGTCAGTACGAGGTGCTCGGCGCCGTTACGGGCCAGCCAGCGGGCGACGTACCCGCCGAGGGCCCCGGTGCCGCCGGTGATCAGGACGGTGCCGCGCGGCGACCACTCGTCCGCCTCGGCGGCGAGCGGTGCGCGGGTCAGCCGGCGGGCCAGCACGCCTGCGGTGCGTACGGCGAACTCGTCCTCGGTGCCGTCACGTCCGGCGAGGAGTCCCACCAGCCGGTCCGCGGCACGCTCGTCCACGACAACGGGCAGGTCGACCAGGCCGCCCCAGGTGGCGGGCTGCTCGATGGCCGCGACCTGACCGAGCCCCCAGACGGCGGCGCGGGCAGGGTCGAGCAGGGTGTCGGCGCCGCTGGTGGCCACCGCGCCGTGCGTGGCGCACCACAGGGGTGCCTCGACACCGGCGTCGTTCAGCGCCTGGACGAGGGTGAGTTCGGCGGCCAGCCCCGCGGGCACGCCCTGGTGGTCACCGTGCGTGCCGTCGGCCAGGGAGAGCAGGGAGAGCACACCGGCCAGGTTCCAGTCACCCGCGAGCAGTCCGGCGAGCTCCTCGCGGTCGGGAGCGCTGCCGGAGACGGTGATGCGGGCGGTCCGGGCGCCGTGCCGGGCCAGGCCCGCTGCGACGGTCTCGACGATCAGGGTGTCGTCGGCGGAGAGGTTCGCGGGTACGGCGAGCAGCCAGCGGCCCGTGAGCGTGGCTTCGAGGGCGCTCGGGAGGGGCTTCCAGGTGACCTTGTAGTGCCAGGCATCCGAGGCCGAGCGCTCGCGGCGGTGGCGGCGCCAGGCGGCCAGGACGGGCAGCACGGTTTCGAGCGAGGCCGCAGTGGGCTCGTCGACACGCCCGAGGGTCTGGGCGAGTGCGTCCAGGTCCTGGTGCTCGATGGCCTCCCAGAAGGCGGCATCGTCCGGGTCGATGGCCTCGACCAGTGCCGCGGCGGGCGAGTCCGGCCAGTAGTGGGCGCGTTGGAAGGCGTAGGTGGGGAGGGGGGTGCGGGTGGCGCCGGTGTCGGCGAAGACGGTCTGCCAGTCGACGGTGGTGCCGTGGACGTGGGCTTCGGTGAGGGAGGTGAGGAAGCGGTCGGGTCCGCCTTCGTCGCGGCGGAGGGTGCCGAGGGTCACGGCGTCGGTGCCGGTGTCCTCGATGGTGCCCTGGAGGCCGAGGGAGAGGACGGGGTGCGGGCTGACCTCGATGAAGACGGTGTGCCCGTCGGCGAGGGCGGTGCGGGTGGCCTGCTCGAACTCGACGGTCTCGCGGAGGTTGTTGTACCAGTAGCCCGCACCCATCTCCGTACCGCTCAGGAGGGATCCGGTGAGAGACGAGTACAGGGCCACATCGCCCGCGCCAGGCGCAATGCCCGCGAGCAGCTCGGCCAGCTCGGTCTCGATCTCCTCGACGTGGGCGGAGTGCGAGGCGTAGTCCACGTCGACCTTGCGCGCGCGGATCTCGTTGGCCTGACAGTCGGTGACGAGCTCGTCCAGGGCTTCCGGGTCGCCCGAAACGACCACGGACGACGGTCCGTTGACGGCGGCGATGGAGATCCGGCCGTCCCAGGCCGCGACCTTCTCCCGGGTCCAGGCGGCGGGCTGCGCCACGGACACCATGCCGCCCCGGCCCGCGAGCGCGATGATCGCCCGGCTGCGCAGGGCCACCACCTTCGCCGCATCGCCCAGCGACAGAATGCCCGCAACCACCGCCGCCGCGATCTCACCCTGCGAGTGACCGATCACGGCCGCCGGCTCGACACCGTACGACCGCCACACCTCCGCCAGGGACACCATCACGGCCCACAACACCGGCTGGACCACGTCGACGCGGTCCAGACCGGGCGCACCGTCCACACCACGTACGACGTCCAGCAACGACCAGTCGGTGTACGGCTCCAAAGCAGCCGCACACTCGGCCATCCGCGCCGCGAACACCGGCGAGGACTCCAGCAGGCCCACCGCCATCCCGGCCCACTGCGCCCCCTGCCCCGGGAACACGAACACCGGACGCACCTCGGCATCCGCCGCAACCCCCCGAACCACACCAGGAGCCGGACCACCCGCGGCAATCGCCTCCAACGCGGCCACGAAGTCCGCACGCCCACCGGCCACCACACCGGCCCGATACTCGAAACGGGACCGGGTCAACGCCAACGAATAACCCAGATCGACCACCGAAAGCCCGGCATCATCACGAACCCGCGCCAGCAGACGACCCGCCTGATCCACCAGAGCCTGCGGCGACTTCGCCGACAACACCCACGGAACAGCCGACAACCCCACCACCGGACGCACGTCCCCCGCAGCCCCCGGAGCTTCCGCAGCTTCCGGAGCTTCCGGGGCCTGTTCCAGGATCACGTGGGCGTTCGTCCCGCTGACGCCGAACGCGGAGACGCCCGCCCGGCGCGGGGCACCGGTCTCGGGCCAGTCGCGGCGCTCGTCCAGAAGGCGTACGTCGCCCTCGGACCAGTCCACGTGGGTTGACGGCTTGTCGATGTGCAGGGTTTGCGGCAGGACGCCGTGCTGCAGGGCCAGGACCATCTTCATGACCCCGGCGACGCCTGCGGCGGCCTGCGTGTGGCCGATGTTCGACTTCAGCGAGCCGAGCCACAGCGGGCGGTCCTCGGGCCGGTCCTGGCCGTAGGTGGCGAGCAGGGCCTGCGCCTCGATCGGGTCACCCAGCGTCGTGCCGGTGCCATGCGCCTCGACGACGTCGACCTGGTCGGCCGAGACCTTCGCGTTGTCGAGGGCCTTGAGGATGACGCGCTTCTGCGACGGCCCGTTGGGGGCGGTGAGGCCGTTGGACGCGCCGTCCTGGTTGACCGCGGAGCCCCGTACGACGGCGAGGACCTTGTGGCCGTTTCGCTGGGCGTCCGAGAGCCGCTCCACGAGGAGCATGCCGACGCCCTCGGAGAAGCCGGTGCCGTCGGCGGCGTCCGCGAAGGCCTTGCAGCGGCCGTTCGTGGCGAGGCCGCGCTGGCGGCTGAAGTCGATGAACATGCCCGGGGTCGCCATGAGGGTCACCCCGCCGGCCAGGGCCATGGAGCATTCGCCGTTGCGCAGCGCCTGGGCGGCCAGGTGCAGGGCGACCAGCGACGACGAGCAGGCAGTGTCGACGGTCACCGCGGGGCCTTCCAGGCCCATCGTGTACGAGATGCGGCCGGAGACGACGGCTGCCGCGCTGCCCGTGCCGAGGTAGCCCTCCAGGCCGGCCTGGTTGCCGACGAGGAGGAGCGGGTAGTCCTGGCCGTTCGTACCGGCGAACACGCCGACCTGGCTGCCCCGCACGGTCTCGGGGTCGATGCCCGCGTGCTCGAAGGCCTCCCATGAGGTCTCCAGGAGGAGCCGCTGCTGCGGGTCCATCGCAAGGGCCTCGCGCGGCGAGATCCCGAAGAACCCCGGATCGAACCCGGCGACTCCGTCGAGGAATCCTCCGTCGGCGACGTAGGAGGTCCCCGTCTGATCGGAGTCGGTGTCGATGATCGATCCGAGGTCCCAGCCCCGGTCGGTCGGGAAGGGCGCCATGGCGTCGGTGCCGTCGAAAACGAGCCGCCACAGATCCGCGGGGGTACGTACACCTCCGGGGAACCTGCAGCTCATGCCGACGATCGCGATCGGCTCCGTGTCACGGGCCTCCCGCTCGCGCAGCCGTTCCTGCGCCGCGTCGAGATCGGTACTGACCCGCTTGAGGAAGTAGCGGAGCTTTTCTTCGTTCGCCACCCTGACGTCCTTTCTTGACGTGTCCTTGCCGCGCTGGGCAGCGGTTACGAAATGCCGAACTTCTTGCCGAGCAGCTGGAACATCTCGTCGTCCGAGGCGGAGTCAATCTCCGCCGCTGCCGAGGCCGGCACGTCACCGCGCGGTTCCTCCTGCCAGCTGGCGACGAGCGCCTTCATGCGCAGGAGCACACGGGTACGACCGACGTTGTCGGCACCGACTGTCGCCATCGCGGCCTCGATCCGGTCGAGTTCCTCAAGGGCGGCGGTCGCCGCGGCCTCACCGTCCTGGAGTAGCTGTTCGCGCATGAACGCCGCCAGAGTCTTGGACGTGGGGTAGTCGAATGCCGTGGTGACCGGCAGTTTCAGACCGGTGCGCAAGGACAGCCTGTTGCGCAGTTCCACGGCGGTGACGGAGTCGAACCCCATCTCGCGGAAGGCCTTCTTGACCGGCACTGCCTCGTTCCCGGAGAAGCCGAGGACCGCGGACACGCACTCGCGGATCAGCTCGACGAGGGCGTTCTCCTGCTCCTGCTCGGTCAGGCCGGCCAGGCGCTGGACGAGTTCGGAGGGCTCGGCGCCGCTGCCCGCCTCGGCCATGGCACGGGCGATGTCCCGGACCTCGGGGACGTCCTCCAGCAAGGGGCTGCTGCGGATCGCGGTGAAGGCGGTGTAGAAGCGTTCCCAGTCGATGTCGGCGATGAGCAGGCTGCTCTCGTTCTGCTCCAGTGCCTGCTGGAGGGCGCCGGTGGCGAGTTCCGGCCGCATCTCGCGCAGACCGTGGCGGTTGAGCGTGTCGCCGAAGTCGCCGTCGGCCATACCGCCGCCGCCCCAGGCTCCCCAGGCGACGGAGGTGGCGGGCAGCCCCTGGCCGCGCCGGTGCAGGGCGAGTGCGTCGAGTACGGCGTTGCCGGGGGCGTAGTTGCCCTGTCCGGGGGTTCCGACGGTGCCGCCGAAGGAGGAGAACAGGACGAAGGCCTTGAGGTCCAGGTTCCTGGTCAGCTCGTGGAGGTTGAGCGCCGCGCGGGCCTTGGCGTGCAGGGCCCGGTCGATCTGGTCCAGGCTCAGCGAGTCGATGACGCTGTCGTCGAGGACCGCGGCGGTGTGGACGACCGCGGTGAGCGGCTGGTGTGCGGGCACGGAGCCGAGCAGGACGGCCAGGGCGTCGCGGTCGCCGGTGTCGCAGGCGGCGATGGTCACCTGGGCGCCGAGGCCGGTGAGTTCGGCGTGCAGGGCGTCGGCGCCGGGGGCGTCGGCGCCGCGGCGGCTGACGAGCAGCAGGTGCTCGGCGCCGCTGCCGGCCAGCCAGCGGGCGACCTGGCCGCCGAGGGCGCCGGTGCCACCGGTGATCAGTACGGTGCCCTGGGTGCGCCACGAACTGTCGCCGGTGGCCGCCTTGAGGGGCAGGCGGCGCAGGCGGCGGACGAAGGTGCCGGCCGGGCGGACGGCGAGCTGGTCCTCCGGGCCCGAGTCGCCGAGGGCCCCGGCGAAGAGCGCGGTGGTGCGCTCGTCGAAGGTGGCCGGCAGGTCGACCAGGCCGCCCCAGCGGTCGGGGTGTTCGAGCGCGGCGACGCGGCCCAGGCCCCAGACGGCGGCCTGGTACGGGGCGTCGAGCGGGTCGGCGATGTTGACCGAGACGGCGCCGCGGGTGGCGGTCCACAGCGGGGCGCGTACCCCTGCCCGGCCCAGTGCCTGGAGCAGGGTTACGGAGGCGGCGTAGCCGCGCGGGACGGCCGGGCCGTCGGGGTGCGGGGTGCCGTCGAGGGCCAGCAGGGACAGGACGCCGGTGGGGGGCGAGAGGTGCTCCGGTGCGAGGGTCGCTTCGATCCGGTCGGCCAGCAGCTCGGGGTCGGTGGTCGCGGTCTCGTCGACGGTGAGGACGACCGGTTCGGCGCCCTGGGCCGTGAGGGCGTTCAGGACGTCGGCGGTGTACGGGTCGTCGGCGAGGCTCGCGGGGACGGGGACCAGCCAGGTGCCGGCGAGACGGCCGGCCGAGGGCTGCGAGTGGACGCGCCACGAGACCTCGTAACGCCAGTCGTCCGTGGCGGACTTGTCGCGCAGCCGCTTCCGCCAGGAGGACAGCAGCGGGACCATCGTGCCGAGGGTCTGCTCGGCGTCGTCGCCGTCCACCCTGAGGGTCTCGGCGAGGCCCTGGAGGTCGGCCCGTTCGACGGCGTCCCAGAAGTCGGTGTCGACGGCATCGGCCTCGTTCGCGGCGGTGGCGGCGAGGAGCGGGGCGATCTCGTCGGCGATCCAGTAGCGGGTGCCCTGGAAGGCGTACGTGGGCAGGGCCACGCGCCGAGCGCCGGTGCCCTCGAAGACCCTCTCCCAGTCGACGGCAGCGCCGTGGACATGGGCTTCGGCGAGGGAGGTCAGGAAGCGGTCGAGTCCGCCTTCGTCGCGGCGCAGGGTGCCGAGGGTCGCCGCTTCGGCCTCGGCATCCTCGATGGTGCCCTGGAGACCGATCGCGAGGACGGAGTGGGGGCTGACCTCGATGAAAACGCTGTGGCCGTCGGCGAGGGCGGTGCGGGTGGCCTGCTCGAACTCGACGGTCTCGCGGAGGTTGTCGTACCAGTAGCCCGAGCCCATCTCCGTACCGTCGAGGAGGGCGCCGGTGAGGGAGGAGTACAGGGCCGTGTCGCCGGTCCGCGGGGCGATGCCCGCGAGCAGCTTCGCCAACTCCGCCTCGATCTCCTCCACGTGCGCGGAGTGCGAGGCGTAGTCCACGTCGACCTTGCGCGCGCGGATCTCGTTGGCCTGACAGTCGGTGACGAGCTCGTCCAGGGCTTCCGGGTCGCCCGAAACGACCACGGACGACGGTCCGTTGACGGCGGCGATGGAGATCCGGCCGTCCCAGGCCGCGATCTTCTCCCGTACCCAGGCGGCGGGCTGCGCCACCGACACCATGCCGCCCCGGCCCGCGAGCGCGATGATCGCCCGGCTGCGCAGGGCCACCACCTTCGCCGCATCGCCCAGCGACAGAATGCCCGCAACCGCCGCCGCCGCGATCTCACCCTGCGAGTGACCGATCACCGCCGCCGGCTCGACACCGTACGACCGCCACACCTCCGCCAGGGACACCATCACGGCCCACAACACCGGCTGGACCACATCCACCCGGTCGAAGCCGGGCGCGCCCGAGACGCCGCGGACCACGTCGAGCAGCGACCAGTCGACGTGCGGCTCCAGCGCGGCGGCGCACTCGGCCATCCGCGCCGCGAACACCGGCGAGGACTCCAGGAGCCCGACCGCCATGCCCGCCCACTGGGCGCCTTGGCCGGGGAAGACGAACACCGGCTTGGTGGCGCGTACGGCGGATCCGGTGGCCACGCCCGGTCCGGGCTCACCTGCGGCGACGGTCTCCAGCGCGGTGACGAACTCCTCCCGCGTGCCGGCCACGATCGCGGCCCGGTGCTCGAAGCGGGACCGGGTCAGCGCGAGGGAGTGGCCGATGTCCGTGGCGGACGTCTCCGTGTCCTCGCGGATCTGCGCCAGCAGGTTCGCCGCCTGGTCGCGCAGTGCCGCTCGGGACTTGGCGGACAGGATCCAGGGGACGGCCGGCAGGCGGGTGGGCGCGGTCTGGACCGGGTCGGCCGCCGGCTCGGGGGCCGGTGGGGCCTGCTCGATGATGACGTGGGAGTTGGTGCCGCTGACGCCGAACGAGGAGACGCCGGCGCGGCGCGGGGCGCCGGTCTCGGGCCACGGGGTGGGTTCGGAGACGAGGGCGAGCTCGCCCGCGTTCCAGTCGACGTGCTCCGAGGGCGTGTCGATGTGGAGCGTGGGCGGCAGCACGCCGTGCCGCATCGCCATGACGGTCTTGATCAGCCCGGCGGCGCCCGCGGCGGCCTGCGTGTGGCCGATGTTCGACTTGACCGAGCCGAGCATCAGGGGGCGGCCCTCGGGGCGGCTCTTGCCGTACGCGGCGAGCAGCGCCTGCGCCTCGATGGGGTCGCCCAGGGTGGTGCCGGTGCCGTGCGCCTCGACGAGGTCGATCTGCGCGGGCGAGAGGCCCGCGTCGTCGAGGGCCGCGCGGATGACGCGGGCCTGGGCGGGGCCGTTGGGGGCGGTGAGGCCGTTGGAGGCGCCGTCCTGGTTGATGCCGGAGCCGCGGATGACGGCCAGCACCTGGCGTCCGGCGGCCTGGGCGTCGGAGAGCCGCTCGACGAGGAACATACCGATGCCCTCGCCCCAGCCGGTGCCGTCGGCCTCGGCGGAGAACGCCTTGCAACGGCCACTGGTGGACAGGCCGCGCTGGCGGCTGAACTCGGTGAACGCCCCGGCGTTGGCCATGATGGTCACACCGCCGACGAGGGCCATGGAGCACTCGTTCTTCCGCAGCGACTGGGCGGCCATGTGCAGGGCGACCAGCGACGACGAGCAGGCGGTGTCGACGGTGACGGCCGGGCCGTTGAGGCCGAAGGTGTAGGCGACGCGGCCGGAGGCGACGCTGATGGTGGTGCCGATGCCCAAGTAGAGTTCGGTGCCCTCCGGCGGGTTCTCGATGGAGGCGCCGTAGCCCTGGAAGCTGGTGCCGATGAACACACCGGTCTTGGTGGAGCGGAGCGACGCCATGTCGATTCCGGCCCGCTCGACCACCTCCCATGCGGTCTCCAGGACGATGCGCTGCTGCGGGTCCATCGCGAGGGCCTCGCGCGGCGAGATCCCGAAGAACTCGGCGTCGAACTTGGGGACGTCGTAGACGAACCCGCCTTCGAGCGAATACGACTGGTCGGGCTCGTCGGGGTCCTTGAAGAAAAGGCCCTCGAAGTCCCAGCCGCGGTCCTCGGGGAAGGCGGACAGGGCGTCGGTGCCCGAGTGCACGACCTGCCACAGGTCCTCGGGGGAACGGACGTTGCCCGGGAAGCGGCAGCTCATGGCCGTGATGGCGATGGGCTCGTGCTCCTTGGCCTCGGCGGCCTGGAGCTTGCCGCGGGTCTCCTGGAGGTCCGCCGTAACCCGCTTGAGGAAGTAGCGAAGCTTCTGCTCGTCGGTCTTCGATGCGTCAGTCATGGTGAGGTCGCTCCTCGAAGCGGGTCTGGGTCGGTGAGGTCCGGCGGTGTCGGCTGGGACAGGCCCTGGTCATGAGATGCCGAACTCCCGGCCGAGGAGGTCGAAGATCTCGTCGTCGCTGGCCTCGTCGAGACCGCTCGCGGTGTCCTCGCCCGCGGCGGTGTGCGTGGGGGCCCACTGTGCGAGCAGGCCCTTGAGCCGGTCGGTGATCTGGGTACGTGCGTCCGCGTCCCCGATGCCCGCCAGGAGTGCCGCGAGCCGGTCGACCTCGACGAGGACGGGGGCGGCGGCGTTGCCGGCGGTGTCGGGGATCACCTCGCCGCGCACATGGGCGGCGAGTTCCACGGGGGTCGGGTAGTCGAAGACGAGCGTGGCGGGCAGCCGCAGCCCGGTCACGGTGTTCAGCCGGTTGCGCAGGTCGATGGCGATGAGGGAGTCGAAGCCGAGCTTCTTGAACGCCCCCTGCGGATCGATGGCGTCCGGTGTGGCGTGGCCGAGTACGGCGGCGGCGTGGGTGCGGATCAGGTCGAGGACGACCCGGTCGCGCTCCTCCTCGGACAGACCGGCCAGCCGCTGTGCGAGCGGGACGACCGGGGCGCCGCCCGTGTCACCCGCCCGCTTGACCTGGGCGCGGACGAGCTTGCGCATGATCGGCGGGAGACCGCCTGCGGCGGCGCGGGCCCGCAGGGCCGCGAAGTCCAGCCGGATCGGCAGGACCAGCGCGCCGGTCTGCGCGGTGGCCCGGTCGAAGAGGTCGATGCCCTGCTCGTTGCTGAGGCCGGTGACACCGGCGCCGCTCATACGGCGTACGTCGGCGTCGCCGAGGTGCCCGGTCATGCTGCTCGCCTGGGCCCAGAAGCCCCAGGCGAGAGCAGTGGCGGGCAGGCCGTGGGCACGGCGGTGCTGGGCGAGCGCGTCGAGGAAGGCGTTGCCCGCCGCGTAGTTGCCCTGTCCGGAGCTGCCGAGGGTTCCGGCGGCGGAGGAGAAGAGCACGAACGCGGCGAGGTTCCGGTCCTCGGTGAGCTCGTGGAGGTGGACGGCCGCGTCGATCTTGGGCCGCTGTACGGCGGCCAGCCGCTCGGGGGTGAGGGAGGTGATGACACCGTCGTCGAGGGTGCCCGCCGTGTGGACGACCGCGGTCAGCGGGTGTGTGGCGGGGATCGAGTCGAGCACGCGGGCGAGCGCGTCACGGTCCGCGACGTCGCAGGCCACGGTCGTCGCCTCGGCGCCCAGGTCGGCCAGTTCCGCTACGAGTTCGGCCGCGCCGGGGGCGTCGCCGCCCCGCCGGCTGAGCAGCAGGAGCCGTCGAACGCCCTTCTCGGCCGCCAGGTGGCGGGCGATGTGGCTGCCGAGGACTCCGTTGCCGCCGGTGATCAGGACGGTGCCCTCGGGGTCGAGGGCGAGGGCGGCGTCCTCGTCGGTGGCCGGGGCCCGGTCCAGGCGTGGTGCGAGCACGGTGCCGTCACGCAGAGCGAGTTGGGTCTCCGCGAGGGACAGGGCGTCGGGGAGCGCGGTCCAGGAGGCGTCGCCGCCGTCGGTGTCGACGAGGGTGAAGCGGTCCGGGTGCTCGGACTGGGCGGACCTGACCAGACCCCACACCGGGGCGGCGGCCAGGTCGGTGACGTCCTCGCCGGGCACGGCGGCCAGGGCCCCGGTGGTGGCGAGGACGAGCCGGGTGTCCGCGAAGCGCTCGTCGCCGATCCACTGCTGGAGCAGTTCGAGGGCGCGGAGTCCGGTGGCGTGTGCCGCCTCGGCGAGCGGGCCGGCGGCAGTGCCGCGGAGGTCGGCGACCACGAAGTCCGGCACCGGGGTTCCGGCGTCGACGGCGGCGAGGAGCGCGGCCGGATCGGCGTACTCGCCGGGGCGGCTGCCCGCGACCGTGAACGGGGCCGGGTCGGCACCGAGGAAGGCCCAGGTGCCTGCCGGGGCGGGCGCGGTGGCCGGTACAGGGGTCCAGTCGAGGGTGAACAGGGCGTCGCTGCCGCTGTCCTGGCCCGCGGCCTTGAGCTGCTCGGGCTCGACGGGCCGCATGGCGAGCTCGCCGATGGTGATGACCGGGGCGCCGGTGGCGTCGGCGATCCGGAAGCCGATGCCGTTGGCGCCGACGGGCAGCAGCCGGGCCCGCAGGACCGACGCGCCGGTGGCGTGCACGGTCACCCCGCGCCAGGCGAAGGGCAGTCGCGGTTTGCCCGCGTCCTCGCCCTGACCGGTGCCGGGCTTGAAGTCGCCGACGCCCATGGACTGGAGGGCGGCGTCGAGAAGGCCGGGGTGCAGACCGTAGTCGGCGGCCTCGGCACGGCCGTCCTGCGGGAGGGCGAGATCGGCATAGATGTCCTCGCCGAGCTGCCAGGCGCGGACGATGCCCCGGAACATCGGGCCATAGTCGAAGCCGGTCAGGAGCGCCTGCTCGTAGAAGCCCTCCATGGGCAGCTCGGTGGCACCGGCGGGCGGCCAGGCCGCGAAGTCGTACGTGGGTGCGGCACCGGCCTCCGCGGTGGCCAGGACGCCGGTGGCGTGCCGCAGCCACGGCGTCTCGAATCCGGTGTCGGCGGCCGCTTCGGCGGGCCGGGAGTGGACGGTGAGGGTGCGGCGGCCGGTCTCGTCCGGGGCACTGACGGTGACCTGGAGCTGGCGGGCGCCACCTTCGGGCAGCACCAGCGGTGCCTCGATGGTGAGTTCCTCGACGGTGTCGCATCCGGTCCGGTGGGCGGCGTGGGTGGCCATCTCGACGAATCCGGTGCCCGGCACGATGACCGTGCCCATCACGACGTGCTCGGCCATCCACGGGTGGCTCCCGGTGGAGAAGCGGCCCGTGAACACGTACCCGTCGGAGTCGGCGAGCGGCACGGCGGCGCCGAGCATCGGGTGCTCGGTGACGCCGAGACCGACGGACGCGAGGTCTCCTGCACCGTCGCCCGGCATGGGCAGCCAGTACCGCTCGTGCTGGAAGGCGTAGGTGGGCAGGGCGACGCGGGTGACGCCGGTCCCGAAGACGGCCGTCCAGTCGATGTCGACACCGTGGCAGTGCGCCTCGGAGAGGGATGTCAGCAGCCGCTGCGCCTCGTCCTCGTCACGGCGCAAGGTGCCGAAGGCTGACGCATCCGTGCCGGTGTCCTCGATGGTGCCCTGGAGACCGATCGTGAGGACCGGGTGGGGGCTGACCTCGATGAAGACGCTGTGGCCGTCGGCGAGAGCGGCACGGGTGGCCTGCTCGAACTCGACGGTCTCGCGGAGGTTGTCGTACCAGTACCCGGCACCCATCTCCGTACCGTCGAGCAATCCACCGGTGAGGGACGAGTACAGGGCCGTGTCGCCGGTCCGCGGGGCGATGCCCACGAGCAGCTTCGCCAACTCCGCCTCGATCACCTCCACATGGGCGGAGTGCGAGGCGTAGTCCACATCGATCTTGCGGGCACGGATGTCATTGGCCCGGCAGTCGGCAACCAGCTCGTCCAGAGCCTCGGGTTCGCCCGAAACGACCACGGTGGAAGGGCCGTTGACGGCGGCGATGGAGATCCGGCCGTCCCAGGCCGCGATCTTCTCCCGTACCCAGGCGGCGGGCTGGGCCACGGACACCATGCCGCCCCGGCCCGCGAGCGCGGTGATCGCCCGGCTGCGCAGGGCGACCACCTTCGCCGCGTCCTGGAGGGTCAGGATGCCCGCCACGGCGGCTGCCGCGATCTCGCCCTGCGAGTGACCGATGACCGCCGCCGGACGGACCCCGAACGACCGCCACACCTCGGCGAGGGACATCATCACGGCCCACAGCACCGGCTGGACGACATCGACGCGGTCCAGGCCGGGCGCACCCTTCACGCCGCGTACGACGTCGAGCAGCGACCAGTCGGTGTACGGCTCCAGTGCGGCCGCGCACTCGGCCATCCGCGCCGCGAACACCGGCGAGGACTCCAGCAGTCCGACCGCCATGCCGAACCACTGCGCCCCCTGGCCCGGAAACACGAACACCGGACGGGCGGACGGCCGTGTCCTGGCGGAGACCGTGCCCGGCGCGGCCAGGCCGGCCGCGAAGGACTCCAGGCCGCGCAGCAGTTCGGCGCGGTCGCGTGTCACCAGGGCGGCTCGGTGGTCGAAGTGGGCGCGGGTGGCGGTCAGCGACCAGGCGATGTCCGTGAGGTCGGGCGCGGGGTGGTCGGTGAGGTGCCGCAGCAGGCTCTCCGCCTGGGCCTGGAGTGCCTGCTCGCTCTTCGCGGAGAGGACGAACGGGAGGGCGGGGGTGTTGAGCAGCGGGCCCTCGGTGAGGGCGGGGGTCTCGTCCGCCGGGGCGGTCTCGGGCGCCTGCTCCAGGATGATGTGGGCGTTGGTGCCCGAGACTCCGAAGGAGGACACGGCGCCTCGGCGTGGCTGCCCGGTCTCCGGCCACTCCTGCTCCGTGGTGAGGAGCTCGACGGCGCCGGCGGTCCAGTCGACGTGGGTGGACGGCTCGTCGATGTGGAGGCTCTTGGGCAGGATCCCGTTCCGGATCGCCATGACCATCTTGATGATGCCGGAGACTCCGGCGGCGGCCTGGGTGTGGCCGATGTTCGACTTGACGGAGCCGAGGCGCAGCGCGCGTCCTTCGGCGCGGTCCTGGCCGTAGGTGGCGAGCAGGGCCTGCGCCTCGATCGGGTCGCCCAGCTTGGTGCCGGTGCCGTGGGCCTCGACGGCGTCCACGTCGGCGGTGGTCAGGCGGGCGTTGGCGAGGGCCTGGCGGATGACCCGCTGCTGTGAGGGGCCGTTGGGGGCGGTGATGCCGTTGGAGGCGCCGTCCTGGTTGATGGCGGAGCCGCGTACGACGGCGAGGACCTCGTGGCCGTTGCGGCGGGCGTCGGAGAGACGTTCGACGAGGAGTACGCCGACGCCTTCGGACCAGCCGGTGCCGTCGGCCGTCTCGGAGAAGGCCTTGCAGCGGCCGTCGGAGGCGAAGCCGCCCTGTCCACTGAGGCCGGCGAAGGCCGCGGGGGTGGCCATCACCATCACGCCGCCTGCGAGGGCCATGGTGCACTCGCCCTGGCGCAGCGCCTGGGTGGCGAGGTGCAGGGCGACCAGCGAGGACGAGCAGGCGGTGTCGACGGTGACGGCGGGGCCTTCGAAGCCGAAGGCGTACGAGACGCGGCCGGAGACGACGCTGGCGGTGGTGCCGGTGAGGAGGTAGCCCTCGTTGCCCTCGGAGGCGTTGAGCAGGGCGGAGTAGTCCTGGCCGCTGGAGCCGGCGAAGACGCCGACGCTGGTGCCCTTGACGGTGGCCGGGTCGATTCCGGCCCGTTCGAAGGCTTCCCAGGAGGTTTCGAGGAGGAGCCGCTGCTGCGGGTCCATGGTGGTGGCCTCGCGCGGCGAGATGCCGAAGAAGGCCGGGTCGAAGCCCGCGGGGTCGGCGACGAAGCCGCCGCGCAGTTCGAAGGGGCCGCCGTCCGGGCCGGTTTCGGCGCCGGGCAGGCCGTTGATCTTCCAGCCGCGGTCGGACGGTACGGGGCCCATGGCGTCGACGCCGTCGCGGACCAGTTGCCACAGGTCCTCGGGCGAGCGGACGTCGCCGGGCAGGCGGCAGCTCATGCCGATGATGGCGATCGGGTCGTCGTCCCCGGCGGTGGCGGCGGCGAATTCGGCGACAGCGGCGGGGCTGCCGAGGAGTTCGGCGCACAGGTGGTCGGCGAGGACGGCGGGGGTCGGGTAGTCGAAGACGAGGGTGGCGGGCAGGCTCAGTTCGGTGGCCAGGCTGAGCCGGTTGCGCATCTCGACGGCGGTGAGCGAGTCGAAGCCGAGGTCGCTGAAGGCGCGCTGGGCCTGGATCTCGTTCGCGGAGCGGTAGCCGAGCACGGCGGCCGCGGCGTCGCGTACGACGTCCAGGACGAAGGCCGTACGGTCCGGCTCGGGCAGCTCGACGAGCTGCCGGACGAGCGAGGAGACCACGGTGGTGCCGGCGGTGGCGGCGGCCGGGCGGGCGGTGGCCCTGATCAGGCCGCGCAGGATCGGCGGCACCGCCTCGGGGCTCTCGGCCCGCGACGGCAGGTTGATGTGTGCGGGGATGACCATCGCTTCGGGGCGGGCGGTGGCCGCGTCGAAGAGGGCGAGGCCGTCCTCGGAGGCGATGGCGGTGACGCCGGAGCTGTTGATGCGCTGGAGGTGGGACTCGTCGAGGTTGGCGGCGAGTCCGCTGCGCTCGGCCCACAGGCCCCAGGCGAGGGAGACGGCGGGCAGGCCGCGCTGCCGGCGCCACTGGGCGAGCTGGTCGAGGAAGAGGTTGGCGGCGGCGTAGTTGCCCTGTCCGGGGCCGCCGAAGGTGGCGGCGAGGGAGGAGAACAGGACGAAGGACGTGAGGTTCAGGTCCTGGGTGAGTTCGTGCAGGTGGACGGCGGCGTCGGCCTTGGGGGTGAGGACGCTGTCGATGCGCTCGGGTGTCAGGGCGGTGAGGATGCCGTCGTCGGACAGGCCGGCGGCGTGCAGGACGGCCGTGAGCGGGTGCGCGGCCGGGATGGCGCCGAGGTTCCTTTCCAGGCTGTCGCGGTCCCCGGCGTCGCAGGCGGCGAAGGTGACGTCGGCGCCCAGCTCTTCGAGGCGGGCGGTCAGCTCGGCGGCGCCCGGCGCTTCGGCACCGCGGCGGCTGAGCAGCAGCAGGTGGCGGGCGTCGTGGGCTCGTACCAGGTGCTCGGCGAGGAGGGTGCCGATGGCGCCGGTGGCACCGGTGATCAGGACGGTGCCCTCGGGGTCGAGCAGCGGGCGGGGGGTGTCCGGGGCGTCGGTGCGGGGGGCGCGGGCGAGGCGGGGTGCATACAACTCGCCTTCACGAACAGCGAGTTGTGGCTCCCCGGCGGCGAGGGCCTGGGGCAGTGCCCGGCGTGAGGGCTGGGTCCCGTCGAGGTCGACGAGGACGAAGCGTCCCGGGTTCTCGTTCTGCGCGGAGCGGATCAGGCCCCAGGCGGCGGACTGGGCGAGGTCGTCGAGGTCCTCGTCGGCGGTGGCGGCGACGGCCCCGCAGGTCACGAGGACCAGCCGGGACTGTTCGAACCGCTCGTCGGCCAGGAGTGCCCGGGCGAGTTCCAGTGCGCGGTGCGCGGCGGCGTGGGCGCCGGTGGTGAGCGGGGTGCCGGGGCGGGTGTGCAGCGGCGCGACGATGGTGCCGGGCAGCGGCATCCCCTCGTCGACGGCCGCGCCGAGGGCGTCGAGGCTGTCGAACCGGGCGGCGGCGGGGAGCTTGAGGGCGTTGTCGCCGAGGAGCACCCAGTCGTCGGTGTCGTGGGCGGCGGTGGCCGGTACTCCGGTCCAGTCGACGCGGAACAGGGAGTCGTTGCGGCCGCCGAGGCCGTTGCCGAGCTGTTCGGCGGAGACGGGCCGGAACATGAGTTCCCCGACGGTGGCGACGGGTGTGCCCGTCTCGTCGGCGAGCCGGACGGTGACGCCGTCGCTGCCCGCGGTACGGGCGAGCCGGACGCGCACCGAGGAGGCGCCGGCGGCGTGCAGGGTGACGCCGTTCCAGGAGAACGGCAGGCGCCCGCGGCCCTCGCCCATGCCGCCGTCGAAGTCGTTGAGGGCGTTGAGGTGCATGGCCATGTCGAGCAGGGCCGGGTGCAGGCCGAAGGAGCGGGCCTCGGCGGCGATGTCCTCGGGGAGGCGGACCTCGGCGAAGAGTTCCTCGCCGCGGCGCCAGGCGGTGTGCAGGCCCTGGAAGGCGTGCCCGTAGTCGTAGCTCTGCGCGGAGAGGTTCTCGTAGAAGCCGTCGAGCGGCAGGGGGGTGGCGCCGGGCGGGGGCCAGGCGGTGAGATCGTCGTCGGCCGTCCCGGCGGGGCCGGCCGGGGCGAGGGTGCCGCCGGCATGGCGGGTCCACGGCTCGTCGGTGTCGGCGGCGGCCGGGCGGGAGTGCACGGTCACGCTGCGCAGGCCCTGGGCGTCGGCGGGGCCGACGGAGACCTGAAGGGCGATGCCGCCCTGCTCGGGCAGGACGAGGGGGGCTTCCAGGTTGAGTTCGCGGACCTGGCCGCAGCCGACCTCGTCGCCCGCGGTGATGGCGAGCTCGACGAACGCCGTGCCGGGCAGCAGCGTCGTACCGAGGACGACGTGGTCGGAGAGCCACGGGTGGGTCTGCTGGGACAGGCAGCCGGTGAAGAGCATGCCGTCGCCGTCGGCGAGGCTGACGGCGGCGCCGAGCAGCGGGTGGCCGGCGGAGCGCTGGCCGATGGCGGAGATGTCGCCGGTCCAGCCGGTTGGCAGCTTGGGCCAGTAGCGCTCGTGCTGGAAGGCGTACGTGGGCAGGGTGACGGTGCGGGCACCGCTGCCTGCGTAGAAGGCGGCCCAGTCGACGCGGGCGCCGCGGACGTGGAGTTCGGCGACGGCGGCGGTCAGCGCGTCGGTCTCCGGGCGGTCCTTGCGCAGGGCGGGCACGAAGGCGGCGGTGGCGGTCTCGACGGTGTCGTTGCCGAGGGCGGCGAGGGAGCCGCCGGCGCCGAGTTCGAGGTAGGTGGTGACGCCGAGGCCGTCGAGGGTGCGCAGCCCGTCGGCGAAGCGGACGGCCTCGCGGACGTGACGGACCCAGTACTCCGGGGTACGCAGCTCTTCGGCGGGGACGACGTCGCCGGTGAGGTTGGAGACGATCGGCAGCCGCGGTTCGTCGAACGTGAGGGTTCCGGCGACCTTGGCGAAGTCGTCGAGCATGCCGTCCATGTGCGGGGAGTGGAAGGCGTGGCTGACGCGGAGGCGCTTGGTCTTCTCGAAGCGGGCCGCGACGGCCAGTACGGCGTCCTCGTCGCCGGACACGACGACGGAGTCGGGGCCGTTGACGGCGGCGAGGGAGACGTGCTCGGTCAGGAGCGGCAGGATGTCGGCCTCGGTGGCCTGGACGGCGACCATGGCGCCGCCGGCCGGGAGGGCCTGCATGAGGCGGCCGCGGGCGGCGACGAGGGCGGCCGCGTCCTCCAGGGACCAGACGCCCGCGACATGGGCGGCGGCCAGCTCGCCGATGGAGTGGCCGAGCAGGTAGTCGGGGGTGATGCCCCAGTGCGTGACGAGACGGAACAGCGCGACTTCGAGGGCGAAGAGACCGGCCTGGGTGTAGACGGTCTGGTCCAGCAGCTCGGAGCCGCCGAAGACGATGTCCTTGACCGGCTCGTCGAGGTGCTTGTCGAGTTCGGCGCAGACTGCGTCGAAGGCGTCGGCGAACACCGGCTGGGATGCGTACAGTTCGCGGCCCATGGCGGCGCGCTGCGAGCCCTGGCCGGAGAACAGGAAGGCCAGTTGGCCGTTCTCCAGGGCGGTGCCGGTGAGTACGCCGGGGGCGGTGGCTCCGTCGGCGACGGAGCACAGCCCGGCGAGGAGTTCCTCTCGGTCCTTGCCGAGGACGGCGACGCGATGGTCGAGGGCGGAGCGGGTGACGGCGGTCGACCAGGCGATGTCCAGTGCCCCGGCGGCGGGGTCGGTGGCGAGCCGGTCGACGAGCCGGGCGGCCTGGGCGGCCACGGCCGCTTCGGTGCGGCCGGAGAGGAGCCAGGCGAGGCCGGTGGGTGCGGTGGCGGCGGGGGCTTCCTCGGGGGCGGGCGTCTGCTCGGGGGCGGGCGCCTCCTCGATGATGGTGTGGGCGTTGGTGCCGCTGATGCCGAAGGAGGAGACGCCGAAGCGGCGCGGCTCGTCCGTCGCGGGCCACTCCCGGGCCTCGGTGAGCAGTTCGACGTTGCCCGCGGTCCAGTCGACGTGCGAGGAGGGCTCGTCCACGTGCAGTGTGCGCGGCAGGACCCCGTGGCGCAGGGCCATGACCATCTTGATGATGCCGGCGACACCGGCGGCGGCCTGGGTGTGGCCGAGGTTGGACTTCAGCGAGCCGAGCCGGAGTGGCTTGTCCTCGGCGCGGTCCTGGCCGTACGTGTTGATGAGTGCCTGGGCCTCGATCGGGTCGCCCAGCTTCGTACCGGTGCCGTGCGCCTCGACGGCGTCGACCTGTGCGGCGGACAGTCCGGCGCTGGCGAGGGCCTGGCGGATGACGCGCTGCTGGGAGGGGCCGTTGGGGGCGGTCAGGCCGTTGGAGGCGCCGTCCTGGTTGACGGCGGAGCCGCGGATGACGGCGAGGACCTCGTGGCCGTTGCGGCGGGCGTCGGACAGCCGCTCCAGCAGGACCAGGCCGACGCCCTCGGACCAGCCGGTGCCGTCGGCGGAATCGGCGAAGGCCTTGCAGCGGCCGTCGGAGGCGAGTCCGCGCTGGCGGCTGAACTCGATGAACATGCCGGGCGCGGACATGACCGTCACACCACCCGCGACGGCGAGGGTGCACTCGCGCTGACGCAGGGACTGGGCGGCGAGGTGGATGGAGACGAGCGCCGAGGAGCAGGCGGTGTCGACCGAGACCGCGGGTCCTTCCAGCCCGAAGGTGTAGGCGATACGGCCGGAGACCACGCTGCCGGAGGTGCCGGTGAGGTAGTAGCCCTCGATGCCCTCGGTGAACTGGAGCATCGTGGAGTAGTCCTCGCCGGACGCACCGGCGAACACACCGACCTGGCGGCCGCGCATCGAGGACGGGGCCATGCCCGCGCGCTCGAACAGCTCCCAGGTGCTCTCCAGCAGGAGCCGCTGCTGCGGGTCCATCGCCAGCGCCTCACGCGGGCTGATGTCGAACAGCGCCGGGTCGAAGTCGCCGACCCCGCCGAGGAAACCGCCTGAACTCGCGTACGACGAACCGCGCTTGTCGGGGTCCGCGTCGTACAGCTTCTCCAGGTCCCAGCCCCGGTCCTCGGGGAACGCGGATATCGCGTCCTTCCCCTCGGACACCAGCTTCCACAGGTCCTCCGGCGACCCCACCCCTCCGGGGAACCGGCAGCTCATCGAAACGATGGCGACCGGCTCGTGCTCACCCGCCTCCAGCTCGCGCACGCGCTGCCGGGTCTGGTGGAGATCGGCGGTCATCCGCTTCAGATAATCCAGGACCTTCTTGTCATCCGCCATGGCCCGCCAACCCCTCCAAGAATTCCGCACACTCGACGAACACGCTTTTCAGACCTCTCCGAACTCGTTGTCGATAAAGGCCAGTACTTCTTCGGCACTCGCCGCATCCAGCTGGTCCACCACGCTGTCGCCCGCCTCGACGGGGGTCTGTCCCCCGTCCAGCCGGGCCACCAGGGCCCGCAGGCGCGAGGTGACCCGTTGACGGGCTCCCTCGTCGCCGTCGAGGACGGACAGGCCCGACTCCAGCCGGTCCAGCTCCGACAGCACCGCCGTTTCCGGCGTCTCCTGCGCGCCCCCCAGCTCGCCGCGCAGGAATTCCGCCAGCGCGGTGGGCGTCGGGTGGTCGAACACCAGGGTGACGGGGAGTCTTAGACCCGTCCTCGCGCTCAGCTGGTTCCGCAGGTTGACGGCGGTGAGCGACTCGAATCCGAGGTCCCGGAACGGCCGTTTGGCGCCGATCGGCTCCACCGTTTCGTAGCCCAGCACCACGGCCGCCTCGGTCCGTACCAGTTCCAGCAGCTTCCGTGCCGCCTCCGCGTCCGACAACCCGGAGAGCGAGGCCGCGAAGGCGGCAGAACCGCCCTCCGTCTCCTCGGCGGCGGAGTCCGTGACGTACTTCCGCACCTCCGGGACGTCCCCCAGCCAGGCCGCCGGGCGGGCGGCGAGGAAAGCGGTCAGGAAGGAGGTCCAGTCCACGTCGGCGACCAGCACGGCCGCCGTGTCGCGAGTCCCGGCGCCGGCCGCGACGCGGCCGAGTGCGGTCAGGGCCGCCTCGGTCGGCAGCACGGGCAGGCCACGACCGCGCATGCGGTCGGCGAATCCCGGGTCGCCGTGCGCCGTGCCGCCCTCGGCCCAGGGGCCCCAGGCGATCGACGTGCCTGCCAGCCCCAGCGCCCGGCGGTGGCCCGCCAGGGCGTCGAGGTGGGCGTTGGCCGCGGCATAACTGCCCTGGCCGATGCCGCCGACGGTGCCTGCGAACGCGGAGAACAGGACGAAGGCGTCCAGGTCACGGTCCTCGGTGAGCTCGTGCAGGTGAACGGCGCCGGCCGCCTTCGCACGCAGCGCGTCCACCACCCCGTCCGGGGTCAGGCCGTCGATGAGGCCGTCGGCCGTGGCGTCCGCGGCGTGCAGCACCGCCGTGACCGGCGTACCGGCGGCGTCGAGGCCGTCGAACAGGTCACGCAGGGCATCACGGTCGCCGACATCGCAGGCCGCGATGGTCACATGCGCACCCAACTCGGTTATTTCGTCGCGCAGTTCGGCCGCACCGGGGGTTTCGGGCCCGCGACGGCCGGTCAGTACGAGGTGTTCGGCGCCGTTACGGGCCAGCCGGCGGGCGACATGCCCGCCGAGGGCGCCGGTGCCGCCGGTGATCAGTACGGTGCCGCGCGGGGTCCAGTCGGCGGTGGGCTGCCCCTCGTCGCTGGTGCTGTCGAGGCGGGTACGGACGAGGCGTCGTACGAACACGCCCTGCTCGCGCAGTGCCAGCTGGTCCTCGGCCTTGTCGCCCGCGGCCAGGATCCCGCACAGGCGGGCGGCGACCTGCTCGTCGAGCTCGGCCGGGAGGTCGACGAGACCGCCCCAGCGCTGCGGCAGTTCGAGCCCGGCGACCCGGCCCAGACCCCAGACGGCCGCCTGCGCCGGGCTGACGAGACGATCGGCCGCGCCGACCGAGACGGCACCTCGGGTCAGGCACCACAGGGGCGCCTGGACACCCGCGTCACCCAGGGCCTGGAGGAGCACGACCGTACCCAGCAGGCCCAACGGCTCCGTGGCCGCGGTGGTCTCGGCGGTCTCCGCGAGCGCCAGCAGCGAGACGACTCCGTCGATTCCCTCGGGGTCCAGACCCGCGAGGGTGGCGGCGAGCGCCGACCGCTCGGCCACCGCGACCCGGCTGACATCCGCACCGTGCTCGGCCAGCGCGGCGGCGAGGGCGTCGACGAGCTTGTCGTCGACGGAGAAGCTCTCCGGCACGGCCAGCAGCCAGCGCCCCGGCAGAAGCGGAGTGCCGCTGCCCGCGGAATCGGCCGACTTCCAGGTGACGCGGTAGGTCCAGTTGTCCAGCGCGGACTGCTCACGCTGCTGCCGCCGCCAGCTGAACAGCGTCGGCAGGGCCGCCCTCAGCGGCTCGGTGTCGGCACCGCCCAGCGCCTGCGACAGCGCGTCCAGGTCCTCGTGCTCGACCGCCTCCCAGAAGCGGGCGTCGATGGCGGCCGCACCGGCCGTGACCGATTCGACGGACAACTCGGGCCAGTAGTGGGTGCGTTGGAAGGCGTAGGTGGGGAGGGGGGTGCGGGTGGCGCCGGTGTCGGCGAAGACGGCCGGCCAGTCGACGGTGGTGCCGTGGACGTGGGCTTCGGTGAGGGAGGTGAGGAAGCGGTCGGGTCCGCCTTCGTCGCGGCGGAGGGTGCCGAGGGTTGCGGCGTCGGTGCCGGTGTTCTCG
>NZ_FPJO01000032.1:0-72697 GCF_900119365.1 Streptomyces atratus
CTTAGACCGACCGGCAATTGGGGGGTGGGTGAAGGAGCGGGGCTGGGTGCGTGCAGCTGCAAGGCGGAGGATTGAGGCAACGCGGAGCGTTGTTGATTGACGACAACGCGGCAGATGTGCGTGCCCAGCCCCGCGACGCCGCCCCCCTATTGCCGGTCGGTCTTACTTCTTCCGTGACCGGCTGGATTCGACATGACCGCTCGGGAGCCCCGAAATGTGCGAAGGCTGAATCCCGGGGGTGGCCGACAACGCCCCCCGGCCGCCTGCCGGTGGATCGCGCGGGTCACCCCCCGGCGAGCTTGGAGGTGATCTTCTCCGAGGCGGTCTTCGCCTCCTGCTGCGGGTCGCCGCCTTCGAGCACCGCCGTCATGTACGGCTTGATCGGGTTGTCGGCCTCGACGTCCGCCCACTGCGGCGAAGTCGGGGTCGCGCGGCCCTGGGTGGCACCACGGGCCATCGCCGCGGTGCCTTCCTGGCCCACGACGACGCGCGCGAGACCGGGCTTGTTGGGCACGTAGCTCATGGTCCTGGCGAGCTCTTCCTGCCACTTGCGGCCCGCCAGCGCCTTGATCACCTCGATGCCCTCGGCGCGCCGGTCCGCCTTGTCCGGAACGATCAGGTCGGATCCGCCGGTGAAGACGGCTCCGGGCTGCTTCTCGGTCTTGCCCGGGATCGGGAAGTAGCCGAGTTTTCCTTTGAGTTCGGGATTCTTCTTCTCGATCTGCGCGACGGAGCCGGGCACCGAAATGATCTGTGCGACATTCCCCTCGGCGAACACATCGGCCTGCGGGGGCTTTTCCTCGTCCGCGTTCTTGGGTCCGTCGCCGAGCACCTGGAGTTCCTTGTAGAAGTTCATGCCCCGGATCGCGGCGGGGCTGTCCAGGGTGCCTTCCCACTCGCCACCCTTCTCCTCGGCCAGTTCACCGCCCTCGTCCCAGATGAATCCGGCGAGGACGTACCAGTTCTGGCCCGCGAGGTAAATTCCCTGATTGCCGTTCCGGTTCAGCAGTTGGCTGTACTGGATCCACTCGTCCCGGGTCTTCGGCGGGCTCTTTATGCCTGCCTGCTCGAAGAGCCCCTTGTTGTAGATCACCACCCGGTTGGCCGCGTACCAGGGAATTCCGTACTGCATGCCGTCGATGCTGCCCGGGTCGGCGAGACCGGGCAGCCACTCCTCGCTGCCGAGATCGCGCACGGACTCCAGGGTGAGATCGCGCAGGCCGCCGCTCTCCGCGTACTGGGCGACCTGTGTGTTTCCGACCTCGATGACATCCGGGGTGTCCTTGCCCTTGAGGGCACCGATGACCTTCGGGCCGATTCCGCTCCAGCTCTGGAACTTGAACTCGAGCTCGACGGACGGGTGCTCGTCCTCATAAGCCTTTGTGAACCGCTTCAGGAAATCGGCGGAGACACTGTCCTTCATCAGCCAGATCGTGACCTTCTTGCTGCCGGATGCCTCCGAGCCGGAGCCCAGCCCGCATCCACCCAGCGCAAAGGTGGAAACGAGCGCGACGGCTCCGACGAGTATGCGGTTCTTCACCAGGTTCACCTTCTGCGAAACGGCACGACTGAACTCAGGGACCCGGTGTGGGGGACTGCGGGCAACGCTCGCACGGGCGTGGCTGGATTTTGGTATGGACCAATGTGTTGGTCAAGGCCGGTTCACGGGACATTCTGCACGTCGACCTCTCGCGGACCGGGGCCGGGTGGGGCACCGTGGTAGGGACGAGAGGAGACATAAGATGTCAAATCACACTTATCGGGTCACCGAAATCGTGGGAACCTCCCACGAGGGCGTCGACGACGCCATCCGCAGGGGCATCGCAAGAGCTTCGGAAACGTTGCACAATCTCGATTGGTTCGAGATCACGCAGGTACGCGGCGAGATCAAGGACGGCCGGGTCGAGCACTACCAGGTGGGACTGAAAGTGGGCTTCCGGCTCGACGAGACGAGCTGATCCGGCCGACCCTGCGCGACCGGGACCGAGGCCACGCCGCCCGCCCGGTACACCCGGCAGGGTTCAGGTGCGGCCCTCGCGCTCCTGCGCGTCCTTGAGCGCGTCCGACGGCTTCGCCCAGCGGGCCCGGACCACGGCGAAGCCGGCCTGCTCCGCCGCGTCGCAGACGAGTTCGTCGTCGTCGACCAGCATCCGCACCTCACGCTCCCGGCCCAGCCGCCGCAGGGTCTCCAGCTTGGCGTGCCGGGCCGGCCTGCGGTCGTCGTCGCGGCGCATGTACACCCGCCCCTCGGGCAGTCCGTGTTGCGCCAGCCAGACCACGGTGTCCCGGCGGCACCGCTCGGGCCGTCCGGTGAGATACCTGACCTCGCAGCTCTCGGCGCTGCTCAGCGCCAGCCGTACCCCTTCGGAAAGCGGCGGGTCGTCGACGGCCGCCGAGAAGAAGCCGTTCCAGTCGCGCCGACGGCCCTCCAGGAAGTGCTGCCGGTGGCCGCTGTCCGCGAGCGTGCCGTCCAAGTCGAAAACGGCCAGGGGCCGGTGGTCGCTTCTCACACCTCCAGCAAATCAGACCAGCGCGGCCACCAGCAGCATCAGCACTACCACCCCGGCCACCACGGCGGCGACCCGCAGGGACCGGCGCCTCGACCAGACCGGGAGAACCTCGGGGCCGCCGGTTCCGGGGAAGACGTAGAAGACATGGTCGGGATCGTCCGGGACCGCGACCGACACCAGGTGCAGCCACCCGATCTCGACACGCCTGGCCACCTCGTCCGGCCGGGGTGCGAGCGCCGATTCGACCGCCTTCACGTGGGCGGGATCCAACGCGTCGGGAAGCGGATCGCCGGCCGAGGTCAGCGTTACCCGTTCCCACGCTCCGGTGCGTCCGGTCTGCTGGCGAACCCGCAGCGGCGGCGCCGGGTCCGGGAGTTTCGCCGTGCTCCGCTGCGGGGCGTGCCCGACCGAGCCGGCCGTCCACCGGGTGATCAGTCCCGTGCCGTCGCACGGCGCGTGCTTCGTCGACCGCTCGCCCTCGCAGACCGGGCAGTCCCGGAAGCCGGTGTCGTCGCACTGCGGGCACTTCTTGGTGCCCCACCCCCGGCACTGCGGACAGGCGGTGCGGGGCTTGCGGCATTTCACACAGGTGGTCCGCCCGGCGAGCTGCTTCTCCCGCTCCGGCCCGGCCGCCGCACGGTCCTTGCGGCGCTCGCCCGTACCGTCGCACCAGGTGCACGGCTCCACACCCTCGCAGGCCGGACACAACGGGCCGATGTCGCAGCGCAGTTTCCCCTTGGCCCGGCAGCGCGAACACGGCTGCCTGCCCTCGTCGCAGCCGCAGTCCACCGTCCGCACCGAGCCGTGGAGCACGAGCTCCACCTCCCGCGACCGGGCCGGGTCCTTCGGCGGCTCGACCGGATGGTCGCGCAGTTCGCCCTCGTACGTCGGCCGCCCCGAGGTGTCGTACCTGCCGGGCCTGGTCTCCGGCCGTGTGCTGCGGGTCTCCACGGAGCGGACGATGCTCAGGTCGAGCATCGGGTGCCGGGTGATGTCGGCGCCGGCCCGCCGCAACTGGGGCCCCTGCCCCGGGCGGCCGATGTGCCGGGCGATCGCTTCGAGGATCTCGTCCTCGGACAGTGCGTCGGCCATGACCGCGCTTCCACCTCCCCGGTAGGCGCGCCGGCGCGCCCGACGCAGCGTACGGGCGGGGCCGTCCGGCGTTCAAGAGGGCGTACGAGGAGCCCCCGCGGGCCGCACCGGGTGTCCGTCAGACACCACGCGCGCCCGCCCGTACGCGGATGGGTCATCCGCCGCTCACGTTCCGCCAAGATCGCAAAAGGTTGTACAGGATGCACGTGGAAGCAAAAGCGTTTGTAAAGCTATATTCAGGTTTGTGGCATCCAACGTTAACGATGTGAAGCGAATACTCCTGCGTTCAGGGAAGAGCCCCTACGACGTCGTCCCTGTCGAGCGCGCCCTCCACGAGGACGTGTTCGCCACCAACTCGGGCAACCTGATCTTCAGCGACGCCGCTCACAAGATCCTTGAGACGCCACGTTCGGAGGTGGTGTCGAACGGCATCACCACCAAGGTCGCCGACGCGGACCGTATCAACAGCGAGTTCGACGTCTTCGTCATCCCGCTCGCCAACGCCTTCCGGCCGTCCTTCGAACCGCAGCTGAAGCGGTTGACCCAGCTCATCTCGAAGCTGAAGATCCCGGTGGTCGTCCCGGGCGTGGGCGCCCAGACCGGCATCAACTACTCCGCGGACCGGCTGAAGCCGATGCAGTCCACGGTCTACGAGTTCGTCTCCGCCGTACTCGACCACAGCGCCTCGATCGGCGTGCGCGGGGAGTTCACCGAGCGGTATCTGCGGGACATGGGCTTCCGTGACGTGGACGTCATCGGCTGCCCCTCTATGTTCCTGCACGGCAGCAAGCTCGTCGTCCGGGAGGACGGCCGGGCGCTCGGGCCCGAGTCACGCATCGCCGTCAACGGATCGCACGACGCGGTGCGCAAGCACAAGCTCGGGCAGATCATCGACCGCACCCACGCGCGCTACCCCCACCTCCGGTTCATCGGCCAGAACCTCTCCGACGCCCGTCAGCTGCACTGGCGCGATCTGTCCCACCAGAACGCCGCGGTCACCAACATCCCCACCCATCCCGACCACCCCATGTACAGGGAGGACAAGGTCCGGGTCTACATCGACCCGGTCACCTGGATGGACGACCTGCGGGGCTTCGATTTCTCCTTCGGCTCCCGGATCCACGGCAATATCGCGGCGCTGCTGGCCGGAACGCCGGCCACCGTGCTCTGCGGCGACTCCCGGACGCTGGAGCTGTGCCGCTACTTCGACATCCCGCACCGGACGCTCGCCAAGGTCCCGGCCGACCTGGACCCCGCCGATCTGCACGCCGCGGCGGACTTCGGCCCGCTGATGCGCGGTCACCAGGAGCGCTTCGACCGGTTCCTGAACTTCCTCGACAAGAACGGCCTGGAGAACACCTTCACCCACGGCGACGGCGGCACGGCCTTCGAGACCCGGATGAGCAAACTGTCCTTCCCTGCGGGCGTCCGCCCCTGGATCGGCTCCGACCCCGCCACGGTGGCGCCGCGGCTGAACTGGCTCCAGACCCAGCTGACCGAACTCACCGCCGAGAACACCCAGCTCAAGCGGAAGCTGCTGAAGAACGCCTCGCTGCCCGCCCAGCGCTCCACGTACCAGCGCGCACGCAGCGTCGTGGGACGGCCCATCAAGCGCGCCCTGCGTCCCTCCCGGTAGGTCTCCCGCACCGAACGGACCCGCGAGGCCGGCCCGGCGGGGCCGGCCTCCGGCCGTTGCGGGCCGGACGGCACCCATCGCCCCCGTGCCTAGAATCGGATTGTTTGTCCCGGGCTGCCGGCCCTGCCCCGATCCGTACGGAGACCCGTGCACATGTCCACCCCCCACGATCCGTACGTCCGGGTGCGCGGCGCCCGTGAGCACAATCTCCAGGACGTCTCGGTCGACATCCCGCGCGACACCCTCACCGTCTTCACCGGCGTCTCCGGTTCCGGGAAGTCCTCCCTCGCCTTCGGGACGATCTACGCCGAGGCCCAGCGCCGCTACTTCGAGTCCGTCGCCCCGTACGCCCGCCGGCTGATCCACCAGGTCGGCGCGCCCGCGGTCGGCGAGATCACCGGTCTGCCGCCCGCCGTCTCCCTGGAGCAGCGCCGTTCGGCGCCCGGCGCCCGTTCGTCCGTCGGCACGGTCACCACGCTCTCCAACTTCCTGCGGATGCTGTTCTCCCGGGCCGGGGAGTATCCCGCCGGTGCCGAACGGCTGGACTCCGACGCCTTCTCGCCGAACACCGCCGCCGGGGCGTGCCCTCAGTGCCACGGGCTCGGCCTCGTCCACCGCACCACCGAAGCGCTGCTGGTCCCCGACCCCTCGCTGTCGATCCGGGACGGTGCGATCGCCGCCTGGCCGGGGGCCTGGCAGGGCAAGAACCTGCGCGACGTGCTGGACGCGCTGGGGTACGACATCGACCGGCCGTGGCGCGAACTGGGTGCCGAGGAGCGGGAGTGGATCCTGTTCACCGACGAGCAGCCCGTGGTGACGGTCCATCCGGTGCGGGAGGCGGGGCGCATCCAGCGCCCCTACCAGGGCACGTACACCAGTGCCCGCCGCTATGTGATGCACACCTTCGCGGACTCCAGGAGCCGCACCCTGCGGGCGAAGGCCGAGCGGTTCCTGGCCAGTGCCCCGTGTCCGGTCTGCGACGGCAGCCGGCTGCGTCCGGAGGCACTGGCCGTCACCTTCGCCGGCCGCACGATCGCGGAGCTGGCCGCGCTGCCGCTGACCTCGCTCGCCGAGCTGCTGAGCACGGCGGGCGGCGGCGACACGGCCCGGGTGCTGACGGCGGATCTGCTGGGCCGGATCGAGACGGTCACCGAGCTCGGCCTCGGCTACCTCAGCCTCGACCGCACGGCTCCGACGCTCTCCTCCGGCGAGCTGCAACGGCTGCGGCTCGCCACCCAGTTGCGCTCGGGCCTCTTCGGTGTCGTCTATGTGCTGGACGAGCCGTCGGCCGGTCTCCACCCGGCGGACACCGAGTCGCTGCTGGGGGTACTGGGGCGGCTGAAGGAGGCCGGGAACTCGGTCTTCGTCGTGGAGCACCAGATGGACGTGGTGCGCCGGGCGGACTGGCTGGTCGACGTGGGGCCGCTGGCCGGTGAGCACGGCGGCCGGGTGCTGCACAGCGGTCCCCCGGCCGGGCTCGCGGAGGTGGCGGAGTCGGCCACCCGGCGCTTCCTCTTCGACGACGGTCCCGCGCCGGTCCGGGAGGTGCGCACGCCGTCGGGGTGGCTGAGGCTGAACGGAGTCGACCGGCACAATGTGCGGGGCGTGGACGCCGCGTTCCCGCTCGGGGTGTTCACGGCCGTGACCGGGGTCTCGGGGTCGGGCAAGTCGACACTCGTCGGGCAGGTCCTGGCCGGTGTGCTCGCCGACCGGCAGGCCTCCGCCACCGCGGACCCGACCGAGGAGCGCCCCGCGCCCTGGTGCGCGTCGGCACGGGGGCTGGAGGCGGTGGACCGTCTCGTACAGGTCGACCAGCGGCCGATCGGCCGTACCCCCCGGTCCAATCTGGCCACGTACACCGGGCTGTTCGACGTCGTACGGAAGTTGTTCGCCGGTACGGACACGGCCCGGGAGCGCGGCTACAGGGCCGGGCGGTTCTCCTTCAATGTGGCGGGCGGGCGCTGCGAGACCTGCCAGGGCGAGGGCTTCGTCTCGGTGGAGCTGCTCTTCCTGCCCAGTACGTACGCGCCCTGTCCGGACTGTCACGGCGCGCGGTACAACCCGCAGACGCTGGAGGTCACGCTGCGCGGACTGGACATCGCACAGGTGCTGGATCTGACGGTGGAGTCGGCGGCCGGGTTCTTCGCGGGTACGCCGGCCGCCGAGCGAAGTCTGCGCACGCTGCTCGACGTGGGGCTCGGCTATCTGCGGCTCGGGCAGCCCGCGACCGAGCTGTCGGGCGGTGAGGCCCAACGGATCAAGCTCGCCGCCGAGCTCCAGCGCACCCGCCGGGGTCACACCCTGTACCTGCTGGACGAGCCGACGACGGGGCTGCACCCCGCCGATGTCGACGTGCTGATGCGGCAGTTGCAGGGGCTCGTCGACGCGGGCGACACGGTGGTGGTCGTGGAGCACGACATGGCGGTGGTGGCGGGTGCCGACTGGGTGATCGACCTCGGCCCCGGCGGCGGCGACCGGGGCGGCCGGATCGTGGCGGCGGGACCGCCCATGGAGGTGGCCCGGGTCCCGGAGAGCCGGACGGCTCCGTACCTCCGGACCGCACTCCCTCTCGGATGACCACCCAGTCACCGCCAACTCACCTATTTGGCAGGCGAGTTGCCAGCGCAGGCAAGCAAAGGGGAATGAAACAGCAAAGAACGTGGCCGTCGCGCCCGCCTCGGCGACAGTCGCCCCCGGCGGCTCCACGACGGCGACGGTGAACACCGCGGTCGTCTCCGGCAACGCGAGGACCGCCGCGCTGACGACGGGCGGGGCGCCCGCGGGCGTGACGGCTACGCTCAGCCCGACCTCGGTCACCGCGGGCGGGACGTCGAAGCTGACGGTCACCGCGTCCGCGTCCGCGGCGCCGGGTACGTACAGGATCGATGTGACCGGCGCGGCGGGCACGCTCAGCCACACGGCGTCCTTCACCCTGACGGTGTCGGGCCCGGGTGGCGGCACCGGGGCCCCGGTCAACGGCGACTTCGAGACAGGCTCGCTCGGACCCTGGACGTGCGAGTCCGGTGGCGCGGTCGTCTCCACGCCGGTGCACGGCGGTTCGCACGCGCTCGCCGCGGCGGCCACCGCGTCGCAGACCGGTGAGTGCGCGCAGACCCTCGCCCTGTCCCCCCACACCAAGTACACGCTGAGCGGCTGGGTGCAGGGCAGCTATGGATACCTCGGGGTGCGCGGCGACGCGACCGCGAGCGTCTGGGGTTCGTCGAGCGGCTACGCGAAGCAGTCGGTGACGTTCACCACCGGTTCGTCCGGCACGGTCACCGTCTGTCTGCACGGCTGGTACGGGCAGGGCACGGTCTACGGCGACGACATCTCCGTGACCTCCTGATCCGCCGGAGCGGATGAGACTTCCTGGTCCCGGCGGTGGGCGGCCTCCGGGGCCAGGAACTCGTGCCTCGCTCAGCGGCGCACCTTGCGGGTGGCCCGCAGCCACTCCTTGTTCATGGCCGAGATCGACGGCAGCGGGATGCCCTTGGGGCAGGCGGTGGCGCACTCCCCGGTGAGGGTGCAGCCGCCGAAGCCCTCGCTGTCCATCTGGCCGACCATGTCGAGGACCCGGGTCTCGCGCTCCGGGGCGCCCTGCGGCAGGACGTTGAGGTGGTTGATCTTCGCCGAGGTGAAGAGCATCGCCGAGCCGTTGGGGCAGGCCGCCACACAGGCGCCGCAGCCGATGCACTCGGCGTGCTCGAAGGCGAAGTCGGCGTCCGGCTTGGGCACCGGGGTGGCGTGCGCCTCGGGGGCGGTGCCGGTCGGGGCGGAGATGTAGCCGCCCGCCTGGATGATCCGGTCGAAGGCCGAGCGGTCCACGACCAGGTCCTTGACGACCGGGAAGGCCGAGGCGCGCCACGGTTCGATGTCGATGGTGTCGCCGTCCTCGAAGGACCGCATGTGGAGCTGGCAGGTGGTGGTGCGCTCGGGGCCGTGGGCATCGCCGTTGATGACGAGGCTGCAGGCGCCGCAGATGCCCTCGCGGCAGTCGTGGTCGAAGGCGACGGGGTCGTCGCCGGCGAGGATGAGTTCCTCGTTGAGGGTGTCGAGCATTTCGAGGAACGACATGTCCTGCGAGATGCCGTCCACTTCGTAGGTGGACATGGCGCCGGGTGCGTCGGCGTTCTTCTGGCGCCAGACGCGCAGGGTGAGCTTCATGCGTAGCTCCGCTGAGTGGGGTGGACGTACTCGAAGACGAGGTCTTCCTTGTGCAGGACGGGGGCCCGGCCGGTGCCGGAGAACTCCCAGGCCGCGGCGTAGGAGAACTCCTCGTCCCGGCGGGCGGCTTCGCCGTCCGGGGTCTGTGACTCCTCGCGGAAGTGGCCTCCGCAGGACTCGGCGCGGTGCAGTGCGTCGAGGCACATGAGCTCGGCGAGCTCCAGGTAGTCGACGATGCGGTTGGCCTTCTCCAGCGACTGGTTGAACTCGTCGCCGGTGCCGGGCACCTTGATGCGGCGCCAGAACTCCTCGCGGATCCGCGGGATCCGGTCGAGCGCCTTGCGCAGCCCGTCCTCGGTGCGGGCCATGCCGCAGTACTCCCACATGAGTTCACCGATCTCGCGGTGGAAGGAGTCGGGGGTGCGGTCGCCGTCCACGGAGAGCAGCAGGTTCAGCCGGTCCTCGGTGTCGGCGACGACCTCCTCGACCACGGGGTGCGAGGCGTCGATCTCGTCGTGGTGCGGATTGCGGGCCAGGTAGTCGTTGATCGTCGACGGGAGGACGAAGTAGCCGTCGGCGAGGCCCTGCATCAGCGCGGAAGCACCGAGCCGGTTGGCGCCGTGGTCGGAGAAGTTGGCCTCGCCGATGGCGAAGAGGCCCGGAATGGTGGTCTGGAGGTCGTAGTCGACCCAGAGTCCGCCCATCGTGTAATGCACGGCGGGGTAGATCCGCATCGGGGTCTCGTACGGGTTCTCCGCCGTGATCCGCGCGTACATGTCGAAGAGGTTGCCGTACTTCTCCTCCACCTTGTCCCGGCCCATCCGCTGGATGGCTTCGGCGAAGTCCAGATAGACGCCCTGGCCGCCGGGGCCGACGCCGCGGCCCTCGTCGCATACGTTCTTCGCGGCGCGGGAGGCGATGTCCCTCGGGACGAGGTTGCCGAAGGCGGGGTAGATGCGCTCCAGGTAGTAGTCGCGCTCGTCCTCGGGGATCTCGCCCGCGGGGCGGTTGTCGCCCTTGGCCTTCGGGACCCAGATCCGGCCGTCGTTGCGCAGCGACTCGCTCATCAGCGTGAGCTTGGACTGGTGGTCGCCGGTGCGCGGGATGCAGGTGGGGTGGATCTGGGTGAAGCAGGGGTTGGCGAAGTAGGCGCCGCGGCGGTGGGCGCGCCAGACGGCGGTGGCGTTGGAGTTCATGGCGTTCGTCGACAGGTAGAAGACGTTGCCGTAGCCGCCGCTGGCCAGGACGACCGCGTCGGCGAAGTAGGTGTCGATCTTCCCGGTGACGAGGTCGCGGGCGACGATGCCGCGGGCCTTGCCGTCGACGATGATCAGGTCGAGCATCTCGGTGCGGGCGTGCAGTTCGACATTGCCCGCGGCGATCTGCCTGGACAGTGCCTGGTAGGCGCCGAGCAGGAGCTGCTGTCCCGTCTGGCCGCGGGCGTAGAAGGTACGGGAGACCTGGACGCCGCCGAAGGAGCGATTGTCGAGGAGGCCGCCGTACTCCCGGGCGAAGGGGACGCCCTGGGCTACGCACTGGTCGATGATCTCCACGGAGATCTGGGCGAGCCGGTGGACATTGGACTCGCGGGCGCGGAAGTCGCCGCCCTTGACGGTGTCGTAGAAGAGCCGGTGGATCGAGTCGCCGTCGTTGCGGTAGTTCTTCGCGGCGTTGATGCCGCCCTGGGCAGCGACCGAGTGGGCGCGGCGGGGCGAGTCCTGGAAGCAGAACTGGACCACGTGGTAGCCCTGTTCGGCGAGGGTCGCGCCGGCCGAGCCGCCGGCGAGGCCGGTGCCGACGACGATGACGGTGTGCTTGCGGCGGTTGGCCGGGTTGACCAGCTTGGCCTGGAAGCGGCGGGTGTCCCAGCGTTCGGCGACGGGGCCCTCGGGGGCCTTGGTGTCGACGACGGGCGCGCCGGTCTCGTAGTGCGAGTAGTCGGTCATGTCAGCTCACGACTCCGGTCATGACGGCGACGGGTACGGAGATGAAGCCCACCGTCAGCACCAGTGCGAGGACGTTGGCGATGGTCCTGAGAACACGCTCGCGGGTCGCTCTGCCCGCGCCGAGGGTCTGTGCGGCGCTCCAGAAGCCGTGCTGGACGTGGAGTCCGAGGGCGAGCATGGCGACGATGTAGATGAGGTTGCCGTACCAGGTGGAGAAGGTGTCGATCACGTTCTGGTACGGGTGCCCGGACTGGAATCCGCCGGAGTGCACGGTGCCCGTCGTCAGGTCGAGGATGTGCCAGACGATGAACAGGGCGAGGATGATCCCGCCCCAGCGCATGGTGCGGGTGGCATAGCCGGCGCGCGGCTTCTTGTGTACGTACTTGGCGGGGCGCGCCCGGATGTCGCGGCGGCTCAGCTGGTACGCGGAGACGGCGTGCAGCACCACGGCGGCAACGAGCACGACGCGGACGATCCACAGGGCCCACTCGTAGTGCAGGAAGGGCTCGCCCATGGTCCGCAGCCAGTGCGCGTAATGGTTGAACTCTCCGGACCCGAAGAAGATCTTCAGGTTGCCGATCATATGGACGACCAAGTAGAGCAGCATGATCAAGCCGCTCACGGCCATGATCGTCTTCTTGCCGACGGACGAGTCCCAGAGCGTACGCGTCATGGACGGCCGTCGGTCCGTCCGGGTTGCCAATGCCATGGACACGACACTAGGACCGATCCACCTCATCAGTCCAAGACATGGAATGGCTCATGTTCATAGGCTTGGACTATCGTGGCCGATCGAGGTGGGCGTATGCAGTTCCAGCAGCTGATGTATTTCGTGGCCGTGGCCGAGACCCGGCACTTCACCCGTGCCGCCGAGGAGGTGCACGTCTCGCAGCCCTCGCTCTCCCAACAGATCAGGGCGCTGGAGAGCGAGCTGGGGGCGGAGCTGTTCAGCCGGGCCCGCGGCAACATCACGCTCACCGACGCGGGCGAGGCCCTGCTGCCGCTGGCCCGCCGCATCCTCGCGGACGCCGACACAGCACGCCACGAGGTGCAGGAACTGGCGCAGCTGCGCCGGGGCCGGGTCAGGCTCGGCGCGACGCCCAGCCTCTGCACGGGCCTGCTCCCCGAGGTGCTGCGTGCCTTCCACGACCGGCATCCGGGGATCCGGCTGCTGCTGGAGGAGGGCGGCTCGCTCGACCTGGTACGGGAGCTGGCGCGTGGCGCACTCGATCTCGCCCTGATCGTGCTGCCGCTGCCCGCCGCGTCCCCCGCGCTCACTGCGGTCGAGCTGCTCCAGGAGGACCTGGTCGTGGTGTCCTCGGCGCAGGCACCGCGGCCCGGCCGGGGCGGGAGCGTACGGATCGCCGACCTCCAGGGCGAGCCCCTGGTGATGTTCCGGCACGGCTACGACCTGCGGGAGCTGACGGTCGCCGCCTGCCGGGCGGAGGGCTTCGAGCCCTCGTTCACGGTGGAGGGCGGGGAGATGGACGCGGTGCTCGGATTCGTCCGGGCGGGGCTCGGGATCGCGGTGGTGCCCAGCATGGTCGCCGGCCGGTCCGGTCACGGCCTGCGGACCACACCGCTGGCCCGGCCGGGCCTGCGGCGCACGATCGCACTCGCGCACCGCAGCGACGTGGCTCCGCCGCGCGCCGCGCGCGAGCTGCAGAAGGTGCTGCTCGCCGCCGGACGGGCCTGAACCGGCCCGTCCGGCGGCGGGGACGGGCCGCCCCCGCCTCCCTCACACCGCGTCGGCCAGCAGCAGCGAGTGGATCCGGTCAGGCGCGCCCGGCCGGGCGTAGTACCAGCCCTGAGCCGTGTCGCAGCCCAGCTTGCGCAGCTGCTCCGCCTGGGCCCCGGTCTCCACGCCCTCCACCGTGACCGCGAGGTCCAGGCTGTGCGCCAGCGAGACGATCCCCTCGACGATCTTCAGATCGACCGGGTCGGCCGGGTGCTGCTGCATGCCCATCGTGAAGGAACGGTCCAGCTTGAGGACGCTCACCGGCAGCCGGCGCAGATTCGCCAGGTTCGAGTACCCGGTGCCGAAGTCGTCGAGCGCTATGTCCACGCCCATTTCGGCCAGTTGCCGCAGCGGCTTGAGCAGGTCGTCGTCCGCGCCGATGAGCGCGGACTCGGTGACCTCCAGGCAGAGCGCCCCGGGTTCGAGCCCCGAGCGCTCCAGCACGTCGACCGTCTCGGCGACCAGCCGGGGATGGTGCAGCTGGGTGGGTGAGAGGTTGACGTTGATCCGCAGTGGACCGCCGTCGGTGTGCCGCTCCTGCCAGAAGTTGGCCTGCCGTACGGACTCCTCCAGCACCCAGCGGCCCAGCGGCACGATCAGCCCGGTGTGCTCGGCGAGCGGAATGAACCGGTCCGGGCCGAGCACCCCGTGCTGCGGGTGGCACCAGCGCACCAGCGCCTCCGCACCGTGCACCGTGCCGTCGTCGAGGTGCACGAGCGGCTGGTACTCGATGAAGAACTCGCCGCGTTCCAGGGCGGCGGGCAGCGCGGTGGTCAGCCCGTGCCGCGTGATGGCACGGGCGTCCGCCTCGTCGTCGGCGAGCTCGAAGCGGTTGCCGCCCGCCGACTTGGCCCGGTACATCGTGATGTCGGCGCTGCGCAGCACCTCGGCGGCGTTGCGCTCGCGGGCCGGCCCTTCGACGACCCCGATGGATCCGCGTACGGTCAGCTCACGGCCGTCCAGGCGGACAGGGGTACCGAGCACGCCGAGGATGCGGCAGGCGAGTTCGGCGACCTCCGTCTCGGTGTCGGGGCCGGTGGTCAGGGCCACGAACTCGTCGCCGCCGAGCCTCGCGACCATCTCGCCGGGCGCGGTCGCGCAGCTCTGCAGCCGGTCGGCCACCTCGACCAGCAGCCGGTCCCCGGACGCGTGGCCGAGGCTGTCGTTGATCGCCTTGAAGCCGTCCAGGTCGAGGTAGCACAGGCCGAATCGGCTGGTGTCGTCGGCGGACAGCGCCTTCTCCAGCCGCTCGAAGAACAGCGTCCGGTTGGGCAGGCCGGTGAGCGCGTCGTGCGTGGCCTCGTACCGCAGCCGCAGGTTGAGCAGCCGGCGCTCGGTGGTGTCCTCCATCAGCGCCAGCTGGTACTGCGGCTTGCCCTCGGCGTCACGCAGCAGGGACACCGTCAGATTGGTCCACAGCACGGTGCCGTCGTTGCGGTAGTACGGCTTCTCGACCCGGTAGTGCTCGCGTTCGCCGCGCACCAGCTCGTCGTAGTACTTCCAGACGTGCGGCGAGTCCTCGGGGTGGACCCATTCGTTGACCTTGTGGCTGCGCACATGGTGGTCGAGTCCGCCGAACATCCGGGTGAGGGTGTCGTTGACCTCCAGCACATTGCCGTCCAGGTCGGCGATGCCGATGCCGATGGCCGCGTCCTTGAACACGGCGCGGAAACGCGCCTCGGTCGCGTGCAGTGCCCGTTCGGCGTCGGAGCGGGCGGTGAGCGCCGAACGCGCGATGGCCTCCTGCTCGGACAGGGTGCGCTCGCGCAGCGCCTGGGTGAAGCCGCCCGCGAGGGCGTGCTGGATCCGGGCGCAGCGGGCCCTGCTGTCCTCCGTCGACAACGCCGTCACGCCGTTGCCTCCGCAGTAGAGCACCAGGTACGAGTCGACGACGCCGAGCGTGCTGCTCAGCGCGTCCGGGTCCGTGCAGTGCGCGGCGACGAGGGCGGCTCCCACCTCGCTCGCGGGCGCCGCGTCGAAGGGCCGGGCGTGCAGGATGTCGCTGAGCCCGCGGGCCAGCGGCAGCAGATGCTGTTCGAACTCCGTGCGCGTCAAGGAGGTGGCCGTCGAGGGGAAGATGGCCCGGCTCCAGATCGTGGCGAATCTCCGGAGCCGGTCCTCGGGACCGTCGGGCTCCGTGTCCGGCGTACCGGACGACTGGGCGGGAATGCTCACGCCTTGCGTCCCACTCCCGCGAAGCCCGAGAACGCGAATGGGTCCTCCTGCTCCGCCGCCACCGGGGTGTCCGGGCGCCAGTGCGGCATCGACACGAGTCCGGGCTCGACCATCTCGTACCCCTCGAAGAAGCTCGCGATCTCGTCGCGGGACCGCATGACCAGGGGGTTGCGGATGCTCTTGTAGACCTCGACCGTGCCGCCCGCCTCTTCCCGGGTGAGCGGAATGCCCTCGTACGAGGCGTGGGTGAGGACGATGAGACTGCCGGGGGCGAGTGCTTCGCGCAGTTCGGCGACCGCGGTCTGCGGGTCGTCGGAGTCCTCGATGAAGTGGAGCACCGCGACGAGCAGCAGGGCCACCGGGCGGTCCAGGTCGAGCAGTCCGCAGACCTCCGGACTCTTCACGATCTCGTGCGGGCGGCGCAGATCCGCGGCAGCGATCACCGCCCGGTCGTTTCCGTCGAGCACGGCCTGGCTGTGCGCCACCGCGACCGGGTCGTGATCGACGTATGCCACCCGGGCCTCGGGGTCGGCCGCCTGGGCGACTTCGTGGACATTGCCGAAGGTCGGTATTCCGGAGCCGATGTCCAGAAACTGGGTGATGCCCTCACTCACTGCGTAACGCACGGCTCTGCGCATAAACGCGCGATTCGCCTGCATGATCTTGGGGAGTCCAGGCATGAACTCCATGGCCTTGCGCGCCGCTTCCCGGTCCACCTCGAAATTGTGCGATCCGCCCAGATAGAAGTCGTACATGCGGGACACGCTCGGCACCGAAATGTCTATGCCTCGCGGTGCCCAGGCGGGACGCTCCATCAATGTCTCCAACAAGTCGCCACGGCGATCCGGCCATGTTCATGGTCAGTGTTGACCAGAGGCTACTGATCGTCCGCCAAGAGAGCGAGCGGAAACGGAAATTAGCCGTCCGTTATTGGTCACACACCAGTGGCATGTGCAACCAACCCGTCGCTACGGGTGACATTTGACATCGGACCGCTCCGGGGAGGCGTCGCGCCGACGACACCCTGCACCGCTCACACCTTGGCCGTTGAAGTAGCCGGTGACGCGGCCGGTTTCACATCGCGGAGAAAAGGTCTGGACCGGATGACGGCCGATGTCCTGCCACTTGACTCCGTCGGACCGATTGCGGGTGGCAAATCACTTGGCGGCGACGTGATTGGCAGCATTCTTTACCAATGCGGCAATAGCCGTTCGCTCCACGGGGAAGGCACCTGCGCCGGCCTGCTCCACCGACCGTACGACCCCCGCGTCGAACCACCGCTCGCCGCAGGGCAGGCAAGAGGTTCGGCCAGGATGCCGCGTCAACTCACTTACTGGACAACCTGGTTGCAGATCGCGCTCGCTCCAACCGCCACCTTGGGCACGGACCGCGTGCCCGATGGGCTCACCAGGGCCTCATGGCTTCCCCCGGCGGCAAACACCCGCCGCCCCATATCCCCACCATCAGGCGAATCCCGCCCTCGCACCGCGTGTCCCGCGAGCGGCCGGAACATGCTCCCGGTCGTGTACGGATCACTCATAGGACGGCTCACGGCAGCCGTCGCCCTGCTCTGGCTGCTGAGCGCCCCGGCGCCCGCGGTTGCGGACAGCTGCGCATACGCCTCCATCGGTGAGAGCGGCGGCAGTTCATCGGTCGCCACGTCGGGCGACGGCAGCTGCCACGCGGGCCCGATGCCCGAGCCGACGCCACCGCCCACACCACGACCGCCGCCCCCGCCCCCGCCACCTCCGCCGACTCCGCCACCTCCTCCTCCCCCACCGCCACCCGCACCGCCGCGACCGGAGCCGGAGCCCGTGCCCCCACTGCCTGCACCCACACCCACTCCTACGCCCACACCGACACCCGCGCCCACACCCTCCGCACGCCCCACACCGCCCACGCCCCGGCCCGTGGCCCTGCCCGCCTACCGCAAGCCGGCACGCAAGGCCGTGCGGCACGGCACCTCCCTGGTCACCCTCACCCTGGTGATCACGGCGCCCGCGGTGTTCGCCGTCGCCGTACTGCGTCCACGCTCCCGCTGACCTCCGGAGGATCACCATGTCGGAATGGCTTGTTCTCGCCCTCGCCATGGTCGCGGCGAGCGCCGTCGTCCTGACCATCGCCGTGCTCAACAACCGCCGGGTCGGGGAGGACGACGACCCGTCCGAAACCCCTGACGTCATCGAGTACATGACGATGATGATCGGCGTGGTCTACGCGATCGTGCTGGGCCTCGCCATCGCGGGTGTCTGGGAGGGCCGCGGCGCCGCCCAGGAGTACGTACGCCTGGAGGCCCAGGCCCTGCACGAGGTGCAGGCCCGCTCCGCCGTCTACCCGGCCGAGGTGCGCTCCCGCATCCGCGCCGACGTCGACGCCTATGTCCACCACGTCGTCCACGACGAGTGGCGGGCTATGAGCGAGCACGGCACCCTCACCGCCGAGGGGACCCGCCTCCTGGACCGGGTGCGCGCCGACGTCACCCAGTACCGGCCGAGGAACGACCACGAGGGGCAGGCATATCAGCCACTGGTCGACGAGGTGGCCGCGGCCGACGACGCGCGCAGCGCACGCGGCCAGAGCGCCGGTGCGACCATGCCGGGCGTGGTCTGGTTCGGCCTGATCATCGGAGCTCTGGTGACCGTCGGGCTGTTGTTCACGCTGCAGATCCGCAGAACCTTCCGCGAACTGCTGCTGGCCGGCCTCTTCAGTGTCCTGATCGCCTTTCTGCTCTTCCTGATCTGGGACTTCGACTCCCCCTTCGGGCGGGAGATCTCGGCCACCGCGGCGCCGTTCCTCGATCTGTTCCCGCGCGCCGCGGGCGGATAGCGATCCGCCGGAACACGGGTGATGCGCCGCTCGGGCGAAGCCGGTGCCCCGAGCGGCGCACTCCGATCGCGGGCAAAATGCACGACTCCTAGCGTTTGGCGGGTCGAGGTGCATTTCTGACACTTTGTGGAAACTCGTTCCGCAAGTGCTCCTCGGGGATCCGGAGGACTCACCCATGCGCGCCGCAATACGTGTCGCACCCGTCGCCCTGCTCGGCGCCGCACTCGCCCTGACCGCTCCGTCCGCGATCGCGGACGCGGCGATGTCGGGGAGCGCGTCCTCCGCGACCGGATTCACCGTCACTCCGTCGGTGATCACGCCGGGAAGCCAGGTCACCCTGGCCGCCCGGGGGTGCCCTACCACCACAACCGCCGGCTCGGGCGTCTTCGACACCGTCACCATTCCCAGAGGCCGCTCCGTCGCGGCCACGGTCGACTGGGACGCGAGACCCGGCACCTCCTACGAAGTGACGTTCATCTGCGACACGTCGCCCGACTCCCCCGCGAGGTCCGGTCTCACGATCGCCGCGCCCTCGCACGCGCCCACCACCGGTGCCACGGTGGCCGCGGCCGGTGTGGGGGGCGGGCTCGGTGGCGGAATCGGCACGACGAGCACCGTGAAGACCGCCGCCGGAACGGCGTTGGCGCTGATCGCGGCGGCCGGCGCCGTGTATCTGGCACGCCGTCACTGGGAGAGCCGCGCGCACTGAGAGCAGGGGCAGTGCGCCGATCGGACGAGAATTCGCTCCGGGTCCTGTCGCGGGACCCGGGGCGCCGCCGGCTCAGCGGCGCTGCGGCACCGTGATCCGGTAGCCCTCGTCGAGCAGTTCGGGCAGGTAGCGGCGGAGCTGTTCTCCGGCCGGAACCGCTGCGATCATGTGCACGGCGGCGGCCGCACCGAGTCCGGCGGCCAGTCGCAGCAGTGCCCTGCGCCCCGACAGCCTCTGATCATTTTTCATGACCAACTGCTCGCATGGCGGTGGTCCTGCCTCCGTCATCCACACCGGCCGCCGAGGGTTTTGCACCCAATGGAGGGACCTGCGGCACGCCGTCCGGCAGCTTCCGACGAGGCCCTGCCGCAGCCCGCTACGGAGACGGAACGGGCAGCGGATAGCCTCACTGCCGTGACAGAACCGCAGCCTCATAAGTTCGAACGTGGCACAGACGGCCCGAAAGTGATCGTCGCAGGTCTGGACGGGTCCGATTCCTCCATGCGTGCCGCGGCCTACGCTGCGGGGCTGGCCCGCCGCCAGGGCGCCATGCTCGCCCTCGTCTACGTCCAGCCCGTGCTGTCCGCGGGGGCCGCTCTCGGCGCCCCGGTCGCCGATACGACCGGCGAGGTCGCGGAGGGGCTGGTGAGCGAGATCCGGGAGGCGACGCGCCGGATGAAGGACATATGGGATGTGCGCTGGGAGTTCCACACCTTCCGCGGCGACCCGTACAACGGCCTCGTGACCGCGGCGGACGAACTGAAGGCGGATGCCGTGGTCGTGGGCGCCTCGGAGTCGGCCGGGCACCGGTTCATCGGCTCGGTCGCGATCCGGCTGGTGAAGGCGGGCCGTTGGCCCGTCACGGTGGTCCCGTAAGCGTCCCGGAATCCTCCGCTCCGTCGGACGGCACGCCGTCTTCCGCACCGGCCACGCCTGAGCCATCATGAGCGCCCGTCAGGGACAGCCGTCAGCGGAGAGGTGACTCATGGCAAGGCTCCGAGTGGGCGAGGGTGTGCTGCGCCGCAAGCCGATCGAGCAGATCGACGAGAAAGGGCCCGCGGGAGAGGCCACCGCTCAGCTCACCAGAACGCTCGGACTGTGGCAGCTCACCGCCATCGGCGTGGGCGGCATCATCGGCGCGGGCATCTTCACCCTCGCCGGCACGGTGGCGAACGGCACCGCCGGCCCCGCCGTCCTGGTCTCGTTCCTGATCGCGGGGGTGGCGAGCGCGGCGGCCGCGTTCAGTTATGCGGAGTTCGCGGGCCTGATCCCGAAGGCCGGCTCCGCCTACACCTATGGCTACGCGGTGCTCGGCGAGCTGGTGGGCTGGTTCATCGGCTGGGACCTGCTGCTGGAGTACACGGCGATCGTGGCGGTGGTCGCGATCGGCATCTCCGGCTACTTCAGCTTCCTGCTCGGGGAGATGGGGCTCGAAGTGCCGAAGTGGATGCTGGGCGCGCCCGGCACCGGAGACGGCCACAAGGTGGACCTGTTCGCCGCGCTGCTCTGTCTGCTCGTCGCGTATCTGCTGACCCTCGGGATCAAGAACGCGGCCCGCTTCGAGACGATCGTGGTCGTCCTGAAGGTCCTGGTCGTCCTGCTGGTCATCGGCGTCGGCGTGTTCCACATCAACACCGCCAACTACACCCCGTTCTTCCCGTTCGGGATCAGCGGGGCCTTCACCGGTGCGGCCACGGTGTTCTTCGCGGTGTTCGGTTACGACGCCATGTCGACGGCCGCCGAGGAGTCCAAGGACGCCCAGCGCCATATGCCGAAGGCGATCCTGTACTCCCTCGGGATCTCCATGGTGCTCTACGTGGCGGCGTGTCTGGTGCTCACGGGAATGCAGAGCTACCAGGACATCGATCCGGAGTCCGGATTCTCCACGGCCTTCAAGTCGGTGGGGCTCGACCGGCTCGCCGATGTGATCGCGGTGGGCGCGATCATCGGCATCCTCACGGTGATGTTCACCTTCATGCTCGGCGTGACCCGGGTGTGGTTCTCGATGAGCCGTGACGGGCTGCTGCCGAAGTGGTTCGCCAAGACTCACCCGACCCGGCACGTGCCGACCCGGGTGACCTGGATCGTCGGCTTCGCCTCGGCCCTGATCGCCGGGTTCCTGCCGATCGGCGAGGCGGCCGAGCTGACGAACATCGGCATTCTGCTGGCGTTCGTCGTGGTGTGCATCGCGGTGATCGTGCTGCGTTACAAGCAGCCGGATCTGCCACGCACCTTCCGCACCCCCGGCATGCCGTTCGTCCCGGCCCTCGGGGTGGTGTTCTCGGTCTGGCTGATCACCTTCCTGCAGTGGCAGACCTGGGTGCGGTTCGTGGTGTGGTTCCTGGTCGGTCTGGTCATCTACTTCGGCTACTCGTACCGGAAGTCGGAGATGGCGAAGACGCCCGGAACGGATACGGGTACGGGGACGGGCTGATCCGGCGGCCGGGCGGCGGCTGCCCGGCGCCCGTGCGCCCACCGCGCCGGCCGCCGCCCGACCGTTCACCGCACCATTCGCCGCACTGTGCGACCGCTCGTCGCACGGAGCCGCCCACCGCCTGTTCCTCGGCGCCCCGATGCGTTCGTATACGCCAGTCGGCAGCGAATCGGCAGGACCTCGGCGGAAAGGGCGTTCACGATGACCACCACGACGACCGATGAGCGGGCCCTCGCGGAGCTCCAGCGGGAGCACGGGCCCGCCCTCCTCCACTTCCTGCTCGGTCTGACCTTCGGCGACCGGCAGCGGGCCGAGGACCTGCTCCAGGAGACACTGGTCCGGGCCTGGCAGCATCCGGAGGCCTTCGACGCCCCGTACGACTCGATGCGGCCCTGGCTCTTCACGGTCGCTCGGCGGCTCGCGATCGACGCGCGCCGCTCCCGGCAGGCCCGGCCGGCCGAGGTCGGCGACGCGGTGCTGGAGACCACCGCGACCGGGGAGGACACCGCCGAGGCCGCGGTCTCGGCCCTCGACGTGCGCGACGCGGTGCGCACCCTCAGCCCGGAGCACCGTGCGGTCCTCGTCCAGATGTACTTCCGCGGGCTCACCGTGGACGAGACGGCCCGGGTGCTCGGCATCCCGGCGGGCACGGTCAAGTCCCGCTCCTACTACGCACTGCGTCAGCTCTCCCGCAACCTGCCCGGCTACTCCAGCAGGTCCTCCTCGCGCAGCAGGGCGAGCAGCGAGACGGCCTCCGCGACCTCCACGTAGTCGGCGGCGCAGCGGTCGCAGGACTGCAGATGACAGGAGACCGTGCGGGTCTCGCCGGCATTGAGCGCGTCGAGTACATAGGCGCCGAGCACGTGCCGCATGTGTGGGCCCTCCCCGGGATCGGCGGTCATCGCATCCTCGTGTCGTGAACGGATCCTGTCCTTCTGGCCACGCGGGCCGCACTCCCCCGGTTCAATGCTCCGTGAAGCGCGGTGCCGAACAGAGAAAGAGGCGAGACGGGATGCGCCCGGAGCGTCAGGACGGAACCAGTGGGAACGGTCTGCTGGTCCCGATGGCCTGGATGTACGCGGAGTACATCGCCGATGAAATGCTGCGGACCGGCGATCTGATGGAGCCGTCCACACTGGAGTACCGCGCGGGCCGCGACGCCCTCGCGCTCACCGTCTTCCTCTCCGGCGGTGCGGTGCCCGATGCGCTGCCCGCGGCCCGGCTGGACGAGCTGCGCCTGCTGACGGCGTACGGGGCGGCGTGGTGTGGCTGGATCCGGGAACGGCTCGACGCTCTCGGCTCGGTCCCGGCGACCGGGCCGGCCGGCGCGGATCCCGATCTGGCGCTGGCCCGCGCGGCCTGGCGCTGGCTGGAGGAGACCGAACTGCTCGCGGCCGACCTCGATGCGATCGGTGTGCCGCCCTGGGAAGCGGTGGGCGACGGACCGGACGCGGAGGAGGCGGCCCAGGTGTGGACGCCGGCCTGGCAACTGGGCCTTCCGCTGGGGCATCTGGCGATCCACCTCCACTGAGCGGTGTCCGGCCCGCCGGTCAGGAACCGTGTACCCCGGCACGGTACTTCGGCAGCCGCACCGTGATCTTCATCCCGGCGCCGATGCCCGTCTCGATGACGAGTCCGTAGTCGTCCCCGTACACCTGGCGCAGCCGTTCGTCGACGTTGAGCAGTCCGATCCCGGTGGAGTGGCCGCCCTCGCCGCGCAGGATGTGGCGCAGGCGTTCCGGGTCCATTCCGGTGCCGTTGTCCTCGATGACGACCTCGGCCTCGGAGCCGGCGTCGAAGGCGCTGATGGTGATACGGGTCGGGGTCTCCCCCGCGGGTACGGAGCCGGCGTCCCGGGGCACGGCCACGGCACCTTCGAGGCCGTGCTTGACGGCGTTCTCGACCAGTGGCTGGAGGCAGAGGAACGGCAGGGCGACGGGCAGTACTTCGGGGGCTATCTGGAGGGTGACCGCCAGCCGTTCGCCGAAGCGGGCGCGTACGAGTGCCAGGTACTGGTCGATGGAGTGGAGTTCGTCGGCGAGGGTGGTGAAGTCTCCGTGGCTGCGGAACGAGTAGCGGGTGAAGTCGGCGAACTCCAGCAGGAGTTCGCGGGCGCGTTCCGGGTCGGTGCGGACGAACGAGGCGATGGCGGCCAGTGAGTTGAAGATGAAGTGCGGGGAGATCTGGGCCCGCAGCGCTCTGATCTCGGCCTCGATGAGCTGGGTTCGGGAGCGGTCGAGCTCGGCGAGTTCCAGCTGTACGCAGACCCAGCGGGCCACCTCTCCGGCGGCTCTCGCCAGCACCGCGGATTCCCGCGGCGCGTAGGCGATCAGGGTGCCCAGCACCCGGTTGTCGACGGTGAGCGGCACGGCGACGGCCCAGCGCAGCGGGCAGTCGAGGTCGTCGCAGTCGCTGTGGAAGGCGGTGTCCCGGCCGCTGGCGAGAAGGTCCCGCACCTGGTCCATGACGTGGCGGCCGTGGTGCTCGCCCTCGCCGTCCCAGACGAGCACCCGTTCGCGGTCGGTGAGGCAGAGCGCTTCGGTGCCGAGCAAGGAGCGCAGCCTGCGGGCGGATCTGCGGGCGCTCTCCTCGGTGAGCCCGGCGCGCAGCGGGGGCGCGGCGAGCGAGGCGGTGTGCAGCGTCTCGAAGGTGGCGTGCTCGACGGGGGTCCCGACGTCGCTGGTGCGCAGGGGGCGGGCGGTGCGGCGGCCGAGCAGGAAGCCCGCAGCGAGGAGCAGGAGGGCGAGCAGGACCAGTACGGCATATCCGGCTCCGGTCACCGGTGCCTCCCCGACGTCAGTGCTTCCGGGAGGTGGAAGCGGGTCATGGCGGCATTGGTGCCGGCGGGTATCCGGCCGGGGGTGGCGAGGGACACCAGGACCATCGCGAGGAAGCCGACCGGCACCGACCAGACGGCGGGCCAGGCGAGCAGGGCGTGCGGCCAGCCGGGCGGGCGCACCGCGCCGCTGACGGTGATGGCGACGGACAGGAACGCGGAGCCGCCGCCGAGCAGCAGTCCGGCGATGGCGCCGGGCGGGGTGAGCCGCCGCCACCAGATGCCGAGGACCAGCAGCGGGCAGAAGGAGGATGCGGAGACGGCGAACGCCATGCCCACCGAGTCGGCGACCGGCACCCGGCTGACCATCAGCGAACCGGCCAGCGGTACGCACATGGCGAGCACGGTCGCCAGCCGGAAGTGCCGTACCCCGCGTGAGGGGAGCACGTCCTGGGTGATGACTCCGGCGACGGCCATGGTGAGCCCGGAGGCGGTCGACAGGAACGCGGCGAAGGCGCCGCCCGCGATGAGCGCGCCGAGCAGATCCCCGCCGAGCCCGCCGACGAGCCGGCCGGGCAGCAGCAGCACGGCGGCGTCCGCGTCCCCGCCGTGGATCAGCTCGGGGGCGTAGAGCCTGCCCAGGGCTCCGTACACCGGGGGCAGCAGGTAGAACACGCCGATGAGGGCGAGGACGGCGACCGTCGTGCGGCGGGCGTCGCGGCCGTTGGGGCTGGTGTAGAAGCGGACGACGACGTGCGGCAGGCCCATGGTGCCGAGGAAGGTCGCGACGATCAGGCCGTAGGTGGCGTACAGCGGATGATCTGCGCGGAAGACGGAGAGCTGCTCGTCGAAGGTGACCCGGGGGCTCCCGTCGTCCTGCCAGGCGAGTACCAGGAAGATCGCGGGGACCAGGAGTGCGGTGAGCTTCAGCCAGTACTGGAACACCTGGACGAAGGTGATGGACCGCATGCCGCCCGCGGCGACGGCTATGACGACGACGGACGCCACGAGTACGTCGCCGAGCCAGCCGGGCGCCCCGGTGAGGATCTTGAGCGTCAGCCCCGCGCCCTGGAGCTGCGGTACGAGGTAGAGCCAGCCCGCCGCGGCCACGAAGACGCTGACCAGCCTGCGCACCTGCCGCGACTCCAGCCGCCCCTCGGCGAAGTCGGGCAGTGTGTACGCCCCCGAGCGGCGCAGCGGTGCGGCGACGAAGACCAGCAGCACCAGATAGCCCGCGGTGTAGCCGACCGGGTACCAGAGCATGTCCGGGCCGTGCACCAGCACCAGGCCCGCGATGCCGAGGAAGGAGGCGGCGGAGAGGTATTCGCCGCTGATGGCCGCGGCGTTGAGCCGGGGCCGCACGGTGCGCGAGGCGACGTAGAAGTCGGAGGTGGTGCGGGAGATGCGCAGTCCGAAACCGCCGACGAGGACGGTCGCGAGGACCACGGCGGCGACCGCCGCCACCGCGTACGTACGGCTCACGGCGCGGGGCGGCCTTCCACCAGCCGGGCGAAGTCGCGTTCGTTGCGTTCGGCCCGGCGCACGTACCACCAGGCGATCAGGGTGAGCGGTGGATAGGCGGCGAAGCCGAGGACGGCCCAGACGAGCGCGGCGCTGTGCAGGGCCTCGAAGACCAGCGGCAGCGTCCCGACGACCACGGCGAGGACGGTGAACGCAGTGAGCCCGGCCCGCAGTTGGCTGCGCATCAGCGACCGGACGTACGCACCGCCGAGCGCGGTCTGCTCGTCGATCTCCGACTGGGTGCGGTAGCGCGGCAGCGGACGCACCCGCCGGGGCTCCCCCGTCACCACTTCGCGCCGGGGCGTTGGCTCTGCGGACATGGGCCCGGAGTGTACGCAGCACCGGACCGCCGTGGGAAGGGCCGGACCCCGGGAGGCCCTGGTCAGCGGGCGGTCCGACGCATCAGCAGATCGCGCAGCGCCCGGGTGTGGCGGCGGCTCACCGCGAGCTCCGCGGTGCCGATGCGGACGCTCATGCTGCCCGCGTCGAGCCGGAGTTCGTCGATCCGTCCCAGGGCGACGAGGTGGCGGCGGTGGATGCGGACGAAGCCGCGGGTGCGCCAGCGCTCCTCCAGGGTGGTGAGCGGGACCCGGACGAGGTGACTGCCGCCGGCGGTGTGCAGCCGGGCGTAGTCGCCCTGGGCCTCGGCGTAGGCGATGTCGTCGACCGGAATGAACCGGATGACTCCGCCGAGCTCCACCGGGATCTGGTCGCCGGCGGTGTCGAGTACGGGCGCGGAGCGGTCCCCGACCTGTTCGGCGACCCGGCGCACCGCCTCGGCCAGCCGCTCGCGGCGTACGGGTTTGAGGACGTAGTCGACGGCCTTGAGGTCGAAGGCCTGGACGGCGAAGTCCTCGTGCGCGGTGACGAAGACGATGAGGGGAGGCGCGGCGAAGCCGGCCAGCAGCTGGGCCACGTCGAGGCCGGTGAGGCCCGCCATGTGGATGTCCAGGAACACCACGTCGATGGCGGCCGGGTCGTCCGGGCCCGCCTCGACGGCACCGCCGATGCGGCGCAGCGCCTCGGTGGCCCCGGTGGCCCCCTCGGCGCTGCGGATCCGGGGATCGGCGCGCAGGAGGTAGAGGAGTTCCTCCAGGGCGGGTTCTTCGTCGTCGACGGCGAGTACGCGCAGCATGGGCCGGAGTGTAGAGCGCGCACGGGGGTACGGGGCCGGGTGTTTCACCGCTTCTTCGCGTACCGGCCGGCCCGCGCACCCCGGCGGGTCATTTCAGCAGCCTGGAGAGGCGGCGGTCGGCGAGCGGTTTGCCGCCGGTCTGGCAGGTCGGGCAGTACTGGAGCGAGGAGTCGCTGAACGACACCTCGCGGATGGTGTCTCCGCAGACGGGGCAGGCCTCGCCGGTGCGTCCGTGGACCCGCATCCCGCTCTTCTTCTCGGCCTTGAGCTTTCCGGCCGCGCTTCGACTTCCGGCAGTTCTGGCATGGTTCCAGCCTGCCGGAAGCATCGGCCCGGTGCCTCTCAGAGGCCGTAGACCCGCTCGGCCGTGGTGGCGAGAACCCGGGCGCGTTCGTCTCCGCTGAGGGCGTCGGTCAGGGTGCGGGCCGTGTCGACGACCTCCTCGTACGTCGCCGCGAGCCGGCACACGGGCCAGTCCGAGCCGAACATCAGCCGGTCGGGGCCGAAGGCGTCGAGGACGGTGTCGGCGTACGGGCGCAGGTCGCGCACGGTCCAGGAGCGCGGGTCGGCCTCGGTGACCAGTCCGGAGAGTTTGCAGACGGTGTTGGGGCGGGCGGCCAGCGCCCTGACGTCGTCGGCCCAGGGGCGCAGTTCACCGGCGGCGACGGGTGGCTTGCCGGCGTGGTCGAGCACGAAGGTCAGCTCGGGCATCAGGGCCGCGGTCTGGACGGTGGCGGGCAGTTGGCGGGCCTGGACCACGAGGTCGTAGACGAGCCCGGCGTCGGCGACGGCGCGCAGTCCGCGCCGGACGTCGGGGCGCAGCAGCCAGGCGGGGTCGGGTTCGCCCTGGACCTGGTGGCGGATGCCGACGAGCCGGTCGCCGCCGGGGAGTTCGCGCAGCGCGGCCAGTGTGCCGGCGACATCGGGGGCCGTGAGGTCGCACCAGCCGACGACGCCCGCTACGAAGTCGCTGTCCTGGGCGAGGGCCAGGAACTCAGGGGTCTCCTCCGCGACGGTGACGGTCTGGACGAGGACAGTGGCGCGCACCCCGACGGCCCGCGCCTCGGGCTCCAGGTCGGCCAGGGTGAAGTCGCGCCGGAGCGGGGCGAGTTCGTCGCCGGTGATCCAGTTCTGGTCGCGCACCGACAGGTCCCACACATGGTGGTGGGCGTCGACGATCCGTTCCTGACCGGTCATGTCACAGCTCCCAGGCGACCGGGAGACCGGCTCCGGCGCCGTCGGCCGAGTAGTCGTGCGCCACGTCGAGCAGTTCGTCCATCCTGGCCTGCCAGGCGATGTTGACGGGGAGCTGCTCCAGCTCGGCGAGGAGTGCGGCGTAGTCCTCGCAGTCGATGACGTGGAAGAGGTCGGTGCCGCTGCGCCAGATCGTCCAGGAGGTGGCGCCCGCCGCGCGGATCGCGGCGGTGAGCTCTGCCGGGACCTCGCGGTGCGCGGCCTCGTACTCCTCGATGCGGTCGGCACGGACCTTGGTGTGCAGGGCGATTCTCATGTCAGTGTCCGTTCTCGGTCAGCAGGCCCTCGGCGCGCAGCTCCTCCCAGAGCTCGTCCGGGATCTCGCGGCGGAGCAGGGCGGCGGCGTCGCGCACCTCGTCCGGGGAGCGGGTGCCCACGAGCACTCCGGCGACGGCCGGGTGGGCGAGCGGGTAGTGGAGCGCGGCGGCCCGCAGCGGGACACCGTGTCCCTCCGTGACGGTCTTGATGCGCAGGGCCCGGTCCAGGAGGGAGAGGGGCGCGGCCGTGTAGTCGTACGTGGCGCCGGGGCGCGGGTCGGCGAGCAGCCCGGAGTTGAAGACCCCTCCGACGACCACGCTGCGGCCGCGGGCGGCCGCCTCGGGCAGCAGTTCGTCGAGTGCGGACTGGTCGAGGAGGGTGTAGCGCCCGGCGCAGAGCACCACGTCTGCATCGGTGTCGCGCAGGAACCGGGTCAGCATCCCGGTCTGGTTCATCCCGGCGCCGATGGCTCCCACGACGCCCTGGGCACGCAGCTTCTCCAGCGCCGGATAGGCCTCGCGGAACGCGGCCCGTGCGTGGTCGTCCGGGTCGTGCAGATAGGCGATGTCGATGCGGTCGAGGCCGAGCCGTTCCAGGCTGTCCTCGATGCTGCGGCGTACGCCGTCGGCGCTGAAGTCCCAGCGCCGGCGGTGGGTGGCGGGTACGGCGAAGCCCTCGGAGAGTCCGTCGGGGCCGTCCCCGGAGCCCGGGGGCAGCGGGTCGAGCACCCGTCCCACCTTGGTGGACAGCACGTACGAGTCGCGGGGCCGGGAGCGCAGGGCCTCGCCCAGCCGCCGTTCGGAGAGGCCGAGTCCGTAGTGCGGCGCGGTGTCGAAGTAGCGGACGCCCTCGTCCCAGGCGGCGTCGACGGCGGCGGCCGCCCGCACCGGTTCGACGGCGGTGAAGAGATTGCCGATGGCGGCCGCCCCGAAGGACAGCTCGGTCACCTCGACCGCGCTGCTTCCCAACCTGTTGCGCCGCATGCTTCCGCCGCCCTCCCCGATGATCGCTTCCTGCACACAGCGAATATTCATCGGATCACTTGGGTGCGTCAACACCTCGGGCGCCACCGACTGCGGCACTTTCCCGGAAATCTGTCCGATCTATGACCGATCGGGGTGTCGGCCGCTCAGTGGGTCGGCAGCAGTGCGAGCAGCTCCGCCACCTCTTCGTCGGCACAGCGCGCCAGCCGCTCCAGATCGGGCAGCGCCTTGCCGTCGGCCACCAGCCCGACCCGCACCCGGCCGCCGTACGTGGACAGCGCCACGGCGAGGGACTGGCCGCGGGCCAGCGGGGCCATCGGATAGACGGCCCGCAGCGGGCAGCCGCCGAGCGAGAGCGCCGAGCGCGGCAGGGGCACGCTGGTGACCAGGACGTCGAAGAGCATCCTGGCCGCGTTCCCGGCCAGCGGGGCCCCGAAGCGATGAGCCAGCGAGGGCAGTTGGTCGGCGAGCACCGCGACCGCACCGGCGCCGCGGAGAGGGCCCGCGGCCTTGTTGCGGTCCATGGCGGTGCGCACACGGCCGAGCCGCTTCCACGGATCGGGTTCGCCGACCGGGAGCCCGAGCAGATAGGCGGAGAGCCTGTTCCCGGTCGCCGCGCCCTGGCCCGGCCTGCGGCGGGAGACGGGGACCAGCGCGCGCGGATCCTCGTCGGGCAGCGCTTCGCCGCGCTCCCGCATCCAGCGGCGCAGCGCTCCGGCGACGATCGCGAGCAGCACGTCGTTGGTGGTGCCGCCCGCGGCGCGGCGGATCCGCTGGACGGCTTCGAGGTCCAGGTCCGCGGTGGCCAGCCGCCGGGTGCCGCTGGAGCTCGCGGTGAGCGCGGGCGCGCCGCGCGGGTCGAGGCGGCTGGCCCGCACCATGGAGGCACCGACGCCGAACGCCCGCCCGAGATCCTCGATCCGGCCGAGCGCGAGGCCGGCCACCTGGCGTGGGCCCGGCATCCACGAGCGGGGCGGAACGGTGCGCGCCCGGCGGGCGGGCGCCCCGCCACGGGCACGGCCGGCGGCAGCGATCTCGTCGAAGATCCCGGCGCCGATGGCGACGGCGCGCATTCCGTCGGCCAGCGCGTGGTGGAGTTTGACGAGCACCGCGAAGGGGCCACCGTCGGCGCCGCCGATCACGTACATCTGCCAGGGCGGCAGCCCCCGTTCGAGGGGCCGCTCCATCAGTTCACCGGCGAGCCGGGTGGCGCCCGCCATGAATCCGCCGCCCTCGTCCCACGACTCCGCGCCGGTCAGCCGCACCCGCCGGATGTGCCGGTGGACGTCGAAGTCCTTGTCCACGAACCAGGCCGCGCCACCGACGGGCAGCAGTACGTCCCTGACCTGCATCCGCAGCCGGGGAATGGCGGCGGCGCGGGTACCCAGCAGTTCGAGCACGGCCTCCGCACCGGCTCCGTGCGCCGGGCCGGGGGCCGGGGAGAAGACGGCGAGTGCGCCGAGATGCATCGGGTGGGCATCGGATTCGAGGTGCCAGAAGGCCAGATCGAGCGGTGCCAGCAGCTCAGTTCCCAACGGGTCCTCATGTCCTCGAAGACAAAAAATGACTGACGGAGTCGCAGTCAATCGCTCGCGATCGGTTACGGTCAAGTACAGACATGTTACGTTCTGTTACTATCGGGTAGGTAAGCGCGTATCTGTCACTCGTGTGCCGGGATGACGAATTCGCACCACACGCACTTTCCGCTGCCCCGGGATTCCACGCCCCACAGGTCCGCCAGCCGGTCCACCAGCATCAGCCCCCGCCCGGACACTCCGGCCTCGCCCGCGTCCCGGCGCCTGGGCAGCGCGCTGGAGCGGTCCTCGACGTCGACCCGCAGCCGCCGCTCGGGTCCGGTGAGCACCCGGATCGTGACGATGGCCCCGCCGTCGGTGTGCATGAGCGCGTTGGTGATCAGCTCGTCGGCGGCCAGCTCGACCTCGTCGGCCCGCGCCTTGGCGCCCCAGGCCCGTACCGCCGCCCGGATCATGTGGCGCGCGGAGCTCAGCGCCTCCGGGTCGCTCTGTGCGACGTGCTGCTGGAGCCGGCCGCCGGGCTGGGGGGCGTGGGCGGCCTTGCGGCGCAGCAGCAGGACCGCGACATCGTCCTCGCCACCGCGCTCGTCGACCTCCTCGCAGAGCCGGTCGGCCAGCCGCTGGAGGTCCTGCGGACCGTTGCGCACCATGGCCGTCAGCAGCTGCATGCCCTCATCGAGGTCGGCGCCCGGCACCTCCACGAGACCGTCGGTGAACAGCACCAGGGTCTGGCCGGGGTCCAGCTCCACCGTGCTGACCGGGTACTCGAGCCGCCCGAACTCGGCCGAGAGCCCCAGCGGCAGCCCGCCCTCCGCGGGCAGCCTGCGGCAGTTTCCGTCGCTCTCGCGCACCAGCGGATCGACATGGCCGGCCCGGACCAGCTGCACCACCCCGGTCGTCAGGTCGACCTCGGCGTAGGTGCAGGTCGCGAAGCGCTCCGTGTCCAGCTCGTGCAGGAAGACCGAGGCCCGCGCCATCACCGTGGCGGGGCTGTGCCCCTCGGCCGCGTAGGCCCGCAGCACGATGCGCAGCTGCCCCATGACGGCCGCGGCATGGGTGTCGTGGCCCTGCACGTCCCCGATGACGGCCCCGACCCGGCCGCCGGGCAGCGGGATGACGTCGTACCAGTCGCCCCCGATGTCCCGGCCCAGCCGTGCCGAGCGGTACCTCACGGCGATCTGCGCCCCCGGTACGTCCGGGATCCTGCGCGGCAGCATGGCCTGCTGGAGGCCCTCGGCGAGGTCGTGCTCCTGCTCGTACAGCATGGCCCGCTGCAGGCTCTGCGCGATGGAGCTGCCGAGCGCGACCAGGAGATTGCGTTCGTCGCCGGTGAAGCCGTCCTTGTCGCTGTAGAGCAGGCCGAGCGCGCCGATGGGCCGGGCCTGGGCGATCAGCGGCAGATAGGCGGCCGAGGTGATGCCGAGGTGGCTGATGTGGGGCCACAGGATCGGGTACGAGGTGGCGAAGTCCGTGGCGGACTCGATGAAGCGGGGTGAAAGTGTGCGTACGACCTCACTCATCGGGTACTGCTCGTCCGTCCGGGTGTACCGGGTGCCGGGCACGAACGAGTCCTCCGGGCCGTCGGCCACCAGATGGATGCGTCCGGCCTCTATCAGCCCCATCACCAGGCTGGTCGCCCCGAGGTGTGCCAGGCCCTGGGAGTTCTTCAGGACCTCGATGACGTCGCCGACGGTGCGGGCGTGGGCCAGCGCGGCCGTGGTGCCGTCGACCAGGCTGGTGCGGCGGCGCCGCTCCTGGTCCAGCTCGTGGCGGGCGGTGGAGTCGGCCAGCTCCTGCGTCGCGTCGCGGACGATGCCGATGATGCGGTGCGGGCGGCCGCTCCCGTCCCGCCGGATGAAGCCCTGGGTATGGGTCCAGCGCAGGCCGCCGTCTCGCCGTCTGATCCTGAAGTACGCCCCGTAATTGCTCTGCCCGCTCTTGAGCGCCTGCGCGACCATGGCGTCGAGGCGTACGCCCTCGTCCGCCGGCACCCGGCGCGCGAGCGACTCCGGCCGGTCGTCGTACTCGTCCGCCCGCAGGTCGAACACGTCGAGCGCGGGGCGGTCCATGTGCATGAGGCCGCTGTCGAGGTCCCAGTCGAAGCTGCCCATACGGTTCAGGGCGAGGCTGAGATCCGGGTGGGCGGGCCAGTCGTCCGGGAGTGACAGGGCACCCGCTACCCGATCATCCATGTGGGTCACTCTGCCATCATTTGTCCGATTCTTCGAGCGAACCCACGCGCTCGGGCGAATCACCCCTCGCGCCACCCGGGTGGCGCCCCGGCCGGTCCGAGGACCGGACGACGGGACCGGATGTCTCGCAGGGCGAACCGCCCCGAGGCCTCGGGCGGGCAACGGATAACGTGTCCCGGGGAGCACGGTAAGCCCAGCCTTACCTTTACCCTGAGCTGCACTGCCCGCATCAGCCGTTCTAAGGACCAGCACCTGATGACCCGCCCCGTCCGTGTCGCCATAGTCGGAGCCGGCCCCGCCGGCATCTACGCGGCGGACGCGCTGCTGAAATCCGAGGCCGCCCAGGACCCGGGGGTTTCGATCGACCTGTTCGAACGGATGCCCGCCCCCTTCGGTCTGATCCGTTACGGAGTGGCTCCGGACCACCCGCGGATCAAGGGCATCGTCCAGGCACTCCACCAGGTTCTCGACAAGCCCCAGCTGCGGCTGTTCGGCAACGTCGACTACCCCAACGACATCGGCCTGGACGATCTGCGGTCCTTCTACGACGCCGTGATCTTCTCCACCGGCGCCGACGCGGACCGCGCGCTCGACATCCCGGGCAGCGACCTGGACGGCTCCCACGGCGCCGCGGAGTTCGTCTCCTGGTACGACGGCCACCCCGATGTGGCACGTACCTGGCCGCTGGAGGCGGAGAAGGTCGCCGTGCTCGGCGTGGGCAATGTGGCCCTGGACGTGGCGCGCATCCTCGCCAAGACCGCGGACGAGCTGCTGCCGACCGAGATTCCCGCCAACGTCCACGAGGGCCTCAAGGCCAACAAGGCGCTTGAGGTGCATGTCTTCGGGCGTCGCGGTCCCGCGCAGGCCAAGTTCAGCCCGATGGAGCTGCGCGAGCTGGACCACTCGCCGAACATCGAGGTCATCGTCAACCCCGAGGACATCGAGTACGACGCGGGTTCGATCGAGACCCGGCGCGGCAACAAGCAGGCCAACATGGTCGCCTCCACGTTGGAGAACTGGGCCATCCGCGATGCCGGCGACCGGCCGCACAAGCTGTTCCTGCACTTCTTCGAGTCCCCGGCGGAGATCCTGGGCGAGGACGGCCGGGTCGTCGGCCTGCGCACCGAGCGGACCGAGCTGGACGGCACCGGCAACGTCAAGGGCACCGGGAACTTCACCGACTGGGACGTGCAGAGCGTCTACCGCGCGGTCGGCTACTACTCGCAGGAGCTCCCCAAGCTCCCGTTCGACGTGGTCTCCGGCACGGTTCCGCACGCGGCGGGACGGGTCGTCGACGGCGGGGAGCACATGCCCTCGGTGTACGTCACGGGCTGGATCAAGCGCGGTCCGATCGGCCTGATCGGCCACACCAAGGGCGACGCCAACGAGACCGTGGCCTGCCTGCTGGAGGACCGCGCCGAGGGCCGGCTGCCCGCCCCGGTCCGGCCCGAGCCGGAGGCCGTCACCGCCTTCCTGGAGCAGCGCGGCGTCCGTTACACCACCCGCGAGGGCTGGTACCGCCTGGACGCGCACGAGAAGGCCCTGGGCGCGGAGCAGGGGCGCGAGCGGATCAAGGTCGTGGAGCGCGACGCCATGCTGGACGCCTCCGAGCCCCGTTCCTGACCGTACGGCGCACCTTGCGCCCGGCCGTCGTCACGGCCGGGCGCAAGGGCCGGAGGGCGGCTCCGTCCACCTCGGCAGGGCCGCCCGGTCCGCGGTGCCCCGGCGCCTCAGCGGCCCTGGAGCGCCTTGGCGTTGTCCCCGAAGGTCCATCCCTTCGAGCCGTCCCAGTTGAGCGACCAGGTCATCAGGCCCTTGAGCGCGCCGCCGTAGTGGTTCCAGGCCTGCGACACCTGGCCCGGCGACATGTGGCCGCCACCCGCGCCCGGCTGGGCGGGCAGTCCCGGGACCTGCTTGCCGTACGGGACCTTGATCGTGGTGCCCTGGACGACGAGCCCCTTGTCGAGACAGTCCGTCTGGGCGGTGAACCCCTCGACCGTGCCCGCGGAGTACGAGTCGCCGGCGCACCCGTACATGCTGCCGTTGTAGTACTGCATGTTCAGCCACCACAGGCGGCCGTTGTCCGCGTACTTCTTCACGATGGGCAGGTACGCGCCCCAGATCGAGCCGTAGGTGATGCTCCCGCCGGTGACATAGGCGGTCTCCGGAGCCATCGTCAGCCCGAAGTTCGAGGGCATCCGGGCGAGTACGCCGTCGATGATGCGGATGAGGTTGGACTGGGAGGCCGACAGCTGGTTGATGTTGCCACTGCCGGTCAGGCCGGTCTCGATGTCGATGTCGATGCCGTCGAAGTTGTACTTCTTGAGGATCGGTACCACGGTCTCGACGAACCGGTCGGCGACCGCGCTGGAGCTCAGGTCGATACCTGCGGCCGCACCCCCGATGGACATCAGGGTGGTGAGTCCGGACTCCTTCGCCCGGCACATCTCGGCCGGGGTCGGGACCTTCACGGTGGAGTCCATCCCGTCCTCCCACAGGACGGTGCCGTCCGAGAGGATGACGGGGAAGGCCGCATTGATCACGTTGTAGCCGTGCTGGGCGATGCGGCTGTCGGTGACCGGGATCCAGCCGAGCGGCGGGTGCACACCGTTCGACGCGCCGTCCCAGTTCTCCCAGTACCCCTGGAGCACCTTCCCGGCGGGCTTCGACTTGACCGCGCAGGTCTCGTCCTGGGCGGCGCTCGGCGTTGCGCCGACCAGCATCTGTACGGCACATGCCGCCGCGAGGCCGGCCCCCAGCAGACGCGATGTCCGACCGAACATGCTCATTTCCCTTCCTGTCACGGCCGGGTGCCGGGGCGGTACGGATGCCCGAGGCGGCCCGGCACAGGGCGAGTTGGCACGTGAATGGCATGCCCCTGACAACCCCAGGCGGAATGCGGTCTCGCATTTCACGGCTCGCCACACGCTAGGGAGGTCCGGACCTTCCGTCAATAGGTCTGGACCAAAGAAGCCACCCGAACACACCGGCCGGCACCGGCGCGACGCGGGGGCTGGACACGCTTACCGGGGGCCGGTTGTCGCCACATAAAGGCTTAGCTTAGGCTTGCCTAACTCCTTGCGATCTGCATCGGGGGCCGCCTGTCGTATCCGTACGGCCATTCCTTCGGCGTGCCCTCACGCAGTCGCGGGGTCATGCCGCTCCATCCGTCAAACATGAGGAACATCCATGTCCCGGTTCACCCGCGCGCGTCGCCGGACGCTCGCCGCAACTGCCGCCGCCGCAGCCCTCGTTCTCGCCCTCGGCGGCTGCTCGTCGAGCGACGACGGCAAGGAGACCTCCGGCGCCTCCGGGAAGAACAGCGGGGCGTTCCCCGTCTCCATCGAGAGCGCGCTCGGCACCGCGGAGATCAAGGAGCAGCCCGAACGGGTCGTCACCCTCGGCCAGGGCTCGGCCGAGACCGCCATCGCGCTCGGCCACACCCCGGTGGGCATCGAGAAGTACGAGTGGGGCAGCGACAAGACGGGCTATCTGCCCTGGATCCACGACGCGGTGAAGAAGTCCGGCGACAAGCTGCCGACCCAGTTCACGGGCGGTGAGGACATCGACTTCGAGGCCATCACCGAGCTGGAGCCGGACGTCATCCTCGCTCCGTGGTCCGGGATCACGCAGAAGGACTACGACATCCTCAAGGACATCGCCCCCACCGTCGCCTATCCCGACCTGCCGTGGAGCACCGACTGGGACCAGCAGATCGAGATCATCGCCAAGGCGCTGGGACAGCCGGACCAGGCGAAGACCCTCACCTCGAAGATCGAGAAGCAGCTGGCCGACGCCGCGGCGACCCGCCCGGAGTACAAGAAGCACACGTTCTCGTACATCTACAACACCGGCCCCGGCACCCTCGGCGTGTTCAAGCCCGATGAGCAGCGCGTCAAGATGGTCTCCTCGCTGGGCCTCAAGGTCGACCCGGTGGTGAACACCTTCAAGGAGACCAAGGGCACCGACTCGGCGCTCATCGGCCTGGAGAACGCCGAGAAGCTGAAGAACAGCGACCTGGTCTTCACCTTCTACATGGACGACAAGACCCGCAAGGAGATCGAGGCGCAGCCGCTGTACGCGGCGATCCCCGCGGTCAAGAGCGGGGCCGTGGTCGCCGGCAAGGACAACTCCTTCGTCACCGCCTCCTCCATCATCAACCCGCTCACCGTGCCGTGGGTGATCGACCGTTACCTGCCGCTGATCGACAAGGCCGTCAAGGCCGCCGACAACGGCTGAGTCCGGCCACCACCACACACATGGCCACCACACACGCACCGCCGAGCAGTGCCGGTACCTCACGGGCCGGCACCGCTCGGCGGGTGTATTCCCTCGTCATCGCGGTCGCCGTCCTCGTGCTCGCCGTGTTCGCGAGCGTCATGTTCGGCAGCCGGACCACCTCGTTCGGCGATGTGCTGGACGTGCTGTCCAAGGCCGCCGACCCGAATGTCACCACCATCGTCGAGAGCCGTTACCCGCGGACCGCGCTCGGTCTGCTCGCCGGTCTCTGCCTGGCCGTCGCGGGCACGCTCATGCAGGGCGTGACCCGCAATCCGCTGGCCGATCCGGGCCTCCTCGGGATCAACGCGGGCGCCTCCGCGAGCATCGTCGCCGCGACGGCGTTCCTCGGGGCGACGGGCAGCACGGAGACCATGTGGTGGGCGCTGCCCGGTGCCCTGATCGCCGGTCTGCTCGTCCATGCGATCGGATCGGCGGGGTCGGGCAGCGGGCTGGTGCGGCTGGTGCTCGCCGGTGCGGTGCTCTCCGCCGTGCTGATGGCGTTCATCCAGGCGGTGACCCTGAGCCGGCCGAAGGTGTTCGACAGCTACCGGTACTGGGTCGTCGGGTCACTCGGCGGACGTGACTTCGACGTCTTCTGGTCGGTCCTGCCGTTCGCCGTGGCCGGTCTGGTGCTGGCCGCGGTGCTCGGCCCCGGCCTCAACGCGCTCGCCCTCGGGGACTCGACGGCGGCGTCCCTGGGGGCCCGTCCGGCGCTGGTACGGGCGGGCGGGCTGCTCTCGGCCACGCTGTTGAGCGCGGCGGCCACGGCGGCGGTCGGCCCGATCGCCTTCGTCGGACTGGCCGTTCCGCACGTGGTGCGGGCGCTGGTCGGGGTCGACTTCCGGATGCAGATCCTCTTCTCGGCGCTGACCGGTCCGGCGCTGCTGCTCCTGGCGGATGTCGTGGGGCGGGTGGTGATGCGCCCGCAGGAACTGATGGTCGGTGTCGTGACCGCGTTCATCGGGGCGCCCGCACTGCTCATCGCCGTACGCAGGATGAGGGGCAACTCATGACGTCGCATCAGCCCGCGATCCGTACCGCCTCGCCGCGGAAGGTCCTGACGGCCGGCGGGAGGGTGGCCCTGCCCGTCCGGCGGGTGTCCGTGCTGACGGCGCTCGTGCTGTTCGTACTGCTGGTGGCGGGTGCCGTAGCCACGTTGTCGCTCGGGCGGCTCGGCATCCCGCTCGCCGACCTGGCCGGGGCGGTGACCGGCGGAGCCGGGGGCAAGGACGCGTTCGTGCTGGAACGGCTGCGCGGCCCCCGGCTGACGGTCGCCGTGGGCACCGGTGCGGCGCTCGGGCTCTCCGGGGCACTGTTCCAGTCCGTCACCCGCAATCCGCTCGGCAGCCCCGATGTGATCGGGCTGGCGTCCGGCGCCGGAGCGGGCGCCGCGATCGCCGCGCTGCTGTTCCCGGACACCGTGCCGGTGGCGCTCGGCGCGCTGCTCGGCGCCGTGCTCGCCATGGTGCTGGTCCATGTGTCGACCGGGACCGGATTCCGCAACCCGGCCCGGCTGGTCGTCGCGGGCATCGGGGTCGCCGCGATCGGCACCGCGATCACCCAGTACGTCGTCTACGCCATGGAGCGGGACCGGGCCGCCGTCCTCACCGCCTATGTCAACGGCAGCCTGTCGGCGCGGTCATGGGAGGACGCGACCACGATCTGGCTGGTGCTGCTGGTGACGGCCCCGCTCACCGCGCTGGTCTCTCGGCGGCTGGACATCGGGGAGATGGGCGACGACATCGCGGGCGCGCTCGGCTCCGAGCCCCGCCGCACGAAGACGGCCGCCGTGGTGCTGGCGATCGTGCTCTCGGCGGGGGCGGTCAGTGTCGCCGGCCCCATCGCGTTCATCTCGCTCACGGCCCCACAGGTCGCCAAGCGGATCACCCGGGTCTCCGGCCCGCACCTGACGCTGTCGGCGCTGACCGGCGCGCTGCTGCTGGTGCTCGCGGATCTCTGCGCCCAGCAGCTGCCGCTCTTCGACAACCTGCCCGTCGGCATCTACACGATGGCCATCGGCGGCACGTACCTCGGCTGTCTGCTGGTACGGGAGTGGCGCCGGGGAGCCCTGTGAGGTCCGGCGCCGTACGCTACTCGTCGCCGAAGTAACCGTACGGCGCCACGGACACGCCTTCGACGACACACCTCGGGTCGTCCTCCTCGGCCGTCCGGTCCACCTCGCGCGCCTCCAGCACGCGCATGGACCAGACGGAGAACCCTGCGTGGAAGTCGTAGCCGATGTCGAACGGCTTGCTGGTGTACCCCTTGGCGTGCAGTTCGGCGACGACGTCGTCGATCAGCCGGTGGGTCAGCTGGATCCCGTCGTAGCTCGCCTCGGCCTCGCCGCCCTGCCCGCTGTAGCCGATCTCGACGAGTTCCACGGTGTCGTCGGGTGCGTAGGTGATCACGAGCGTCGGTGTGGTGGCGTACACGGCGGGGCGGTCGGCGGCGGGGCCGAGGCTCGGCGGACCGACGCGCTCCTCGACCCCGGTCCGGTGGTCGCCGATCATGACGAGTTCGACGCCTCGTCCGGGGATGATCTCCATGCCGGGCATCCTGCCACGGGGCCGTTCTCCCTCTCCCGCCTCCTCCTCGCAGGCCTTCTTGAACACGTTCAAGAAAACTCGTAGAGTCGGCGCCGAACAGAGTTGAACGCGTTCAAGTCGGGGGATGGTCATGTCGGTGCTGGTCGGTCTGATCGTGATGCTGGGCATGCTGGTGGTGGTCCCGGTGGGGCTGCGGCTGACCGGTGCCCCCGAGTTGGACCGGATACGGCGCCTGTGGCCGCTCTTCGCCGTGCCCGGCGCCGTCGCTCTCTGGCTGCCGCGCGGCGGCCCGGCCACCGCCCTGGCTGCCTGCTACGCGCTCGGGGCCGTACTCCTCGCCCTGCACGCACCGCCCCGGCTGCTGCGCAATCCCTCGAAGTCCAGAGCACCCGCCGAGATCGCACTGCTCACCGCCCTGGTCACGCCGTCGATCGCCGCCACGGCCCTGGTCGCCGAACGCTCGGGGCACCCCCTGTTCGGCTTCGGGCTGGGCATCCTCGCGCTGACCGTGCCGCACTTCCACTTCGCCGGATTCGCCGCCGCGCTGGTCTCGGGGCTCGTCTGCCGGACCGCCGACAGCCGTGCGGGAAGGTTCGCCGCGCTGAGCGTGCCGCTGGGCACCCTGCTCGTCCTGATCGGCTACTTCATCGGGGACCGGGCCGAGCTGGCCGGCGCGGTCGTGCTGACCGCCGGGATGTGGACCGTCGCCCTCCTCACCTGGCGGTCGATCCGCGACCGGAACCGGGACCGGATCACCCGGGTGCTGCTCGCCGTCTCGTCCGCCGTGCTCGCCGTCACCATGGTGCTCGCGCTGAGCTGGGCGCTCGGCGAGGCCACCGGACTCCCCCACCCGACACTGACCTGGATGGCCGCCACTCACGGCGTCGGGAACGCGCTGGGCTTCGCGCTCTGCTCGCTGCTCGCCTGGCGAAGGCTCCAGAACCGCACCGACCACGAAGGCAGGACCGCATGAACGCATTCACCTACCCCGAGGTCGGAGCCACCCGCCTCGGCCCGCTCCCCGACGGATACCACCACCTCCACCACCGGACCCGGGTCGGCCGCGGCCGGGCCGACTTCGAGGCCGCCGGGGCCGCCGTCACCGGCTGGCGCATGCACCGCACCTCCGGGGCCGGGGTCCGGGCGTCGGCGGACCGTGCGGAGGCCGGGGTCTTTGTCCGGGTGTCGCTCGGCGCCGGACCGTTCCGGTTCACCGCACCCTGCCGCGTCGTCTGGGCGGCGTACGAGAAGGACCTCGTCGGATTCGCCTACGGGACGCTCGACAGGCACCCCGAGTGCGGCGAGGAGTCCTTCGTGGTGGAGTCGGCGGACGACGGGACGGTGTGGTTCACCGTCACGGCGTTCAGCCGTCCGGTCGCCTGGTACACCCGCCTCGCGGGCCCGCTCGTGCCGATGACCCAGCGGTGGTACGCCCGCCGGCTCGGAGCCGCACTGCGCCGGATCGTCGCCGAGGCCGCGCGGGGCTGAAGGGCTGAGCGGAGCCGGCGGGCCGATACTGGAAGCGATGGAGTGGTTCACCGCAGACGGGTACTGGCTCAGCCGGCTGGTCTTCCAGCGGGCTCTCGCCGCTGTGTATCTGGTCGCCTTTCTCGCCGCCGCGCTCCAGTTCCGGGCGCTGATCGGCGAGCGCGGCATGCTGCCCGTACCCGACTTCCTGCGGCGTACGGACTGGCGCAGCGCACCCGGACTCTTCCGGCTCCACTACAGCGACCGCTTCTTCGCCCTCGTCTCCTGGGCCGGCTGCGCGATCGCCGTCGCCCTGCTCGCGGGCGCGGACTCATACCTTCCGCTCTGGGCGGCAATGGTGCTCTGGGCGCTGCCCTGGGCGCTGTATCTGTCGATCGTGCAGGTCGGTCAGACCTGGTACGGCTTCGGCTGGGAATCGCTGCTGCTGGAGACCGGATTCCTCGCCGTCTTTCTCGGCAACGCGCACACGGCTCCGCCGGTCCTGGTGCTGTGGCTGCTGCGCTGGGTGCTCTTCCGGGTCGAGTTCGGTGCCGGGCTGATCAAGATCCGCGGCGACGAGTGCTGGCGCAGGCTGACGTGTCTGTACTTCCACCACGAGACGCAGCCGATGCCGGGGCCGCTCAGCTGGTTCTTCCACCGGCTGCCGAAGCCCGTCCACCGTGCCGAGGTGGCGGCCAACCATGTCACCCAACTCCTGGTGCCGGTGCTCCTGTTCACTCCGCAGCCGGTGGCGAGCGCGGCCGCGGGGCTGATGATCGTCACCCAGCTCTGGCTGATCTTCTCGGGGAACTTCGCCTGGCTGAACTGGCTGACGATCACCCTGGCCCTGTCCGCCGTCGACTGGTCGCTGTTCACCGCGCCGCCCGCCCAGTCCGCGCCACCGCTCTGGTACGAGATCGTCGTCCTGGCGGTGACCGCGCTGGTCGCGTTCCTCAGCTACCGCCCGGCGCGCAATCTGGTCTCCCGCCGCCAGGTGATGAACCGCTCGTTCGACCCGCTGCATCTGGTCAACACCTACGGCGCGTTCGGCAGCATCAGCCGGGTCCGGCTGGAGGTGGTGGTCGAGGGCACGGACGAGGAGGTGCTCCACGACGGCACCGTCTGGCGGGAGTACGGCTTCCGCGGCAAACCGGGCGATCCGCGCCGGATGCCCCGCCAGTTCGCCCCGTACCATCTGCGGCTGGACTGGCTGATGTGGTTCGCGGCACTGTCCCCCGCGTACGCCCGCCCCTGGTTCGGCCCGTTCGTGGAGCGGCTGCTGGAGAACGACCGGGACACCCTGCGGCTGCTGCGTCACAACCCGTTCTCCGACGCCCCGCCCGCGCACGTCCGCGCCGGGGTGTACCGCTACCGGTACACGTCCTGGCGCGAACTGCGGGCCACCGGGCGCTGGTGGCACCGCACCTATGTGCGGGACTTCATGCGCCCCGTCTCGCTCGGCCCCGCCTGGATCAGCCCGACCAGGCGATCCTGAACACCCAGGCGTGCCGCCCGGTGCTGCGGGCCGCCACCGGCACGTCGATCACCAGCGAGCTGCCCCGGACCCGCCAGTTGAGCGGCCGGTCGTGACCGAGCAGGGTGATCCGGTCGCCGCCGCGGACCGGCACCGGCGCCTCGACGGTGAGGGTCGCGCCCGGCCTGGTGCTCACCGTCGGTGCGGGCGTCGGGCTGTCGTTCGCCGGGGCGGCCGTGGCGCGGGCGGCCCTGTGAACGGCGGACGCCCCGACCGGCCGAGCTCCGGACCGCGCGATGCGGGCCGGAGCTCGGGTGTGGTGGTGCCGGGAGGTGAAGCGGAGTCAGTCGATGCCGGGCAGGATGTGCGGCTCGGCGAGGTCGTCCTCGTAGCCGGCCAGCCGGATCGGTGCGGACCTGGCCCAGACCTCGATGTTCCGGAGCTTCTCGGGCCCGCGGGCCCGCTCTCCGTGCCGTTCGGCCGGTCGCTTCTCGTGCTTCGTCAGTTCCGGTGTCGTCACCGCGCACTCCTTTGTGTCGCGTAGCCCCGGGCATCGCCGATGTTCCGGCCTCATTACCGGGAATCGGCCGCCCGTGGTGGGGCAGGGGCAAGAACAGTTCGGTCGCGGTGGCGCCGGGTACGGGGCGGGACGGCGACTTGGTTGAAAGCCTGTCCCGGGACGGTCGAGGAAGGTTTGTGGACTCCTCGATTACGCCCGTTCACATCAGGGTAACCAAATGAGCGCTTCCGCGCTCGATGGAACGTGTGCTCTAGGTCACTTTCAGCCACCGAATATGGGAAGGGCCCGGTCGGGAGCGACTCCCGACCGGGCCCACGGCGGCTCACGCCCGCCGCATCACCGGACGACTACCAGTTGGCGGGCGCGTAGTCCTTGAGGAAGCAGCCGTACAGATCCTCGCCGTCCTCGCCGCGCACGATCGGGTCGTAGACCCGGGCGGCGCCGTCGACCAGGTCGAGCGGGGCGTGGAAGCCCTCCTCGGCGAGGCGGATCTTGTCGGGGTGCGGGCGCTCGTCGGTGATCCAGCCCGTGTCGACAGCGGTCATCAGGATGCCGTCCTTCTCGAACATCTCCTGGGCGCTGGTGCGGGTGAGCATGTTCAGGGCGGCCTTGGCCATGTTCGTGTGCGGGTGGCCCGCACCCTTGTAGCCGCGGCTGAAAACGCCCTCCATCGCCGAGACGTTGACCACGTAGGCCCGCTTGGCGGCCGTCGCCGCCATGGCCGGGCGGAGCCGGCTGATCAGGATGAACGGGGCGGTGGAGTTGCAGAGCTGGACTTCCAGCAGCTCGATCGGCTCGACCTCCTCGACGGTCTGGATCCAGCTGTTGGTGTCGTGCAGGTCGGGGACCAGTCCGCCCGCGTCGATCGCCGTCCCGGCGGCGATCCGCTCCAGGGAGGCGGAGCCGGTGACCAGGGCGAGCTCGGTGACGTCCTGCGCGCTCAGCCCTTCCTTGCGGGCGGCCGGCAAGGCCGCGACCCGGTCGACGGTGCCGCTGCCGAAGGTGCCGATGACCTCGGCGGCGGGCAGCTCGCCCGCCGGGAGCGGCGCGGACTCGGCATTGACCAGTTCGCCGTACGCGTTCGCGGAGCGGCGCACCGTCTGCGCCGCGTTGTTGATCAGGATGTCCAGCGGGCCCTCGGCGGCGACCGAGTCGGCGAGCGCGACGACCTGGGCGGGGTCGCGCAGGTCGATGCCGACGATCTTCAGCCGGTGGATCCACTCATCGCTGTCCGGCATCGCCTTGAAGCGGCGGATCGCGTCGTTGGGGAAGCGGGTGGTGATGGTGGTGTGCGCCCCGTCGCGCAGCAGCCGCAGCGCGATGTACATCCCGATCTTCGCCCGGCCGCCGGTCAGGAGCGCGCGCCGCCCGGTGAGGTCGGTCCGCGCGTCGCGGCGCGCGCGGTTCTCCTGCGCGCACGGCTGGCAGAGCTGGTGGTAGAACGCGTCCACCTCCACGTACCTGGTCTTGCAGATGTAGCAGGACCGGGGCCGCTGGAGCACGCCCGCGATCTCGGCACGGGTGGACGAGGACGGCAGGACCCCCTGGGTCTCGTCGTCGATCCGGTCGGCCGAGCCCGTCGCGGTGGCTTCGGTGACCGCCTTGTCGTGCGCGGTCTTGGCGGCGCGGCGCTCCTGGCGGCGGCGCTGCTTCACCGTCCGGTAGATCCCGGCCGTGGCACGGCGCACGGCGATGGCGTCGGGGTGGTCGATCTCGATGGTGTCGAGTTCGTCGAGCACGCTCAGGCAGACGGCCAGCCGCTCCGGGTCGATACCGGGACCGAACTCCTCAGTTCCGGGAGCGAGCTCCGGGCTGTCCTCTGTCACCGTCATTGCCGTTCCTCTGTCATCCGCTTCTCGTGGCGCCGACCGCCGTACCTGCTCCTGCCGGGCCGAACGCCCCGATCAAGTCTGCCATGCACCTGATGCTGCTCCGTTCGCGTGACTTCACGGCCGTTCGGCGCCGTCGCCGGGCCTCGGGTGCGGGCGACCGCACCGCCCCGGCCCCGACGCCCGGGGCACCGGCCGTTCACATATGCTTCGCTGCCAGACGGCCGGGGTCGGGCCGTGCCGTGCGTGGGGGGTGGTGGAGAGTGGCCGGAATCCCCGCGGACGGTTCTCCGGCGAGGCCCGTGCGCTCGGGTTCCGTTCCCGCGCAGCAGGGTCCTCCCCCGCTCGGCACCGGTTCGGTGTGGGACGTCGACGCCGTGATCCTGCTGGTCGAGGACGACGCGGGCGATGCGCTCCTGGTCGAGGAGATGCTCGCGGACAGCGAGCTGGACTCCGCGCTGACCTGGTGCAAGACGCTGACGGAGGCCCGCCGGTTCCTCGCCGGCAGCCGGACCCCGTGCTGCGTACTGCTCGATCTGCATCTGCCCGATGTGTTCGGTCTCGACGCCGTCACCCAGATCGTCGAGTCGGCGCCGGACGCGGCCATCGTGGTGCTGACCGGCCGGGCCGAGGCCGATACCGGGCTGTCGGCCGTGGCTACCGGCGCCCAGGACTATCTCGTCAAGGGCCGGCTCGATCCGGAGGCGCTGGGCCGCTCCGTCCGGTACGCCCTCCAGCGCAAGCAGGTAGAGCGGGCGGCGGCGGCGCTGCGCGCCAACCGGCTGATGGCGCAGGAGAACGCCCGCCTGGAACGCGGTCTGCTGCCCGTGCCCCTGCTGCACGACAACTCCTTCGAAGCGGTCGCGCGGTACGAGCCGGGCCGGGCGCACGCCCTGCTCAGCGGGGACTTCTACGACGTGGTGCAGACGTCCGACGGCACGGTGCACGCGGTGATCGGCGATGTGTCGGGGCACGGGGCGGCGGAGGCGGCGCTGGGGGTCTGTCTGCGGGTGGCGTGGCGTACGGCGGTGCTGTGCGCGACCGGCCAGCTCGAACAGGTCCGGCTGCTGGAGGAGATCCTGGTCGCCGAGCGCTCCGACCCGCATGTCTTCGCCACCGTCACCTCGCTGGCCTTCGCCCCGGACCGGCGCCGGGTGCGGGTGGTGCGGGCGGGGCACCCCGGGCTGCTGCTGCGCAGCGATGCCCGGGTGAGCTGGGAGGAGCCCGAGCCCGGGATGGCGCTGGGTCTGGCGCCTGGGACGGGGACAGCGCGGTGGAGCGCCTCGGACCTGTCGCTGCCCGGGGACGGCCGGGTCGTCCTGTTCACCGACGGTCTCTTCGAGGGGCGCTCGGGCCCGGGTTCCCGGCTGGGCGAGGAGGGGCTGCTGGCCATGGCCCGAAGGCACGGGGCGCTGGCGGCCCGTGCCTTCGTCGACGCCCTGGTCGACGGGGCCGCGGGGGCGGCGTCCCCGTACGGCGGTCTCGCGGACGATGTCGCCGTGCTCCATCTGGGCTGGGGACGGAGCGGCGCGCGATGAGCGGCCGTGACGCGAGCGGTCCGGCCTCGCGCCTGTCGGTGCAGCACCGTGTGCATCTGATCCTGGCCGTCTTCGTGCTGATCGTCTGCGCCGGATCGGCCGTCGGCGGCTTCGTGCTGTCCCGGACATCCGACCGCACCACCGAGCTGGTGGACCGAATCCAGCCCGCCCGCTCGTCGTCGTTCCAGTTGCAGAACGCCCTGCTGGACCAGGAGACCGGGGTCCGTGGTTTCGCGCTCACCGGTGATGCGACCTTCCTGCGCCCGTACGAGCAGGGGATGCGGGACGAGAGCCTCCAGCTGGCCCGGGTGCGGGCGCTCGTCGGGGACGAGCAGCCCTTCGCCGACGATCTCGACCGGATCGCCGCAGCCGCGCGGGAGTGGCGCGGCCGGCACGCCGAGCCGCTGGTCGCCGCGGTCCGCCGGGACGGCCCGGCCTCCGAGTCCTCGGTGCCGATCCGGCAGAGCAAGGACGAGTTCGACACGCTGCGGCGGCTGTACACGGCCCAGCAGGCCCATCTCGACGTGGCCCGCGACCGGGCCCGCGCCGATCTGAGCACCGCCCGCACCACCCGGGACCAGGTGCTCATCGCGCTGGTCGTGGGCTTTCTGCTGACTGTGGTCTCGCTGGGCCTGCTGCTGCACCGGACGGTGGGGCGCCCGCTGAACCGGCTGACCGCCGCCTCCGACACGGTCCGTTCGGGGGCGTTCGACAGCCGGATCGAGATCGCCGGCCCCTCGGACGTACGCGCGGTGGCGGCGGCCGTCGAGGACATGCGCCGCCGTATCGTCGAGGAGCTCGCCGATTCCCGGGAACGCGAGAAGCTGCTGGCGGAGCAGGCACAGGAGCTGCGCCGCTCCAACGCGGAGCTGGAGCAGTTCGCCTATGTCGCCTCGCACGATCTCCAGGAACCGCTGCGCAAGGTCGCCTCGTTCTGCCGGCTCCTGGAGAAGCGGGCCGCGGCCTCGCTCGACGACCGGGCCCGGCAGTACATCGACTACGCGGTGGACGGCGCGGACCGGATGCAGGTGCTGATCGACGATCTGCTCGCCTTCTCGCGTGTGGGCCGGGTGCACGACAAGTGGAAGCCGGTCGCTCTCGACCGGACCCTGGACCGTGCGCTGGCCGATCTCGCGCTGGTCGTCGAGGAGTCCGGCGCCACGGTCGTACGGGAGGGCCCGCTACCAGAGATGACCGGGGACGCCACGGCGCTCTCCATGGTCTGGCAGAACCTGATCGGCAACGCGGTGAAGTTCAGCCGCCCGGACGTGCCGTGCCGGATCTCCGTCGGCTGCGTACGGGAGGGCGAGGACTGGCACTTCCTGGTGGCGGACAACGGCATCGGCATCGCGCCGGAGTCCGCGCAGAAGGTTTTCGTCATCTTCCAGCGTCTGCACGGCAGGGACGAGTACGAGGGAACGGGCATCGGCCTGGCCCTGTGCCGGAAGATCGTGGAGTTCCACGGCGGCCGGATCTGGCTGGACGAGGAGACCACCGAAGGCACCCGCATCCGTTTCACGCTGCCGGTCACCCCCGACGTGCCCGCGCGCACCGCGGCGGAGCCGCTCGTCACGGACCCCATGGCCGGGCGGCCCGGCCATGGCTGAGAACTGCCGGGTTCTCCCCGGAGTGGGACCGTTCGTCGCGGGTAGGCGGACACCGAGAAGCTGTCACCGAACACCCCTGCGTCGCCCTGGCTGGAGCACATGAACGAACAGGTCACCTCGCGACCGGCCGGCCGCCCCTGCCCGGACCGGTCCACGGAGGTTCTGCACAGCGCCGAGGTGTTCGACGGCGAGCCCGGGTGTATCGCGCAGGCCCGGGCGCTGGCCGACCGCTTCCTGGTCCGGCTGGCCGCCGAGTGGCTCGCGGTCTTCGGTGAGCACACCCGCAGCGATCTGCTGCTGGCGGTGAGCGAGCTGGTCACCAACGCCGACCGCTACAGCCAGGGCCCGTATCTGCTGGAGCTGGAGGGCACCGCGGAGCGCGTCAGCGTCACGGTGTACGACTCCAGCACCGCGTTGCCGTTGTTCTACTCCCCCGACCCGACGCGCCCCGGCGGCCACGGCATGGAGATCGTGGTGGCGCTGTGCGACCGGCTGACCGCCGAGCGCGTGCCGGTGGGCAAGCGCATCCGGGCCGAGTTCGAACTGAGCAGCTGAGGCGTGGGGCGGGACGCCGCCCGCCCCACGACCACGGTCAGCCCGGTGCGGGCGGGGCGTCCGCGGCGGCGGTGCCCCGGGCCGACGGTTCACTGCCGACCAGCGGCTTCTGCGCGAAGTCCAGCTTGAGCGTGCGGCCGTCGGCTAGGACGGTGGCGGCGATGGCCCCGTCGTACGCGAAGCCGTCGGGCAGCCGGAAGGCGGACTGCAGCACCGGGATCTTGCTCCCGCCGGGTTCGGTCCACTTCAGGTGGAGGTTGGATCCTCCCTGGTGCTCGAAGAACTCCACCTTGAGTCGTAGGCCCTGCCCGCGGTCAACTCGACCGGCTGCGAGGTCTGTTCCTTCTCCCAGTCGTCGGCCCAGTGGTCGATGACCGGCTTCCCGTCGATCCAGAGCCGGAAGCCGTTGTCGCCGATCATCGAGAAGAGGTGGGCGCCGGTCCTCTCCGGCACGATCTTTCCGGTCCACCGGAGCGCACGGATCCTCCTGGCTGAGGAAGGGGGGCGGCTCGTCGCAACAGGATGTACAACGTTGGAAGGAACGGCAGTTGGCGTGACAGCACGACACCCGAGCCGATGTTCAGGTACATGACAAGACGGGGCCGAATGCGCCTGGCATCCGTTGAGACGGCAGTGTGTCAGACGCTCTCGAAGACGCAGTCACCGCACAGGCCGCCGGCCGGTGTGCGGTAGTACAGACAGCAGCTGCGCCGGCGGAACGCCGTGTCGTGAGGGGTGCCGGTGTTCCGGAGGTCGGGGTGGTCGAAGAGTTCGGCGGCCAGTGCGCGGGCCCGCGCGGCCACGTCGGGGCGGTGGTGCGTTCGTGCCCAGGCGACGAGTTGGCGCAGCGCTCCCGCCAGCGCGGACCCCGCGTTGCCCCACAGCAGCCGGTCGGACAGGGGGCCGTCCCGGTGGATCGCCTCGGCAAGGGGCACGAGGTGGCCGTACTGGACCGCCTCCCGGATCCGGCAGGCGGTGCCGGGCAGCGACTCGGTGCCGTCCAGCCATAGTTCATCGGGTGCCGGGTGCCGCGGGTCCCAGTGGAGGGCGGCGGGCGAGAGACCGGGGAAGCTGCCGGTCAGTGCCGCCGGTCCGAGGGCGACCGACCAGAGGCGGGAGGCCAGTCCCAGGTGCGCGACGGAGGCGGCCACTCGCCGTTCGGAGGTGTCCAGCCGGGCGGCGACGGTGTCGATCCGGGCCGTGAGCGGGGCCTGCTCCCCCGCGTACAACCGCGCCAGCGGGCGGTGCGTCCCGTCGGGCGGCGCGGTGGTCCGCAGCGCGAAGAATCCGCCCACCGAGGCCGCCGCGGACCCGTCCATCGCTTGCGCTCCTTCTCGGCACTCCGGCCTTCGGCCCCGACCCGCGCGGCCCCCTGACGTGCCACGGCCGCCGTTCACCGTAACCCCCCGCGGGTCGAGGGCTCCGGGAGGGGCTGAGCTCTCCGGGGGGAGAGCTACCCTCCGCAGGAGGACACTGGGACTGCGGCCGTACTACCAAAGCAGTACGCCGAATCGCCGTCTCAAGGACGACGACGCAGCCGCGTGGAAGAGACATCGTGGTGTACATGAGTTCCCTTGCGCTGTCCGTGCTGCTGTCACTGGTCTCCGCGGTCGCGTACGCGGCCGGGGCGATCGTCCAGGAGCGCGTGGCGACGACCGGCGACGACCGCTCACTCGCACCGCTGCGCAACCGTGTCTGGTGGGCCGCCGTGGCGCTGAACGGCGGGGGCGCGGTGCTCCATGTCGTGGCCCTGGCCTACGGCCCGCTCAGTCTGGTCCAGCCGCTCGGCGCGCTGACCATCGTCTTCGCCCTGCCGATGGCGGCGCTCTTCGTACGCCGACGGGCGGGCGCCACGGCGTGGCGGGGCGCGATCATGGCGACCGTCGGTCTGGCGGGCCTGCTCACGCTCACGGGGAACTCCGAGTCGCACTCCCTGAACGGCACGGATCAGCTGATCGTCGCCGGTGTGACGCTCGGCGCGGTGGCGCTGCTGGCCCTGATCTCCGTGGGTGTGCGCCGGCCGGTGGTACGGAGCGTGATCCTGGCCGGAGCGGCGGGCATCGCGTTCGGCATCGCCTCGGTGTTCGTGAAGACGGTGGCGGTGGGGTGGGCCTCCGGTGCCCTGGCGACGGGGCTCCCGGCGCTGCTGGCGATCGCCGGTTTCGCGGCCACCGGGCTGCTGCTCTCCCAGGCCGCGTACCGGGGTGCCGGGCTGACCGCTCCGCTGGCGACGGTGACCGTGGTGAACCCGGTGATAGCGGCGGTCGTCGGCCTCACCATGTTCGGCGAGCAGTTCCGGCACGGCACGGCCGGGACCATGCTCGCGCTGGCCTGTGCGGTGCTCGCCGCGGGCGGCCTGATACTGCTCACGACGGAGCGGCTGGGCGCGGAGCACCTCGCCGCGCAGGCGGCGGGCAGCGGGCTCCCGGACGCGTCGGCGGGCGGGACGGACGCGGAGGGCGAGGAGGCCGGGGTGCCTGTCTTCCCGGCGCCTGCGGCCCCGACGCCCGCCGGGTCCGTCGAGGCGGTCCCGGAAGTGTCCTCCTCAGCGCGTCCCCTTCCCACGCTGATGCCGCTGGAGTGTCTGGACCGGGTGGCGTTCGGGCCGGGGCTGTCGTCGTACACCGCCACGGAGCGGCGGGGCGGCTCGTCCGCCGGGTCCGCCGATCCCGACGACGCGGCCGTTCAGACGCTGACGCCGCCCGCCCTGAGGTAGGCCAGCGGGTCGATGTCCGATCCGTAGCCGGGGCCGGTGCGGATCTCGAAGTGCAGGTGCGGGCCGGTGACGTTCCCGGTGGAGCCGGAGCGGGCTATCCGCTGGCCCGCGGAGACGTGCCGGCCCTCACGCACATGCAGCGCGGACAAGTGGGCGTACTGGCTGTACTTGCCGTCGCTGTGCCGGATGACGACCTGGTAGCCGTACGCCCCGCCCCAGCCCGCCGAGACGACCGTGCCGGAGGCCACCGCCCTGATCGACGTGCCGGTCGGGACGGGGAAGTCGACCCCGGTGTGATAGCCGCTGGCCCAGGAACCGGCCTGGTGGTACGGGGTTCCGATGCCGGCCGCCACGGGGGCGACGAGACCGGAGTGCTTCTCCGTCCGCTCCTTCGGACGGTGGCTCTCGGTCTTCTTCGGATGCGGTTTCGGCTTCGCGGTTTCGTGGTGCGGCTTCGCCACCTGGTGCTGGGGCTTGGCCGCTTGGTGCCGCGGCTTCGCCGCCTGATGCTGCGACGCGACCGGTCGCTGCTTCGGCGCGGTGGCCGTCCGGGGCTTCGGCTCGGCCTTCTGCTTCGCCTGCGCGGGCGTGCCCGTCCGGGGCACCGTCCTCGGCGACCGGGCCGTGTCCAGGCTCAGGCGCTGGCCGGGCAGGATGAGGTCCGGGTCGTCACCCACGACCTCGCGGTTCTGTGTGTAGAGGTGCTGCCAGCCGCCCCGGACGCGCTTCGTCGCCGCGATCGCGGAGAGCGAGTCGCCGCGTGCCACGGTGTACGACTCGCGCTTGCCGGGCACGGTGGTCGGCGTGGCGGGTGCGGAGGCGCGCTTCGTCGTCGGCTTCCCCGCGGCGCTCTTGCCGGGGGCGGCCTTGCCGGGCGTCCGCACCTGACCGGTCCGCTGCGACTGCGGGTTGATGTCGGTGGTGTCCCCGCCGCTCGTCAGCCCCGCCTTGGTCGAGCAGCCCGGCCATGCTCCCGGTCCCTGTGCGTCGAGCACCTTCTCGGCGATGGCGATCTGCTCGTCCTTGGTGGCCAGATCGGCGCGCGGGGCGTAGACCGTGCCTCCGTACGCCGCCCAGGTCGAACGGCTGAACTGCAGCCCGCCGAAGTAGCCGTTGCCGTTGTTGATGTGCCAGTTGCCGGTGGACTCGCAGACGGCGACCTTCTCCCAGACATCCGTCGAGGCGGCGCCCGCCGATGCGGCTGCGATGAGCGGGAGCGCGATGCCCGCACCGCCAGCGGTGACCGTGAGCGAGGCACGGTTGATCCGGCTGGGCTGATATCTGCGGTGCCGTCCGTTCGCGGCCATGACTTGGCTCCCCCACTGACAGTAGGACACGTCGCAAGCGCCCAACTTATGTGCAGACAAAGGCCGATGACAAGAGAGCACCCCGTCTCCCCCCGCACCGGCCCGTCCTGCGGTCACGGTACGGGCGCGCCCGCCCGGGTGGCGGATCGGCGCCGGGCCGCCGCGTCCACGAGAGCGGTCATGAGCCGGATGTCCTCGCCCATTTCGGGGTGCCACTGGACCCCCAGCACCAGGCTCTCGTGGTCGGTGAGTTCGATGGCCTCCACGGTGCCGTCGGACGCGTACGCGCTTGCCGTGAGACCCGATCCCAGGCGGTCCACGGCCTGGTGGTGGTAGGTGGGCACCACGGCCGGCTCCCCGACGGCCGCCGCGTACACCGTGCCGGGAACGGGGGTGACGGCGTGTTCACCGAAGACGCCGGTGCCTCCGGTGTGGCCGTCCAGGTGCTGGTGCAGGGTACCGCCGAGAGCGACGTTGAGCAGTTGCATGCCCCGGCAGATGCCCAGCAGCGGGACCTGCCGGTCGATCGCCGCCTCGATCAGGGCGAGTTCCCACGCGTCGCGTGCGCGGGCCGGCGGGCCGGTGCGGGGATCGGGCGTCTCGCCGTAGCGTGCCGGTTCGACGTCGGCGCCGCCCGCGATCACCACGCCGTCCAGTGCCGCCACGGCCTCCCGGGCCGCGTCGGCGGTGTCGTCGGGCGGCAGCATCACCGCCAGCCCGCCGGACGCCCGCACCAGGCGCGGGTAGGAGGCGGGCAGCAGGGTGGCCGGCATTTCCCACACGCCCCACCGGGCCGGTTCCTCATAGGTGCTGATGCCGATGACGGGCCGGGCCATGGAGCCCCTCCTCTGGTTCGTTCGCTGCTCGGTCGCGGTGCGGCCCCCGCCGCTTACGGACGCGGCAGGGGCGGGCTCGGGGACAACGCCCTTGTGCCGCGGTCCCGTTCACTCCCGCGACAGTTCGGCCTCGGCCGCCGCCAGGGCGGCGAACTCCTCCTCCGGGGCGCTCGCGACGAGGCGGTGGCGGCTGTAGAACGCGAAGTAGGCCAGCGCCACCACGTACACACCGAGAGCGATGAACGCGGCGTCGCGGTCCACCAGGAAGGTCGCCACCAGTGCCGAGCATGCCAGTACGAACGCCACGGACGAGGTGAGCGCGCCGCCGGGTGTGCGGTAGGGCCGTTCGAGGTGCGGTTCGCGGCGGCGCAGCACGATGTGGGAGAGCGCCATCAGCGCGTAGCTGATGGTGGCGCCGAAGACGGCGACGTTCAGCATCCGGCCGCCGTTGCCGATCCAGGCGGCGAGCGTGAAACCGATCGCGCCGGGAATCAGCAGACCGAGGTAAGGAGACTTGCGACGGTTGGTCAGCGAGAGGAAGCGCGGCAGGTATCCGGCCCGGGAGAGCGCGAAGAGCTGCCGGGACCCGGCGAAGATCAGCGAGAAGAACGAGGCCACCAGGCCCGCCAGGCCCGCGTAGTTGACGAAGCGGCTCAGGCCTGTGGGGCCGCCCTTGCCCTCCAGCGCGACCACGAGGGGGTTGCCCGCTTCCTGGATGGCCTTCGCACCCTGGGCCCCGGTGGCGGAGAGGAAGGTGAGCACCGCCAGTCCCACCAGCACGGTCAGCGAGATCGCGAGCGCCTTCGGCATCGACCTGACCGGGTCCTTGGCCTCCTCGGCGGCGAGCGGCACGCCTTCGACGCCCAGGAAGAACCACATGCCGAAGGGGAAGGCGGCCCAGATGCCGAGCAGCCCGAAGGGCAGCCAGGACGAGGAGCCGAACGCGCCGGTGTCCACCGGGATGTCGTCGAGACGGGCCGCGTCGAAATCGGTGAACGCGCCGATGGCGAAGACCAGCAGAGCGGCCACGGCGACGGCGGTCACGATCAGGCTGAACCGCAGCGCCTCGCCGACGCCCCAGAGGTGGATGCCGATGAAGACGGCGAAGCAGGCGAGGTGGACGGGCCATCCGGAGGTGAGCCCGAACAGGCCGAGGGATTCGACGTAGTCGCCGATGAACAGCGAGATGGCGGCGGGAGCGAGGATGTATTCGATGAGGATGGCCGTACCGGTCAGGAAGCCACCCCAGGTGCCCAGGGCCCGGCGCGCGAAGCCGTAGCCGCCTCCGGCGGTGGGAAGGATGGCGGAGAGTTCCGCCAGTGCGAAGACCAGACACGCGTACATCAGGCCCATCAGCACGGTGGCCACGGCGAGTCCTCCGAAGCCACCCTTGGACAGGCCGATGTTCCAGCCGGAGTAGTCGCCGGAGACGACATAGGCGACACCGAGTCCGGTCAGCAGGAGCCAGCCGGCGCTGCCCCTGCGCAGGGTGCGACGGTGCAGGTACTCGTCCGTGCCGGTCACCGCGCCGGCCGCGGGGCCGGGTGGGCTGGTGGGGGTATCGGTTCCCTGGGCCATGGGGCGCTCCAGATGTGGGTCGACGGCGCTGCGTCGAGGCGTGGGAGGCGAAGAGGGTCTATATCAAAGGTTCACCGGCACACCTTTGTGGAACGCCAGGGGAAAATACAAGAGGCGCGCGTTAAACAGTGGTTACGGATGTGCTCCATGCGCGTGACGGCTGCACATGACACCTCGCAGGGGCCGATTCACCGCCACCGGACGGCCCTCTTCCCAAGCAATGGTTTCCTGCCATACCTTATGGATCTCGGTGCACCCAAGGAGGAATCCCGTGGCAGACCGCACACCCCCGCTCGCCGTCGAGGAGCTGCGCTCACTCGTCGCGAGCGGCTCCATCGACACCGTCGTCCTGGCCTTTCCCGATATGCAGGGCCGGCTCCAGGGCAAGCGGTTCGCCGCCGGGTTCTTCCTCGACGAGGTTCTGGAGCACGGTACCGAGGGCTGCAACTATCTGCTGGCCGTGGACACCGAGATGAACACTGTCGACGGCTACGCGATGTCCTCCTGGGAGCGCGGCTACGGCGACTTCGCGATGCTCCCGGACCTCGCCACCCTGCGTCTGCTGCCCTGGCACGAAGGCACCGCGCTGATCGTCGCGGATCTCGCCTGGAACGACGGCAGTCCGGTCGTCGCCGCACCGCGCCAGGTCCTGCGCCGGCAGCTGGACCGGCTGGCCGGCCTCGGCTACCGGGCCCAGGTGGGCACGGAGCTGGAGTTCATCGTCTTCAAGGACAGCTACGAACAGGCCTGGGACCGCGGCTACCGGGGGCTGACCCCGGCCAATCAGTACAACATCGACTACTCCATCCTCGGCACCGGCCGCGTCGAACCGCTGCTGCGCCGCATCCGCAACGAGATGCAGGCGGCCGGGCTGACCGTCGAGTCCGCCAAAGGCGAGTGCAATCTCGGCCAGCACGAGATCGCCTTCCGCTACGACGAGGCGCTGATCACCTGCGACCAGCACGCGATCTACAAGACGGGCGCCAAGGAGATCGCCGCGCAGGAGGGCGTCTCGCTCACCTTCATGGCCAAGTACGACGAGCGCGAAGGAAATTCCTGTCATATCCACCTCTCGCTCACCGACGGCAACGGTGACAACGCGATGGCGGGTGACGGCCCGGACGGCATGTCGGACCTGATGCGGCACTTCCTCGCCGGACAACTCGCCGCCCTGCGCGACTTCTCCCTGCTGTACGCGCCGAACATCAACTCCTACAAGCGGTTCCAGCCCGGCTCCTTCGCACCGACCGCGGTCGCCTGGGGGCACGACAACCGCACCTGCTCGCTGCGTGTGGTCGGTCACGGCCGCTCCCGCCGCTTCGAGAACCGGCTGCCCGGCGGCGACGTCAACCCGTATCTCGCCACCGCCGGACTGGTCGCCGCCGGGCTGTACGGCGTGGAGCACGAGCTGGCGCTGCCGGAGGTCTGCACGGGCAACGCCTACACCTCCGAGTACGAGCGGGTTCCGACCACCCTGCGCGAGGCCGCCGACCTGTGGGAGGCCAGCCCCATCGCCAAGGAGGCGTTCGGCGAGGAGGTCGTCGCGCACTATCTGAACATGGCGCGTGTCGAACTCGCCGCCTACGACGCCGCCGTGACCGACTGGGAGCTGCGACGCTCCTTCGAGCGCCTGTGACCTCCGCCCCGTCCCTCACTCCCGATCGAGGCCCGTACGTGTCCCAACAGTCCGCACCACACAGCCTGGACATCCTGAACCCGGCCACCGCCGAGGTCATCGCCACCGTCCCGGCCGCCACCGCCGCCGACGTCGACGCGGCCGTCGCCCGCGCCGCCACCGCCCAGCGCGTCTGGGCCGCGGCGGCACCCGCCGACCGCGCCCGGCTGCTGCGCCGGTTCGCCGCCGTCGTCGACGAACACATCGAGGAACTGGCCCTCTCCGAGGTCCGCGAGGCCGGTCACACCATCGGCAACGCCCGCTGGGAGGCGGGCAATGTGCGCGATCTCCTCGACTACTGCGCGGGCGGTGTCGAACGCCTGCTGGGCCGGCAGATCCCGGTCGCCGGCGGCATCGACTTCACCGTCCTGGAACCGCTCGGCGTCATCGGTGTCATCGCCCCCTGGAACTTCCCGATGCCGATCGCCGCCTGGGGCGCGGCCCCGGCACTCGCCGCCGGCAACGCCGTCCTGCTCAAACCCGCCGAGACCACACCTCTGACCGCACTGCGCCTGGCGGAACTGGCCCTGGAGGCCGGGCTGCCCGCCGGGCTGTTCCAGGTGCTGCCGGGCGAGGGTCCGGTGGCCGGAGCCGCCCTGGTGGACCACCCCGGTGTGGCCAAGATCGTCTTCACCGGCTCCACCCGGACCGGCAAGCACATCATGACCCGCTGCGCCGATCGCGTGAAGCGCCTCACCCTGGAGCTCGGCGGCAAGAGCCCCAACGTGGTCTTCGCCGACGCCGACCTGGAGGCCGCGGCGGCCGCCGCCCCGATGTCCTTCCTGGACAACGCCGGCCAGGACTGCTGCGCCCGGACCCGCATCCTGGTCGAGCGCACGGTCCACGACCGCTTCCTCGACCTGCTGGCACCGGCCGTCGCGGCCGTGGTGGTCGGCGACCCGTCGGACGAGAAGACCCAGATGGGGCCGCTGATCTCGGCCGTCCAGCGGGAGCGCGTGAGCGGGTTCGTGGACGTGCTGCCCGACGGCGTACGGACCATCCTCGGATCGGCGCCCGACGGCCCGGGGTTCTGGTACCCGCCGACCGTCCTCGCCGGGGTGTCGCCGGACGCCCCGGTCGCCGTCGACGAGGTCTTCGGACCGGTCGCCGTGGTGCTGCCCTTCGACGACGAGGCGGACGCCGTACGGCTGGCCAACGCGACGGAGTACGGCCTGGCCGGGTCGATCTGGACGCGTGACGTGGCCCGTGCCCTGCGGGTCGGCCAGGGCCTGCGGGCCGGAAACCTCTCGGTCAACTCGCATTCCAGCGTCCGCTACGCCACCCCCTTCGGCGGCTACAAACAGTCCGGACTGGGCCGCGAACTCGGCCCCGACGCACTCGCCGCCTTCACCGAAACCAAGAACGTCTTCATCAGCACGGAGGCCTGAGCACCATGACCGACACCACCGCAGTCTGCCGCCGCCTGGTCGGCCGCACCGCCGTAGTCACCGGAGCCGGCAGCGGCATCGGACTGGCCACCGTCCGGCGTCTGGCCGCCGAGGGCGCGCACGTCGTCTGCGCCGATGTGGACGAGGCGAGCGGCAAGGCCGCCGCCGAGGAGGTCGACGGCCTCTTCGTACGTACCGATGTCACGGACGCCGAGCAGGTGGAGGCCTTGTTCAAGGCCGCGTTCGACACGTACGGCTCGGTCGACGTCGCCTTCAACAACGCGGGGATCTCGCCGCCCGAGGACGACTCCATCCTGGAGACCGGCCTCGACGCCTGGCGCCGGGTGCAGGAGGTCAACCTCACCTCCGTCTATCTGTGCTGCAAGGCCGCCATCCCCTACATGCGCCGTCAGGGCAAGGGCTCCATCATCAACACGGCCTCGTTCGTGGCCCGGATGGGTGCCGCCACCTCTCAGATCTCCTACACCGCCTCCAAGGGCGGCGTGCTGGCCATGTCGCGCGAACTGGGTGTGCAGTTCGCGCGGGAGGGCATCCGGGTCAACGCGCTGTGCCCCGGCCCGGTCAACACCCCGCTGCTCCAGGAGCTGTTCGCCAAGGATCCGGAGCGGGCCGCGCGCAGGCTGGTGCACATCCCGGTCGGCCGGTTCGCCGAGCCCACCGAGATGGCCGCCGCCGTGGCCTTCCTGGCCAGCGACGACTCCTCCTTCGTCAACGCCACCGACTTCCTGGTCGACGGCGGGCTCACCGGCGCCTACGTCACACCGCTCTAGACCGTCTTCGCGGGCTGACGCACGGGACGCACGATGCGCGCGGGTGCCGGGGCGGCCGGAAGCCGGCTGCCCCGGCACCCGCGTGCCTTGTGTCTCAGCCGCTGACGCTCGCCGCTCCGGTCTCGATGTGGCCGGTGTACCGCCGCGACCAGGAGGTGTCGCCGCCGATCGTCACCGTGAAGTCGTACCAGCCCTTGGTCAGCGCCACCGCGTTGTCGGTCCCCGCGGGCATGGCGGCTCCCGCCGGCACGCCCGCGCCGAGCGCCACAGAACCCCTTCGGTGATCGGTGTCATCTGCCTGCCTTCGCCGGGTTCGGATGCGTCGTTGTGAGCTCGAAGCCGGGCGTGCCGCGCCGTATGGCCTGACACCAGATCTTTGACGGGAGGGCTACGCACATGGTTGCCGACCTGTCAGTGATGCAAGCGGACCCAAAGGTTCCAGAGGAGATGCTTGCGGAAGGGTAGCCATCGACCGCCAGCCCGGGGTCACCCCAGCGCCCCCTGGAGCGTCCGGTCGAGCAGGACCGCCCGCAGCCGCTCGGCGAACGCGTCGGGGTCCTCGGTGCAACCGGTGTGGCCACCGGGGAACTCGACGAGCCTGCCGCCCACTTCGTCCGCCAGCCGGGCCCCCGGAAGCGCCGTGAGCAGGGTGCGGGAGTCCTGCCCGACGCCGATGACCAACTGCCCCGCACCACGGCGCAGCGCCGCCGGGTCCGGTACGTAACCGCTGAACGAGCACAGCACATGCTCCAGGAAGCCGCTCCCGCCGGGCATCATCAGCAGCAGCGGCCCTTCGCCGCGCACTTCGTAGTACAGCGTCGCCTCGGGCACCTTCAGATGTCCGGTGCGCTCCGGCACCGCACGGTCAGCCATGATCCGCCTCCCTCTCGTCCGTCGCGGACGGCCAGTGCTCCAGCAGGAAGTGCAGGGCCTCGACGGACCGCTCCCAGGACGCCTGCACGTCGCGCGGCGCACCGAAGCCGCCACTCGCCTCCAGGGCGCAATAGCCGTGGAAGGTGCTGCGCAACAGCCGTACCGCGTCCGTGAGATCGGGCTCGGACAGGCCGTAGGCCCGCAGCATCGCGCCCGTGGTCTCGATGGTGCGGTGGTACGCGGAGGACCGGGCGACGGCTTCGGGGTCGACCCGCATCTGCGTCGCCTCGTACCGTCCGGGCCGCTCCAGGGCGAAGGCCCGGTAGGCGTCGGCGAACGCGACCAGGGCGTCCTTCCCGGCCCGGCCGGCCACGGCGGCGGCGATCCGGTCGATGAACTCCCCGGCGGCCAGCAGTGCGACCCGGGTCCGCAGGTCGTGCAGATTCCTGACGTGCGAATACAGGCTGGCGTCCTTGACCCCGAAGCCGCGGGCCAGTGCGGAGATCGTGACCTTGTCGAAGCCGATGGAGTCGGCCAGATCGGCCGCCGCCTCCACCACGCGTTCGGTCGTGAGACCCGCGCGAACCATTCGCCACCTCCACCGAAGTACCTAGAATCCCTAGGTAATTACCTAATATACACAGGCGAACCCGCTCGGGCGATACCGAACAGGCCGTTCCCGCACCCCGTATCCATACTGAAGATCCCGGCGTCCCCGGACCTGCCGGGCATCCCCGAGATCAGAGCACACACATGAGCGGCACTGCGCAGATCGGCGTCACAGGGCTCGCGGTCATGGGCCGCAACCTCGCGCGCAAGTCGCCCGCAACCGATTCACGGTCGCGGTGCACAACCGGACGACCCCCAGGACCGACGCCCTAAGGGAGTGGACGAGAACGGATATCTCATCCGCACACAACGATCCCCGCACCGGGGACACTCAACCATGCAGTACCAGTGGTGGTCAGCAAGGAAGAAGGCTGGCATCACCCGAAATCTCAACCCGTATTCACTGCGACACTTCTTCGCCTCGAACTGCCTCTCCAAGGGTGTTCCGATCACCGATGTCGCAGAGTGGATGGGACACAGCAACATCAACATGACTTTCAAGATCTACCGCCACCTCATGCCAGCCTCGGTAGGTCGGGCAGCTCGGCTCCTCAACGAGGGACTGTGAAGCGCTTAAAGACGAAGGGCCGGGCTTGAATGTGACGCCCCCGGACCCCGCTCCGCACGGACCGAACGGACGTGCCACAGAGCGCGGACGACCATCCGGGGGACATTGGCGACACCATTACAGCCTCCCAGTCCGCGATCGCCTGTACCTCATAGGCTCGGTGGTCCGTTCCATCATGGTGGTCCGCCGAACTGCCGAAGACCACGAAACCGGAAGCAGGCAGAGCCGCAATGAGCAGCACAGCGCAGATCGGTGTCACAGGACTTGCCGTCATGGGGCGCAACCTGGCCCGGAATTTCGCACGCAACGGATACACCGTCGCTGTACACAATCGCACAGCCGCACGCACCCACGAACTCGTCGAAGAGTTTGGCGATGAGGGTGATTTCATCGCGACCGAGAGCGCCGAGGATTTCGTGGCAGCCCTGGAAAGGCCACGGCGTCTGGTCGTCATGGTGAAGGCCGGAGAGGCCACGGACGCAGTGATCGCGGAGTTCACTTCTCTCTTGGAGCCCGGCGATGTCATCATCGACGGAGGCAACGCGCACTTCGCAGACACGCGCCGCCGAGAGCGCGAGTTGCGCGAGCAGGGCGTCCACTTCGTCGGCACCGGCGTCTCCGGCGGCGAAGAAGGCGCGCTCAACGGACCGAGCATCATGCCAGGTGGCAGCAAAGAATCTTATGACTCACTTGGACCAATTCTGGAAAAGATCTCCGCAAAGGCCAAGGATGGCGCCCCGTGCGTCACGCATATCGGTCCTGACGGCGCCGGACACTTTGTAAAAATGACGCATAACGGCATCGAGTACGCGGACATGCAACTCATCGGCGAGGCCTACCAGTTGCTCCGCGACGTGGCCGGATACTCCCCCGTGCAGATCGCGGACATCTTCCGCGTCTGGAACACCGGGCGCCTGGAGTCCTACCTCATCGAGATCACAGCAGAAGTGCTCTCACATGTCGATGCGGCGACCGGTAACCCCTTCGTGGATGTTGTGCTCGACCAGGCGGAGCAGAAGGGCACCGGCCGTTGGACCGTGCAGGTCGCCCTCGACCTGGGCGTTCCCGTCTCCGGCATCGCCGAGGCCGTCTTCGCCCGCTCCGTCTCCGGCCACGCCGCCCTCCGTGATGCCTCACGCCACCTCGCCGGACCGACCGCCCGCAAGCCCGGTGAGGACGAGGCGGCGACATTCGCCGACCAGGTCGAGCAGGCACTGTATGCCTCGAAAATCGTCGCCTACACCCAGGGCTTCCACGAGATCGCGGCCGGCAGCGAGCAATACGACTGGAACATCGATCTCGGCAAGGTCGCCGCGATCTGGCGCGGCGGATGCATCATCCGGGCCGCGTTCCTCGACAGGATCACCAGCGCCTACGAGGCCCAGCCTCAGATGCCGAGCCTCCTCTCCGACAAGAGCTTCGCCGAAGAGATCGCCGCCGCACAGAACGACTGGCGCACCGTGATCGCCACCGCCGCTACCCAGGGCGTCCCCACCCCCGCCTTCGCCGCCGCCCTCGCCTACTACGACTCCCTGCGCGCCGAACGCCTCCCCGCCGCCCTCACCCAAGGCCAGCGCGACTACTTCGGCGCACACACCTACCACCGCATCGACCGCGTCGGCACCTTCCACACCATCTGGGGCGGCGACAGAACTGAAGTCGAAAGCTGAGCGGCATCAGGGCGAGGAGCGACGGCCACCCACCCCGGACTGGGTGATGGAGCTCAGGATCGGGCAAGGTCACCGCCCAATAGAGGTGCACGCCGGGGACTGCTACGCCATCGGGAACGTCGCCAACCGATCAGTCGCGAGCAGGCGCTCACCGCTCTCGCCGAGGGGGTCCGGGCGTACGCGCACTGCCGGCCGGACACTGAGCTCGGGGTGCTGTGAGCTGCAGCCCGGCGCACCCTGGAAGGATGAGCGTCCCGATAGTTGTCCACGGCCTGTCCCGCTCTGGCGGGCGGAGGGTCGCTATCAAGGGGAAGGTCGTCGGGCTCGCCCGCAATGACAGCGACCTCGTCGAATTTCTGAGGCGTGCCGGGCTCGATGATGCCTGGGAACTCGTCGACGACCCGCACTGGATCGAATGGCGCGGCGGGCGGGCGCACTGGTACGAAGCAGCGTGACGTTTTCCGTGGGGGCCCACTGGGGATCGATCCACACGGGGCGGACACCCGCAAGCCAGAGACGACTGAATGGTGAGCATCGCGCCTGACCAGCAGTGCGGCCCGGCGACGGAGAGTATGGAAGCCTTCACCGACAGCGAATTGCCAAGGTGGAGAAGAACTCGGCGCCCACAGCGTCGGCCATCAGCTTTTCTGCCCGCTCCAGGGTTTCCCGGGACATGGTCCGGTCGTCCAGACCGGACACCGCCAGTACATCCGCACTGAAGAGTGCGTCCCCCAGAACGGCTTTGCCCCTCGGGTCGGCCCTCCGGCCCTGCTTGGGGCCGGGGGGAGTGAAAGGTAGTTACTCCTGCGACTGGTATGCCGTCAGAGTGTCGAGGACTGGGGCTGTGAATGGTCCATGGCGTGCGGCTTTCCGGTGCAGGTGGGCGAAAACACTTCGAGTGAGCTGCCCTGGGAGGCAGACAGAGGCCCCGGGAGAAAGCCCGCGCGTGGTTGAAGTGGCCCGGAGCGTGTGTCTCCGAGCTGGAGGCCGGAATGTCCGCCGTACTGGGTCCGACGGTCGGCCCGTGCACCTGGCACAGTCAGCCCGTAACCACTCGCTGTTCAGCCCGCTGCCCCGATCCGCGCGAACACGCTGTCGTCGAGGTGGGCGAGAAGGTCGGCCGGGCCGGAATAGGTCTCGCCCGCTCCAGCCTCTTCGAGGTCCGCCCGGGGAATTCCGCCGGAGAGGAGAGCCACAGCAGCCACGGAGGCCCTGGTCGCCGCCTGCATGTCCCAGACGGAATCGCCTACATAGACGGTCTCATCCGGGGTCCCTCCGGCGATCTCCATCGCTTGCCGGATCGGCTCAGGAGCCGGCTTTCCCTCCTCCACGTCGTCCGCCCCCGCAATGTCCGCGATGACATCGTCGGCGTCGAGTGCCCGGCGCAGCGCTCCGAGTTCGTGGTCGGACGCGGATGTCGCAAGGACAACCGTCCAGCCCCTTCCCGCGAGAGTGCGCAGAAGCTCGGCCGCGCCGGTCAGCGCGGACAGTCGTTCGAAGCAGGTGGCGTACAGCGTCGTGTGCGCCCCGCTGATCCGTTCATCCTGTTCACGGTCCCGGTCCGCCCCGAGAAGGTGCTCGATCAGATCGTCCGAGCCGAGGCCGATGGCCTTGTGCACTGCTGCCATCGGCACTGTGTGGCCGGTCTGACGGAACGCCTCCCACCATGCCGCGACATGCAGGTAGTTGGTGTCCACGAGCGTCCCGTCCACATCGAATACAGCAGTTCGAGCCATGATGTGTCCTTCACAGTCCTGAGGCGGTGGTTGTGCGGACCAGGTCGCGTACCCGGTCCACCAGACCGGCTCCGGTGCGGGTGGGGGCCATGTCCCTGGCCCGGCGCACCAGCCGGCCGAGTTCATCCAGCTTCTCGGGCGGGAGGGCAGCTGCGAGTTTCGGGAACAGTTCGTGCTCTTCCTCGCGCACGTGGGAGGCGACCTCGAACTTCAGCTTCGCGATCGTGTCGTTGAACCGCGGGTCATGAACGCTCAGGTCTTCGAGGTCCTTGAGCATCTGCTCGGCCCTGACGTGCTCGGCGAGTTTCTTGTCCGCCAGTGCCGCACCGTGCGGTACATGCTCGCGGACCACGGGGTAGAGATGCAGTTCCTCGGCGACCGTGTGCCGTACCAGTTCCGCGGTCAGCCGGTCCGCGAGCTTCCGCCGCCGGGGGTGGTCGACCGGCTGCAACTCGATCTGCGAAAACAGTGCCTCCAGCTCACGGTGATCGGCCGCGAGCTCCGCGATCACATCGCCGCCAGGTTCCATCGCGACACAGCACCTCTCCTCGGGTTCATCACCCCTCGGGGAGGTGGCAGCACACAGACAACACACCCCGGGACCCAAAACCCGCGCCACGCGCGCGGGAACCACGCCGTGCTCACCTCCCCGGCCCACGTCTTTGTGATGCGATCACCACCGTCCCGCACCAGGATCGAACTACGGGCGGTGGCCCGGCCGCGCCCTGCCCCCGGTCTCGACCGCGGGGAAAGCCTCCTTTCCCGACGCGCCGGTCCACTTCCCGGCCCATGCCCGCCAGGGGGGCCTGGAGGTACGGATGCCGCGGCCCTTGTGGACCGGAGCCATTTCATTTGGCCTGGTCAGCATCCCGATCAAGGTCATCAGCGCGACCGAGGACCGCTCGGTTCATTTCCACCAGGTCCATCTGGAGGACATGGGCCGGGTCCGCACCCGCAAGGTCTGCTCGATCGAGGACGAGGTCGTGCCGCAGCAGGATCAGCTGCGCCTGGTGCGCTGGCTGACAGGCAGGATGGGAGTAGGCGGTCATGGCACGTGCGATCTGGACGGGTGTGATCACCTTCGGGCTGGTCAGCGTGCCGGTCGGCCTGTACACCGCGGTCGGGGACCGTATGGTCCACTGCCCGTCTGCTACGACACCGACCGGGATGCGGCGGTCGCACGGGCGCACGACCAGTTCCGCTGGTCGGTCGGCAGCTGGAAAGTCAACGCAGAGCTGCCCGGGCCGGCCGGATTCGCCAGGGTCTCCCAGTTCGTGCGCCCGGACGACATCGCGAATTCCATCCCGTGCGGTGACGACGTCGGCACCTTCGTCGAGGCAGTGTGTCCCTACGCCGAGGCGGGCTTCACGGAGATCGCCCTGGCCCAGCCGGCGGTGACCATCAGCAGCCGTTCCTCGACTGGGCGAAGAAGTCCCTGCTGCCCACCCTGCGTGATCTCTGAGAGCCGGTCGCGACAGTGAAGCTCCTCCAGCCTCCGGGTGTCTACGCGCCACAGGAAGACACAGCCATGCTGATATCCGCACTGCGGCGCGAACGTCTGTCACCCGGAGCGGAGGTGCTCGACGTGGGGACCGGTACCGGCGCGGTGGCGATCGCCGCCGCCCGCCACGGTGCTGCCCACGTGATCGCCATCGACACGTCGGCCGCGGCGGTGCTCACGACGCGACTGAATGCACTGCTGTCCGGGTACACGCGGGCTGTACGGGCCAGCCGCGGTGACCTGACGGAGCCTGTGACCGGCCTGAGGTTCGACCTGGTGCTGGCGAACCCACCGTACGTACCGTCCGCGGACATCCGATTGCCTCGTCGCGGTACTGCTCGCGCCTGGGAGGCGGGGATCGACGGCCGGGCGGTGATCGACCGACTCTGTGCGAAGGTTCCCGCTCTGCTGCGCCCTGGGGGCGTGCTGCTCGCGGTCCACTCCGCGCTGAGCGGCCCGGTGATCACCGTAGCGCGGCTGGCTGAAGCCGGTCTGGACGTCACCGTGACCGACCGACGGTTCGTTCCTTTCGGGCCAGTCATGCGTGAACGGGCCGCCTGGCTGGAGATGCGGGGCCTGATCGAGCGCGGCCAGGAGAAAGAGGAACTGGTGGTGATCCGTGCAGAACGGCCGTACTGAACCGGAGGTCACACCTCGGGCAGCTGCACGGCGCGTCATGCAGGAGCCGGGCGGACCCATGCTCGTGGAAGGGCCCGTTGAAGTGGTCCAGGAGGACGGCACCCTTGCTCGCTCGGACCGTCCTGTTGTCGCACTGTGTACCTGCCGACGGAGCCGCATTTTCCCTTGGTGCGACACGAGCCACCGCGGCCGGAAGAAGCCGAAAGCCGCATAGCCGGCCTCAGAGCGGCACACGGAGTGAGGACTCGCCGTGCCGCCAGGCGCCGAGCAACTGCTCCCCGAACCGGTCTTCCAACCATCCGGTGGCCGCGATACCGAAGGCGACGTCTGGTGCCAGATCCGGCTCCTCCTGGAGCAGACCGGCGACAACCTCATGTCGCACGAGTTGCTCATGCACGGCGTCGGCCTCCACATGCTCCGCATAGAAGTGGACCGCCGCAGGCCCGGCACCGGCTCGCTCCAATGCCTCAGCGAGGCGCCTGGACCCCGGTGATGAGGTGATCTCCACTGAGGCGAAGTGACCGACCAGCGCCCCACGGTGTGAGCGGTGGAGTCCGAAGAGTGACATGAGGTTGACGGTCGCGAGCATCTGCCGCGATCCGGCTTCGAGGTAGCGCCCGTACGAGGTGTCCAGGTTGAGGTCCGCCATCAGATCGGCGAACAGCTTCGAGTGGACCTGTTCCGCCCGTCCCGCTCCGAATTCGTCGTACTCCACTGTGGCCATTCCTGCCTTGGCCCGGCCCGTCAGGCGTGGAATCACCCACACGTGCGGATCGGCCTCCTTGAGGTGGTAAAGGGAGCGGTGGGCGGCGTACTCGCGCAGATGCCACAGCTCGCCGTCGTCCCGCAGGAAGTACGACACGCCTTCGGCGTCCACCGGTTCCAGAACGGCTTCCTCCAGCGCGCTGCCGACATCGTCGGCCACCGGCACGTCAGCGCGCAGAGCGGCCAGGAACCCGCGCTCCAGCGCGGCACGCACCCTGAGCAGATCCGGATCCCACTCCCAGGCGCTGTCCACCCCGTCGAAGCCGCGGTAGTGCAACTCGTAGCAGAGGTACAGGGCGAGCTGGAGGTCGTCGCCGTACGGGTCGGCGCCCGCCGTCAGGGACGTGTCCGGCAGCCTGCGCCGACCCGGTTCCCGGCCGAGCGCCTCGATCAAGGCGGCAGACACCTCACCTCTGCTTCCTGGCAACTTCATGGGGCTTCCTCTCCTCGGCCCGCCGGCTCGTTCCGTGGGGGCACCGCGAGGGAGAAGGAATGCCCGGCGGGGTCGGCGTAAAAGCGTACGCCGCGCAGCCCACCGTTGGCCTTCGCATCCATCGGCATTGCCCCGAGGCTCACCGCTTCTCTTTCCGCCTCGTCCAAATCACCGTGCGCGACGAGTATCCGAAGATGCGCCTGCTGGGCGTCGTCCGGCCGCGGCCAGCTGGGAGGGGCGTAGCCGTGGTCCCGGCGGATCGCCAGGTGCACGCCGTTGTGGCCGACGAGTTCCACAAAATCAGGATCGCTCACCACCTGGATTTCCGCATCGAGCAGTGACGCGTAGAACTCTGCCAGGGCTTCGGGCTCCGCGCAGTCCAGAACGAGAACACTTGTCTTTGTGACGGTCATGTTGTTTCGGGTACCCGCCGACGCTCAGAACACACGGGCGACGGCCAGCACTCACGGGGATGGGCTTCCGTCGTCGAGAACCAACTGGCTCTATCGAGCAGTAGTGGTTCTGGTTCAAACCTCCGTGACGCGCGCACGCGAGTGATGATTGATACTCCGCCGAGCGGCTGGGAAGTTACCCGAAAATGACGACGACCCCGGTGTGGCCGACAATTCGTCGCCGTGGAAAAGAGGGTGCTCGGGATGGAAGAGAAGTTGTTCCCGTTGATCAGGGAGGCGGCAGTGCCATCGGTGTACGTGAACAACGATTCGATACACACCAGTCGCCCTCCTCCTCGTCCTCCGCGTCGCCCTCGCACTCACCCATCCTCCCCTCGCCTCCTTGCTCCTCGTCGCGAGGACGACGAAGAGCACAGAGGCGAAGCAGAGGAGTGAGTGGAGGCACTGACAGGCCCCACAGGCATGACAACGTCCTGCCCGAGACGCCTGCAGCCACCGGAGTGGAGCGGAGCTGACGTTGTTTGGGAATCGGCCACACATGGCAAACCGCTCATCATGCGGCTTTCAGCGGGGTATACGAAATTCGCGGTTCTCGCGTCGAGCAGCGGCAGGGTGAACGTGGCGGCTGCCCGTACCGAGGGCCTCTTTCTGAGGTCCCTCGACGCGCTGGGCCGCCTGGAGAAGCTTGATGTGGTGATCAGCCCCCTGCGGGGGATGGTGCGCGGCGTTCCTCTAGGGCGCTGTCGCGATGTGCTGCACGGTCTGCCGATCGGCCATCCCCTGCACCCCGCACTGGTGCAGGTTCCGATGGGCGCGTGGATTTCCGCCGCGGTGCTGGACGTCGTGCCCGGCACCCGGCGCAGTGCACGCATTTTGGTGGGTGTGGGTGTCCTGGGGGCCGTGCCGGCTGCGTTGTCCGGCTGGGTGGACTGGGCTGAGCAGCACGAGGACCAGATGCGTACCGGCCTGGTGCACGCGACGTCGATCGCCGCGGCCATCGGGCTCTACACGGGATCATGGGTGCATCGTGGCCGTGGCCGTACGGCATTGGGTAAGGCGCTCGGCTTTGCGGGGCTGTGTATGGCCGGCACCGGCGGGATGCTCGGTGGCCACCTCGCCTATCGCCAAGCCGTAGGCGCCAACAAGGCGGCAGAGGTCCGGCGTCTGTTGGAAGAGGGCTGGCATCCGGTCGGCAGAGTGGAGGACTTCCCGGTCGGCGAGGCCGTGCGGCGGGAGTTGGGTGAGGTGCCATTGCTGGTGTTCCGTCAGCCGGGTGGCCGCATTCATGTCCTCGCCGAGCGGTGCAGCCACCTGTCGGGGCCCCTGTCGGACGGGAAGATCGCCGACGGCTGCGTGGAATGCCCCTGGCACGGCAGTGTCTTCCGGCTGTCGGACGGGGCGAACGTACGTGGGCCGGCTACCGCACCGCAGCCGTCCTTCCAGGTGAACGTGGACAGCGACGGCAACGTCCACGTACAGCTGCCCGGCGCCGGGTGCACCACGTAGTGACGTGTCAGCGGCCCAGGGCATTCCGAAGTTGTTGCTTGTTCATCGAGGTGCGACCGTCGATGTTGCGATACTTCGCCTCCTCGTACAGCTGGTCCTTCGTCGGCCCTTGTGGCCCGCTGCGGGACCGTTCGCCACCACGTTGCGAGGCGGACTTTTTGTCTTGAGTGGACACCTTGCTGGAGGTCTTCGACTCGCCGGAGCGCGCCCGCTCGTTGTCCACGGTGCGCGTGCCAATTTCCTTCGCACGCTTTGTGGACTCACCTCTGTCCTGGCGCTCTCCTTGATGTGCTCGTACTGACGCTCTTGCTTCTCGCTCGAGCCGGCAGGCGTGATCTTCTCCTTGACCTGAGCAGATTTCTTCGACACGATCCGCGAAGCGGTGCGGCCGTCCTGTCACACATGACACATTCCACTTCAGCCCGCATAGCAGCTCTGCGCTACTTAGAGCGCGCGGCGGCCCGGACCGCCAAACCCGCGAACGGCTTCTGCGCGGGTGTGGCCCCGCACCCCGCACTTCGGAGGAAACCGGGCCCGCAGCGGCGGAGAGCCGAAATCGCGGCGCCGCGTCCCTAAGCGTAGGCGAACGAGTACCCGGGTACGGACATCACTCGGGCCCCGTCGCTGCACGGCGTCCGGCGGCAGGCCCGTGACTGCTGACGGCGGTAGCGGGCGGCCCACCGCTTGGCCGTGGTCGGCGAGACCTGGAAGCGTTCGGCGGCCCGGCGCAGGGGCCGGTTGTCCTCGACGACGCAGCGGGCCAGGCGTAGGCGTCCGGTCTCGGTCAGGGGTGCATTACGGTGGGGCACGAGGCCTTTCAGTTGGTGTAGACGTCGCAATCCACACCGAACCGGAAGGCCCTCACCCGTTCAAGATCCCTCAACCGAGACTTTCAGTGCCGGAACCTGTCCTTGCCCTTCTCCACGGCCTGCTTCAGTTTACCCTTGGTCTTTTCGGCCTTTCCTTTGCTTTCCAGGCTTTCGTTACCAACGGCCTTCCCGAGCGTTTCCTTGATTTTCCCTTCGGCTATCTCGCCGATGTTTTTGGTCTTCTTTCTGATGCCCATGTCGTGCTCCTTGTGGGCCTTCGGCCGAATAAGCGGGGTTCGGCCGACTGCTATTCGGACGGCGGCAGCAACGTTCCGAGAGGTCCGAGATCCAGATTGAGGTCCTGCATGGAAAGGTCATACCTGGCGCAGAGTTCCACCATACGCTCGTGCAGAATCATGAGCGTGGCGCCCAGCCGCTCCTCCTGTTCCTCGGTGAGGTCTCCGGCGTCGACCCGCTGCAGTGCCTGGCGTTCCATGAGCTGTCGCAGCAGCTCGACGATGGTGAGAACGAGCTTGATCAGGTCCCGTTCCACCGTCTCAGGGTCGGTGGTCACCCGACGTGTGGTTCCCTGCGCCTTTGAGCCGCTCGGCGGCAGGACGTCCTGAGGGTCGGCGGGCAGCAGACGGAAGGCACGGGCCGCCGCGTCGGCGACTTCGTCGAAGCGGTTGCCGGGCCGGCGGTGGGTTTCATCTGTCATGGCCGCCTCGCAGGAGTGCGGGGGCGGACCACGGGGAGGGGTTCTGTTCGCTGACGGAGACGATCAGCGCACGCAGCGATATGCGTACGAGGTCGATGTCGGCGATGGAGAGCACGACGTCACCGGTGAGGACCACACCTCCGCTCAGCAGCCGGTCCAGCAGGTCGATCAGCGCGATCTGCCGGTCCGGCAGCGGCTCTTCTGCCGCGGCCAACGGTCCGCCGTCCGCCCTCACGGCGCGACTCTCTTCAACGGTTCGGCATCGGCGGGCGTGGCGAAGGAGTAGGGCGCCCAGGGTCCTGTGACCTCGATGCGTACCCCTGGAAGTCCCTCGGCGGCCTGTATGACGTCCGCCCGGAATTGTTCGGCGTGCGCCAGCGGCACGAGGTAGGCGTCGTTGACGACGTTCTCTCCCGGCCCGCAGGCGAGTTCGCCTTGCTGGGGCCGGTGCCGGACACGGTCAACGGCCACGTCTCGGGCCGCGTCCTCGACACGCCAGGCCACCTGATCGGCGTCGCGGTATGCGTCTTCGCGGGCGTGGCGCTGCGCTCTGCGGTGACTGAGATAGGCACGCCCGGGGCTCAGGTCCGGATCCGCGGACGGCTCTGCCGGGCTTTCGGTGGCCGCGGGCGCTTCGACGTAGATCTTGACGCCCCATTCCACCTGTGCGGCCAGGTCGGACAGCCGCTCGGCGAAGGCTTCCCGGCGGGCATCGAGCATCTGCCCCACCCGCTCGTCGTCGAGGTACACGGTGGCCAGCCGGAGCGGCAGGACAGTGGTGAGCGCGGCCAGCGCCTCGATCACCCGGTGATGGGCGCGGGCGACCGACTCCAGCCAGTCCAGGTCCTCGAGGTGCGCGCGCAGCGCGGCCTCCTGGAAGTCCTGTGCGGGCACCGGACTGACCGCGACCACCACGTCACGGCGGTGTCCTGTGTGCACGAGGTGCACCGGCGCGTCCGCCACTCCGGGGAGCCCGGACAGCTCCTCTTCCAGAACTCCGTCGGCGTCCCGCGCCACGGCGTAGGCGTAGGTGATGGCCTCGGTCATTGCTCGTCCCGCCTCTCGTTGCGGGGGCTGGGCTCTGCCCGTTCGGCGCGTGAGGTGCGGCGGGGGGCTGCAGGGCGGCTCTCCTCGTCCTTGGCCGGTGGCAGCTCATGGTCCTCGCGCAGAGCCGCGATCTCGGCCTGCAGCCGTTTGTTCTCCTGGGCGAGTGAGCGGTAGCCGTCGTTGGCGCGGGAGGACAGTGAGGGATCGTGCTCCCACCAGTCGATGCCCATTTCCTTCGCCTTGTCCACCGAAGCGACCAGCAGGCGCAGCTTGATGGTGAGCAGTTCGATGTCCAGGAGGTTGATCTGGATATCGCCTGCGATGACGATGCCTTTGTCCAGGACGCGCTCCAGGATGTCGGCGAGATTTGCCGAGGAGCCCTGGCCATACGGGGCGGACCTGGACGGGAGGTCGCCCA
>NZ_FPJO01000032.1:73572-75772 GCF_900119365.1 Streptomyces atratus
CGGCTGCCGCGATCAGGTGTCGGTGCCCTGGGCATGGGCCCTGATCTCGTCCAGCCGGTCCAGCAACTCGTCCTCGCGCCGGTCGAAGGTTTCCTCGTCGATGTCTCCTGCCACGAGCGCTCGTTCAAGTGCGGCGAGTTCCCGCTCGACGGGTGCCGGGTCGTAGTACTCGTTCTCCGCGGCCTCGACGACACGCTCCATGACCCAGGCCACGCCGCGCACCGGCGCCAGCGGAAGAGTCGCGAGTTGAGTCAGCAGTCCCATGAGGACTCCCTAGACGAAGCTGTAGGCGGGCAGCGGGCCGACCAGCCGCAGGTCGAAGTCCTCACCCAGTTCCTTGGCGATGTCCTCTTCCGCGCCGAGGAAGCTCTTCTCGTTGTCCCGCTCCACAAGGAAGGACACATTCAAGAAGTCGTTCCCGGTCGGCTGCGACGAGCGTTCTTCCCGCGCGAATCCGCGCAGCGCATCGAGGACTCCGACGGCGAGCCGATCCTGCCGGGCTTGCACTTCTTGGGAGACCAGCTCCCCAAGGGCGAGCGGCAGTTCCGGGCTGCTGCGGCCGCTTCTGATCTCCTCGTTGAGCTCGCGCGCCTCGTCGGACTCCCGAAGGATCTGGCGCAACAGCGCATCCTCGTCCTGGGCGGCCTTCAAGTGGTATTCCACGCAGCCCTCCAGCGCCCGCAAGCGTTCGCTGAACTCATCCGTGCCGTTCTCCAGGACCGCTCGTACCGTGTCGTCGTCCGTGGTGGTGAAGCCGAACTGCAGCGGCAGAACAGTGCCGTCGGCCATCAGCTGTTCCTGGACTGCCTGGTGTGCGCCGAGGTCTCGGCGTTTGGGACGCAGCTCCTCGGGCGCGTCGCTGACGACCGCGGACAGCATTTCGGTGCCCACCGTGCGAAGGGGCGCAGGCGGGTCCCCCACCCCGTGGAGGCCGTCCAAGCGCTGCGGATGGGTGGTCCTGACGATGGAATACACGTATACGGCCATGGTTCACTCCTCGCGGCGTCGGGCGGCAGGCCGACGCCGCGGCCGCTCCCGCCTCTCCTCGGGCTCCTTGCGCCTCTTCTCCGACTGCTCGGCCTCCTCGTCGTCATGTCCTCCCTTCAGGGCATCGGTCAGCACGTCAGCGGCTCCGCTCAGAGCACCCTTGGCCTTGCCATGCGCTCCGCCCTCGGTCACCTCGCCGACCAGGTCGGTCAGCTGAGACGGAGCCTTGCGGCCCTCCTCCAGGTCGAGGCGGTTGCAGGCCTCCGCGAAGCGCAAGTAGGTATCCACGCTCGCCACGACGATGCGGGCATCGATCTTGAGGATCTCGATGCCCACCAAGGACACACGTACAAAGACATCGATCACCAGGCCGCGGTCCAGAATCAGCTCGAGGATGTCGTAAAGGTTCCCCGACCCTCCTCCGCCGACCCTGGAAACGGTTCCTCCGCTCTGCGGCACCATAGTCACGGTGCCTCCTCTCAGCAGCCCACACCTGGCTCCGGACGTGGCCGTCTCCGTTTATCCGGCGAGCGGTGCAGCAGTGGTATTCCGGGCCTAGCCACGCGGGTCGATCTGGCCTCGGGTGTAGCGGCGGGTGCGCTCGTACGCCTGAAGTTCGCCTTCCTCGTCCAGCGTCACCCGGTAACTCGCCATCACGCTGGTGGTGCCGGGGATGCGCTCCAGCTCCAAGACTTCCACGTCCGCCTGCCAGCCGCCCTCCGTCGGCTTCAGCGCCGAGACGGACTCGGGTGCTCGCCCCAGAAGCTCCTGGAGCTGCTCAGCCGCATACCGCATGGCCCGCGGGGCCGAAACCCGACGGACCGCACGCTTCGTTTCGCTCGTGCGACTGCCGGCCCGTCCGGTGCTGGTTTTCCTGGCGGTCTTCTTGACGGTCTTCTTGCTGGACGGACGCCGGACGCGCCCTGTCTCGCCCTCTTCGCCTACGGCCATGTTTCCGCTCCGGAATCGGAGACGACATGATGCCCGCGTCACCTTCACAAGACGCCGTTCCATGATATACGGCCTGGGCCGACCGCATCTCGGAGCTCGCACATTGCTTCAGCGCCGGGAGCAGCCTCCTAACCGCGTGCCGTAGCCTTCCCACTGGCTGCACAGTGCCATCGCTGCCGCATAAGAAACGCTGTGTGAGTGGTGGGCTGGTGGGCTGGTGGGCTGGTGGGCTGGTGGGCTGGTGGGCACGCTATCCCCCAAG
>NZ_FPJO01000069.1 GCF_900119365.1 Streptomyces atratus
GGGAGGAACTGCGGCCGGTAGCCGTACCCGAGGCGGGATTGACGCTGCTGCCCGCCACCTCGGCCATCCGCACCCACGTCGTGACGATCGACCCCGAAGATGCCTGCGACGAGGAAGGGACCGATGGCGCCTACGACCTTGCCCGCTCGGGATGGAAGTGGGAACCCGAAGAAGGATTCGGGAAGCAGCGCGAAGTGCTCGGGTCGCTCGGAGGCAGTCCCTCCTACCTTGAGGACGACCGCCTGCCCGTGTGTCCCTCCTGCACCGGCACGATGGAGTTCGCGGCACACCTGGAGGAGGGGATAACCCGGGAGACCGCGATGAAACTCGGCGGTCAGCTGGGCTACGTCTTCGTCTGCCGCCCTTGTCGCGAGGGAGCCTTCCTCACGGACTGAGGGCCACCTGCGAGGGGCACTGACGGTGATGCTGTCGCCGGTTCGAGACGCCGCAGAGCGCCTCTGGGGCGGAGCCGGTGCCGCCCGTGCGCGGCGTTGCGCCAGAGGGGCAGGGCGAGTGCGGGTGCGAAAACACGGTGCTCCCTGGGCATGCACAGCCCGGATCCTTCCGGACCTCGGCTCGCAGTGGGGTGGGGCGGGCGGGAGCGCCTTGGGGATCGGTGGCCGGCCAGTCCCTTCTCGCACGTCGGCGGGTGTCCGTGGATTGCGGCCGCGGGATCCGAGGGGTGATGTCCGGAGCTCGGACGGGCTCGGACGGGCCCGGACTGTCCCGGCCGCCACACGATCTGGCGGGAAACCGTTGAGCCGGAACAGCCTTCTTCCGGGCCGCTGATCCGTCGGCCCCTCGAAGGAGGTCGTGGTGGAACAGCAGACATTGCCCAGGCCCTCCCAGCACGTGCCGGAGCACTCGTCCGCAGCGCGTCACCGGAAGCCGCGGGCTCCGAGGACCGGCGGGAGCATCAGCGCGCAGTGGAGACGGACAGCGGGAGTGCTGCTCGTGCTGTTCGCGCTCTCATGGCTGGCGGGAGTACTTCTTGCCGCGCATGGTCCAACGGGTTCCTCGTCCCCGGCCGCCCGGCCGGCGGTCACTCTGGCGCCGCAAGGTCCGACCGTGCCCGAGCCTGTCCACGTCGAACCGACGCAGCCCGTGCCCGAGCCTTCCCAAGTCGAGCCGACGCGGCCCGCGCCGGAGCCTGCCCACGCTGAGCCGACACGGCCCGCGCCCAAGCCCGCCCATCCTGCCGAAGCAGCCGCTTCCGGCACGGGAGCGGCGAAGCGCGTGGAGGCCAGGAAGGTCGTCCTGCGGCCCGGTGACACGCTCTACGCGCTGGCCGGCCGGCACGGCACCACCGTCAAGGCCCTGCAGCGGCTCAATGCTCTGGGCGCGTCGACACTGATCTACGCAGGAGACACCTTCCGTGTCCCCGCAGGAACGGGACCCGTGGGCGAGACGAGGAAGGACCGGCCGACGGATGAGGCGCCGTCGGCATCGGCGAAGTCGGCGGCGAAGTCTCCTGCACGGTCCGCTCCGCGGCGCGTTGTCGCCTTCGCCCAGGCGCAGTTGGGCAAGCCCTACATATGGGGCGGGACCGGCCCGCGCGGTTACGACTGCTCAGGTCTGGTGACGCGGGCATGGAAGGCGGCCGGAGTGAGCCTCCCGCGCACCACGTGGGGTCTGGTCCGGGCATGCACGGCCACGACCCGCGCCCAGCTCGTCCCCGGCGACCTGGTGATTGCCAACGGCGGCGGGCACGTCCAGCTCTACATCGGGCACGGCAAGGTCATCCACGCCCCACGCCCTGGCAGTACGGTCACCGTCGCCCCACTCGCCGCCGCATCCGATGTCGTCAGCTACCGCCACATCACACCGTGACGGGACACGGTGTCGGCGTACGGGCCAACGTGCACCGCCGCGTACGGTCGAACGTGCATAGCGTCTTGTATGGAGCAGCGACTTGTAAGCGACGTCGATGCTCCCGCGTCCTCTCGGTTGACGGACTGGCAGACACGGGAAACCGGGGCGTCGCTCGTCATAATCGGTAGCTGACAGCAGCCCACCCTCGAGGCAGGCATCCGCGTCTGACAAGGAACATGGCTCCATCAAGTACAGACGCCAACGCTGCCAACGCCGGGCCGGCCCACAGGCAGGCGCCTGCGGACGAGGCTGCACTATGGTGAGCCGATCTTCGGACCCGTACGCATGGAGGCGCAGCAGTGACGACCGACGTGACGCCCGAACTGGCCGAGGCGATCCAGCGTGGCTACGACCAGCGCGACCGGGCGAACATGGCGCCGACGATCGCCTACTTCCAGGCACTGCTTGCCGAACACCCTGGTCACCCAGTCCTCATATACGAGGTAGGTGGCGCCTACGACACCGCGGGCCAGGAGGAGACCGCCCGCAGCTACTACGAGCGGGCGCTCGCCCTCGACCTCGACGGTGACGTCCTGCGCCGGTGCCTGTGCCAGTACGCCAGCACCCTGAGGTGGCTGGGCGAGCTGGACGAGTCGCTAGCGGTGCTCGACCGCGCCCGCAATGCACCGTCGGCACCGGGCAGCGGAGTTCAAGAAGTTCCTCATCAAGATCGAAAAGGAGGTTCCTGGGCACCTCCAGGTCCACCTGATCTGCGACAATTACGGCACCCACAAGACACCGGCCATCAAGGCATGGCTGGCCAAACACCCCCGATTCCACCTGCACTTCACCCCCACCGGTTCGTCCTGGATCAACCAGGTGGAGAGGTGGTTCGGCTTCCTCGCCGACCAGAAGATCCGCCGCGGTGCACACAAAAGCGTGCGTTCCCTGGAAGCCGACATCCGAGCCTGGGCCAAGGAATGGAACGAAAACCCAACACCGTTCATCTGGACCAAGACAGCCGAAGAGATCCTCGACTCACTCGCCCGTTTCTGCCAACGAATCTCCGGCGCAGGACACTAGCTGCCGACCGCAGCGAATGTGACCATGGTGACCGCGACCATCGCCGCCTGCATGTCGCGGATGGCGGCGCGGACGCTCTCGGCTGCCCATTGCCCTGTGGCGACCTCCGCCATCCGCGCGGCAACCAGCTTGCGCTGGCTGTCAGGGAAGGCCAGAGCGTGCAGCTTGGCGGAGTGGATCAGCGCGATGAGGCCCGCTGTCCGTGTGTCAGGCTCGGCGCCGTCAAGCACGACGGCCCGGAGCCGGTCACGCAGTTCGCCCTCGATCGCGCCGTCGGCCTCGGGGTAGCGGCGTATGGGGAACACGCCGAATGCCTTGTGCTTCTCCTCTACGACCACCCCGCGCTTGCACAGGCTTTCGAGAGCCGCTGCGACGGCCTTGGGCTGCTCCTTCGTCAGCCACTCCGTCACTCGGCGCTTGCTGCGACCCCGCAGCCAGATCTCGATCAGTGCCGTCCGGCTGTCGAGTAGCTGATCCCCGGTCGGAGTCGTATCTGTCAGTTCGAGGTATTTACCTGCAACTGAAACCCGCCCGGCCAGGACCAGTTCGAGCAGGATTCCCCCCGACACTGCCCAGCCGGCCGCTTGCCGCTGTTTTGCCGATCCGGACTCGTCGTCCAGGGACAGCAGCATGATCTCCTCAGCCAGTGTGATCGCCATACCCGCTACCCCCGTATGCTCTGTGATCACTTTCTCATCCGATCAGACGCCCGACCCCCCGGAGAGGTTCCCTGCGCACTCCGACTCCCGGCCGTCCGTCTCGGATCAAGCCTGGAAACGGCCTGAACCGAAAGAAACGGCCTGGACTCGGGCTACGCTCCATGCGGCCGACCCGCGCAGCGACGCCCTGGTCGATGGGGTCGCCGCCGGAGCCAAGGCCGTCGCGGTTGCGGGCAGCGGGCCGTTCTACTGCCCGGCGGTGCATACGCGGAGCCCTACGGGCAATTATAGGAAACGGAGCAGACGTCGTGAGTGATGCAACCGGGTCGGTACGCACATACCGCCTCTTGCACGGCAAGCGGCTCGTGATGGGACTCAGGGGCGAACCGGGGGTGCTCGTAAGCACCTCAACCCTGCCGCCGCTGCCAGGGGCTGCACCGGTCACGCATCCGTTCGCCACCGCGACGTTCCACGTGGCCGAATGCGAGGGCGAGCTCGGAGCGCTCCTGCGCGAGGCATCCGATCTTCATGCATTCCTCGACGCTGCCGAGCGTTCCGGCTACGCGGTCGAGGCGGTCGAGGACCGCACGGCACCATTGCCACCTGCCGCAGGCGGCAGCGACGCGGCATCCGAGGGCGTCGACCGGCTCATAGTGGTGGGCAGAGCGCACTTCGCTCAGCTCAGGACCGACCCGGTGCTGAACGTCATCGAGCTGCCCGACGGGCTCGGCGTCTGCCTCGTGCACGCCGTACGCGGCGGAGGCAAGATCTACGTTGCACCCGACGAATCGGCGCTGTTCGCGGGGTCAGCGGTCGACTTCGAGACGGGCCTCGACGCGTTCCGCGACGGCGCCCGCACGCCGCTCGAGAAGTTCGACAACAACGGCAGCGGCACACAAGGGTGACGCCGCCGCCCTTGCCCGCGCTCCGCCCCCTTGACGCTGAACACGGATTGTGCTTGTCGGAGCCGAGGTGGTCGGTGATCCCGACCACCGATCGGACAGCGGCAGCCACTTCGTCAGCCGCTGAAGGATGCCCCCTCATCTGTCAGCCGAAGGTTCTCGGCCTGCAGCCCGCACCACCAACTCGTGGATCAACTGACCGTCAACCGTCAACCGTCGCCGACTGCTTCGGCTCAGGTGTCTCGGCGGTCTCGGCCTCCGTCACGTGCTCACTGGACACCGATGAATCTTCCTGGATCAGGGATTGCACCGAACACTCACGGCCACCCCGGAGGAGACTGTGGCGGAGGAGGAGAGCGGGGGGCGGCCCGTCCGCGTAGGCGGCGGGGCCTGCCGCCACAGGCGCGCTCAGCCCGTGAGGAAGGCGCCCTCGGAGCAGGGGCGGCAGACGAAGACGTAGCCCAACTGGCCGCCGAGGTTCATCGCGGTCCGCCGGTCGATCCCCTCCTCCAAGTGTGCCGCGAATTCCGTCGTGCCGGAGCAGGAGGGGCACCCGGGCAACCGGTCGTCGTCCAGGTAGGAGGGGCTGCCGCCGAGCGATCCGAGCACCTCGCGTTGCTTCCCGAACCGCTCGCCGGGCTCCCGCTTCCACCCTGAACGGGCGAGGTCGTATGCGTCGGGCGGGAGATCGTCGCCGTCATCCTCCTCGGGTTCGAGCGTCACGACCCGGGTCGTGATCGCCGACACTGCGGGCAGCAGCGTCACGCCCTTCTCGGGTACGGCCACCGGTACCAGTCCCGCGGGCGGGAAAAGAAGGACCCGATTCGCCCCGGAGGTCGCGTCCCACAGGTCGCAGGCGCCCGGATCGTTCTGGCACACGAACACCGACAGGACGCCGTACTCGACCGGCAGATGCGCGAAGAACTGCATCGGCCCTCCGCAGTAGTCGCCGCACACCGGCCAGGTGAACCCCTCGGGGGCCAGCGGCACACCCCCGGTACGTGGCACGTCTGCATCGGGCGCGGCCGTGCCGTCGTAGATCATCAAAGTTGCCTGCATGGAGGAAGGCTACGGGCAGTCGGCAGCTCAGGATCCAGCATGCACAGTGCGCCGTCGCGGATCATCCCGATGTACCCCGAGGAGGGGGCACTCCACGAGCTCGGCGACGCCGGCGGCGGTAAACGGGTCAAGGACCGCGCGATGCTGATCCTCAGTCAGTTTTCCGCGCTTGTGCACGGCCCGTGCGGCGATGGCGCAGGCGGACTTGCTCTGTGTGAGAAGGCCCTCGCGGACTGGTTCAGCTCATCGACGTGCAGGAGCAATGCCGATGCGACGGCGTGGTCGATCGCGGAATGCTCCGAGGCGGGCACCCGGGCCGCCCTGGTGTCACCGGCGGAGGAAGCCTGGTTCAATATAGCGAGCGCGTCCGCCGGCAGGGCCGTGGCGGACCTGATGTGGCGGGCGGTCGTGGGATCCACGGGGGGTACCACCTGTGTCGTGCGGACAGCGGTCAGCGGTCAGGCTACGGTCCGGGTCGGACAGGGCTCCGACGGCTGGGGCAGCCCGCGTGACACGGACGTCACAGTGCCGTTGGACTGCACGCCCCCGAACCGGGCTCGTCCTCCTCGATCAGGAATCCGGGTGGTGGCGGCGGAGGCAACCGCGGTCCCTGCTCCAGAAGGCGGCGGAGGTGCGGTGGCACCGGAGCTTTGACAATCGGGCTTGCCGGACCACGCTCCGGGAAACAGGCCATCATACCGCTGCTGACGTGTACCAACCCTATCTCCGGTGAGCCCCCTATGGGGGGCGCGTGTTCATACTCAGTCTCTTGTCCACAGTTAACGCAACGCATGTCTCACCCCTGCTCCTGGGCCGGGCACCGCAAAATCGTGGCTCCTTGGTCCGCCAGCGGCGGCTTGATGTTCCTGGGGCTCGCGCAGCCCCACTACTTGGTCGTCGACGTTCCCCGGGCGGTTCCACGGGCGGCGTCGCCGCCACCGGTGGACTGCACGCTGATGCCCGCGGTGGCGGTGTCCTCTCAGGGTTCATCCCTCGTCGACGTACTCCCAGTAGACCGGCGAGTTCGGTCATCGAACACAGCGGAGACCGCCGCCGAAGCCCGACCACGGGTCGGCCAGCCAGAGGCCGTCGCGGCGGGGCTGTTCGCTCGGCATCATCCAGCCCGTGCCGCGCCGCGCGGCTCCCACCTACCCTAGGAGGTGACTCATAGTCACCTCCTAGGCTCCCAGCTCCCCTCCAACGACCTGGGAGCCCGCAGTCCGTATGGCCCTTAAATGTCTGGGATGCCTGGGGGCTGAGAGGGCAGTTTCCCAGGCAGGCGCGTTGCGGCGGGGGAGCTGGGCGTCGGCCAGGTACGCGCTGCCCAGATGGGCCCCGGTGGTGTCGAAGACCTCGATGAGGTCGTCATGGTGGGGCAGGTGCGGACCACGACGCGGGTGCCGGTACGGCCCACCATCCAGTCGGCGATGTAGTCCCGGCGGTGCCAGCGGACGCCGTGACTGGTGATGGTGCGCTCCCGCCCGTCGTCCTCAAGGGCGAAACCGGCGAGCTGCTCGGCCGGCACATCAGCCACAGGGGTGGGATCGGCCGCCCACGCCTGGAGCGGCGTCCTGCCGCCCAGGGCATCGGGGCGGTGCTCGCTGTTCCACCACCGCACCCACTCCAGCAGGCCGCTGACGAAAGAGGCGAAGACGAGCGCGGGAGCATCGGGGTCCGCCGGGCGCCCGCCGGTGAGTTTTGGCCGGTGGGTGTAGCGGGGAAGGAGCACGAAGTGCATCTCATCGACGACGTCGTTGAGTGCCTCGACCGTGCCCTTGAGATGCGGGGTGTAGGCGGGCAGGTCGATGACCACGACGGCGAACGCCCCCATCGCGCCCGTGACCGTGCGGCACAGGAACTCCTTGCCCCGGTCCACCCGGATCGCGGCGGGCAGCCCGCCCGCGGGCCCGTACGGCGCCCGCCGGTCGATCGCGGACCGCAACGCGGCCAGGACCGCGTCCCTGGACGGTGCGTGCGGGGTGACGGCCACACCGACGATCACCTTGGTCGCGCAGTCGATGAACCAGGTCACCCACGGACAGACCAGCTCGCCCTCGACGTCCACCTGAACCGGCACCCGCTTGTGATCGCCCTCCCAGACCACGTTGCGGTGAGTGGGCGGACGCTTGGCGAACACGTCATGCGCCCGCCGCGCCTTCTCGCCCTGCCTGAGCCCGGCCCGCTCACCGGCCGTCAGGTCCCGGCGGATGGCCCGGTGCAGTGTCGCCAGCGAGGGAACCTCGGGCCGCCCGGGATCCTTGCGGGCACGCTCGACGAGTTCGGCATGGACCCGGGAGGCATTTCCGCCCCACAAAGCCAGCAGCTTCCGGACCTCAGCCGTCACCGTGAACCGCCCGGCCGGCATCCGGTCCAGACAGCCCTCCGCCCGGGCCGCGGCGAGCCACCGCCATACCGTCCGCTCCGACTTCCCCAAGGCCTGTGCCACCAGCCGGACATGGCCGGACGCCAGCTCGCCCCGGGCCTCCAAGCCGAACAGCCGCTGCACCGCAGCCACCCGGCCGACCTCGACGGCACGCACCGTCTGCGCGTGCCGTGTACCAGTTCTGTCGTCGGACATGCTCCAGGTCTCTCACGGCATCTGCAGCCCGCTGACGGGATCCGGCATTGCGATGACAGTGACGAAGCGCATCTGCTAAATCTTCTCCACCGGCATCTTTCGGCTTCCGTGTGCTGTTCTCAGCGGCGCCGTTTTGAGCTTGTGGGGTGGTCAATGACGTCGGCTGCTGCCCGGCCAGCGCGGTGAGGCTGCCGGAGCCGGTGAGGCAGGCCACCACCCGGGACGGCATCAGGGACGCGCCCGATACTCATGGCAACAGCAGGCAAACAACGGCTTCGCTGATTAGCACGCCAGGAAATGCAGGGCTCCCGGCCAGATGACCAATCGGACGATCCTGCGATAGCGACCATTGGAGATTTGCCGGAGAGTTGAGATTCAGCATCCGCGCGTCCGTCACGATTCCTAGTTCCGGCAGGGCGATCGGGCCACGGAGTGATGTCAGTGGTGACGGGCAGAATGTGGTCAGGGGAAGGAGTGGCAATGTCCACTGAGGGGTCTGACCTGCGGATACCTGCGCCCAGCGGTTGCCGTTGGTGCGGGGTCGATGAACGCGAGCACATGCAGCGGTGGAAGCCGCCGGTGGGATGGCACGAGTGGGTCGCTCCGACACTGGAGCAACGAAAGAAGCGCATGCTGGCCCGCCGCCGGCAAGGCCGTTCCGGTTCCGGCGGTGGACTAGCCATGCGAGGACGCCTCAGGATGCTAGTAGACCGTCGCAGCTATTTTTTTGGATAGAGGTGGCGGAGTTTGATGCGTGCGTCGTGGGTGGTGAAGTGCCAGTCCACCTGACGTTGGTCGGTGTTGGTGGCGTTCTGCCAGGCTGAGAGTTCGGTGTTGAGGATGTCGAGATTGCCGATCCGGCGGTCGAGGCATTGCCGGGTCAGTGCGGAGAGTTCGATCTCGGCGATGTTGAGCCATGACCCGTGTTTGGGTGTGTGGTGGATTTCGAGGCGTTGGGCCAGGGCGAAGGCCTCTTCTGGGTCGAATGCCTCGTAAAGTGAGGCGATGCCGTGGGTGTTGAGGTTGTCCATCACCAGCACCACGGCCTCGGC
>NZ_FPJO01000083.1 GCF_900119365.1 Streptomyces atratus
TTCGGAGCCGTCAGACCGTTCGACGCACCGTCCTGATTCACGGCCGAACCCGACACCACCGCCAACACCTGATGGCCCTTGCGCCGCGCCTCGGAGAGGCGCTCGACGAGCAGAACGCCCACGCCCTCGCCCCAGCCGGTGCCGTCCGCATCGTCCGAGAACGCCTTCACCCGGCCGTCGGCGGCCAGGCCGTTCTGGCGGCTGAACTCCACGAAACCGGCCGGGGTGGACATGACGGTCACGCCGCCCGCGAGCGCCAGGTCGCACTCCCCCGCCCGCAGCGCCTGGATCGCCCAGTGCAGGGCGACCAGTGAGGACGAGCAGGCCGTGTCGACCGTCACCGCCGGGCCCTCCAGACCGAAGGCGTAGGACACCCGGCCCGACAGCACACTGGCGAGGCTTCCGGTGACTCCGTGCCCAGCAAGCGCGTCGTCGGCGTTCTGGACGAGGTCGCCGTAGTCCTGGCCGTTGGTGCCGACGAACACGCCGGTACGGCTGCCCCTGAGCGAGGTCGGGTCGATGCCCGAGCGTTCGAAGACCTCCCAGGCGATCTCCAGCATCAGCCGCTGCTGCGGGTCCATCGCCAGGGCCTCGCGCGGCGAGATCCCGAACAGGGCCGGGTCGAACCGGGCGGCGTCGAGGAGGAATCCGCCCTGGCCGACGTACGAGGTGTGGGGCCTTCGCCGTTCCGGGTCGTAGAGCGCGTCGAGGTCCCAGCCCCGGTCGGTGGGGAAGGCGGTGATGCCGTCGGCACCGTCGGCGAGCATGCGCCACAGGTCCTCGGGGGAGCCGACACCTCCGGGGAACCGGCAGCTCATGCCGACGATCGCGATCTTCTCGTCGTCTCCGATGCTGCCGTCCGCCGTGGTCGCGGTGGGTCGGGTCTCGGTTTCGGAGCCGCTCAGTTCAGCTAGGAGATGGGCCGCGAGGACGGCCGGAGTGGGGTAGTCGAAGACGAGGGTCGTGGGCAGCGCCATCCCGGTGACGACGCCCAGGTTGTTGCGCAGGTCCACGGCGCTCATGGAGTTGAAGCCGAGATCCTGGAAGCTGCGGTCGCTCGGGACCTTGCCCATGTCGGTGTGACCGAGGACGGTCGCGGTTTCGCCTCGTACGAGATCCAGAGCGGCGCGGACCCGCTCGGGCTCGGCGAGGGACAACAGGTGAGCGATCCGCGAGGTGGGAACGGAGGCAGCGGACGCGCGGTCCGCCTCACCTGCAATGGGCCGGTCGGCGAAGTCGGGGAGATCGCGGATCAGCGGGCTCGGGCGACGGGTCGCGGTGTGCGCGACCATGCGCTCCCACTGGATGTCCGCGACGACGACGCAGGTCTCGTCGTGTTCCAGCGCCTGCTTCAGCGCGGTCAGGGCGGTCTCGGGGGCCATGGCTCCGGCGCCGATCCGCTCGAAGCGCGCTTCCGCGTCCCCCTCCGCCAGTCCGGCGCCGGCCCAGCGGCCCCAGGCGATGGACGTGGCGGGCAGGCCGAGGGAACGGCGTTGCTGGGCGAATGCGTCGAGGAATGCGTTGCCCGGGGCGTAATTTCCCTGGCCGGGGGCGCCGACGGTGCCGCTGAGGGAGGAGAAGAGTACGAACGCGGACAGGTCGAGGTCGCGGGTGAGCTCATGCAGGTTGCGCGCGCCGTGGACCTTGGCGCGCAGCGCGTACCCGATCCGGTCCGTGGTCAGCGAGTCGATGAGGCCGTCGTCGAGTGCCGCCGCCGCGTGCACGACGGCGGTGAGCGGGGTGTCGGCCGGTATGGACGCGAGGAGTTCGGCGACGGCGGCGCGGTCGTCGACCTCGCAGGCGACGATCCGCACCCGGCAGCCCGTGGCTTCGAGTTCGGCGACGAGGGCATCGGCGCCTGGCGCGTCCGCCCCTCGGCGGCTGGTGAGGACGAGCTGCTCGGCACCGTTACGGGCCAGCCAGCGCGCTACGTGTCCGCCGAGGGCTCCGGTGCCGCCGGTGACCAGGACGGTGCCGCTCGGGTTCCACTGCCGCTCGGCGGGTGCGTTGTCGAGCGGGGCGCGGACGAGTCGGCGGGCGAAGGCGCCGGTGGCGCGGATCGCGACGTGGTCCTCGTCCTCGGTGCGGGCCAGGACTCGGCGCAGGTGTGCGCCGCCACGTCGGTCGAGCTCCTCGGGCAGGTCGACGAGTCCGCCCCAGCGCTGCGGGTATTCGGTGCCGAAGACCCCGCCGAATCCCCAGGCCATGGCCTGGACGGCGCTGGTGACGGGTTCGGCGGGCCGGGCCGCCACGGCGCCGCGGGTGGCGGTCCACAGGGGCGCGTCGAGGCCCGTGTCGTCGAGTGCCTGGACGAGGACCAGGGAAGCGGCGATGCCTGCGGGGACGCCGGGGACCTGTGGGTGGTCGCCTTCGTCGAGCGGGAGCAGGGAGAGTACGCGGGCGATCCCGGTCGGCGGCTGGTCGGCGAGCACGTCGCGGAGCTGCTGCGCGATTGCCTCACGGGCGAGCCCGGCCGGCAACCGGAGGATGATGGTCCGGTCGGTGCCGAGGGCGAGCCGACAGGCGTCGGCGAGTGGTTCGCTCGCCGCGTGCTCCGGTACGACGAGCAGAGAGGTACCGGGCAGCGCCGGGACGGCGGAGGCGGAGCCGGGGATGCGCTGCCAGGTGGTGCGGTACCGCCATGAGTCCACGGTGTCGGACGCATGGCGGCGGCGCCGCCAGTCGGAGAGCGCCGGAAGCACCTCGCTGAAGGGCGCGTCCGGACCGACGGCGAGGGCCTGCGCGAGTGCTTCCACGTCGCCCTGGGCCACGGCGTCCCAGAACGCGGAGTCCATGGTGGGGCCGTCGGCGGCCTTGCGGGACGCGGAAGAGGCGTTGAGCCAGAAGCGCTGCCGCTGGAAGGCATAGGTGGGCAGGTCGACGCGCTGGGCACCGGTGTTCGCGTAGTACGCCGTCCAGTCGACGCGGGTGCCCCGGAGGTGGAGTTCGGCGAGGGCGGTGGTCAGGGCCTCGGGCTCGGTGCGGTCCTTGCGCAGGGCGGGTACGAAGCCGGCCTCGTCGTCGGTGACGCAGTCCTGGCCCATGGCAGACAGCACCCCGCCGGGTCCGAGCTCCAGGTACGTCGTGACGCCCTGGGACTCCGAATGACGCATTCCGTCGAGGAAGCGGACCGCCTGGCGGACGTGGTCCACCCAGTAGTCGGCCGACAGCAGCTCCTCACCGGCGAGTTCACCGCTGAGGTTGGAGACGATCGGGAACTTCGG
>NZ_FPJO01000030.1 GCF_900119365.1 Streptomyces atratus
GGTGCCGACCATGAGGGCGGTGGGGGTGGCGAGGCCCAGGGCGCAGGGGCAGGCGATGATCAGTACGGCCACGGCGGCGGTGAACGCGGCGGTCACGTCGTCCGTGACGAGCAGCCACACGAACAGGGTGACGAGCGCGATCACCAGCACCACGGGAACGAAGACCGCGGAGATCCGGTCCGCGAGGCGCTGCACCTCCGCCTTGCCGCTCTGCGCGTCCTCGACCAGCTTCGCCATCCGGGCCAGCTGGGTGTCGGCACCGACCCGGGTGGCCTCGACGACGAGCCGGCCGGAGGTGTTCACGGTGGCCCCGGTGACGAAGTCTCCGACGCCGGCCTCCACGGGCACGGACTCACCGGTGAGCATCGAGGCGTCCACGGCCGAGGTGCCCTCGACGACGGTGCCGTCGGTGGCGATCTTCTCGCCGGGGCGGACGACGAAGCGGTCGCCCACGGCGAGCCGGGCGACGGGGACGCGTACCTCCGTACCGTCGCGCAGGACGGAGACCTCCTTCGCGCCCAGGTGCATCAGTGCGCGCAGGGCGGAACCGGCCTTCCGCTTGGACCTCGCCTCCAGATAGCGGCCCAGCAGGATGAAGGTGACGACGCCGGCCGCGACCTCCAGATAGATGGTGGAAGAGGCACCGTCGCGCGAGACGGTGAGGTCGAAGCCGTGCCGCATCCCGGTCATGCCCGCGTCGCCGAGGAAGAGCGCCCACAGGGACCAGCCGAAGGCGGCCAGCGTGCCGATCGAGACCAGGGTGTCCATGGTGGCCGCGCCGTGCCGGAGATTGGTCCAGGTCGCGCGGTGGAAGGGCAGCCCGCCCCAGACGACGACGGGAGCGGCGAGGGCGAGCGAGAGCCACTGCCAGTAGTCGAACTGGAGGGCCGGGACCATCGCGAGCACGACGACGGGGACGGCCAGTACGGCCGAGACGATCAGGCGCTGCCGCAGCGAAGCGAGAGCCCGGGCGGCACTCCGCTCTTCGGGGTCGCCGTCCTCGGCGTCGGGCCGGGCCTCGGCCGTGGCCGGTGACGGGGCGGGCGGGGGCGGTTCGGGACGGAGGACGGGCTGCGCCGTGTAACCGGTCCTCTCGACCGTGGCGATCAGATCCGCGAGGCCCGTCCCCGGGCCGAAGGCGACCTTGGCCTTCTCGGTGGCGTAATTGACGGTGGCGGTGACGCCGTCCATCCGGTTGAGCTTCTTCTCGACGCGGGCCGCGCAGGAGGCGCAGGTCATCCCGCCGATCGCGAGTTCAGCGGTCGAACCCTCCGCCGCCCGGGTCCCGGCCTCTGTTGCGCTGTGCATGTCCGAACTCCTGAAATGCCGACCGGGCCGTTCCCCACCAGTATCTGCTGGTCGGTCCGGCCCGGTGGCAAAGGGGGCGATGCGGGTGCGTCCGGCGTATCGGGGCGTGCCCCGACGGTGTTCAGGCCCGGCCGACGAGCTCGTAGCCCGCCTCGTCGACCGCGGCGCGCACGGCCTCGTCGGTCAGCGGGGCCGCGGAGATCACGGTCACCTGGCCGGTGGAGGCCACCGCCTTCACCGAGGTGACACCCTCGATGCCGGAGATCTCCTCGGAGACGGCACCCTCGCAGTGTCCACAGGTCATGCCGGACACCTGGTAGACGGTGGTCACGCCGCCCGCCTGCGCACCGCCGTCCGCACCGTCGTGGCAGGAGCCGCTGGGCGAGCAGCAGGAGCCGGTGGCCTGGGGGAGCTGGGTCTCGGCGGTCATGGTGTTCTCCTCTTCGACGAGCACAAAGGGTTGCGGAGTCGGGGGCCCCGGGGGAGCCCGGTGCGCCCCGACACGTTCCACACTATACCCCTAGGGGGTATAAATGCGAGTGCCGTGCCGGTCGCCCGCCCCGGAGGTCCGCGCGCTGCGGGCCGGCGACCGCAGCCAGGCCGGCGCGACGAGCGTGATCACGACGATGCCGCCGACCGAGAAGAAGGTGAACAGATGCTGCTGCTCGTCGGTGGGGGCCGGGATGTAGCCCTGCGCGAAGAGCGCACGGCTCAGGCCCGTGTCGGTGATCCTGGCGACCAGCCGGATCGCGATGCCGTGCATCGAGTCCCAGGCGAGTGCAGCACGGCGACGCCGAGACAGGTGCGGATCCTATCTCCTAATTTGTCCGAATCTTATGGGGTGTGGTGCTGTGCGGCATTCGGGCGAGGGGTGCCCCGTGCGAGGTGCCCGGCCCGTACGGGACCGGGAAGAAGGGCGGGTTACGGGAAGGGCGGCGGGGTCACGCGGTTCGGCCCCGCGCGCCAGAGCGCCGGCCGGGTGGCCGGGGTGACGCGGTCGTCCGGTACGAGCGGCGGGTGGTCCGCCTGGAGGCGCTGCAAGTCACTTCTCCGGGCCGTTCGGCGTGTCCGGGCGCGCCGGACCCCCGCACGAGCGGAGGAACTCCCGGGTGCGGCGGGCGATGGGGAGGGGCCTGTCGGGCGGGCACGGGTACATGTCCTGCTCGACGATGGCGAACAGATCGACGTCCAGCGCGCGGGCGGCGGCCAGCACGGGCTCCAGCGCGGGCACCCCGCCCGGCGGTTCGCACATCACCCCGCGCGCCACGGCCGGGCCGAACGGCACCTCGTCCGCCACGACTTGGGCCAGGACCTCCGGGTCGACCTGCTTGAGGTGCAGATAGCCGATCCGTTCGCCGTAGGTCTCGATCAGCTTGACGCTGTCGCCGCCGCAGTACGCGTAGTGCCCGGTGTCGAGGCAGAGCGAGACGAGGCCGGGATCGGTGGCGTCGAGGAAGCGGCTCACGTTCTCCTCGGTGTCGATATGGGTGTCGGCATGCGGATGGACGACGACGCGCAGCCCGAAGCGGTCCCGCACCTCGCGGCCCAGCCGCTCCGTCTGGGTGGTCAGGTGGCGCCACTGCCCGGCTGTGAGATCGCGGTCCTCCAGCACCTCGCCCGTCCTGTCGTCGCGCCAGAACGAGGGGATGACCACCAGGTGCCCGGCGCCCATCGCCCGGGTGAGTGCCGCGATGCCGGCGACATGCGCCCAGGTCCGGTCCCAGACGTCCGGTCCATGGTGCAATCCGGTGAAAACGGTTCCGGCCGAGACCGAGAGCCCGCGGCTGCGGGTCTCGTCGGCGAGGCGGGCCGGGTCGGTCGGGAGATAGCCGTACGGGCCGAGCTCGATCCACTCGTAACCCGCCGCGGAGACCTCGTCGAGGAAGCGCTGCCAGGGCACTTGGAGCGGATCGTCGGGGAACCACACCCCCCACGAGTCGGGTGCCGAACCGATACGGATACGGGCCGGGGCCCCTGCGGAGGAGGTCATGACGTCCAGACTTCCGGCCGGGGGAGCGGGTGTCAATCATTCGTCCGTATGTCCGGACAAAGGATTGACAGGGTTCCGGGGGAGGGCTAGCGTCCTTCGTCCGGATCAGGCCGGATCAGGCCGGATCAGGGAGCGGGGTCCGGTGCCGGGGCACGCGAGCCCGGCATGTTCCGGACGAAGGATGCTGGACCTGGGGCAGTCACCCCGGACGCCGGTCGAAGGGATGGTCATGCCTGAGCGGTACGACGTCATCACCATGGGCCGCATCGGTGTGGATCTCTACCCCCTGCAGACCGGTCTGCCACTCGCCCGGGTCGACACCTTCGGGAAGTTCCTCGGCGGATCGCCGTCCAATGTCGCCGTCGCCGCGGCCCGGCTCGGGCGGCGGACGGCGGTGGTGACGCGGACGGGCCGGGACGCCTTCGGGGAGTATCTCCACCACCAGCTGCGGGAGTTCGGGGTGGACGACCGGTGGGTGACGCCCGTCGACGCGTATCCGACACCGGTCACCTTCTGCGAGATCTTCCCGCCCGACGACTTCCCCCTCTACTTCTACCGGCAGCCCAAGGCCCCCGACCTGGAGATCCACACCTCGGAACTGGACCTCGGAGCGATCCGGTCCGCCCGGGTCTTCTGGATGACCGGCACCGGGCTGTGCGCCGAACCGAGCCGGACCGCGACCCTCGCCGCACTGCGCGCCCGCGACCGCTGCGGCATCACCGTCTTCGACCTCGACTGGCGCCCGATGTTCTGGGACACCACGCAGGACGCGTCGGAGAGCGCCCCCGCCGTCCGCTACCGCGAGGCCCTCGCCCTCGCCACCGTCGCCGTCGGCAACCTCGACGAGTGCGAGATCGCGACCGGTGAGCGCGAACCGCACGCGGCCGCCCGCGCCCTGATCGGCGCGGGCGCCGAACTCGCCGTCGTCAAACAGGGACCCGAGGGCGTGCTCGCCGTCCACCGCGACGGCACGGTGGCCGAAGTGCCGCCGCTGCCCGTCGAGGTGGTCAACGGCCTCGGCGCCGGCGACGCCTTCGGCGGGGCGCTCTGCCACGGGCTCCTCGCGGGCTGGGAGACCGGGCGCATCATGCGGTACGCCAATGCCGCGGGGGCCATCGTCGCCTCCCGGCTCGCCTGCTCGTCCGCCATGCCGTTCCCGTACGAAGTCGAAGCGGCCCTGACCGAAGGCGCCGTCACCTCCCGCCCCACCGGAGCCACCCCATGACGCCCCCGGCCTCCTCCGTCTCTGAACTCGTCCAGTTGCGCATGCGCCATCCCGAGGCCGTCGCCGAAGCCGCCGCGCGCCGCCGCAGACGTCCCCTGGTCGGCCGCGGCGGCCGGCTGATGATCATCGCGGCGGACCATCCGGCCCGTGGCTCCCTCGCCGTGGGCGACCGCGCGCTGGCCATGGCCAACCGGTTCGATCTGCTGGAACGGCTCCGGCTGGCCCTCTCCCGCCCCGGCGTCGACGGGGTGCTCGCCACCGCCGACATCCTCGACGACCTGCTGCTCCTCGGTGCGCTGGAGAACAAGGTCGTCATCGGATCGATGAACCGCGGCGGACTCGCGGGCGCGGCCTTCGAACTCGACGACCGGTTCACCGGCCACCGCCCCGAGGACCTCGCCCGCCTCCGCTTCGACGCGGGCAAACTGCTGCTCCGCATCGACTACGACGACCCCGGCTCGCTCGACACCATGCATGCCACCGCCCGCGCCATCGACGCCATGGCCGCGCACCGGCTGCCGGTCTTCGTCGAACCGTTCCTCTGCCGCCGCACCGGCGGCCAGGTCCGCAACGACCTCGGCGCGGAGGCGGTCACCACCTCGATCGCCATCGCGTCCGGGCTGGCCGGGACGTCCGCGTACACCTGGCTCAAGGTCCCCGTCACCGAGAACCCCGACGACATGGCCCGGGTGATGGAGGCGTCGACGCTGCCCGCGGTGCTGCTGGGCGGGGAGGTGGGCGACGACCTGGACGGGGCGTTCGAGAGATGGCGCACGGCGCTGCGGCTGCCGACCGTCCAGGGCCTGGTGGTGGGGCGTTCGCTGCTCTACCCGGCCGACGGAGAGGTGGCCGCGGCCGTCGACACGGCCGTTTCGCTGCTGGAGCCGAGAGGGACGGGGCCGGAAGAGAGGAAGCCGAGTCCATGACCACGACTGACGACGGATCGCGGTACCACCTGAAGGCCGGGAGTACGGCGAGCGGCCCGTACACCCTCGACATCGACCCGGAGCGGGCCGGCTGGGACCGGTCGAGCCTGCGCGTCCTGGAGCTCGCACCCGGTGGAGTCCACACGTTCGGCACCGGAGAAAGCGAGTGGATCGTACTGCCGTTGACCGGTGGCTGTACGGTGCACTCCTCAGGTGAGATCTTTGAACTGCTGGGCCGGGAAAGCGTGTTCAGCGGGGTATCCGACTTCGCCTACGTACCGCGTGACGCCCGGGTACAGATCGCCTCCGGCGCTGGAGGCCGCTTCGCCCTGGCAGGAGCGAAGTGCGAGCGACGACTCCCCGCTCGCTACGGTCCCGCGCCGGAGGTACCCGTCGAGCTGCGCGGCTCCGGGAACTGCTCCCGCCAGGTCAACAACTTCGCCGCCGCCGACACCTTCGCATGCGACCGGCTGATCGCCGTCGAGGTCCTCACCCCCGGCGGCAACTGGTCGTCCTACCCGCCGCACAAGCACGACGAGCACCGCCCCGGCGCCGAGTCCGTGCTGGAGGAGATCTACTACTTCGAGGTGGAGCACGACGGCCTCGGCTACCACCGGGTCTCACCGTCCCGCGACGGCGGTACGGACGTCCTCGCCGAGGTCCGCGGCGGCGACGCGGTCCTGATCCCCGACGGCTGGCACGGCCCCTCCATCGCCTCGCCCGGCCGCACCCTCTACTACCTCAATGTGATGGCGGGCCCGGGGGAGCAGCGGGAGTGGCTGATCACCGACCACCCCGGCCACAGCTGGATCCGCGACACCTGGCCCACGCAGCCGGTGGACCCCAGACTCCCCTTCTACGGGACGGAGGCACGCCCATGAGTACCCGTCACCTCACCACGGCACAGGCCCTGATGGCCTTCCTGTCCCGCCAGCACACCGAGCGCGACGGCCGGCGCCGGCGCCTGATCGGTGCCACCTGGGGCATCTTCGGCCACGGCAACGTCGCCGGGATCGGCCAGGCCCTCGTCGAGTCCGGCCGTGCGATGCCCTACCTCCAGGGCCGCAACGAACAGGCCATGGTGCACGCCGCCGTCGGCTACGCCCGCCAGTCGGGCCGGCTCTCCACGCACGCCGTCACCACCTCCATCGGCCCCGGCGCCACCAACCTCGTCACCGGCGCCGCCCTCGCCACCGTCAACCACCTCCCCGTCCTCCTCCTGCCCGGGGACACCTTCGCGACCCGGCCCGCCGACCCCGTGCTCCAGCAGCTGGAGGTCCCGGCCGCGGGCGACGTCTCCGTCAACGACTGCCTGCGCCCCGTCTCCCGCTACTTCGACCGGATCACCCGCCCCGAGGCCCTGGTCCCGGCCGCCCTCCAGGCCATGCGGACCCTGACCGACCCGGCGGAGACCGGCGCCGTGACGCTCGCGCTGCCGCAGGACGTGCAGGCCCAGGCGTACGACTGGCCGGAGGAGTTCTTCGCCGAGCGCGTCTGGTACGTACGTCGCCCCGCCCCCGATCCGTACGAACTCGACCGGGCGGTCCGGGCGGTGCGCACCGCCCGCCGGCCGCTGATCGTGGCGGGCGGCGGGGTCCACCACAGCGCCGCCGAGGAGACCCTCGCCGCGTTCGCCGCCGCCACCCGCATCCCCGTCGCCTCCACCCAGGCCGGCAAGGGCTCGCTGCGCCACGACCACCCCGCCGACGTCGGCGGCATCGGCCACACCGGCACCGCGACCGCCGACGAGCTGGCCCGCACCGCCGACCTGGTCATCGGTATCGGCACCCGCTACTCCGACTTCACCACCGCCTCCGCCACGCTCTTCTCGAACCCGGCGGTCCGCTTCCTCAACGTCAACATCACCGGCTTCGACGCCCACAAGCTCGGCGCACTCCCGCTCGTCGCCGACGCCCGCGCCGCCCTCGAAGCCCTCACCACCGCGCTCGCCGCCCGCAACCACCGCGTCGACCCCGCCTACGAGACGGAGTACACCGACGCCAAGGAGCGGTGGGAGCAGCGCGTCACCGCCGCGTTCACCGCCGAGGACCCGCACGCCCGGCCCACCCAGGCCCAGGTCCTCGGCCTCCTCGACGCCCTCGTCACCGAGGACGACATCCTGATCAACGCGGCCGGTTCGCTCCCCGGCGACCTGCACAAGCTCTGGCGGGCCCGCTCCCCGCGGCAGTACCACGTGGAGTACGGCTACTCCTGCATGGGCTACGAGATCCCGGCCGCGATCGGCGTCCAGCTCGCTGCCCCCGGCCGGCCCGTCTGGGCCCTGGTCGGCGACGGCACGTACCTGATGAACCCCACCGAGATCGTCACCGCCGTCCAGCAGGAACTCCCCGTGAAACTGGTCGTCCTCCAGAACCACGGCTACGCGTCCATCGGCGGGCTCTCCGAGCAGGTCGGCGCCGAGCGCCTCGGCACCGCCTACCGGCACCGCGCCGCGGACGGCACGTTCACCGGACCCCCGCTCCCCGTCGATCTCGCGGCCAACGCCGGCTCGCTCGGCATGCGGGTGCTGCGCGCCGAGACCGTACGTGACCTGCGCGAAGCCCTCGCCGAGGCGCGCGCCGCGGACCGTCCCACTTGTGTCTACGTCGAGACCGAAACGGCAGACACTGTGTCGGGCCCCCCTCCGGCACAGGCGTGGTGGGATGTTCCCGTAGCCGAAACGGCCGCCCGGCCGTCGGCCGTGAAAGCCCGGGAAGAGTACGACCGCCACGTCGCCGACCGACGCCACCACCTCTGAAGGAGTTCTGTCATGAAGACCGTCAACCACTGGATCGGTGGCAAGACCGTCGAGGGCGCGTCGGGCAACTACGGCCCGGTCACCGACCCGGCCACCGGCGCCGTCACCACCCAGGTCGCGCTCGCCTCCCTCGAAGAGGTCGACGCCGCGGTCGCCGCCGCCAAGGACGCCTACGCCACCTGGGGCACGTCCTCGCTGGCCGCCCGCACCGCGGTCCTGTTCCGCTACCGGGCGCTGCTCGACGCCCACCGCGACGAGATCGCCGCGCTGATCACCGCCGAGCACGGCAAGGTGCACTCGGACGCGCTGGGCGAGGTCGCCCGCGGTCTGGAGATCGTCGAGCTGGCCTGCGGCATCACCACCCAGCTCAAGGGCGAGCTGTCCACCCAGGTCTCCAGCCGGGTCGACGTCTCCTCGATCCGCCAGTCGCTCGGCGTCGTCGCGGGCATCACCCCGTTCAACTTCCCGGCCATGGTGCCGATGTGGATGTTCCCGCTCGCCATCGCCTGCGGCAACACCTTTGTGCTCAAGCCCAGCGAGAAGGACCCGTCGGCCGCCAACCTGCTGGCCGAGCTGGCCGCCGAGGCCGGTCTGCCGGACGGTGTGCTGAACGTCCTGCACGGTGACAAGGTCGCCGTCGACGGGCTGCTGAACCACCCGGACGTCGCCGCGGTCTCCTTCGTGGGCTCCACCCCGATCGCCCGCTACATCCACGCCACCGCCTCCGCCAACGGCAAGCGCGTCCAGGCGCTCGGCGGCGCGAAGAACCACATGCTGGTGCTGCCGGACGCGGACCTCGACGCCGCGGCCGACGCCGCCGTCTCCGCCGCGTACGGCTCCGCCGGTGAGCGCTGCATGGCGATCTCCGCGGTCGTCGCGGTCGGCTCCATCGCCGACGAGCTCGTCGCGAAGATCAAGGAACGCGCCGAGAAGATCAAGATCGGCCCCGGCAACGACCCGGCCTCCGAGATGGGCCCGCTGATCACCGCCGCCCACCGCGACAAGGTCGCCTCCTACGTCACGGGTGCCGCGGCCCAGGGTGCCGACGTCGTCCTGGACGGCACCGGCTTCACCGTCGAGGGCTTCGAGGACGGCCACTGGATCGGCCTCTCCCTCCTCGACAACGTGTCCACCGACTCGGACGCGTACAAGGACGAGATCTTCGGCCCGGTCCTGTGCGTCCTGCGCACCGAGACGTACGAGGAGGGCGTCGCCCTCATGAACGCCTCGCCGTTCGGCAACGGCACCGCGATCTTCACCCGGGACGGCGGCGCCGCCCGCCGCTTCCAGCTGGAGATCGAGGCCGGCATGGTCGGCGTCAACGTGCCGATCCCGGTGCCGGTGGGCTACCACTCCTTCGGCGGCTGGAAGGACTCGCTCTTCGGCGACCACCACATCTACGGCAACGACGGCGTGCACTTCTACACCCGCGGCAAGGTCGTCACCACCCGCTGGCCGGACCCGGCCGACGCCCCGGCGGGCGTGGACCTGGGCTTCCCCCGCAACCACTGATCAGCGGCCCGGCCCCGACGGCCCGTACGGATGCACCCCGCATCCGTACGGGGCGTCGCCGTACGCCTCACAGCCGCCGCAGCCCCGCGTACTGGAGCGTGGCCATCGCCGCCACCGCCAGGCCCTGGAACACGATCCAGAAGTCGCCGACGCCCGTGGCGGTCAGCGCGTCCACCGCGACCATCACCACACCCGCCACAGCCCACGCCGTGTTCAGGGCGATGATGACGGAGACCGCGCCGCGGCCGATGTTCTCCTGGCGGGAGACGGCCAGCACCCACAGGGCGTACACCGTGAGGAACACTCCGACCGGGTACAGCACCGAGCGGGGCACGCCGAGGAACGAGTCCAGGACCGTGGCGAGCACGAGATAGCCGATGCCGTTCGCCCCGGTGAGGATCACGTCCGCGACCAGGGCGAACCGGAGCAGCCGGTCGGGACGGGCGGTGTCCGCCGACCGGACCGCACTCGCGTTCTGGGACGACATCATGAGGCCTTCCTTCCGTTGTCATGCGGCCGCACAGGGGAACGCATGTCTGTACGGGAACGGTAGGAACGCTCAGGTGCCCGCTCAATTACCTCAGGGGTAATCGAGCGGGCAGCTCGGGCCGGTCAGCGCGCGCTCCGCGCCGCCTTCTCCGCCTCCTCGGCGATCATCCGCTGCATCGGGACCGCGCCCACCCGCCCCGAGACCATGAACGCGAACACCATCGTCGCCACCATGATCACCGTGCCGAGCCACACCATCGTCTCCACCGGAACCGTGTACGCGCCCACGGCCCGCACCACGCACTCGCCCAGCAGCGCCGCACCCCACACCGCCGAGAACCGGATCTCCGCCCGCCGGAACGCCGCCGAGTGGGCCGAGAGCCGCTGCCAGGCGGTGTCCTTGGCCGCGTCGCCCTTGACCAGCATGGGCCGCACCCCGTCACTCATCATCGGCTGCCCCTTCAGCGCGGACACCAGAATGACGAGCCCGATGACGCTGCTCACCCCGCTGTCCTTGGCGAGCATCAGCCGCGGGTCCCCGACCAGCAGGCTCGTCAGCAGGCTGACCGCATTGACCGTCACCATCAGCGCCGCCAGCCCGTTGAGCCGCCGCTCGCGCACCACGCCCCACACGGTGCGCACGGCCGGCAGCACACTGCTCCAGGCCAGCGCGGCGAAGGTGCTCAGGCCCGCCGCCTTCAGCGCGTAGTACGAGACGAGCGGCACCCCCACATCCACCAGCAGCGGCATCATGCTGTCCAGCAGGGCCTTGCGCGGCGCGCGCGGAGCGGTGGCGGCCGGAGTGTCTGCTACAGGGGCGGTGACTGTGGCGGCCGGGCTGGTCATGAAGGGTTCCTCCCGTATCGGCGGGAGCCTTCGCGGCCCCGCTCTCGATACGTACAGACTGGCCGCCGGGGCCCGGTGCCCGGCAGAGCCGCGTGTACCGGGCTCCGTATGACGAATGTCAGCCCCCGCCGGTGACACACCCGCTCACCACCCGGCGGAGTCCCGGACTCCGGTGCGCCGGCAAACCGTTCGCCGCGCCCGGCGGACCGGTGTTCTGATGGGGACCATGACCGCTCCGACCAGGCCGCAGTACGAGATCCGCGCCCAGCACACGGACACCACCGTCACCGTGTACCAGGCGTACGCCCCCTCCATCGGCCTTCCCGCCGCCCGTGACGGGCGTTTCCCCGAGGTCTGGAAGCGCGACCGCATGACATGGATCAAGCCGAGCTTCCTGTGGATGATGTACCGCTGCGGCTGGGCCGTGAAGGAGGGTCAGGAGACCGTCCTGGCCGTCGAGATCGTCCGCGAGGGCTTCGACTGGGCCCTGGAGAACGCCGAACTCTCGCACTACGTCAGGGGAGTCCACCCGGACCGCGCCACCTGGCAGCACAACCTGCGCCGCGCCCCGGCCCGCGTCCAGTGGGACCCCGAGCGCGACCTCCGCCTGGACCGGCTGCCGTACCGCTCCCTCCAGCTCGGGCTCTCCGGCGAGGCGTCCCGGCGGTACGCGGACGAGTGGACGGTGTCGGTCCGCGATGTCACCCCGCTCGCCCGGCAGATCCATCAACTGGTGCGTGACGGAAGGCTCGACGAGGCGGCGGCGCTCCTGCCCCACGAGTCGCCGTACCCGCTGGGCGGCGCCCCGCTCCCGGCAGCGGCCGCCTGACCCGCTGCCGGGCCGAACGGCTGGGGGAGAGAGACCGCGGGAACGTGACACGTGCCTGCGACTCGGGCCAGCGGGCAAATGCCGCATCAGGTTCATATCCATCGATACGCTCCCGGGATGATCCACCATGTCATCCCCCTGGCGGCATCCGGCCTGAAGATCGACTGGGCCAGGATGCCGACGTACAACACGATCATGTCGGTGGCCGCCGGCGCGGGGCTGCTGCTCGTGGTGGCGCTGGGGCGCCAGCTCCTCGCGCCCGGACGCACCATCAACCCCGAAGGCTGGGTCCTCGCGTTCGGGGCCCTCGGCTTCACCCTGGTCACCACGGGCCTCCACATGACCCTGACCTGGCCGCTCGCCGGCCAGGGCTTCCCGTTCGACAACATCATCTTCGGTGAACCGGCGCTCGCCTTCGGCGTCTTCCTCCTCGCCGCGTCCGTCTACCTCTGGAGGCGCGGGGCGGAACTCAACAGCGCGGACCGCATCGTGCGGTCGGCCCGTGTCGCCATGCCCATCTCGGTCTTCGTGTTCGGGATCGGACTCGCCTGCCTCGGAATCGCCGCCGCGGGCTGGAAGTACACCCTCTTCGCCGCACCGCCCGAGGAACCCATCTCCGGGGAGTTCGCGCGGTGGCCGATCCTGGAGGCGAGCTTCATGTCCGGGCTGTACGTCCTGGTGGGCATCGGCGCGCTGCTGTTCCCGTTCGTGCTGCGCCGGCCGTCGAGCTGGATGGCTCCGGTGACCGGGGTCGTCTGGGGACTGGCCGGTCTGGCGTTCCTGCTCTTCGGCGGGCTCAACTACTTCACCCACATCGGCCTCATCGTCAACACCATGTGAGCCACCCGGCGCCCCGGGTGCCCCGCATCCGACGGCCCTTCGCGCGCGAACCGCCCGGCATACCGCGTACGGAGTACGGCGGGGGAGCGTCGTACGCCGCAAGGAGGCCGGAGAGTTCGCCCCGGGGGCTGCCCACGCGCGGCGGTGCTCCGCTTAGGGTCGACAACCATGGAGACCCCTCTTGTGCGTACGCCCCGGTGGCGGCGCCTGCTGCCCCGCCGACGCGGCCGGTGGGCCGCCGGCCTGGCGGCGCTCGCCGTGCTGGCCGGTGCGGGCACCTGGAACGCCGTGGCCGACGACGGCGGGCCCGCCGTGCACCGCCAGGACCGGATGATGAAGGCCGACGGGGTGTCCATCGACACCTCGTACTTCACCGCCGGTGACACCGGGCGCCGGCCCGCCGTGCTGATCGGGCACGGTTTCGGCGGCAGCAAGGACGATGTGCGGGCGCAGGCCGAGCAGTTGGCCCGTGCCGGCTACGCCGTGCTGACCTGGTCCGCCCGGGGGTTCGGGAAGTCGGGCGGCGACATCGGGCTCAACGACCCCGACCGCGAGGTCAAGGACGTGTCCCGGCTGATCGACTGGCTCGCGGACCGGCCCGAGGTGCGACTCGACGCCGAGGGCGACCCCCGCGTCGGGATCACCGGGGCCTCCTACGGCGGGGCCGTCTCGCTCCTCGCCGCCGGGTACGACAAGCGCGTCGACGCCGTCGCACCGCAGATCACGTACTGGAACCTCGCCGACGCCCTGTTCCCCGACGCGGTGTTCAAGAAGCTCTGGGCCGGAATCTTCGTCACCACCGGCGGCGGCTGCCAGAAGTTCGAGAAGCGGCTCTGCGAGATGTACGAACGGGTCGCCGTCAGCGGAGAGCCGGACGCCGCCGCGCGTGCGCTGCTGACCGAACGGTCACCGAGCGCCGTCGCCGACCGCATCGAGGTGCCCGCGCTCATCGTGCAGGGGCAGTCCGACTCCCTCTTCCCGCTCGGCCAGGCCGACGCCATGGCCAAGGCCATCAGCGGCAACGGCGCACCGGTCGCCGTCGACTGGATCGCCGGCGGGCACGACGGCGGCAACCCGGAGACCGACCGGGTCCAACGGCGGATCGGCGACTGGTTCGACCGCCATCTCAAGGACGACAAGGGCGCCGACACCGGGCCCGGCTTCCGCGTCACCCGCACCGGAGGCATCGACTCCACCGACGGAGCCACCCTGGTACGCGGGGCGAGCAGCGACACCTACCCCGGGCTGGACAACGGCACGCAGGACATCGAACTGGGCCGTCGCACCCAGACGTTCCGCAACCCCGCCGGGGCGGGCCCGCCCGCCATCTCCGCCGTTCCCGGAGTCGGCGGCGGCCTCGCCCAGCTCTCGTCCCTCGGCGTCGGGCTCTCGGTCGACTTCCCCGGACAGTACGCCCGCTTCGACTCGGCCCCGCTGGACGAGCCGCTGAACATCACCGGCTCACCGGCCGTCCGGGTCGCCGTCGGGGCGAAGCGGGGCGACGCGGTGCTGTTCGGCAAGGTGTACGACGTGTCCCCGGACGGCAAGCAGCAGCTGCTGCCCTCCCAGCTGGTCGCCCCCTTCCGCATCACCCCGGACCAGCAGGGCAAGCCGGTCCGGCTGACCCTCCCCGCCATCGATCACCGGTTCGACGCGGGGCACCGGCTCCGCCTCGTCCTCTCCGCCACCGACCTCGGCTACGCCTCACCGGCCGAGCCGACGACGTACACCGTGACCCCCGCCGGACCGCTGACCGTCCCCACCGCCGCCGCCCTGAGGACCGCGCCCGCCACCATGCCCTGGTGGACCTGGGGGCTCCCGGCCGCCGCCGTGGTGATCGCCGCCCTGCTGCTGCTCACCGCCCGCCGCCGCACCGCCACGCCCGCACCCGACCCGGCGCTCGCCGACGTACCCCTTCAGATCACCGGCCTGGCCAAGAAGTACGGCAAGTCCACCGACCGGTATGCCGTGAAGGAACTCTCCTTCCGGGTCGAGAAGGGGCAGGTGCTCGGCCTCCTCGGGCCCAACGGCGCGGGCAAGACCACGACCCTGCGGATGCTGATGGGGCTCATCACCCCCGACGACGGCGAGATCCGCGTCTTCGGGCAGGCCATCCGGCCGGGCGCGACCGTACTGTCGCGGGTCGGCTCGTTCGTCGAGGGTGCCGGATTCCTGCCGCACCTGTCCGGGCGCGCCAACCTGGAGCTGTACTGGCAGGCCACCGGGCGCCCCGCCGAGGACGCGTACCTGGAGGAGGCCCTGGAGATCGCCGGGCTCGGCGACGCCCTGGCCCGCGCCGTCCGTACGTACTCGCAGGGCATGCGGCAGCGGCTCGCCATCGCCCAGGCCATGCTCGGCCTGCCGGACCTGCTCATCCTCGACGAACCGACCAACGGCCTCGACCCGCCCCAGATCCGCGAGATGCGTGACGTGATGATCCGATACGCGGCCGGGGGCCGGACCGTCATCGTCTCCAGCCATCTGCTCTCCGAGGTCGAGCAGTCCTGCACCCACCTGGTGGTCATGGACCGCGGCCGGCTCGTCCAGGCGGGCCCGGTCGCCGAGATCACCGGCTCCGGCGACATGCTGCTCGTCACCACCGCGCAGGAGGTCGCCGAACCGCTCGTGGAGAAGATCGCCGCACTGGCGGGGATCGGCTCGGCGGCCCGCACCGACGACGGCCTCGGCCTGCTGGTCCGGCTCGACGGCGCCACCCCGGCCGGTCTGATCTCCGAACTCGTCAGGCTGGACGTGCCGTTGACCGGTGTCGGACCGCACCGCCGCCTGGAGGACGCGTTCCTCACCCTGATCTCCGGAGGCTCCGCATGAGTGCCGCAGTCGATCTCGCCGGGAGCGCCGAAGCCCCCGGCTACCGGGCCCGGCGCACCCTGCCGCTGCGCGTCGAGGCGGTGCGCCAGCTGCGCCGGCGCCGCACCCTGCTCATGGGCGGGGTGCTGGCGGTGCTGCCGTTCGTCCTGATCATCGCGTTCGCGATCGGCGGCACCCCGGACTCGCGGGGCGGCGGCAGCGACCGGATCACCCTGATGGACACCGCGACCGCGTCCGCCGCGAACTTCGCCGCGACCTGCCTCTTCGTCTCCGCCGGGTTCCTGCTGGTGGTCCCGGTCGCGCTGTTCTGCGGGGACACCGTCGCCTCAGAGGCGAGCTGGTCCTCGCTGCGCTATCTGCTGGCGGCGCCGGTGCCACGGGCCAGGCTGCTGTGGAGCAAGCTCGTCGTGGCGCTCGGCTTCAGCCTGGCCGCGATGGTGCTGCTGCCGCTCGTCGCACTGGCCGCGGGAGCCGTCGCGTACGGCTGGGGGCCACTCGAACTGCCCACCGGGGGAGCGCTCGCCGCGTCGGCGGCCGTCCCGCGGCTCGCACTCGTCGTCGCGTTCGTCTTCGTGTCCCAACTGGTCACCGCCGGGCTGGCGTTCTGGCTGTCCACGAAGACCGACGCCCCGCTGGGCGCGGTCGGCGGTGCGGTCGGGCTGACCATCGTCGGCAACGTCCTGGACGCCGTCACCGCGCTCGGCTCCTGGCGCGAATTCCTGCCCGCGCACTGGCAGTTCGCCTGGGCGGACGCGCTCCAGCCCGGCATCGAATGGGGCGGCATGGTCAAGGGCGCGGCGATCTCGGTGACGTATGCCCTGATCCTTTTCGCCTTCGCCTTCCGCGGGTTCAGTCGTAAGGACATCGTGTCCTGAGCTTGACGCTCCGCCGCTTTCCCGCCCTCCGTTGCCGCATCGAGATGCTTCCGCAACGTCTTCGTCTGCTCCCCGGCGCCGCCTCGCACGTCACATTCGCAAGTGCTGGCACGACGACGTTGGGGGCAGGCGATGGAACGCCGGACAGGCGAGTACACGAAGAAGTACGCGCGGACATGGCAGGGGGCACTCGGTGTGCTGCTGGCGGGCGGGGTGCTGCTCACCGGCTGCTCCGGGACGCCGGCCGGGAACAAGACCTCCGCCGACGGCCGGCGCGACGGCCCGCTCCCGGCCCCCGCGCCCGCCGCGTCGGGCGGCGCGGCCGACAGCGAGGGGGCGAAGAAGCGGGACGGGCTGCGGGAGTCCGCACCGCCCGACTACCTCTCCACCTTCGCCCTGGACGTCGACACCGCCTCGTACGGCTACGCCCGCCGTACCCTCGGCGACGGCGGCCTGCCGGATCCGTCCACCGTGCGGCCCGAGGAGTTCGTCAACAGCTTCCGCCAGGGCTACCGGCGCCCGGACGGCAACGGCTTCACCGTGAACGTCGACGGGGCCCGCGCCGGGGCGAAGGGCGACGACTGGTCGCTGGTGCGGGTGGGGCTGGCCACCCGGGCCGCTCCCGCCCGTGACGAACGCCCGCCCGCCGCGCTCACCTTCGTCGTCGACATCTCCGGATCGATGGCCGAGACGGGCCGCCTCGATCTGGTGAAGAAGTCCCTGGACATCCTCACCGACGAACTCCGCGACGACGACTCGGTCTCCCTGGTCACCTTCAGCGACGAGGCGAAGACCCTGCTGCCGATGACCCGGCTGCAAGGCCACCGCGGCAGGATCCGCGACCGGGTCGACTCCATGGAGGCCACCGACTCCACCAATGTGGAAGCCGGCATCCGCCGCGGCTACGAAGAGGCGGTCGACGGCCGCGTCGAGGGCGCCAACAACCGGGTCGTCCTGCTCTCCGACGCTCTCGCCAACACCGGCGAGACCGACGCCGAAGCCATCCTGGAACGCATCGGCTCCGCCCGCCGCGACTACGGCATCACCCTCTTCGGGGTCGGCGTCGGCAGCGACTACGGCGACGCGCTGATGGAGCAGCTCACCAACAAGGGCGACGGCCACACCACGTACATCGCCGACGAGGAACAGGCCCGCAAGGTCTTCGTCGACCAGTTGCCCGCACACCTCGAACTGACGGCCCGCGACGCCAAGGCCCAGGTCGCCTTCGACCGGGACACCGTCAAGCAGTTCAGGCTCATCGGGTACGAGGACCGCAAGGTCGCCGACGAGGACTTCCGCAACGACCGCGTCGACGGCGGCGAGGTCGGCCCCGGCCACACGGTGACCGCGCTCTACGCCGTACGCCTCAGGGCGGGCGCCTTCGGCCATGTGGCGACGGCGACCGTGCGCTGGCTGGACCCCAGGACCCGGGCACCGCACGAGCAGCACGGCACGGTCGGGACGGACGCGATCGACGGACCGCTGTGGGGCGGCGACAGCAAACGCCTCCAAGTGACCGCGACCGCCGCGTACCTCGCGGAGGCGCTGCGCGGCGGCCGGCTGCCGGGCGCGCCCGGACTCGGTGAACTCTCTTCGCACGCAAGGAAGCTGGCCGCCGAGACCGAGGACGAGTCGGTGCGGAAGCTGGCGACCATGGTCGGACAGGCCGACCGGCTCAAGAACGGCCCGGGCGACGGCGGTTCCGGGGAGGTACCGGAGGGCGAACTGGACTGAACGGGGGGCGGCGGCCCGCCCGCCGAGGACATGATGACCCTCATGTCCTCCACCCTGTCCTCCCTGTTCCTGGCGCTCGCCGTGATCACGACGGGCCTCTACGCCGGATTCATGCTGACCTTTCTGATCGCGATCATGCCGGGCATCGCGGCACTGCCCGACGAGCGGTTCACGGCCGCCATGCGCCGCTTCGACGAAAAGGTGCCGGGACCGGCCTTCCTGGTCCTCTTCCTCGGCGTGATCGCGTTCCCGGCCGTCGTGGTCGTCGGCGGCGACGGCGGCTCGGACCGGATACTCGCCGTCGCCGCGCTGGTCTGCGCGGTCGCCGGCCACCTGATCACGATCGCCGGCAACATCCCGCTCAACAAGGCGCTCGCGGAGTCCGAGGGCGGCGACGACGGCGCGGCCCGCGCGGCGTTCGAGTCCCGCTGGAACCGGCTCCACCGGGTCAGGACGCTCCTGTCCCTCGCCGCGTTCGCCCTGCTGGCCGTGGCCGGGGCGGAGTTCTAGGTCTGTCCGGCGGGCCGGCCTCCTCCGCTCAGAAGTCGAACTTGTCGATGTTGCCGCGGTCGAACACGGTCGGCTTGCCGAGGACGACATCGATGCCGCGGGTCGGCTCGTCGACGACGAGTACGGACGGCCCGGTCGCGAGCCACTCGGTGGCCGCGTGCACGGCACGGCGGTCGATCCGGCCGAGGACGCGCCGGGGCTGGCGGCCCATGAAGATGTTCTCGGCGATCGACAGGTCGGGGAAGAGGGCCGGTTCCTGGTAGATGACCGCGATCCCGGCATCGCGGGCGTCGGCGGGCCCGTGGAAGACGACGGGCTCGCCGTCGAGCAGCAACTGCCCGCGGTCCGGGCGGTGCACACCGGCGAGCATCTTGATGAGGGTGGACTTGCCCGCGCCGTTCTCCCCGGCGAGCGCGTGGACCTCGCCGGGACACAGCGACAGGGACACGTCCCGCAGGGCGCGTTACGGCGCCGAAGGACTTGCTCACATCCTTCGGCGCCAGGACCGGGGCGACGGGATCCGGGCCCGGGGGCGGGCCCTCGGCGGGCTGGTTCATGGGGGCTCCTCGGCGGTGGCATACGCGGGTGGAGCGCGATGTCCGGACACCGTGAGTGCCCGTACACCGTGAGTGTCTTACGCCGTGAAAGGATTCAATGAGGCGCCTCGGAAGGTGGACGGGGATCGCGGGCGCAGTCAATGGTGCGGTGGTGCCCCCTGTTCCGCACCCACCGGTCAGGGGCCCGGGTGGGCGGCCAGGGTGTCCTCGATGCCCGTCCGGACGAAGACGCGCGCGAGACGGCCGCGTCTGATGCGCCACGGCAGGGACGTGCGGTGCGGACCGGCTTCGTACCGGCGGCGGTGGATGTCGCGGACGACCTCGGCCGGCGCACCCCACGCGGCCAGCACCTCCAGCGCCTGCCCCTTGGTGATGAGCCGTCCGTCCCGCAGGGTGACCGCGGCCCGCGCGAGCGTCAGCAGCCCGAGGTCCACCCAGATGTCCCTCTGCCAGAGCGAGGGCCGGGCACTCGCCGGGTACCAGAACTCCTTGAGGTCGCCCCGGATGAACTCCGCCAGCTCCTGGTCGGTCACCTCCGCGACGATCCCGGCGGGCCCCGGGCCGAACAGCGCCGGCCCGCCCGTGCTCAGCTCCCGTCGGCTGACCGGCGTGACCGGCCGCTCGAACAGCCGGGACTGTGCCCAGGTCACATGGTCGCGCCCGGTGTCCGACAGCTGCGAGCGCACCACGTAGGAGCAGTGCAGCCCGGCCGCCTCCGGTACCTGTGAGATCAACGTGCGGTGCAGCGCTTCGAGTTGTTGCCGCTGCGGGCCGCTGACCGGCGCACCCACGAGGGCCACGAGGTCGAGGTCGCTGCGGCCGGGCCGGTAGTCGCCCAGTGCCAGCGACCCGTGCGCCCAGAGGGCCTCCAGGGCGACCACGTGACCGACTTCGGCGGTGAACCGTTCCAGCAGCTGCCGGGTGGGCTGAGCCTCGGAAGCATTCATGGAACCGACCATGACACGGAGCGGACCCGGCCGGACAGTGCCCCGGAGGGGACATGGCGCGTGCGTCCTGCTGCTCAACTCCGGCCTCGGCGGCCGGGTTTCGTCGCCCGGCGTTCGCCGGTCGTTCGAGTGGCAGAGCTGTAACGGTCGTTTCGGGGAGGCAACCGTCGCGCGCCGCCGCCGGTCTGAGACTGCACGGTGCCGGTGCTCCATCGACGCATCGCACTGTTCACCCGAACCTTCCGAAACCCGAACGAAGGAGTCCACGTGGCATCCCGTGCCCTAGGAACCACCGTGGTCCTCGCCATCACCGTGGCGACCGCCGTGACCACCTTCCCCACCGCCCAGGCGTCGACGCCCGCCCGCGCCACGACCTCGGTGTCGGCGTCCGCGAACGGGGCGGTGCCCGCACCGACCCCGCGCCGCGACGACTTCAACGGGGACGGCTACCCGGACCTCGCGTTCACCGCACCGGGTGCCACGGTCGACGGCAGGACCAAGGCCGGATACGTGGGTGTGGTGTACGGCTCCAAGAACGGACTGCAAACCTCCACCAAGCAGGTCTTCACCCAGAACTCGCCCGGAATACCGGACGCCGCCGAGAGCGGCGACGCGTTCGGCAGCTCGATGGTCTCCGCCGACCTCGACAAGGACGGCTACAGCGACCTCGTGGTCGGTGCGGGCAACGAGCAGATCGGAACGTTCAAGGAGGCCGGTTCGCTCACCGTCGTCTGGGGCGGCGAGAGGGGACTGTCCGGCGGCGCGACCCTCCTGACCGGCGATCACCTGTACGACGGGGTCGGCTCCCAGACCGCCGTCGGCGACTTCGACGGCGACGGTGCCATGGACATCGTCACGCTCGGGGTGGGCGACATCCGCGTCCTGTCCGGGCCGTTCAAGCGCGACGGCAGCGCGGCGGCCCCCGCCCGGAAGATCCCCGACATGGACGATCTGCGCTACATGGACATCGCCGCGGGCGACTTCAACGGCGACGGCCGCGACGACCTGGCCGCCGTCGTCCACGACGGCGACGAGTACGACGCCCGGCGCATCCTCATCCGCAACGGCGGCGCCACCGGCCTCGCCGAGGACTACACCACCGTCAACCGGCCCAACGGCTACCGCCTTCAGGGCGGCGAGACCATCACGGCCGGCCACATCAACGGGGACAAGTACGCCGACCTCGTGGTGGGCCGCACGGTCGAGGGCTACGACAGCGATCTGGACTACCCGCTCGCCCTGGGCGGCATGATCACCTACGTACCGGGCAGTGCCACCGGACCGCGCGGCGACCGGGCCAAGGTCTTCAACCAGGACAGCGCCGGTGTCCCCGGTGCCGCCGAAGTGCACGACGGATTCGGCGCGTCCCTGTCGATCGGCGACATGAACGGCGACGGGTACGGCGACATCGCCGTCGGCGTCGCCCAGGAGGACATCGGCACGAAGAAGGACGCGGGCTCGGTCCTGGTCCTCCCCGGCACCGCGTCCGGCCCGACCGGGACCGGCACGGTGGGCTTCAACCAGGACACGGCGGACGTCCCCGGGGCGGCCGAGGCCGGCGACCTGTTCGGCGGCGCCGCCAAGCTGGTCGACGTCGACCGCGACGGCCGCAGCGAACTGGCCGTCGGCGCCCCCGGCGAGAACAGCGGTGCCGGCTCCCTGTGGGTCTTCCCGACCACGGCCAAGGGCCTGACGGCCAAGGGCTCGTTCACCTTCGGCCACGGCACGCTGGGCACCGTGGGAACGTCCGCGACGCTGGGATCGTCGTTCAACCGCTGACCGCACGGGAACGGGGGTGGGGCCGGCCCCATCCCCGGAAGCCGGGCAGCGGGTATGTCCCGCCCGGGGGCCGCCTCCTACGGTGAGGCCATGCACCCGGTGCGCGCCTGACCTTCCCGCGCCCCTGCCGCCGGTCCACTTCCGTCCGGGCTTACGCCACCGCTACGGCACGCTCGTCAACGTGCCTCCGGGAGGCTATGCGGCCGGCGGACCGAGCACCGGATCCAGGCAGTGAAAAGGCCCTCCTGGTCGGAGGGCCTCATGGCGTGCGCACTGTGCGCCCCCGGCAGGACTCGAACCTGCGGCCAAGCGCTTAGAAGGCGCCTGCTCTATCCACTGAGCTACGGGGGCCGGGTGGTGGCCTCGGCGGCCTGGAGCCCTGGGGCCGGGCCGGTCGGTGACCTGCCGGGACAAGGATAGGGCTCCGATCGCCTCGTCCTGGTTGCTTCACCTGCGTGGCACGATGTGGAGGTTCGGTGAAGCGAACCGATAATCGCAGGTAGGTGGGATTCGTGCAGCGCTTTTCGCGCCTCGCGCCCCGGGTGTTGTGCACTCGTTATGCCTGCGCCCCACTCATCCCCTCTGTCCCGACTTCATCCCTGGGGGAGAACCGGCGCGCAGAGGTGGCTATACGCTTCAAAAAGGCTCCAAAATTGGGCATTCTTCGCATGTGGTGACCTTGGACGTACGGCCTCAGCTCATCGACGCACTTTCCGCCCTGCGCGACCGTGTCGCTGCCGTGCGTCTTCCACTTCCGCTGCCGGGGGCCGCGCGCGCCCGGCAGACCCGGGGGGAGCTGCTCGCCCAGCTCGACGACTATCTGCTTCCCCGGCTCAGGGATCCCGAAGCACCCCTGCTCGCGGTCATCGGCGGGTCCACCGGGGCGGGCAAGTCGACACTGGTCAATTCGTTGGTGGGCCGACCGGTCAGCGAGGCCGGGGTGCTGCGGCCGACCACCCGGACCCCCGTGCTCGTCTGCCATCCGGATGATCACCACTGGTTCGCGGGGGTACGCGTACTGCCGCAGCTGACCCGGGTCTGGCTGCCGCCGGAGGAGTCCGGGAAGCCCGGCCGGTGCGCGGACCTCGACGGGCTCGACGGGTACGAGGAGGACGACGGGACCACGGTGCGGGTCGAGACCTCGCCCGGACTGCCGCGCGGCCTCGCGCTGCTCGACGCACCCGACATCGACTCGCTCGTGGTGCGCAACCGGATGCTGGCCGCCGAGCTGATCTGCGCCGCGGACGTCTGGGTGATGGTGACCACCGCCTCCCGGTACGCGGACGCGGTGCCCTGGCACCTGCTGCGTACCGCCAAGCAGTACGACGCCTCGCTCGTCACCGTCCTCGACCGGGTGCCGCACCAGGTGATCGGTGAGGTGTCGCGGCAGTACGGGGCGCTGCTCACCCGGGCGGGCCTCGGTGAGGTGCCGCGCTTCACCATTCCCGAACTGCCCGAATCGGCCGGCGGGGGCAACGGGCTGCTGCCCATGACCGCCGTTGCCCCGCTGCGGGCCTGGCTCACCCACCGCGCCCAGGACCCGGCGGCCCGCCAGCAGGCGGTGGGGCGTACGGCGGCCGGGGTCATCGACTCCCTGGACGTACGGATGCCCGAGCTGGCCGGGGCCGTCGCGGCGCAGTACGCGGCGGCCGTGCGGCTGACCGGCGTGGTCGAGGACGCGTACCGCACGGAAGGCGCCCGGGTCCGGCGCGGGCTGCGCAGCGGCGGCGTGCTCGCCGGGGACGCCCGCACCAGATGGCGCGGATACCCGCTGTACAGCACCTCCGGCGAACTCCTCGAAGCGCTGGTCGAAAGCCTCTCCGCGCTCCTCCAGTGCGCCGTGGCCGCCGCCGATGAACAGATCCGCACGACCTGGCAGCGCGAGCCCGCGGCCGGGGAGTTCGGCTTCGAGGACGTCGGCCGGGAGGCCGGGGGATGGGGGCCCGCCGAGGACATCCGGGGCCGGATCACCATGGCCGTACGGCGGTGGTGGCGGGTCCTGGAGGAGCTGGCCGAGGAGGAGGTGCGCAGCCTGGAACGCAACGCCGCCCCCGACGCCGAGACCGTGGCCGCGCTGCTGGCCGCCGCACTGCTCGGCGGGCGCCGCACCCGGGGCGCCGGGGAGCAACTCGCCGAACGGATCGGCGCCCAGGGCGCGCTGCGGTTGCGCGACAAGGGCGGGGCGCTGCTCACCGACTGCCTCGACCGGGTGCTGAACGGCGAGCGCGACCGGCGGCTCGCACCGCTCGACGCGCTCGACGTGGCCCCGGAGCCGCAGGCCGAACTGATTGCCGCGCTGTCCGTACTGCAGAAGGAGAGGTGGCAGCGATGACTGCCGTCACTGACGAGGGGCCCGGCCGGATCGGCGGCCCCGCTTCCCACGAGGACCGGGACCCGGACGGGCAGGGCCGGACCTCCGAGGCGGGCCGGATCTCCGGGGCGGGCCGGATCCCCGAGGCGGGCCGGGAATGGAACGACGGGCTCATCGCCCGGCGGGCGACCACCAGGGCGGCGGACCCCGGGCCCGAAACCGCCCCGGACGACGACGTACGGCCGCCCCAGGTCGAGGCCTACGTACCCTCCGGCGGACCGCTCCGGCCGCGGCTCGACGCGCTGCGCGAACTCGTCGGGCTGTCCCGGGCCCGGCTCGACGGGGACACCCTCGCCGAGGCGGGACGGGTGCTCGACGAGGCGGCGGCCCGGCAGCGGCTCTCCTCCCGGCACACCGTCGTCGCCATCGCCGGGGCCACCGGCAGTGGCAAGTCGACGCTCTTCAACACCCTCGCGGGCGCCCAGATCTCCGACACCGGGCTGCGCAGGCCGACCACCGCCGCCCCCCTCGCCTGCTCCTGGACCGACGGGGCCGCCGGACTGCTCGACCGGCTCGCCATCCCGGGCCGGCTCAGGCGCAGGCCGCAGCAGGGCGGCGCGGACGCCGACGAGGCCCTCCAGGGCCTCGTCCTCGTCGACCTGCCCGACCACGACTCGGCGGCGACCGAACACCGGGAACAGGTCGACCGGGTGCTCGCACTGGTCGACGCCGTGATCTGGGTCGTCGACCCGGAGAAGTACGCGGACGCGGCCCTGCACGAGCGCTATCTGCGGCCGCTCGCCGGACACGCCGAGATCACCTTCGTCGTCCTCAACCAGATCGACCGGCTGCCCGGCGACGCCGCCGACCTGGTCCTCGACGATCTGCGCCGGCTGCTCGACGAGGACGGCATGGCGCTCGGCGAGCACGGCGAACCCGGCGCCACCGTCATGTCCCTGTCCGCGCTCACCGGCGAGGGCGTCGGCGAACTGCGCGAGGTGCTCGGCCGGTTCGTCCAGGAGCGCACCGCGGCGGCGCGCAGACTCTCCGCGGACGTGGACGCCGCCGCGGCCAGGCTCCGCCCGGTATACGTGGGCGAGGGGCGCCCCGGCCTCGGTGAACGGGCCCGCGAGGAGTTCGCCGACCGGCTGGCGGACGCCGTCGGGGCGGCCGCGGCGGGCCAGGCGGCCGAGCGCGAGTGGCGCAGGAACGCCGGGCGGGCGTGCGGCACGCCCTGGCTGCGGCTGTGGCGCTGGTGCGAGTCCGTCCGGCGGCCCGGAAGCCTGGAGCGCCCGGTGCTGCCCGAGCCCCCCGAGGAGCAGCTCACCGCCCGCCAGTGCGTCGAGCAGGCGGTACGGACGGTGGCGGACGAGGCCTCCGACGGGCTGCCGGGCCCCTGGGCACAGGCGGTCCGCGAGGCCGCGGTGCACGGTGCGGAGGGACTGCCGGAGGCGCTCGACGCGCTGGCGGGGAGGGCCGGGGCCGAGCACGCGTCGGGCGGTGCGGCGGCGGTGGCGACGGGGGTGGCCGGAGCCTCCGGGGTGGCGCACAGCGGCCGGGTGGGTGGGAAGCCGCCGCGGCCGAGGTGGTGGCCCGCCGCGGTGCTGGCGCAGGCGTCCATGACGCTGCTGCAGATCTTCGGCGGTCTCTGGCTGGTCGGCCAGATCGTCGGCGTACTCGAACCGGGGTGGCTCACGCCCGCCCTGGTGATGCTGGCCGGGGTCGTCGGCGGCCCCCTCGTGGAGTGGTCGTGCGTGGCCGCGGCGCGCGGGCCGGCGCGACGGTACGGGCAGGAGGCCGAGCGGCAGTTGCGCGAGGCGGCGGCGGCCTGCGGCCGGGCCCGGGTGCTCGATCCGGTGGCCGCCGAACTCGTGCGATACCGCGAGGTGCGGGAGAGGTACGCGGCGGTGACGGAGATTTCCACAACCGGCGGGTAGTCCACAGGCATCAGCGGGATTTCCGCCTTCCCTCCAACCTGGGATCAGTGACCGCGCGGACGCGATCGCCGGTCCGAAGGCCGAAGGGGAGGCGGAGTCATGAACGACACCTTGGTGACATTGGTGGGCAACGCGGCGACGGGCGTGGAGTTCCGGGAGACCGCGACCGGCCCAATGGCGCGATTCCGGTTCGCGGTGACGCCGCGCCGCTGGGACCGCGAGAAACAGCTCTGGACGGACGGGCACACCAGCTTTTACACCGTGTGGGCCTGGCGGACCCTGGCCTTGAATCTGGCCGGTTCCGTTTCCGTCGGGGAACCACTCGTCGTGCACGGCAGGCTGAAGGTGCGCGAGGAGGAACGGGAGGGGCAGCGGCGCACGTTCGTGGACATCGAGGCCGTCGCGGTGGGCCACGACCTGACCCGGGGAACCGCCGCGTTCCGGCGGGTCGTGCGGGGTGACCCCGCACTGACGGCGCGTGTGGGAAGTGCGGACAGGCCGGACGACGGTCCGGACGAGCCCGGTGGGTCCGGCGAGTCCGGGGAAGGGGCGGGACGCTCCGGGAGCAAGCGGTCGACAGGGCGTCAGAAGGCCGGGCAGGAGCTGGCGTCGGTGCCGTGACGGGCCGGCAGCGGAGGAGAAAGGGCCGAAATCGGGCCTGGGGCGGGCCGGGAAGGCGAACGGGAGTGATACCGGCGATAACGATTCCGATTCGGAATGGTTGTACGACGGTATGACGGGGGACTGTTCATCGCTTCGTCCTTAGGATTCCCCAGTACTCACGGGGCACTTGAGTCGACTGGCGGGGCAGTCCCCACACGCGCATCAGGCGCGGAGGGTCCCGCCCGGAGGGGAATTCTGTGTTTTCTGCTTCTTCAGCGACCGCTTCGTCGTCCTTGGAGACGACGGTCAATTCTCCGAGGCGGCGTGGCATAGCCCGGCTGGCCGCATCGGTGGTGGCATCCGGTCTGGTCATGGCAGGCGCCCTCGTCGGCGCGGGCAGCGCGGTCGCCGACGAGACGCCGCAGCACCAGGGCGGCGCGGCCGCGGTGCTGGACGGGTTGAAGACCTTCGACCGCGCCGTGCTGCACGCGGACGGCAGGAACCAGGAGCTGCCCGCCGGCCTCTTCGAGATGACCGTCGACGGCGGCGGCAAGCTCAAGACGTACTGCATCGACATCCACAACCCCACCCAGGACCAGGCGAAGTACCTGGAGACCCCCTGGAACCAGACCTCGCTCGGCAGCAACAAGAACGCCGGCAAGATCCGCTGGATCCTGGAGCACTCCTACCCGCAGGTCGACGACCTCGCGGCGCTCGCCAAGGAGGCCGGCACCGGGCCGCTCACCGAGAAGACCGCGGCGGCGGGCACCCAGGTCGCCATCTGGCGCTACTCGGACAACGTCGACATCGAGGCGAGCGACAGCCAGGCCGAGAAGCTCGCCGACTGGCTGGAGCACAGCGCCGTCGACCAGGCCGAGCCCAAGGCGTCCCTCGCCCTGGACCCGGCCGCGGTCTCCGGCAAGTCCGGTGAGCGGCTCGGCCCGGTCACCGTCCGTACCAACGCCGGCCAGGTCTCCGTGACCCCGCCCGCCGACGCCGCCAGCGGTGTCAAGGTCACCGACAAGGCCGGCAAGCCCGTCACCGCCGCGGCCAACGGCGCCGAGCTCTACTTCGACGTGCCGGCGGGCGCCGCCGACGGCACCGCCTCGCTGACGGTCCAGGCCACCACCTCGGTGCCGGTCGGCCGGGCCTTCGCCGGTGTGACCAAGAGCCAGACCATGATCCTGGCCGGCTCCAGCGAGACCACGGTCTCCGCGACCGCCACCGGGACCTGGGCCAAGAAGGGCGCGATCCCGGCCGTCTCGGCGAAGAAGAACTGCGCCAAGGGCGGCGTGGACGTCACCGCGTCCAACGAGGGCGACGAGGCCTTCACCTTCGAGCTGGCCGGTGTGAAGCACACCATCGAGGCGGGCAAGTCCGAGACGGTCACCGTCCCGGTCGCCGAGGACCAGGCGTACGACTTCACGATCACCGGCCCCGGTGGCTTCACGAAGACGTTCAAGGGCGTCCTGGACTGCAAGACCAGCGGCAGCGCCACGGGCGGCACCGAGCCCCAGACCGGCGGGGACAAGACCCCGGCCACGTCCGGCGGCAGCTCGACCGGCGGCTCGGGTGACCTCGCCGAGACCGGTGGCTCCAGCGCCACCCCGGTCATCGCGGGCGTCGCGATCGCTCTCGTCGTCGTCGGCGGCGGTGCGGTCTTCCTCCTCCGCAAGCGCAAGACGCAGACCTCCGCACAGTGATTCCGCACCGTCGCCCCGTAGCCGAATCCACGGAGTGACGATCGGGCGGCGGACTGTCACGTCCGCCTGGTGAAGGCCCCGGTACGCCGACGCGTACCGGGGCCTTCGCATGCCGGAAACCGGCTCCCGGCACGCTCGGCGAGCCGGGACGGACGTATCGCGGACCGGGCGGGTTTCCATCCCGGTGCGGCCGTCAGGCAAGATGGGGTGTATCTGCCCACACATCGATTGCCGGACGGTTTCTCTTGGCTGAGTACATCTACACCATGCGCAAGACGCGCAAGGCGCACGGCGACAAGGTGATCCTTGACGACGTCACGCTGAGCTTCCTGCCCGGGGCGAAGATCGGTGTGGTGGGTCCCAACGGCGCCGGTAAGTCCACGGTGCTGAAGATCATGGCGGGCCTGGAGCAGCCCTCCAACGGTGACGCGTTCCTGTCGCCCGGTTTCAGCGTCGGCATCCTCATGCAGGAGCCGCACCTCGACGAGACCAAGACGGTCCTGGAGAACGTCCAGGACGGCGCCGCCGAGGTCATGGGCAAGCTCAAGCGCTTCAACGAGGTCGCCGAGCTCATGGCGACCGACTACTCCGACGCGCTCATGGACGAGATGGGCAAGCTCCAGGAGGACCTGGACCACGCCAACGCGTGGGACCTGGACGCCCAGCTGGAGCAGGCCATGGACGCGCTGGGCTGCCCGCCCGGCGACTGGCCCGTCGTCAACCTCTCCGGTGGCGAGAAGCGCCGTGTCGCGCTCTGCAAGCTGCTGATCGAGGCCCCCGACCTGCTGCTTCTCGACGAGCCCACCAACCACCTCGACGCCGAGTCGGTGAACTGGCTGGAGCAGCACCTCTCGAAGTACGCGGGCGCCGTCGTCGCCGTCACGCACGACCGCTACTTCCTGAACAACGTCGCCGAGTGGATCCTCGAACTCGACCGCGGCCGCGCCATCCCCTACGAGGGCAACTACTCCACGTACCTCGACAAGAAGGCCACCCGCCTCAAGGTCGAGGGCCGCAAGGACGAGAAGCGCGCCAAGCGGCTCAAGGAAGAGCTGGAGTGGGTCCGCTCCAACGCCAAGGGCCGGCAGACCAAGTCCAAGGCCCGTCTCGCCCGTTACGAGGAGATGGCGGCCGAGGCGGACAAGATGCGGAAGCTGGACTTCGAGGAGATCCAGATCCCGCCGGGCCCGCGGCTCGGTTCCATCGTCGTCGAGGTCGAGAACCTCTCGAAGGCCTTCGGCGACAAGGTCCTCATCGACGACCTGTCGTTCACGCTGCCGCGCAACGGCATCGTCGGCGTCATCGGTCCGAACGGCGCGGGCAAGACCACGCTGTTCAAGATGATCCAGGGCCTGGAGACCCCGGACACCGGCTCCATCAAGGTCGGCGACACGGTCAAGATCTCCTACGTCGACCAGTCCCGCGCCAACATCGACCCGAAGAAGACCCTCTGGGCCGTCGTCTCGGACGAGCTGGACTACATCAACGTCGGCCAGGTCGAGATGCCCTCGCGGGCCTATGTCTCCGCGTTCGGCTTCAAGGGCCCGGACCAGCAGAAGCCGGCCGGCGTCCTGTCCGGTGGTGAGCGCAACCGCCTCAACCTGGCGCTGACGCTCAAGGAGGGCGGCAACCTGCTGCTCCTCGACGAGCCCACCAACGACCTCGACGTCGAGACCCTGTCCTCGCTGGAGAACGCCCTCCTGGAGTTCCCGGGCGCCGCAGTGGTCATCTCCCACGACCGCTGGTTCCTGGACCGCGTCGCCACGCACATCCTGGCGTACGAGGGCGACTCCAGGTGGTACTGGTTCGAGGGCAACTTCGAGTCGTACGAGAAGAACAAGGTCGAGCGCCTCGGCGCGGACGCGGCCCGCCCGCACCGTGCCACGTACAAGAAGCTCACGCGAGGCTGATCGTCTTGGCTCGTCACATCTACAGCTGCCCGCTGCGCTGGTCGGACATGGACGCCTTCGGCCATGTGAACAACGTGGTCTTCCTCCGCTACCTGGAGGAGGCGCGCATCGACTTCATGTTCCGGCTGGCGCCGGGGGACGGTTCGCCGTCCTTCTCGGGCGGCTCCGTCGTGGCCCGGCACGAGATCGACTACGTACGCCCGCTGGTCCACCGGCACGAGCCGGTGACCGTCGAGTCCTGGGTCACGAAGATCGGCGCGGCGTCGCTGACGATCGCGTACGAGATCAAGGACCCGGACCAGGTGTACGTACGGGCCTCGACCGTCGTCGTGCCGTACGACCTGGCCGAGGAGCGGCCCCGGCGGATCTCCGCCGAGGAGAAGCTCTACCTCCAGCAGTACCTGGCCGAGGAGCCTGCCGCAGCATGACGGTGCCCGTACGGTCGCTGGAGTTCGCCGACCCGAGGGAGGCCGCGGATCTCGCGGCCTTCCTCGGCCGGCTGCTCCACTACGACCGGGCCGCCGCGGTGCGGATGCAGGCGGGCGGCGGCGCGCTGGCCGTCTTCGGCAGGCCGCCGTCGTTCGAGGTCCTGGCGATCCGGGCGGCGCGGCTGGCCGAGCCGGACGACTTCGACCTCACCGTGTCCGCCGGTGAACTCCTCGAAACCCTCGGGGAGTCCACCGACTCCGGCGCGATCCCGGCACCCGTCACCGGGCCGCCGTGGACCGGCGTCCTCCCGCCCCGCGGCGGCTGGCGCGAACTGCCGGGCCTGCCCGACCCGGTCTCCCTGCGCACGGCGGTCACCGCCGCGGTGGCGGAGTTCCGCTCCCGCGACGAGGCCCTGCCCGAGGAGCGCCGCACCCGGGCGGAGCGGGACCTGATCGGCCGCGAGATCTGGTCGCGCACGCTCGCCGGTACCGAACTTCCGCTGCGGGCCGTGCACGCCGCCCAGTCCCTCGGCTTCCTCCGCCCGGCGCCGGACTTCCCGGTCGCCCTGCTCGCGGCCGGGTCCTGGCTGCGGCTGCGCACCCCGTTCGGCTCGATCGCCCTGCGCGGCCCGGGCAGCGGGCTCGGCACGCTCGCGGTGACGGTGGGCGCGGGCTGAGCGACCGGCCCGACGACATGACCTAACCGGTCAGGGCCCGGTCCACCAGCCGGAGCGCGGCCAGGTCCTGGGCGTCCTGAGCCGGATCGCCCATCCGCAGGGAGAACGTGGCGCTGGTCGCGGCCCGCGCACCGTCCGGCGTCACCCCGCTCTCGGAGACGATCCCCAGATGGGTTCCGCCATGGAACCAGATCCCGCCTTTGCTCCCCGCCACCGGGCGCCAGGCGATGCCCAGTCCGTAACGGACCCCCGGCGCCGGACTCCAGTCCTCGGTCACGACCGTCTCCTTCATCGCGGCCAGCTGGGCCGGGCGCAGCAGCCGGCCGCTCATCAGGGCACGCAGGAAGACACCGTGGTCGTGGGTGGTGCTGATGACGGAGCCGTCCGCCCAACCGCCGGAGGCCATCGTCGTGTCGGTCGGCCGGGCGCAGCCGGGGAACCAGGTGTACGCGGTGGCCGTGGGCCGGGGCAGGTACGGCGAGGTTCCCGGCGTGAACGTGTGGCGCAGGCCCAGGGGTTCGATGATCCGGTCGTGGATCTCCTGCGCCCAGGGGTTGCCGGTCACCTGCTCGATGATCAGGCCCGCCACCACGTAGTTGGTGTTGGAGTAGCCCCAGCGCCGTTCCCGGGCGGGGTGTCCGGCGTCCGGCACCCACAGGGGCGGTCGGCTCAGAGCCGCCTTCAGCTGGTCCTCGGGGGCCGTGGTGCGAAATCGCGACCGGCGGTAGCCGTCCGGGGTGAAGGCGTCGGCCGAGTCCGGTGAGACGGCGAGACAGTCGTTCAGCCCGCTGGTCTGGCGCAGCAGATTGGCGACCGTGATCCGGCGGCCGTCGTTTCCGTTGCCCCGCACGGCACCGGGCAGCCACCGCTCGACGGTGTCCGTGAGCGCGAGCCGCCCCTCGCCCACCAGCTGGAGGGCGAGCGTGGCCGTGAAGGTCTTGGTGTCGCTGCCGATCCGGTAGTAGGCGTCCCAGGGGACCGGGTGGTGCGGGGCCCCCAGGGCGGCGGATCCGGCACGGGCCGTCGTCCGGTCCCGGGCGCTCTGCACCTCGGCCAGTACGCCGGTGGCGCCGGTGGCCCGGATCGCGTCCACATCGCTCTGGAGACGGCCGCCGGTCCCGGGGGCACGGCGGGGTGCGGCGGCCGTCGCCGCGGGTCCGGACGCTCCGGTGAGCAGGGCCGCTGCCGTGGCCGCCAGGCCCGTACGTCTGCTGATCACCGGTCCTCCCCGGTGCGGGGGCAGGTCAGGTCGGCGCCGGGCAGTGTGCCGTCGCGCAGGTAGTCGTTGACCGCTGCGTCGGCGCAGGGGACGGGGGTGAGGCCGTCGAGTCCGCGCCCGTACACCCCGTGCGAGCGGATGTCCGCCGTCACCAGCCGTGAACCGGCCAGCCGGCGGTGCAGGGCCAAGGCCCCTTCGTAGGGGACGTTGTTGTCGCGCCGGGCCTGGAGCATCAGCACGGGTACGTCATTGCCGATCACCGTGGCGGGCTCGCGCGATGTGCTCGTCCAGAACGCGCACGGGGCCATCATGCTGTTGACGAGCGGGCCGAAGACGGGCTGGGCGGCGCGGCTGCGCTCCATGTTCTGCCAGTACGTCTCCGGGTTCCTCGGCCAGCCGCCGGCCGGCCAGCCGTGGTCGCCGCACATGAAGAGGGCCCCGCCCAGCATGCTGTCCGCCAGCTCGGGCGACGCGAGCAGTTCGAGCATGGCGGCGAGCTCCGGGCCGGGCTCGACCGGCCTGCCCGCGGCGGCATCGGTCAGGTCGCGCACCGTACCGGCGAGCGCCGGGTCGTACTCCTCGTGCTGGATGAGCTGCCTCAGCACCAGGCGCAGCAACTGCGCGTCGAGCCGGACGCCGGAGACGGTGACCGGGCGCCGCTCGGCCCCGTCGAGCAACCGCTGGACGCTCGACCGCACTTCGGCCGGCGTGCTGCCGAGCCGGTAGATGCCGTCCCGCCGCGCGGTCCATCCGGCCCAGGCGTCCAGTGCCTCTTCGAGCGGCCTGCCCGCCCGCTGGAAGAGTTCGTACTGGGTGGCCGTCGGGTCGGTAGAGGAGTCGATGACGATGCGGTCGGCACGGCGGGGGAACATCTGGGTGTAGACGGCGCCCAGATCGGCACCGTACGAGACGCCGTAGTACGACAGCCTGGGCTCGCCCAGCGCCGCGCGGATCGCGTCCATGTCGCGGGCGACGTTCCTGGTCGTGGCGTGCGGGAGGAGCCGGGCGTTGTCCCCGTGCTCCCGGCAGCGGCGTGCGGTGTCGCGGGCGGACCGTACCGACTGTTCGAAGTCCTCGCGACGGGTCGTGGCCGGGCCGGGCGCGGGCGTGGGGGCGGCGGGGTCGCAGGTGATGGGGGTGGACTCGCCGAGGAACCGGGGATCGAAGCCGATCAGGTCGTAGCGGTTCGCGACGTCCTTCAACGCGGGCCGCAGGTAAAGGGGGTCGGCGAGTCCGGTGCCGCCCGGACCGCCGGGGTTGGACAGCAGGACGCCCCGCCGCCCGCCGTGCTCCGGGTCGGCCTTGATGCGGGAGACCGCGATCTTGATCGTCGGGCCGCCGGGGGCGGAGTAGTCGAGGGGAACGGCCACCTTCGCGCACTGTGCGCCCGCCTCGTTCAGCTCCTGCTGCTGCGGCGAGCAGGGGCCCCAGACGAGCCGCTGGTGGGCGGGCACGGCGGGCACGGCGGGGGTGGCCGACGCGGGCACACCGCCCGCGAGCAATCCGGTCAGGCCGAGACCGGCGGTGAGCAATGGGGCGACGCGCATCGTGCTCCTCGGATCAGGTGGATGACTCCCGCACGACGCTAAAGGCGTACGCGGCGCGGGAACATCGGGCCACCCGGTCGAAGCGACCTGGGGCCAGCACCACCAACACCCGTCACGGGCGCGGCTGGTCGTCCGGCCAGACCCCGATGTGGTCGCGCTCCAGCTCCAGCATCACCCGGTGCTCCATCCCGAGCGCCTCCGTGTAGTCGGCGGGCAGTTGCAGCCGGCCCGCCCGGTCGAGCATCGCGTACTCCCGGGCCACCTGGGACTCCAGACCCGTCGTGGCGTCGACCTCGGTGCGGCGCAGCACCTCGGAGGAGGTACGGCCGTCGCGGATGGCGACCGTGCGGCGGACCTCGTCGGCCACCGCCTGGTCGTGCGTGACGATCACGATCGTGGTGCCGAGCTCCTCGTTGGCCCGGCGGAACGCCGCGAAGACCTGCTCGCCGGTGGCCGAGTCGAGCTCGCCGGTCGGCTCGTCGGCGAGCAGCACCGACGGGTTGTTGGCGAGCGCGACCGCGATCGCCACCCGCTGCTGCTGGCCGCCGGAGAGCTGCTGCGGGCGCCGGTCGCGGCAGTCCGCGACCTCCAGGATCCGGAGCAGTTCTTCGGCGCGGGCGGCCCGTTCGGCACCCCGGATCCGGCCCCGGCCGCGCAGCTGCATCGGCAGGGTGACGTTCTGGACGGCGGTGAGGTACGGGAGCAGATTGCGGGCGGTCTGCTGCCAGACGAAGCCGACGATGTCCCGCCGGTAGCGGAGCCGTTCCTTCGGCCCCATCGACAGCAGATCGCAGCCCGCGACCTTCGCCGACCCGGCCGTCGGCACGTCGAGGCCCGCCAGGATGTTCATCAGGGTCGACTTCCCGCTGCCGGACGCGCCGACCAGGGCCATCAACTCGCCCTCGGTGACCAGGAGATCGAGGCCCTGGAGGGCCTGCACCTCCACCCCGTCCGCGGAGAAGATGCGGACCAGCCGGTCGCAGGCGATCAGCGCGTCGTGCCCGTACGAGGGCCGGTCGCGGCGCGCGGCGGCCCGCTGTTCGAGCTCGGCGAGCGTGGTGTCGGGCGACGTCATCGAGGGTCTCCTGACCTGAGTTCGGTGATCGGTCCGCGGCGGCCGGCCCACCAGGCCTGGACGGCGGCCACCGTGGCGGTGAGGACGACGACGCCGAGCGCCGGAAGCGTCAGCGACCACGGGTCGGCCCGCAGCTGAGCGGTGTCGAGTGCGACGGGGACGGGCCCGGCGGAGAGCGCGAGGCCCACCAGGTCGACGCCCGGTGCCAGCAGCACGATCGTCGCCCAGCCGACGAGCACCCCGCCGAAGGCCGCCGGCAGCGCCTGCGGCAGCGATTCGAGGCCGAGCAGCCGTCTGCCCTGCCGGGAGGTGAGGCCCATGGTCCGCAGCCGGGCCAGCAGGGCCGCGCGTTCCGGCGCGGTCCGAAGCAGCGACAGCAGGACGGCGAGCAGGGCGTAGCCCGCGCCGGCCACGATCGCCGCCGCGTAGATCCGCCAGGCACCCTGCTGCATGGGGGTGTCGACGAACGCCGCGCGCTCCTCGGAGCGCAGCCGTACGGAGAGGCCCTCGCCCGCGTGCCGTGCCGCCGCCCGCAGCGCCTTCGCGTCCGGGGAGCCGCCGGTGACCAGCAGGGTGGTGGTCTGCTTGCGGGGCAGCGAGGCGGCGTCGACGATCAGGAAGTCGCTGTCGGGGACGGCGACGGTGCGCGGGACGACGCCCGCCACCCGCACCCTGAGGTCCCCGGCCGCCGTGGACAGCTCGCGCGGCCGGTCGCCGAGCTCCGCGGCGACGGACGGCGACACGATCACGGGCAGCACCGCGTCCTTCGCCGCCGCGCCGCCCGCGGCCCTCAACCGGTCGGCGGGGAACGGGCCGATCCCCGTCGACCGGGCCAGCCGGGCGTACGCCGCCGGGTCGACCCCCAGCATGGCGGCGCTCTTCATGCGGCTGTTCCCGGCCGGGTCGGCGGGCAGCGGCACGCCGTACACGACCTGGACCGCCGCCACCTCCCGTACGCCGTCCGCCGCCCGTACCTCACGGATCAGGCGGTCCGGCAGCGGCACGGAGTCGAGCACGCCGCTGATCCGGGCGTCCGCGCCGACCGTGTGCAGAGCCGCCCGGTCCCGCGCGTCCGCGACACCCGCGAGCACCGAGCCGCCGAACGCCGCCGTGGTCAGCGCGAGCAGCAGCGCCAGCAGCGGCAGCGTGCCGCCCGCCGAGGTCCGCCCGGCACGGGCCAGCGACAGGAAGCCGACCGCGCCACGCCGCCGGGCGACGGCACGGGAGGCCAGACGCAGCGGCAGCGGCAGGAGCCGTACCAGGACCAGGGCGGCGATCAGCCCGACGAGTACGGGGGCGGCGCTGATCAGCAGGTCACCGCCGCCGTCGCCGCCCGTACCGCGCCGGCGCAGAGCGGCGACCGCGCCGACGGCCAGCACCAGCGCGGTGAGTTCGGCGACCGTGCGCCGCCGCGACGGACGGGCGTCCATCAGGTCCTCGCGGGCCCCGGGCGGCTGCGGCTTGCGGTGCGGCAGCACCGAGCACAGCGGCAGGGCGAGGCAGACCAGCGCGGCGACGGCGGCGGGCCCCACGACGGAGGGCCACAGCCGGCCCCCGTCGAAGAACGGCAGGGCGATCAGCAGCCCCAGTGCCGCCGCGGGCACCGCGATCACCACCGTCTCGGCGAACAGCCGGCCGCCGATGCCGCGCAGCGATCCGCCGCGCGCCCGCAGCAGCGCCAGTTCGGCGCGGCGCCGCCCGCCGATCAGCCCGGCGGTCATCAGCAGGACGACGGCGGCGACGGCTCCGATGCCCACGGCGGCGACCGTGACGACCGGGCCGATCGCCGTTCGCAGGGTGTCGTACCCGGTGAGGATCTCGTCCAGGTCGGTCGTGAAGGTGGCGTTGGGGCCGGCCACCGCGCGCATCCGCACCAGGCCGGGGCCGCCTTCCAGCGAGGCGATCGACGCGCGCAGCCCCGCCGCGTCGGAGGAGGTGAGGCCGGAGGGGTCCGGCGCGAACCGCCAGAACATCTCCGGCTCGCCCGTCGTGGCGAGCAGCACGGGCGCGGCGTCCGGCGGCAGCAGGACGGCCGCGGTCCAGTGGTAACGCGGGGGGAACAGATCCGGTTCGGGGACCAGGGCCGGGGTCCGGAGCAGCGGCTGGGTCGACCAGTAGGCCGTCCGGGGGTGCTTCGGGGCGACGATGCCGGTGATCCGGACGCTCAGCCGCTTCCCGTTCTGGGTCGGTACGGTGATGACCGCACCGGGCTCGGCCCGCAGGGCCTTCGCCGTCTCCTCGGTGACCGCGCCCTCCACCTCGGAGGTGTTCTCGGAGACCTCGCCGCGGACGGCGGGCCACTTCCCGGCGCGCAGGGTGGCGTGGTCCGGGAGGGCGGAGAGGGTGGAGTAGCTCAGCTGGGGGTCGACGCGGTCCGGCCTCGGCAGCCAGCCGTCGGCGGCGGGCATCGGCTGGCCGGTGCGGAAGCCGTACGCGGAATCGGCGCCGCCGGGCAGCACCTCGGCGGGCAGCGCGGACCGCACATTGCGGTGGACGGACGCCAGCGCCGCCTCGCGCACGGCCGCCTCGCGCTCCTCCGGGGGGAGTTGCAGCTCGGGCTGCGGACTGTTCAGCTCCAGAACACTGTGCCGGGGGTCCGCGGCGGCGATGTCGTGGCGCAGCCCCTCGTCCTCGTAGTACGCGACGGCGCGCGGGTGGACGGCCGCGAGGAACGACGTCAGCAGGACGAGCAGCCCCAGCGCCCAGGCCGTACCGGGGGCGGTGCGCAGCCGGGTACGGACCCAGGGCGCGGCGGCGCGGCCGCCGCCCTCTCGAACGGAACGCGGAGTCATGTCAGTTGTCCCCCTGGACGCGCAGCGAGGCCGCGGGGTCGGCGCCGCGCAGAGCGAGCGCCACGACGATCACCAGCGGCAGCGCGGCGACACCTGCCAGCAGCGCCGCGATCTGCCCGGCCGGCAATTGCACCAGCACCCCGGGCACCGGCGCGGTGGCCTGTCCGGTCAGTACGACGAGCGGTACGACGGCGCGGTTCAGCACGGCCCCGAGCACGGCCCCGACCAGCAGCGCGATCGCGATCAGTACGCCCTGCTCGGCGGCGATCATCCGGGTCAGCCGTCGGCGCGGGGTGCCCAGCGCCCGCAGGACGGCGAACTCGGCGGCCCTCTCCCGCTGGGCGCCGACGGCGCTCACCGCGAAGCCGACCGCGGCCAGGGCCGCGGCGACCACCGCCACCGCGGGCAGCGCGGCCTGCGGCCCGGCGCCCAGCGGATCGCCGACCAGTTCCCGTGCGATCTCGTCCCGCACCAGGACCTGCGCCGGATCGGTGTAGGGCTGCGCCCGCAGCGCGGCGGCGGCCTTCGCGGCCTGTCCGGGGGCGGTGCTCAGCCACCACTCGTTGGCGGTGAGCACGGCGCCGGGGCGCTGCGCGAAGACCTGGCCGACGGCCCTGAAGTCGAGCAGCAGGGCTCCGCCGTCGCGGTCCTCGGCGCGCCCGGCCGCGGAGTCGTCCACGCCGGTGCCGGTGGTCGGCAGCCGGCGCACCACGTCCGCGATCCTCACCCGGAGCGTCTCGCCGGCCAGCGTGACATCGACGCTCTGGCCCTTCTTCGCTCCGGCGGCCTTCAGATACGCGTCGGTGACGATCGCCTTCGGCATCGGCGCCGTCGGGCGGGGCGCGGTGACCCGTACGGAGAAGGCGGGCGTGTAGTTCCACATGTTCGGGGCGGAGCCGGTGTCGTACCCGACGGTCAGCGGGCTCTTCGCGGAGGCCGCCGCGTCCACGGCCTCGCCGGGCTCCGCCTCGCCACCGTTGCCGGTGCCGGTCAGCTCGGCGTGCCAGCCGAACCCCTCGGGGACCGGGACCGGGTGCTCGGTGCCGTCGGCCGTCACGGTCCGCAGGGCGCCGATGCCGAGCCGCTGGGATTCGCCCGCCCCGGTCGGCCGGTTGCCGCTCAGCTCGAACCCGGTCACCGCGAGCCCACCCTCGGCCGCCACCGCGAAGTCGACCGGATGCGCCTTGCCGTCCACGGGCACGGCCCCGGCCGGCACCCGGTACGGCAGTCCGTAGCGGTCCTCCAGCAGCACGGCGAGGACCGGATCGTCGGCCGTCGCCGCGTGCGCCCCGGCCACCGTGATCCGTACGTCGAACCGGAGCCGCTCGCTGCGCTCCGGCAGCGCCAGCCCGGCCCGCGCGGTCCTCGGCGGGTCGATCGGGTCGAACAGCCGCTCGCGCGGCCGGTCGCCGAGGTCGTCGCGGATCAGCATCCGCTCGGTGGCGTGCGCGGTGTCCAGGGCGATGACCGAGGCGGTGCGGTCGCCCGAGAGCTCCGTGGTCGCGCGGAACGCGGGCGCGGCGTCCCGTACGCCCGGCAGCCGCGCGTACCCGCCGGCCTTCGCCGGATCGTCGTCGGCACCGGTCGTCACGCGCAGCGACGCACCGGCCCTGAAGTCCGCCTGGTCGCTCTGCGAACGGTCCCAGGAAGCGCGCTGCCCGATGGCCAGCATGCCCATCGCCACCGCGAGGACCAGCAGCAGCACGGGCCCGGCATTGCGCAGCGGGCGCCGGCTGAACTGCCAGCCGGACAGGGCCGTGATCAGCCCCCGGCCGCCCGCCGCACCGCGCTCCGCGAGCCGGGCCGCGGGCGGCAGCAGCCGCAGCGTCAGCACCGTGCCCGCGAGCAGCAGCAGCGCGGGCGCCGCGACCAGCAGCGGATCGACACCGAGCCGGCCCTGCCGGTCCCCGCTCAGCACACCGCCGCCGACATCCGCGGCCCGGCGGTCGAGCTGCCAGTACGCCACCGCCGCGATCGCCAGCAGCCCGAGGTCGGCGCCCGCCCGCAGCGGCGCGGGCAGCGACGCGGTCCGGCCGCCCCGGCGCTCCCCGGCGCCCGCCGTCAGCGCGGGCGCCACCACGGCCAGCGCGCAGGCGAGCGCGGCGACCACGGCGACCAGCCAGACGGTGGCGGTGGCGCCGCCGTCGAGCCGCAGCCCGATCCGGGACAGCGCGCCGCGGCCCGCGAGCAGCCGGGTCAGCGGCCCGGCGAGCAGTGGGGCCACAAGCGCGGCGGGCAGCGCGAGCAGCAGCGCCTCGATCGCGGCGAGCGCCGTGATGCGGCCGCGCGATCCGCCGCGTGCCCGCAGCACGCGGGTCTCGCCGTCGCGTTCGCTGCTCAGCAGCCGGGCCACCAGCAGCAGCGCGTATCCCGCGAGCAGCACCAGCTGGACGGCCACGATCATCAGTGTCGAGCGGGAGACCAGCAGCGCCCGGTCGATCTGCTCCAGCACCTGGGGCAGCGAGGTCCGCGCGGCGGCACCGCTCTTGAACTCGGGGGCCGCCGTCACCGTCTTCGGAGCGGCCGTGGCGGCGCTGTGCAGCGCGTCGATGCGGTCCGTGGTGACGGTGCGGAAATCGGCGGCAGCGAGCCAGGACATCGTCCCGGAACTGATCCGTCCGGAGCCGGCCGGGTCGGGGCCGGTGAGCAGCGGGCCGTAGGTGGTGAAGGCGAGCTTGCGGATGCCGCGCCCGCCGAGCTCGTCCAGCTGCCAGTACGGATCGGCCGGGTCGGACACCTCGTACACGCCCGTGACCAGGACGTGCAGCGGCTTGTCGGTCAGCCGGTCGGTGACGGTGATCCGCGCACCGGGCTTCATCTTCAGCGCCTCGGCGGCCGGCCGCGGCAGGGCGACCTGGACGGGCCCGTCGGTGCTCCCGCCGGTCTTCCCGTCGGACTCTCCGCCGGTCTTTCTGTCGGCCGAGGCCGGCATGCGGCCCGCGGTGATACGGACCCGGCTGCGGTCGACCGAGGCGAAGTGGGTGAGATCGGGCTCGCCGCCCCGGGCCTGCGGGGCCCGCAGCTCGCGCGGCAGCGCGTACGCACCCGAGGTCTCCAGCGTCCGGACGGTCACCGGAAGGCCGTCGAAGGCCTCGCGGGCCGCTTTCCGGGCGATCGCGTCGGCCGTGTCCCGCTGCGCGGGTGCCACCTGGGCGGACATCACGAGGGAGGCGTCGGCCGCCGAACGGTGGGTCAGCGCGTGGCGGAGTGCCGCGTCGCCGACGGAGCCGGAGAAGGCGGTCAGTGCCGCCAGCACCGAGGTGGTCAGTACGACGGCCAGGAGGGCCGCGGAGAGCAGGAGCCGATGGGCCCGCACCCGGAGAAAGACGAACCCCGTCACTCACGCCCCCCTGGGCCCTCGTCACACACACGCCCCCCGGCGTTCTACGGATGCTTTCAAGGCGCATGCGCTCTTGGAAACCGCTTGCGTCCGTACTTGATCCAATTGTGACCGTTTATCGGTGATGGAAGACCGAATTCCGCGCTTACGGCGGGGAATACGGTGAGGGAGAGGGGCTCAGCCCTGGGTGTTCACCATCGAGGCCGCGGCGTAGGTCAGGTAGTCCCACAGCTGCCGCTCGTGCTCCGGCGCCAGCCCGAGCTCGTCGAGGGCCACCCGCATATGGCTCAGCCAGGCGTCGTGCGCCGCCCGGTCCACCCGGAACGGGACGTGCCGCATCCGCAGCCGGGGGTGCCCGCGCCGCTCGTTGTAGGTACGGGGCCCGCCCCAGTACTGCATCAGGAACAGCGCGAACCGCTCCTCGGCCGGGCCCAGATCCTCCTCCGGGTACATCGGCCGCAGCAGCGGGTCCTCCGCCACCCCCTGGTAGAAGCGGTGCACCAGGCGCCGGAAGGTCTCCTCGCCGCCGACCTGTTCGTAGAAGGTCTGCTCCTGCAGCGTGTCGCGCGGAATCTCTGTCACCCGTCCATCGTCGCAGACGCACCGGCCGAGGACCGGGGTCCTAGGACCACCCGGGCAGCTCCCGGCAGTCCAACGACCCGTCGCCCGCCCGGTTCCTGGCCCCCGGGCCCTCGACGCAGGAAGGTGGAGGTATGAACGCGCACACCGACCGGTTCGCCGTGGCCGCCGCCGAGGAGCGGTGGGCGATGGTGCGCTCCATCGTGGCCGGCGGGGCGCTGGGCGACCCCGACTGGCGGGCCGCCTTCGAGGAGGTGCCGCGGCATCTGTTCGTGCCGTACTACTTCGTGGCCGGCGGCTACGACCGCCTGTGGTGCGAGGACCCCGACCCGGTCCGGCGGGCCCGGTGGCTGCGCGGGGCGTACGAGGACGGGCCGCTGGCCACCCGGATCAAGGACGGCGAACTGATCTCGTCGAGCAGCCAGCCGTCGCTGATGGCCCGGATGCTCGAAGAGCTGGACGTACAGGACGGACAGCGGGTCCTGGAGATCGGTGCGGGCAGCGGCTACAACGCGGCGCTGCTCGCCCACCGGCTCGGCGACGACGCCGTGACCACCGTCGACCTCGACCCGGAGATCACCGAGTCGGCCCGCCGGCACCTGGCCGCGGCCGGGTACCACCCGGCGGTGATCACCGGGGACGGGACCCGGGGCTGGCCCCGGCGCGGCCCGTACGACCGGATCATCGCGACCTGCACCCTGCCGTGCGTACCGCAGCCCTGGCTGGAGCAGTGCGTGCCGGGCGCCCGGATACTGGCCCCGTTCGCCACCGGACTGATCGCGCTGCGGGTACGGGACGGGGCACACGGCAGATACGCCGAGGGCCGGTTCCTGCACACGGCCGCGTACTTCGTACCGCTGCGCGGCGCCCCGGCGCGGACCGCACGGCGCCCGCACACCGGCACGGTGCCGAGGCACGTCAGCGAGAACGACCTCTTCCGGTTCATGCTGGCGCTGACCGAGGGCTCCCTCGACCCGCGCGAGGCCCTCTCCCTCTGGCGGCGCGAGCAGCGCCCCGAGCGGGAGAGGTTCGGCATCACGGTCAGGGACGGGCGGCAGTGGGCCTGGCTGGACGACCCCGAGGGGCCGTACGTCTGGCCACTGCCCACCGTGTGACGCGGATCAGCCGCGGCGGATCGTGATCGTCGTCCACGCCCCGACATGCACCCGGTCGCCGTCCTGGAGCGGGACGGGGACATAGGGCTGGATCGGGTCCTCGGCGCCGTTGAGCGTGGTGCCGTTGGTGGAGTTCTGGTCGACCACGGCCCAGCTGCCGTCGGGCTGCTGCACCAGCACCGCGTGCTGGTGCGAGACGCCCGGGTCCTCCGGCGGCACGGACAGATCGATGTCGGGGGACTCGCCGGTGCTCTGCCTGCGGCGGCCGACGGTGACCTGGTTGCCGGAGAGCGGAAGCTGCTGCTCCGGGGAGTACGCGGGCAGGTTCAGCCCGGTCGCCTCGGGGCCGCTGCGCTGCATCATCGCCAGGAAGTACTCACGGTCCGGGGCGATGACCGCGGTCCAGCTCGCGGGCGGCTGGTTCTGGCCCGGCCCCGGGAACGGCGGCTGTCCCTGCTGCGGCGGGGCCGGCTGCTGCTGCGGGGGCTGGGTACGGGACGGCGGCGACAGCATCCAGTCGTCGTCACCACCACCCTGCGGTCCCTGCGGCGGGGCAGGCGGCTGCGGGCCCTGCGGTGCGGGCGGCTGAGGGGCCGGCGGCTGCGGGGCGGGCGGCGCCGACTGCTGCTGGAACGGCGGTGGCGCGGACTGCTGCTGGAACGGCGAGGGCGGCGCCGACTGCTGCTGGAAGGACGGCGGAGGCGGACCCTGCTGGAACGGCGGCGGGGGCGACTGCGGGCCGGGGACCGGGGGCGACTGCGGGCCCGGTCCGGGCACCGGGGGACCCGGGGGGTTTCCCGGCTCGGAGGAGAGCGGCTCGGCCGGGCGGTTCACCTGCGAGGGCCGCGAACCCTGGTACTCGAACGGATCGCGCGGCTGCGGGGCCGGCGGCTGCTGCGCCTGGAAGCCGGGCGGCAGATTGAGACCGGGCGGCGGACCGGGAACGCCATGGGCCGGGGCCAGCGGCGTGTACGACGTCGCGGTGTTCGTGAGGAAGTTCCAGCGGCACTCCTCGCAGAACGGCGCCATCGCCTCGCGGGGCGTGCGGCACTGCGGGCAGAGCTCCGCCTGCTGGGTCGCGTCGGATCCCGGGCCGGGCGGGTAGCCGTATCCGGGAGCGGGCGGCGGAGGCGGCGGCGTGGGGGCCGCGCCCGCAGGCGCGCCCGCGCCGGTCATGCGATGGCCGCAGACCTCGCACCAGTCGTCGGAACCCGACTGGTGTCCGTTCGGGCAGGTCGGCATGTCGGCGCTTCCCCCTCTCCTGGGCCGGCCCCGGGGCCGGCGTATTTTCTTGCTCTTCGCCCCCCGGCGGAGCATTCCGCCGGGCGGTTCGACTATGCGGCGCTGTGCTTTTCGCTGTACGGCTCTGTGGCTTTTTCGCTGTACGGCTCGGTGGTTACTTCTTGACGCGAACGGTCTTGGTCGAGCGCGTTTCGAGTGTCATCTCGTCGGCGTCCGCGACCTTGGCCTTCAGTCGCACAGTACCGGTCGCCGCGTCCACGACGTCCACCACCTTCGAAAGCAGTTTCGCAGTGTCCTCGTTCCCGGACGCCGACGCCAGCTGCACCGCGCGGCCCAGTTTCGCGGTCGCGCCGTCGAAGTCTCCCGACTTGCGGGCATCGATTCCCTGCTGGATGACCTGTGCCAGTTCCGCCTGGCCGGTGTAGTGCGCGACCTGCGGATTGATCGAGGTGGACGCCGCCATGTCCTCGGTCCACACAGCCCTGACCAGGCCCTGCGAAAGCGTCTGCGGAGCCCCGCCCGACGGGTCGGGGAGGATCAGCGAGACCCGGGACGCCAGCATCTCCTGCCCGATCCCGGCCCGAGGCACCTGCACGCACACGTGGTAGTCACGGGACTCGTCGCCCCAGGAGCCCGTGGGGTAGTCCCCGGCGCGAGGGCCCGCCTCGGTGCGCCGGCCGGTCAGATCGACCACCGTCGGTGCGACCTGTTTCACAAACCTGATCTCGACCCCGACGGGCGTCCAGAGCCGCAGCGCGACATCCGCGACCTCCTTGCCCATCGCGTTCTCCATCATCTGCGTGAAGTCGGCGGCCAGCCCCGCCGGGTCGGCGACGATGTCGGCCGTGCCGAGCAGCGCGGAGGCGATCGCTGTGACCTCTTTCACCTCCCAGTCGGTGCCGACACCGCGGGCGTCACAGGTGAAGCGACCCGCGCAGGACTCGAGCGCGGCCCGCAGGTCCTCCGGGGCCTCGTGCTCGTTGCGGCCGTCGGTGAGCAGGATGCCGTGCCGGATGTCCACATCGGCCGCGCCCAGCAGCCGGTCGGTCAGCCGCAGCCAGGTGCCGATCGCCGTACCGCCACCGGCGCTGAGCGCGCGCAGGGCCTCCTTCGCCTGGGCCTTGGTCCGCGCGTCGGCCACGGCGAGCCTGCCGTTGCCCGGGTAGACCTCCTTGGCGACATGCGTACCGCCGACGACGGCGAACGAGGTGCCGTCGCGCAGGGTGTCGATGGCGGCGGCCGTCGCATCGCGGGCGTTGCGCATCTTCGTCGGCGGATAGTCCATCGAACCGGAGCAGTCGACCATGATCACCACGGCGGCCTTCGGCGCCTGCCCGGAGGTCCGCGCGGGCGTCACCGCCGCACCGGACAGCGGAACGCCGCCGGTGGTGCCGCCCCCGGTCGAGGTGACCGTGACGATCGCGTTGACCTCGCGTCCGCCTTCCGGCAGATATTCGTTCTGGTACACCTCGACGGAGAACTGCGGCACGTTCGACTTGGAGAAGTTGGCCATCTGGTCGGCTCCTTGGGACTCCAGGTGTCGGATGAAGACAGCTGTGAGCGAAGAAAAACGGGCGAAGGCAGCGGTGGCGGGGCGGACGGTCGGAACTGGAACCAAGCGTTACGGAACGGGACTCACGGGGTACCGCACGCCGATCCTGCCCCCTGCGGCTCCACGGCGAACGGCAGCAGAGCCACTGTTACGTTGTCGTGGCCCCCGCCGTCGAGCGCATGCCCCACCAGCACCTGGGCGCCGTGCAGCGGCCGTTGATGCGCGTCGGCCGGCACCGCCGCGGCCATCTCGGCCGCCGACTCCGCGTAGTTCCACAGGCCGTCCGTGCAGACGACCACGAGACCGGACCGGTCCGGCTTGAAGGACGCGGTGTGCGGTTCCAGCTCGTACGCGTCGGCGCCGAGCCACCCCGTGATGGCGTGGGCGCGCTCGTCCGCGTACGCCTCGGCCTCGTTCATCAGCCCCGCCGCCACCATCTGGGCGGCCCAGGAGTCGTCCTCGGTCAGCCGGGCGGGCGGGTTGGCGCGGTCGTCGGGCACCCAGTAGACACGGCTGTCGCCGACCCAGCCGACGACCAGCAGGCCGCCCGCCATGATCGAGCCGACCAGGGTGCACGCCGGGGCGTTCTGGTGGCGGTGCCGGTCGTGCTCCGTGGCCCGGCCGGGCTCCTGCGCCAGTGCGTTGACCGCCTCGGCGGCCGCGAGGATCGCCTCGTGCATCGCCTGCTGCGGATGGGTGCCGCGCGGCAGCGACTCCAGCAGCGCCTCGTTGGCCGCGCTCGCGGCGGCCGCCGACGCCTCGTCGGGGCGGCTGGCCGACGAGACACCGTCGCAGACGATCGCGACGACGGCCGGTGAACCGTCGGGCAGGGCGGTGGTCGACACCGCGAACGAGTCCTCATTGCGGTGATGGCGCAGCCCCCGGTCGCTGACGGCGGCCACCGAACCGAGCTCCTGCTCCATGTGGTCGCGCTCGCGCGGCTGGGCGTGACCGCAGTTCTCGCAGTAGCCGTCGGTGTCGACACTGCCGGCCCGGCAGGCCACACACACCCGGGTACCGGCCGGCGGCGTGGCCGCGAGCGGTTCCGAGGCGGGGGTGCGGGGGTCGGGCGCCGGCGCAGCGGCCGACGGCGCAGCGGCCGGCACGGGCGCGGCCAGCTCGAAGTCCCCGGATCCGCCCGGGGTTCCCGGTCCGGCGGCTCCGTCCGGTCCGGCGGCTCCGTCCGGTCCGTCCGGTCCGTCCGATCCGGCCCGCCGGTCGAAGCGGACCTCCGCCGCGCGGGCCTGAGCACCGCTCTCCGCACCGTTCTCCACGGGGACGGCCAGGGCGATCGTCGGGTGGTCCTGGGGGGCGGGGGGCACGGCCGACAGGTCGTACCCGCACGCACCGCAGAACAGGTCCCCCGGCTCCAGCGGCTCCTCGCAGCCGGGGCACTTCGACAGGGCCGTCTCCTGGGGCTTCTGCGACATTTTCACACCCACGTCCGGGGGCGGAAACGGTTGGCCCGCTCCACCAGTTCGATCCTCTCATCGCCGGGCTCCGCAAGCCTGGCGAGCATCCGGTACGAACGCTCGAGCCCGAAGCGCAGGCCCCGCTCGTCCAGCTCACTGCCGAGCAGCTTTCTCGGCCCGGTCGGCCCGGCAGGCGCGGGCGACCGCGCCGCCGGGCTGCCGGAGAGCACCCAGTCGAGCGCCGCGCCCAGCACCTCGGTCGACAGCTGCTCCCGGCGCACCGCGTCCAGCCCGAAACCGGCCAGTCCCGAGACCTGGTCGGAGGCGGCCGTCAGATCGTCGATCAGCGGCTCGTCCGGGGCCCGGCCACGCAGCCGGGCACGCACCGCGGCGACCCGGGCCGCCGTGTAGTGGATCGACGCCTCCGGCACCGACTCCAGCGCCCTGACGGCCCCGGCCCGGTCCCCGGCGGCGATCCGCACCCGGGCCAGCCCGAAGGCGGCACTGACGAAGCTCGGGTCGGTCGTCCACACCAGCCGGTAGTACTCGGCGGCGTTGTCCAGCTGGCCCAGCACCTCGGCGCAGATCCCCAGCGCCAGCTTGGGCGCCGGCTCACCGGGGAACGCGTCGTACACCGCGTCGAAGGAGAGCGCCGCGTTCTCGTTGTCACCGGTCACCAGCGAGGTGACGCCGCGGTACCAGACGACCCGCCAGTCGTCGGGGTACTGGCCCTCCAGCGCCGACAGGGTCCGGCCCGCGGCACCGAGTTCGTTCATCTCCAGGCGGGCGCGCAGCTCACGCAGCCGGGTCTCCAGCGAGGCCACGGGCACCGCGTTCAGCGCGGTGATCAGCTCGGCCGGGGCGGTGGTCATCAGCCCGGCCAGGAAACCCGCGTTGGGGTCGCTCGCGTCGACCCGGGGCACGGGCAGCGCGAGCGAGGTGGACCGTACGTCGAGCCCGGCCGGCCGGGTGCCCTGCGGGGTGGGGAACCCCGACGGCGCGCCGGGGGCGCCGGCCGGGAGCCGGGGGCCCGGAATCGTGGCTTGCGCCTGCGCGTACGGGAGGGCCTCGCCGCTCCGGCCCGGTGCGCCGCCGGCCCGGACGTGGGTGGGCGGCGCGGTCAGCGGACCGGCCCCCGGCGCGGCGTACCCGGGAGCGGGCGGGGCGCCCGCGGGCAGCGCGCCCGGCGCCGGTGCGGCGGGCGCCACCGGCACCGCGGCCGGCGCGGCGCCTCCCGCCCCGCCCCGCCGCCGCCCGGAGCGGCCGGACGCGGTGCCCCGGGCCCCCAGCCGGGACACATCGTCCGTCAGCTCGGGGAACAACTGCGTGTCCGTGACCCGTACTTCCGTGCCGAACAGCGTCGAAAGCGCCGGGCGCGGCCGCCCCGTCTGCAGCGACACCACCTCGCGCAGCACACCCGTCAGCTGCTCCGCCATCTCCGCCGCCGAGGCGAACCGCCGCGCCGGATCCGGATCGGTGGCCCGCACCAGCAGCCGGTAGAACGACTCGTAGGTCCGGAACACCTCGATGTTGTCCGGATCCGGCAGCGAGTCCACGAAGACGTTGGTGTAGCCCTGGAAGTCGAAGGTGAGCACCGCGAGCGTCCGCGCGACCGTGTACAGGTCGGAGGCGACCGACGGGCCGACCTCCGCGACCTCCGGCGCCTGGTACCCCACCGTGCCGTAGATGGCCGACTCGTCGTCGTCCATCCTGCGGACGGCGCCCATGTCGATCAGCTTCAGCTGGTCCTCGGTCTGGATCGCGTTGTCGACCTTGAAGTCGCAGTACAGCAGGTTGCGGCTGTGCAGATGACCGAGCGCCTCCAGCGCCTCGATGCCGTACGCGCAGGCCTGCTCGACCGGCAGCGGATCGCGCTTGCCGGCGGCGGTGCGGCGCTCGTTGGCGATGTCCTTGAGCGCCTTGCCGCCGACGTACTCCATCACGATGTAGCCGTCGAGCGAGCCGGTGCGCTGGTCGAGGTGCTCGACGAAGTTGTAGATCCGGACGATGTTGGAGTGCTCGATCTCGGCGAGGAAGCGGCGCTCGGAGATCGCGGCCGCCATGGCGTCCTGGTCACCGGTGTCGAGCAGGCCCTTGAGCACCACCCAGCGGTCGGAGACCGCGCGGTCGACCGCGAGATAGACCCAGCCGAGCCCGCCGTGCGCCAGACAGCCGGCGACCTCGTACTGACCGTGCACGATGTCGCCCGCGTGGAGCTTGGGCACGAACGAGTAGGGGTGACCGCACTTGGTGCAGAACCCCTCCGTGCGGCCCGCCCGTTCCCCGCGGGACCGGCCGACCGGGGCCCCGCAGTCGGAACGCGAACAGAAACGCTTTCGCTCCGGCACCTCCGGGTTCTCCATCACCGCCGAGCGCGGGTCGGGACGCGGCACGTCCGGCACCTGCACCAGGCCCATACCCAGCCTGCCCCGGGCGGACGCGCCCGAGGACGAACCGGAGGAACGCACCGAGACCGAGGGGGAGGCGGCGGAGCCGGACAGCGAACGCGAGAGCCGCCCCGACACCGAACGCCGGGAGGTCGACGAGCGGGACGAGCGGGACGAACGCGAGGACGCCTGGGACGAGGACCCCGAACCGCTCCCGCTGCCCCGGCTGTTCGCGCCGCCGCCCGCGATCCCGGTGGGCGGCGAGCTCACCAGGCCATTCGGCGACACGACCGGAGCCAGACCGCAGGTGTCGCAGTACAGCTCACCGCCGCCCATGTCCTCGTAACTGCCCTCGCACGCGGGGCGCTGGCACTGCGTACTCATGGTCGGTCCCCCTGATCGCCCCGCCGCCGAAGCGGCCCTTTTGCCTTGCGTACCCCTGTGGTCATCGCCGGTCCTCCGGCCCCGGTGCCCGGCGCTGGGAGAGCAGTTCGGCCGCGGCCTCCTGGTAGCGCAGCACCGCATGTCCGGCGACCCGCAGATCGCACGGCGCGCTCCACAGCATCCGGCGCGCCGCGTCGTACCGCTCGATCAGCAGCGGGTCCTCGGCCAGACCGTGCCGGGCGACCTTCGCCTTGTACGCGTCGAGCCTGCCGCGCAGCTCCGCCCGCACCGCCAGCGGGGCCGTGACCGCGGTCAACGACTCGCGGGCCCGCAGCAATTCGTCCTCGGCCTCCCGCTCCAGCGTCTCCAGGAGCGGGGACAGCCGGTGCCACTGGGCATGCCTGCGGTACTCCGAGGCGGCGGCCAGCCGCTCCTGGAGCACGGTCGCCGGGCCGCTGACCGCGGGCACCTCGGAGGCCGCGATCTTCGCCAGCACCTCGCCGCGCGCCGCCCGGGCCTCGGTCAGGGTGCGGTCCGCGCGGGAGAGCACGTCGCGCAGCTGGACCAGGCGCTGCTCGGCGTCCTGCCGCACCGCGAGCACCGCCTCGATCTCACGGCGTACGTCGTCCAGGGCGCGGGCCGCCCGGTCGTAGCGCGCCGTGTCGGGGCGGCCGCCGCCGGGCGCCGAACTGCCCGGTCCGGGCAGCCAGAAGGCGAGCGGATCGGAGATCACCTGGACGCGGAGCGTGGCCAGTTCGTGGGTGATCGCCTCCAGGTCGTCGCCCGCCGGGTGCTCACCGGGGCGCACCCCCACGGAGTGCGCCAGCGAACGCGTGCGGTGCAGCTCGGCGGCGAGCAGATCTATCCGGGCGGGCAGCGCGGACCACACGGAGTCGGAGGCGACGACCATGTCCAGCGAGCGGGCGTACAGCTCGTTCATCCGGCCGACCAGCTCCTCCAGCGTGAACCGCTCGGAGAGCCTGGCCGGGCCGTTGACCGAAGGATCGGGGCGGGCCGCCGCGTGCGCCACCGTGACGCCCTGGCCGCGCAGCAGCTCGGTGAGGGCCACCAGATCGTCCCGGTTGGGATAGCGGCGGCGGGCCCGCACCGCACGCGCCTGGGCGAGCGTCCCCGCGTAGGCGTCGAAATACCCCCAGAGCAGCGTGATCGCCTGGTCGGTCGAGGCCCAGCGCTCCTTGGTGACACCGGTCAGCTCGGCGCCCTCCAGGAGCCGGCGGCCCGCATGGTCCTGCAGGGCGAGGAGCGAGGTCTCGATCGCCTCGTGCTCCGCGCCGAGCCGGGCCAGCGCACGGTCCGCCTCGTCCCGGTCCATGACCGGGACGGGGGGCCCGGCCGCCTGGCCGGGGAAGGGGCCCGCGACGCCCATCGATCACCTCTCCGCTCTTCCTGCCGGGACGGGCCCCGGCAGGATCAGTACCACTGTCTCTCCGGCCGGGGCCGCTCCGTCGCGCCCACCCGGCCGGCCCGGCGTCAGTTGCTCCGGTACTTGGGGGCCGGCGGCGCCGTTATCCCCGGCAGACCGTCCTCCAGCCAGTTCCGGTACGACTGCATCCAGCGGCTGTCCCTGCCGCCCCTGCGGTAGTCCACCAGAACCTGGTTGACCCTGGCCACCAGGTCGTCGGCGCCGAGCTTCGCCGCCACGCCGTAGTACTCGGTGGTGAACGACTTGTCGCCCTTGAGCTCGACCGCCGGGTCCTGGGCGGCCTGGCCGGCCGCCAGCGCGTTGTCCGTGACCACCGCGTCGACCTCGCCCAGCTGCAGCCGCACCAGGCAGTCCAGCTGGTTGGGGACGGTGAGCTGGTCCTCGTCCGCCTCGGTGCCGTCGTGCGGGTCCTTGAAGACCGCGCCGAACGACTGCTTCTCCAGTGCCTCGTAGGCGGTGGAGCCTTCGGCGGTGCAGACCCGCTTGCCGGTCAGGGACTTGTCGAAGCCGGTGATCGTCGAGACCTTCGGCGCGAGGACCTGCTGCCCGGCCTGGAAGTAGGCCGTGGAGAACGAGACCTGCTTCAGCCGGCTGCAGTTGATGGTCATCGTCCGGACGACGACATCGACCTTGTCGTTCTCCAGGGCGGCGATCCGCTGGTTGGTGGGGATGGCCCGGAAGATCACCGCGTCGCGGTCGCCCAGGATGTTCTCGGCGATGGCCCGCACCAGGTCGATGTCGAAGCCTTCGAGCTTGTCCTTGCCCTCGCCGGCCGCCGTATTGCGGTATCCCCAGCTGAAGCTGTTCTGGTCGACGCCCGCGATCAGCTTTCCGCGCTTCTTGATCTTCTCGATGTTCGGGCCGCTGCCGGACGACGGCGGAAGGCTCGCCTCCGGGTCCGTGCAGTCGTCGGCCCTGATCTGCACGGCCTGGGCCGTGCCCGGCCCCGCGGCATCCCCGCCGAGGGCCTCGGTGCCGCCGTGGGAGAGCGGCAGCAGGGTGAGCGCGGCCGTCACCGCGCAGGCCGCGGCCATGCCCGTCACCCCGCCCCAGCCGCGCAGCCTGCGGCGGGCGGACCACCGGCCCGCGCGCTTCCTGGTCATCGCTGCCCCTCTCACCGGTACTCCGAGAGCCTGCGGTTGACTCCGACGATCGCGGCCACGGCGGCCAGCGCGGCCAGCGCGGCGGCCCCGGTCGGCAGCCCGCCCAGCGCCCCCTGCCCGTCCTTCGCGGCCCGGGTGAACTCGCCCTGCTCATGGGCGAGCGCCTGCTTCAGCGCGTCGTCCACCCGCTCGAAGGACTCACCCGTCGAGTCCTTCGACCCGATGATCTGCGTCCGCGCGCCCTCGTAGTCGCCGCTGTCGTCGGCCGTACGGGCCGTCCGGTGGCGGCCCTGCCACTCGGAGACGGCGTCGACGGCCTTCGCCACCGGTCCCCTTCCCTGGTCGTCGTCGGCAAGCTTCCCGGCTCTCCCCAGCTCTTCGCCGAGGGCCTTCATGTCCGTGCTGTAGTCGGTCTCGTACTTGTCGTTCCTGCCGTCCGCGGTGAGCACGGCGCCGCGGGCGACCAGAGTGAGGTTCTCATTGGCACGCGCCTTCAGCGAGTCGATCCGCGCGCGATTGAGGACGTCGAGGGACTGCTGACCGTTGACATCGGCTCCATGCAGCTCGGACCGCGCCACCGTGTGCCCCACGGCCAGCCACAGCAGCAGCACCGTGGACGCCGCGGTCGCCACGAGCAGCCCGTGGTTGAACACCCGGTTGGTCCTGCGGTAGTTGCGCCGCTGCGCCCAGACCAGCCCGGCCAGCGCCACGACCCCGAGCCCGAGCGAGAAGAACGGCCAGGCCCTGGCCGAGTCGCTGTCCTCGCCGAGCCGGCCGGTCTCCGCCGCGTACAGCCGCTCGGCGGCCGGCAGCATCACCTTGCTCATCCGCTGGTTGGCGTACCGGATGTAGGCACCGCCCAGCGGCAGGCCCTGCCGGTTGTTGGCGCGGGCCCGCTCGATCAGACCCGTGTACCGGGGGAGTTCCTTGTTGAGCGTGGTGATCTCCTGGCCGGACTTCGTCGACGCTTCGGTGTTGGCGGCGGCCTTCACCAGGAGGCGGGACGCCTCCTCGATGTCCTTCTCGTACCGGTCGTGGACATCGCGCGGCTCCTGCGCCCCGGCCAGGAAACCGCTCGCCGCAGCGGTGTCGGCGTCCGCCAGCGAGCGGTAGATGGCCGCCGCGTCGGCGCTCAGCGGCTGGCTGCGGCCCACCACGTCGTCGGCGGCGGCCGCCCGGTCGGCGATCTCGAAGGCCGTCACGGCCCCGAACGCCACGACGAGCAGGGCCAGTACGGCCCCGATGATCTGGAGCCTGCCCGGCTCGGTGGTGGCCGCGGCCCGCACCTTGTCGGCCGTCACGGACAGCACACCGCGCTGCGGCGGAGCGGGTACGGTCGCGGGCACGGGCGACTGTTCCCGCTCGTGCTCAGGTGCCGTGCGCACATTCGGCGGGTATGTCACTCGACCTCCCCCTCGGTCACTGACGGTGGCCCGACCCCCGGCCGATCGGGGACTGGTGCCCGGCCATGAAGTATGGCCGCAGGGACCGACATCCACACCACGAACGTCCGGATCCTGCATCGGCCCACGGATGCGCTCACACGCATTCGATCAAGGCCTGCGCCGCCGATCAAGACGATCGACGGACCAGTACCCGGAGCGGACCGATCTCCCCACTCATGAACACGTCCGGGACAACTGAACGGTTCCCGTACGCGAGGGGCGTCCCGCAGCGCGAAAACGCGGCGGAACGCCCCCAGGCCGTGTCGTCGGCCGTGTCGTGGATCACGGACGACATGTCAGCTGTACTGCGCACGCAGCCTCTCGTGCACCGCGGCGGCCGCGCCCGTGTGGTCCAGGCCGAGCAGCGCGGCCCCCAGCACCGGCGGCTGGGTCACCACCCGGATCTCCGCCTTCGGGGCCCGTACCGCGAGGAGTTCGCCGATCTTCGCGTCCAACTGCGGGTGACGGGCCGCCAGTACGCTACCGCCCAGCACCACCGGCGCCTCCTCGTCCAGCAGGTCCAGCCTGCCCAGCGCGACCGAGGCCATCGCGACGACCTCCTCCGCCAGCCGGTCCACCAGCGCACCCGCCACCGCGTCCCCGGCCGCCGCGGTCGCGAAGAGCACCGGAGCCAGCTCGTGCCGGCGCTCGGACCCGACCCGGCCCAGATGCAGCGCCTCGATCAGCTCGTACATCGAGCCGAGCCCGAAGTGCCCCGGCAGCGTACGGACCAGCCCGGTCGGCTCACCGCGCCCGTCCTCGGCCCGCGCGGCGAACCACATCGCCTCCTCGGCCAGCCCCGCGCCGCCGCCCCAGTCACCGGAGATCCGTCCTATGGCGGGGAACCGCGCGGTCCGCCCGTCCGGCACCATGCCGACACAGTTGATCCCCGCGCCGCAGACCACGGCCACACCGCGCGGCTCGTCCACCCCCGCGCGCAGAATCGCGAAGGTGTCGTTGCGCACCTCGACGGTGGTGCCCCAGCCCCGTGCGCGCAGCGCCGCGGCCAGCTGCTCCTCCTCCACCGGGAGGTCGGCGTTGGCGAGACAGGCGGACACGTGCGCGACGGGGCCGGCCGGTTCGCCGGAGAGCTCCAGCGCCCGGCCGACGGCCGCGCCGAGGACGTCGACGGCCGTCTCGATGCCCACGGCCGGCGGCTGGAAGCCACCGCCCCGGGCCTTCGAAAGCACCGTTCCGTCCGCACCGATCAGTGCCACGTCGGTCTTGCTGTTCCCCGCGTCGATCGCGAGGACCGAAGCGTTCACGCCCACGCCAGGTGCTCCCGGTTGTGCGCGATCAGCTTGTCGGTGAGCGCCTCGGCGTACTCGAACTGGCCGATCAACGGGTGCGCGAGCAGCGCCTTGAAGACCCGGTCCCGGCCGCCGCGCAGCGCGGCCTCCAGGGCGAGGTCCTCGTACGCCGTCACGTTGGCGATCAGACCGGCGTACAGCGGGTCCAGCTCGGGAACGGCGAGCGGCGTCGCGCCCGTGCCGTCGACCCGGGCCTGCACCTCGATCACCGCGTCGTCCGGCAGGAACGGCAGCGTGCCCTTGTTGTACGTGTTGACCACCTGCACCGCGGAGCCGCCCGAGCCGAGCAGTGAGGACGCCAGGTCCACGGCCGCCTCCGAGTAGAAGGCGCCGCCGCGCTTGGCGAGCAGCGCGGGCTTCTCGTCCAGCGCCGGATCGCCGTACATGGCGAGGAGTTCCTTCTCCATCGCGGCGACCTCGGCGGCCCGGGACGGCTTGGTGCCGAGCTCCCGCACGACCGCGTCGTGCGCGTAGAAGTAACGCAGGTAGTACGAGGGGACGACGCCGAGCCGGTCGACGATCGCCCGGGGCATGCGCAGGTCGTCCGCGATCGTGTCGCCGTGCTCGGCGAGCAGCCTCGGCAGGACGTTCTCGCCGTCGGGGCCGCCGAGGCGCACCCCGAGCTCCCAGGTCAGGTGGTTGAGCCCGACATGGTCGAGGTGCACCTCGCCGGGAGTGACGTCGAGCAGCCGGGCGAACTTCCGCTGGAAGCCGATCGCGACGTTGCACAGGCCGACGGCCTTGTGGCCGGCCTGGAGCAGCGCCCGGGTGACGATGCCGACCGGGTTGGTGAAGTCGATGATCCAGGCATCGGGGTTGGTGCGGCGGACCCGCTCGGCGATGTCCAGGACGACCGGCACGGTGCGCATCGCCTTGGCGAGGCCGCCGGCGCCGGTGGTCTCCTGGCCGATGCAGCCGCACTCCAGCGGCCAGGTCTCGTCCTGGTTGCGGGCGGCCTGGCCGCCGACGCGCAGCTGGAGCAGGACCGCGTCGGCGTCGGCGACGCCCGCGTCGAGGTCCGAGGTGGTGACGATCCGCCCCGGGTGGCCCTGCTTGGCGAAGATCCGCCGGGCGAGGCCGCCGACGAGTTCCAGACGGTCGGCCGCCGGGTCGACGAGCACCAGCTCCTCGATGGGCAGCGTGTCCCGCAGCCGGGCGAAGCCGTCGATCAGTTCAGGGGTGTAGGTGGACCCGCCACCAACTACTGCGAGCTTCATAGGTCAGCCCTTTACTCCGGTCAGTGTGACGCCCTCGACAAATGCCTTCTGTGCGAAGAAGAAGACGAGGATCACGGGGGCCATGACCAGTACGGTCGCGGCCATGGTCAGGTTCCAGTCGGTGTGGTGCGCGCTCTTGAAGGACTCCAGGCCGTAACTGAGCGTCCAGGCGGCCGGGTTCTCCGAGGCGTAGATCTGCGGGCCGAAGTAGTCGTTCCAGGCGTAGAAGAACTGGAAGAGGGCCACCGCGGCGATGCCCGGCTTCGCCATCGGCACGACGACCCTGAGCAGGGTGCGCAGTTCGCCGCAGCCGTCGACCTTCGCCGCGTCGAGGTACTCGTTCGGGATGGTCAGCAGGAACTGCCGCAGCAGGAAGATGGAGAACGCGTCGCCGAAGGCCATCGGGATGATCAGCGGCCAGAGCGTGCCGGACAGGTCCAGCTGCTTGGCCCAGAACAGGTACATCGGGATGACGACGACCTGCGGCGGCAGCATCATCATCGAGATGACGAGCATCAGTGACAGCTGCCGGCCGCGGAAGCGGAACTTGGCGAGCGCGTACGCCACGGGCAGCGACGACACGACCGTGAGGACGGTGCCGAGTCCCGCGTACAGCAGGGTGTTCTTCCACCAGGTCAGAAAGCCGTCGGTTTCGAACACCCGCTGGTAGTTGCTCCACTCGAAGGGGTGCGGCCACAGATCGCGGGTCAGCGCCTGCTGGCCGCTCATCAGCGAGGTGAGCACCAGGAAGACGAACGGCAGCACGAAGAAGAGCGCGGCGGCGACCCCGAGCGAGTGCACGGCGATCCAGTTCAGCAGCGACTTGCGGCGCGCCCTGCGTCCGGCCGGGGTGACCGGGCCGGTCGCGGGGTCGGCTTCCTTGACGGCGTCGAGTACCTGCGCCACGTCACTCACCTGCCTGGATCAGTCCGCTGCGGCGTCGCATCAGCAGTGCGGTGAACGCCATGGCGAGTACGAAGAGAACGAGCGCGACCACGCAGGCGGAGCCGTAGTCGAAGCGCTGGAAACCGAGGTTGTAGATGACCTGCGGAAGCGTCAGTGTCGACTTGTCGGGATAGCCCGGTTCGAACTGCTGCCCGGAGCCGCCCATCACGCCCGAGGCGACCTTCCCGGCCACGAACGGCTGGGTGTAGTACTGCATCGTCTGGATGATCCCGGTGACCACCGCGAACATGATGATCGGCGAGATGTTCGGCAGGGTGACGAAGCGGAACCGCTGGAACGCGGTCGCCCCGTCCAGCTCCGCCGCCTCGTACTGCTCCTTCGGTACGTCGAGCAGCGCGGCCATGAAGATCACCATCAGGTCGCCCACCCCCCAGACCGCGAGCGCGGTCAGGGCCGGCTTGGACCAGGTGGCGTCGGTGAACCAGCCGGGCGTGGGCAGCCCGATCTCGCCGAGGATCGAATTGACCGGCCCGGTACCCGGGTTGAGCAGGAAGACGAAGCCGAGGGTCGCCGCGACCGGCGGGGCCAGGTACGGCAGGTAGAACAGGGTCCGGAAGACCCCGGCACCCGTCTTGATCTTCGTGATCAGCAGCCCGACACCGAGGCCGAACACCACCCGGCAGGTGACCATGACCACGACCAGCCAGAGCGTGTTGCGCAGCGCCGGCCAGAACAGCGGGAATTCGTTGAAGACGAAAGACCAGTTCTTCAGCCCGCTGAACTCGGGGGCCGTGAAACCGTCGTACGAGGTGAAGGAGAAGTAGACGGTGGAGATCAGCGGGTAGGCGAAGAAGACGCAGAACCCGATCAGCCACGGCGACATGAAGGCCGCTGTCCGAAGCGCCGACCGGCGGCGCTTCGCACGGAGTGTGTACGTGGTCATCGCGGCGCTACTTCGCCTGCGCGATGGCTGCGTCGATCTCCTTGGCGGTGTTCTTCAGACCCGCCTCGATGTCCTTCTGCTTGCCCTTCTCGATGTCGAATCCGAGGTTCTGCAGGGACACCAGGTACGCGCCGCCGTTCACCGAGGGCGGGGTGGTGGTGCTCTTCGGGTTCGCGGCGATGTCGAGGAAGGTCTTGAACCGCGGGTCGTACTTCAGCTTCGGCGACTTCAGCGCCGCCAGGGTGGAGGGCACGTTGTGGATGGCATTGGCGAAATTCACCACGGCGTCGGTGTCGGTCGTCATGAACTTCACCAGCTCCCAGGCCGCGTTCTGCTTCTTCGAGGTGGCGGCGATACCGGCGATGGTGCCGGTCAGATAGCCCTTGCCGTAGGTGTCGGCCTCGTCGTCGGCGACGGGCATCGGGGCGACGCCGATCTCGAACTTCGGCTTGGTCTCCTCGGCCATCCCGAGCCGCCACTCGCCGTCCAGCTGCATGGCCACCTGGCCGGTGTGGAACGGGTGCTTGGCGCCCCACTCGTCACCGAACGACGTGCGGTACTTCTCCAGCTTCTCGTAACCGCCCAGTTCGTCGACCAGCTTCTTCTGGGTCTTGAGCATGGAGGCGAACGCCGGGTCCTCGGCGATGTTCGACTTGCCGTCCGCGTCGAAGTACTTCGGGTCCCAGCCACCGAGGTAGTGCTCGGTGGTCGACTCGTAGCCGTGGTAGTTCGGCATGAAGCCGAGCTGCTCGTACGAGTCGCCCTTGGTCTTCGTCAGCCGCTTGGCGGTCGCGGCCAGCTCCGACCAGGTCTGCGGGGGCCTCTTGATGCCGGCCTTCTCGAACGCGTCCTTGTTGTAGTAGAGGCCGTACGCGTCACCGAGCAGCGGCACGGTGCAGCGCACCCCGTCGAACTGGGTGTACTCGTTCATCGCCTTGGGGAAGGTCTTGTCCGGGTCGATCCCGTCCTTCTTCAGGAAGGGGTCGAGGTCGACGAACGCCTTCGACGAGCAGAACTTGCCGACGTTGTTCGTGGTGAACGACGAGATGACGTCCGGGGCCTTCGAACCGCCCGCCCGCAGCGCCTGGTTGATCTTGTCGTCGGTCATGTTGCCGATGACCTTCACATGGATGTTGGGGTGCGCCTTCTTGAAGGCGTCGACCGTCGCCCGGATTCCCGCGACCTCGTTCGGGGAGTTCCAGCCGTGCCAGAAGTTGATGGTCGTCTCCTTGGACGGGTCATCACTGGCACCGGAGTTGCTCTGGCCCATACAGGCCGAGGCGAGCAGAGATATGGCGGCGGTCGCGGCGAACGCGGCGGCCGTCTTCCGGCGGTTTCCGGACATGGCGGTCTCCCGGTGAAGGATGGGGGCGGGGGTACGGAGGGAAGAGGGCGGGCCGAGAAGGATCAGCGGGACGTGTCGAAGACCTCGTCACGGGTGGTGGCGAGGGCGCTCTCCAGCGCGCCGCGCAGTACGGGGCGGTGCTTCACGTCCCCGGCGATCAGCCGGGGCCGGGAGGCCGCCAGCTCGGTGAGCTCGGCCTCCACCCGGCAGCGCAGCGGCTCGCCGCCGGCCGCGATGACCTCGCCGGACAGCACGACGACCTCCGGGTCGAGCACGGCGGTCAGGGAGGCGAGACCGGTCGCGAGTCCGGTGGCGAACAGATCGAGGAGCCGGGGGTACGGGCCGTCCTCACCCGCCTGGGCGGCCTCGGCGGCGCGGGCGAGCAGCCGGGCCGCGACCTCGTGATGGGTGCCGGGCGCGCGGATCAGCTCGTCGTCGATGCCGAGCTCCCGGCCCAGCCGGGACAGCACCTGTGCACCCGCCAGTTCCTGGAAGCCGCCCGCGTTCACCTTGGTCACCTGACGGACCAGCGGGGCACCCGGCACCGGCAGGAAACCCACCTCGCCCGCGCCGCCGGTGAAGCCGCGGTGCAGCCGTCCGTTTATGACGAGGGCGGCACCGAGCCCCTCCTCGTTCCACAGCAGGACGAAGTCCTCGTACCCCCGCGCCGCGCCCAGCCGCTGCTCGGCCACCGCGACCAGGTTCACATCGTTCTCGTACTCCACCGGCATCGGCAGAAAGGCGGCCAGCTCCTCCAGCAGCGTGGGGGAGTGCCAGCCCGGCAGGTGCGAGGCGTACCGCAGCCGCCCGGTACCGGGGTCGAAGGCGCCCGGGGTGCCGATGACGACCCGGTGCACATCGCAACGGGTGAGCCCGGCGTCCTTCACCGCCCCGTCCAGCGCCTGAGCCACCTGCCGCACCACACTCTCGGCGCGCCGCCCGGGCGTGCGCAGCTCGAACTCCCCGACCGTCTCCCCGGTCACATCGGCGACGGCCGCGACGATCCGGCGGGCGTTCACATCCAGCCCCGCGACATGCGCGGCCCGCGCGTTCACCCCGTACAACTGCGCGTTGGGCCCCGGCCGCCCGGCCACGGTCCCGGTGGCGACGACCAGCCCGGCCGCCTCCAGCCGCGCCAGCAACTGCGAGGCGGTGGGCTTGGAGAGCCCGGTCAGTTTCCCGATCCTGGTCCGCGAGAGGGGACCGTGCTCCAGCAGCAGATCGAGGGCGGCCCGGTCGTTCATGGCCCGCAGAACGCGGGGCGTACCCGGTGTGGTTCCGGCCATGAGTGTTGCACCTGCCCTCTGTTAGGAAAGTTTCCTATTCGGTGAGAGGACGGTATGCGCGCGTCACCTGGCCGTCAATGGGAAGCGCCGGGGTGGCAACCAAAGCGTTACCTGGAATACTTCCGGAATACCCGGGTCCATGGTGACGCATGCCCAACCGGGTCGTCGGTGAACCGGGTTGGGGCCGCATCGGCCCGCCCGGCGAGTGCTACTTCGAGATGTTCGGCGGGGCGATCGGGGCCGTGGCCAGGGACTGGGGGGAGGTGGCCGAGGCGTAGGCCGAGGGGGCGGCGACGCCGGCCGCCGGGTCGGCGCCGGAGGGCTCGTCCGCCTGGGCCGGGACACCGCCGACGATGCGGATGCCCGCCTCGTCGAAGGCACGCTTGATCCGCCAGCGCAGTTCGCGCTCCACGCCCAGTGCCTTGCCCGGCATCGTCTTCGCGCTCAGCCGGACCGTCATCGAGTCCAGGAGCACCGCGTCCAGGCCCAGGATCTCCACCGGGCCCCACAGGCGCTCGTTCCAGGGGTCCTCCTTGGCCATCGCCGTGGCGGTCTCGGTGATCACCGCACGTACCTTGTCGAGGTCCTCCGTCGGGCGCACCATCACATCGACGCCGGCCGTCGACCAGCCCTGGCTGAGGTTGCCGATCCGCTTCACCTCGCCGTTGCGGACGTACCAGATCTCGCCCTCGGCGCCGCGCAGCTTGGTGACCCGCAGACCGACCTCGATGACCTCGCCGGAGGCGACGCCCGCGTCGACGGTGTCACCGACGCCGTACTGGTCCTCCAGGATCATGAAGACACCGGAGAGGAAGTCGGTGACCAGGTTGCGCGCACCGAAACCGAGCGCCACACCGGCCACCCCGGCGGAGGCCAGCAGCGGGGCCAGGTTGATCTGGAACGCGCCCAGGATCATCAGGGCGGCCGTGCCGAGGATCAGGAACGACGCGACCGAGCGGAGTACCGAACCGATCGCCTCCGAGCGCTGACGGCGGCGTTCCGCGTTGACCAGCAGCCCGCCGAGCGCGGTGCCCTCCACCGCCTGGGCGCTGCGGTTCATCCGTTCTATGAGCTTGGTGAGAGCGCGCCGGATCGCGATCCGCAACACGATCGCGATCGCCGCGATGAGGATGATGCGCAGACCGGTGTTCAGCCAGGTGGACCAGTTCTCCTCCACCCAGCCCGCGGCGTCGCCGGCCTGCTTGGCGGCTTCGTCCAACGAGCTGCCGGGCTCGGGTGACGGGGCTGCGGCCAACAGGGCGGACAGGGACACGGTGGGACCTCCAGATGGGCGACGGCCGTCCGACCACATTAACGGGGCATCGGGAATGCTCCGTTGCCCCGACAGAGTGGCGATAAACGCACCAATCGGGGGATACCGAGGGCGGTGAGCGGCGGCGGGACGGCACCGGCGGCGGTCTCCTGTGGCCGATCGCACACCCGGCGGGGCCGCCCGGCACCCCGTGGCCCGGGCAAAAATCCTTCCGGCCCGTTACCCGCACGTGGTGGCGCTTCCACCAGGCAGGAGTAGAGACTGAGATCGGATCGTCCCGGCGCGAGCCACGCGCCGCCGGCGTACAAGGAGGCATCCACCGTGCCGCATGTCCTGGTTCTCAACGCGTCGTACGAGCCACTCGGCGTCGTACCGCTCCGCCGCGCGCTCGTCCTCGTCCTCGAAAACAAGGCCATCTGCCTAGAGGAGTCCGGCGCCTTCATGCACAGTGCCACCCGGGCCGTCCCGGCCCCCAGCGTCGTCCGCCTGAAGCGGTTCGTACGGGTTCCCTACCGGGGGCCCGTACCGTTGACCCGCAGGGCGCTGTTCGCCCGGGACGGGGGCCGCTGCATGTACTGCGGCGCCACCGCGACCAGCGTCGACCACGTGATTCCGCGCAGCCGCGGCGGACAACACGTCTGGGACAACGTGGTGGCGGCCTGCCGCCGCTGCAACCACTTCAAGGCGGACCGGCACCTGCCGGAGCTCGGCTGGCGGCTGCACCAGCAGCCGGCCCCGCCGACGGGGCTCGCCTGGCGGATCATCGGCACGGGACACCGCGACCCGCGCTGGCTGCCGTACTTGCAACCGTTCGGCGCGGACGACGCCATGGCCCGGATCGACGGCATTTCAGCCTGAGGGATCCGGGCCTTCGTCGTCCCCGGGTCGGAAGGGGGCCGGATCGCTACTCCGCCGCGGCGACGGCGTATGCCTCCACCGACCAGAGCGAATAGCCGAACTCGGTGCCCCGGGCATCGCCCTGGACCCTGAGGTAGCGGGCGTCCTTCGCATCCATCCGGACCGACTCGCGCCCGCCCCTGCCGTCCCGGACGGTGGCCGCCGTGCGCCAGCTGCGGCCGTCCGAGGAGACCTGGACGCGGTAGCGGGTGGCGTACGCGTCCTGCCAGTGCAGCACCACCCGGCCTATCCGGGCGGCCTGCGGCAGTTGTGCCTGCCACCAGGCTCCGTCCTCGGCCGGTGAGGACCAGCGGGTCTCCGGGTCGCCGTCGGAGGCGGCCGCCGCCGGGAAGTCCGGGGTCTCGTCGCCGGACGAGGACGCGGTGGCGGTGCGCAGCAGATCGGGGCCCGCGGTGCGCGGGAACGCCCGGACGGTGAGCGTGCTGCGTTCGTCGCCGAAGCTGAACGGCACCTCGTACTCCCCGGCCGGGGTGCCCGCCGGGACCGTGATCTCCACGGGCACGTCGGTGCGGGAGCCGCGCGGCACCCGCGTCTGCTTCGGGACCTCCACCCTGATGCCCTTGGGCGCCTTCGCGGTGAGCGCGCCGCGCACCTCGGCGGGGCGCCGGGCGGCGAGGCGCGCCTCGACCCGCTGCGGCTCGCCGCCGATCTCGGCGTCCGTCTCACCGCGCGCCAGATCGAGCCGGGCCGCGGGCTCGTCCCCGAACCAGGGCACGAGTGCGTGCACCCGCGGCGCCGGCAGCGGGGCGCTCCCGGTGGAGCCGCCTCCCGGGGCCATCGGCGCCACCGTGCGGGAGACGACCGGGGGCATCGCCGGGACGCCCGTGGGCCAGCTGATCCGGATCGCGTCGGCCCGCAGCCCCTTCGCCGCCGTCTGCGTCCAGCCGCTCGCCGACAGCGCGCCCAGGCGGCGCCAGCCCTCGCCGGGCACATGGGCCTCCAGCGCCGCGCCGTCCACCGTGCCGCCGCCGGGCAGGGTCATCGCCGTCACGGTCTCCACCGGGCGGGCCCGGTTCAGCCGGACCGTGTAGCTGCCCGGAGCCTTCGTGACCGTACCGGCGTCGCGGTCCGCGCCCGTCCAGGCGTCCGCCTCCCGGCGCACCCGGTCCAGGAACGGGCCCAGCACCCCCTTGCCGACCGTCGCGCCGTCCGCCTTGGCGGCCTTGCGCACCGGTTCCAGGGCCAGCGACGCCTTCCACGCGGCGTCGCCGTCGCCGCGCGCCTGTGCCTGGAGCAGATCGACGGCCAGTTCGCCCGCCCTGCCGTACCGGGACAACTGCTCCGTCCACGGCCGCACTTCGTCGCCCAGGCGCCCGTCCGCCAGGCCCTTCAGCCGTTGCGGGGCCTCCCGCATCACGGTGAACGCCTCCCGCAGCCTGCGTGCCGCGTCGGCCCGCTCCGTGGCGTCGTGCCCCGCGCGGGACTTCCAGAACGCGGCCAGCAGCGGCCGCAGATACGCGGACTCGTCGCCGCCCAGCACGGACGTCGCACTGTTCCCGGCCAGCGCCCGCAGCGCGTCCCTGGTGCGCGCGTCACCGCCCGCCAGGTCGTCGATCGCCGCCTGCCAGGACTCCTGGGGCCGGTAACCCCTCGGGTTCCAGGCGAAGTCGGCGGCGGTGAACAGCGGAATGCGGGACGCGGACGGCTGCTCCATCGCATTGGCGAGCAGCGCTGCGGACCCGATGGCCACCGCGGGGTCCCGGCCGGTGTACGGGCCGAGGAATATCCGGTCCTGCGCGTAGTCGTTGACCGGGTAGTTGTCCATCGTGACCAGCGGATGCCCGAACGCGGCGCGGGCACCGGCCAGCTCCCCGCCGGTGATGGTCCTCGGCACGACCCCGACGCCGGTCCAGGCGATCTGGACCCGGTCGTCCAGTTCCTCGGCGAGCGCCTTGCGGTAGTCGGTGGACCCGTCCTGGTAGAACTCCGTCGGCATCACCGACAGCGGCTGCGAACCCGGATACCGGTCCGCGAGATGGCGCGCCACCTCGCCGGCCACCCGCGCCTGCGCCCTGGCCGCCGCCCGCGGGCCGCTGCCGAAGGTGTCGGCGTCGCTGTCGCAGTGCCATTCGCTGTAGCTGACGTCCTGGAACTGGAGCTGGAAGGCCCGCACACCCAGCGCCCACATCGCGTCGAGCTTCTTCGTCAGCGCCTTCACGTCGCCGGCCGAGGACATGCACATGGCCTGGCCGGGGGCGACGGCCCAGCCGAGCGTCACATGCTCGGCGCGGGCCCGCTCGGCCAGCGCCCGGAAGCCGGCCCGCCGGCCGGCCGGGTACGGTTCGCGCCAACGGGCCTGGCGGTACGGATCGTCACCCGCCGCGTACAGGTACCTGTTCTGCTTGGTGCGCCCCATGAAGCCGATCTGGGCCAGCCGCTCCTCACGGGTCCACGGCTGCCCGTAGAAGCCCTCGGTCATGCCGCGTACGGCGGTGCCCGGCCAGTCCCTGACGGTGACCCCGGCGACGCTCCCGTCCCGGATCAGCTGACGCAGTGTCTGCACGCCGTGGAAGAGGCCGTCCTCGCCGAGTCCGTCCACGGCGACGGTGTCCCGGCCCGCGACCCGGCCGACCGCGATCCGGTAGCCCCCGGAGGGCAGGTCGCCGCGCGCGGGGGCGTGCAGGGTGCGCAGCGCGTCCCGGGCGCCGTCGCCGCCGAGCCTGATGACCGGGCCGCGGCCGGGCAGCGCCTCGTGGACGGTCCGCACGCCCGCGTCCCGCAGCACCTGCCGGAGCGCGTCGACCGCGTACGGATCGGCGTGGGCGCCGGCGACGAGGGTGGCCTCGGCGGAGAGCGGTACGGATGCCCCGGCGGCCTCGATGGACTGCGGCCGGGGCCATACGGCGGGCAATGCGGCGTCGTCAGCGCGGTCGGGGTTGGTGACGGCGGTGGAGCCGGGCGCCGAAGGGGCCGCGACGGCGGCCGGGGTGCCCGTGGAGAGCAGCCCGCCGAGCACGGCGACCGCGATGGCCGTTGCCTGCGTTCCGCGCCTGAGCCGCATCGCTCGTCTCCCTCGTTCCCGCCGGTGGGCTCCGAGCCCACCACCCGCGCGCGAGGGTGTCAATGCGCGTGGGTGGTGTGCCGGAAATGCCCGATGCCGCCGGTGGGCGGGGGATGGTGGGCAAGGGCCGTCGACGCCAAAGATGACGCCGGATGGCCGAAAACAGCGGACAACTTACGGAGAACGGACCCGAGGGGAACGGAATGTGACCCAGGGCACGTTGAATTCGTTGTGATGACGCCTACGCCAGTGGTCGAGTCCGCCGGGTAGGCCTGCTGTGTCCTGTTTCCCCACGGCCAGGAGGCCGCCATGCCCGCTGTCGCGAAGCGTCCGCTCTCCGCCCTCCCCGGACAGGTACCCGGTCCCGCCGCCCCGCCGGCTCCCGCGAGCGGCGGCCCGCTGACCAGCGAGCCGCCGCTCGCCGATGCGATACCCCTCACCAGCGAGCCGCCGCTCGCCGACGCCACCCCCCTGACCAGCGAACCCCCGCTCGCCGTCAACGCCCCGCTGATCAGCGAGCCGGCCATGTCCGGCGCCGCGTGGGGCACGGAGTTCCCAGGAGTCTGAATGGGCTTGGACCGGCTCGCCGCGCTGCACGGCGTCGCCACCTCCTACTCCCCGTCCGCCGACGTGACCGTGTCCGTCCCCGATGACACGGTCGTCGCCGTGCTCGCCGCGCTCGGTGTGGGCGCCACCACGCCCGAAGCGGTACGGGAATCGCTCGCCGCCGCCGAGTCCTCGGCCCGCTCCCGGCTGCTCCCGCCGACGCTGGTGGTGTGGACCGGCGAGCCGCTGCCCGCCGCCCTGACCGCCCTGCCGCCCGGCACCACGCTGGAAATCGCCCTCGAAGACCCCGGTTCGGCCCCGCCCCCGCGGATGCGCATTCCGGCCGACCGACCGGATCCGGCCGTTTCGCTGCGGGGCACTGACGGCGGGCGGGCGGACCCGGTGGACGCGGTGGCGGATCGGGTGGGCGCGGAGGGGGCGGGGGACGGTAGGGGGGCGCCCGCGGTCCCCGCCTGGTGGACCGGGCCGCCGCTCGGGGTGCACCGGCTGGCCGTACGGGCGCCCGGCGGCCGCAGTGCGACCGGCACGCTCGTCGTCGCCCCGCCCCGGGCGCCCCGGCCGCCCGCCCGCAGCCACGGCTTCCTCGTCCAGCTCTACTCCCTGCTCTCCGCCCGCTCCTGGGGCATGGGCGACCTGGGGGACCTCGCCGATCTCGCCGCCTGGTCCGGGCGGACCCTCGGCGCCGGATTCGTCCAGGTCAACCCGCTCCACGACGCCGTGCCCGGCCGGCCCACCGACCCCTCCCCGTACCGCCCCTCGTCACGGCGCTTCCCCGACCCCGTGCATCTGCACATCGAGTCCGTCCCCGAGTACGGGCACGTGACGGACCGGGCCACCCTCGACGACCTGCGCCAGGACGCCGCGACACTCGGCGACACCGTCCTGAACAAGGGCGCGCTGATCGACCGCGACGCCGTCTGGGACCTCAAGCGCCAGGCTCTCGAACTCGTATGGCAGGTGCCCCTCACCCCCGGCCGCCGCGCCGCGTACTGCGACTTCCTGGCCGGGCAGGGACAGGCCCTGGAGGACCACGCCCTGTGGTGCGCCCTCGCCGAGGTGCACGGCCCCGACTGGCACAGCTGGCCCGCCGGGCTGCGCGACCCCCGCTCCAAGGAGACCGCCCGTGCCCGCGGCGAACTGCTGGACCGGGTCGACTTCCACTGCCGGCTCGCCTGGCTGACCGACGGTCAGCTCGCCGCCGCCCAGCGCGCCGCCCTCGACGCGGGCATGGCCGTCGGCATCGTCCACGACCTCGCCGTCGGCGTGCACCCCGGCGGTGCCGACGCCTGGGCCCAGCAGGACGCCTTCGCGCACGGCATGTCCGTCGGCGCGCCACCGGACGCCTTCAACGCCCGCGGCCAGGACTGGGGCCTGCCGCCGTGGCGCCCGGACGTCCTCGCCGCCTCCGGCTACGCCCCGTACCGCGGACTGCTGCGCGGGCTCCTCGCCCACGCGGGCGCCCTGCGCATCGACCACGTCATGGGTCTGTTCCGGCTCTGGTGGGTGCCCGAAGGGCGCCCGCCCACCGAGGGCACCTATGTCACCCACGACGCCGAGGCGATGCTCGCCGTCCTCGTCCTGGAGGCGCACCGGGCCGGCGCGGTCGTCATGGGGGAGGACCTCGGCACGGTCGAGCCGGGGGTCCGCGAGACGCTGGCCCGGCGTGGCGTGCTCGGCACCTCGGTCCTCTGGTTCGAACGGGACTGGGCGGGCACCGGCCGCCCACTGGCCCCCGAGGAGTGGCGCGAGGACTGCCTCGCCACCGTCACCACGCACGATCTGCCGTCCACCGCGGCCCGGCTGACCGGCGACCATGTGACGCTGCGCCACCGCCTCGGCCTGCTCACCCGCCCCCTCGACCAGGAGCTGACGGAGGACGCGGCCGACACCGCCGAGTGGCTGGGGTATCTCGCCAGGCTCGGCCTGCTTCCCGAGGGCGAGGGCGACGAGGAGGGCGCCGTCCGCGCCGTGCACCGCTTCCTGCTGCGCACCCCCGCCCGCATGACCGGCGTCTGGCTGCCCGACGCACTCGGCGACCGCCGCCCGCAGAACCTCCCCGGCACCTGGGACCAGTACCCCAACTGGCGCCTGCCCGTCGCCGATGCGGAGGGCCATCCGGTCACCCTGGAGGAACTGGCCGCCGCACCCCGCCTGCACCGGCTGATGGAGGTCTTCCGACCACGCGAGGACCGCCCGGAAACCGGCCCGGAACCAGGCCCGGAAACCCACCCGCATGCCCACCCGTGATCCCGCCCCGACCCCGTACGGCACCCCCGGGCGCGCGCCCCTCGCGGGCGTTCGCTACGTTTGCACCGTGGACAAGAAGAACGCTATGCGCGCCGGCGCCGTCGCGGCCGGAACGACGCTGATGATGCTGCTCATGTCGTCCCCCGCGCTCGCGCTCACCCGCGACGACGGTGACGACCCGGGACCCGGCCTGAGCGCGATGGAGACCATCGGCCTCTACGTCGTGGCACCCATCGTCCTGTACCTGGTCATCACGGGCCTGGTCATGGTCCTGGACAAGTCCAAGAAGCAGGCCTAGTACCCACGCTCTCCCCGAGTGCGCCGCAGGTACTCCGCGAGTACCGCGCGGCGCACACGCATGTCCGCGCCCGGGCACCCCGCCGACGGGCGGGTTTCCGGCGCCACGCAGCCCGGAGCACGAGGAAGGGGCGCCCCCACCGCGGGAGGCGCCCCTCACTGTGTCACCGGTCAGCGCGTCACACCGTGGCCGCCGCCGCGTCCGCGGCGCGGGCCTTCAGGGCGCGCTCGACGCCCGAGCGGGACTCCGACATCAGCCGGCGCAGGGCCGCGCTCGGCTCCGTGGAGGAGAGCCAGGCGTCCGTGGCGTCCAGCGTGGCCTGCGAGACCTGGAGGGTCGGGTAGAGGCCGACCGCGACCTGCTGCGCCATCTCGTGGCTGCGCGAGTCCCAGACGTCCTTGACCGAGGCGAAGAACTTCTCCGTGTACGGAGCCAGCAGCTCGCGCTGGTCGGTCTGGACGAAGCCGACGATGACCGCCTCCTGGAGGGAGTTCGGCAGCTTGTCGGACTCGACGACCGAGGCCCATGCCTCCGCCTTCGCCTCCTCGGTGGGGCGCGCCGCGCGGGCGGTCGCCGCGTGGAGCTCGCCCGCCGCCGTCCTGTCCCGCTCGTACTCGGCGGCGATCTCGTCCTCCTCCAGGAGACCGGTCGCGGCGAGCCGCTCGACGAAAGCCCAGCGCAGCTCCGTGTCGACGGCCAGGCCCTCGACCGTCTCCTTGCCGTCGAGCAGCGACTGCAGCAGGTCCGTCTGCTGCGGGGTGCGGGCCGTCGCCGCGAAGGCGCGGGCCCAGGCCAGCTGGTGGTCGCTGCCCGGCTCCGCCGCACGCAGGTGCGCGAGGGTGGCCTCGGTCCACTGCGTCAGCCCGGCCTCGCGCCACTCCGGCGCCGCGTACAGGTCCAGCGCCAGCTTCACCTGACGGTGCAGCGACTGCACGACGCCGATGTCCGACTCCTTGCCGATGCCGGAGAGCACCAGGGCGAGGTAGTCGCGGGTCGCCAGCTCGCCGTCGCGGGTCATGTCCCAGGCGGAGGCCCAGCACAGGGCGCGGGGGAGGGACTCCGTGAAGTCGCCGAGGTGCTCGGTGACGACGCGCAGCGACTCCTCGTCGAGCCGGACCTTCGCGTACGAGAGGTCGTCGTCGTTGAGCAGGATCACGGCGGGGCGGGCGGTGCCGGCCGGGAACGGCACGGTCGTGCGCGCGCCGTCGACGTCCAGCTCGATGCGGTCCGTGCGGACCAGCTTGCCGGAGCCGTCGAGGTCGTAGCAGCCGATCGCGATGCGGTGCGGGCGCAGCGTCGGCTCGCCCTTCGCGCCGGCGGGGAGGGCCGGGGCCTCCTGGAGCACGGTGAACGAGGTGACGTGGCCGTTCTCGTCCGTGGTGATCTCCGGGCGCAGGACGTTGATGCCCGCCGTCTCCAGCCACGCCTTCGACCAGCTCTTCAGGTCGCGTCCGGAGGTCTCCTCCAGGGCGCCCAGCAGGTCGGAGAGCCGGGTGTTGCCGAAGGCGTGCGCCTTGAAGTACGCCTGGACGCCCTTGAAGAACTCGTCCATGCCGACGTACGCCACCAGCTGCTTCAGGACCGAGGCGCCCTTGGCGTAGGTGATCCCGTCGAAGTTGACCAGCACGTCGTCCAGATCACGGATGTCCGCCATGATCGGGTGCGTGGACGGCAGCTGGTCCTGGCGGTAGGCCCAGGTCTTCTCGGAGTTGGCGAACGTGGTCCAGGAGTTCGGCCACTTCGAGCCCTGTGCGTACGCCTGGCAGGCGACCGAGGTGTACGTGGCGAACGACTCGTTCAGCCACAGGTCGTTCCACCACTCCATGGTGACGAGGTCGCCGAACCACATGTGCGCCAGCTCGTGCAGGATGGTCTCCGCACGCCGCTCGTACGCCGCGTCCGTCACCTTCGAACGGAACACGTACTGGTCGCGGATGGTGACCGCGCCCGCGTTCTCCATCGCGCCGGCGTTGAACTCCGGGACGAACAGCTGGTCGTACTTGGCGAACGGGTAGTCGTAGTCGAACTTCTCCTGGAACCAGTCGAAGCCCTGCCGCGTGACGTCGAAGATCTCGTCCGCGTCGAGGAACTCGGCCAGCGACGGACGGCAGTAGATGCCGAGCGGGACCGACTGGCCGTCGCGCTCGTAGCTGCTGTGCACCGAGTGGTACGGGCCGGCGATCAGGGCCGTGATGTACGACGAGATGCGCGGCGTCGGCTCGAAGGACCAGACGTCGTCCTGCGGCTCGGGCGTCGGCGAGTTCGAGATGACCGTCCACCCCTGCGGCGCCTTCACGGTGAACCGGAACGTCGCCTTCAGGTCCGGCTGCTCGAAGCTCGCGAAGACCCGGCGCGCGTCCGGAACCTCGAACTGGGTGTAGAGGTACGCCTGCTGGTCGACCGGGTCGACGAAGCGGTGCAGGCCCTCGCCCGTGTTGGTGTACGCGCAGTCGGCGACGACCTTCAGCTCGTTGGAGCCCGCGACCAGGTGCGGGAGCGCGATGCGCGAGTCGCGGAACACGGCCGCGACGTCCAGCGCCTTGCCGTTCAGCTCGACCTCGTGCACGGCCGGGGCGACCAGGTCGATGAAGGTCTCCGCACCGGCTTCGGCGGAGTCGAAGCGCACGGTGGTCACGGACCGGTAGGTGCCGCCCTCCTGCGCTCCGGAGAGGTCGAGATCGATCTCGTACGCGTCCACGGTCAGCAGGCGCGCCCGCTCCTGTGCCTCTTCGCGGGTCAGATTGGTGCCAGGCACGCGGTCATCTCCTTGGTATGTGACGTTTCCGGTCATCCTTCCACGTCGCATGCTCCGGTGGGGGCCTGGTCCGCGGTGGAGGAGCGCATACGAAAGGGCGGCCACCGCACCCCGGTGGCCGCCCCTTCCCGTGCCCCTTCGGCGTCAGCCGTTCAGCTCCGCCGCGACCAGCTCCGCGATCTGCACCGCGTTCAGCGCCGCGCCCTTGCGCAGGTTGTCGTTGGAGACGAAGAGCGCGAGGCCGTTCTCCACGGTCTCGTCGACCCGGATCCGGCCGACGAACGAGGCGTCCTTGCCGGCCGCCTGGAGCGGGGTGGGGATCTCGGAGATCTCGACGCCCGGCGCGTCCTTCAGCAGCTCGTACGCGCGCTCCACGCTGACCGGACGGGCGAAACGGGCGTTGACCTGGAGCGAGTGGCCGGAGAAGACCGGCACCCGGACACAGGTGCCGGACACCTTCAGCTCCGGGATCTCCAGGATCTTGCGGGACTCGTTGCGGAGCTTCTGCTCCTCGTCGGTCTCGAAGGAGCCGTCGTCCATGATCGAACCGGCCAGCGGCAGCACATTGAAGGCGATCGGACGCTTGTAGACGCCCGGCTCGGGGAACTCGACGGCCTCGCCGTCGTGGGTGAGCCTGTCGGCCTCGGCGACGACCTTGGACGCCTGTCCGTGCAGCTCGGCGACGCCGGCCAGACCGGAGCCGGAGACCGCCTGGTAGGTGGCGACGGTCAGCGCCTGGAGACCGGCCTCGTCGTGCAGCGGGCGCAGCACGGGCATGGCGGCCATCGTGGTGCAGTTCGGGTTGGCGATGATGCCCTTGGGCCGGTTCGCGATCGCGTGCGCGTTGACCTCGGAGACGACCAGCGGGACCTCGGGGTCCTTGCGCCAGGCGGAGGAGTTGTCGATCACGACGGCGCCCTGCGCGGCGACCTTCTCGGCGAGCGCCTTCGACGTCGCGCCGCCGGCCGAGAACAGCACGATGTCCAGCCCGGTGTAGTCGGCCGTCGAGGCGTCCTCGACGGTGATCTCGCGGCCCTGCCACTCGATCGTCGAGCCCGCGGAGCGCGCGGAGGCGAACAGCCGCAGTTCGTCGGCCGGGAACTTCCGCTCGGCCAGGATCCTGCGCATGACTGTGCCGACCTGACCGGTGGCGCCGACGATTCCGACCTTCACAGGGACTCCTTCGAACGTACGAACTGAGACGGTTGCCGTTCCATGATGCGTATGTTCACGGCTTTCTTGTCCAATCCATTGTCCGCGGTACGGACAGTGCCCGCCCGGCCGGGCGCACAGCAGTGGGGCGGGAGCTCCACCGAGCGCCCGCCCCACCGTCGTACCTGTCGTACGGATCACATGGTGACCGTTACGGCGTGACCTTCTCGATCACGACGCTGCCGGTGCCCGCGGCGGTGCCGCGGCTGTTCACCAGGTGGACCTCGCCGAAGAACTGCCGGCCCTCGGGGGCCGCCCCGGCGACCGCGACCTCGGCGGTGATCTGGGCGGAGGCGTCGTTGGCCAGGTTCACGGCCTTCGACTCGTCGACCTTGATCGTGCCGAGCGACGGCGCGTAGTACACGTCGCGGTAGTCGTACGTGGTCGTCCCGGCCGGGACGTCGTAGCCGTCGATGACGACGGTGTACGTACCGGCGGCGGGCTTCGCCAGGCTGACCGACTCCTCGGAGCCCGCCGTGGTGGACTTGCCGACCTCGGTGTCGCCCTTGTAGACGTACAGGTCCAGGTCCGCGTTGGCGTCCGACGTGCCACCGATGGCGACGTCCAGCTTCTCGACGCCCTCACCGATGGTGACCGTGTACTTCTGCTCGTCGCCCGTCTTGATCGACGGCTTGTCGACCTTGGCCGAGCCCAGCGAGCCGCCCTTGAGCGAGCCCACCAGGTCACCGGCGTTGTTGGTGGCCTTCCAGGTCACCGAGGCGGGCGTGCCGATCTTCGCCTCGGCGATGGTCTGCACCGCCGGGTCGAAGGTGGCGCCGAGCAGCGAGACATCCAGCTTGTACGGGTTGTCCAGCAGCGGCGAGGTACGCCGTGCCTCGACCTCGATCTCCCAGACGCCCGGCTGCGGGTCCTTGTACGAGCGCACGTCGGGGCGGCAGGTGTTGGCCGGGTTCTCGTAGTTCGGGTAGCAGAAGATCGTGGAGCTGTCCTCCATCTGCACCCCGTACGGGTGGATCGAGATGAAGCGGGTCTGGCTGCCCGAGCGCAGCGCGCCGATGGCGACCTCAAGGGTCTTGGCGCCCTCCGGAACGGTCAGGAAGTACGACTCGCTGCTGTTGCGCTGCACCGAGCCGGACGCCTTGAACGCGTAGGCGGGCTTCACGAGCTTCGTGGAGACGACGACCGTGGTGAGGATCTGCTGGTCCACACCGGCGGTCTTGCCGTCGTTCACCTTCAGGATCGCGCTGTGCACGCCCGTGCTGCCCGGCTTCGCCTGGACCTTGACGGTCACGGGCTCGCCCAGCGGCAGGGAGACGGTGGACGAGCCGACCAGCTTGAAGGTGCCGTCGTTGTTCTTCCACGACAGCTTGTGCTTGACGGCCTTGTCCGGGCCCGTGGTGCGGGTGACCGTGACGTCGTACGTCTTCTTCTGGCCGACCTTGAGACCGCCCTCGCGGTCGTACAGGCCGGTGCCGAAGCCGGGGGTCTTCAGCGCGAAGTCGATCGCGGTGTCGACCGGGGCCTTCACCGAGTACTCGTGCGCCGGGGCACCCTGCTTCTCGATCTGCTTCCAGGCGCCGACGATGTCGATCAGACCGGAGCCCTGGGCGTGCGCGGGCACACCCTTGATGTGGGTGGCGGTGCTGGTCAGCGCGGTGCGCAGATCGGCCGGGGGCAGCTCGATGTGCTTCTGCTTCGCGGCGGACAGCAGCAGCGCGGTCGCACCGGCGGCCTGCGGCGAGGCCATCGAGGTGCCCTGCAGCATGGAGTAGCCGGCCGGGAGCGAGTAGCCCGACTCCTTGACCGGGCCGCCGGGCAGCCAGGTCTGGGTGGTGTTGATGGCCGCGCCCGGGGCCGTCAGGATCGGCGCGAAGCCGCCGTCCTCACGCGGACCGCGCGAGGAGAAGGGCATCATGTCGTACTTCTTGGTGACGTTCGAGCCGTAGTTGGCGGCCCAGGTCTCCTTGGAGATCGACGCGCCGACGGAGATGACGTGGTCGGCGAGGCCGGGGTCACCGATGGTGTTGACGCCCGGACCGTCGTTGCCGGCCGAGACGACCAGCTGGACGCCGTAGATGTCGATGAGCCGCTTGTAGAGCTCGGCGCGGGCGTTGTTGCCGTCGTTGAGCGGCGGCAGTCCGCCGATCGACATGTTGACGACGTCGACGCTGCGGTTCACGACGAGGTCGATCATGCCCTCGGTGAGCGCGATGTTGGTGCAGCCGCCGTCCCAGGTGCAGGCCCGCGAGGAGACGATCTTCGCACCCGGCGCGGCGCCGTTCATCTTGCCGCCGAACAGGCCGTTCGCGGCGGTGATGCCCGCGACGTGGGTGCCGTGCTCGCTCTCGATGATACCGATGTTGACGTAGTCGGAGGTGTCGCCGGCGGCGTTGTGGACGACGTCCTCGCGGGTCTCGACGACGAACGGGATCCGCTCGGCGACATCGGTCCGCGGGTCGTCCTTGCCGAAGTAGGAGACCTGGTGCTTCTCCTTGTACGGCTTCAGTACGGCGTCGTCGGAGAAGTCCGCGTTGTCGTTCAGGTCGACGCGGGTGGTGCCGGTGACCGGGTCGTAGAGCACCGCCCACACATCGGTGGTGTCGCCGTCGCGGTTCAGGTCGCCCGCCATGTCGCCGCCCTTGGTGGCGGCCTCGGCGAACAGCTTGATCCGGTACTCGCCCGTGGGCGCCTTGTACGTCAGGCCCTTGTACGTGAACGTCGGGCCGGACACGGCGTCCGTCATCCGCAGCCAGGTGCCGTCGCCGTCACTGACCGGGTCGGTCGCGGTCACCCAGTCGACGATCTTGCGGGCACCGGTGGTGGTCTTCTGCAGCGCCGGGTGGCCGAGGTCGACACCCGAGTCGAGGACACCGATGGTCACCCCGCGGCCGTCGGCCTTCGGGTGCTGCTGGACGAAGTCGACCGCGCCCGTCTCGAAGGACGGGTTGTACGGGTTCTTCGCCGGGGTCTTCCTGCCGGGCGCCGGGTACGAGCCGGTGGACTTCGCCTTCACCCCGGCCCCGGCGGCGCGGTCGGCCGCGGGCGTCGGGTCGTCCAGCTTGATCTCCTGCTTGAGATCGATGCCGTGGACGGACGACAGCTTGGACGCCGCCTTGATGGTCGCCTCGGCGGTCGCGGTGGGCACGGTGGCCCGTACGTAGCCGAGCTTGTCGTACGCACGTCCCAGCACGGAGCCCTTGACGGCGTCCAGCTGCTTGGTGACCTGCTCGGTCGCACCGGGAGCGGTGGCGACCATCATCGTGATGTTCTTCTGGCCCTTGGCCTTCGCCTTGGCCAGCAGCTGCTCGTCGTTGGTGCCGAGCTTGTTCGCCGTGGCGCCCTCGGCAGCCGATTTGACGGGAGCGGTGTCGGGCGCGTCGGCGGCGAAGACGGGGGCGACACCGGTGGCGGCCAGTGCGGCCACCAGACCGGCAGCGGCCGCGACTCGGGCCACGCGTCTCGCCCCGGGTATGGAACTGGGGGATTCGGAGGTCATCAGCATCCCTGGATATGAAAGAGAGAGTCCGGAATTCGGTACCGGATGACCGCTCACCCTTTCGTAAATGACAGGGGTTTGTGGAGAGTTGAAGGGGGCGGGATGTGTACATGGCAGAATCCCGCCACTGTTGCTGGTGCGCCATCAGGGACGAAGTGACAGATAAGTGACGCCCGTGACCCGCTTCGCCGTCCCTCGCGTGCTCAGCGGGGCAGGATCATCACATACGCGGCCGGTTCGCGGTCGGCCGCCGCCATCAGCGCCGTACGCACCACGACCGCCTGCTGCTCGCCGGCGTCACGGAGCTTCTTCGGCGAGAGGCGTACGACGGTGACGCCGAGCCGCTCCAGATGCTCCCGCTCCGCGGCGTAACCGGACCACGGTGCCCGGGCGTCCAGCTCCACCGCGACCGCCTGCTCGGGCCAGTAGGCGTCCACGCCGCCGAGGCAGGGGCCGCCCGGCAGCCGCAGCTCCACGTTCCACAGCGGCTCCGGCAGGTCGTACGCCCGCACCATCTCGTACAGCCGGCCCTCCGCCAGCGCCCGGCCCTCGGCGAGGAACGAGTCCACGGCCTGCACCACCTGGGGCCGGCCCAGCAGCTTCGCGCGGCTCAACTCGCGTACCACGGCGGCCGGTTCGCAGTGCCCGCCGCGCACCGCCTCGATGAGCAGCCCGCGCACGGCCAAGGGGTCCTGGAGCCCGGCGATCGCGTCCGCGAGCGCCCGCTCCACCGGCGCCACGGGCAGACCGTCCACCTGCTCGGCGCGGGGCATGGCGGAGGAGCGCACCACACGTACGTGTCCGACCGAACGCAGCCGCCGGGTGCGCGGCACCAGTACGTCGATGCCGGCCGCCGGGGAGGGCGGCGGCGCGGTGGCGAAGCCGTGCAGGGCGAGTGCGGCGAGACCGGTGATCATCGCCTCGCCGTACCCGGTCCCCGGGTCCGTCCCCCCTTCCGGCTGCGCCGGGACGCCCCGGCGGCCGGAGGCCGGTGGCCGGCCGGCGTACAGCAGTGCGGAGACCAGCCGCTCCTCGCCGGTGGGCGGCTCCGGGTGCAGGACGTACACGCCGGGCAGCGGCTGCTGCCACGGCCCGCCCGCCCGGCAGCGCGCGGCGGCCTCCGCGGCGGACACCCCCCGCGCACTCAACTGCGCTGCGGACAGCACGCGTTGGCGGACGTCGCCGTCGGTGCGGGGGTGGCAGGGGGAGAGCGGCGTGTTCTGGGTCATGCTCCGGGGTATCCCGCATGCCGTCGCGGCGCTAACCCCTGTTACACGCTCGTCGACAATTCAGGACAACGCCGTCCTAAAGTGCGCACGTTCGACGACCGGAAGGCCCGGCCCTTTCCGAGAGCCGGACGAGCCGGGGCGGGGCCGGGCGCACCGGCCCCGCCCCGCCCCGCATCCGTCAGACCCCGGCCGCGGCCTGTGCCGCGCCCGTGTCGCACGCCTGCGCCCGCAAGGCCCGCGCCAGGTCGTCCCGGGCCTCCAGCACCAGCCGCCGCAGCGCCGGCGCCGCGTCCTCGTGGGCGGCCAGCCACGCGTCCGTCGCGGCCAGCGTCGACGGATCGTCCTGAAGCGCAGGGAACAGGCCCTTGACCACGATCACCCCGATCTGGATCGACCGCTCGGCCCAGACCCGCTCGATCGCGTCGAAGTACGTGCCCGTGTACGGCGCCAGCAGCTCCCGCTGCGACGACTGGGCGAAGCCCGAGATCGTCGCCTCGACCAGCGCGTTGGACAGCGCGTCCGACTCCACCACGGCCGCCCAGGCCTGCGCCTTGACCGCCGCGGAGGGCCGCGAGGCCAGGCACCGCACCTGGTGCCGCTTGCCGGACGCCGTGTCGTCGCGGGCCAGTTCGGCGTCGATCACCGACTCGTCGGCCACCCCGTGCGAGGCCAGCGGGGAGAGGAACGCCCACCGCAGCTCCTGGTCGACGTCGAGCCCGTCGATCCTGGCCGAACCGTCCAGCAGCCCGGACAGCAGCTGGAAGTCCGCGTCCGAGTCGGCGACCGACGCGAAGAACCGCGCCCACGCCAGCTGGTGCTCGCTGCCCGGCTCGGCGACCCGCAGCTCCCGCAGCGCACCCTCGGACAGCGCCCGGCCGCCCTCCTCGCGCCACCCGGGCGCCGCGTACTGCGTGAGCGCGGTCCGGGTCCAGGCGTGCAGCATCTGGAGCACACCGATGTCGGACTCCCGGCCCGAGAAGGCCAGCACGAGGGAGACGAAGTCACGGGCGGGCATCAGCCCGTCCCGGGTCAGGTTCCACAGCGCCGACCAGCACAGCGCCCGGGCGAGGGGGTCCGTGATGTCGCCCAGGTGCTCCCGCAGCGTGGCCAGCGACACCTCGTCGAAGCGGACCTTGCAGTACGTGAGGTCGTCGTCGTTGACCAGGATCAGCTCGGGCCGCTCGGCCCCCGCCAGCTCCCCGACCACCGTGCGCGGCCCCGCCACGTCCACCTCGGCGCGGGCGTAGCGCACCAGGTCGCCGTCGGCGGCGCGACGGTACAGCCCGACCGCGACCCGGTGCGGCCGCAGCTCCGGGTGGGACTCGGCCGCCTCCTGGAGGACCGCCAGCTCCGTGATCCGGTCCGCCGCGTCGTACGTGGCCACCGGGGTCAGCGAGTTGACGCCCGCGGTCTGCAGCCACGACCGCGACCAGGCGGTCATGTCGCGCCCGGACGTCTCGGCCAGGACGGACAGCAGATCGCCCAGCTGCGTGTTGCCGTAGGCGTGCTTCTTGAAGTAGCGCCGGGCGCCCTCCAGGAACGCCTCCCGCCCCACGTACGCCACCAGCTGCTTCAGCACCGAGGCGCCCTTGGCGTACGTGATGCCGTCGAAGTTCAGCTTGGCGTCCTCCAGGTCACGGATGTCGGCCGTGATCGGGTGCGTGGAGGGCAGCTGGTCGGCGCGGTACGCCCAGGACTTGCGGTTGTTGGCGAAGGTGATCCAGCCGTTCTCGAAGCGGGTCGAATCCACCATGGAGAACGCGCCCATGAAGTCGGCGAACGACTCCTTCAGCCACAGGTCGTCCCACCACTGCATGGTGACGAGGTCGCCGAACCACATGTGTGCCATCTCGTGCAGGATGACGTTGGCCCGGCTCTCGTACGCGGCCTGCGTCACCTTGCCGCGGAAGATGTACTCCTCGCGGAACGTGACACAGCCCGGGTTCTCCATCGCGCCGAGGTTGTACTCCGGCACGAACGCCTGGTCGTACTTCCCGAACGGGTACGGGTAGTCGAAGTTGTCGTGGAAGAAGTCCAGGCCCTGCTTGGTGATCAGGAAGACGTCGTCCGCGTCGAAGTGCCGGGCGAGCCCCTTGCGGCACATCGCGCCGAGCGGGATCTCCAGCGTCGTGCCGTCCTCGAACGTACGGCTGTAGGAGTCCGTCACGTAGTGGTACGGACCGGCGACGACCGCCGTGATGTACGTGGAGATCGGCTTCGTCTCGGCGAACCGCCAGACCCCGCCCTCCCGCGACTCCTCCGCGCCGTTGCTCCGTACCGTCCAGCCCTCCGGCGCCGTCACCTGGAAGCGGAAGGGGGCCTTCAGGTCAGGCTGCTCGAAGTTGGTGAAGACGCGACGCGCGTCGGCCGGCTCGTACTGCGTGTAGAGGTAGACCTCGCCGTCCTCCGGGTCGACGAAGCGGTGCATGCCCTCGCCGGTCCGGCTGTACGCGCACCGCGCGTCGACCACCAGGACGTTCTCGCCCTCCGGCAGCCCGTCCAGCGCCACCCGGGTGCCGTCGAAGACCACGGCGGGGTCGAGCGGCTGCCCGTTCAGCGTCACCGCGTCCACGGCCGGGGCCACCAGGTCCGCGAAGGTCGAAGCCCCGGCCCGCGCGTTGCGGAAGCGGATCGTGGTCACCGAGCGGAAGGTGCGCGGACCGGATGCGGCGTCCCCGTCCCCGTCGGGCCCGCCGACGGCGGAACGCAGATCGAGCTCGACCTCGTAACCGTCGACGGTCAGCAGCTCGGCCCTCACGCGGGCCTCGTCACGGGACAGGTTCTCACCGGGCACGGGCACACTCCTTTGTGTCACGTTCGAATGGTTTTGATCCTCCCATGCTGCTGCTCGGCCCGGAACTCGGGAATGGCGGGCGCTTCCGGGGACGTTCTGCGCACAGATGCGATCGCCCTTACAAGGAGAGACGATGCCCGACAACAGCACGGCGACCGGCAAGACCCCTGTCGATTTCTGGTTCGACCCGCTCTGCCCCTGGGCCTGGATGACCTCCCGCTGGATGCTGGAGGTGGAGAAGGTCCGTGACGTCGAGGTCCGCTGGCACGTGATGAGCCTGTCCGTCCTCAACGAGGACAAGATCGACGAGTTGCCGGAGGAGTACCGCGAGCTGCTGGAGAAGGGCTGGGGTCCGGTCCGCGTGGTCATCGCCGCCCAGCAGAAGCACGGCGACGAGGTCGTCGGCCCGCTGTACACCGCGCTCGGCACCCGCTTCCACAACCAGGGCGAGGGCCCCACCCGCGAGGCGGTCGTGGGCGCGCTCCAGGACGTCGGCCTGCCCGTCGAGCTGGCGGACCTCGCGGACTCGGACGTGTACGACGCCGAGCTGCGCGCCTCCCACAAGGAGGGCATCGACAAGGTCGGCCAGGACGTCGGCACCCCGGTCATCGCCGTCCCGGGCGCGGACGGCGAGCAGATCGCCTTCTTCGGCCCGGTCGTCACCCCCGCCCCGAAGGGCGAGGAGGCGGCGAAGCTGTGGGACGGCACGCTGCTGGTGGCGTCGATCCCCGGCTTCTACGAGATCAAGCGGACCCGGACCCAGGGGCCGATCTTCGACTGACCTGCCGGGTGCGGTGCGGGTCCCGGCAGCCGCCCGGCCCCGCACCGTCCTCGTCCACCGCTCCCGCGGCCCGGCGCCCGGCCGCGGTCAGGGCCAGGGTGACCGCGATCGAGGCCGCCGCCATCACGGTCATCGCCGTCGCGGGGGAGGTCCACTGGGCGACGGTGCCGGCCAGCGCCGCCGCGACGCCCTGCATGGTGAGCATCCCGGAGGAGTGCAGGCCGAGCGCCTGACCGGTGAACTCGTCCGGGACCAGGGCCATCAGCCGCTCCTGGAACAGCAGACTCGCCGAGAACCCGACCGAGGCGAGCACCGCCAGGGCGAACGCCAGGGGAAGCGCCGGGCGCGCGGCGAAGAACAGATACGGGACGGCCAGGAGCAGTTGCAGGGGAGTGGCCAGCCGCCCCCGCCACTGCCGCGCGAAGAACCGGCCCGCCAAGGTGTCCCCGATGAGCATCCCCAGCGCGGCGAAGGCGAAGAGGAGCCCGGCCTGCTCGGGGGCGTACGGGACGAAGAGCGACTCGCAGCCGACGATCAGCCCGTTCGGCACCCAGAGCGCGAGATAGACCCGGCGGCGCGGGCCCGAGGACCACAGCAGGGCGTTGATCCGCCAGGTCTCCGCGACCGACGGTCGCCCGGCGGCGCGCGGCGCCCTGCGCACCAGCCCGAACCGGGCGACGGCCGCTCCCGTCAGGTACAGGGCGGCGGCGATCAGCAGCGTGCCGCGCGCGGAGAGCGTCGCCACCAGCAGCCCGCCGAGCGCGAACCCGCCGATCTGCATCAGGCCGGAGCACATGTTCAGTACGGAACGCCCCAGCAGATAACCGTCCTTGGGCAGCACCTCGTTGAGCAGTCCGTACCGCACCCCGCCGCCCACGGCCGCGACCACCCCCTCGGCCAGGATGATCGCGAAGACCACCGGCAGCGGCAGCCCGGGGACGGCGAGCACGGCGGTGGCCAGTCCGAAGGCGAGCGCCAGACCGGTCATCGCGGCCCGGGGCGGCAGCCGGTCCGCCGCCGACATCAGCACGGTCGCCCCGATCATCTGGGCGAGCGAGGAGCCGAACATGGACAGGGCGGCGAGCAGCGGCGAGTCGGTCGCGGCGTAGACAAGGGTGCCGAGGGCCAGCCCGCTCGTCGTCGACGCGGCGACCTGGACGGCACTGGTCGCGAAGAACGGTCCGAACTGCGGCGTACGGAAGAGTTCCCGGTAGGTGCGCATGCGGGGAGTCTCGGCGGCGGTCCGGGACGACCGTTACAGTTTCGCGTATCGGCGAAACGTGGAGGCATGACGTCGTGGGCCTGTGGCAGATCAACACGGACACGCTGGCCGGGAGCCGGTTCGTCGTCTCACCGCTCGCCGAGACCCTCTCCGCCCTGAACTCCCTGGAGCGGGGCCGGCCCGAGCACCCCGGCGAACGGACCTGGCTCGACGCCCATCTGCCCGCCTACCGCGCCCGGCAGGCCGCCGACCCGGTCGCGGCCCTTCTCGTACCGGCGGCGCTCGGCGGCAGCTGGAACGCGGACTTCATCACCCCGACACCGACGGGCGAGGGCGCCCCGTCCTTCGAGGAGGAGCTGGCCCCCGTCCGGGCGACCACCCCCGAGCGCGCCCGAGCGGACCTGGCGGTGTCGCTGGGTGGCGGCCCCCTCCCGGCGCTCCTGGACCGCGACGACCTCGCCCGGCGGGCCGCCGACGTCCTGCACTGGGTCTGGCTGCACACAGTCCTGCCGGACTGGCCGCGCCGCCGCCGGATCATCGAGGCGGACATCGTCGCGCGGACCGGACAGCTGAGCCAGGGCGGCTGGGCGGCCGCCCTGGGCGGTCTGCGCCCGGGGATGCGGTGGCTGGGCGACAGCCGGCTCCAGATCAACGCGCACGACTACCCGCCGAAGCAACTGTCCGGCGTACGGCTGCTGTTCGTCCCGGTCACCCAGCGCTCGGGCTGGGTCTCCTGGAACGACGAAGCCCGGCGCTACGCGGTCGTCTACCCCTGCTCCGGCACCCTGGCCGACGCGGACCGGGCCCGGGTCCCGGACAGCCTGTCCCGTCTCCTCGGCCCCGCACGAGCAGCCGTACTCGTCCTCCTCGCCGCCCCGAAGAGCACCACCCAACTGGTGGCCCTGACCGACCAGGCCCTCGGCTCGGTCGGCCGCCACCTCAAGATCCTCCTCGACGCGGGCCTGGCAGACCGCCGCAGAGTCGGCCGTTCGGTCCTGTACTTCCGCACGGAGGCGGGGGACGTGCTGGTGGGGGCGCAGCGGGGCGGCTCACGGTGCTCCCCCCGGGCATGACCGGCATCGATGCGGCGGCGGCCCTGCAACGCGAGCTCCCGGCTGCGAAGGTCGTCGTCATCACCTTCGGTCGCCCCGGCTTCCCAACTGGCCGAGCGGTCCGCATCGCGCGCGAGAAGTGCTGGCTGTAGTGCGCCGGGACGGCTCAGGTGGGGAATTCGCCGAGCCAGCTGTGCTGGAGGAGATGCTTGGGCAGGTACTCGGATTCGACGCCGATGGGGAACTTTCCGTCATAGGCGAGGCAGGCGATGGCGAGGGGGCCGAGGGCGATGCTGCCGTCGATGTCGGTGGTGCGTTCCTCGGTCAGGGTCCAGTAGGCATGGTGCAGTTTCAGGGTTTCGATCAGGGCAGGCGTGAAGCCCTCGGTGTTCCTGGTGACGAAGTGGTAAAAGAGGTTGATCGGCGGATAGAGCTGCCCCTGCAGCAGGTCGAGCGGGGCGATCCGTGCCACCGAGGGGTCTGACATCTCGATCGCGGCGGTGAGCTTCTCCACCAGCCCCGGCCGCCGAAGCCAGTAGGTCTGAAGCGCATCGACCCAGTGATAGATGTACTCGTCGTACGCCCCCTCCGAAGCGTGCAGCCGCTCCAGCGGGATCTCGCACAACTGTGTCATCCGCTGCTGCTCACGGCAGATGACGGCAAGCCAGAACGCCGTCAGCCAGTTGCCCGCATCAGCGGCCGACAACGGGCCGACAGCCGGGAGAGTTCGTAGCTTTCGATCGACGCGACACTCGATTGTTCCTTCGCTCGTCCCCGTCACGGCGAAGAGTGCCGAGCCGAGCTGCATCGCGTTGACTGCGGCCTCCCACGTCTCTGCATTCGCTGCTCGTGGGTCGACGACGCAATGAGCATTCAGGGCCATGACAGCCGTACTGAATGCGAAGTCGATCATGTCTGCGGACTCTTCAGCCCTGTCGATTCGCCTGGTTACTCGCTCACTCAGCTGCTCCGCGAAGCTCTCGGCGTCGGGGCCGCCGGGCAAGGCGTGGCGGATGAAGGATTCGGTCACGAAATAGTTCCCTTACTTATATCGAATCGCCTGTACCTGTAGCCATTGTACGTCCCTGAGTTCTTTTCCCCCTTAACTACGACATATTCGAGCTTTTCTGTTCCTAGGACCCTTTCTATGGCGTCGACGAGCTTTGTTTCGCCTCGCTTTTCCATGAGTTTGAGGATTTCTGAGAAATATTCTTTGCTTCCTTGGGAGACTTGCTTACCGTTGGGTAGGGTCCTTCTCCCAAGTTCTGTCGTCGTGCTGCTCTTCGCCTCGATGACAACGACGCGCCCGTCTTCGTGCGTCCATATTTGATCGAACTGGTCGTTTCCGCTGTTCGGGCCGAGAAGTTCTTCCTTCTGGAACCCCGGATGTTGCTCGGCCATGTAATGATACTCGGCCACCTTCTCCCCGAATTCCTCGGCGGCATGTCCCATCTGGGTGTGGGATTCTTTGTATGTGCCTTTTGCCTCCCCCCAGAGCCCGGCTGATTCGAACGTGCCTTGAGCTTCATGGGCCCTGGCCGCCTCTGCCTTCCATTCCGTTACCAGGTTGTCCCACCGGATGGCGAAGTGTCGCTTCCTCGTGGCCTCTTCCAGGATTTTTAGTCTGAACTTGCTTTTGACTGTTTCCGCTTTCACGGAAACATATCCCTCGTCCAGGTAGTGAGGGGCGGGGGGAGCTGGAACATCCTTGGCGCGAATCCACGGGGTATGTTCCGACAGTCGGGTGAGCTGCGGTGGCGCAAATCCGCTTGCGTCGTGCCGCTCCACCCTGATGCGTGTTCCGTCTTTTCTGTAGTAACGCTCGAAGTAACCCGGCTCTTCGTTGGCGCGGTGGACCTGGATTTCCTCGATCTGCTCCCGGGTGAGTGAATTGCGAGGACCGTAGGGGTTGGCGCCGTCGCGCATGAAGCTGGGGCGTGGCACGGGCTGGCGTTGCGGCGGGATTGCGCTGTCGCCGATGTGAGTGCCGCCGCCGCGGCCGCCGGTGCCCGGAGGGCCGGGGTGGCCGGAGCCGGTGGGGAGGTCGTGGCCGGCGGTGGGGCCTGTGCCTGATGGCCCGGTGTGGTGGGCAGGCCCGTTTCCGCCTGATCTGCCGCTGGGGGCGTTGCTGTCCAGATGGTTGCTGGGTGTGTTGTCGCCGACGCCGCCGCCAGGTGCGTGGTGGGGGCCGCTGTCCGGCAGATGGTTGCCCGCACTTCCGCCCGATGCGTCGCTTCCGGGCCGGCCGAGGTCGCCCAGGTCGTTGCCGAGGTGGATGGCGTCGTCGCCGGTACGGGCGCCTGCGCCGGTCAGGGCCGGTTCGCGTATCGGGTCCGGGGTTTGTGTGTGGGGGTTCGTTCCTGCCTGGTCGGCGCGTTGGGCGAGGGTGCCGTCCTCGTTGTAGAGGTTGCCGTGGCGGTCCAGGTAGGGGGCGCCTTCGTCGAAGGGGGATCTGACGGTGCCTTCGGGGAGTGCGACGGCTCCGTCGGGGAGCTTGACGGTCCCGTTGGGGAGGGTGGTCGCGCCTTCGGGGACGGCGGCGCCTTCGGGGAGGTGGAGGGTGCCGTCGGGGAGTCTGATCGTGCCTTCGGGGAGGGTGATGACGTGGTCGGGGAGGGGCGGGAACTCGACGCGGCCCAGGCCTTTGAGCCCCGCCATCACGTCGCTGATCTTCGACAGTCCGGCGCCTGCGCCCTTGAAGACGTAGGTCATGGGGTCCACGGCGCGGGCGGTCTTGCCGGTGAGGGAGAGGGCCTTGGCGGCCAGGCCGGCTTTGCCCGCGCCTGCTGCTGCGCCGCCGGTGCCGCCGGTGAAGACGGTGGTCAGGACGTTGAAGGTGACCGCTCCGGCGGCGCGGGAGGGGTTGCTGCCCCACTGGTCCCAGGCGATCAGGGCCTTGCCGGTCTCCTGCACCGCGGTCTGCGAGTCACGTATCCAGGCCGAGTGGTCGCCGGGCAGGACGTGCAGGACGAGCAGCGCGGCGGGGGA
>NZ_FPJO01000029.1 GCF_900119365.1 Streptomyces atratus
GCCGACTACTGGGTGGACCACGTCCGCCAGGCCGTCCGCTTCCTCGACGGCGTACGCCACCTCGAAACCCAGGGCGTCACCACGTACCTGGAACTCGGACCCGGCGGAGTCCTCTCCGCCATGGGCCAGTCCTGCGCCGCCGACGACGACGCCGGTTTCGTACCCGCCCTCCGCAAGAACCGCCCCGAACCCGAGGCACTCACCACCGCCCTCGCCGAACTCCACGTCCGAGGCACCCGCATCGACTGGACGACGTACTACGCCAACACCGGCGCCCAGCACACCGACCTCCCCACCTACGCCTTCCAGCGGCAACGCTTCTGGCCCAAGGCTCCGGTAGTGGGTGGGCACCCCGGTGCCGTCGATGGGACTCCGGTCGCGGACTCGGCCTTCTGGGAGGCCGTGGCGCGCGAGGACCTTTCGGCGCTGGCCGGTGGTCGGGAACTGACCGCCGACAGTCCGCTGAGCGAGGTGCTTCCGGTGCTGTCGTCCTGGCACAACCGGCAGCAACAGCGTTCGGTGGCCGACGGCTGGCGCTACCGCGTCACCTGGAAGCCCGTACAGCCGTCGGACGGTGTGCTGACCGGCCGCTGGCTGCTGGCCCTGCCGGAGGCCCTGTCCGGCACCGCCGTCGTCGAGTGGTGCGAGCACGGTCTGAAGGCGGCGGGCGCCGAGGTCGTGCGCATCACCGGCGCCACCGACCTGCCCGCGTACACCGATGCGACCGGTGTGCTGTCCCTGCTGGGCCTGGCGGGCGAGGAGACCCTCGACGAGGGGGTCGCGCCCGGCTTGCCGGCCACGCTTGAGCTCGTCCGGAAGTTGGGCGAGGCCGGGGTGGAGGCCCCGCTGTGGTGCCTGACGCAGGGTGCCGTCTCGACCGGAACCGCCGACCCGCTGCGCAACGCCGCCCAGACGCAGGTCTGGGGCCTGGGCCGGGTGGTCGCCCTGGAGCACCCGAAGCGCTGGGGTGGTCTGATCGACCTGCCCGAGAGCCTCGACGCCCGTACCTGGGAGCAGGCTGCGGCAGTGCTGTCGGGTACGCCGGGCGCATCGGGTGAGGATCAGGTCGCGCTCCGCTCCTCCGGCGTCTTCGCGGGCCGGCTGCTGGCAGCGGCGGCTCCGGCCGGTGACCGCGAGTGGATCCCGCGCGGCACGGTACTGATCGGCGACGGCACCACGCCGCTCGCGGGGCACCTCGCGGGCTGGCTGGCGGGCACGGCGGTGGAGCGGGTCGTCCTGCTGACCCCGGTCGGCCGTACGCCCGCCCCGGACGTCCTCGAGAAGCTGGGCGAGCGGGCCGTGGTGCGGGACGTCGACGTGACCGACCGTACGCGACTGGCCTCTCTCGTAGCCGAGTTGGCGGCCGAAGGTGCTCCGGTCCGGGCCGTGGTCCACACCTCGGGCACGAGCCACTTCGCATCGGTCGCCGACACGGACCCGGCACAACTGACCGGGGCGCTGCGGGCGCGGGCCGCCGGGGCGGCCGCTCTGGACTCCGTGTTCGCGGAGACCGAGCTCGACGCCTTCGTCCTCTTCTCCTCCATCGCCGGTGTCTGGGGCAGTGGCGGGCAGGGGGCCTATGCCGCGGGTACCGCCTACCTGGACGGACTGGCCCAGCTCCGGCGGGCCCGGGGCCTGGCGGCCACGTCCGTGGCGTGGGGTCCGTGGGTCGGCGGCGACACGGCCGATTCCGGTGACGGGAACGGTGAGGAGCAGATGCGGCGACGTGGTCTGCTGCCCCTGGAGCCGGAGCAGGCACTCACCGCTCTGGCCCGTGCGGTGGCCGAGGAGTCACCGGTCCTGACCGTCGCGGACATGGACTGGGGGCGCTTCGCCCAGGCGTTCACCGCACTGCGTCCGAGCCCGCTGCTGGCGGACCTGCCGGACGTCGCCCGGATCACGGCGGCCGCGGCCGAGGGCGAGGCGGAGAACTCCGATGTCGCCGACGAGCTGCGGCAGCGCCTCGCCGTTCTGCCGGAGGCGGAGCAGGAGGCCGAGCTGGTCGGGCTCATCCGTCAGCAGGCGGCCTCGGTGCTCGGGTACGCCTCGGTGGACGACATCGAGGCCGGCCGGGCCTTCCGCGAGATGGGCTTCGACTCGCTGATGGCCGTCGAGCTGCGCAATCGGCTCACCCGGGCCACGGGTCTGCGCCTGCCTGCGGGCTTCGTCTTCGACTACCCGAACGCGATCGCGGCCGCCCGTCTGCTGCGGCAGGACATCTTCCGGGACGGCGCGGCGAGCGGGGACTCCCTGCTCACCGAGCTGGACAAGCTGGAGGCCTCGCTGGTCACCTCGGAGCCCGATGCCCTCACCCGTACGCGGGTGGCAGTGCGGCTGCAGGCGTTCCTCGCGAAGTGGCAGGGCGAGGAGACGGATTCGTCGTCGGCGGCGGAGGGCGGTGTGCTGGGGCAGTTGGAGTCCGCTTCCGACGACGAGCTGCTCAGCTTCATCAACCGGGAGATGGGGCGGTAACCCACACCCCGGATCCTCGTCCTCACCGCCCGAACGGGGCACCGGCCGGCAACCGGTGCCCCGTTCGGTGTTGTGTCCAGCGTTGTGTCCACTGTTCTGCTCCGGCTCGACCCGCCCTGTAGGCATCGGCAGCACCCTTTATGCCTCAGGGGTTACGCGTCGGCTAGAAGCTCAGGGGGGCGCAGTGGAGCGGGACAGCCGTGAAGCGTTGGACGGTCTTGCGCGGCAACTCGGCGAGTGCGCCGACGGCGCCGGCCAACTTGCACTGATTTCGGGGGGCCTGGCCAGTGGAAAGACCCGTCTGCTCCACGAGTTCTCGCGGTACGCGAGGGAGTCGGGTGCGCTGCATCTGACGGCCACCGGCTCGCGGGCGGAGGACGATTTCCCGGTAGGGGGCGTGGATCAGCTGTTCCGCAACCCGGACATCCCGCCGGAGGTCGCCGAGTGCGCCGCGCGGCTGTTGCCGGACGCGGCCGAGGCCACCGGGGCGGCCCGTGCCGTCCATGAACTCACCGTACGGCTGCTGGAACTGGCCAGACACCGCCCGCTGGTCGTCAGCATCGACGACATCCAGTTCGCCGACGAATTCACCCTGCGGCTGATCCGGCATCTGCGGCAGCGGATCGCCTCGGCGCGGGTCATGATCGTACTGACCGAGTGGAGCTGGGCCCACCCGGCGATGACGCGTTTCCACGCCGAGATCACGCAGCATCCGCATCTGCGGCTGCGGCTGGCGCCGATGGACGAGCCGGCGCTGCGCCGGCTGATCGCGGAGCAGTCCGCCGACCGAACCACCGACGGGACCACGGTTCAGCAGTTCGCGCCCGACCACGCATCGACGCTCCTGCGGTTGACGGGTGGCAATCCGCTGCTGGCGGGGGCGCTGATCGAGGACCACCGGGTCTGGCAGTCGGCGCATCCCGGTGCGACGGCCGAGCACGAAGTGGTCGGTTCGTCGTACGCACAGGGCGTGCTGAACTGCCTCTACCGCTGGGATGCGAGTCTGCTGACCGTGGCACAGGGGCTGGCCGTGCTGGGCGCGGAGCGGGCCTCGGCCCCGCTGGTCGCGGAGTTGGTCGCGCTGCCGGTGGACGTGGTCGAGCAGGTGTTGAGCGTCCTGTGGGCCGCGGGGGTACTGGAGGGCGTGCGGTTCCATCCGGTGGCCGCGCAGGCCGTACTGGGCACGCTCGCCCCCGGGGAGCGGGCGCGGCTGCACGCCACCGCCGCCGAGCTGTTGCAACTGCGGGGCGCGGATCCGGTGACGGTGGCGAAGCAGTTGATCGCTTCCGGCTCCGGTGCGGCGGCCGGGCACTGGCCGGCGTGGGCGGCCGATGTGCTGCGCCGTGCGGCGGCGGAGGCGGCCACGGGCGACGACGTCGAGCTGGTGACCCGCTGTCTGGAGTCGGCGCTGGAGGCGACCGCGGACCCTGCGGAGCAGGAGGTGCTGCGGCGCGAACTGTCCCGGGTGGTGTGGCAGGTCGATCCGGCGGCGTCCGACCGCTGGCAGGCGGCACCGCGCGGCGCGCTCGCGCAGGGCGCCCTGGCCGGGCGGGACGCGCTGCCGCTGCTGAAGCAGGCGCTGTGGAAGGGCGATGCCGGTACCGCGCGTGCGGCCCGTGAGGCGTACGAGCAGCGCAGGGCCGGCAAGGACGACGACCGGTACGCGGAGGCGGAACTCCGTCTGGCGTACCGGTGGTTCTACGGCACCGAAGCCAGCACAGGTGCAGGCACAAGCGCAGCCTTCAATGGCGCCCCGCACGGGGACGATCCGTGGATCCGGGCGGTGCACGCCGTCGCGGAGGGCGCCGCGGGGGCGAACGCGAGGGGCGCGTTGCCCAGCGCGGAGCACATTCTGGAGAGCTGCCGACCGGGCGAGTCCCTGCTGGAGGTGGTGCTGGCCGCGCTGTTCACGCTGATCGGCGGCAATCAGCTCCAGCAGGCCGGGGAACAGACGGAGCGCCTGTACGCGGAAGCGCGGCGGCGCGGTGTGTTCACCTGGCAGGCCGCTCTGGGCACCGTACGGGCCGAGATCGCGTTGAGCAGGGGTGAGCCGGCGGTGGCCGCCGCGCGGGCACAGGCCGCGCTCGACGTGCTGTCGCCTCAGGGCTGGGGCGTGATGCGGGGGTATCCGCTGAGCGTGCTGATCTCCGCGCAGACGGCGATGGGCCGGCCCGCAGAGGCCGAGGAACCGATTCGTCAGATGGCTCCGGAGGCCGTGCCGACCACGGTGTGGAGCCTGCGTTTCCTGTCCGCCCGCGGTCAGCACCACCTGGCGACCGACCGGCTGCTCGCGGCCGTCCGGGACTTCCAGGCATGCGGTCGGCTGGCCCAGGAAGCCCATCTGGACCTTCCCTTCGTGCCGTGGCGCATCGGCCTGGCGGAGGCGCATCTGCGGCTCGGCCGTACGGTCGTCGCCCGGGATCTGGTCAAGCAGCAGCTGGGCCGGGCGCAGGCGATCGGCCCGCGCACCCGGGGGATCTCGTTGCGGTTGCTCGCGGCGTGCGGTGAGCTGATGCAGCGTCCGGCTCTGCTCCGCAAGTCCGTCGAGGTGCTCCAGGCGGCGGGCGACCGGATGGAGCTGGCGCGTGCGCTGGCGGATCTTTCCGTGGCCTGCCGGAGTGTCGGCGAGCTCGACGAGGCACGCGCGGCGTCCTGGCGCGCGGCCCAGGAGGCGAAGATCTGCCAGTCCGGGTTCAGGACGGCGGCCGATCCCGTGGCACGTGCGCCGCGCGCGTCGCGTGCGCCACTCCCCGGGTACGGGGGCATGGCCCCCGTCGCCGAGCGGGACGACCGGGCCGTGGGGACCGGGGGCATCGGTGACGCGGGCGATACGGAGGCGTCGCTGCTCAGCGATGCGGAGAACCGGGTGGCCCTGCTGGCCGCCCGTGGGTTCAGCAACCGGGACATCAGCCAGCAGTTGTTCATCACGGTGAGTACGGTCGAACAGCACCTGACGCGCGTCTACCGGAAGCTGGGTGTCAGCAGCCGCCGGGCCCTGCCCACCCGTCTCCTGGCGCCTCCCCTGCAAGCACTGTGACCTGTGCCCCATGCCCTGCGAGTTCTCCCTCAAGCATGTACTCGAGAACCTTCTCAAGAACGCTCTCATGTCCGCTCGAACACCGATCGGGCATCGCGCACGAGGGGCGGGGAAGGCACTACCGTCGCCGTGACAGGATCCTCGCCCCTGGAACGGAGATCACGATGCAATTCGGCGGCACCCTGCGGCTGTTCGTGTTCCCGCACGCGGGCGGGTCCCAGCTGATGTTCAACGAGTGGGCCCGGCTCTTCCCGGCGGGCTGGCGGCTGTTGCCGCAGGACTATCCGGGGCACGGGCTGCTGGCGGGCGAGCCGCCGATCGGCGACGCGGACACGCTCGTGGACTGGTTCCTGGACCGGCTGTCCGCCGAACTCGACGACCCGGAGGTGCCCTTCGCCTGCTTCGGGCACAGCATGGGTTCCCTGATCGCGTTCGAGCTGACCCGCCGGCTCGTCGGCGAGGGCCGCCGGCCACCGGTGTGGCTGGGCCTGTCGGGCTGCGGAGCGCCGCGGCCGGGCCGGCCCGCCGGGGAGCCCGGCGAACTGTCCGACGCGGAACTGCGCCGCAAGCTGATCCGGCTGGGCGGTACGCCGCCGCGCATCCTGGACGACCCGGAGCTGTGGAGCGTCTTCGCCCCCGTCATCCGGGCGGACATCTCCCTCGTACGGAACTGGCGTCCGCCACAGGACGTGACGCCGCTGCCCGTAGCGCTCACCGTGTTCCACGGCGAGCAGGACACGACCGCGCCCGCGGGGCGGCTGGAGCAGTGGGCGGAGTCCACCGAGCACTTCCTCGGTGTCCGGCGCTTCGAGGGCGGCCACTTCTATTTCCAGAACGATCCGGCGGTGCTGGCCGACGCAGTCACCGCCGGGGTGCGGGCCGGACTGGAGGCCCTGGCAGGCACCCCGTGACCGAGTTCCGCATCCTGGGGCCGGTGGAGGTCCACGACGACCGGACGGGGCGGCGGATCGTCCCGCAGGGCTCCAAGCAGCGCGCGCTGCTCGCCGCGCTCGTCGTCGAGGCGGGGCGGACGCTGACGGTCGACCGGCTGGCCGACGAGCTGTGGGGCGACGAACCGCCCCGGCGGGCGGCCAACGCGGTGCAGGCCCATGTGGCCCGGCTGCGCCGGATGCTGAGCGACTCCGGCGGCGGCGAATGGATCAGCACCGAGCCCATGGGCTATCTGCTGCGGCTGGGCAGCGCCACCACCGACGCCCAGCGCTTCCAGCGGCTCTCCGCCGAGGGCCGGGCCGCGGCCTCCACCGACCCGGCGCACGCCACCGAACTGCTGGGGCGCGCGCTGGCGGTGTGGCGCGGTCCGGCGCTGGCGGACTGCCTGCACGGGCCGCTGTGCACGGCGGAGGCCGAGCGGCTGGAGGAGCACCGGCTGGCGGCCCTGGAGAAGCTGTACGAGACGCGGTTGCGCTCGGCGCCGCACGAGGATGTCACGGGCGAGCTGGAGCGGCTGACGTACGAGCATCCGCTGCGGGAGCGCTTCTACGACCTGTCGATGGTCGCGCTGTGCGTGGCGGGCCGGCCCGCCGAGGCGCTCGGTGTGTACGAGCGTGCGCGCAAGCTCCTGGTCGACGCGCTCGGCGTGGAGCCGGGCCCGGCGCTGCGTGCCCGGATGGAGGCCACGATCCGGCACGCGCCGTTCGCGGACCTCGGGACGATGCCGAGCGGACTGCTGCCCGGCATGCCCCACGGCATGTCGGACGCGGCGGCCCTGCTCGACCTCGGCGGTACGGTCGCCCGGCTGCGGGAACGCGTCGACGAGCTCTCCCGCGAGCAGGGCACCCTGTTGCGCCGGATCGACGAGCTCGCGGCCGCCGTGGACGGCGGCGCGCAGGGCCGGGAGTTCGGCGGATCAGCCCGGCGGGCGGCCCGGAGCTCCCTCGCCGGGCAGGAGTCCGGGCCCGTGATCACGAGGCCCATGCCCCCGGCGGCGTGAACGGGGCGGGCCTGCGGTGGCGGAGCGCCCGGACCTGCGGGACGGAGGAGTCCCGTTCCCGTGCCTCGTTCTCCCGCGCCTCGTTCGCCAGCCGGAGCCGGGCCGTGAGCAGCACGGCGAGGGCGGCGACCTCCTCGGCCGTCGGACTTCCCTTGGCGACGCGGACGGACGCGGAGGTGAGCGCGGCGGCCGGCGTCTCGTTCCCCGGGGCGGTCACAGCGGCAGGTTTCCGTGCTTGCGGCTGGGCTGCTCGGCGTATTTCGTACGGAGCATGTCCAGGGTGGAGATCAGCCGGGCGCGGGTGTCGGCCGGGTCGATGACATCGTCGACGAGGCCGCGTTCGGCCGCGTAGTACGGGTGCATCAGCTCGGTCTGGTACTCCTTGATCTTCTGCCGGCGGGTCTCGTCCGGGTTGTCGGAGGCGTTGATCTCCCGGCGGAAGATGACGTTCGCAGCGCCTTCGGCCCCCATGACGGCGATCTCGTTGGAAGGCCAGGCCAGGGCGATGTCGGCGCCGATGGAGCGGGAGTCCATGACGATGTACGCGCCGCCGTAGGCCTTGCGCACCACCAGCGAGATGCGCGGCACCGTCGCGTTGCAGTACGCGTACAGCAGCTTGGCGCCGTGCCGGATGATGCCGTTGTGCTCCTGGTCGACGCCGGGCAGGAAGCCGGGCACGTCGATCAGGGTGACCAGCGGGATGCTGAACGAGTCGCAGAACTGCACGAATCGCGCGGCCTTCTCGGAGGCGTGGATGTCCAGGACGCCCGCGAGGCAGGCCGGCTGGTTGGCCACGATGCCGACGACCCGGCCGCCGAGCCGGGCCAGGGCGCACACGATGTTCTGCGCCCACTGGCTGTGCACCTCGAAGTAGTCGCCGTGGTCGGCGATCTCCTCGATCAGGGCACGCATGTCGTACGAGCGGTTCGGCTGGGCCGGCACCAGGTCCAGCAGGCTGTCGTTGCGGCGGTCGACGGGGTCGTCGAGGTCGCCGGCGGGGGCGAGTTCGCGGTTGTTCTGCGGCAGGAGCGAGAGCAGGTGCCGTACGTCCTCCAGGCAGCTCTCCTCGTCGTCGTAGGCGAAGGCCGCGACGCCCGAGGACTCGGCGTGGCTGTCGGCGCCGCCGAGGTGCTCCATGCTGACGGCTTCACCGGTGACCGCCTGGACGACATCGGGGCCGGTGATGAACATCTGCGAGGTGCCGCGCACCATGAAGACGAAGTCCGTGAGCGCCGGGGAGTACGCGGCGCCGCCGGCGCAGGGGCCGAGGATGACGGAGATCTGCGGGATGACGCCGGAGTTGCGGACGTTGCGCTGGAAGATGCCGCCGTATCCGGCGAGCGCGGTGACGCCTTCCTGGATGCGGGCGCCCGCGCCGTCGCAGAGGCCCACGACGGGGGCGCCGGCGGCCTCGGCGAGGTCCATCAGTTTGTGGATCTTCTCGGCGTGGGCCTCGCCCAGCGCCCCGCCGAAGATGCGGAAGTCGTGGGCGTAGGTGAAGACGGTGCGGCCGTGGACCTTGCCCCAGCCGATGACGACTCCGTCGGTGTGGGGTTTCCTGTCCTCCAGGCCGAAGCCGGTGGCGCGGTGTCTGCGCAGCCCTTCGACCTCGTTGAACGTGCCCTCGTCGAAGAACAGGGCGATGCGTTCCCGGGCGGTCAGTTTGCCCTTGGCGTGCTGTGCCGCGGTGGCCCGCTCTCCGGGTCCGGATTCGGCCAGCGCCTGTATGGCGTGGAGTTCGGCCGTGCGCTCGCGCATGGTCGCGACACGGTTCTCGTCGCGGCCCGCGGCGGCCGGGCGCATGCTCCCGGGTTCCGGGGCCGGCGCGGTCTTCAGCGGTTTTTCCTCGACGATGCTCATGGAGGCCCTTTCGACACAGAGGCACCGGATTCCGGCCGGTGTCGCGTCGTCCAGCATCGGCGCAGGCGCTACAGCCGGACTCGAATTCCGCACGGGAACGCCTACGGTTCCGGTACAGGGTTCTCCGTCCGGATCAGGCCGGAGACCATCGCCATGAACCCCTCGTCGAGCATGGTGGCGGCGGCGGTGTCCCGGGAGGTGTCCAGGCCGGTGTCGTGGCAGGCGATGCTGACGAGGTAGCGGCCGAGCACCGGGTAGGTGCCGAACACCCACTCGCCGTGGGCGGCGGGGGTGCCGTCGGGGGCGAGGAGGCCGGTGTCGCCCGAGGATCCGGTGGCGAAGCCGAACGAGGAGAAGTCGAGCCGCAGGCCCTGGCCGAGCGCCTTGGTGTAGGCCTCCTTCAGGGTCCACAGCCGCAGCATGCCCGCGGTCTGTTCGGCCTCCGGGAGCGCGGCGAGCGTGTCCCGTTCCGCCGGGGTGCAGACCTGGTCCTGGAGCAGGTCGAACGACAGTCTGCGGTCGACGGGTTCGGTGTCGATCCCGATGCGCCCGGTGCGGCTGATGCCTACGGCGATGAGGTCGTCGGTGTGGGTGAGGCTCAGGTCGATCTGGTCGAAGCCCCGCAGGTAGGGCCGGCCGCCGATCTTGTACGCCAGGTCGAGCTGGGCGGGCGAGGTGCCGAGCGCGGCGGCCGCCGTGTACTTGACGGCCAGCCGGGACGCCACGAAGCGGTACCGCAGGACGGGGTCGGCGGTCTGCCGGTAGCGCGGCCAGTCCCGCCCCAGCAGCGGGCGCAGCACCGGGTCGGCGAGGACGGCGGGCAGCCATTCGCCCCAGGTGGTGAACACGGAGGCGTTGCCGCGCCGGGCCAGGCCCTCCCGTACCGCGTGCCAGGGTCCCTCCGGGCCGGTGGCGTGCACGGGTGCCGTGATGCGCCGTGCGGCTTCCGCCTCCATGGGCGGCCTCCTCGGGCCGTTCACTGGGCCAGTTCGGTGGAGTCGAGGTCGTAGCTGAGGCCGGTGCGGTAGCGGCGTACGAGTTCGTCGAGGACCTGGGCGCGGCAGTCCTCGGGGAGCTCCGGCAGCGGGATGCCGAGGCGCCCGCCGATCCGGGTGAGGGCGAGTACGGCCCAGGCGGGCGCGGCGAGGAAGGGCTCGCTGCCGTCCTGGCCTTCCCAGGTGGCCAGGATCGCGGCGGCCGCGAGAACGAGGGAGTAGCGGTCGCTGAGTACGCACCAGGCGGGGTCGGCGAGGGCGGCGGCGCCGGGCGGGATGGCCCGGCACTGCTCGCGCAGGGCGCGCAGTTCGTCGACGAACGCCTCGGCGAGATCGGCGAGGACGGCGAGCTGGCCGCCGACGTTCCGTACCTCTGCCAGCCGGGCGGCGGCGCCGTCGAGGGAGGCGGCGAGGAAGTCGCCGCCTCCGGCGATGCCGAGAAGCCGGTAGTCGAGTCGGGGCAGCCCGGCGCCGGAGCGGAACAGCTCGGGCGGCGGTTCCGCGTCCCGGAACCAGGCGCTCTCGGCGAGGGTGCGCAGCTGGGGCACGATCACGGCCTGGCAGGCGGCGGTTCCGGCGTGGCCGAGTCCGGCGACGGGCAGGTCCCGGGAGAGCTTGTCGAGTGCGCCGTATTCGGGGGTGCCGTGCTCGTAGCCGTGGGAGCCGAGGACTCCGGCCAGTTCCTCCAGGCTCTCCCGCAGCAGGTCGGGTACGACGTACTTGACGGCGGCGGCGAGGATGTGGGTGCGGTCGGGCAGCAGGCTCAGGGCACGCAGCGCGACGGTGGCCATGCTGTCGCAGGCGAGCAGGTCGGCGAAGACTCCGGCGAGCGGCTTGTGCAGTCGGCGGGCGATGGGGCGGCTGCGGCCGGTGGTGGCGGCGCGGACGGCGGAGTGCAGTACGGTGCCGGCGGCGGCGACGGCCGTCGCGGCGATGACGCAGCGGTTGACCTGGTAGGTGCGCAGCGCCAGGGCCACGCCTTCGCCCATCCGTCCGACGAGGGCGTCGGCCGGGATGTCGCAGTCGGTGAACCGGAGCCCGGAGAACAGGTTTCCCCGCATGCCTGCGGTGAACACCCGGGGCAGTGCGCTGATCGCGGCGGTGAGTTCGCCGGGTTCGAGGAGCAGCACGGAGTGGCTGAGGGGGGTGCGGGCCGGGTCGGTGCGTGCGTATACGACGTAGGTGCCGGAGACGGCCGCGTTGATGATGACGTCCTTGCGGCCGGCCAGCGTGAAGCCGCCGCCGGGGCGGGGCCGGGCGGTGAACTCGTCGCGCAGGATGGCGTTGGAGTGGGCCAGTTCGTGGTGGACGATCGAGGCGCGGCCACCCGCGAGCAGCAGGTCTGCCGTGGTGCGTCGCTGCGCGGGGGTACCGGCCGCCCATACGGCGGAGGTGGCGAACAGCGAGGTGATACCGGCTCCGAAGCCGAGCGCGAGATCACGGCGGAAGACCGGGCGCAGCACCTTGACGAGCAGGTCGGCGCGGGTGAGCCGGCCGCCGAACTCGGCGGGTACGAACTCGGCGCCCAGCCCCGCCTCGACGAGGAGCCGCTCGGTGGCGGCGGGCGGTTCGTGGCGCTCGTCGGCGGCGAAGAGGGCGCGCAGGCCGTGGGGGTTGGCGGGGTCGTAGGGGTCGCCCAGCAGAGCTTCGAGCCGGGCGGCCCGGCGCAGGGCGTCGGTCTCCTCGGCGGCACGCCCCGCGATCCGCTCCGCGTGGATCTGGGTGGTGGCCATGGTGGCGTGGATCAGCTCCTTCGTCACGGGACAGTCCTGGGGAGGGGGCTGAACATGTCCGCGAAGCGGCCGGGCGGCACTTCGTCGGCACACCCGGTGGCCGCGGGGGCGGGTCCGTTCCTGTGCGCGGGAATCCAGCGTCGCCAGAGGCGCTCGACATCCGCTTGAGGCGGCCTGCAGCCGGGCCGGGGAGGGGCCGGGAGCCGCTGGTGGGACGCCGGGCCGGACGTACGGCTTCCGGTCAGCCCCGTTCCCGGCCGGGTGCGTGGAGCCGCCCGGCGACGCCGAGGGCCGCACGCGTTTCGCGGCCGGGCCGGGTGTCCGCGGGGTCGGGCCCGCAGGGGTGCGGGTGGGGGAATCCGGCCCGTACCGGGGTCCGTACCGCGTCGGCGGTGTGGGAGACCTGGCAGGCCTCGCGCAGCAGATTACCCGGGCGAGAGCGGCTGCCGGCCCGGTCCGGGCCCCATGCTCCGGCCGGTCGTCGCGCACACCAGCGGGATCGCCCGGAGCCTCCAGGACTGCCAGAGCCGGAAGGCGGCTACATGGAACGCGAACAGGGCGGGCTGCCCGGATTCGGACCGGCGGATCAGAGCCGCGTCGACTCCGCCTTCGGGGGCGAACACCACGGCGGCCAGCGGTAGGCGCAGCCAGTGGTCCAGCGCGCCGCGCACGGTGTCGTACGCGGCGCGGAAGACGGGAAAGGCGCCGTACAGCTCGCGGCCGAGGCCGGGCCGGATTCCGGCGCCGCTGTGAAGAGCACAGTCACCTCGGGACCGGCCGGCGCCGGTGGGCGACGAGCGCCGGGGTGTCATCGGGCACGGGGCGCCGCCTCCACCGTCTCGTACAGACCGGGCTCGGGGGTGGCCAGGGGGCCGAGGTCCTTGACCAGGGCCTGGAACTCCTCGCTGCGCACGGCCCGCTGGTGGGCGGCGGGGTCCTCCCAGACGGCGAGTTCGAGGAAGACCCGCTCGTCGCCGAGGCTGCGCAGGGCCTCGTGGCCGAGGTAGCCGGGCTGGTTGCTCATGTAGGCGGTCAGGCGGTCCTTGACGGCCAGGAACTCGTCGATGTCGCCGTGGACGGTCAGCTTGTTGACGAAGGTCACCATGTGAGGCTCCTCGGGTCGGCCACGGCAGCGGTGCCGTTTACGGGTACGGGGCGGGACCGCCCCTGCGGATGCCACGCTCGGCGAGGAGGCTCAAGGAACCCCGGAAGAGCGCTCGACTTCCGCTTGAGGAAGTGTGGTGATCCGGCGGAGGGCCCAGGCCGCTTCCGGCGGGGTCCGGGGCCTGGCCGTGCCGGTTCCTCCTGGTGTTCCGGGGCGGTCCTCGGCGGCCTCGGATTGCGCCGCCGGGCACCGTCGGATTCCGGCCGGACGGAAAACCGGCAGAGCTTGCTGTTTTCCGTACCGACAGCACGGCGGTATTCGGGCCGGTGAAGTGATCCGGATTCTTCGGACCGTCCGTTCCATGCGGAAGGAAGAAATCCGGCCGGTATCCCGGTGGTAATTCGCGGTCCGGACCGGTGGCGTCCCGGCGCGGCCCCGAACGGGCGGCCCGGGGCGTGGGCCGGGCGCCGGAAGCACAGCGGACCACATGCCGGATACGCCCCTCACGCCCCCCTATCCCACATACGCCCGGGTCCGCCGTCGTAGGGGGTGCGAGGACCGCCGACCCCAGAGTGCGGCCGTCGTCATGGATCTGACGGGAGTTCCGAAATAACTTGAGGCTTCCTCGATCGGTTGAAGAGAACCGACGCTCAGGAAGTGTCTCCGGGTGATCCCGGCACTGGAGGTGTCCGTGCGTGTTCGACCGATGCCCGGGGTGAGTGTCGCCTCGGTGGACGCCACCGGTCGCCTGGAACTCCTGGCGGAATCACCGGTGGGAACAATGCGCTACCGGTGCGGTCCGGTGGGCACCGCCATGTGGATCGCGCTCCGCCAGTACGAGGGCGACACGGGTGCCGCCGCGCGGCTGCTCGCGGAATTGTGGAATACCGCGCCCGAGAATGCGCGTGCCGATCTCGACATATGGGTCGAGGAAATGCGCGACGCGGGTCTCATGTGCGCGGAGCCCTGCCCCTGAACCCGACCCCTACCCGCCCTCAGCGGTGGCTCGACCACCCCTGTAGGCGCAGACTTCACCCTGTCCCGGTTAGGGGTGGACCTTCATCAACAGGGGCGAGTATGCGATTGGTCGGCAGGACATCGGTGATCGACGCCTTGGACGAGGCGCTCGCGGACTGCACGGCGGGCGGCTCCCACACCGTCCTGATCGAGGGCGCCGCCGGATGCGGCCGAAGCGTCCTGGCCGACACCGTCACCGAGCGGGCGGCCGAGGCCGGCGTCCTGGTCCTGTCCGCCGTCGCCACATCGGCCGAGCGGCAGTTCCCCCGGGGCGTGCTGCGGCAGCTCGTCCACCGGGCAACGGGGTTCCGGCTGCCCGACGACGGCCCCGGCGGTGAGCCCTCGCGGGTGGAGGCCCTGCGGGAGTTCTGCGACCGGGTGTGCGAACTGAGCCTGGACCGGCCGGTGCTGCTCTGCGTCGACGATGTGCAGCATGCCGACGCCGAATCCCTGCGCCATCTCCAGTACCTGGTGCGCCATGCGCGCGGGTCCCGGGTCCTCGTCGTCCTCACGGGTTCGCCGCACGCGCCGTCGCAGGACCCCTTTTTCACCACCGAGCTGATGCGCCAGCCCCACTTCCGCCGGCTCCGGATCGGTCCGCTCTCCCGTACACAGACGGCCCGGTTCCTGGACCAGGACGGCTGCGGGGACCTCGGCGCGGACGAGGCGCACCGGATCGGCGGAGGCAACCCCCTGCTGCTGCGCGCCCTGACCGACGAGTACGCGGACACGGCCGGGGACACGCACGACGAGGCGGTGTTCCCCGCCCCCGGCGGCCCGTTCGCGCAGGCGGTCGTCGCCTGTGTGCACCGGGCCGGGCCGGTCGCCACCGCCGTGGCCCGCGCCGTGGCGCTGCTCGGGGACCACGCCTCCCCCGCACGCGTCGCCGGGGCGGCGGACCTGAGCGGCGCCGCCGCGGCCCGGGGCCTCGCCGCGCTGCGGGCGGCCGGCCTTCTCGACGGCGTACGGTTCCGGCACCCGGCCGTGCGGGACGCGGTGCTGGAGGAGACCGGTCCGGCCACCCGGGGCAGGCTGCTCCGGCACACCGCACGAGTGCTGCACGAGGACGGCGTGCCGGCCCCGGCGGTCGCCGAACTGCTGCTCATCGCGGCGGCGGACGGCGAGGTGGCGACGGGCGAACCGTGGGACGCCGAGGTGCTGCGCGAGGCGGCGGAGAAGTCCCTCGCGCGGGGCGAGGCCCGGACGGCGGTACGCCTGCTCGAACTCGCCCTCGAAACCGGCGCCGACGACCAGGTGCGGGCCTCGCTGGGCATCCGGCTGGCCCAGATCACGGCACGCTTCGACCCGGCCGCCGCCGAACGGCGCGTGGACGACCTGCTGGAGACGGTGCGCTCCGGCCGGCCGGCCACCGGGCACGAACAGCCGCTGGCCGGGCTGCTGCTGGCCCAGGGACGGGTCTCCGACGCGGCGGAGCTGATCCTTGGCACCGGCGCCGGCGAGGCCGGTGCCACGCCCCTGGACGCGATGGTCGACACCTCCCCCGGTGCCGCGGAACGGCTGTTGCGGTCGGCCCGGCTGACGGATGCCACGCTCGCGCCGCTCGCCCAGGCCGTGACCTCGCTCCTGTGCTCCGAGCAGCCGGACCTGGCGGTGCGGTGGAGCCGCAAGCTGCTCGACGAGGCGGACCGCTGCCAGGCTCCGGGCTGGAGCTCCGTGTTCGGGACGCTGCACGCCGAGTCCCTGCTGCGGCTCGGCGATCTGCGCGGCGCCCACACCCGTGCGACGGCTGCCCTCGCGGTGCTCCCCGCGCAGGGCCACGGAACCTTCTCGTGCGCGCCGACGGCGGTGCTCGTCCGCGCGTGCACGGCGATGGGCCAGTACACCGAGGCCTCGCGCCTGACCGAGCGGCAGCTGCCGCGACGGCAGCTGATGAGCCTGCACGGACTGGCGTATCTGCGCGCCCGCGGACTGCACCACCTGGCGGTCCATCAGCCGCACGCGGCATTGGCCGACTTCCTGGAGATCGGCCGGCTGATGGAGAGCTGGGGGGTGGACCGGCCGGCGTTCCTGCCCTGGCGTACGGATGCGGCGCGGGCTCTGCTGTGCCTCGGGGAGGACCACCGGGCGGAGCAGTTCGCCCTGCGTCAGCTCGCGATGTCCGACGCGCAGCGCCCGCACGTACGCGGTCTGGCCCTGCGCATGCGGGCGCTGGCCGGGAACTCCCAGCGGCGGCCGACGGTCCTGGCCCAGGCGATCGACGAGCTGCACCGCTCCGGCGACCGGGTGGAGACGGCCCGTGCGATGGCGGATCTGGGCCGGGCGCTCCAGGAGAACGGCTCCTCGTCGAAGGGCTGCGTGATGGTCCGTTCGGCGTGGCAGCTCGCGAAGGACACGGGCGCGGCACCGCTGTGCCAGGAGATCCTCCCGGACGCGCCGCTGGCGACGGCGCCGGGCGCCGCCGCGGCCACGCCGGAGGCACGGACGTCCCGGGCCGGGAAGGCGGACAAGGACCGGCCCGGTACCGCCCCGGCCCGGCTGAGCGGTTCCGAGCAGCGTGTGGCCACGCTGGCCGCGCAGGGTCTGACCAACCGGGAGATCTCGGCCCGGCTCTTCCTGACGGTGAGCACGGTCGAGCAGCATCTGACGCGGGTCTACCGCAAGCTCCGGATCACTTCCCGGGGCGATCTCCCGCTCGATCTGGAGCTCGCCGAGGGCGCCCCGGTCCGCACCTGAGGAACAGAACGCCGCCCGCTTCGTCCCTCAGCCCTCCCCGTCCGGGCGGAAGTTGAGGACGAAGCGGGCGCGTTCGCCGTTGATGCGGCGCCGTACGAACAGCACGGGCTCTCCGTCCGGGGTGCAGCTCACGCCTTCGCGGACGAGGAGCGGGGTGCCCGCCGGGACGCCGAGCAGGTCGGCGTCGCCGATGTCGGCTCCGATGGCGCTGAAGGCCCGCCAGTCGTATTCCAGGACGATGCCGGCGCTCCGGGCCAGGATACGGACGACGTCCTCACCGGGCTCGCCACCGAGGCGGCCCTGCTCCTGGGCAGCTTCGGCGCCGACGACGACATCGTCCTCGATGTGGCCTTCGACCGGGCGGCGGCCGGGGGAGGACTTCCCTTCGACCTCCCTTCCTCCATGCGGGCCGTCGAGGACTCCCGCGAGGACGTCCCGTTCGACACCGCCGAACCGCTGTTCCGCTGCGGGCACAGCGCGGTCGCGCACTGACGCCGTCGCTGCCGGACCTCGCGGACACGCCCCGGGGCCGTCGGTCAGCGGGTGCCGGCCACCGCGGCGAGGGTGCGGGAGAGGGCGGCCGCGCAGGCTTCGGTGGCCGCGGCGGTGCCTGCGATGGCCACCGGCGGCGGCAGCCAGCCGTGCCTGCCGATGTGCTGGGCGACCTCGTAGGCGAGAGCGCCGCCGCCCGAATAGCAGCCGAACGTCACCGGTTCGGCCGCCGCGAGGGCGGGGCGCAGGGCGGTCAGGCAGCCCGCCGCGTCCACCGCCCCGTCCACGGTGAGCAGGGTCTGCGGACCCGGGTAGACACGGGCCAGCTCGTCGTAACAGCCCGCCGGGGCGTCCGGCGGCGGTACGAGCAGGACGGTGCCCGCGCCGGGCCGGGCGGCCGGTCGCAGCACTACGGGCCCCGGCCCCGCGTCGGGGCGGTGCGTCCGGGCGGGCGCGGCGGGACCGAGCAGGGCCAAGGCGTCGGCGACCGGTGTGCCGGCCGCCACGAACCCGGGGAACTCCCGCAGCAGCAGGGCGGTCTGGGCGAGGGCCGTCGCCGCGTCGGTGTCGGCCAGACGCGTACGGTCGTTCACCGCCGTCAGCACCAGGCCGCCGTCGGCGTCGTGGTGGGCGGTCAGGGAAAGCGGCACCCCGGTGTCGGCCGCCACCGTCTCGGGCGGAGTCAGCCGGATGCCCTGGGCTTCGAACTCCTCACGCAGCGGGTCCCCGGTGGCCGGTGGCTCGAAGGCGATCACCGTCCCGGTGAGCCGGTCCTCGGCGGGCCGGCCGCTCCAGGCGTGCACCTGGCCCTCGGAGACCCATTCGTACGCGGCCATGTCCATGGCCCGGTCGCCGAATTCGGCCAGCAACCGCGCCAGCGGCATGGCCGGGTCCACCTCGGCGCTCAGGGGCAGCGGATTGCGCAGCGGTCCGGGCAGCAGGGCGGCACCGTCGAGGAGGATGCCGCGGCCGGAGACGGTCATGCCGAAGGCGACCGGGGCGGGGCCGTCTTTGCCGGACGCCCGGTACAGCAGCAGCGCCCAGGCCGCGTGCAGCGCGGTGCACTCGGTGACGCCGCTGCCACCGGCCCAGTCGCGCAGCCGGACCGCCTCATGGGGCGTCAGCCGCTGAACGGTACGCCCGTGGCCCGGCCGGTCCGGGATGCCGGACGGCCGGGCGGGAAGAGTGGTGGCGCCGGCCGGCGGGGCGGCCCGGGACCAGAACGCGCGGGCCGGGGCGGTGTCCTGGCGGCCCAGCCAGTCGAGGTGGTCGCGCAGATCGGGTCGGCGCTGCCCACCGGCCGGCGGAGCGTCGGCGAGGTAGGCGCGGTGCACGGCACGCAGCAGCATGCGCACGCTGTGCCCGTCGAGGAAGGCATGGTGGTACGTGACGACAACCCGTACCGGCCCGGCCGGGCCCGGCTGTTCGTCGACGAGCAGGACGCGCAGCGGACCGGGCCGGTGCAGGTCGAAGGGACGCAGGCGCTCGCTCCCGAGCAGCGCCTGCCGGTCGGCGGAGCCGTAGGGGTGCCGGACCACGTCCGGGGTGACCCGCGGGTGCACCGCGATCGCCGGGCCACCGGCCGCGCCCGGCTCCGCGAAGGCCCCGCGCAGCACCGCCTCGCGGTCGGCGACCGACGCCCAGGCGGCCCGGTAGCGCCCGGTGTCGAGCGGGCCGTACCAACGCCAGTGCTGCTGCTCGACGTGCGGGGCGGTGCCGGGGGCGGCGGTCATCAGGTCGAGGAGGATCTCCCGCTGCCGGGGTGATGCCGGGAAGACGGCGACAGGGTGGCCGGGCTTCCCCGGCACCGGGAGCTCCGCCGCTTCCGGAAGTGGCGCGAGGACCGGTGTGCCCGCCGCGTCCGCGGTTCCGAGCGGGCCCGTGAACGCCGTGAGCAGGTCCCCGAGGGTGCCTGCGGGCTGGTGGCGCGGGGCGAGGTACAGGGTGTGGTGGGTCGCCGTGTGCCGGTGCAGGGTGGATGCGCACCCGGGCAGCGCGGCCATTGCCCGGGCCAGCGCCACCGGGTCGAGGGGGCCGCGCAGTTCGAGCGCGGGAGGCATGCCGGAGGAGATGACGACGGTCATGCTGCCGGTCATCCGGTCCTCCTGTCTCCGATGGTGCCCGCGCCCCGGCGCGTCGGATCCGGCTCAGGAGGACACGGGTGCGCACGCACCGCCCCCGCACCGCTCCGGCCCCGGAGGACACGAAGTGTGCACACACCCGCCCACGTATCGCTGACGCGGCGCTGACGTGGTGCTCAGAGGGTCCGGACGGCCGTCTCGGCGTGCTGTCCGGCGAGCTCCAGGGTGGCGAGGCTGAACCGCCCCGCTGTCTCGCGGACATGGGCGCGCGCCCGCGCGAGGTCCGCTCCGGCCCCGAGGACCTCCTCGATGCCCGCCTCGCGCAGCAGAACGCTGTGCCGGGCGATCACCTGGATGCCCCGCTCGTCGGGGATCACCGACCATTCGCCGGTGTGGGCGTCGGCGAGCGGAGAGGGAAGCGTGTGCTTCCACAGGATCCGGCCGGAGTGCGGGAAGCACACGCGTACCGCCTCCGCGGTGTGGGTCGCCCCGTCGGCCGAGAGGATGTCCACGCCGGTGAGCTGGACGCCGGGCCGCAGCTCGGTCACGTCGGCCCGGGTCACGTGCGGCATGAGGTGCGGCCAGTCGGCGATCCGGTACAGGAAGTCGTAGACCAGCTCGGCCGGGCCGTGGATGCGTACGGAGTCCTCGAAGGTCAGCAGGAGGTCGTCCAGGCGGTTCCAGCGCTCCGCGGTCTCCCGCAGCCGCTCCAGTTCCGTCCGGCTGTTGGTGTCGGTGGCCCGCTGGACCCAGGCGACGTCCGAGGGGCGGTTCCGGGCGACGGTGAAGTCGTGTTCCAGGCGCAGCCGGCAGCGGCCGGTGCCGAGCGGCTCGACGGTCCAGCTGCCGCCCATCGAGCTGACCGGCTCCGCGGGCGTCTCCTGCCGGAACTCGATGCGGCGGCGGGCCGCGTCCAGCGTGCGGTGCGAAAGCCAGGACCGTACCGTGCCGTTGGCCAGGACCCACATGTGGAAGCGGTCCTGGGAGCCGTCGAAGTCCAGCCGCTCCACATGGATGCTCGCCGGCACGAACAACGGCCACTGCGTCGTGTCCGCGATCAACCCGTAGACAACGCCGGCCGGCGCTGCCACATCGACCGCGTACTGCGCGCGGTGCACTCGCTCGACGGCCATCGTCCATACCCTCTCTGGATCCCTTACAGATGCTGTCCGCAGTCGCTAGAGGACCACTGGAGACTCCGCGTACCGCTTGGCGTGGGTCAGGGTCGCCGTGCTGTTGCGGCCGAGCGCCTCGCGTACGTAACGCCGGGCCCGGGCGAGGTCCGCGCCCGCGCCCAGGACCCGTTCCACCGCCTCCTCCCGGAGGACGACGCTGTGCCGCGAGGTGGCGACGGTGGTCCCCGCGGGGCCGGGCTCCACCGTCCAGACACCTGTGTGGGCCGACATGAGGGCCGGGGTGAGGGTCTGCTTGTAGACGATCCGGCCGGCGCAGGGGAAGCAGACCCGCACCGACTCGGTGGTGTGGGAGGAGCCGTCGGCGGTGAGCGTCTCCATCGACATGATCTGGACGCCGGCCGGCTCCTCGGTGAGGTCGAGGCGCGAGACGTGCGGCAGCCGGTCGGGCCACCGCCCGGCCTGCTCCAGGAACGCGTACACGGGCTCCGGCGGGGCGTCGACCGTCACCGAGTCCTCGAAGGACAGCACGAGCGAGTCCAGCCGCGCCCACTGCCGGGCCAGGGCCGCGATACCGGCGAGTTCGGCCCGGCTGTTGGTGTCGGTGGCCCGCTCCACCCAGGCGACATGGTCCGCCCGGTCGTCGGTCACGGAGAAGTCGTGGAGCAGGGTCAGCCGCGAGGTCCCGGTCCCCAGCGGTTCGACGATCCAGGTGCCGGTCATCGTCGACAGCGGGGCCGCCGGAATCTCCTGGTGGAACTCGATCCGCCGGGCCACCGCGTCCAGTACGCGGTGGGACGTCCAGGTCTTCACCCGGCCGTTCGCCGTCGCCCACATGCGCAGGCGCTCGTGCGTGCCGTCGAACTCCAGCCGGTCCACGTGCACGTTCGGCGGGAAGTACAGCGGCCACTGGGTCGCGTCCGCGATAAGCCCGTAGACCACTCCCGCGGGTGCCGCCACCTCGGTCTCGTGGACCGTGCGGTGGATCCGCTCGCCGTGCGCCGTGCGCTCGTCCGTCATCATCGGCCTCCCGCTCATCAGAAGTTGCCCAGTCCGCCGCAGACGTTGAGCGCCTGGGCCGTGATCGACGCGGCGAGGTCCGTCGTCAGATAGCCGACCAGCCCCGCCACCTCCTGCGGTGTCGAGTAGCGCCCGAGGGGGATCTTCGCCTCGAACCGCTCCAGCACCTCCTCGTCCGTGGTGTTCCAGGCGGCCGCGTAACCGGCCCGCACCCGCTCCGCCATCGGCGTCTCGACGTACCCGGGGCAGACCGCGTTGACGGTGACCCCGGCCGGGGCGAGCTCCTTGCCCAGCGCCTTGGTGAAGCCGACGACGGCGTGCTTGGAGGCCGAGTAGGGGGCGCCCAGCAGTACGCCCTGCTTGCCCGCCGTGGAGGCGATGTTGATGATCCGTCCGTGGCCGCCCGCCGCCGCTGCCTCGGTCAGCCCGCCGTGCTTGAGCACCTCGCGGGTGAGCAGGAAGACGCTGTTGAGATTGGTGTCGATGACGTCGTACCAGAGCTCGTCGCTGATGTCGGCGGTCGGACCGCCGCCGCTGCGACCGGCGTTGTTGACCAGGACCGTGATCGGCCCGTAGGTCGCGACGGCCGCCGCGACCAGGAACCGCACCTGCTCCTTGGAGCGCACGTCGGCGGCGGTGCCGGACACCTCCAGGCCTTCGGCGCGCAGCTTTCCGACGGTCTCCTCGACCGTCTCGGCGGTGCGGGCGCACAGGAACACCCGGTGTCCGCGGGTGGCCAGGTCCCTGGCCACCGCCAGGCCGATGCCGCTCGTGGCGCCGGTGACCAGCGCCACCGGGCTCTCGGGTGCCGCCGTCGATGCCGTCATCGGGGTGCCTCCAGTTCTTGGGTCGTGGCCTCGACCGTGTCCGGAACCGCTTGAGGAACGCCGGACGAGTGCTGGAGACCGCGCCGCGTACGGACCCGGTCCGGGGCCTCACGCCCGGACCGGACCGGGGAGCCGAGCGGGGACAGGGCCCGCTCCAGTCCGTGCCGGGTCAGCCGGGCGCCGCCGCTCGCGACATAGCCGTCGGGGCGGATCAGCAGCCAGCCACCCGCGTCCAGGCCCATTGCCCGGCGCAGCCGCCCGCGCGGGTCGTCCAGCGGATCGGGGCCGGTGGCGTCGCCCGCCGCACGCATCGTCCGTACGGAGAGCCAGCGCGCGTACCCGGTGGCCGCGTCCGCCGCGACCAGGTCCGCTTCCGGTCCCCCGCCCGCCGCGTACAGCAGGGTCCACCGGGTGTCGCGCAGTTCGGCGCGCAGCTCCTCCGCCCCGGGGTCACCGGGCTGCCGTGCGGCGACGGCCGCCGCGGCCCGGGTGCCCGGGGGGATTCCCCGGCCGGATCCGGTGGTGGTGAGCGAGCTGTGCCGATAGCCGATCCGCAGTCCGGACAGTCCGCCGAGCACCTTGCGCTGGATGGCCCGGCGCAGCGGCGGCACCCGGCGCACGACGCCGAAGACGACCGGCAGCATGACGCCGGCCAGGGTGTTCTTGAACTGGACCAGGAAGGTCGCCGTGCGGGTGGAGCCGAGCAGCGCCCTGCCGATGGGGACGCGCTCCTCGTCGTAGGTGCTGAGCAGTTCGCGGCCGGCCTGGCCCTGGGCCACCATGGCGAGTTTCCAGGCCAGGTTGTAGGCCTCCTGGATGCCGGTGTTCATGCCCTGCCCGGAGGCGGGGCTGTGTACGTGGGCGGCGTCCCCGGCGACGAAGCAGCGGCCGTCCTGCATGCGCGGCACCATGCGCTGCTGGAAGGTGAAGACGGAGGACCAGTCGGGTGCGCCGACGGTCACCCGGTGGCCGAGGCCGGCGCTGAGTTTGGCGCCGAAGCGGGCGGCTGCCTGCGCGGGGTCGGCACCGGGGCGGGGCGCGGTGTCGAGCAGCCGCCAGCGTCCCTCGTCCTGGTAGGGGACCATCATCAGGGCCTGCCCGCCGGTGTGCACCCAGTAGATGCTGTCCTGCGGGAGTTCGGTGGTGACCGTCGTGTCGGCGAGTTCCCAGGTCTCGCTGGACTCACCGATCAGGGGCAGCCGCAGTTCCTTGCGTACGGTGCTGTGGCCGCCGTCGCAGCCGACCAGCCACGGGACGTCGTACTCCTCGGTGCTGCCGTCGGCGTGCTCCAGGCTCGCCCGGACGCCGTGCCGGTCCTGGGCGATGCCGGTGAGCCGGACGCCCCATTCGACGGTGACGCCGAGCCGGGCCACCGCCGCGCGCAGCACCTCCTCGGTGCGGGTCTGCTCGATGATGACGGTGTACGGGTAGCGGGTCGGCATGGTCCGGTAGTCGGCGTTCAGCCGGACCAGGCGGCTTCCCCCGGCGTACATCGTGAACGCCCGGTTGTGGCGCCCGCGTTCGAGTACCGGCTCCACCACTCCCATCTGATCGAAGGTCTCCAGCGTGCGCGGGTGCACCGCGACCGCCCTGCTGGTGGTCGCGGGCCCGGGAGCCGCGTCGACCAGCCGTACGCGCAGGCCCCGGCGGGCCAGTTCGTGGGCGGCGGTCAGCCCCACCGGGCCGGCGCCCACGACGAGTACACGGTCCATGCGGTTCATACGGCGGCCTCCTCGGCTGCACGGGTGCTGAGCTGCCGGCGCAGCGCGCGCCGTTCCGGCTTGCCGACGGGGGTGCGCGGCACCGCGTCGAGCACTTCGGCGCGGCGGATCCGTTCGTACGGTGCGAGGCGTTCGTTGGCCCGCTCGACGATGGAGTCGAGCACCGCGGTCAGGCCGGGGGCAGCGGCCGGGTCGCGCAGCACGATGCCCGTCCAGACCACCGCTCCGTGGACGTCGTCGGGCCAGCCGGCGGCGATGCAGTCGGTGACCCGGGGATCCTCTCCGAGGACCGCTTCGACGGCGCTGGGCGAGACGAGTTCGTTGTCGTGCTTGAAGACGTCGCCGAGCCGGTCGACGAGGAACAGCTGCCCGTCCTCGTTCAGGTGGCCGACGTCCCCGGTGGAGAACCACCCGTCGGCGTCCACGGGCGCCGGCCCCGGGGCGTCCAGGTACCCGGCCATCACCTGCGGCCCTCGGATCTGCACCTCTCCGGTGGCGTGGGTGCCCAGCACCTGGCGGGTGTCGAGGTGCACGATCCGGCACTCGGTCCCAGGCGCCACCCCACCAACCCCACCAACCACACCCGCCGCCCCCGGCCCGTGCGGGCTCTGGCAGTGGGAGAGCGGGGAGAGCTCGGCCATCCCGTACCCCTGCACGACGGGTACGCCGATGTGCTCGCTCAGCACCCGGGCGGCCGGGGGCGCGAGTGCGGTGCCGCCGGACAGTACGACCGTCAGCCGCGCCCCGCCGGGCGCCCCTCCACCGTCCGCGAGGAGCCGCTCGTCCCTGGCCAGGCGGTGCAGGCGCGCCGGCAGCCCGTAGTAGTGGGTGGCCCCGGCCCGAGCCGCGTGCCGCAGCGAGGCCCATGGGTCGGGGTCGGCGCACAGCACCTGCTCGGCGCCCGCGTACATCGCCGAGTTGAGGTGCATGACGTGGTAGAGCGGCAGGTGGTTGAGGGTGACGGAGTCGCTGCCGAGGTGGTGGGCGGCGGCGGTCTGGGCGGCGTTGGCGACCAGATTGCGGTGGCTGAGCCGGACGCCCTTGGGCCGTCCGGTGGTGCCGGTCGTGAACTGGACGCAGACGTCCGCGTCCAGTTCGGTGTCGCCGGGGGGCAGGGCCGGCCGGCCGGGTACGGAGTCCAGCGCGACCTGGAGCGGCACGGCGTCGGAAGGCACGATCCCCTCGGGCGCGTCGGTGACGACGACGGTGCGCAGGGCGGGCAGCCGGTCGGCCAGTTTCACCAGCAGCTCGGCGGCGGCCGTGGGCACGAACGCCACCTCGACGGCCGCCGCGGTCAGGACGTGCGCCAGGCCCTCCGCCCTGATCAGCGGATTGACCAGCACGACCGTGTTCCCGCTGCGCGCCGTGCCGTAGTACGCGGCGGGGAAGACCGCGTCGAGGGTGTTGGCCACGCCGACGCGCGCGCCGCGGCGGCCGAGGGTGTGTTCGAGGTAGGCGGCGAAACGGTCGGCCCGGTCGTCGAGTTCCGCGAAGGTGACCGGGCCGGCGGCCGTGCGCAGGGCGCAGCCCGCCGGGTCGCGTACCGCGGCCTGCCGCAGCAGGCCGTCCAGCGGGATTCTCGGGTACACGAACGTCGGCATGGTGCTGTCCTCCTGGCTCCCGAAGCGAGCGAACGCTTCGAAAGCCTTGGCGGGGGCGCTTGAGGAATCTTCGAAGGCCGCTCGATCTTCGGGGCAGAAGCTGTCCGGAACCGACGGAACGGAGTCAGCCCATGACCGTGCTCGCCGCCGAGCGGCACCATGTGAGCCGGCCGGAGCAGCAGCCCGGCCAGTTCGGCCTGCTGTATGCGGAGGTCCAGCAGTTCTACGCCCACCAGATGCAGCTGTTCGACTCCTTCGCCGCGCAGGAGTGGGCGGGCACGTTCACCCCGGACGCCGTGTTCGACGTACCGACGCTGCCGCAGCCGGTACGGGGCCGGGAGGAGCTCGCCGCGAACGTGCGGCGCAACGCGGAGGCCCAGGCGCGCAGCGGTGAGCAGCTGCGCCACTGGCTGGGCATGATCGATGTGCAGCCGCAGCCCAACGGGACGTTGCGCACCCGTGCGTACGCGCTGGTGTACCTGACCCCGAAGGGCGGGGAGGCGCGGGTGCACCGGGTGTGCGTCATGGCGGACACCCTCGCGCGCTCGCGCGGGGACTGGCGGGTCGTCCACCGGCTCGTGACGCGCGACGACCTGGCGTGACCCGGGCGGCCGGGGCGCAGGTCGACCGTGGCCCGATCGGGCCCACCGGCCCCGGCGGCATCACCGAGCCCGGCTGTATTCGGTCTGCCGCCGGACCGCCGCCGCTCATGACCCGCTACGCCCCTGCCCGACCACAGCCGGGCAGGGGCGGCTGCGGGTAGAGCATGGGCTTGAACTTCCGGTCCATCGGCCGGACGGCAGGGTCACGTTGATGGCTTCCAGAATCTCGACCGGTGCGCCGACGGCGCGGGCCGCGGTGTCCAGGGCCGCGTGGAGCCGGAAGGACGCACGCTGGTGGCGCAGGCCGGGGGCGGGGGACATCACCAGGGACTCCCCCAGCAGCTCGTACCGGACACTGCGGTCCTCCGGCAGCGCGAGGACGTCGGCGACGGTCCACGGCCCGGTGTGATCGGTTGCAACGCTCATTCCCTCCACCTCCACCTCCTCATCCGCACGGCACTGCCAGTGCGACCCGGACCGGTGCCGGGTGTCTCCTGGCAGGCTCTACGGCGGTGATCGTCGGTCCCGCGGAAGCAGGTCGGGATCGCCGTCGCGGGGCCCCGGCCCCAGCGCTCCTAGGACCGACCGGCAATTGGGGGGCGGAGACGTGGAGGGCGGCGAGGTAGTTGGTGACGGCCTTGTCGTAGGCGGTGGATAGCCTGCGGGAATGAGTAACGCGATATGGGATGCCCTGGCAGCGACACCCCTCCCGGAAGTGCGGCGCCGCGCGGCCGTCATGGACGACCTCGCCGGGGTCGAACCGGTGACGATGACCGGCGCACGCCGTCTGGCCTGGAACGACGGCGGCGGCCAGTCCGCGGTCTGGTACTTCGCGGAGGACGGCCGCGTGCTGCTGCTGACGTTCGACCACGAGTCGGCGCTGAATCTGTACGCCGAGGAGGATTTCGCCCTTCAGGAGTCCTTCTACGAGGGCGTCCCCGAGTCCCTCGTCGCCCTGGTTCGCGACCGTCCCGAGAACTACGAGTCGCTGAACCTCACGGACTCCGCGACGGGCCGGACGATTCACTACGCAGGCGGTGTCTTCTGGTACGACGGCACGCGCTGGCACGTGTCCGACGGCCTGGCGGATTACTGCCGCCGCGAGGACGCGGACCTCTTCGGCGAGTCCGGCTTCGACTACTGCCTGGACATCTACCGCTTCGGCCAGGACTTCACCCCGGAGACCGTCGTGGCGATCCGGGACGAGGACGGTTCATACGAGGACGAGAAGGAGAAGGAAGCGGACCTGTCCGGCGTCCTCGAAGTCTTCACCCGGCACAGGTAGGGCCGGTTGCGAATGGATCGTCTGTCAGACCTGACTGGGATGCTCCGAGCATGGAGATGACAGTGCAGCTGACGATCGACTGCTCCGATCCGCAGAGTTCTTTTGACGCCTGGTGCTGCTGGTGCTGCGCAGGGTCAAGGAGATCCGGTGCCGAAGGCCACCTTGTGGGTGATCAGTGCGCCAAGCCGGGTGTGGGTCACCAGGGTCGCGGCGCGGGCGCGCAGGAAGCCGGCGACGGGGTTGCCGCCGCCGAACATGGCCTTCGCCTGCATGCGCTGCATCCGGTGGACCGATGCCGCGGCCGGGACGCGCAGCCGGGCATAGGGTGCCAGGCGTTCGCGGGTCGGCTGCCCGGCGGCGAGCGCGTCGAGCAGCACGGGGTGCAGGGCGGCCGCGTCCTGGAGGGCCAGGTTGATGCCCTGGGCGCCGATGGGGCCGTGGGTATGGGCGGCGTCCCCGATGAGGACGAGCCCGTCGCGCACCCATTCGCGGGCGTGTGCGGCGAACACGTCGAGCAGGGTGAGGTCGCTCATCGACCTGATCCGGTCGTGCAGCAGGTCCTCGAACTGCGGCAGTGCACGGGCCAGTTCCGCCCGGATGTCATCGATCCCGCGCCGTGCGGCCTGGCGCCAGCCGCCGTGCGGCAGGGTCCAGCCGACGCGCAGCCGGTCGGGGTGGGTGTCGTGGACGAGTACGGCGCTGCCGGCCGCGCGGTGCACCCGTACCCGTCCGGTCTCCCGGCCGGGCGCGCGCAGCGAGAACCACGCCACGTCGTGCGCGAAGGACTCGGAGCGCCCCGCGTCGATCCCGGCCAGCGCGCGCGTCTTCGAGAACCGCCCGTCTGCGCCGACGACGACCCGGGCCTCGATGCTGACCTGGGTACGGTCCGGGCCGTTCGCGAAGATGCCGGTGCAGGGGCTGCCCGGACGGCGTTCACGCAGGGCGGCGATCCGGTGGCCCTCCAACAGGGTGAACCCGGGCAGCCGACGGCAGGCCGCGAGCAGTTCGTCCAGCAGGTGCGGCTGGGGCAGGGCCAGTAGGCAGTCGTACGGGGCGGGCAGCCGGGAGTAGTCGATGTCCAGGAGCACCCGCTCCCGTTCCAGCACCTGGAAGCCGCCCAGCGGCGCGGCCCCGCGGGCCCGCGCCGCGTCGAGCACCCCGAGTTCGTCGAGCACCCGCTGACCGCCGGGTTGCAGGATCTCGCCGTGGAACGTACGGCGCAGCGCGGTGGAACGCTCGACGAGCGTCACCTGGACCCCGGAGCGCAGCAGCATGAGGGCCAGGGCGAGGCCCGCGGGCCCCGCCCCGACGATGCAGACGTCGGTCTCGGCCGCTTCCGTGCGGACGTCGGTCCCGGGCGCTTCCATCGGTTCGCCGGTCGTCCGCTCAGACCGCGGCACTGGCGGCGAGCGCCTCGTTGACCATCGTCAGGAACAGCCGCGGGGTGTCGGCCTCGTCCAGCGCCTCCTCGTCGAGGAGTACCCCGTACTCCCGCTCGATGTGGCCGACGGTCTGCAGGAAGGCGAGGGAGTCGTAGCCGAGCTCCATCCAGTTCAGGTCGAGGACGTCGCCGTCGAGGTCGACGCCCTCCTCCTCACCCGCGCACTCGCGCAGGATGCGGGTCAGGTCACTGAGTCCGAGCCGGTCCATGGGTGCCTCTTCTCCTCGGCCGTGGGGTTCTTCGGTGGTTCCTGGGTGCGCGTCGCTGAGGCGGCGGTGCCTGGGTGCGCGTTGCTCAGGCGGTGGTTTCGGGGGCCCGGACGACGACGGCGGAGTTGAAGCCGCCACGTCCTCGGGCCAGTACCAGCGCGGTGCGCAGCGGCAGCCCCAGGCGGGGGCTGGGGGCTCCGGTCACCAGGTTCAGCAGGCAGTCGTCCGCCGGGAGTTCGGTGCCGGTGGTCGGCGGGATGATCTGGTCGCGCAGGGTGAGCAGGGCGGCGGCCACATCGAGGGCCGCGCCGCCCGCAGCCAGCCGCCCGGTCATCGACTTGGGCGCCGTGACGGGCACCCCGTACGGCCCGAAGAGCGCGGTGATCGCCTCCGCCTCGGCACGGTCGGCCATGCGGTCCCCCGCGGCGTCGGCGAAGACGACATCCACCTCGTCGGGGTGCAGGTCCGCGTCGGCGAGAGCGAGTTCCGCGGCCGCGCCGAGCCGGCAGAACCCGTCCGCGTCGAAGGTGGCGGCGTGCCCGGCGAGCGTTCCGTACACCTGGGCCCCGCGACGGCGTGCCTCCTCGGCGTTCTCAAGGATCAGGTGCGCACCGCCCTCGCCCACGACATGGCCGCTCGCGTCCTCGGAGAAGGGCAGATAGGCGCGTGCCGGGTCCGCGCGGCCGGAGAGCCCGCCACCGGCGACATAGGCCGCCCAACCCCACGGACATAGTGCGGAGTCGATGCCTCCGGTGACCACGAGCCGGGCACCCTTGCGGATCTGACGGCGGGCGTGCGCCATGGCGTCGAGGCCGCCGGCCTGCTCGGAGACGATCACCCCGGAGGCTCCGCGCAGTCCGTGCCGGATGGAGATCTGGCCGCTGTTGACCGCGTAGAACCACGCGAAGGACTGGTACGCCGAGACATGCCGGCCGCCCTTGCTCCACAGCGCCTCAAGCTCTCGCTGGCCGAACTCGAAGCCGCCGAAGGAGTTGGCGGTGACCACACCCGCGGCGTGGTCGGGCAGTCGCGCCGGGTCGGCTCCGGCGTCGTCGAGCGCTTCCTTGGCGGCGGCGAGCGAGAGCCGGGTGACCCGGTCGGTCTGCGGCAGCAGCCGGCTGGAGACATGGTCGGCGTCGACGAACCCGGGCACCTCACCGGCCAGCTTCACCGGATAGCCGCCCGCGTCGAACCGGGTCAGCGGACGGATGCCGCTCTCGCCGCGCAGGGTGGCCGCCCACCACGCCTCGGTACCGAGGCCGTTGGGGGCGGCGACGCCGATCCCGGTGACGACGGCCTCCGCGGTGCGCGCGGGTGTGCCGGTGGCGGGTGCGGTGCGGTCGCGGGGAGCGATGACGGTCGTCATGCGGCTGCGCCCTTCAGGCTCGGGCTGGTCAGGATCATCGCGCTCTGGAAGCCGCCGAAGCCGCTGCCGACGGTCAGTACCGCGTCGGTGCGCAGCCGGCGTGCGGTGAGCGGGGTGTAGTCGAGGTCGCAGGCCGGGTCGGGCTCGTGCAGATTCGCCGTCGGCGGGACCGTGTCGTGCTCGATGGCCAGGGCGCAGGCGGCCACTTCGAGGGCCCCGATCGCGCCGAGCGAGTGCCCGATCATCGACTTGATGGAGCTGACGGGGACCTCGTGGGCCCGCTGCCCCAGGCTGCGCTTGAACGCCTCGGTCTCGTGCTTGTCGTTCTGCTTGGTGCCGGAGCCGTGCGCGTTGATGTAGTCGATGTCCGCGGGCAGCAGCCGCGCCTCGTCGAGCGCGGCGGTGATCGCGGCGGCCATCTCCACCCCGTCGGGCCGCAGCCCGGTCATGTGGTACGCGTTGCTCCGCGAGGCGAAGCCGGAGATCTCGGCGTAGATGTGCGCGCCGCGGCCGCGGGCGTGCTCGTACTCCTCGATGACGAGGACGGCGGCCCCCTCACCCAGGACGAACCCGTTGCGGGTGTGGTCGAAGGGCCTGGAGGCGGTTTCCGGTTCGTCGTTGCGGGTGGAGGTGGCGCGGATGGCGTCGAAGCAGGCGGCCGTGATCGGGGTGATGGGCGCCTCGGCCGCGCCGGTGACCATCACATCGGCACTGCCCTCGCGGATCAGGTCCACGGCGTGACCGATCGCGTCGAGGCCGGAGGTGCAGCCGGTGGACACCAGCGCCACGGGCCCCTGGGCACCGGCCGTGCGGGCCACCTCGGCCGCCATGGAGCTGGGCACGAAGTAGTCGTACAGGTGGGGCACGGCCCTGGTGTGGTCGACGAGGGTACGGGTGCCCTGCTCGCTGACGACCCCGTACTCGGCGTCGAGCCCGGTGGTGCAGCCGAGCGCACTGCCGAGGGTGACGCCGGTGCGCGTGGCGTCGTACGTGCCCGCCAGGCCGCTGTCCGCCAGCGCCTCCCGGGCACTGACGACGGCGAACTGGGCGGCGCGGTCCAGGCGACCGGACTGCTCGGCGGTGAGCCCGGACTCCTGCGGGTCGAAGTCGGCCTCGGCTGCGATCCGTGAGCGGAAGCCGGAGGCGTCGAAGAGTGTGATGGCGCGGGTGGCCGTACGGCCTTCGGTCAGCAGCGCCCAGAATTCCTTGGCGCCCGGACGGCCCGGGGCCACGACCCCGATGCCCGTGATGACGACTCGTCTCATCGCCCTTACCCCTGTCCTGTGTGGTCGCGGTGGCCGCGCAGCACGATGCGGGCGGCCCGGCCGAGCATCCGGGGCAGTTCGCGGCCCCGCACGAAGAAGTGGCCGCCGGGCACGGTCCGCCGGACGAACCTCCCGGTGGTCCAGCGGTCCCAGCCCGCGACGGCCTCGGCACCGGCGAGGGGGTCCTCACGGCCGGCGACCGCGAGCAGCGGTACGGGCACGGGGCCCGGTGCCGCCGGTCCGGTGACGGCGGCGCGGAGACTGCGGGCGAGCCGCAGATCGGCGCGGAGCACCGGGAACACCGACCGGAACCACACGTCCCCGGGCCGTACTCCGGGCGGCAGCGCGTCGAATCCGTCCAGTACCCGCAGCAGTTCCTCGTCGGGCAGCTCGGCGGCGTCCGTGAGCGCGGCCGGGGCGTCCGGCGGTGGGCAGGCCCCGACGGCGAGCAGCGCGGGCATCGGCAGCCCGGCGTCCCGCAGCTCCTGGGCGACCGTGAGTGCGACCATCGCGCCGAGGCTGTGCCCGTAGAGCATGTACGGCTCCGCCGGCTCGTCGGCGATCCGCTCGAACAGGGGCTTGAGGTCGGCGAGGAGCTCGTCGCGTCCGGTCAGCCGGAGTTCACGGCGCCGCTCGCCCCGTCCGGGCAGTGGCCGGGCCGAGGTCCGCACCCCGCTCCCGGCGGCCTTGTCCCAGCGGTGGAACGAGGACACTCCGGCCCCCGCGTGTGCGAAGCAGTACAGCCGTACGGCCTGTCCGTCGCCCATCGCCACCTCCCCGGAACCGCCACGTCGGCCCCACCTTCACCGACCTCGCTCGAGGCGGGCTCGAACGGGTCTGCAGGGGTGCGAGGCCGCGCTGCGGCAGGAACGGTGACGCGGCCCCTGGCCGCGGCCGGGGTTATGCCGCGTAGAGGTCGAACGTCGATCCGCGGCGCGGCCCCGCCATCACGTCGAGCGCGGGATCGACCGTCAGCATCGCCTGGTGCAGGCGCTGCAGCTGCGGGGACGGCTCCACACCGAGCTCGTCCGTCAGCCGGCCGCGCAGCCTGCGGTAGACGTCCAGGGCCGTGGCCTGGCGGCCGGAGCGGTACAGCGCGACCATGGCCTGCGAGTGCAGCCCCTCGTGCTGCGGGTGCCGGGCGATCAGTTCGGTCAGTTCGGCGATGACCTCGGCGTGGCGGCCGAGCCGGAGGTCCGCGTCGATGCGCCGCTCGATCGTCACGAGCCGGCTCTCCTCCAGCCGCATGACCTCGATCTCGAGGATCGGTCCGACCCTGACGTCGACCAGCGCCTGGCCGTTCCACAGTGCGAGGGCCTTGCGCAGCAGTTCGGCCGCGCGCTCGTCGTCCCCCGCCTCGAACGCGCCCTGCCCCTCGGCCACGAGACCGTCGTACGCGTGAACGTCCACGGACTCCGGCGGTATCTGGAGCAGATAGCCGCCGTGCCGCGTCGCGAGCACATCCTTGGCGTTGCCCGGAGCACCCGGCCCCATGGCCGTGCCGAGTCTTCTGCGCAGTTGCAGAATGTACGTCTGCAGGGTGGTGAGCGCGCTCTGTGGGAGTTCGGTGCCCCAGATCTCCTCCATGAGGGTCTGTACGGGCATCACCCGCCCCGGGTACAGCGCGAGCAACGCCAGGATCTGGCGCGGCTTGCCGGCCGTCGGAACAATCGAGCCCCCGTTGACCTCGGCACTCAACGGACCCAGAACCTGAATCTTCACGGTCTCCTCCGTAATTCGTCGAGTTCCCATCGATTTTCAGCCTTCGACTTCCCGAACAGTAGCGGGGCACAGGGCAATATCCCGAAATTCTCAAGCCGGTGTCGAGCGGCCCTCCGCCGTCGCTGAACGCGGCCCGGAAAAGCCCTGGTGAATTCCGTTCAGGGGTGAGGAACCACCGGCCGACGGGGGTTGCGGGCCCGGGTCTCCCGGTGCCCGGAGCGGCTCAGGCGAGGCACTCCGGGGGGCGGCCGTGGTACGCCGCCATCTCCGCGAAGAGGGCCGGGACGTCCAGCGGCGAGCCCTCGGGCAGGCCCTGCTCCTCGGCGTATCCGCGGTGCAGGTTGGGGAGCAGGCGCTCGCTGTCGAGCAGCTGCGCGTACGGGCCGGGGCCGGTGGCCCGTGCCAGGTCGAGCGGGGTCGCACCGGCCGCGGTGCCCTCCTTGGCCAGCCGCTGGATCCAGCGCAGATAGGCCTCGTTGACGTCGAGGATCTCCGGTCCGCCGACCGGCCCGTGCCCGGGGACGACCGTTGTGGCGCCCAGGGCCCGCAGCTGCTCCAGGGCGCGCAGCGACCCGGCGACGGAGCCCATGACGCAGAACGGCGTGACGCCGTTCATCACGAGGTCGCCGGTGAACAGCACGCCCTGGTCGGGCAGCCAGACGACGGTGTCGTCGGTGGTGTGGGCGGCTGGACCGATGTGGATGAGCTCGGCCCTGATCGCGCCCACATGGAGCGTCGTGCGCTCCCGGAAGGTCAGTTCGGGCGGGGTGATCTCGATGTCGCCCCAGCACACGTCCGGCCACAGGCCGGCCATGTGCAGCCCCGCCGCCCGGACCATGGTGCGGGTCCGCTCGTGGCCGATGGTCAGGGCTTCGGGGAAGACGAAGTTGCCGTAGGTGTGGTCGCCGTGGAAGTGCGTGTTGACCACGGCGCGCGGTGGGCGCGGCGCCAGTTCGAGGGCGGCCCGGCGCAGTTGGCGGGCCCGGCTCTCGGTGGCAGCGGTGTCGACGAGCGCGCTGTGGCCGCCGTCGGTGAGGATGCCCGCGTTGTTCAGGCACCAGCCGCCCGCGTGCTGGACGTACGCGTGGACACCCTCGGCCACCTCGGTGACGGCTGTGGTGGCATGCACGGGACACCTCTTTCTTCGTCATCGGCGGGCCACGGCGGGGCCCGCCGATGATCCGGAATCCGAATTCACGCCAACCGGACCCCGGATTGTTCCTTCCTCCGCCTCGACCGGCCTTCAAGTCCTTTTCCGGCGCCCATTCGGAATTTCTCCAGCGAAATGCGCCGCCGTATTCGACGGCGATGTTCCGGACGCGGAGCGAAGGGACGGGGCCGTCACACGCCGACGGTTTCCTGAAGCACCAGGCGGCGTGGCGCGGCGCGGCCCCAGGGGAACCCGTGGTGCAGGTGGACGGCCGGCACGTGCCCGGCGTCGACCTCCACCGCCACCGCGGCCAGCACTTCGGGCACCGGCTCGATCTCCAGGAACCGCCAGCAGGCGGCCGAGTCGTCGACGGGCGGCCGGAAGGCGAGCACACCCCGGTCCTCGGCCAGGGTGAACGCGAAGGAGTCGAAGGGCAGTCCGAGCCCCAGCCCGCGCGCCTTGGAGTACGCCTCCTTCAGCGTCCACAGGCGCAGCGCGCGCCGGTCCCTCGTCCGCCCGGGGGCCGCACCGCCGATCCAGCTCTGCTCCTCGGGGGAGAACGTCGCGATGATGTTCGCCAGACCGCGTTCACCGCGGTCCAGCCGCTCGACGTCGACGCCGATGCGCAGCCCGCGCGAGACGCCCAGCAGGTTGTACGCGTTGGCGTGCGAGAGGTTGAAGTCCAGTGCGTCGCCGCCGCGCGGCAGGCCTCCGGCGGGCGTCTGGAGGAACGGCCGCCCGCGCGAGGAACGCCAGATGACCGCCTCGGCCTCGGGAATGCCGGTCTCCAGCGCCAGTACCCGGCGCACCAGGGCGTGGGCGACGAGGTACTGGCGGCGGTCGCGTTCGAAGAGGAAGCGGCCCGCCACCTCCTGCTCGTTCTCGTCCAGCCAGTGCGAGGCCAAGGTGGCGGCGATCCCGGGTGTGAGGTCGTCGTTGGGGCAGAACCACAGATTGACGGGGTCCGGATCGGATGCGCCCGAAGCCGCCGGGCGGCCGGAAGTCAGCATGGTCATGCCGGGCCCTCCTCGCCGCCCAGCCACAGCGGGACGCGCAGGAACGCGGACGCGGGCAGCGGCACGACCACGGTGCCCGCCCCATGGGCCCGCTCCAGGGCGGCCCAGTCGACGTCGAGCCCGGACAGCCACAGGCCGCACAGCTGGTGCAGACGCCCGGCCCGCCACAGCGCGGTGAGATACCTGTCCGTCTCGGGTGCGCCGGCCAGCCCCAGCGGGTCGGCGCCGCCGTCCCGCAGATCGGCGCAGGGCGTACCGTCCCGCACGAACCGTTCCAGGACCCGCACCAGTTCGGCTGTGTCGCCGACGACGGCGGCGAACCGGCAGTCCATGGCGGACCGGCCGGTGCGCAGGGACCGGGCGAGCGCCCCGAGCGGCGGCACCGGCCCCGGACCGCCGAGCAACTCCGCGAACCGCCTTGCGGTGGCGGCCAGATGGGCGGGAGTGGGAGCGGACAGGACGAACAGCTCACCGACCCCGGCCGCCGTCGGCCCCGGGTCCGTATCCGTCGCGGCGCCGATTTCGTGGCCCGCATCCGTCGCCGTGTCCGCATCCGTACCGGCCGGGAAGTACTCCTCCAGGATCACGTGCGCGTCCGCGCCGCCCGCCCCGCACGTCCCGACGCGGATACGGCGGGGCGCCGCGTCCGCGCGCTCCCAGGTCTCGGCCTCGGCACGTCGCGGACCGGGCGCCAGCACCCGGTGACGCAGCTGGAGAACCGCCCGGGTGAGCGAGGCCGCCCCGGTGGCCGCCCCTGCCTCGCCGACGAGCGCGCGTACGGATGCGGCGTCCTCCCGTACGACGGCGGCCGACGCGTCCAGGCCGGCCGCACGCAGAGCCGCCTGCGGCACCCGCTGCTCGGCGGCGTGCGCCGGGTCGGCCGTGGTGGTCCGGGACCGGCGGCCAGGGCCCGGGGCAGTGGAGTCCGGTGCGATGTGGCCCACGGCGCTGCCGCGGACCAGGCAGTGGACGCTGTCGCCGTCGGCCAGAGCCCGCGCCAGGGGCTTGAGGAGCAGTGCGCCGACACCCTCGCCCGCGCCGGGACGCCGGCTGGCCGGGTGCAGGAGCAACTGGACGCCGCCCACGAGCGCGGCGGCGCATTCGCCCCGGTGCAGAGCGGCGAGCGCGAGATGGAGAGCGACGAGCACGGAGGACTGTTCGGTGTCCACCGACTGGCTGGGGCCGGTGAGACCGAGCAGGGACGAGAACCGGTTGGGCAGGCTCCACCGGCCGCCGCGAGGCATCGGCCGGGGCCGCTCCGAGGTCCACGTACGGGCCGCGAGCAGCGCGTAGTCACCGCTCCCGGCTCCGGTGAACACGCCGACGCTGCGCGGCGTCCCGTCCGCGGCGGTCAGGGCGTCCAGCCGGCCGCCGGTGCACCCTGCGTCCTCCAGGACCTCCCACGCGGTCTCCAGGAACAGCCGCTCCTGGGGGTCCATCAGGGCCGCCTCGCGCGCGTCGATCCCGAAGAACTCCGGATCGAAGTCCTGTACGCGCTCCAGGTAGTGGCCGATCTCGTCGCCGGGCCGTCCGGGCGGCGGCGCCGAGGCGCTGCCGTGCCCGGCGCGCACCCGGCGCCAGAAGGCGGCGAGATCGGACGCACCCGGGTAGTGCCCGGCCATCCCGACCACGGCGACCGGCTCGGCGGGGGCGACGACAGGGCCCGCAACCGGACCCTCCACGACCTCCAAGTCGGGCCAGGCATCCGGCAGTTGGAGGACGGTGGGCGCCGGGCCGGTGGCGGCGGTGCCGACGGCACCGGTCGCGCCGGTCAGCAGCGCGGCCGCCTGGGCCCGGTCCAGATCACCGTTCTTGAACCGGGTCAGGACTTCTTTCTCGTCCATCGGGACGCGCTCCTTATGGGGTGGAACAGCCTCAGCCACGGCGAGCGAGCAGCACGACCGCCTCGTCCACGGTGAGCCGGTCGTCGCGGATCGCGTCCAGCAGGACATCGACGTCGCGCAACGGCGGGCGTGCCGCGGACACCGGGGCCGGCGCCCGGACGGGTTCGGCGTCCTGCGCGAACGCGCCCGTACGGGTCGCGATGTACGCCGCCACGGCGGCCAGGTTGGGGTGCTCGTACAGCAGGACCGAGCGCTCACGGAGTCCGAAGGTACGGTTGACCGAGGCGATGAACTCCGCGGCCACGATGGAGTCCATGCCGAGCACGTTGAAGGCGGCGGTTGTGTTGATGTCCCACGCGTCGCAGCACAGGATCGCCGCGAGCTGCTCGCGCAGCACCTCCGCGATCCGCGTCGTCGCCTCGGGCCCGGCGGATGCGGCAGGGGCGGCAGGAACGGCATCGGCGGCGAAGGCGGCGGCCGGAGGATCGACGAGCACGTCCGGCGCGGCGGGAACCGGGGCCGCGCCGCCCTTCACCCGCCTGACCTCCTGGGCGAAGGACGCCGGGGTCGGGTAGTCGTACAGGTCCGTGGCACGCACCTGGAGCCCGTACCGTCCGTTGACAACGGCCACGAACTCCACGACCAGCAGCGAGTCGAGCCCCAGGGACGGGAAGGTCTGCTCGGGGTCGATCTTCTCCGGCTTGACCCGCAGGACGTCGCCGAGCACCCCGATGAGGTCCGTCAGCACATCCGCGGGATGTTCAATCGTCATCGCAGGCTCCTCCAAGCCGTCGGTGGCACACGCTCACCCGGTGCTGCCGGTGACCCCGGCCGGTACCGGTGCCCCCAAGGCGTCCAAGGGGGCGTCCGCGGGATCGTCCGCGGGGCGGGACAGCGGGACGGTTCCCGGCATCCCCGCGCGGTAGTTCGCCTCCGCGCCCTCGGGCACCAGGCTCGGCAGCAGCAGCGACCACAGCCCGGCGACCCGGCGTTGGAGCTCGGCGTAGGGCATTCCCGTGCCGGCCAATGTCTCGATTCCGCAGGCCGCCGCGGCCACCAGCGATTCGATGCTCTCCCAGTCGGTCCCGGCGCGGAGCTCCCCCGCTTCCCGGGCCTGCCGCAACAGCTCGCAGACCGCCGCGAGCCAGAAGCGGTGGAAGTCGGTGACCCCCTCCCGCAGGCCCGCGCACTCCTTGGTGATGCGGAATCCGGCCGGGATCGACGGTTCCTCGCGCAAGTTGCGGGCCAGCCAATGGGTCGTGTCGACCAGGGTCTGGAGCGGGCGGAGTCCGGATGCGCGCAGTTCGCGCACCGCCTCGTCCAGCAACGCGCATCCCCGCAGCTGGACGGCCTCCGCCAGTTCCTCCTTGGAGGCGAAATGGAAGTACAGCGCCCCTTTGGTCACTCCGGCGAACGCGGCGATCCCGCCGAGCGTCGCGCTCGCGTAGCCGTTGCGGTGGAACATCTCGGCCCCCGCCTGCACCAGCTTCCTGCGGGTCCGCTCCGACCTCTCCTGCACCACGGCGCCTCCTCGGCCCATGGGCCGGGTACGTGTCCGGGCCACCGGGCGGGTCGCGGCCGCGCACCCGGCGTCGCGTACGGCCATCTCAGCCCACGCGGACGAGTCGCTCGGCGCCGCTCTCCGCCATCACCGGGTTCTCCGGGCTGGCCATGAGGATCGAGCGCTGCAGCCTGCGCAGGGCGGCCGACGGCTCGAGCCCGAGCTCACGCACCAGCGTGGTGCGCAGCCGCTGGTACACGTCGAGGGCCTCGCCCCGGCGGCCGGAGCGGTGCAGGGCGAGCATGAACTGCCCGTGCAGGTTCTCGTGGGTGCGGTACCGGCTGACGAGCACGGTCAGTTCGGCGAGCAGCTCGCGGTGCCTCCCGATCCGCAGATCGGCCTCGATACGCTGGTCGAGCGCGCACAGCCGGGTCTCCTCCAGCCGCTGGGTCTCCATGTCCAGCTGAATGCCACCGTGGACATCGGCGAAGGCCGGGCCGGACCACAGGGACAGTGCCTCGCGCAGCATCCGGGCCGCCCCCGGGAAGTCACCACCGTCCATCGCCCGGTACCCCATGCCGGCCAGCCGGTCGAATTCCCGTACGTCGCTGGTGCCGCCGCCGCTGTTGAGCAGGTAGCCGCCCGGCAGCGTGACGAGCACGTCCTTGGCGGTGCCGCGGTCCGTCTCACCGTCCGCCGGAGCCCGTTCGAGGGCGGTCGCGATGAGCGCCCGCAGCTGCAGTACGTAGGTCTGCAGTGTGGTCCTGGCGCTGCGTGGCGGTGCTCCCGCCCACAGTTCCTCTATCAGGGCCGACACCGGAACGACCTGGTCGGAATGGAGGGCCAGCAGCGCCAGCACCTGTCTTGGCTTGGCGGCGGTGGGCGTGATCGAGACCCCGTTCTCACGCACCGCCAGTGTGCCCAGTACTTCGATGTCCACGCCATTCTCCCCTGTCCGTGGATGAGCTTCGGCCAGTAAAAAACAGGACATGCGGTTTGTCAACACAAAACCGACCGCACCGTTCTTTCCTTCAACTGACCTGGCGACCCCTCAAAAACCCGTTCTGAGCTGCACAGTTGCCATGAAGCGACGATATGGAGGCTTCCTGGACTGCTAGCTCATTCCTCATCCAGAGCAGAAGGAACACGCCAAAACAAACCGACAGGTCTTCTCGTGGAAACGGCCGCTGACCTGCCCTCTCACCACCCGCACCCGACCACGAAAGAGTCCCGGCCCCTCACTCCCGTGAAGGGCCGGGACTCCGTCACGTCACCGGTCAGGATTGCCGGGTTCCGCCGGCCTCGATCACGGCGAGACTCGCCGCCGGCACGAGCGTCGGCAGCAACAGCCGCCAGAACCGCGTGACCGTCGACGCCGAGAGCCACATCGGGTCCCGGGCCCCGAGCACCTCGAACCCCACGGTCGCGGCCACCACGGCGGTCACCGCGTCCGGGACCGCTGTTCCCCGGCGCAGTTCACCCTCGGCCTCGGCCTGCTTCAGCGTCTCCTCGACCCAGCACCGCCAACGCTGCCGCAGATCCATCCGGGGCGGGCGGGACGTCTCGCCGCTCAGTGCGAAGCCGACCCGCAGCACCACGTCGCCGCGCAGCACCTCGGCAAGCATGTGGCTGACATCGACGAGGACTTGCACACGGCTCACCCCGAGCGGCATTGCACCGTTCGTGACGGCCAGCAGCCTGGTCAGCGCCGCCTCCTCGACGACGTCCACCAGGACGGCCTTGCTGGCGAAGTGAAAGTGCAGCGCCCCGTTGCTCACCCCCGCCCGCGAGCTGATCGCGGTGAGCGACGCCGCCGAGAAGCCGTCCCGGTCGAAGACCTCGGCCGCGGACCGGATCAGGGTTTCACGCGTACGCGCCGCGCGTTCCTGTTTGACCATCAACTGCTCCGTCACTGCCGAGGGTTGCCGTACTTGCCGAAAGACAGGCGATGACTATAACAAACCGCGCGTGCGGTTTCTGAAGATTTCCTGCTCGTCCGCCAAACACCGGGACCGAGGCCCGATCCACCCACCAGAACGCCGCGGACCCACCTCGAGTCACCCCCACTCAAGGGCAACTTGTGTCACGCTCGAACCATGTCGGACTGGAAACGGACACTGACTCGGCGCCGAACCGCGTCGGCCTGGCCGCATCCCCGAGAACAGGCAAATCGGAATGAACGCCTCCGCCGTCTTTGGATGACAAGGAGTCAGAAGCACTAGAAATTAAACCGGTTGGTATGTATTTTCAGGCCAAGGAACAGACCAGCCCTGAACACACCTCTCGCACCAGCCCAGGGGGAGCAATGTCTGCGAGCACGTTTCAGGTCGAACGAACAGCGTTCGACAGAGAAATGACGAGAGGCGCCAAGGCTTCCACGATCAAGCCCGGCGGCTTCTACCCCACCACTCTGACCACTACCGTTCCCAAAGAACTCGTACACCGTTCCGCTGTCGCGGAGGTCATGCTCACGGACTGGGAGCGGGTGGACGACACCCACTTCGTCATGTCCGCCCAGTGGCCGCGCGGCCACAGCTTCTTCACCCCGGTCGCGGACGGCTACCACGATCCGCTCATCGGCTGCGAGACGCTCCGCCAGATCGGCATCCTGCTGGGACACGCGGAGTTCGGTGTGCCCTTCGGCCACCAGTTCCTCGTCTGGGACCTCGACATCGCCGTACGTCCGGAGCATCTGCGGATGGGGTACGAGCCCGCTGCGCTCAGCATCGATGTCCACTGCACGCAGATCAACCGGCGCGGCAGGAACCTGTCGGGGCTGCGCTTCGAGGCGGTCTTCCACCGCGACGGGAACGTCGTCGCGACCGGGGGCGGCTCCTTCTCCTGCATGGCCCCTTCGGTCTACCGCCGGGTGCGCGGCGAGCACATGCCCGGCGGCAACTGGTACCAGCTGCCGCTGATCAGCCCGGCGGCGCCGCAGAGCGTCGGGCGCATGTCGCCCATGGATGTCGTGCTCTCCCCCACGAGCGAGCTGAACCGCTGGCAGCTGCGGGTGGACACACGGCACCCCGTGCTCTTCGAGCACGCGGTCGACCATGTGCCGGGCATGGTGCTGGTCGAAGCCGCCCGCCAGGCCACGGCGGCCGCCCTCGGCCGGTCCTCCTACCTCCCGCTCGGCATCGCCAATGAGTTCAAGCGGTACGTCGAGCTGGACTCCCCGTGCCTGATCGAGGCGTCCCTACTGCCCGAAACAACCCCCGGGGGCGAACAGAGCGTCCTCGTGACCGCCCATCAGGACGGTGCGCTCGTCTTCAACTCCACGGTGACGGCCGGATCGCACGGCAGCCAAGCTCTGACGAACGACATCTGACCGATGTCGAACAGCGGCTTACCCCACGTACGGCGGCTGCCCGGTAGGGGCAGCCGCCGTATTCACATGCCCGCACCAGTGCTCTCACCGGTGCCCTCTCTGATGCCCTCGCTGATGCCCGGAGGCTCTCACCCGAAGGCACTCAGGTGGTCGCTCGCCCATCCGCGGAAGGTTCCGGCCGGCCGGCCGAGCAGAGTGGCAACCGTGCCGTCCACCTCCGCCTTCGAACCCTCGCGGCCGCGCTCCGCACTTTCCAGCAGCGCCTCGACGATCTGGGCCGGATAGCGTGCGCCCAGTGCCGTACGGGCCTGCTCCGGCCCCAGTTCCTCGAAACGGAGTGGACGGCGCAGGAGTTCGGCGAGCTGGGCCGTCTGCTCGACCGCGGTGATCGCCTCCGGCCCGGTCAGCGTGTGGATTCTGCCCGCATGGCCGTCCTCGGTGAGGGCACGTACCGCCACCTCCGCCACGTCACGCGGATCGACACAGGCGTTGACCGACGCCCCGTACAGGGCTCGCACCACGTGGCCCGAGCGTATGGAGCCCACCCAGGAAAGCGTGTTGGACATGAACGCACGCGGACGCAACAGAGTCCACTCCATACCGGATCCGCGCAGCTGGTCTTCGTTGCGGCGCTGCCACCGGGTGATCAGGTCCTCGGCCCGGCTGTCGGCGACCGCGGCCGCGGATAGTTTCACCACATGCCGCACCCCCGCCGACCGGGCGCTCCGGAGAAAGCCCGCGTCGTCGTTCCCGCCGGGGTTGGTGACCAGAAAAACGGTATGAACCCCTCGCAGAACACCCACCAGCGACGCCGGATCCGAAAAATCCCCGGGCACGATCTCGGCCGCCGCACCCGCACCCGTAACCCGCCCCGGATCCCTGGCCATGATGCGAACTGGCAGGTCAGCGGGGATTCCACGGACCACTTCCCGCCCGATGGTCCCCGTGGCACCGGTGACAAGAATCATGGACTTCCCTCTCTTGTCCGACATTTCCCCGGCCGGTACGGACGGGGAGGCGGCCTGTAAGATACGAACTGGACGGTTTCTTTACCGCTCCCGACGTTCGACCACCCTGAGGAGGGAGGAGGCAAAGTGGCTGAGCAGCTACGAGCCATCCGTACCCGTCAGACGATTCTTTCGGCGGCGGCCAAGATCTTCGAGGAGCACGGGTACCAAGCGGCCACGATCTCCCAGATCCTCACTGAGGCGGGAGTCACCAAGGGCGCCCTGTACTTCCACTTCCATTCGAAGGAGGACCTGGCTCAGGGCGTCCTCGCGGAGCAGGACCAGCGGATCGTCGTTCCTGTCCGCCCCTCCAAGGTGCAGGAGATCGTGGACGTCGTGATGCTGCAGGCCCACCGGCTGCAGACCGACCCGATGGTTCGCGCCGGCGTACGGCTGACGATGGACCAGCTGGCGCAGAGCCTCGACCGCAGCGGGCCTTTCCTGCGCTGGGGCGAGGTCGGCCACGAGTTGCTCGAACAGGCGCAGGCGCAGGGCGAGTTGCTGCCCCACATCTCGCCTTCCGAGACGGCCGATGTCATCGTGGGCTCCTTCGCCGGCATCCAGTCCATGTCGCAGGCCGTCTGTGAGTACCGCGACCTCGTGGGACGGGTCTCGGCGCTGATGCGCCATGTGCTGCCCAGTGCGGTGGTGCCCTCCGTCCTCGCCTCGCTCGACCTCTCCGAGAGCCGCGGGGCCACGGTCTACGCCGAGGCCGTGAAGGCGGCCGGGATGCAGGACCTCGTCGACGCTGCCGGCTGAGCACCGGATGTTTCTGTGGGGCACCGTCAAGGGTGCCCCACAGAGGCGATGCCCTCAGGGACAGCACTCCTGAGTACGGCACCCTTGACGAAGTGCGCCGACAGCGCCTCCGTCAGGTCACGGCCGTCCCCCGATACCCAGGCAACGTAGCCGTCGGGTCGCACCAGCAACGCGTCGTGCGGCACCTCGGGAGTGGCCCGGGCCCGGACCACATTCAGGCCCCCCTCCCATTCCCGTGCCGCCTCCTGATGGCCGCCGTCTTCCTCTCCGAGGAGCAGCAAGATCGGCCTGCCGTCGCGCAGCAGCCCGATCACGTCGGTCTCGCCCTTCGCCGTGCTGAGCACCGCGTTACGGAGAAACGTTCCCGTCGCCCGGCAGGATCCCTCGATGTGGTCCGGGAGCACCGTGTCCTGTGCGCTGATCAGACCGGCGAGATACCCGTGTTCACGGTCCGCCGACAGAACCCCGGTGAACACCCGGCGCAGCGCGTCGAGTTCGGGACCGGGACGCATCAGCGCGAGCTGGGCCTGTGTCTGGTCGATGACCCGCCGGGCGACGGGACGGCGCTCCAGGTCGTAGGTGTCGAGAAGCCCCGCGTCCGCCGACCCTTGCACCGTCAGCGCGAGCTTCCAGCCCAGGTTCAGGGCATCGAGCACGCCGGTGCTGAGGCCCTGTCCCCCGATCGGGAAGTGGACGTGCGCCGCGTCACCCACCAGGAAGACCCGCCCCGCGCGGAATGTTCGGGCCAGCCGCGCGAAGTCGCTGAACCTGCTGAGCCAGCGCGGCGCGTCCATCGCGATCTCGCGGCCGGCGATCCAGGACACCTCGCGGCGCAACTCCTCCAAGGTGGGCGGCAGTTGCCGGTCCGGGTGCGCACCGTCGCAGTTGAGTGTGCGGATGTGCGTCCTGCCCTCCGCATCGAGCTTGGCCACGATCCAGCCGCGCTCGGTGCGGTGCCAGCCCTTGGGAAGCTCGTCCGGCCGCGCGAGCGTGACGGCCCCCATGAGCGCGGACACCGTCGCCGGGTGGGTGTCGGAGGCAATGCCCGCCCGGTCGCGGACCGTGCTGCGGGCCCCGTCCGCCCCCACCACGTACTCGGCGAAGCAGATCACGGTCCCCTGCGGCCCGCCGGCCGTGACCCGTACCCCGTCGTCCTCCTGAACAACCTCAAGCACCTGGTGCTCGCGCAGGATCCGGGCCCCGGCCGCCCGTGCCCGCGCCTCGAAGTGCCGCTCCAGCTCCGCCTGGGGGCGCTTGAGGATCGGCTCGGGTTCGCGTGCGGGAGCCGTGATGGTCAGTCCGGGCAGGCCCGCGAAGTGGAACGGGCTCTCCGCCGCGCCTTCGGTGTACGGGTACCCCTGCCCCGGCAGGTGACCGCGACGGGCCAGGGTCTGGACCGCCCGGGCGTGCAGCGTGGTCGCCTTGGGCTGCTCGGACACATCGGCCCGTGATTCCAGGAGCACGGTGTCGACTCCGTACCCGGCCAGTTCGGCGGCGAGCAGCATGCCGACGGGTCCCCCACCGACCACCACGACCTGTACCCGTACCGGGCTCTCCCCCTGCACAGCGACGCCTCCCCCTGGCTGCGGTCCATCCACCGAAGGAAATATACCGGACGGACTGTTTCCAATCCATCCGCCAGGGTCATCTGCCCAGGGGGTGGGTGCCCAGCGCGGAAAGCACTGCCGAAGCTCGGCCTGAGGCTGAGGTCGAACTTGAGGTCATGGCTTGAGCTCCCGCGTCGCGGACGACATCGGTCCGCCCTCCGAGCGCTCGGTCTTGTGCCCCTTGCTGCCCGGCGCCAGAGTCCGCACATCCACGGCCTCCGCGGGCGCCCCCCTCGCGTACAGCCCGTCGGGCTCGGTGTCCCGGTCATGCGGCAGCAGCCAGAAGACCCGCCGCCTGAACGTGCCGGAGGAACGGGACGGTTTGGCTTTCGGCCCCAGCAGGGCGTACCCGACCATCCGGCCGTCACGGTGATACGCGGGTCTCCCCCGTCGCGTCGGCAACCGGTCCAGGCTCTGGCGGACATAGTCGAGCCGACTGATGTCCTCGAGCCAGACGAGATCCATCTCGTCGACGATCTCGTCCTCTGCGATGAGGGCACTCATACTGTCTCCTCGTCCGCGAGCAGGCCGATGCCCGGGTAGTACTTGCGCTGATTGGAAAGGATCATTTCCTTGGGCGACGCCAGTCCCACCACCTCGCGGACACGTGCCGCGAAAGCCCGGGATGATATCGCCGGTGCGCCTTCATTCTGGCACCAGCTCCTGTAGGCCGCGTAGAGCTGCGCTTGCTCCGCGCGCAGATCGGCCTCGAGCCGGCAGGTCTCGTGGACGAACCGCCCGGTGTGGTCCTCGGTCTCGGCGTACGCCGTGGTCGCGATGCGGACCCGCTCGGGACCCGAGAGGTCCTTGTCGCCCCCGAGGTAGCAACGGGCGCCTTCGATGAGCCAGTTGAGGATGCCCGGACCTTCCTGGGTCACGAGGATGTCCGCCAGGTTGTCGATCTTGCGGTCGTCGGAGACGACCCGCTCGAACGGGATCAGCCGCATACGCCGCCAGAACGCGAAGCCACCCGTACCCACCTCGGGCCGGTGGTTGCCGAGCAGCCACATCTTGTGCGTCGGCTCGAAGCTGAAGAAGTCCTGTCGCATCCGGCGCGCCTTGATCCGGTCGCCACCGGTGAGCAGCTTGACCCGGGCCTCGTCGAAACGGTCCCCCGGTTTGACCTCGCTGCACACGATCACGCGCCGACCGTGCAGTTCGGCCAGATCGGTGGGATGGCCCTCGTACGGACGCGACATCAGGAACCCGGGAGGCGCCGCGTCCGCGTAGTCCCCGAGCAGCTTCATCAGGACGTCCAGCAGTACGGACTTGCCGTTCTTCCCGGAGCCGAACAGGAACGGCATGACCTGGGCGCCGACATCCCCGGTGACGGAGTAGCCGAGCAGCAGCTGGAGGAAGCTGATCATCTCCGCGCCGTCCGGCCCCTCACCGAAGGTGTCGGTCAGGAAGCGGTTCCAGCGCGGCGTGGGCATCGGCTCCGGCGAGGCCGAGGTGGAACGGGAGTGGAAGTCCTTCGTGGGCTCGGCAGGACGGATGTGCCCGGTGCGCAGATCGACGACGCCCGCAGGCGTGCACAACGCGTACGGATCCCCGTCCAGCCGCGCCGCGTTGAGCACCATTCCCGGGGCGGACTTCGCCTGCGTCAACATCGCGTTCATCCCGCTGGTGCTCAGCGTGCGGCGGCGGTGCTGCTGCAAGGCGGCCGGGGTGTAGACGCCTCGTGGATCGGTGCCGGCGATGGACTCCGCCAGATCGCCCGCCGACCACATCACGGTGTCGTCCTCGTCGATCTGCCATCGGGTGCCGTCCCACCGGTACCAGCCGATTCCGGGAACGTGCCGGTAGTCGTTGCGATAGAGCTTGACGAACAACTTGGCGTTGCCGCGGTCGGTGAGCGTGTCGGGCAGCAGCCCGTCCGCCGTCGCCTCGCCGTCCCCCTCCCGCGCGGCAGCGGTCATGTATCGCGCGGACTCGTCGCTATGCCGGGGCGCCGGGACGGGCTGCGCAAGGATCTGTGCAGCCACGGCCTGGACGTCGAAGGCGGAGAATGCTCTCTCCTCGTCCACGCTCACGCACGCCCCCCGAGGGACAGCGGGCGTGCCAGACCCGCGCTCAGCCCGCCCCGGATGATGGCCAGGCACCGCCGCTGCTGTCCCGGGCGGGCCTGCTCGGCCGCATCCCGCAAGGCCCGTGTGGCCTCTGCCTCCGTGACGTGCCCCGCCGCGACGAGACCGCCGGCGGTGTACGCGGCCCGGTTCAACTTCTCGGAGAACGCGGCGCCTTCGGGTACGGCCACGCATGCGGCGACCTCGGCGAGCACTCCGGTCAGTACCCGATTCCCCCCGCCTCGTCCGCCACCCGCCGCGATGACCGCCTGCCGGGCGCGGGGCGGCACGGGCCGCGCCCTGGGCACGGAGGCGGACGGAAGATGCCCGGTGCGTTCCAGTTCCCTGGCGAGCCAGGCGGGCAGCGGAGCAGGCATTCGCACGGATCCCACCGGCCGGTAGACCCCTGCCGGTGTCACGGTCCCGGGCGCCACGATGTACCCGCCGTGCGCCCGGACGTCGACCTGCCAGGCGAGGGCGCGGCCGCCGCCCGACCCGGAGGAGCACTGCCAGTGGTGCCCGCCCTCGTTGCGGTACCACACGTGCAGGCCCCCGGACGGGGTGCGGACGCGCAGCGTCGACTCGTCGTTCGCCGGGCTGGCGGCGCCGCGCAGGGCGGCCAGCACACCCAGGGTATGGAAGCCGTTGGCCAGCCCGGTCAGGTCGACCCCGGCGGAGATCCCGACACCGGGCAGCAGCCGGTCCCGGTCGGGAAGTTCACACGCATGCGCGTCGACATCGATGACGACGAGGCCGGCCGGGCCAGTGGCGACGCCCACTCCGAGATCGGGGCGGGATCCCCACCACTGCTGGATCCGGTCGAGATCAAGCGTGGCCGCATGAAACCCATGACACCAACGACCCGAACGGATACAGTCGCACCCCCCTCGGGCATGACCCTGGACGCGGCACACCTCACAGTTGCCCACAGGCGTTTTACGGCCCGGAGCAAGAGGATGAACCGGCCACCCCTGGCGCGCACACCACGAGGCAGTTGTCAGAGGCTGCGAAGCGACCGGGGCAGATCTTTCGAACTGCCGTGGGTCGCTGCGCGAAACCCGCAGCTCAGCTGCCATTCACTTCCCCCATCAGCGACTGAAGCGACTCAACTCCCAAAATCAGATTAGCGAAATCTGTGGGAGAGGAGAGGCATATGAGGCAGAACAGATGTGCGCATCCGCAGAAGGCGCCAACGACCGAGCGACTGATTACCCAGCGGCTGACAGTCACTCAGTCGCTCGCCTGCGAGCACACAGAACACCAGGTCAGAAGCTTGCGCAACAGAGAGCAGCGACTGAAGCGACTCAAGCTCCCCATATATGACGCACACACGCGCTCACACGCACACGCACGAATGTCTCCATATACCTGAACCTTGAGTCGCTTCAGTCGCTACTCTCCCCCGGCTACCGCTCTGACCTGCGGCTTTATCTCCATGGCCGAAGCGACTCAGCACTCATTCGGTCGCTGGCATTCAGTCGCTGAACCCGCTCCCCCGCCGTCCGAACCGTTCAAGTCCGTCTGGATCCAGGCTCAAGCGGCGTCCGCATCATGCCCGCTCCCGTCGGCGCATACCAGCCAATCGCACCCGCCGAAGGGCATGTTCATGCGGATCTACAACAACGGGAGTTGCGCCGCACAGGCAGCCAACACACCTGTCACACCAAGCAGTTCCTTGTCACACCGCTGCCATCACCATCGCCGCCGCTGCCTTGCAGCAGCGGCCGGGCCGGAGACCTACGCCAGTCCCCCGGCCCGACCTCACCGGGCCATTCATCGAGCCGAGTTGGTGCCCTCGGCGAGGATCCTGTCGACCAGGATCATTCGCTGCGTCTCGTCCATCTTCCTCAGTACGAGGTCGGCAATCTGATGGCCGTCGTGCCAGGGCATCTTCGTGACCTTGCCGAAGGCGACGATGCCCGACTCCCCCGGGGCCATCTGCGTCGGTGCCACCTGGCGCCCGGCATGCTCCGATCGCTGCCCAGGCACTTCATCGTGCACCGGTGGTACCGATTCCCGAGCCCCGGAGCTATCACGGCGTGATAGCTGTGCCTGCCGCTCTCGTGAACTATCACGCCGTGATAGTTCAGCCGATTGCTCCCCTGGGCTATCACGCCGTGATAGCTCTACGTGCCGCTCCTCCGGATTATCACGCCGTGATACCCCCGCGCTCTGCTCCTCCGGGCTGCCCGGAGCATCCGGACCATCGGAGGTATCGGCCCCGCCCCCGCTCTCCGCTACTCTCCCGCTCTCTGCCGCTTCCCCGCTCTCCGGGCTATCACGGCGTGATAGTTCACGCGCCGCCGAACGCCTCTGATCGCCTGCGGCAGCCCGCGCGTCCGCCTGCTGGCGTTGCTCTTCGGGCAGCAGCTTGGAGAGATTCCGTACATGCTCGATCTTGCGGCGCCCCTCCAGCAGGTCCGCCTGCAGTTGAGGATCGAGGTCCAGCACGGAAAGCTTCGACGAGATGGTCGACTGGGCGATACCGAGCCGCTTGGCGGCCTTGGTCTGAGAACCGTAGAAGTCGACCAGTGTGCGTAGCGCCTGGGCCTGCTCCAGCGGGTTCATGTCGTCACGGTGGACGTTGGCGACGAAGGCCGCTTCGAGAAGCGCCTGGTCGGTGGAGACCAGGGCGTTGTCGACGCTGACGCGAATCGTCGCAGCGCCGGCGAGACGCGCAGCGGCGAGTCGGCGGTGGCCGTCGACGACGATGTACCGGGCGCCCTCGTCGAGGTCGGCCGCACGATCCGGCCGCTCCGCCAGGTAGGCATCGACGGAGGCCACCGTGACGGCGTTGACGAGACCGATCTCCGCAATGCTCTCCGCCAGCCCCTGGAGATCGCGGAGCTCCTCGCGAGGGTTGTCGGGGTTCTGGCTGATCAGGCTCAGCGAGAGCTCGGTCGGTTCGGGCACGCCGGCCGTCGGCACACCGGTAGCGGCACCGATCGCAGCCCTGCGGGCACTGATGGGACGGGCCTGGGCGAAGGAGGCCCCGGCTCCGAGGTTCTTGGCCTTGCTCACTTGCTGATCTCCCGGGCGAGGGCGCGAAGCGCGACGGACTGTTCGCAGCGGGGTGCGTACGCAAGAAGCGGTCGCTTGGCGCGGACAGCTTCCTTCTGCTCCTTGAGGTCTCCGATGATGCCTACGACACGCGGATCCTTTATGGCCATCCAGGACTGGAGCGAGGAGGTGGCGATGTAGCCGCGGCGGGCGTCGTAGTGGTTGACGACAAGGCCGAGGTAGTCGACGTCGAGCGCAAGGTCATTGCGCATGTCCTCGATCTGGGACGTGAGCAGTTCATAGGCGTCAGCACTGCTGTCCTCGGCTTGGACGACGATGAGAACGCCGGAGTTGCCGGGCACTTCCTGCGGGCGGCGGCGCCCGTAATAGGTAGCGGCGTCCATGCTGAGCCCGAGGCTGGGCGGGCAGTCGATCAGGATGACGTCGTAGTCGGGCTCGACTGCCGTGAGGGCTCGTTCGAGCGCGGCCTCGCGTGCACGGACGGATGCGAGACGTACGTCGAGGAGAAAGGCATCGGTGCACGCGGGCAGCAGATGCAGACGTCCCCCGAACCGGTCCTCGTCGATCGACACGATGAGATCGCTCAGCGAACTCTTGCCGTCACCGGCCATGTGATTGGTGAGGGAATCCCCGTCCATGGGCAGGGGAGCGTGGCCAAGCTGTTTGGTGAGGTGTCCCTGAGGGTCGAAGTCGACGAGCAGGACGCGCTGCCCGAGACCGGGGAGATCCTCAAGAGCGAGCGGATCGTTGGCGGCCTCCTGATCTTCTTCGAGCAGTGCGGCAAAGTGCTTGGACACCCGGACCGGCACAAGGGCGGTGGAGTCTTCCGCGAGAGCTTCGCCGGTTCCGGCAGTGACGGCGGTCTTGCCGACCCCGCCCTTCTGATTGCAGATGACGACGCGTCGGACGATGTCGGGGCGCTTCACTGCGGGAGCGGGATGGCTGTCCAGCCAGACCCGTACGGACTGTGCCAGGCCCTGGATGAGGGAAACCCCCCGAAGCTTGCAGTCCGATCGGAATCCGGTCCACAGCCGGCCGGGCAGGAACGTTGCAAAGGACTCCGCGCCAGAGGTGTCGATGGGGGAGAGGTTGGAGCCGAGCGCGCGCCATGCTGTGATGCCGGCTTCGACGGCGTCCTGCATGTCGATGCCGTGTTGAACGGCGCGGACCTTGAGTTCCTGGCGGAGCCAGGAGGGCAGCTTGGAGACGACCTTCTCTCGGTCGCCCCTGGAGTCAGGTGTCGTCATAGTCCGTCACTCTACTAACGTCATAGATCAGTTGAGCTCATGACGCGTTAGCTGTGTCGTCTTTTTCGACTCGGTGGAACTATCACGCCGTGATACCCCGGTCCCGGCACCGAGGGACGAGGCCGAACAACGCACCCAGACCTCCCGAACTCGGCAAATAAAAGGCAGCAAAACCCTTCCATTCAAATCCACTTCAGCTATAATGCACCACTTTGCGTCACAACTGGACCGCCTACGGGACATCTTGTCCATCGCTGGTGCCGACGCGGCCGGAACTCCGCTGGCGAACCGCCGCGGGCAACCGGGTTCGTGGCCCCGCAGGTCGCACAAGACGGTGGAGTGGCTGGGCACAGTGGGAGGCTCGGGTAAGCACTCCCGCCGCAGGGTCCGCGAACCTATCGTCGGGGCTGGCTTTCGTCGGCTGAGGTTCAGTGCGGGGGAGTGGGTGCCCCAGCAATGACATCGCCTCAGGACCACCGGCCGACGCCCTGGATGAGGTGCGGGTCGGCACACAGGCGCACTCCGGGCCACCTTGCCCGCAGGCCGGTATAGCGAGTGCGGGTCTTCTTTTATAAGAGGCGCCGAGCCTCGAAAACGCTCCGACCTGCATGTATTCAAAGTTGATCATGCTCTGGCCGACACATTTGGGAGGTCGAAATGTTAACCTGGCCAGCACATTTGACCCGAAAAGTAAGGCTCACCCTAACTTTTCGATCCCGCCATGCCCGCCGAAAAAACCGCAGGTCAGAGGCGTGCGGGTTTCGGGCGAGCAGACCCTCTTCTGGCATCGATCCGAACCGATCCGAACAAAATGTGCCGCAATACTGACACCAAAAGTTAGGGTCAAGCTAACTTTCGGCACTTCCATGCACTAAAACTTCAGCTCAGCCGAACTTTCGAGATGGGTGCGCAAACCCCTGTGGCTCGGAGCGTGTCGAGCCGTCAAAAGTAAGGCTGAGCCGAACTTTTGGGATAGCCTCGGACCGCCTGAGCAACAAGGAGGGTCCAGTGACATCTGAAACGCCGTCGCGCCAGCCGCGTCGGCCACGAGCAGTGCCCTCTCCCGCGTCCTCGCCGGAGAGTAACGCCGTGTACGACGACATCCTGAACCTGCTCGGTGAGCAACTCGGCGCGACCGCCCCTGCCACACCCCCCGCCGCGGCAGGGAAGCGCAAGCTCAAAGGCGTCACCTTCGAGTACGAGGACGACCCTCGGTCCGTTCACAGCTTCGCCGGAGGCGCCGGCTACAGCCTCGCCAGCAACTGGTTCACTCAGCTGCTGCCCCAGCTCTTCATCGCCAACGGCATTACGAAGAGCCAGCTGTGCGTGTTCCTGTACGTAGCGGGCGGACAGAGGCCGGGCACCGGGATCGCGGAGTACACCCAGCAGGAGATCACCGACGGTCTGAACGGACTCGCGGCCAAGAAGCCCGGCGGCAAGAAGATCACCAGGCCCACCGTCAACCGTGCAGTCCGAACCCTCTGCGAGTACAAGTGGCTCGAATCTGCGGGGAACGGACGGATCCGCCTCAACGTGACGCTCTGGTTCCAGGGCAACAGCGCAGCTCAGCACGAGGTACTCGCACAGATCGCCGCGGACCACGACGACGACCCCACCGCGTTCCCGCACAGGATCGGTCCCGAGATGGTTCACCACCAGGAGGCGCTGGACCTTAATCTGGATGGCGAAGTGCCCGAGCCTGTCAGAAGGAAGCGCACAGGGTGATGCCCGCTACCACGACAAGCCGATTCGATACGGAGGAAGGCACCGATGGCCGTTGCAGTCATGTCGCCCCTCGTTGCTGAGCGCATCTGGGCCCTGCCCATCGGAGCCGCCCCGGTGAAGTTCCTTCAGTACTTGGTCTTCCGGAGCGAGAACGGTGGCGCACTGCCGAGCCAGCGCGAGATGGCGGTGGAGTACAAAGTGAAGCCGCCCACCGTCAGCGCGCTGATGGAGCCGCTGTTCGAGCTGAACCTCGTACTGCGCTCCCGCGCCGAAGGCCGCGGGGGCAACCGCTACCGACTCCACCCACTCGCCGCCAAGTACGAGAGCATGACGGACATGGAAGCCGCCTTCGCGCACGCTCTCGAAGAGATGAAGAGCGGCAGACTGCCGACCATCCAGCTACCGGAATACCGAGCGGCGCCGCCGACCGAGGGTCGCCCCGACCTCCGTATCGCCTGACCCGGCAAAACCAGAGGGCCCGCCATCGCAGATGGCGAGCCCTCTGTGCCTGAACAACAAGTTGTGTGCCCACTATACCGGTACGTACGATGACCGGCGAGGCGCCGCCGTCGACAGCTGAGCCGTGACACGTCAACCAGAACGGCTTGTTACGTTCTCACCACGTGCCCATGGAGGCACCGTCATACGGCGCCGAAACAGTGACGCGCATGAACAAGAGCACGCGCGTGAACACGAATTCGGGCCGACAGGTGGCCTCCGTACTCCTGGCCCTGTCCGCTGCCGCTGCCGCCGCCGCCCTGGTCGTCCCCGGTACGGCGGTCGCCGAGGAGCCGTCCGGCGCCGACACCGCTGTCCCGGCTATCCGTTGGGGTGCCTGCCCCAAGGCCGAACCGCCCTACCCCGACCCCAGCCCGAGGGCGCAGTGCGCGACCGTCAAGGTTCCACTGGACTGGTCGAAGCCGAAGGGCCCGGAGATCGGCATCTTCGTCGCCCGTTACCGGGCCACCGACCCCGCACGGCGCATCGGCGTCCTGATGTCGAACCCGGGCGGCCCCGGAGCGCCCGGTGCCGATGATGCGCTGTACGCGGACGACCCCGTCGGCGGCTACACCCCTGCCATGCTCCAGCGCTTCGACATGATCGGCTTCGACCCGCGCGGCATCGGCCGCAGCCAGAACGCGGAATGCGACGAGACGATCGCCGACTCGATCCCGGCCCGTCCCCGCAACGCGACCGAGTTCGAGCGGCTGCGCACCCTGAACGGCCGACTGGCGGACAGCTGCCTGAAGCTGACGGGGCCTCTCGCCGCCCATATGGACGGCGAGAGCGTGGCCCGCGACATGGACGCGATCCGAGCCGCCCTCGGCGAACGCAGGATCAGCTTCCTCGGTCACTCCTACGGCACGTTCCTCGGAGAGCGCTACGCACGCCTGTTCCCGGGCAGGCTCCGCGCGCTGGCCCTCGACAGCGCGATGGATCCGGACCGGCCGAATGCCGAGCGCTACCTCACCGACGGCAGCGTCACCATCGACAACACCCTGAAGCGGCTCGCGGCCTGGTGCAAGAAGGACAAGGCCTGTGCACTCAATGGCAAGGAACTGACAGCCGTCACCGACAAGCTGTTCGCCCGCGCCGCCGCGGGCACACTCCGCGATCCGGGCCCGAACGGACCGACGCGGACCAAGGTCGACGCCGATCAGCTGTCCGACTTCCTCACCTTCGCACTCGGCAAGGGGAGCCAGGAGGAGGCGGCCCGGCAACTGGCCGCCCTGTACACCGGGAAGGGCGAGGTCAACTGGCTCCCCGTCGGCACCGACACCGCCTCGCAGCTCGTGCTGTGCCGGGACTACGACTTCCGGATCCGCGACTACGCCCAGTACCTGGCCATCCGCACGAGAGTCGCCAAGGCCGCCCCCCACGTCCGGTACAACGCCCAGTCCTTGGACACCGTCCTGGCCTGCCAGGGCTGGACCATGCCGCCAAAGCCCCGCCCCGCCCGGGCGGAGGGCGTCCTCCCGCCCGTCCTCGTAGCCAATGCCACCCATGACCTGGCGACTCCACTGCCGGGCGCACAGCGCATGGCACGCTCCTTCCCGAAGGCATCCCTGTTCACGATGGACGCCGTGGGCCACTGGCTCTACCGCAGAGGCGGGACGGAGAAGGCAATGCGAGTGATCGACACCTATCTCACCAACCCGAAGGGCTGAGCCGAAGGGGCTGCACTCATCCGAACTCGGTGCAGCCCCGGAGGGTAAACGGAGGGTATCTCCGGTACTTCGCCAGAAACGATCCTAAAGGTGGGGCTCGATCGGGGACACCAAGTCGCATCATCAGCTATACCGACAAAGAAGAGAAGTACCGGCCAGCACGGTGCTCAGCGATCAGCTGGCCGCGGGCCAGCGCAGTCAGTGCCGTCTCGGCCTCTCGGACAGGCTGGCAGACCAGCACCGCCGCCACGGGCATGGCGCCCGCCCCACGCGTCCAGCAGCCCGCTTGAACGGTCGGCCGGGGCCGGGGAGGCCGCGCCCCGGGCCTCCGCACCCCGGCCTGGGGGACCGGCGGAGCTGGCCCGGTCGTCAGCAACGAGAGACGCGTGCCCCACCCGGCGCAGGCAGTTCCTGCGCCGGGGCATCCGGCCTGTGCGGGGCGCGGCCTCGTTCGGTCCCTTCTTCAGTCCCCGTTCAGTCCCTCGACAAAAGCCCAGTTCAGAGGCGTCTGCCCTACCTGAACAGGGGACTGAAGGGACTGAAGGGACTCAAAATCCCTGTTCCAGTCATTACGCGTGTGCGTGTATGCGTACGCGCGAGTACAGAGGCCTTCTATCCTGAGCAGCTCATAACTGAGACTTTCAGTCCCTTCAGTCCCTCGGTTGAGCCGTAAAAGCCCTGTGACCTGCGCTTTTCCTTGAGGGACTGAACAGGGACCGAATGCGTCTCAGTCCTTCGGTCCCTGTTCAGTCCCTGCCGGGACCGACACGCCCGGCAGGCCTACCCGATCAGCTGCTTGTCCAAGGAGCAGACCCCCAACTCCCCAGGTAGCGAAGGGACTGAAGGGACCCAAAACGGGGAACGGTTACACCCTTGTCCAGGCCGCTGATGTAGGCTCTGACCTCATTGGAAAACTCAGTCCCTTCGGTCCCTTTCCGGGTACTGGCAGCGCTGTGACCTGGTCTTTTGACCCAGGGGCTGACAGGGACTGAACAGGCTATTAGCCCCTGGGCAAGGACGATCAGCGTGCCGCGTCAAAGTGAGACCAGCGTTCCCCGTTCCACGGGAACCGCCAGTCCCTACGACGTTGCCCGCTGGTGCGCCGGAAACGGCTGGCCAGTGCACCCGCTGGCCCCAGGCCGCAAGACCCCGGCCGCCAACTGCCCGACATGCCGCGACGAGCCCCACAGCCCTCAGGACTGCCCCTGCCGTCCCGCAGGCCGGTGGTGTCACGGCTTCCACGCAGCAACCACCAACCCCGCACTCCTGGACGCCTGGTGGGGGAGACACCCCACGCTCGGAGTCGGAGTCTCCTGCGGTCCGGCAGGACTCGTCGTCCTCGACATCGATGCTCACAGCGCCGAAGTTCCCGACCGGAACCTGCTCCTGCCCGGCATCCCGATCCACGAGAGCATCAACCTGGCAGGCCTTGCCTCTGGCTTCGACACCCTCGCCCTGCTGGCCGCACTCCGTGGCCGACGCAGTCCCGCGGACGACGATTCGACCCTGCGCGTACGAACTCCGTCGGGCGGACTGCACGTCTGGTACCGGACCCCCTCAGAAGGCCCGCGCTACCGCTCCTCAGTGGGCTCCAGCCCGAAGACCGCCCTTGCCTGGCAGGTCGATGTCCGCTCCACCGGCGGCTACATCGTGACCCCCGCTACCCGTACTTCCGCCGGCACGTACAGCCCGGTCGGCGCAGCCCGGCTCCCTGCCGCCCTGCCCGACTGGCTCGCCACCGAACTCCAGCGCACGGGCCACCCGGTCAATCACCGGCCCGCCCAGGTGGCGCCCCCCCGCCCCGGCTCCCCACGCCCAGCCCGTCAGCGCGCCCACCGGCTCCTGGAACCGCTGCTCGACCAGGTGAGGGACTGCGCTGCCGCCTCGGAGGGCACCGCCTTCACCGAGAAGCTCAACCGCGCCGCCTACACCGCCGGAGGCCTGATCGCCTCCGGCCATCTCACCGACAGCCAGGCACACGACCTGCTGACCGCTGCCGCCGATGCTGCTCGGCCGCAGCGCAGCCGCCACAGCCTTACCGTCATCACCTCTGCCCTGTCCGCCGGCGCAAGTCGGCCGCTCCATTTCAAAGGACGCCCATGAGCAGCGCCGACAGCCCGCGCTTCGACGCCACTGCCGCAGCGCAGCAGATGCTCGATCTCGAAGTCCAAGCCGAGCAGGCCAGCCTGCCCGCCCAACAGAGAGCTGTCACTACGGCTGTCCACGAGCCACCAACACAGTCGGGCCGGCTCCCTGGGCTGCTCACCGATCGCGGCAACGCCAAGCTGTTCGCGGTGATGTTCGGCGACCAGTTCCGCCACGTCGAAGGTCTCGGCTGGTACCACTGGGACCAGTACCGCTGGAAGCGCACCGGAGGCGAGAAGGCCGCAGTCTGGGCGGCGGGTGATCTGGCCGAACAGATGCCGGCCACCGACCCGACCGGCCAGTTCACCAACCGCGAACTCGCCTCCCACCGCCGACGCTCCATGTCGACCCCGGGTATCAAGGCCATGCTCACCCAGGCCAAAGCCTCCCCGGCACTCGCTCTGGACCCAGACGTCCTGGACGGCGACCCCTACGCCCTGTGCACCCCGGCCGGCGTCGTCGACCTCCACACCGGCCACCTCCACAAGCCCGACCCCGAAGCCGACATGCACTCCAGGGCCACCAGCGTCGCCCCGGAGACGATGCCCACCCCTCGCTGGCACCGCTTCCTCCACGACACCTTCGGCGACGACGCCAAGGGCGAGGAGACCATCCACTTCCTCCACCTGCTCCTCGGCTACTCCGTCACCGGCGACGTCGGCGCCCAGGTCCTGCCCTTCCTCTACGGCACCGGTGCCAACGGCAAGTCCGTGCTGCTCGACGTCATGACCCAGATCCTCGGCGACTACGCCCAGGCCGCCCCGCCCGGCTTTCTCATGGAGAAGGGCAAGTTCTCCGAGCACTCCACCGAACTCACCGAACTCCACGGCCGTCGCATCGTCGTCTGTTCCGAACTGAAGCCGAACGACAAGTTCGACGAGTCCCGGGTCAAGCTCCTGACCGGCGGCGACCGCATCATGGCCCGCCGCATGCGCCAGGACTTCTTCAGCTTCAACCCCACCCACAAACTCTGGCTGCTCGGCAATCACCGCCCCGAAGTCGGCACCGGCGGCCACGCCTTCTGGCGCCGGATCCGCCTGATCCCCTTCGAGCGCGTCGTCCCCGCTGCTCGCAAGATCGACAACCTGGCCAAGGAACTCGTCCAGAGCGAAGGCCCGGGCATTCTCCAATGGCTCATCGAAGGCGCCCAGCTCTACCTCGACACCCGCGACCCTCTCACCGGGCCCGCCACCGTCCGTATCGCCACCGAGGCCTACGCCACCACCGAAGACCACATCGGCCGCTTCCTCACCGAGTGCTGCACCACCGACAACAGCGACCTCCGCGTCGAGCAAGGCTTGCTGTACGCCACCTACAGCAGCTGGTGCAGCGCCGGTGAAGGCATCCGCCCCGCCACCGCCCGCGCCTTCGCCACCCGCGTGCGTCAGGAACTCTCCCTCGCCTCACCCGCCGACATGATGAAGTCGAGCGGCAAGAAGTACTACCCCGGCCTCGGACTTCTCACCGACGACGAACCCCAGGCCGGCCATGCCTGACCAGAGCACCCGACACACACCCGCCAACCCGGCCTACCATGAGCACGGTGCCCCCACCAGGGCCGTCGACAACGAAAAGGGGCTGCAGCCATGAGCTCGCTGCTGAACGAGAGCGACCTCCGCCACGAGAGCACCGTGGTGTGGCTGGAGAACCTCGACAACCTCGACTACGTACGCCAGGCGCTCGACAAGACCGCCCGCCGCCGTGGCAAACCGCGCTACGAACGCGACGGCCGCATGGTCGGCTACACCGAACTCGACGCCCACGCCGAAGCCGACCCCGACAGCGGCCTCCAGCTCCGCCGCGTCTTCTTCCTCCTCCCGCACGACCGCGACGCCAACCCCGACGGCCCCTACCACGAAGGCGCCCCCGGCGAAGCCGTCGATCCCCGCACCATCGCACCCAAGCGCGTGGGCGACAAAACCCCCCGCTCCCAACGTGGCCCCGCCGCATCAATAGCAACCCCCAGCACCTGATCCTCGGCGAGACCGGGCGCGGACCGTCCGCACCGCCGGAAGCACCGCCCAAGCGTCCGGAACCGAGCCCGGCTGGTATGCGTGCACCAGCCGGGCTCGTCACTGCTTGGACTCCTTGCCGGGCACCCCTGGCAGCGACCTCATCTCCGAGTTGCTCGCGCCCCATCAGCATGACCCGCTGAGCGCCGACGAGTTGGTCGCTCTCATCACCAACCTCGTCGTCGCGGGACACATCACCACCGTCAACCTCATCGCCAACAGCACCGAAGCGCTCCTCACCCACCCCGACCAGCTCGCCCTGCTGCGCGAAGACGCGACCCTCATGCCACACGCCGTCAATGAACTCATGCGCTACTGCGGCCCCGTCGTACGCGCGCTGCCCCGCTACGCCACCTGCGACACCACTGTCGGCAACACCCCTGTACGTACCGGGGAAGCCGTTCTCCCGGTCGTTTCCGCGGCCAACCGCGACCCGGCCGCCTTCACCGACCCCGATCGCCTCGACCTCGGCCGCACCCGCAGCAGCAGGGAATCCCATGACCGACGACATCGCGCGCGCCGAGGAGGAGGCGTCCTGACGCCCGCGCGCAGGACCACGTAACTGGGCGATTCGCCCGCAGGGCCTTGAGAAGTCCTGCGAACATCAGAGCGCGAGAACCTGTTCGTGCCGCACGGCGTGGCCTTCGGTGCGCGGCGGGGCAAGCGACCTCCGCCGCGCCCGGGTCCGCCCCCAGAAAGGCCGCGCTCAACTCGCTCACCCCCAGTCACTTCAGCCTTCGAAAAGGAGGGCTCCGTGTCTTCATCTGTCATGCCCACGTCCAGGCGGGGCGGCGGTCAGCGGTCGCCCGACGCCGTCTCCGCTATCGGTCTGCGCAAGTCGTACGGTGACAAGACCGTGCTCGACGGCATCGATCTGCGCATCCCGGCCGGTTCCGTGTTCGCGTTGCTCGGGCCGAACGGCGCCGGCAAGACCACCGCCGTGGAGATCCTTTCCACGCTCATCACCGCCGACGGCGGGCAGGTCCAGGCCGGGGGCCACGACGTCGCCACGTCACCGGACGGGGTGCGCGCCGCGATCGGTGTCACCGGGCAGTTCTCAGCCGTCGACGGCCTGATCACCGGCGAGGAGAACATGCTCCTCATGGCGGACCTGCACCACCTGTCCAAGCGCGAGGGGCGGCGGGTGACTGCCGAGCTGCTGGAGCGCTTCGACCTCACCGAGGCCGCGAAGAAGCCCGCCTCCACCTACTCCGGCGGCATGAAGCGCCGCCTCGACATCGCCATGACCCTGGTCGGCGACCCGCGGATCATCTTCCTCGACGAACCCACCACCGGCCTCGACCCCCGCAGCCGCCACAACATGTGGCAGATCATCCGCGAACTCGTCACCGGCGGAGTCACTGTCTTCCTCACCACCCAGTACCTGGACGAGGCCGACGAACTCGCCGACCGCATCGCCGTCCTCAACGACGGCAAGATCGCCGCTGAAGGGAGCGCCGAGGAGCTCAAGCGGCTGATCCCCGGCGGGCACGTCCGGCTCCGCTTCACCGACCCGTCCGCGTATCAGTCGGCCGCCTCCGTGTTGCGTGAAGTCACCCGGGACGACGAGGCGCTGTCGCTGCAGATCCCCAGCGACGGCGGCCAGCGCGAACTGCGCTCCATCCTCGACTGGCTCGACTCGGCCGGCACCGAGGCGGACGAGCTGACCGTGCACACCCCCGACCTCGACGACGTGTTCTTCGCACTCACCGGCCCGGCCAACGTCCCCGACCAGCCCAAGGAGAACGTCCGATGAGTGCCCTCTTCCTCGCTGTCCGCGACTCGAGCACGATGCTGCGTCGCAATCTGCTGCACGCGCGGCGCTACCCGTCCGGAACCCTGAACCTGCTGCTCGCGCCGATCATGTTGCTGCTGCTCTTCGTCTACATCTTCGGCGACGTCATGAGCGCGGGCATCGGGGGTGGCGGCGCCGACCGCTCCGAGTACATCGCCTACATTGTCCCGGGCATCCTGCTGATGACCATCGGCAGCACCGTGATCGGGGCCGCAGTGTACATCTCCATGGACATGAGTGAAGGCCTCATCGCCCGCTTCCGTACGATGGCGATCCACCGCGGCTCTGTGATCATCGGGCATGTCGTCGGCAGCGTGCTGCAGTGCATCGCCAGCGTGGTTCTCGTCGGTGCCGTAGCCGTGGCCATCGGCTTCCGCTCCACCGATGCCACCGTTCTGGACTGGCTGGCGGCGTTCGGACTGCTCCTGCTGTTCGCCCTGGCGTTCACCTGGATCGCAGTCGGCATTGGTATGGCCAGCCCGAACGCCGAGGCAGCCGCCAACAGCGCGCAGCCACTGATCCTCCTCCCGCTCATCTCCAGCGCTTTCATCCCCGCCGACACGATGCCGGGCTGGTTCCAGCCCATCGCCGAATACCAGCCCTTCACCCCGGCCATCGAGACTCTGCGCGGCCTGCTGCTCGGCACCGAGATCGGCAACAATGGGTGGATCGCGATCGTCTGGTGCGTCGGCCTGACCGCGCTCGGCTACCGCTGGTCGACGGCGCAGTTCAGCCGCGACCCGAAATGAGTGCGCGGGCTGCCTCCCGCAGCCCGGTCCCGCTCCAGGGCGGCGTACTCCGACTCCGCGTCGGCGTGCACCGCCCGGTCGGCTTCCTCGGCCTGCCAGGCCGGGGGCTGCGGCCATTGTCGGCCGGAACTCCTGCAGCGGGGTGATGTACCTCCGGGCCGAGGCAGGCCGAGCCCAGGAAGGGCACGGAGCACAGGTCCAGGACGAAGTGCCGGTGTCCTTCGCAAAGTAGCGCGATCAAGACCTTCACCGCGCCTCGATGTCGGCGGATTCGGCGGGTGTGTTGCGAGATGGCGCGCAGTCGGCCCTGTGGCCGGTGGCGGAGCTGGTCGACGGCCTGGGAGGTTTTTTCGTCCGCAGGGAGGAGGACGACCAGTTGTTGGGCATCCGAGGGGAGTTCGAGCGTCTCACGGATCGGCTGGAGCCGGCAGCCGGAAGGGTGGTTGAGCCGGAGGACGCCGCGTTGCGGAACCAGGTGACGGTTCATGCGCCGCTTTCCCCATATAAGACCGACCGGCAATTGGGGGGTGGGTGAAGGAGCGGGGCTGGGTGCGTGCAGCTGCAAGGCGGAGGACTGAGGCAACGCGGAGCGTTGTTGATTGACGACAACGCGGCAGATGTGCGTGCCCAGCCCCGCGACGCCGCCCCCCAATTGCCGGTCGGTCTTAGTCGGCGGTTCAGGGCGCGAGTTCCGCGGTGAGCCGCTCGGTGTTCTCGACGGACGGTCCGAGCCACCGATCGAATGCCTGCTCGTCCGCGATGTCGTCCCAGCCGGCGAAGAACGTCCGGGCGCGGGAGTCGGTGAAGACGAAGCGGGTGAGGTTCGGGTCGTCGCCGTCGAGCAGTCCGGTTCCGCTCGTCAACGACTCGTATCCGCTGGTGTGGGCGAGGATGTCGCCCAGCCGGTTGGTCACCATGGCGATGCCGGGTTCTAGGAGCCGGAGGGTTTTCAGGACGGTCGGACGTACGTCACGGCGCGGTGGTGCGGGCCGGGCGTGAGCGGTGCATTCGCCGCCGGTGATCTTCGCGAGGTAGCGCAGGTGGTTGCGCTCCGAGGGATCGAGACTGAGTGCGTCGGCGAGCGCGTTCACCACCGCCACCGAGGAATTGCGGTCACGGCCCTGTTCCATGAAAGGTCCTCGTAGTTCCGCTACGAGGACCTTTCAGCTCCATGCGATCACGCACACCCCCACCATCGCCCCCGTACGCCCCCGTCCCGTCACGCGGCCGCGAACGCTGGGGGCGGTTAGCTGTGGTGGTGGGTGGTGTGTGAGCTGGGGTGTTGATAGTTGATTGAGACACGGGTGGGTGGGTTTTGAGGGTGGGGGATGGGGTCCGGCCTGGGTCGTGACCGCGGAACGGCCCGGGGCCTGCCCACCGCTGTTCGGCCGGGCATGGCCGGATCCGTCAGTGGCCTGTTTGCCTGGCCCGCCCTGTGGGGGAGGCTGTGGCGACCACGGACAGCGGCCCGGCCGGCAGAACGGAGCATGTGATGGCCGAGGTACAGGAAGACGACGCGGGGGAGCCCGCGCAGCGCACGATGACCCCGTTCGACGACATCTACGACCAGGCAGATCCTCGCGCCTTCTTCCGCGAACTCGGCGCGTTCGGCTACCGGACACCGCATCACGCCCAGCGCATCTTCCGCCGCCTGGCAGCACTCCGGCTGCGGGCCCCGGGCGAAGTGGTGCTGGACCTGTGCTGTTCGTACGGCATCAACGCAGCCCTGCTCAACCACGAGCTGACCCTGGACGACTTGTACGCCCACTACACGTCGCCGCGGGCGGTGGCCATGACCGCGGAGGAACTGGCCGAGCACGACAGGTCCTTCTTCCGCGCCCGCCGTAGACGGGACGCCGTCCCGGTGATCGGCCTCGACATCGCGCCCAACGCCATCGCCTACGCACGAGCGGTCGGCTTGATCGACGACGGGTTCGCCGAGAATCTGGAGACCACCCCGCCGACCCGAGACCTGCTGGACGCGGCCCGGAGCATCCGACTCATCACCATCACGGGTGGTGCGAGCTTCCTGTCCCGGGCCACATTCCAGCCTCTCCTGGACAGCGCCCGCACACTGCCGTGGGTCGCTGCCTTCGTCCTGCGCACCGGCTCCTACGCGCCTATCGCCGAGCACTTGGCCGGTCACGGCCTCACCACCGAGACGTACGCCGGGCGCACTTTCGTTCAACGCCGCTTCACCGGCGCTGCCGAGCAGCAGTACGCCATCGACGCGGTGACCGCCCATGGGCAGGACCCGGACGGCAAGGAATCGGCGGGCCATTTCCACACCGCACTGCATCTCGCGCGTCCTTCGGCCGATGTCAGCACGCCTCCGCTCGACGAACTGGTCGCCCGGTGAATGATCCCTGTCCGTAGGCCGCCCTGGCCCCTACCAGCGCATACCGAGCTCGTCGAGGTCGTCGAGGTCGGCCCGTCGTTCCGCACTGAGCCTGTCGGCGCGGTTGCGGGTGTTGTCGAGCCATGTGCCGAGCTTGACGATCACAGGCCCTCCGGTACCTGACTGACGGCGATGTGGTGCTGTCCGCAGAATTTCTCTGGGGCGGCCGACGGGACCCTGATTCGGAGGATGGCTCCGTTTCTTCGTCAGGAACGATCCTAAGCTTCGCCGCCACTTCTTGCCGGCCGAGCTCAGCTCTCTCAGCGTGCGCCCGTTAGGGATTGATGTGAGGAATATAGGGGAAATGCGCTACAGAGAGCGCGGATGCATACCCCGTCGCGGCCTGCCCCGACTTCCCTACCGCGCGAACCGTGCAATGGGTATCGCTAGCAAGCGTGCAATCGCCGGAGTCGCTGTTACAACCCCATCAAGCGAGCCCCTCGATCGACACCGTTGGCGCCGAGAGCAAGCACAGCGCCTCATTGACGGGCATCAGGTCTCCGGTCGTCGGGGTGTCGGGGCAGTGAGGTGGGGGAGCAGGCGTACGAGGTCGTCCTCGCCGCAGGGCAGTCCGAGAGCGCCCAGCAGGTCGGCGAGGTCGCCCTTGTCGCGGGCCTGGTGAGCGACCACCAGGGAGGCGGCGGCGCTCATCCCGTTCCCCCAAGCCGTCGAACCCGTCGCCTGCTCATTGTCGCTGCCGCCGCCGGCGTCAGCGCTGGGGCTCCAAGTCGGATCCCGGGCCCTGCGACATTCTCCTGGTCTCCCTCCGACACGAGCCGGAGCGCGGTGAACCGGGTGATGAGCACAAGACCTGCGGCTCAACTCGTCCTGAGACGTTCAGTAAGTGGTTTACCGCGGTAAACCGGCCGCCACATCAGCACCGGTCTGCGCCGAAGGCCGTCCTGGTTTACCGCGGTAAACCGGATCGGCCCCCGCAAACCAGCCCGACACGGGGTTGGTGAACAAACCGGACGCACCCGTCTGGAATGATGCTCCCAGCCCGAAGTACCGGAAATCTCGGGAAGCAAACGGAGCATCGAATGCCAGCTGCTGTCTACGTCGTGTCCATCGACCCACAGGCCTCAACGGTTTGGTGGGCGAACAGGATCACGGACCTCCCCTTCGACTTCTCTCAGGAGCATGAGACTCCCGAGAACCTGGCCATCCTCAAGGAGACAGGCGCCAAGGTCCACGTCATCGCCAACCAGAAGGGTGGTGTCGGCAAGACCACCGTCACCCTCAACCTCGGCGCCGTCGTTGCCGACGTCCTGTCAACTTCTCAAGACGGCCTGCTTCACGTCTTCATCGACTCCCCCGGCAGCCTCCAGGACGAGGCCCTCCTTCTTGAAGCACTGAAGTACGCCCACGACGTCATCGTGCCCATGCCCCCCGAAGGTCTTGCGTTCGACCCGACCGCCCGCACCATCCAGCAGGTCATCGAACCAACCGGCTTGCCCTACCGGGTTGTCATCAACAACTGGGACCCCCGCGACGGCACCGCCGACCTGACCGAGTCACAGGAGTACATCGACGCCCAGGGCTGGCCGCGGGCACAGACCGTCGTCCGCCGCTACAAGGTGCACACCCGCGCATCCGTCGAGGGCCGCGTCGTCACTCAGTACCCCAAGAACCGAGTCGCCATGGAAGCCCGCGAGGACTTCTTCCGCCTGGCCCTCGAGCTCGGCTACGGAGGGCGCGCCTGATGGCTGCCGGACGCCGAACAAGCCTCGCTTCACTCGCCGGCCAGAAGGTCGACGACGTTCCCGGACGCAGTGACCCGCTCCTCCTCAAACTGCCACTCACCAATCTCGTACCCACAAGGTTCAACCCGCGCCGCAACTTCGGTACCGATGAGGACCTCAAGGCCTTCGGGCTGATCCTCAAACGCCGCCAGCTCCAGCCCGCTGTCGTGGTCTCCCGCAGCGCCTACCTCAGGTTGTGGCCGGAAGAAGAAGAGAACCTCGGCTCGGCGCAGTACGTCATCGCCAACGGCGAGCGACGGTTCCGTGGCTCGCTGGCCGTTGGCCTGACCACCCTCAACGTCGTACACAACGAGGACGTCGCCAAGACGCGGGCCGATTTTCTGGACGCAGTCCTCTCGGAGAACAACGACCGAGAAGACCTCGACCCCATTGAACGCGCCCTGGGCATTGAGACGATGGTGATCGAACTCGGCGGGGCAGACAAGGTGGCCGCCCACTACCAGAAGTCGAAGGGCTGGGTAAGTCAGCAGCGGAAGCTCCTCAAGCTGACCCCGGAGCTGCAGGGCTTGGTCAGTGCGGGCGAACTTCCCATTCGTGTGGGACGGGACATTGCCGGCTTGCCCGCGGAGGAGCAGGCCGCGGCTTGGAGTGCCGAACTGGAGAGCCGGGATAAGGGCAAGCAGAACCAGCGTGCCCGCACGCAGCCCGCGACCGCCTCGCAGCAGCCCATGGAGCAGCCCCGGTTTACCGCGGTAAACCAGAGCGGACCTGAAAGTACGGGGCTGGAGGCGACCAAGCCTTCCCAGGAACTGGAAACGCCGCCGGCCACTCCTGCTCGATCGACTGCCCCCAAGCCAGACACTGAGGCCGCCGAACCGTCTGATCCGACATTGCCGGAGCCTCGCCGGAAACCATCGGCAGATCTGCTTGCTGCCGAGCATCCGGCACAGGATGCCCCAAAGGACATTGCCGAGGACTGGCAGCTACCGCCGGGCGGGTGGGAGCCAGTGTTCGACGCGCTCATGGCGCGGATGGGCGAGCTCGACCGGCACAGGCTGACGAAACGACTGCACAAAGTCATGGAGGAGGAGCTCGCGACAGCTCCGCAGCCGAGCAGCCCGTGACCGCGATGGCCTGACAGTGCTGCGGCCCCGTTCTTCCGCCTGATGGTGGGGGAGCGGGGCCGCTCGTCGTGGCCGGTCGGATTCAGCAGACACCCCGGCTGCAGAGAAGCTGCAGAAGTCGAAGCAGTGGTTCAGTCAGCGCATCGGTCTGTTGTGTCTCTCCGAGGAGATGCAAGCGCTCGTCATCTCCGGCGAGCTCAAGGCGTTCCGTGACATGCGGATGTACTCGGCCATGCCGCCCAGCGATCGGCTTGCTGCGTGGAAGGCCGATCGGATGGCTGCGGAGCAGAAGGCGGACAGGAAGGGATCCCTCACGCCTGCCCCCGGCCCGCGCCTGCGAGAGAGCCCGCCGCACCGCCGCCCAAACCTGATCCGACGTATACCGCGGTATACACATTCCGACGCCGCGGAGACCCGCTCCCGGACCACCTCCGCCCCTGGGCCCACCACCGGCCGATCCCAGTGGCGTGCCGGGCCGGGACCGGCCGGATCGGGAGAGTTGATCCGGCCGGTCCCGGCCCGAGACACCGCCGCCGGTGCCGTCAGTCGCTGTAGACGCCCACCTCTTGGAGTGAGTAGCCCCACTGGGTGCCGCGCTCCAGGCCGTGGATTCGTACGTAGCGCGCCGGAGTTCGGGCGAACCACGCTGTGGCCAGGCCGCTGTCACCAGCGGCCGTGGACCATGCCGTCTGCCAGTTCTTGCCGTCCTGCGACAGCTCGATGCGGTACGACTTCGCGTATGCCGCCTCCCAGTCGAGGGTGACGCGCTTGACCGGCTTCGCGGATCCGAGGTCGATCTGCAGCCACTGGTCGTTGTTCCACTCGCTGGCCCAGCGGGTGTCCTTGTCTCCGTCCACGGCCTTGCCGGGGGCGAAGCTGACGAACGGGTTCCACCACTCCGACGTGGACGCCGAGGCGGCCGCACCCGAGGCCAGATTCACCCCGGACTCGTGCTTCTCGGCGTTCCCCCAGGTGCGCAGGTAGGACTCGGCACCCGTGAAGAGGTCGTCCACGACCTCCTGGCCGCCGACGATCCGGATGTCCTCGATCCAGTCCGGCACCATGCCGTAGTGCGCCGCGCCATCGGTGTTGAAGTCCCACGTGCGCTCGCCGGTGGTCTGCTTGTCGATCACCGAGCCGCCGTCCGTGCTGCGGAAGGGGTACTTCACCGGGTTGGGGGTGTCCCCGCCCCGCGGGGCCGGCCAGCCGCCGACGCCGTTCATGTCGGTGCCGTAGCCGTAGCCGACCTGGTACTTCTCGCGCAGCGCGTCCGTGCGCCTGGCCTCCGCGCTGAACGCCGCGGAGCCGCTCATGTACTGGGTGGCGAACCCGCCGAGCTTGTAGAGCCGCTCGGTCCACCCCAGGTCCATCCAGCTGTGCGAGGAGATGACGCCCGGGTACGACTCGGACTCGAGGACATCGAAGGCCTGATCCGCGGCCTTGACGCTCATGTGGTCGATCTCCAGCATCATGTGGCGCTTCATCAGCCCGCGCACCGCGTACTCACCCAAGCTGGTCAGCCCGCGGGTGTTGCACTGCGCGCCCGAGGCGTACGAAGGGACGGCCACCCCCTTCGGCAGTTGCTTCTCCGCCTCCGCCGCCACCGCATTGCCGATGGGGTTGTCGTGCTGCGGGCCGCGGCAGGTCTCCGTCTTCCAGAAGGTGCCGGTCGACAGGAACTGGCCCACGTTGATCGCCGTACCGAGGGCGCCGGAGTCGTAGCGCACCCCGCACAGGGCGTTGTCGAACTTGTGGCACAGGAACATGCTGCTCACGCCCAGTTCGTGCAGCTCGTCCAGGCCGCGGTCGATGTCCTCCTTGCTGCACTGCGCGATGTCCAGGATCTGCTTGCAGCCGAACGGCTCGGACGTCTCGACCCCCAGGACTACAGCCAGCTTGCCCTGCTCGATGACCCCGCGGGCCTGCGCGCTGTTGGTGACGATCCGGAACCAGCCCTTGCCTGGGCCGCCGTACATCTTGTCGATGAAGGCCTGCATGTCGTACGACTTCTTCGCCTCAAGACGGATGGCGGTCATCTCGTCGCAGCTGCGGTCCTTGAAGAAGTAGACCGAGCAGATCACGCCATTGGTGACCAGGTCGTTGACCAGCACCCGCTGGCCGCCGCGCCATGCCCGCTCGATTTCGGCGTAGTAGTTCTGCTGGTGGGTCAGCGAGTCGTGGGCGGGCCAGTCCTTGAAGGTGGGCCACCCATTGGGGTCGTGCTTGCCGTCGCCGCCCTTGGTGACGAAGTCGAAGATGGCGAGCGAGCCGTCTGGGTAGTGCTCGGGGCAGTCCTTGAGCGCATCAGCGACCCCCTGCTCCGAGAACGGCTTGCCACAGATCAGCCGGCCGCCGAAGCCCTCGTTGGCCATGATGTGGTCGTGGGCGTCGACGAAGCCCCTTACGCGGCCCTGGGCGTCGGTGCCCTTGAAGGGCTCGCCCGTGACGTCGATCTGCGCGTCGGGCGTGGGCCGCGCGGTCGGGGTCCACCAGCCGGGGTCGGGCTCCGCCGCGGAGCTGGGCATCGGGCCGAGTACCAGGGACATCACGGCGAGGAGCAGTGACACCACCGTGAGGGATCTGAGTCTGCGGCGCGGAGGTTGAGCCATGGTCATCACTCACTTTGATTGACATGTGCACTCAAGTTACTGACGGGTTTTCAGAATCGCGACCACCGTCGGCGGAGTCAACGGTTCGGGCCGAAAAACATGAGGAATTCTCAGCTTTGGTGAACTCGTGCTCGGCTTCGATCAGTTGAGGGTTGCCGTAACCCGCGCCGAGGACGGCCGCGGCGGCGAGGGCGGACGGCCAGGTGTGGAGCAGGGCGAGCGGCACTGCCGCTGCGGCCATGACCAGCGAACAGAGGACGACGAAGACCTTGCGGCGTCCAATGCGGTCGGACAGGACACCGGTGATCAGCAGTGTGGTGATCAAGCGCGCCGAGGACGAGGCCGAAGGACTGCATGAGGCCGGTCCAGCCGGAGACCTGAGCGCGTTGGGTGAGCGGTACACGGTCGGCGACAGGGGTGGTGACCCCGGCCAGCATCGCGTTCAGGCCTGCCTGCGCGAGGCACCAGCCGACGGCGAATCCGGCCACGGTGTGCTGGGTGGCGGTGACCGACAACCCCGCTGTCCCGGCGAGGGCGCCGCCGAGAATCCAGGGCCGGCGGCGGCCGAACCGGCTCGTGGTGCGGTCCGACCATGCGCCGGCGAGCGGGTTGGCCAGCACCGCGACGAGCGCGCCGAGGCCGGTGACGAGCGAGAGCGCATCGTTTTTGCCGTGCGGGTCGATGCGGCTCCAACTGGAGTGGCAGCAGGATCTGGATGGGGGTCATGAACGCCATGAAGACGGCGAGCGTGGCCAGCGAGAGGTTCACCGTCCAGCCGGCCCTGACCGCGGTGCACCGTGCGAAGGGTGACGGCAAGCGCCCGGGACCCGGAGTCGGCGCGTCAGGGATCGATGCGGAACGAGTACAGACCGAGAGCGGTGAAGTACGCGTTGCGGCCGCTGATGTGGATCTCTGAAGAGATCCGGGCCTCGTCCTCGCTCCACGGCAGGGCGGACGGATCCCTCAGCGGCACCTCCCAGCGCGGCTTTCCCGTACGGGAGTCGAGAGCCAGGAGCTTGCTCGGATGGGACCTCCCCGCGTAGACAGTGTCCCCGACGACTGCGAATCCCTCGGTGCCCGCACCGATCTCGCACCGCCAGCGCTGCCTGCCCGTCCTCGCGTCCAGGGCGTAGAGGAACTGGTCCTGACAGTGGGCGTAGACGGCGTCGCCCTGCACGTGGACGTCATTGATGCTGCCCCCGAGCCGGCGCTTCCAGCGCTGCTTGCCCGAGGCGGTTTCCAGGGCGTGCACCCAGTGCTCCCGGGTGCCCAGGCAGACCGTACCGCCGTGAACGGCAGGCGAGCCGCTGGTCGTGTCGCCGGTGACGGAGAACTTCCATCGGCGCCTGCCCGTGGAGCCGTCCACGGCGTGCAGCACGCCACTGTTGGTCATGGCGAAAACGGTGTCTGCCGCGACGGGGGTCCGGCCCGTCGGCATGCCCTCCCCTGTCTGGAAGCGCCAGCGCCGACGGCCGGTGGCGGGGTCGAGGCCGTACAGGTAGCCGTCTGTGGCGCGGGCGTAAACGAGCTTGTCGCCCGCCGCCACTGAGACCCCTCCGAGACTGGCCAGCGGTACGGACCAGCGGCGGCGGCCGTTAGCGATGTCGACCGCGTGGAGCCTGCCCTCCGAACTCGCAGCAAAGACCGTGGTACCGAGGACCGCGGGTTTGTCGGCCATGCCGCTCTTCGCGGTGTAGGCCCACCGTTGGCGGCCGGTGGCCGCGTCGACCGCGTACAGGTTGCTGTTCTCGTGACTCCCGAGATAGAGCGTGCCGCCCGCCAGCACCGCCTCGCCCATCTCGCTTCCCGGTGCGAAGCGCCAGTTCTGCCTCGGGTCCGGTTGCTCCTCCTGGAAGACTCCGGCCAATGTGTAGGCCCCGGCTCCGGTCGCCGACAACGCCGCGAGGCCGAGCAGCAGCTTTCGGCGGGGCAGCCGCCGACGACCGGAGCCCGCCGGCGACGAAAACCTCTGCAGCAAGGGCGGGGCCGGCCGAAGACTCCGCTGCGACGACGGCTGCGGTTGCGGTTGCGACACCGGCGGCACAGGCCGTGCTGCGGTACGGGTCCGGGTGCCGTGCAGAGGGTCGGCGGCCGGGTCCACCACCGTCGGCACATACCCGACTTGCTCGGCGGCCTCCCTGGTCTGGCGGGCGATCTCCGCCGCGAGCGCGGGTGGCGGCCAGGGCGGGGCCCCACCGGGCAGATTGGACAGCGCAGTCTCGAGTCTCGCCGGTGTGGGGCGTTCGGCGGGGTCCCGGGCCAGACAAGCACGCAGCAGCTCGGCCACAGGCGGATCGATCCCCGTCAGGTCCGGGTCCTCGGACAGGACCCGGACATCGACGGCCGCCGGGTGGCCTGCGCCGTACGGCGACCGCCCCGACGCCGCGAACGCCAGCACCGCGCCGAGCGCGAACACGTCGGAACGGGCGTCGAACCGGCCGTGCCGCAGGTACTCCGGAGCGATGTATCCGGATGTACCGACGACACCGGTCCGGGTCAGCCGGGTGTCCTCGTAGGCCCGGGCGATCCCGAAGTCGATGATCACCGGGCCGCCGTTACCCATCATCACGTTGGACGGCTTGAGGTCACGGTGCACCAGCCCGGACACATGGATCTGCCGCAGGGCCGCCGCCAGGAGGACGCCGAGCCGGCGCACGTCCAGCGGCCCGTACGTACGGACGGCCTCGCCCAGTGAAGGGCCGGGGACGAACTCGGTGGCCAGCCATGGCGGGTCTTCGTCCACCCCGTCGGACAGCACCGCCGCGATACCGGGGCCGGAGACCCGTGCCGAGGTCCGCGCCTCGTGGGCGAACCGGCGCCGGAACTGCCGGTCCTCGGCGTACTCGGGGCGAATCACCTTCACGGCCGCGAGACCGTGGGCGCGCCCCGTTCCTCCGACGCCGAGATACACCAAGCCCATTCCGCCGCCGCCGAGTCTGCGCAGCACCGTGTACGGACCGATGCGCTGTGGATCCACACGCCCGGTCATCACCGACCCGCACCCCCCATGCGTCAAAGATGACTCTATGTCACCTTGCCTCATGTGCACCAGGTTTCCGTGTAACCCGGCGCGGGTGACGACGCCGGCGACAGCGCGCACCGCCGACCGCCTTGCGCCGTACGCGGAGTCCCGCACTGCTGGTGCACACGCCGCCCGGCCGACCCTCGACCCGTTTCGGCCGGGCATGGGTCCTTCGGCGCCTCGGAGGAATGGAGGTCTGCGAGCAGTTCGCCACACTGCCCTCGCCGGGTCGGCGCCCACGGCTGGCAGCGGCTCGTCCCGACAGCCACCCCGCCCCCAAGAGCAGCGCACGCCCGGGCCGCGCCCACGTCACTGCCCGGGCCGGGTGGCGGGTGAGGCGGTGTGCGGCTTTCTCAGGGCAGTTGGATCCCCCCTGTGCTGTTCGTGGACGAGATGAGGTTGTCCCCCAAGGCGGTGGTGGTGTGCCGTACCGTGTTGGCCTGCCGGAGGCTGGTGACCAGGCCAGCGTCTCGTAGTGCGGTGACGTGTTCCGAGGCCGAGGCGGGAGAGATGGCGAGGCTCTGGGCGAGATGCTTGGTGCTGTGGCCGGCAGAGGATGCCAGGGCCTCCAGGACGGCCGCACGGGTGCGGCCCAAGAGGGTAGCCAGGGCCTTCGATGCACGTGGCCGGGTATCCGGTAGTGCGGTGACGAGGCTGTCGCTCTGGAGATTCCATAGGGGCGCGTATACGAGAACGGGGGTACCCACCTCGTTGAGCAGCGCCCGCGGACGCGAGCCGCAGAAGATGTGGGCGGACAGGAGAAGCCCGCGCCCCTCCAGGTGGAAGTCGACCTGGCATTCTCCGGGAGGGCCGGGGAGTACCAGCACGGGCTCTTCCCAGCGCACCTGCGGGTGCAGGCCGGCCAGTACCGAACCGACACCGAGGTGCGCCATGGTGTGCACCCGCCAGGCACGGTCCGCGTCCAGTACGGCCCGGATGCGGTCGACGAACGGGGTAACCGCGACATCGTAGTAGGCGGCCAGGGTGTCGGTCACCGCGTCCAGTGCCTCACGGTCGCCGTCGGCCAGCAGCTGCGTCCAGGCAGGCAGGCGGTGGCGGTCCGCCAGACGGCGCAGTTCCGCCTCAAGATGTCTTCGCGGCGTGGCTCGTATCGCATCGAACGCCCCCGTAGTGGGGGATGCGTGGTCGGGACCCGGGGTGAGGAAGTCCGGAGCCCAGCCGGAGGCCGGCACCAGGGAACCGAGCAGCGACGCCCGCGCGGGCAGCCGCTTTCCGACGACGTGCCGCCACGCGGAGAACCGCGGGCCCCAGCCACGACGGAGCGCTTGCAGACTCATCACGGCCTCACTCACCGGCAGCGAGCTGTTGTAGCCGAGCGTCACCCGCGCCAGATCTCCCGGAGTGAAGTGGATTCGCAACATAAAGACCCCGATGTCCGAATTTCTAGGCGTGGCATGCGCTGACCAGGGACATTCGGCTACAGACGACGGTCTTTGTCGAGATCACGCCCGGCCAAAGATGATGTGTCCAGTCCGAAGCCAAGGCTGAGCACCGAGTAAGCGCTCGTCAGGAGACGGCAAAGGACACTTCCCCTGCTTCGCGGCAGGAGAGGGTAAGCCCCGCTCGGCCAGGCGAACTGATGGACGGCCGTGGGGGCTCGTTCGGGGGAGTAGGCGGGATCGGTATGAGCAAAGAACAGACGCAGCTGGATACCGATCCCGCAGACCCCTGAGGGCCCGTAAAGAATCAACACGTTGTTTCACGGCCTCCCTGTCGTTGGTGTGGTATGCGCATACCGAGCGAGGTTCGTGGCCAACTTGCCCTGAGATTCGGAGTGTTGTTCCTTCATCTGAATGAGCGGCAGCAGCGGCTGGCGCTGGCCGCCGAGGCCCGGCTGCTGGGGCACGGCGGGGTCCGGGCCGTCGCGCGTGCCGCAGGGGTGAGCGAGACGACGGTGCGGAAGGGTGTCTTCGAGTTGGAGGGCGGTGAGGACCCACTGCCCGATGGCCGGGTCCGCCGGGACGGCGGCGGTCGCAAGAGCGCCGAGAAGCTTGACCGGCTGCTCGTTCCGGCCTTGCCGGCGCTGGTCGAGCCGGATGAGCGGGCGATCCGATGTCGCCGCTGCGGTGGACGACCAAGTCGCTGCGGTCTCTGGCCGGGGAGCTGACGCGGCAGGGCCATGCCGCGTCAGCGCCGACCGTGGGCAGGCTGCTGCGCCGCCCGGCGCCAGTTGCGCGCCGGGCGGCCGACTGGTGGTGGCGCGTCGAACGCCGAAACTGCCTCTACGGAGATCCGCAGGCCGACACAGGGGCGGGTCCGAGCCGACGGTCAGACGGTTTGTCTGCTGCGGGCGTACGGCGCGAACAGCAGCGACCAGTTGCCGACCGTGGTCCGGGCCAGTGCCGTCCCCGGCTCCCCGTCCTCGTCATCGGGGGTCACTTCGTCGGGCCGGAGGCCGGACTGAGTGGCAGGCTCCTGGGATCCGGTCCCGGTGTGGACGGGGTCGCCGTCAGCAGGGTCCTCCGTTGCCGCGTCGAGGAGGTAGAGCAGGTGCCCGTGTGCGGGGCCGGCGTCCCCTGCTTCCAGTGATTGCGTGGTGAAGGTGCGCTGCTCGTCATACCGCACCAGATCTGAGGTCTCCACGGCGGCCTGGACGAGCTGGGCCCAGTAGGACTCGTCGTGGGCACCTGTGCGCTGGCGCATGTGCCGTGCGGCGTACCGAGCCATGGCCCCTGCGTCGTCGATCAGGGGGGAGAGCACCTGGTCGGAGGTGAAATCGAAGCCGAACCACAGGCGGCGGCCGTCGAGGGCCAGCGACTCGATACCGCCGACGACGCCGATGCGGCCGGTCAGCCCGGGTGCTGGATCCGTCACGCTTTCTCCCGGTGTGGTGTCTGAGACTGCGTTGTCTGCCATGGTGGGTCCCTCTTCCGCGGTCGCGTTCACGCTACTGACGGAGTGTCTATCGCAGAGCACTGACATCGAGTACGCGGTCCGTCAGCCGGGGTTCCGCAGTCTGCCACGGGTCCGATTCAGTCAGCGATCTCTGCCAGGGCGACGGTACGCCGGAGCCCGCGGGGGAGGCCGAGCCCGGGTCGCCGCGCAACATGCGCAGCTGCAGATCGCACAGCGTGCGCGCGCCCTGCGGGGCGGACGGCTTGATGCTCGACTCGGTGGCCCCGGTCGATGCACCTCCCGGTAGGCGTCGAGCGCCTCTGTGCGGGTGGCTGACGGGCCGGGGCCGTCGAACCGCGTCCTCGTCGTCGGCGTCGCTGACGGGACGGGACGGGACGGGACGGAGGAGCGTCTCGTACTTGTCGTCGACATGCCATGTGACCCAGATCACGGGCCGCAGGTGCATCGTGGGCCGCGTGCCAGTGCCTTTTACAGGGTGTAGGCAACCGGCGAGAACAGGGACAGTGCGGATGGAGCAGAGTCGAGCCCGTGCGTTCGACGAGTTCGTGGCTGCCCGCTGGTCGGTGCTGGTCCACCTGGCCCGTCTGCTCGTCGGAGGCGATCGGCATCGGGCCGAGGACTTGTTGCAGGAGTCCTTGGTCAAGCTCTGGTTCGTCTGGCCCAAGGTCGCGGATGACGCACCGGAGCCTTACGTCCGCAAGGTGATGGTGCGTGCGGCGGCACGCTCGGGACAGCGGCGTTGGTGGGGTGAACGCCCCGTCGAACAGCTGCCCGAGGCGGCGGTGGTCGGCGATGTGTCCGCGGACGTGGTGGAGCGTTCTCGGCTGGAGGCCGCGCTGGCCCAGTTGTCGCCGAAGCAGAGGGTGGCGGTGGTGATGCGCTACTACCAGGACCTGCCCGAAGGGCAGGTGGCGGAGGCGCTCGGGTGCCCGGTGGGCACGGCTCGGTCCCACGCCGCACGCGGAGTGGCGCAGCTGAGGCAGCTCCTGGGCAATGTGAACGAGCCGGTGCGGTGAAGGGGAACCCCATGGATCACTTCGAGCGGCAGCTGGCACGGATGATGCGCGACACCGAGGCGCCCGCACCGTTCGAGCCGAAGCACCGGGAACGTCTCCGGGCAGGGGTGCGTGTCCGCTGTCGGAAACGGGCCGCGCAGAGGGCAGTCGGCTCCGTCCTGGCCGTTGTCGGTCTCAGTGTCGGGCTGTTCCTGCTGCCCGGCCGTGCGACCCGGGTCGAGCCCAGCCACCCCGGCCCACAGCCCGCGGCGAGCCCGTCGCTCTCCGCCCCGCCCGCGACACCCGACGCGTCTCTGAGCGCGCCCCCCTCCTCGGGCACCTCCACTGCCCCCGCGTCCCCGGGCGAGACCGCTGCAAGCACGCCGCCGGCCACGACCGGGAGTGCGCCCACGGCCACCGAGATCCTGCCGGGGAGCACGGAGGGCGTGTCGCCGTCCTCGACCTCGGCTCCGCCTTCGGGTACGGCGACCGCGCGGAACTAACCGTCGACCGCCTCGTTCTCGCTCGTCACCCCGTCACCCCGTCACCCCGTCACCCCGTAACGCACCGTCGCCCCGAGTGTCTTCGGCCTACCCCGTGCAAGGTCATAAAAGGATAAAACATGAGAAATCAAGGGTCACTTGCCCTGAAGGACCTGAGTCGACTGCCGCACCGCGCACCGGTGGCGACGCACCACCCGGAGCCCGTCCTGGACGTGGTCGTCCCCGTGTTCAATGAGGAGAGAGGTTTGGAGCCGAGCGTGCGGCGGCTCCACGCACACCTGTGCGAGACCTTCCCCTATCCGTTTCGTATCACCATCGCCGACAACGCCAGCACGGACAGCACCCCGCGGATCGCCGCTCGGCTGGCAGACGAACTGCCCGAAGCGCAGTGGCTTCGGCTGGCCGAGAAGGGGCGCGGCCGGGCGCTGCGTACCGCCTGGTCGCTCTCGTCGGCCCCCGTACTCGCGTACATGGACGTGGACCTGTCCACGGAACTTACGGCGTTGCTGCCGCTCGTGGCCCCGCTGCTCTCCGGCCACTCCGATATCGCCATCGGCACCCGCCTGGCCCCCGGTTCCCGGGTGGTGCGCGGCCCCAAGCGAGAGATCACCTCTCGTTGCTACAACGCCCTCCTGCGCTCCGTCCTCGCCGTGGGCTTCTCCGACGCGCAGTGCGGATTCAAGGCGGTGCGGCGTGATGTGGCCGAGCGACTGCTGCCCCTCATACAGGACTCAGAGTGGTTCTTCGACACCGAACTGCTGGTGATCGCCGAGCGTGCCGGGCTGCGCATCCATGAGGTGCCGGTCGATTGGGTGGACGATCCCGACACCCGGGTCGACATCCTCGCCACGGCACTGGCCGACCTGCGCGGCATCGCCAGGATCGGCGGGGCACTGGCGCGGGGCACGCTGCCGCCGGGCGGGTCGCTCCGCGACGGTGGCGCCGACGCACCGGGCAGGCTCGCCACCCAACTCGTGTGCTTCGCCGCCGTAGGAGCCGTCAGCACCCTCGCATACCTGCTCCTCTACGCGGGGCTGCGCCCGGTGGCCGGATCCCAGGCCGCCAACGCACTCGCGCTGCTGGTCTGCGCCGTCGCCAACACGGCCGTGAACAGGCGGCTCACCTTCGGCCTCCGTGGCCGCGGCGGTGTGCTGCGCCACCAGGGCAGGGGCCTGGTCGTCCTCCTGATCGGCCTGGCGCTCACCGGCGGATCGCTCGCCGCCCTGCACCACGCGGTGCCCTCGGCCGGGCAGTCCACCGAACTCGCCGTACTCCTCGCCGCCAACCTGGCCGCGACACTGCTGCGGTTCCTGTTCTTCCGAGCGTGGGTGTTCCGCGCATGATCAGGACCACCGCCCGTACGACCGCGACCGCCACCCTGAGCTGGAACGCGAGGCTGTCGCAGCAGCCCGCCACCACGGGCTCCGACCGCCGGCGCCGGCTGCGCCGCACAGCCGAGCACTACGGCCCCGTACTGGCCGTCTACGGCACGCTCAAGTTCATCGGCTTCGCCACCTTCATGTGGCTGCTGCACTCCGCCGGGGACTACCGCACGAAGCACCCGCGCTTCGGCGGAGGCGCCCACCCGTGGGACGTCCTGGCCAGCTGGGACGGCTGGTGGTACCAGCAGATCGCCGTGCACGGGTACGACCCCCAGCTGGTCCCGATCCCCGGCGCCACCGGCCCGATCACCCTCGAAGGGAACTCGGCGGCGTTCTTCCCGCTCTACCCGGCGCTGATGCGGCTGGTCTCCGAGCTCACCGGCCTCGGCCCGTACGGCGCCGGCCTGCTGGTCTCCGTCGTCGCCTCCTTGGCCGCCGCCCTGGGCATCTACGCCATCACCGAACGCCTCGGCGGCAGACGGGCCGGGCTGGCCGCGGCCGGACTCTGGGCCGTCTGGCCCGGTTCCGGCGTGGAGTGGGCGGTCTACTCCGACTCCCTCTACGTGGCCCTGGCCGTCTGGGCCTGCCATGCCGTCCTGAGCCGCCGCTGGCTCACCGCCGGTCTCCTCACCTGCGTGGCAGGGCTCAACCGGCCCACCGCCGTGGCGCTGATCGCCGCCGTCGCCGTCGCGGCCCTGCTCGCGCTCCACCGTCGCCGGGACGGCATCCTGCGTCCGGTGGCCGCGATGGCCGTCGCCCCGCTCGGCCTCCTCGCCTATCTCGGCTGGGTGGGTCACCAAATGGGCGACTACGGCGGCTACTTCAAGCTTCAGTCCGGTGCCTGGGCCCACGAGTGGGACTACGGCCGGCACACCCTCGACGTCCTCACATCCGTCCCGGTGGGCCACTCCGACTATCTCTCCGCCTGGCCCTTCGCGGACCTGATCGGCGTCGGTGTCGTCCTGCTCGCGCTCGCACTGCTCCTGCTGCTGATCAGGCTGCGTCCCCCGGCCGTCCTGATGGTCTACACCGTCCTCACCCTCGTCCTCATCCTGGGCAGCCAGCAGATATTCGGCAACGTCTCCCGCTATCTCCTCCCCCTCTTCCCGCTCTTTCTCCCGCTCGCCCTCGCCCTGCGCCGCCTCAGCCTGACCCACCAGCTCATGCTCCTCGGCATCGCAGCCCTGGCTTCCGGCTCGTACGCGGGCTACGGCCTTTTCGAACTCGGCGTCCCGTAACCGACGGACCCAGGAATGGATGCCCGATGACCACGACCCTGCCCACCGCCAAGCAGTCGGCATCGAGTCGGCACACCGTGATCCCGCACGCGATCCACGTCTGGAAGGTAGGACAAGCTGGCTGCGGTGGGAGACCTCTCCGCCGGACGGCCTTCCACCGCTGATATCAGGATGAGGACGCGGAAATCAGGTGGGTGGCGATCACCATCCCAATCCCTCCGAATGCGATGGAGGTTCCTCCGCCGGCTCCTACCGTCTCAAGCTTCGTGCCACTCGCGAAGCCTGCTCTGCCTCTGGTGCGCGTGGGGAGGCCGTGCGGAGTGTGCAGGGTGCGTTGAATGGGAACTGGCGGTGACCGGACTGGTCGCGCAGGTGGAAGGCCATGGACGGCATCTGGCCGTCGGTGACGCCCGCGCCGTCAATGGTCTTGTCGCGCTTGCGGGCGGATGCGTGGCCTCCGAGGGGGCGGTGCTGTTCAGCATCGCCGAGGCGTCGCTGGCGGCGGCGGGGACCGGGCCTCGGATCGGTCAGGTGAGGCGGTCGGCTTCGCCGAGCAGGTAGCGGCGCTCGACCTGGTTGTCGGTCAGGGCGGCCGCCTCGCGGTACAGCGTCGTCGCACCGCCGACGTCGCCAGTGATCTGCAGCAGGTGGGCGCGCACCGCGCGTTCCCGTTGCCGGGTGAGAGGGTCCTGATCCAGTCCGTGGCGCTGGTTGAGATCGTCGAGCAGCGCCATCCCTCGGGCCGGTCCGTAGGCCTGGGCCACCGCAACCACCCGGCTCAGCCGCACCGGCGCGGTCGGGGTGAGCCGTTCAAGCCATAGGTACAACATCGCGATCTGCGGCCAGTCCGTCCGCTCCGGCGTCGCGGCCGTCGCGTGCAGGGCCGCGATCGCCGCCTGCAGCTGGTACGGGCCCGTCTCGCGCCGACTCCAGACGCCGTCGATCAGCTGGGTCCCCTCGCGGATCAGATCCCGATTCCAGCGCGTGCGGTCCTGCTTGTCCAGCGGCACCAGCCCGCCGTCGTCGCCGATGCGGGCCGCACGCCGCGATTCGGTGAGCAACATCAGCGCCAGCAGGCCGGTCATCTCGGCGTCTTCCGGCACCGCGTCGCCTAGCATCCGGGTCAGCCGGATCGCCTCTCCGGTCAGGTCGATGCGGGCGAGTTCGTCACCGGCGGAGGCCGTGTAGCCCTCGTTGAAGATCAAATAGAGCACCCGCATGACGGCGGTCATGCGGCTGTCCCGGTCGGCGGCGGTCGGCGTGGTGAAGCGGGCGCCGGAGCGGGCCAGCCGCTGTTTGGCGCGGCTGATCCGCGTCCCCAGCGTGGTTTCGGTCGTTCCATAGGCGTGGGCGATTTCGGCGGTCGTCAGACCGCCGACCGCGCGCAGGGTGAGAGCCACCTGGGAGGCGGTGCTCAGCACGGGGTGGCAGCAGAGCAGCAGCAGGGTGAGACCATCGTCAGTCTCCTGCGCAGGACCCGCCTGGCGGGCCGGTTCCTGCATGGCCAGTTCGGCCATGCCGACTTCCTGCTCACGTCGGCGCCGTGCCTGCTCGGAGCGGAGCAGGTCGACCATCCGCCGGTAGCCGATCCGGATCAGCCAGCTGCGCGGTTTCTCCGGTACACCTTCGGCCGGCCACGTCCGGCTCGCTGCCAGCAGCGCCTCCTGTACCGCGTCCTCGGCGATGTCGAAGCGGCCGAAGCGCCGTACCAACGCGCCGAGCACCTGCGGCGCTTCGGCGCGGAGCAGGGGCTCGACGTCCGTGGTCGTGTCCGGCCCGTCGTTCACCGGTCGGGGTGGCGCGCTGTCCGCGCCGGGCCTCGTGGAGGGCGGCCGGTCATGCCGTGAAGTCCTCTCCCATGATCGCCCGGATCTCGATGGGCTCGCCCAGCACCTCTACGATCCGCGAGGCGATGTCCACGGCCCGTTCCCGGCCGGCCACGTCGATGACGGCGAAGCTGGCCAGGACTTCCTTGAGCTCGGCGAACGGTCCGTCGGTCGCCGTCACGCCGTCCGGGGTCCGGTTCACCGTGATGCTGACCGCTGGGTGGCCCAGGCCCTCGGTGGTCACCAGCTCGCCGCTGTCGAGCAGTTCCTTCTCGAACTTCTGGTACGCGGCGAACGCAGCCAGCGCCTCCTCCGTCGGGGCATCGGCGGTCGCGGCGTCCCAGCCGGCGGCTGACGTGTATCCGAGCAGCAAGTACTTCACGGGATCCCTTCTCCAATCATGCTTGGCGATCGTGGGGCAGGTCAGCGTGTGCGGCGCAGGGAAAGCGCGAGGACGGTCGTCCAGGTGAAGGCGACCAGCCCGTTCACGGCGATCTGGATACTCATACAGTCCGGCGACATGGGCAATACCGGTACGCATGCGGTGGCGCCGTTCAGCACGGCCCGGGAGGACGGCCCGGTGGAGCATGCATCGCACAGTGAGCACGATTGCGGCGATGGCCAGGGCACTGTGGGCGGCGACCGCCGAGGCCGAGTGCGCGACGCTGTGCCAGGACATCCGGGCGACCGGCTGGTCCGGGGTTCCGACCGGGAAACCGCTCTCCGGATCTCCCATGGGGAACAGGCCGGAGGCGATCAGCCCGGCGCCGAAGATCCCGACGAGGATCGGCGGCGCTCGCCGCCCGACTCCCTCGGTGAGGGTGCACTTGATGCCGGCGGCCAGAGCGAGAGCGCCGAGACCCGCGAGCACGAGCGTCACGATCTGGATCCAGCCGGCACCACGGCGAGCTGGCTGATCGGGTGCGGGTGATGTCGAATCCCTCGCGAGTGGCCATCTGGATGACGGCCGATGCGAAGAAGACCGGCCCCGCGAGCGCACCGGCGACCAGCAGGCGGTCCGAGCGGCGGACGACGGGGACGGGGACGGGGACGGCGATGGTGGCGGTGGCGGTCATGGCTTCCTCCTTGGTGGGTTCTCGCGGCTACCTCGTGGCAGGGTCCGTGATCTCGACACCCTCAAGATGTGATCCACGTCATATTTCAAGGGTGTCGAGAACGAGTCGGTGACTTCGAGGTAGCCGCGAGAACCCACCAAGGAGGACGAGATGTCTGAGACCAACCAGCCGAGCGCCGAACTGAAGGCCCTGGATCGCCTGGTCGGCACCTGGGCAGTGACGGGCGGAGCTGAGGGAACCGTGCGGTACGAGTGGATGCCCGGCCGGTTCTTCCTGAGCCAGCACGTCGAACTCACCCAGTTCGGCGAGCCGATCAGAGGCCTGGAGATGATCGGGAACCTGCGCCCGTTCGGGGAACCGACCGGCTCGGACGTGATGTCGCGGTACTACGACTCGATGGGCAACACCTTCGACTACGTCTACGAACTGACTGGTGACAAGCTCACCATCTGGGCCGGGGCGAAGGGCAGCCCAGCCTTCTTCGAGGGCGCTTTCAGCGCCGACGGCACCACGATGACCGGTGACTGGGTCTACCCCGGAGGAGGCGGATACTCATCGACCATGACCAGGATCTGAACTCGGCCCGCTCGCCGACACCACCCTGGCCACCCGGCGCCCGATCGGATGGACGCCCCAGCGCTTGCTGGGCCGGGACCTGCACTGGTGGCTGAAGCACACCCGCCTCGATGTCGCACCGATCCGGCCGCCGGCACCTATCTGCGCGACCTCTAAACTTGGCTTTAAACCCCACCAAGATCATGTCTTGGTGGGGTTCGTCGTTCGCCTGACAGTTGGGCGGCCTTTGGGTGATCGTGTCTTCTCGCTGAAGTCGACAGTCGATCAACCCAAAGGCCGTGATGGACAGTCTGCAAGAAGGTGCTGCGCGCATCGAGGCCCTGGCCGGGTTGTCCCGGTTTCGCCGCGAGTTCTACTCATGCCTGACGCTGCGGGCGGACGCCCTGTTCGAGCTGACGGACGCGGTCCTGTGCATGACGGCCCGGTGGTCTCGTTGCCAGAGTTGTCCTTCGCCGAAGTGCACCGCCGCGGACATGGCGCGATGTACGACGCGCTGGCCCAGGGACATATCGCCGTGTCCCGGCTTCGGACGGCCCTGGCGGGGCTCGTACTGCCGCGCGGGGCGGACGGGCAGTTGTCCATCGCCTTGGACGTCACTGCATGGCTACGTCCGGACGCCGAGTGTTCGCCTGAGCGGCTGCACTGCCACCGTCCGTGCCGCTGCGACGGGGTGCGTCAGACCATCCCGGGCTGGCCCTACCAGGTCGCGGCGGCCCTCGGCGGCGGCCGCTCCTCGTGGACCGGGCCGCTGGACGCGGTGCGGTTGGGGCCCGCGGACGATCCCACCGAGGTCACCGCCTCCCAGATCCGCGACCTTGTTGCCCGCTTGGAACGGGCCGGGCAGTGGCGCCCGGGCGACTTGCCGGTGCTGTTCGTCCTGGACTCGGGCTACGACATCGTGTGCCTGACCTGGCTGTTGCGCCAGGAGCCGGTGCGGCTGCTGGGACGCATCCGCGCCGACCGGGTGATGCGCGCCCCAGCCGGCATGCGCCGCGGAACCCATCCCGGGCGCCCGCCCCGACACGGAGCCGAGTTCCGACTCGCCGACCCCGCCGCCCACCCGGCGCCGGCGCAGGAATCGGCCGGCGTCCACGACCGCTTCGGCCAGGTCCTCGCCCGCTGCTGGGGCCGCCTGCACCCCAAGCTGGACCGACGCGGCTCCTGGGCCCACCACGAAGGCGAACTCCCCATTGTGGAAGGAACGTTGGCCCATCTGGCGGTCGAGCACCTGCCCGGCAACCGCGACCCCAAGCCGCTATGGCTGTGGCACAGCGACCCCGACGCCACCGCGCACGACATCGACCGCCTCTGGCGGATCTTCCTTCGACGATTCGATATTGAACACACTTTCCGCTTCTTCAAGCAGACGCTCGGCCTGACCCGTCCCCGCTTGCGCACCCCCGAACCGACCGGTGGGTGTGGCTGATCCTCGCCGCCTACGCGCAGCTCCGCCTCGCCCGCCCCCTGGCCGAGGACCTGCGGCGCCCCTGGAAAAAGCCCCTGGCGCCGGATCAGCTCACCCCTGGCCGGGTCCGGCGCGGCTATCGCCGCATCCGGCGGACTGTGGGCACTCCGGCCGGGGCGCCGAAAGTCTCACGTCCCGGCCCCGGCCGCCCCAAGGGCCGCACTTCCACCCCGGCACCCCGCCACCCAGTCGGCAAGGAACGGCGCAAAACAGAAACACCCAGGCCCGGTGGAGCCGAGCAGCAGCCTTAAAGATCAAGCTAAACCTGGGTATGTTCATCCGCACACGACTGGGGAGTTGGGACCGTACGGTCTGCCTGGCCGCCCGCGCAACCATTCGTGGGCGGCCCGGGTCCAACTCCACATGCAGAAACGACTTGTCTCCACCCTGGCCCTGACCGCGGTAGCGGCCTGTGGCGCCCCGGGGGTTGTACCCGACACCGCCGTCTCACATAGCGTGACGCAGACCGCCACGGCCACGAAGCGGCCCGCGGCCGACCCCGACACCGCCGGGGCCCACGCCGACTTCGACGGCGACGGGAAAGAGGATCTCGTCATCACCGACACCTCGGCCACGGTCAACGGCAAGTACGCCGCCGGCTACGCGGCCGTGGTGCACGGCTCGACGGCCGGACCCGACATCCAGCGCCACCAGGTGATCACCCAGGACAGCCTCGGCCTCGGCAAGGCGGGCACCGGCGGCCGTTTCGGCAGCGGTGCCATCTCGGCCGACCTCGACGGCGACGGCCGCAGTGACCTCATCACGCAGGCCGGCAGCAATACGGTCTTCGTGGTCTGGGGCGGAAAGAAGAAGCTCTCCGGAGCGGCCAAGCTGACCGGCGCCACGCCGGTCGTCGGCGACTTCGACGGCGACGGCCACGCCGACCTCGTCACGAACAGGAACACGGACTCCAAGGCGACGGTCCGGTTCGGCCCGTTCACCCGTACGGGCAAGCCCGCCCGTACGAAGACGCTCGACCTCACCCCCGACAAGCTGTCGTACTACACCCCCCGGCCAACCGGAGTCGGCGACATGAACGGCGACGGCAAGGACGATCTGGTGGTCACCTGGTCGCACGTGTTCGCGGACGGGATGCCGACCCCCCGCGCCACCGTCGTGTACCGCGGAGCGGCCAACGGCGTGCTGAAGAGGGGTCCGCGCCTCAAGGACGCGCGCGGCAAGGACATGTACGGCTCGACCACCCTCACCTCCGACGTGAACAAGGACGGCTTCGCCGATGTGATCATCAGCCTCACCTGCGAGATCATCGGCGACGAAGCCACGCCCGAGGGCGGCAGCCGGCTGATGGTCGCGTACGGCGGAAAGACCGGACAGAGCACCGGCCTGAAGCCCACGACGATCGACGAGAAGACACCGGGGCTGCCCGGCGAGCCGGTCTCCTCCCACTGCAACTTCGGGTACGCGCCGGCGACAGGTGACGTGAACGGCGACGGTTACGCCGATGTCGCGTTCAGCGCCCCGAC
>NZ_FPJO01000027.1:0-70848 GCF_900119365.1 Streptomyces atratus
AGGCTCCCAGTAGACGACTGGGTTGATAGGCCAGATGTGGAAGCCCGGTAACGGGTGGAGCTGACTGGTACTAATAGGCCGAGGGCTTGTCCTCAGTTGCTCGCGTCCACTGTGTTAGTTCTGAAATAACGAACGGCCGTGTTGTTCCGGTGTTGTTTATTTCATAGTGTTTCGGTGGTCATTGCGTTAGGGAAACGCCCGGTTACATTCCGAACCCGGAAGCTAAGCCTTTCAGCGCCGATGGTACTGCAGGGGGGACCCTGTGGGAGAGTAGGACGCCGCCGAACTCCTTTTACGGGAAAGCCCCGTGCCCTTGTGGCACGGGGCTTTTCTGCGTTCACGGGATGCTTCCCGTCACCCCTGTGCAACCGGCAGCAGTGGCTGAGGGTAGGGTCAGGGGGCATCATTGGCACGTTCTTCACAGGAGGCCCCCGGGTGGAGGTCCAGGAGACTCGGGTTCAGACGGACCGGGTACTCACCATCCCCAACATCCTCAGCATGGCTCGCCTTGTAGGGGTTCCGCTCTTCCTGTGGCTGATTCTTCGCCCCGTGTTCGGCGGCCCCCAGAGCGACAGCTGGGCCCTGTTGGTGCTGATGCTCAGCGGCATCAGCGACTACCTCGATGGAAAGCTCGCCCGTCGGTGGAACCAGATCAGCAGCCTCGGCCGGCTCCTGGATCCTGCTGCGGACCGCCTCTACATCCTTTCGACCCTGGTTGGCCTGACCTGGCGGGAGATCCTGCCGCTGTGGCTCACCGTGGCACTTCTCGCCCGTGAGCTGATGCTCCTCGTGATGGTTGGAATCCTGCGGCGTCACGGCTATCCGCCGCCCCAGGTGAACTTCCTGGGGAAGGCGGCCACGTTCAACCTGATGTACGCGTTCCCCTTGTTGCTGCTCAGCGACGGAAGTGGTTGGCTTGCATCGCTGGCCGCTATTTTCGGATGGGCGTTCGCAGGTTGGGGTACAACGCTCTATTGGTGGGCAGGGATCCTCTACGTGGTTCAGGTCCGCCGGCTCGTCAAGGCGGATGTAGCAGCCGATTGAGCTCGTTGACGCGGTGCCGCGCAGTGTGGCCGGCCCGCCGCGGATGACCCGGATGGTGCCCCGACGGGCGAAGTCGGCTAGACCGTCGTCTCTTCAAGGAGGACGTTTCCGACATGAAGGCCGTCGTGATGGCTGGCGGCGAAGGCACTCGCCTTCGTCCCATGACCTCAAGCATGCCCAAGCCGCTTCTGCCCGTCGCCAATCGGCCGATCATGGAGCATGTGCTTCGGCTGCTCAAGCGACACGGGCTGAATGAGACCGTCGTAACGGTCCAGTTTCTTGCCTCGCTGGTCAAGAATTACTTCGGGGACGGCGAAGAGCTCGGGATGGAGCTCAGCTACGCCAACGAGGAGAAGCCGCTCGGCACCGCGGGGAGCGTGAAGAATGCCGAGGAAGCGCTGAAGGACGACACCTTCCTCGTCATTTCCGGTGATGCACTCACCGACTTCGATCTCACCGATCTCATCGCCTTCCACAAGGAAAAAGGCGGTCTGGTCACGGTGTGCCTGACCCGCGTGCCGAACCCGCTGGAATTCGGCATCACAATTGTGGACGAGGGCGGCCAGGTCGAGCGTTTCCTGGAGAAGCCCACCTGGGGTCAGGTCTTCTCGGACACCGTGAACACCGGCATCTACGTCATGGAGCCCGAGGTATTCGACTATGTCGAAGCCGATGTCTCGGTGGACTGGTCCGGTGATGTCTTCCCTCAGCTCATGAAGGAAGGCAAACCCATCTACGGCTACATCGCCGAGGGCTACTGGGAGGACGTCGGCACCCACGAAAGCTATGTGAAGGCGCAGGCCGACGTCCTTGAACGCAAGGTCGACGTCGACATCGACGGCTTCGAGATCTCACCCGGCGTATGGGTCGCCGAAGGCGCGGAAGTGCATCCCGACGCGGTGCTGCGCGGGCCGCTCTACATCGGGGATTACGCAAAGGTCGAAGCCGGTGCAGAGATTCGCGAGCACACGGTCATCGGGTCGAACGTCGTCGTCAAGAGTGGTGCGTTCCTGCACAAGGCCGTGGTGCACGACAACGTCTATATCGGTCAGCACAGCAATCTGCGCGGCTGCGTAATCGGAAAGAACACCGATGTCATGCGGGCGGCCCGTATCGAGGACGGCGCGGTCATCGGGGACGAGTGCCTGATCGGTGAGGAGTCGATCATTCAGGGCAATGTCCGCGTCTACCCGTTCAAGACCATCGAGGCCGGCGCCTTCGTCAACACCTCGGTGATCTGGGAATCGCGCGGGCAGGCCCATCTCTTCGGCGCACGGGGCGTGTCCGGGATCCTGAACGTCGAGATCACCCCGGAACTGGCGGTCCGGCTGGCCGGCGCCTATGCCACGACTCTGAAGAAGGGCTCGACGGTCACCACCGCACGTGACCACTCCCGTGGTGCCCGTGCCCTGAAGCGAGCGGTGATCTCGGCCCTCCAGGCCAGCGCCATCGACGTCCGGGACCTGGAGAACGTCCCGCTGCCCGTCGCACGTCAGCAGACCGCACGGGGCAGCGACGGCGGGATCATGATCCGTACGTCCCCCGGCGTGCCCGACTCGGTCGACATCATGTTCTTCGACGAGCGGGGAGCGGACCTGTCGCAGGCGCGGCAGCGGAAGCTGGACCGGGTCTACGCACGTCAGGAATACCGCCGTGCCTTCCCGGGCGAGATCGGGGATCTGCACTTCCCGTCCAGCGTCTTCGACTCGTACACCGGATCGCTGCTGCGGAACGTGGACACGGCGGGGATCGCCGACGCGGGTCTCAAGGTGGTCGTCGACGCCTCCAACGGGAGTGCCGGGCTCGTACTGCCCAGCCTGCTGGGGCGACTCGGTGTCGATTCACTGACCATCAATCCCGGCCTCGACGAATCACGCCCCACCGAAACCGCCGAGACCCGGCGCTCCGGACTGGTGCGGCTGGGCGAGATCGTCTCGTCGGCACGGGCCGCGTTCGGCGTCCGGTTCGACCCGGTCGGTGAGCGGCTCTCCCTGGTCGACGAGCGGGGCCGGATCGTCGAAGACGACCGGGCGCTCCTCGTGATGCTCGATCTCGTGGCGGCCGAGCGGCGCAGCGGGCGGGTGGCGTTGCCGGTCACCACGACACGGGTCGCCGAGCAGGTCGCGGCTTACCACGGCACGCAGGTCGAATGGACGACGACATCGCCCGACGATCTGACGCGCGTGGGACGTGAGGAAGGCACCATCTTCGGTGGAGACGGGCGCGGGGGCTTCATCGTTCCCGAATTCAGCAGTGTCTTCGACGGATCGGCCGCATTCGTGCGGCTCCTCGGGCTGGTGGCCAGGACCCAGCTCACCCTCAGCCAGATCGACGCCCGCATCCCCCATGCCCATGTCCTGCGCCGTGACCTCGCCACCCCCTGGGCCGTCAAGGGACTGGTCATGCGCCGGGTCGTGGAGGCCGCCGGTGACCGCAACGTCGACACGACGGACGGTGTACGGGTGGTCGAAGCCGACGGGCGGTGGGTGATGGTGCTGCCGGACCGGGCCGAGGCGGTCACCCATCTGTGGGCCGAGGGACCGGACGACGCCTCCGCGCAGGCGCTGCTGGACGAATGGGCGGCGGTTGTGGACAGCGCAGGTCAGTGACGGTTCTTCCGGTGTGCCCGAAGGCGTCCGTAGGTGCCCGCGGGCACACCGGTGGGGCCATTCGGCGGTAGCGGCGGCGACGTGCGACGATGTGCGGCATGTCGCAGCAGCCCCCCGATCGGAGTACCGCCTCGCCGCCAGCGCGTCCCGACGCGTCCATGTCGCTGCTGACCAATGTGATGGACCACAGCCTGGACGACGGATACGCCGAGGCGTCGGCGCGTCGCAAGGCCGACGGGAGTGCGGGTCTGCCCCGTACGCTCAAGTCGAGGCTCGGCCTCGCCGCATGTCTGGTGCTCGCCGCCCTCGTGGTCACGCTCGGGGCCGCGCAGGCACGCGTCTCCGCGCCGGTCCTCGCCAAGGAGCGCCAGGAGCTGATCGATCGCATCGACGACGAGACGTCGGCAGCCGACACCCTTGAGTCCCAGGTCGACAAGCTCCGGGACGATGTGGGCCGGCGTCAGCGCAAGGCGTTGGAGAAGCACGGCGGGGACCAGGGGGAGCGAGTGGCGCTGCTTGCCGGGGCGACCCCGGTGGAGGGACCTGGCGTGAAGCTCGTGGTCGACGACGCCAAGAACACCGACCAGGGGGGTGGCGGCCCCAGGGAGACCAGCGGATTCGCCGACACCGGTCGGGTCCGTGACCGGGACCTCCAGCGGGTCGTCAACGGGCTGTGGCAGTCCGGCGCGGAGGCGATCGCGATCAACGGGCAGCGGCTGACGGCCCTGTCGGCGATCCGAGCGGCGGGCGACGCCATACTGGTCGACAACAGGCCGCTCGTGCCGCCGTACACGGTGCTGGCGGTGGGGAACGGGAAGCAACTCGGCACCGCGTTCCAGGACAGTGCCGACGGTCAGTATCTGCAGGCGCTCAAGGACACCTTCGACATCCGGACGAGCATGTCCGTGCAGCAGAAGGTGAGCCTCCCGGTCGCGCCGAGCCTGATCGTACGTACAGCAGAGCCTTATCAGGCCGCAGACACCGGCAGTGGTGCGGCAGACTCAGGGAAGGGCACATCGTGATCGCCGTACTGGGCCTCGTCGTGGGAGTCGTGGTCGGACTGTTGGTCCGGCCCGAGGTGCCGGCCGTGGTCGAGCCGTATCTCCCGATCGCCGTCGTGGCCGCCCTCGACGCAGTCTTCGGTGGTCTGCGGGCCATGCTCGACGGGATCTTTGTCGACAAGGTGTTCGTCGTGTCGTTCCTCTCGAACGTCGTGGTGGCCGCACTGATCGTGTTCCTGGGCGACAAGCTGGGTGTCGGAGCGCAGCTGTCCACCGGTGTGGTGGTCGTGCTCGGGATCCGGATCTTCTCCAACGCCGCGGCCATCCGCCGGCACGTCTTCCGGGCCTGACGCCGATGAGCAACCAAGAACTTCCCGGCGAGCCGGAGCGCGCCGACGAGCAGACGCCCGGCTCCACCAAGGAACTCACCGGTCGTCAGCGGCTGATCGCCGGGCTGTGGCCGCCGCGGGTGACGCGGGCCCAACTCGTCGTCGCGCTCCTGCTGTTCGTGCTCGGTCTCGGACTGGCCATTCAGGTGCGGTCCAACAGTGACAACAGCGCGCTGCGGGGTGCCCGGCAGGAGGACCTGGTCCGGATCCTCGACGAGCTGGACGACCGGACACAGCGCCTGGAGGACGAGAAGCAGCGGCTGGCCGCCCAGCGCACCGAGCTGGAGAACAGCTCCGACCAGGCCGAGGAGGCACGTAAGCAGACGGTGGAGAAGGAGCGGCAACTCGGTGTGCTCGCGGGCACCGTGGCGGCACACGGCCCCGGGATCACGCTCACCGTCAACGACCCCGGGGACGGGGTGAAGGCGGACATGCTGCTCGACGCACTCCAGGAGCTGCGGGCGGCGGGTGCCGAGGCGATCGAGGTCAATGGAGTGCGTGTGGTGGCCAATACGTACTTCTCCGGTGACGGCGGCAATGTCAGGGTCGACGACCGTAAGATCACCGCGCCGTACGTCTTCAAGGTGATCGGCAAGCCCCAGGATCTGGAGCCGGCGCTGAACATCCCGGGCGGTGTGGTCCAGACACTGGAGAAGGAGCAGGCCACCGTGCAGGTCGAGCAGGTCGACGACATCGTCGTGGACGCCTTGCGACCGGCGAAGCAGCCTGACTACGCTCGGTCGTCGTCCCCGTGAAGCCGCGGCACGAACGGGACGAAGGACACGGGTACGAGGTTGCGGGGGGTCGCCGCATCGTATTGGTGGCGCGTGGTGGAAACTGTCGAGTGGATACGGACGTTGTGAAGATGTCCGGGTCGGCAGGTGTGTTCATTCAGGGTTCGTCCTGCCCCACGGGCGGGTCTATTTCGGTCAAGGGGAATCGCCCGTGAAGTTGTTTGGGAAGTTGTTCGGCAAGAGCGCTCGCGACGAGGCTGCCCGCCATCGCGCACCGCGCCATGGCCAGGGAGACGAGCAGGGCACGGAGCGCCCGCTCTTCCGGGATCAGGTGTCGGGTACGGGCAGTGACAATTCGGGAGCTTCCGGCGCGTCGTCTGTTGACCCTGCCGGTCCCGGCCGCATAGGTTTCGGAGAATCGTCGACCTCGAATACGGGTGGAGAGTTCGCCCCCAGGCAGGAGGGTTCGTCCATGCCGGTCTGTACGAGGTGCGGTCATCGCAACGCCGAGGCCAGTCGTTTCTGCTCCAACTGCGGTGCGCCGCTGAGGGGCGGGGTACCCGAGCGTGCCTCGGAGACGACCTCCACCATCTCCATCTCCGGTCTTGAGGCATACGAGGCGGAGGCGACCGGGCAGACGGCCGTTCCGTCGCTCTCGCCCGAGGCTCAGGCCGCCGTCGATGCCCTTCCGCTCGGCTCCGCGCTCCTGGTGGTGCGCCGCGGTCCGAACTCCGGCAGTCGCTTCCTGCTGGACGGTGAGCTGACCACGGCCGGCCGTCACCCGCAGAGCGACATCTTCCTCGATGACGTGACGGTGTCGCGGCGGCATGTGGAGTTCCGCAGGGGACCCGACGGCAGCTTCACGGTCGGGGACGTGGGAAGCCTGAACGGCACCTACGTCAACCGGGAGCGCATCGACTCCGTCGCCCTGTCCAACGGCGACGAAGTGCAGATCGGCAAGTACCGGCTGGTCTTCTACGCGAGCCAGCGCGGTATCTGACCCGTCAGGGAAGGTCCATGCTGAGAACACCGACGGGCGGTGCCGTGGTCGGCACCGCCACCGCCGACGACCGCCCGATGAGCATCGGCACGGTGCTTCTGCGGCTGCGGGACGAGTTCCCCGAGGTCACGATCTCCAAGATTCGATTCCTGGAGGCCGAAGGGCTCGTCGAGCCGCAGCGGACCCCTTCCGGTTACCGCAAGTTCCGTGGCGCCGACGTGGAGCGGCTGGCTCAGGTGCTGCGCATGCAGCGGGACCACTACCTCCCGCTGAAGGTCATCCGTGAGCATCTGGATGCCCTCGCCCGTGGTGAACAGGCCGCCCTGCCGTCCGGGGGCGGCCCGCGGGACCTGACCGACGGCGGCTGGGACGCGGAGTCCGGACGGGCCACCGCGGCCCGGATCGGCCGCGCCGAGCTGCTGGCGGCCGCCGAGGTCACCGAGAGCGACCTCGACGAGTGGGAGTCGTACGGCCTGGTCACTCCGACCGCCGAGGGCGGCTACGACGCCGAGACGGTGACCGTTGCCAGGCTTGTGGCGGATCTGGGCAGGTTCGGTCTGGAGCCGCGTCACCTGCGTGCCATGCGGGCGGCCGCGGATCGCGAGGTCGGGCTCATCGAGCAGGTGGTCGCGCCCCTGCGCCGACACCGGAATCCGCAGACCAGAGCCCATGCGGAGGCCACTGCGAAAGAGCTCGCGGAGCTGTCCGTGAGGCTTCATTCGGCCCTTGTGCAGAGCGCTCTGCACATCCGGCTCCACTGATCAGCCCGGTGCCCGACTACCCAAACCTGCCGGGCACGTCCTAGGGTTGCTGTGTGAACGAGCTCGACGTTGTGGGTGTCCGGGTGGAAATGCCCTCCAACCAACCGATCGTGCTCCTGCGTGAAGTGGGAGGCGACCGGTACCTCCCCATTTGGATCGGTCCTGGTGAGGCGACCGCGATCGCCTTCGCCCAGCAGGGCATGGCTCCGGCCAGGCCGCTGACCCATGACCTCTTCAAAGACGTGCTCGAGGCCGTCGGCCAGGAGCTCACCGAGGTCCGCATCACGGACCTCCGGGAAGGGGTCTTCTACGCGGAGCTGGTCTTCGCCAGCGGAGTCGAGGTGAGCGCGCGGCCGTCCGACGCCATAGCGCTCGCGCTGCGCACCGGAACGCCGATCTACGGCAGTGACGGGGTGCTCGACGATGCAGGCATCGCCATCCCGGACGAGCAGGAGGATGAGGTGGAGAAGTTCCGCGAGTTCCTCGATCAGATCTCTCCGGAGGATTTCGGTACCAACAGTCAGTGACCGTTCTTCGGGGTCGCCGTCAGCGCATCCGGCAAGCCTTTCCCGCTCGTGAGGCACGGGAAACCACCCTCAGGGTGATTATCACTCGGCGTGCCGAGTGTGGCGATCGTTGACGCACCCCGAGTGACTGCCTACCTTCGAGATGGCAGGTCAAGGACGGAGGTCGGCGTGAGAAGCAGCGGCGACGGTACGGCAGCGGGTGGGCCGTATCCGCAGCAGGGGAGTACAGCCGACCACACCATCGTGCAACCGGTTCAACCGGCGGCGGTGGTGGGGGGCGGAGTGGCATCGGCCAACGACATCGGCTACCGCGGGCCGACCGCCTGCGCGGCTGCCGGGATCACCTACCGGCAGCTCGACTACTGGGCGCGCACGGGGCTGGTGGAACCGAGCGTGCGTCCCGCGTACGGCTCCGGCACGCAGCGGCTCTACAGCTTCCGGGACGTCGTCCTGCTGAAGATCGTGAAGCGCTTCCTGGACACGGGTGTGGCACTCCAGAACATCCGCACCACGGTTCAGCATCTGCGGGCCCGGGGATTCCAGGACCTGGAGCGGATGACGCTGATGAGCGATGGGGCGACGGTCTACGAGTGCTCCTCGCCCGACGAGGTCGTCAGCCTGCTCCAGGGCGGTCAGGGAGTCTTCGGTATCGCGGTGGGCGTGGTGTGGCAGGACGTCGACGTTGCTCTCTCGCAGCTGCACGGCGAGCGGGTGGACACCGGGGAGACCCTCATCGGGAACAACCCGACCGATGAGCTGGCACGGCGGCGCAACCGCGCCGGCTGACCCCGATCCGCCGGACAGGCCCCGGGTCGCGGCGATTGTCAGTGCCGTAGGGCAGCATCGGTTGATGTGAGAGCCGCGCCCACCATCCTGCATCTGGACATGGATGCCTTCTACGCCTCTGCCGAGCAGGCGGCGAAGCCGAGCCTGCGCGGCAAGCCGGTCGTGGTGGGCGGGCTGGGGCCGCGCGGAGTCGTCGCCACCGCGTCGTACGAGGCGCGACGCTTCGGGGTGCATTCGGCGATGCCCATGGCGCAGGCCCGGCGGCTCGCGCCCAACGCGGCGTATCTGGTGCCCCGCTTCCAGCTGTACCGATCGGTGAGCGACCAGGTGATGGAGCTCCTCGCGCGGCTCTCCCCGCTGGTGGAGCCGCTCAGCCTGGACGAGGCGTTCGTCGACCTGGAGGCCGGTGGGACGGCCGACGACGCGGCTTCGGCTCTGGAGATCGGTGAGCAGTTGCGTACGGCCATCAGGGCGGTCACCGGGCTCACCGGCTCGGTCGGGCTCGCCGGTTCCAAGATGCTGGCCAAGATCGCTTCGGAGGAGGCGAAGCCGAACGGTCTGCTGCTGATAGAGCCGGGTACGGAACGGGCCCTGCTCGCTCCCATGTCGGTGCGGATCCTGCCCGGTGTCGGGCCGGCGACGGCGGACCATCTGCGCCGTGCCGGGATGACCACGGTCGACGACCTGGTCGAGGCCGGCGAGGACGAGCTCGTACGCCTGCTGGGGAAGGCGCACGGCGGCTCGCTCCACCGGATGGCGTTCGGCCACGACGACCGGCCGGTGGTCGCGGAGCGGGACGCGAAGTCGGTGTCGGTCGAGGACACCTTCGACGCCGACCTGCACGACCGGGTGCGGATCCGGACGGAGGTCGAGCGGCTGGCCGACCGGTGCGTACAGCGGCTGCGGGGCGCGGGGCGGTCCGGGCGGACGGTGGTGCTGAAGGTGCGCCGGTACGACTTCTCGACGCTCACGAGGTCCGAGACGCTCCGTGGGCCCACGGACGACCCCACGGTGGTCCGTGAGGCCGCCGCACGCCTCCTGGAGGCCGTGGACACCACCGGAGGCGTCCGGCTCCTGGGAGTGGGCGTGACGGGGCTCGCCGACTACACGCAGGAGGACCTCTTCGCCCAGGCCGCCGGTGAACAGGCCGCGACCGAGGAAGCGGCCGAGGATGGGGCACCGGCCGGGGACGACACGTCCGGGCCGCCGGGCGATCTCGGGGCGGAGGACCGGGAGACCGCCGTGCAGCGCGCCGCCCGGCGCTGGCCCGCCGGGCACGACGTACGCCATGACACATACGGCCACGGTTGGGTGCAGGGCAGCGGCGTCGGCCGGGTGACGGTGCGGTTCGAGGAGCCCGAGTCGGCGCCCGGACGGGTGCGTACGTTCCGGATCGACGACCCGGAGCTCCGGACCGCCGATCCGCTGCCCCTTGTGCGGGACCCGGCGGACTACTCGTCCTGGCCGGCCAGTCTGCCGAACTCCCGGTCCGAGCCGGCCGGCTCGGACCGGGAGTCCAGACCGTAGTGCCGGTAGAGCTGGAGCTCCTGTTCCGGTGAGAGATGGCGGCCTACGCCGAAGTCGGGCGCGTCCTTGATCAGCGCGCGGTCGAAGGGGATGCGGAGCGAATCCTCCACGAATTCGCTGGGTTCCAGCGGGACGAACGCGTCCCGGCTGAAGAGTCCGGTACGTACGGCAGCCCACTCGGGCACTCCGGTCGCGTCGTCGAGATACACCTCGTCCACGGTCCCGATCTTGGTGCCCTTGCGGTCGAACGCCTTGCGGCCGATCAGGCTGCGCGGATCGATGTCGGTCTGCACGGTCCCTCCCACTGGTCGCGGCTACTCCACAAGCACTACAAAAGGGCAGATCCGAGTGGTTGGCCACTCGAGAAATCAGCCATGAACCCCGCTGGTAGGCTGGTGATGGCCGCTGACCCCGTGCGGGAGAGTCCTCCGGAGCTGATCCGAAGGCGCCGAAGGAGCAAATCCTCCCCGGAATCTCTCAGGCCCCCGTACCGCACGGACGAGGTCACTCTGGAAAGCAGGGCGGGTCACGTGCGGCCGAGTGCCGGTGCGAGTCCCTTCCTCACCGACGGTGAAAGCCGGTACGCCGCAGGGCGCGCCGGTGAAGCTCTCAGGTCGAGATGACAGAGGGGGAGGCCGTTCGGGCACCCGCGCCGTGGTGCCCCTCGCAGGTCGTGACAGACCAGGAGGCCTCCACCATGACCCCCCGTCGCACTCCGCTCTCCCAGCTGGAGCAGGGCATTCCGTTCGAGCAGCGCCATATCGGCCCCGATGCCGAGGCGCAGTCGAAGATGCTCGCCCAGGTCGGTTACGGCTCGCTGGACGAGCTGACCGCAGCCGCGGTGCCCGATGTCATCAAGAGCACGGAGGCACTCGGACTGCCGTCCGCCCGTACCGAGGCCGAGGTACTGGCCGAGCTGCGCGCGCTCGCGGACCGCAACCAGGTGCTGGCCCCGATGATCGGGCTCGGCTACTACGGCACCTTCACCCCGCCGGTGATCCTGCGCAACGTCATGGAGAACCCTGCCTGGTACACGGCCTACACGCCGTATCAGCCGGAGATCTCGCAGGGCCGCCTGGAGGCTCTGCTCAACTTCCAGACGATGGTCGCCGAGCTGACCGGGTTGCCCACCTCGGGCGCCTCCCTGCTGGACGAGGGCACCGCGGCCGCCGAGGCCATGGCGCTCTCCCGGCGCGTCGGCAAGGTGAAGGGCGGCGTCTTCCTGGTCGACGCCGACGCCCTGCCGCAGACGGTCGCGGTCATCGAGACCCGCGCCGAGCCGACCGGTGTCGAGGTCGTCGTCGCCGACCTCTCCGACGGCATCCCGGCGGAGATCGCCGAGCGCGGTGTCTTCGGCGTCCTGGTGCAGTACCCGGGCGCGTCCGGGGAAGTGCGGAACATCGCGCCCGTCATCGAGCAGGCCCACGAGCTGGGCGCGATCGTCACGGTCGCCGCCGACCTGCTGGCCCTGGCCCTGCTCGCCTCGCCCGGTGACCTGGGCGCGGACATCGCGGTCGGCACCACGCAGCGCTTCGGTGTGCCGATGGGCTTCGGCGGACCGCACGCCGGGTTCATGGCCGTACGCGAGAAGTTCGCCCGCAGCCTTCCGGGCCGCCTCGTCGGTGTCTCCGTCGACGCGGACGGCAACAAGGCCTACCGGCTGGCCCTGCAGACCCGCGAGCAGCACATCCGCCGCGAGAAGGCCACCAGCAACATCTGTACCGCCCAGGTGCTGCTCGCCGTCATGGCCGGAATGTACGCGGTCTACCACGGCCCGGACGGGCTGCGGACGATCGCCCGGCGCACTCACCGCTACGCGACGATCCTGGCCGAGGGCCTGCGTGCCTCCGGCACCGACGTCGTGACCGGCGCCCACTTCGACACCCTCACCGTGCGCGTCCCGGGGAAGGCCGCCGATGTCGTCGCGGACGCCCGCGAGCGCGGGGTCAACCTGCGGCTCGTCGACGCAGACCTGGTCTCCCTGGCCTGCGACGAGACCACCACGCGTACGCAGATCGCCGCCGTCTGGGCCGCCTTCGGCGCCGACGGGGACATCGAGGAGCTGGATGCCACCGTCGCCGACGCGCTGCCCGAGGGCCTGCTGCGCTCCGACGAGATCCTCACCCACCCGGTCTTCCACCAGCACCGCTCCGAGACCGCGATGCTGCGCTATCTGCGCAAGCTCGCCGACCGCGACTACGCGCTGGACCGCGGCATGATCCCGCTCGGCTCGTGCACCATGAAGCTGAACGCGACCACCGAGATGGAGTCGATCACCTGGCCCGAGTTCGGCGCGCTGCACCCCTTCGCCCCGGCCGAGCAGGCGGAGGGCTTCCTCACCCTCATCCGCGAGCTGGAGGAGCGCCTCGCCGAGGTCACCGGGTACGACGCGGTCTCCATCCAGCCGAACGCGGGCTCGCAGGGCGAGTTCGCGGGCCTGCTGGCCGTACGGGCGTACCACCGGGCCAACGGTGACGAGCAGCGCACCGTCTGCCTCATCCCGTCCTCCGCGCACGGCACCAACGCGGCCAGCGCCGTGATGGCCGGCATGAAGGTCGTCGTGGTCAAGACCGCCGACGACGGCGAGGTCGACATAGAGGACCTCCGCGCCAAGATCGAGAAGCACCGCGACGAGCTCGCCGTGCTCATGATCACGTACCCTTCGACGCACGGTGTGTTCGAGGAGCACGTCGCCGACATCTGTGCCGAGGTGCACGACGCCGGCGGTCAGGTGTACGTCGACGGTGCCAACCTCAACGCGCTGGTGGGCCTCGCCAGGCCGGGCCGGTTCGGCGGCGACGTCTCGCACCTGAACCTGCACAAGACCTTCTGCATCCCGCACGGCGGCGGCGGCCCCGGCGTCGGCCCGGTCGGCGTGCGTGCGCACCTGGCGCCGTACCTGCCGAACCACCCGCTCCAGCCCTCGGCGGGCCCCGAGACCGGCGTCGGACCGATCTCGGCCGCCCCGTGGGGCTCGGCCGGCATTCTGCCCATCTCCTGGGCGTACGTACGCCTGATGGGCGGGGAGGGCCTGAAGCGCGCGACGCAGGTCGCCGTCCTCGCCGCGAACTACATCGCCAAGCGTCTGGAACCGCACTACCCGATCCTGTACAACGGCCCGGCCGGTCTGGTCGCGCACGAGTGCATCGTGGACCTGCGGCCGATCTCCAAGGCCACCGGCGTCAGCGTCGACGACATCGCCAAGCGACTGATCGACTACGGCTTCCACTCGCCGACCATGTCGTTCCCGGTCGCCGGGACGCTGATGATCGAGCCGACCGAGAGCGAGAACCTCGCGGAGCTCGACCGGTTCTGCGACACGATGATCGCCATTCGCGGCGAGGTCGAGAAGGTGGACTCCGGCGAGTGGAGCGCGGACGACAACCCGCTGCACAACGCTCCGCACACCGCGGCGATGCTGGGCGGGGAGTGGAAGCACGGGTACAGCCGTGAGGTGGCGGTCTTCCCGGCCGGGGTCTCGGCCGCCGACAAGTACTGGCCGCCGGTGCGCCGGATCGACGGCGCCTTCGGCGACCGCAACCTCGTCTGCTCCTGCCCGCCGCTGGACGAGTACGACAACTGAGCGATGAGCGTGACCGCGTGACGCGGACATGCGTCGGGGCCGGTTCGGAGATTTCTCCGGGCCGGCCCCTGCTCGTACCGGCCGCGGTCAGGCGGCCTTCATCACCCGGTCGGTCCCCAGGGGCCGGTGCGGAGCGATGATCTGACCGTCCGGGAGCAGCTCACCGGTGTCCTCGAAGAGCAGGACTCCGTTGCACAGCAGGCTCCAGCCCTGTTCCGGGTGGTGCGCCGTCAGGCGGGCGGCTTCCCGGTCGGCTGAGTCGGCGGTCGGGCATGGTGGCTGGTGCTGGCACATGGCTGGGTTCTTTCGCTGCGTTGTAGTGAATGTCCTGCGGCTGGATGAGGTGTTCATGGCCGCCCCCCGTATCGATCGGTCCGGTCCCAGTGTTGCCCCACGGGCGTCAATCCGCAGGGATTTCGCAGCAGCACTTCTCCTTACCCGCAGGACGCATCACCCGCGCGGACGGTTCACCGTAATTGCACTGTCCCTTCGGGTGGTTCGGGGTGGTCAGTACGGGCTAGTCCGGACGGGCACGGAGTGCGCCCCTCCAGCACTGTGCCCCGCGACCGGGTACGGCGGCGGGGCACAGGGCAGGTGCGGGGTCCGGGTCTCAGGCCGGTGATCCGAGCAGGGGGCCGGGGCCGGGGGTGATGCGCAGCGTCATCACGCGGAGCAGATCGGCGACCCGGTGCGGGCGGTGTGCCGCGATACCCGGTGGGGCGGGAGCCAGCGGAACCAGTAGGTCGGCGGGGGCGAGCACGCCACCGGAGGCGTCGGCCTCGATGTCGCCGTGCAGCCACAGCGCCAGCATGTAGAGCTCCGGGATGGACAGCAGTCGCGGCTGGTAGGACGCTGTCACTGTCTCGGCCTGGCGCAGGGCGAGTTCGGTCGAGGCGATGTAGGGGCCTTCGAAGAAGTGCGAGAAGGCCCAGCCGTCCGGAGTGAGCATGGTGTCCGCCGCGGCGACGGCCTGTTCCGGGGTGCGGATCAGGAACCGCCACCCGGCGAGCCGGGTGGCGGGAGCGAGTCCGTTCGGGCCGATCCGCTCCAGTACGTGGACGGGGAGCGGGAGTTCGGGGCTCAGTGGCCCCTGGGCGGACCGGAGGGCGGGTGTGCGGGCTTCACGGACCGCGGTGGGTGAACCGAGTGCCGTGAGAACGCTGCGCAGAGCGGGCACGGGAGCCGGGGGAACATGCAGCGGCATAGTGGGTCGCCTCTCACTTCGGAGACACGGTGGTGCGTGGGCGGGTGCAGACGGCGCTGTCGGCATGCGGGGCCAGAGGAGGCCGGTGACTGGGCCGGTGCGTCAACTCTCTGCCTCGTCCGCGGAGTTTATACGACACGTGTTCACGCGGTGATTCCACTAGCCGTCGCAGGCATTGCCGACAAGGCGGTATCAAGACTTTATTATGCGGAGAATCTGCTGATTCTGTGTCAGCGGCGCAGCCACCGCCAGGGATTTTTCCCTGGGCGCGGACGGCCGAAACGCGTCGGCGTTTTCACCGGCGCCTGGCGGGGAAACCGTAGGCCGCATCATGCCCATGGAATGTGCCCCGGGCTTCGCCCTCAGATTACTGGGTCCACCGCGTTCTCGTGGGCGTTATGGATCACCCCGCCTGGGCATTATCGATCGTGACGCGAGCGGTCTGGGCCGCGGGCCGCCCACTTGAGGGAGGGACGCTCCGATGGGGGAGAAGGTCGTGGCGGGCGCCTTTGACCTGTCCGATCGGCAGGGGTACCGGAAGAAGCTCCACCAGTGCCTGGAGGGACTGGAGAGGCTTCTTGCGGAGCGGAGGTTCGACCGGCCGCGCAACCTCATGGGCGTGGAGATCGAGCTGAATCTCGCGGGCGCCGACGGCATGCCGAAGATGATGAATGCGGAGGTTCTCCCACGCATCGCGAGCCGTGATTTCCAGACCGAACTCGGGATGTTCAATTTGGAGGTGAACATAGTCCCGCACCGTCTGGGCGGGCGTGTTTTCGATCAGCTGGCCGAGGAGCTCAGGGCCGGGCTCGGATATGCCCACCGGAAGGCGGGCGAGGTCGATGCCGGGATCATGATGATCGGTATTCTGCCCACCCTGCGCCACGATGACCTCGTCCTGGCGAACCTCTCGGACGTGGACCGCTACACACTGCTGAACGATCAAATGGTGGCCGCACGGGGCGAGGATTTCTCCCTCGATATCCAGGGCGTGGAGCGACTGGTCTCCACCTCCGCCTCGATCACCCCCGAGGCCGCCTGCACCTCGGTCCAGCTCCATCTGCAGGTGACGCCGGGGCGATTCGCGGCCGTGTGGAACGCGGCCCAGGCCGTCGCCGGTGTCCAGATCGCACTCGGTGCCAACTCGCCCTTCCTGTTCGGCAAGGAGCTCTGGCGGGAATCGCGGCCGCCGCTCTTCCAACAGGCCACCGACACCCGGCCGCCCGAACTCCAGAACCAGGGAGTGCGGCCCAGGACCTGGTTCGGTGAGCGGTGGATCGGCTCGGCGTACGAACTCTTCGAGGAGAACCTGCGCTACTTCCCGCCGCTGCTCCCGATCTGCGACGAGGAGGAACCGCTGCGGGTCCTCGACGAGGGCGGGGTGCCGCGGCTGCAGGAACTGGTGCTCCACAACGGGACGGTCTACCGCTGGAACCGGCCGGTGTACGGCCTGGTGGACGGCGTACCCCATCTGCGGGTGGAGAACCGGGTCCTGCCCGCCGGGCCCACCGTCACCGATCTGATCGCCAACGCGGCGCTGTACTACGGGCTCGTGCGGGCACTCGCCGAGGAGTCCCGTCCGGTGTGGAGCAGGCTGCCGTTCGCCGCGGCGGAGGAGAACTTCGACACCGCGTGCCGTCTGGGCATCGACGCGGAGTTGACCTGGCCGCGTCCCGGCCGTGCGGGCGGGCTGACCCGGGTGCCGGTCGTCAAGCTCGTACGGGACGAACTGCTGCCGCTGGCTGCCGCGGGGCTCGATGCCTGGAACATCGAGCCCGCGGACCGCGACCGGTATCTCGGGGTCATCGAGGAGCGCTGCAAGCGCCGGGTGAACGGGGCGTCCTGGCAGGCGGACACCTACCACCGGGCACGGGAGGCCGGGCTGGGGAGGCACACGGCGCTGGCCGCGACCACCCGGCGGTACGCCGAACTGATGCACAGCGGGGAGCCCGTGCACAGCTGGCCGGCCGGTGCCCCGAAGCCGTGACCCCGGCGCTCGTCCGGGCTACTCCTGGGCGGCGTGACTGCTCTGACCGGCCGTCATGATGGCCTGCAGGATCACCGTCTGGATCTCGGCCGGGTCGATGACCTGGTAGCCGCCACCGCCGGTCACCTCCGCTATCTCGTTCACCTCCTCGCGGTCCGCCTCGGGACCGACCGCGATGGCCAGCAGCGGCACCGGGCGCTCCGGGTCGGCGATCCGCTTCAGTTCCGCGATCAGGGCACTGCGGGAGATGGAGAGACTGTCCTGGTTCGATCCGTCGGTGAGGATCACGACCGCGTTGAACTTGCCCTTCACATAGGTCGCCTGCGCGTCCTTGTAGGCGGCCAGCATGGTGTCGTACAGACCGGTCGCACCGCCCGGCACGGGCTTCAGCGCCGCGAAGGCCGCGGCCAGCTTCTCGCGATGGGTGCTGCCGCCCTTCGCCGGGTCGCCCAGCCGGGTGGCCGGCACCAGTTTGCGGTAGTCCTTGTCGCCGTCGAGCGTGGTGGCGAACTCCCAGAGCCCGATCTCGTCGTTCGGGGTGAACTGGTTGAGGGCCTGGATCAGGGACGCCTTGGTGACGTCCATCCGGGACTGGTTGCGCCCGGGGACGATCGTGGCCATGGACCCCGACGCGTCGACGACCGTGGTCAGCCGGGCGCTCTGCACCGTGATCGTCCACAGGCCGAGCGTCTGCTGGAGCGCCTCGGCGGTCGGTGCGGCGGCGGCCGAGGTGGCGTACGGCTGGGGCTTCCTGCCGCCCGCCGGTGCGACCACCGACTCCCCGGCCGTGCCGTCGACGTCCCGGAAGCCGCTCTTCGCCAGGACGTCCTGCGCACCGGGTTCGTTCAGCAGCGTCATGAACCGCAGCGCTGCCCGGCTCTCGGACGTGTTCATCCGGCTCTCGTCGACCAGGGTGTACGGATAGTTGAGGAGCGGGGTGCCGTCCTTGGGGTAGAAGAGGTCGAGCTTTCCGCCGCCGGTCGCCTCCGCGTTGTGGGCGAACGCGGCCTGCTCGGAGAGGAGTACCGCCTGGTTGCGCTCCGGATTGCCCTGTTCGGCGCCCGAATCGCTCTGCGCCAGTGTCTCCAGCACCTGGTTGTCACCGTCCGACATGCGCTGCGCGAGCAGCTTGGCGGTCGCCGCGACCCTGGTGTCGCTGTCTCCGCCCTGCTTCTCGGAGGACGCGCCGATGCTGGTGAGCGCCAGCAGGCCGGTGGCGCTGCGTGCCGGGTCGGCCGCGCCGAGGCGGACCTTGTCCGACTTCATGGCCGCGGCCGTCAGCTCCGCCCAGGAGTACTTCTTCTTCGGCCAGCCGAGGCTCCTGGCTGCGGACGGCACCATGGCCAGGGTCACGGGGGAGGACGCGACGGAATCGCCCGGTGTGATCGGGACGCCGTCACCGGAGCCCTTGGCCCGGTCGACCCAGAGGTCGGAGTCGGGCAGCCAGACCTGGAAGTCCGGGGTGCGGGCGTCGCTGGAGAGGGTGTCGGCGACCTTGTAGGAGTCGCGGGCGACCACTGTCACGTACAGGCAGCGACCGTCGGAACGCACCTCGTCCTTGCGCGCCTTGTCGGCGACGGCGCGAATGGAGGGCGCGATGTCCGGCGACGCCATCATGGACAGATGCACGGCCGAGTCCTCGCAGTTCTTGGAGAACGACAGCAGGCCGCCCTGTGCCGCGACAGCCGTCCCCGCCGCCACCGCGAGTACGAGCGTGGTCGCGATCGCGACGGTGCGCCGGCGCCGCGGCGGTGATCCGTCCCCGCTTCCTTCTCCGGCGTACTCGTCGGGCAAGCTGTGACGTCCCATGTCGGTGGTGCCCCTCCTTGAGGATGAACAAGGAAAAGGGGGACCACACCATCGGCAATGGTGGTTGTCCCCCGGCCTGTCGCGCATGATCTTCGTACCTGCATTCGAGACCCTAGCCGGACGGGGAGCAGGGTGGGGTGTGAATGCACAACTGAAGGCAGGTGTACAGGTGGAGGCGGGGCTTGTGGCTGATTCTTTCCCTCGGGAGGCTGTTCCGCGACGGATTCTTCGGTCCGAAACGGTCCTCGTACTGGCTCTCTCGCTGGGCGCCAGCGGGGTGTCTGCCCTGATCAGTTTTGTCGGATCGCTGACGAAACCAGGGGGTTTGAAGGATCAGGCCGCGACCCTGAACAGTTCGTATGCCCCAGGGCGTCCATGGCTGGATCTCGCCTGGCAACTCTTCGGTATCGCGACCGCTCTGGTGCCTGTCGCCCTGGTCGCGCATCTGCTGACAAGGGAAGGCGCGGGCCTCAGGTCCATCGGTTTCGATCGCACCAGGCCGTGGCCGGACCTGGGGCGCGGCACGTTGATCGCGGCGGGCATCGGAAGCGCCGGTCTCGCCTTCTATCTGGTGGCCCGGGCAGCCGGATTCAACCTGACAGTGGTCCCGGAGTCGCTGCCCGACGTGTGGTGGAAATTCCCGGTCCTGATCCTGTCAGCGATCCAGAACTCCGTGGTGGAGGAAGTGGTCGTTGTCGGGTATCTGCTGCGCAGACTGGGACAGTTGGGGTGGACGCCGACGGCCGCCCTGGTCGCCAGTTCGGTGCTGCGCGGTTCGTACCACTTGTATCAGGGGATCGGCGGCTTCATCGGCAACATGGTGATGGGCGTCGTCTTCGTGCTGCTGTACCGGCGCTGGGGGCGGGTCGGGCCGCTGGTCGCGGCGCATGCGCTGCTGGACATCGGGGCGTTCATCGGATATGCCCTGCTGGCGGGGAAGGTGGGCTGGCTGCCCACACCGTGAGGGTGAGCAGCCCTGTACGGCCTCCCGCGCGCGGGCTTCAGAGCGTCGTGAGCAGTTCGCCGTCGATGACCGTCACCGCGTCGCCGGTCAGCAGGGTGCGGTCGCCGCGCAGCGAGGTCCGGACCAGGCCGGAACGGGCGGAGGCCTGCAGCCCGGTCAGCTCGTCCCGGCCGAACCGGGCCGACCAGAAGGGCGCCAGCGCGGTGTGGGCGCTGCCGGTCACCGGGTCCTCGTCGATCCCGACGCGCGGGAAGAAGCCGCGGGAGACGAAGTCGTAGCCGCGGGAGGGGTCCTCCGCGGCGGCCGTGGCGACGACGCCCCGCCGGGAGACCTCGGCCAGGGCGACGAGATCGGGGATCAGCCCTCGCACGGTCGCCTCGTCGGACAGTTCGACGACCAGGTCGCCGATGTGCGGGCCGGTGTCGTGCACGGAGAGCGGCTCCGTGCCCAGGGCGGCGGCCAGCCCGGCCGGGGCGGCCTCCGGTGTCAGCGGGGCGGTGGGGAAGTCGAGGGTGATGGCGCTGTCCGGGCGGGCGGTCGCGGTGAGGATCCCGCACCGCGCCGCGAAGCGCACCGTGCCGCTCGCCGTCCCGGTGGTGTGCAGGATGTGCGCGGTGGCGAGGGTGGCATGCCCGCACATGTCGACCTCTGTGGTCGGGGTGAACCAGCGAAGCGCCCAGTCGGCCTCGCCGCCCGGCGGCAGCGGGTGGGCGAAGGCGGTCTCGGAGAGGTTCAGTTCCATGGCGATCCGCTGGAGCCGGTCGGCGTCGGGAAAGGTGCCGGAATCCAGGACCAGGACTCCCGCCGGGTTGCCGGTGAAGGGGCGGTCGGTGAACGTGTCGACGATGTGAATCCTCATGGCGCGACCATACGTATGGTGCGGAGCCGGGGACCAAGGCCAATCCGGTGTCACTGGACCTGGAATGCCGATGGGCGAACGGTGCCTCCGGAACCGGCCGTGCCGATGTCCTTGTCCGCCTCCGGGCACCGAACTACGTTGCCGGTGTGGATCTCTTCTCACGCTCCTGGACGGCCTTGCGCACGGCGGTCGCCGGGCTTTCGGACGAGGACTTCGCGAAGCCGTCCGGCTGCGCCGGCTGGCTCGTACGGGACCTGGTGTGTCATCTGGTCATCGACGCCCAGGACGTCCTGATCACCCTCGTGACCCCCACCGAGGCGGAACCGACCCGCGACGCGGTGACCTACTGGGACGTCGCCGCGACGCAGCCGACCGGTGACGATCCGCTGGACGCGCTGACCGTCCGGCTGGCCGCCGCGTACGAGGAGCCCAGGCTGCTCAAGTTCCACCTCGACGACGTCGGCTCCGCCGCCGGTCGCGCCGCCGGGCTCGCCGACCCCGGCCTCCGGGTCGGCACCCGCGACGAGGTCCTCACCGCGGGCGACTACCTCCGTGCGTACGTCCTGGAGTGGACGCTGCACCACCTCGACCTGATCGCGCACCTCCCGGACGCGGCCGGACCGCCCGCGGAGGGGCTCGCCCGGACCCGCGAGATGCTGCAGAGGATCGCCGGGGCCGCCTTCCCCGCGTCGTTCTCCGACAAGGCCGCCCTGCTCGTCGGCACCGGACGGCGTGCCGCGACCGACGAGGAGAAGGCCGAGCTGGGCGAACTGGCCGCGAGGCTCCCGCTCTTCCTCGGGTGATCGTCCGCGCCGGACGTGCCTCCGGCGCGGGCAGGCGGTGTGGAGCGGGCGTAGCCGACCGATGCGGCCGCCGACTTGCACACCGGCATCGCCATCCGCCGGCGGACTGTCCGGCAATCGAGCAAGGCATTGCCATGCGATCGGTTCCGATATATCGTTGACGCATCGCGACAGATCAATGATGGAAGGAGCGTAGCGATGCGTTCACATGGACACGAGCATGAGTTCGGACATGGGCACTGCGGGCCCGGTCATCAGGGGCGTGGCGACTTCGAGGGGCGGCGGGCGGCCTTCGGGCAGTTCGGGCCGCCCTTCGGGGGTGGACCCTTCGGTGGCGGGCGGGGCCGGGGTGGCGGCCGGGGGAGGGCGCGGCGTGGTGACGTACGCACGTCGATCCTGGCGCTGCTCAAGGACCGGTCGATGCACGGCTACGAGATGATCCAGGAGATCGGGGAGCGCAGCGGAGGGGCCTGGCGGCCCAGTCCGGGCTCGGTCTACCCGACCCTTCAACTGCTGGAGGACGAGGGCCTGATCGTCAGTGCGAGCGAGGGTGGCAAGAAGCTGTTCACGCTCACCGGCACCGGCCGCACCGAGGCGGAGTCGGGGCCCGAGGCGCCGTGGGAGGAAGCCGGGCGCGGCGTCGACTGGGAGAGCGTCAACGAGATCCGGCAAGCCGGCTTCGGCCTGATGGAGGCGTTCGGCCAGGTCTGGAAGACCGGCTCGGCCGATCAGCGCCAGAAGGCGCTCACGGTCATCAACGAGGCCCGCAAGAAGCTGTACCTGATCCTTGCCGACGAACACTGAGCCGGTGGGCGCGGTGTTCGTGGGTGTGGTGACAAGGGCCTCGCGGCCGAGCCGCGAGGCCCTTTCCGCCGGGCGGGTGGCGTCAGGCGGTGATGAGGCCGCCCAGCTTGCGCAGTGATTCGACGAGCGCGGCCGTCGCCGAATCCTTGAGCTTTCCCGCCATCAGGGAGACCGCGGCGCCGGTGAACTCCCCGTCGATGCGGACCGTGGTGGCGTCCCCGTCGGGGGTCAGTGAGTAGCGCATGGCCAGGTTGACGCCCATCGGGCCCTTGCCCTTGGTGGCCAGCAGGCGTGAGGTCTCCAGCTCCGCCACCGTCCAGGTCACCTCGGCCGGGAAGCCCATGAGCTTCATGTTCTCCTCGTAGGTGGCCGCGAGTTCGAGTGTCTCCGGGCAGCCTTTGGGGAAGCTGGTGTGGGTGGTGTTCCACTGACCGTACGCGGTGAAGTCCGTCAGCTGGGCCCACACCTTCTCGGCCGGTGCTTCGATGCGTGCCTCTGCACTGACTTCGGCCATGCGACCACCCCTTCTCGGCGGGTTACGGTGTCGCGGAACGTAGCCGCAGTGGCCGGAACATTCAATACTGATGAACTGTCAGATTCATATGGCCGGTTCCTTCCGCTTCCGCGCGCCAGATCAGGGCGGCGTCGAACCGGTCGAAGGCGCGCGGGTGCGGGCCGTCGTCGTGGCAGTGGAATGCGGCCCAGAAGACGTCGGCGCGCAGTGCGTCGGCCGGTGCGTGGACCCGGTACACGTACTCCCGCCCGTCGAGTGCCGGCAGGGCGACCAACCAGGACACGTCCGTGGTCCCCCTTCCGGCTGTCGCATGGGTATGGCCTGTGGGACGTAAGGGAATCGCTTCCGGTTGCTCAGGGGGCGCGTGGCAAGGCGGCGCGCGCCCTTTTCTCCGATCGGATCCGGAAGTGGCGAGATCTCATCCGCAAGGAGGAGAAACCGTTCGGGTGTGCCCAACTTGCGTGGGATGCCTGGATGAGTCCTTCCGGGGATGTACCGGCGCTGCGGAACTGATGGGGTGAGAGGCGTGCACAACCGGATGCCGCGGATTCCTCAGCAGCCCGTACCGAACCGCGCCGAGCTCGACGCCAGACTCACGGTGGAGCTGGCCGCCGTGGTGACGGGCGCCCGCAGGCGTGCGCTGCGCGACGGCGACCGGCAGATCGACACCGCGCATCTGCTGCACTCCCTCATCGAATCGGATCCCGCGGTGCGGGCGGCCTTCGAGGGCGGACCCCAACTGGCCAGGGTGCTCGGCTACCTCGTCCAGCGCAGTATCGGATACGGGCTCCGCTGGCAGGGCTCGGTGGAGGACTCCGGCGCGGTCCCGGTCGTCCCGGACCCGCATTCCGCCGTGCGGGACGCGGAGGGCTGGTCGCCCTCGGCCGCCTCGGCGATGGCCGGGGCGCTCGACCGGGCACAGAAGCGCGGCGACGTACGGGCCGGAGGGCTCGATCTGCTCGCGGCGCTGGCCGTGGACCACGAGTGCCGGGCCATGGAGGTGCTGGTACGGGGCGGGATCGACGCGGACCGGCTCGCCGCCCGGATCACGGACGCTGCCGGCCAGGGTGCGTGGGAGGCCGGGGGCTGACCGACCGGCGTACGGGCGGCCGGACCGGCTCCCCGGGCTGACGGGGAAGGCCGTGGTGGAGCCATGTATCCAGGGGTGAGTGTGTCAGGGGTGACTGGGGTGACGCTGCTGACCGCAGCTGTCATGATGGGCCGATGCACGCGTCTCAGGGGAGAAGCGCCAGCCTGGGACTAGCCCTGGCCTCGGCGTTCGCATTCGGTGGTTCAGGGGTGGCGGCCAAGCCGCTGATCGAGGCAGGGCTCGATCCGCTCCATGTCGTGTGGCTGCGGGTGGCGGGCGCGGCCCTGGTCATGCTGCCGGTGGCCTGGCGCCACCGGGACCTGGTGCGCAGCCGGCCGGTCCTGCTGCTCGGCTTCGGGCTGCTCGCCGTCGCGGGTGTGCAGGCCTTCTACTTCGCCGCGATCTCCCGCATCCCCGTCGGCGTCGCACTGCTCGTCGAATACCTGGCGCCCGCGCTCGTCCTCGGCTGGGTCCGGTTCGTCCAGCGCAGACCGGTCACCCGGCGGGCCGCGGCCGGTGTGGTGCTCGCCGTGGGCGGACTGACGTGCGTGGTCGAGGTGTGGTCGGGGCTGAGCTTCGACGCGGTCGGACTGCTGCTCGCGCTCGGTGCCGCCTGCTGCCAGGTCGGCTACTTCGTCCTGTCGGACCAGGGGAGTGCGGACGGGGCGGACGGCGTCGAACCGCCGAATCCTGTCGGGGTCATCGCCTACGGGCTGCTGATCGGGGCGGTCGTGCTCACCGCGGTCGCACGCCCCTGGGGCATGGACTGGTCGGTCCTGGGCGGCACTGCCGGTATGGACGGCACGGATGTTCCGGCCTGGCTGCTGCTCGTCTGGATCGTGTTGCTGGCGACCGTGATCGCCTACGTCACCGGGGTGATCTCGGTGCGGCTGCTCTCTCCCGCGGTCGCGGGCGTGGTCGCCTGTCTGGAGGCGGTCATCGCCACCGTGCTCGCCTGGGTGATGCTCGGCGAGCACCTGTCGGCGCCCCAGCTCATCGGCGGTGCCATGGTGCTGACCGGTGCCTTCATCGCCCAGTCGTCGACGCCGCGGACGCCGTCGGGCCCCGTCGCTTCGGGGCCGGGAACGGGGGTTGCCGAAGGGCCGGACGGCGGCGGTGCGGACGCCGAGGGGGAACTGTCCGCCGGGCGTGCCGCGACGTGACGACGACAAGGACCGGATGCGAATGACGGCGGAGAGCGGCCTCGACGCGACGGCGGAGACCGGTCCCGGGCGGTCCGTCGCGGTCGTGGGCGCGCCGGGGGCCTGACCGCCGGGGCGGGCGGACGACCCGTTGCCCGGTGGCGGGTCCGTCCGCGCCCGGGGTGCGTCAGAGCTCGGTGATGTAGTCCGGCACCCCGATCGCGGGGTCGAGGTTGTCCGCGGGGAGCGGCGCCACGTAGCCGCGGGCGAGCGGGACGACGCCCGCCCAGTGGGGCAGTGCGAGGTCACGGGGGTCGTCGTCGGGGCCGCCCGTGCGGATCTTGGCGGACACCTCCCGCAGGTCCAGCCGGACCACCGCGGTCGCGGCCAGTTCCTTCTCGTCGGCGGGCCGGGAATCGGCGGAGCGGCCCGGCACCACGTGGTCGACGATGGCGTCGAGCGCGGCCCGCCGCTCCTGCGGGTCGGTGACCGTGTGCGCGATGCCGTGGACCACCACGGAGCGGTAGTTGATCGAGTGGTGGAAGGCGGAGCGGGCCAGCACCAGCCCGTCGACATGCGTCACCGTCAGGCACACGGGCAGCCCGGGGTCGGTGCGGCCGGCCTCGCGAAGCGGCCGGGAGCCCGTCGAGCCGTGTACGTAGAGCCGGTCGCCGACCCGGCCGAAGAGCGTCGGCAGGACGACGGGCGCGCCGTCACGGACGAAGCCGAGGTGGCAGACGTACGCCTCGTCGAGTATCGAGTGGACCACCTCCCGGTCGTATGCCGCCCGTTCACGGGAACGGGTCGGGACGGTGCGCTCGGTCGGCTCGTATCCGGCTGCGGCTTCCGGGGCCGTGGGCTGCTGCGATGCGGTGTCCGGCATTGCGCGCTCCATTGCACTAGTGCATAATCTTGTTTGTGCTAGGAGAGTATCGGATTGTCGGGCGGCGCGCATCGGAGATTGCCGCCAGTGTGGAGAGTGGGGTCGGCTCCGGTGAGCTCGAACCCGGTCAAGTGTTGCCCCCCATGCGGGAATTGGCTGAGCAGCTGGGGGTCAATCCGAATACGGTGGCGGCCGCCTACCGCACGCTCCGCGAGCGCGGTGTGATCGAGACGGCCGGGCGCCGGGGCAGCAGGGTACGGCCGCGCCCCGCGAGTACGGCGCGTGGTTCGCTCCGGGTCGAGGCGCCCGCGGGCGTCCGGGATCTGGGGGCGGGCAATCCTGATCCGGGTCTGCTGCCCGCGCTGGGGGAAGTCTTCGCGACGGTCGCGGGGGAGTACGCGCGGCAGCCGGGAATGTACGGGCAGGCGCCGGTGGACCCGGAGTTCGCCGCGCTCGCCCGCGCCGCGCTGGACGCCGACGGGGTGCCGTCCGGGCCCGTGGCCGCGACCTCCGGATCGCTGGACGCGATCGAGCGCGTGCTGGTCGCGCACCTCAGACCCGGTGACGCGGTGGCGATCGAGGACCCCGGCTGGGGCAGCCTGCTGGATCTCGTACCGGCGCTGGGGCTGCGCCCCGTGCCCGTCGCGGTCGACGACGAAGGGCCTGTGCCCGACGCCGTCGAGCACGCGCTGAACGCCGGTGCCCGCGCGCTGGTGGTCACCGACCGCGCGCAGAACCCGACCGGCGCGGCGATCGGTGCCGGGCGCGCCTTCGAGTTGCGGGGAGTCCTCGCCGGGCACCGAGGTGTCCTGCTGATCGAGGACGACCACGGGCACGGCATCGTGGACCTGCCGCTCCATCCGCTGGCGGGCGCCACGGACCGCTGGGCCTTCGTGCGGTCCGTCGCCAAGGCGTACGGGCCGGACCTGCGGGTCGCCGTGCTGACCGGCGACCCGGTCACGGTCGACCGGGTCGCGGGGCGGCAGCGGCTGGGCCCCGGCTGGGTCAGCAGACTGCTGCAACGGGCCGTGGTGCACCTGTGGGCCTCCGGCGCCGTCGATCCGGGCCGGGTGGCGCGGGCGTACGCGAAGCGGCGGGACGGTCTCGTGCGGGCGCTGGCGGAGCGGGGCGTGGAGGCCCACGGGCGCAGCGGGATGAATGTGTGGGTGCCGGTCGGGGACGAGACCGGTGCGGTGGCGAGGCTGCTGCACTCCGGCTGGGCCGTGGCGCCCGGAGCGCGGTTCCGGATGACCGCGCCCCAGGGGATCCGGCTCACCGTCTCGTCGCTCGCCGAGGCCGACATCGGGCCGCTGGCGGATGCGGTGGCGGCAGCGGCGGGACCGGTGAAGCCGCTGAACTACGGGTGAGCCCCGGCCCCGGCCCGGCCGCCGGAGACCCGGCCGCCCCGCCGGGGCCTGCTCTGGGTGAGCGCGGCGCCCGCCAGCACCACGAGGGCCCCCACCGGGGTGTTCCAGCTCAGCTGCTCGCCGAGCACGACCACCCCGGCGGCGGTGGCGATGACCGGGATGAAGTAGGTGACCATCTGCGCGGTCGTCGGTCCGACCTCCTCCACCAGGCCGTACTGAACCAGGACCGCGAGGCCGGTACCGAGCGCTCCGAGGGCCACCACGGCCAGGGTCGGGAGCAGCGGGAAGCCGTCGGGAGCCGAGGTGAACAGCGGGGTCACCAGGGCGATCTGCGCCGTGCCGAGGAAGAGCTGGCTGCCGGTGAGCGCCAGCGTCGAGGAGCCGCTGCCCGCCAGCGTCCTGCGGACGTAGATCCAGCCGACCGGATAGCTGAGGGAGGCGAGCAGGGCCATGGCCGTGCCGCTGAGGTCCAGCCCGGAGAAGCCCTGCCAGGCGCCCAGCACAGTCAGTACGCCGAGAAAGCCCAGCCCGAGTCCGGCGACACGGCGCCGGGTCGGCCGGTCCTCGGAGAGCGCGACGAGCGACAGCGCCATGCCCCACAGGGGCGAGGTCGCGTTGCAGATGCCGGCCAGCGTCGAGGGGATGGTCAGCTCGGCATAGGCGAAGAGCGAGAACGGCAGCGCGTTCAGGAAGAACGCCGCGACGGCCAGGTGCCCCCAGGTGCGGGCGCCGCGCGGCAGCCGCTCACGCCGCACCGCCATCGCGACGGCCAGGACCGCCGTGCCGGACAGCAGGCGGCCGAGGGTGACCTGGAACGGGGCGTACCCCTCCGTGCCGACCTTGATCAGGAGAAAGCTGAAGCCCCAGATGAGTGAGAGCGCGCCGAACCGGATCCGCCAGTCCGGCGCCGGGCGGGCGGCGGGGGCCGGAGCCGGGACGGCTGCCGGGACAGCCGTCGGAGCCGGGGAGGAGGGCCGGGCGGGAGGTGCGGACTTCGGTGTGGCGGCGACGCTCATGGGCTCAACGATGACGAAGCGGACCACTTAGAACAAGCGAGATTTTGTGCGAGGGTCTGCGTAGCATTGCTTACATGTTGAATCTGGAGCGCCTGCGCACCCTGGACGCACTGGCCCGGCACGGTTCCGTGAGCGGCGCCGCCGAAGGGCTGCATGTGACCACCTCGGCGGTCTCCCAGCAGCTGGCGAAGCTGGAGCGCGAGGTGGGGCAACAGCTCCTGGCCAAGAACGGGCGCGGGGTCCGGCTCACCGACGCCGGCCGGCTGCTCGCCGACCATGCGGCGCGGATCCTGTCCCAGGTCGAGCTGGCCCAGTCCGACATCGAGGCGCAGCGCGGTGAGGTGGTGGGCGAGATCCGGCTCTCCGCCTTTCCGACCGCGGCGCGCGGACTCTTCCCCGCGGTGCTCCACGCGCTGCGCAGGGACCACCCCGAACTCCGCGTGCACCCGGGAACTGGAGCCCGAGGACGGAATCCGCGCCGTGCTCAGAGGCGACACCGACCTCGCGGTGGTGCTGGACTGGAGCAACAAACGGCTGCCCGTGCCCGGTGGCCTGGCCAAGGCCGAACTCCTGGACGACGCACCGGACATCGCGATGCCGGCCGGTCATCGGCTCGCCGGCCGGGCCGAGGTGGACCTGGAGGATTTCGCCGACGACGACTGGGTGTCCTGGCCCGAGGGGGAGTTCTGCTACGACTGGCTGATGTTCACCCTCCGCTCGAAGGGCATCGAACCGCGCATCGCACACCTGGCGGGCGAGCACCACACCCAACTCGCCCTGATCGCCGCCGGGATGGGGGTCTGCGTGGCGCCGAGGCTCGGTCGCGGACCCGTGCCCGACGGGGTGCGGCTCGTACCCGTACGGCAGAAGATGCGCCGCCACGTCCACGCCGTGTGGCGTACCGACGCGGACCGGCGTCCCTCGATCAGGGCGGCGGTGACGGCGCTGCGCGATGCCGGCCGGGAGCTGGACGCGCCGTGAGCCACGAGCACCGGCGGGACGTGCGGGGGCTTTCCTCAGCACCCGGGTCCACCGGTCGGTGGACGGCAAGTTCAACCTGACACCCCTGTCCGTCAACTGCCCTTTTCAGCAAGGCTTTCGGGCATGAATTCATTCACTGTGCGGATGGCGCGCCGGAGCGCGCTGCACCCCTGGCGGGCGGTCGTCGGCTGGCTGGTGTTCGTGGTGAGGGACTGCTGGGCTTCGACTCCACGGGCTCGATCGGGTCGCGCGTCCCGCTCTTCCTCTTCGTGATCCTCTTCGGACTCTCCATGGACTACCAGGTGTTCGTGGTGAGCCGGATCAGGGAGGCCGTGCTCGCCGGTGTCCCCACGCGGCAGGCGGTCCTCGACGGGATCCGCACGTCGGCGAGCGTGGTCACCAGCGCCGCGGTCGTGATGACGACCGTCTTCGTGAGCTTCGTCCTCCTGCACATCATCGAGATGAAGCAGATCGGTTTCGTGCTCGCGGCTGCAGTGCTGCTCGACGCCTTCGTCGTCCGCGTCATGATCCTGCCGGCGGCGCTGCTCCTGCTGGGCGAGGTGACCTGGTGGCCGTCGCGTCCCGCCCCGGCCGCATCGGACCGGACCGTCCGCGACGAGCCACTGGCCGAAGTACGTTGACCGGCATGACCGCTATCGCCGAGCCCTCGGCCGACGCCCTCTGGACCACATCGCTGCGTCGCTGGAACGCCGTGTGCTGGGTGCTGTTCGCCGCGATGGCCGCCGGGCTCGCCGCCATGGACGGGCCGTCAGGAGCCGGTACGCGTCGCTCGCGCTGCTCGGCTGCGTGGTGCTCTGCTACGCGCTCCTCGATCGCTTCCCCGACAACCCCGTCGTACGGCCGCATGTCTACCTCTCCGTGCTGGTGCTCGCGCTCGGCGGGCTCGCCTGTCTGGGCGGCAGCTACGCGGCGCTGTTCATGGTGACGCTGCCGCACTACTGGATGTTCGGGCGGACCCCCAGGATCTCGATGGGGTTCCTGGGGCTGGCGACGGCGGCGACGCTGGCGGGGAGCTGGTACCGGGAGGGCTGGTCGCTGCAGTTCTTCGCCGAGACCATGGTGTCCACCGTGATCGTCGTCGCCGTGGGGGTCCTGATCGGACTGTGGGCGCACTCGGTGGTCGCGCAGAGCACCGAACGCGCCCGGCTGATCGTCGAGTTGGAACGGACCCAGGCGGAGCTGTCCGAGGCGCACCAGCGCCAGGGGGCCGCGGACGAACGGGAGCGGATGGCACGGGAGATCCACGACACCCTCGCGCAGGGGCTCGCGTCGATCGTCGTACTGGCGGAGGCGGCGCGGGCGGGACTCGACGCGGAGCCGGCCCGGAGCGGCTGCTGAGGCGCCCCTGAAGCTGTTGCCGAACACGCCGGTCGCGGCACGGCGGACCACGGGCGCGGGAGGGCGGCTCTCAGGCGGTGAACGACCCCGCGAGCTTCCGGAAGTCCCAGGAGGTGATGGTCTGCGGCACCAGTCTCAGCCAGGCGTGGCGGCCGTCGTGCGGCATGGTGTCCATGTCGAAGTACTTCGCCGCGAACATCCTTTCCGGCGCGACGAGTTCCGGACACGGCTCGCCGGTGCGGGGTGCCTCGCCGACCGGGACGGCCTCGCCGGAGAGCTCGATGCCGCGCAGTTCCCCGTACTCCGCCCCGTCGTCCACGACCACCGCGATCCTCGGGTCGTGGCGCAGCTGGGACCAGCGCAGGCTGCGGGTGATCGAGTAGAGCCAGAGCGAGGTTCCGTCCCAGGCGAACCAGAGGGCGCCGATGTGCGGACGGCCGTCCTCGGCCACGGTGGCCACCCGGCAGGTGCGCTGCTCGGTGAGATAGGCGTCGCGTTCGGCGTCCGTCATCATGATCCGACGGCCCCGTCGCTGAGTGGCGGTCATGGGGCGCCCCCTCCGGATTGCTGACTGTGTGTCAAAAAGCATGAGGTCTCTTCCCTCATCGCGCAATGGCGGTTAGCCTCTCGCGCCCGGTCCGCCGCAGAAAGGGGCAGCCGTGCCGCCGAGGATTCAGCTCGCCGAGCAGCTCGATCCGGCCACCACCGTGCTTCTCACGGTCGAATGCCAGCAGGGGGTCGTCGGCCCCGGCAGCGCGCTGCCCGAACTGGCCGAGGAGGCCAGATCGTCCGGAGCCCTGCACCGGGTCGCCCGGCTGGTCGCCGCCGCCCACGAGGCCGGGGTCCAGGTGCTGCACGCGGTGGCCGAACGCCGCCCCGACGGCCGGGGTGCCAACAGCAACGCCCGGCTCTTCCGGGCCGCCGGCCGGTTGCCCGTGCAGCAGCACTCCGGCACCACCGCGGTACGGATCGCCCCGCCGATCGAAGTGGCCGACGAGGACCTCGTCGTACGCCGACTGCACGGTCTCTCGCCCATCGCCGGCACCGATGTGGACGCGCTGCTGCGCAACCTCGGCTGCCGCACGCTCGTCGTCACCGGGGTCTCGGCCAATGTCGCCGTTCCCAACGCCGTGTTCGACGCGGTGAATCTCGGCTACACGGCCGTGGTGCCGTCCGACGCCATCGCCGGGGTGCCGGCCGACTACACCCCCGCGATGATCCGCAACACGCTCGCCCTCGTCGCCACCATCACGGACACGGACGGTGTACTGGGCTGCTGGCTGAACCGGACGTCCCGCAGAGGCGGCTCCTGAGGCGTGATCCGGAGATCCCGCCTGCCCCGGAGCCCCCTTGCCCCGGAGGCGGTGTCGACGAAGGTCCGGTGGAAGAGCACCGCCTGCCAGGGGTCCGCCCCGGGCACCCGCCGAAGGCCGCTTCCCGGGCCGAGCCGGGCGACGGCCCGGCGGAAGAAGCGCGGGCACTGCCCGGTGACGAGGTGGTCAGGGTGTGAGTGCGATCGAGTCGCCCGTGACCGTGATCTTCCTGGCGGGCAGCGGCCGGGTGGCGGGGCCGTGTGCCACGGCGCCCGTCGACGCGTCGAACTTGCTGTCGTGACAAGGGCAGTCGATGGTGCCGCCCGAGACGCTCGACACCGTGCATCCCTGGTGGGTGCACTTCGACGAGAACGCCTTGAACTCGCCGGCCTTCGGCTGCGTCACCACGACGCCCTGGTCCGCGAAGACCTTCCCGCCGCCCTCGGGGATGTCGGCGGTCCTCGCCAGTGAGGTTCCGCCGGTGTCCATTCCGTCGTCGGCCGGTTCGACCACATCCGAACCACCGGAGTCCTTCTGACTGCCGCAGGCGGTGAGTACGGCGGCCACCGAGGCGGCTCCGGCCGCGACGACGACGGCCCGGCGCCCGGGACGTCCCTCATGGTTCCGCGATGTGCTCATACTGGCTTTCCCTTCCGCAGTGTTCGCGACTTCGGTCGTCGTCCAGGGGTACGCGCGGCGGGACCCCCGTGTTCAACGTCCGGGGACTTCTCCGGGAGGACCTGTGGGCGGCACCGCGGCGGATGAACGACGACCACCCCGTCATCGGCAGATCCCGGCACCGGCATGAGCGGTCGGGAGGACTGTCAGAGGCGTCTGCGAGGCTGAGCGGTATGACACTGAGCAACTTCAGCGACCTGGAGCAGGCCATCCGCGACGGCTGGGGCGCGGACACCACGACGCCGGAGCACCGTCCGGACTGGACCCCGGACAATCCGGCGCGCGACCAGTGCGGTGTCACCGCCCTGGTGGTGCACGATCTGCTGGGCGGTGATCTGATCCGCGGCGAGGTCCATGTCGACGGCGAGCGAGTGGACTACCACTGGTGGAACCGTCTGGGCATGGGGATCGAAGTCGATCTGACCCGTGAGCAGTTCGCCCCCGAGGAGATGGTCGTCGGCGGGGACGTGATCGAACGGCCCGCGGAGATCGTGCGGCTCCGCGAGGAGTACGAACTGCTCCGCAGCCGAGTCATGGCGGCGCTGTGCTCGTAGGCGGCACCGGGGCAGGGGGCCGCCGCGTCGCTGCGCGCCGTTCGCGCGGAAGACCGGCAGCCCCTCGCGCATCCGGCCGAACAGCAGGCTCTGGTCCCGGACGCGGCGGCCCGCATCGCCCCGGCGACCCGGCGGGCCTTCGCCATGCCGATGGGCAACGGCCGCTCGTCCACCGCGCGGGATCCGGCCCGGTCCGAGGCGTCTTCGTTCATCAGTTCACTCATGGCGGGACAGCCCTTAGGAACCACCACTGACATCGAGCGCGGCCGCGCGCCTGGTGAGTGTGCCGCGCTCCAGGCCGGGTTCGCGTTCGGCCGTGCTGACCGCCATGCGCGTGACGACCTCGGGGCGGCCTTCCGTCGCGGTGTTGGCATGTGCGCCCAGTCCGTCGATGACCACGAGGATCTGAATCGTCGTCACATGCGGGTCGTCGCTGCGGAACTCGCCGCGTTCGACGCCCTCGCGGACGAGATCCTCCAGGCGGTCCCGCCACAGGGCTTCCTGGTGGCCGACCCGGTCGCGCAGGACGGGGCGGTAGCGGCTGAGGTGCCGGGCGTTGATCCACAGCCGGCTGATGTCGTCGTACGCGGCGCCCGTCGCGAGCGCGAAGAAGCGCGCGAGGTGGTCCGTGGGCGTTCCTGCCGCCCGGTCCGCCGGCAGCAGGGTATTGGCTGTGTGACCAGTAAGTAATGGTGCGGGCGGGAACCGCCCCCCAAGCCGCCGCCGGAACTGCCGATCGCGGCGGCACACGGACTCTACCGTCGACTCCTGTAAGCAATGACCGACGCCATGGAGGACAGGGATGAACAACAGCATGCGTACGGCGGCCGCTGCCGCAGCCCTCGTTGCCGGTCTCGTCACGGTCGGCGGAACCACCGGTGCCGCGGCCGCCGAGCGTCCGGAGCGGATCACCAACCAGGAGCAGCTCGCCAGAAGCATCGCCCAGGCGGTCGCCGCCGAGCAGCAGAAGGGTGCCGTCACCGACGGCGTCATCGGCGGCATGGTGGTCAACTCGACAACCCCGCGTTCCTGCTGACGAATCGGAGGTGAGCACCGTGGACAGCACTGCGGACCGTGCCCGGGACGGGCAGGAAAGCCCCCTCAGATGGTGTCCGAGCGGTGACGCGAGCCGCCCGGAGACCGTTGTCCTCGGCGTACGGTCCGGGGAGCACGATCAGGTGGTCTACCTGGCCGAACCCGTACCCGCCGCCGATGTTCTCGGTAGCATCCCGGAGGGGATCGCCCCCAACCGGGTGCTCCGGTTCGCCTCGCACTGCGTGTCGGACTGCGCGAACCGGGTCGGCGAGGCCTGCGGGCTGATCGAACGGATCACGACCGTACCGGCCGAGCCCGGCCCGGCCGCCGTGCCACGGTGCCACCTCCGCCCGCACTGCAAGTGGTGGAACCAGGTCGGTGTCGAGGCCTGCCACCGCTGCCCGGCCCTGACGACACTGGAACCCCGCGACGACGAACTCGCCGTTCTCGTCGCGGACCCGGCGACCACCCGTGAACAGCTGGAGAGCTGGATCGCCGCCGAACAGTGAGCGGAGACGTTCACGGATTCGGTCACGGACCGGACCGAGAACACGAGAGAAGGGATGTCGTGAACAACTGGACAAGGTGCTTCCGCCCGGACCCCGACGCCGGGGCGCAATTGCTGTGCTTCCCGCACGCAGGTGGTTCGGCCAGTGGTTACATCCCGCTGGCGACCGAGGTCACGGGGACGGTGGAGGCACTGGTCGTGCAGTACCCCGGGCGCCACGACCGATTCGCCGAACCGTTCGCCGAACGGTTCGGCGTCGTCGTGGACGCGGTGCTGGCCTCGCTCCCTCCGAGCGGGGGCCGGCCGCTTCTGCTGTTCGGCCACAGCATGGGCGCTCTCCTGGCGTTCGAGACGGCACGTCGGCTCGCAGCCCAGGGGCGGGAGCCCGCGGCGCTGTTCGTCTCGGGCAGTGAGGGCCCCTCGCTGCCGCGCCGCTCGCGGTTTCCCGAACCGCCCAGCGACGACGACCTGATCGGGGAGATGCGACTGCTGTCCGGCACGGACGAGTCGCTGCTGACCCATCCGGAGATCCTCCAGCTCGCGCTGCCGCCGCTGCGCGCCGACTACGCCATGCTGTCCGCCCGCAGCCACGTTCCCGGGCCGCCGCTCCACTGCCCGGTCGTCGCGCTGACCGGTGACAGTGACCCCCGGGTCTCCGTCGAGGGCGTACAGGCCTGGGAGCGGGAGGCCAAAGGTCCCTTCGAGCGGCATGTACTGCCAGGTGGCCACTTCTTCCTGAATGACCACCTGCCGTACGTCGCGGATCTCGTCGCCGCGCACGTGCCCGGCCGAGCGGCCCGTACGGTCGCCTGACACCACGCACCGCACAGGGCTTGGGCCCCGACCCGCTTCCGGGTCGGGGCCCAAGCCCTGTGCGGTGGCCCCACTCACTCAGCCTCGAACTCCGAGAGCAGGGCGTCGAGGGAGTCGTCGCCCTCTCCGGTCGCCACGATGCGGCGGGCCATCTCGTGCAGCGTCAGCTGTTCCAGGAACAGCGTGATGGGGACATCGAGATCGAAGTCGTCCCGGAGGCAGCCGACCAGGTGGACGGCGGTCAGGGAGTCGCCGCCGGCCGCGAAGTACGTCATCTCCGGGTCGTCGGCGTCCGCCAGACCCAGGGCCTCGGCGAGCAGCGCCCGTACGCCCTGCTCCAGATCGCCACCGCCGCCGCCCTGCTCCGGCTGCTCACCGGCCGGCGCGACCGGGCCGAGGCGGTACGCGCCGTGGCTCTCGCCGGCGAAGGGGTAGGACGGCAGCGCGACCCGCCGGCCGCCGCCCTCCCGTACCACCGGCTCACCCGCCAGCCAGGCCTCGCCGAGCGGGTCGGGCCCGCCGAGTGCCACCGCACCGCCAGAGGCCAGTTCGGCGAGCAGCTCCGCCGCCCCCGCCCGGTCCCCGGCCCGCACATAGCCGCGCACGGCCATCGGCGTACGGCCCAGGCACAGCGTGTACGCGGTGTCGGCGAGGGACGGGGCCTTTGGAGCCCGCAGCGCCCCGGCCAGCCGGCCGGCCAGCGCGGAGAGGTCCTCCCGGGTGCGGGCGGACAGCAGCAGGACCTCCGGCGCGCCCTCGGCGTCCGGTGCCCAGGCACCGGTGCGCCGGGGAGCCTCCTCCAGGACCACGTGCACATTCGTGCCGCCGATGCCGACCGAGCTCACCCCGGACCGCCGGGGACCGTGCTCGGGCTCCGGCCAGGCGGCCGGCCGCTCGATCAGGTGGAACGGCGAGTCGTCGAAGCCGAGTTCCGGGTGCGGGCGGCCGGCACCGGCGTTCGGCACCAGGGTGGCGTGCTCCAGCATGAGCACCGACTTGATCAGTGCGGCCACGCCCGCCGCGGCGTCCAGGTGGCCGATGTTCGACTTCACCGAGCCGATCCCGATCCGCCCGGTGCCGAGCGCGCCCTTGAACGCGGCGGTCGCCGCCGCCGCCTCGATGCGGTCGCCGAGCGCGGTGGCCGTGCCGTGCGCCTCCAGGTACTGGGCGTCGGCCGGGTCGAGACCGGCCGCGGCCCAGGCCTCCACGACCGCGGCGGTCTGCTGGTCGACGCCGGGCGCGGTGAACCCGACCTTGGTCGCGCCGTCGTTGGTGACGGCGCTGCCCCGGATGACCGCCCGGATCGGGTCGTTGTCGGCGAGCGCGTCGGACAGCCGGCGCAGTACGACCACGCCCACCCCGTTGCCCGGCACGGTGCCGCCGGCCCGCTCGTCGAAGGGCCGGCAGCGGCCGTCCGGCGAGTAGATGCCGCCCTGCTGGTGGACGTAGCCCCGCTTGCGCACCGTGTCCACGGCGACGCCTCCGGCCAGTGCCGTGTCGCACTCGCCGAGCAGCAGGGACTGCACCGCGAGGTGCACCGCCGTCAGCGAGGTCGAGCAGGCCGTCTGCACCGTCAGGCTCGGGCCCTGCAGGCCCAGCCGGTAGGAGATCCACGGGGCGAGGAACTCACGGTCGGTGAGGATGCGCACCTGGAGCGCCCCGACGGACGCGGCGAGGCGCGGGTCGGTCTGCGCGGCCAGCATGTGCTCGGTGGGGCCGCCGCCGACGTACACGCCGGTACGTGCCGTGCCGCCGAGCGGGCTGCGGCCGGCGTTCTCCAGCGCGGACCAGGCCGTCTGCAGGAGCAGCCGGTGCTGGGGGTCGAGGGCCGCCGCCTCGGTGCGGTTGAAGCCGAACAGCTCGGCGTCGAAGCGGTCCGCGTCCGCGAGATGGCCCTTGGCCGGTATGTAGTCGCGGCCGCGCACCTCCTGCGGGTCGGCGCCGTCGGCGATCAGTTCCTCCTCGGTGAAATCGGTCACCGAGCAGAGCCCGCCGAGCAGATTCGCCCAGTAGGTGTCCAGGTCGGGGGCACCGGGGAAACGGCCGCTCATCCCGACGACCGCGATCGCGGAGTCGGCTGCGAGGGGCTCGGCGGCGCTGGCGTTCTCGGTCATCGTGTGGAGCCTTTCCGGTAGCTGAGTCGACGGGCTGCGGCAGTGCGTCGTGTGTGCCGGTCACCGCCGCGCGCGGCGGCCGTGGCGGCGGGAGGTTCGGCGGCGGTTCCGGCGGCAGCCCGGTCGAGGAAGGCCGCGAGGGAGCTGACGGTGGGGTGACGGAACAGGTCGACCAGACTGAGTTCGCCGTACGTCCCCAGCCGCGCAGGGCGGACAGGACGCTCAGCAGCCGGATCGAATTGCCGCCCAGATCGAAGAAGTGGTCGGTGACGGCGACGAGTTCGAGGTTGAGCACCCGGGCCCACAGACCGGCCACCAGCCGCTCGGTCGCGGTGCCCGCGACGGTGGTCGAGCCGTCCGGCCGGCACCGTACGGTGGCGGGTTCCGGGAGCCGGGCCCGGTCGATCTTGCCGTTGCTGCTGAGCGGCATCTCGTCCAGGCGCACGAACACCTCGGGCACCATGGACCCCGGCAGCCGCCGGGCGAGATGGGCGCGCAGCTCCGCGTCCGGGGGCGCCGCCCCGTCCCGGCCCACGACATACGCCACGAGCCGCTGGGCGGTGCCCGTGCCGCGGACGGTGGCCGCCGCCAGGGCGACGCCCGGCGCACCCGCCAGCAGGGTCTCGATCTCGCCGAGTTCGACGCGTACGCCGCGCAGCTTGACCTGGAGGTCGGAGCGCCCGAGGTAGTGGATGAGGCCGTGCGCGTCGATCCGGCCCAGGTCGCCGGTGCGGTACATCCGGGTGCCCGGTGCGCCGTGCGGGTCGGCGACGAACCGTTCGGCGGTCAGGGCGGGCCGGCCGATGTAGCCCCGCCCCAGCGAGGCACCGGCCACGTAGATCTCGCCGGCGACCCCGGCGGGGACCGGCCGGAGCCGCTCGTCGAGGACGTAGACCCGGGCCCCGGGCACGGCGCCGCCGAGCACCACGGGCTCACCGGGGGCGAGGTCCCCGGTGGTCGCGTAGACGGTGACCTCGCTGGGGCCGTACGCGTTCACGATCCGCCGGCCGGGCGCGCTGAGCCGCTCGACCAGTTCGGCCGGGCACGCCTCGCCGCCGACCGCGACGGTCCGCAGCTCGGGCAGCTGTCCGGTCAGGTCGGGCAGCAGCATCGCGGCGGACGGCGGCAGGAACACATAGGTGATGCGGGAGTCCCGCAGCCGCTCCAGCAGTGCCTCGCCGATCCGCTCGTCCTCCTGCGGGATGTGCAGTTCCGCCCCGGCCACCCAGGGGAAGAAGAGGTCGGACACGGCGACGTCGAAGCCGAACGACACGAACTGCAGCACCCGGTCGTCGGCGTCGACGGGGAAGGAGTGCCGGACCGCCCGGGTGAGGTTGATCAGCGCCCGGTGCTCGATGGCGACGCCCTTGGGGACACCGGTGGAGCCCGAGGTGAACAGGACGTAGGCGAGATCCTCCGGGCCCGGTGCCCCACCGGTCGTGACGGCCCCCGGCACGACGGGGTCCGTGACGGCCGGGCGGTCGACCCGGATGCACGGCACCCCCAGGCTCTCGCCCTTCTCCGCGGTCTCCCGGGAGGTCAGGAGCAGCCCGGTGCCCGAACTCCCCACCATGTGGCGGAGCCTGGCCTCCGGGTGGGCCTGGTCCAGCGGTACGTACGCGCCGCCCGCGCGCAGGACGGCGAGCGCCGCGATGCCCTGGTCGGCCGAGCGGGGCAGCAGCAGACCGACCCGGAAGCCGGGCCGCACCCCGGCGGCACGCAGCCGGGCGGCCAGCGCGTCGGCCCTGGCGAGCAGTTCGGCGTAGCTCAGGCGGAGGCCGCCGCAGACCAGGGCCGTGGCATCGGGGCGTTCGGCCGCCCGGTCGGCGATCAGATCGGGCACCAGACGGTGCAGCGGCGCGGCCTGTGCGAGGCGGTCGGCACCGGCGATGATCCGGCGGCGCTCGTCGGCCGGCACCAGCTCCACGGTGGACAGCGGCGCGGACGGGTCCGCGAGGAGCCCGGCCAGCAGCGTGCGGAAGTTCTCCGTCCAGCGGTGGACCGTTACGGCCTCGAACAGGTCGCTGCGGTAGATGAACTGGGCGGCGAGTCCGGCGCCCCACCGCTCCATGAACAGATGGAAGTCGAACTTGGCGGTGTCCAGCGTCAGGGGGAGCCGTTCGGCCCTCGCGCCGGCCAGCGCCAGATCCGGCGCGGCCTCGTCCTCGTAGCTGAGCGCCACCTGCACCACCGGGTCGTGGCTGGTCTCACGGACCGGGGCGAGGGTGTCGACCACCGCCTCGAACGGCGCGTCCTGGTAGGGCTGGGCCGCCAGCATCGAGGCCCGGACCCGGCGGGTCAGCTCGTCGAGCGAGGGGTCGCCGGACAGGTCCACGCGCATCGCCAGGGTGTTGGTCAGCATCCCGACCATCTCCTGGAGTTCGGGCCGCTCGCGCCCCGACGCCGGATAGCCGATGACCAGGTCCTCGCCGCCCGAGAGGCGGGAGAGGAACGCGGCGTACGCGGCGAACATCGTCATGAACGGGGTGGCGCCCGAGGCCGCGGCCACCTCGGCCAGGCGTTCCCTGACCTCGGCGCCGAGCAGGAAGCGCTCGGTGCCCCCGGCGGCCGTGCGGACCGGCGGGCGCGGACGGTCCAGCGGCAGCTCCATGGTGGTGGGCGCGCCGCGCAACAGGCCGACCCAGTGCTCCACCGACACCTCGAACGCCCCGTCCGCGGCGCGCTCCCGCTGCCAGGCCGCGTAGTCGGGGAACTGGAGCGGGAGTTCGGCAGGCCGGTACGCCCGGCCCCCGGCCTCGTGCCGGTACCCCTCGGACAGCCCCTCCAGCATGAGACCGAGCGACCAGCCGTCGCAGACCAGGTGATGGGCGACGAGCAGCACCCGGTGGCTGCCGTCGTCGACGGCGTACACGGTGCAGCGCAGCAGCGGCCCCTCGGCGGTGTCGAAGGGACGGGCGGCCTCGGCACGCACCAGGTCGTCCGCACGGCCGGCGGGCACGTCCCGGCGGACCGTGAGCGGCACCCGCCCGACGGCCGAGACGCGCTGCGCCGGGGTGCCGTCCTCGGCGGTCCGGAACACGGTGCGCAGCGCCTCGTGGCGGTCGACGAGCGCGTCCAGCGCGCGGCCGAACGCAGCCGTGTCGAAAGGCCCGTGCACCGCGAAGGCGACCGGGACGTTGTACTGGGGGGAGCCCGGATTCAGCTGGTCGAGGACGAGCAGGCGGCTCTGGGCGTCGGAGGCGGGGAACTCGTACTCCTCGTTTCCCGCGCCCTCCGCGGCGTAGAGGTCGATGAGATCGACGGCGTCGACGGTCATGGGTTTCAGTCCCCTCGGAGGGCGGTTTCGAGGACCGCGGCGATCTCGGCCGCCGGGCCCGGGGTGAGTACGTCGCTGTGACCGCAGTCCAGTTCGTGCACATCGAGCGCGGCGGTCACGCGCTGCCAGGCCTCGGTCTTCTCGGCCGTGGTCGGCCACTCGTCGTGCGTCGCGGAGAAGAGCGTCGTCCGGCCGCCGTAGGGGGACGGGCGCCACTCCCGTACGAGCCTGGTGTGGTGCGCCCCGGCGTCGACGAGGTTGTGCAGACGCGCGGCGGAAAGGCCGTCGAAGGCCCCGCCGCGCGCCATGGCGAACACCGCGGAACGCTCCAACTGCCCCGTTTGGAACGGTAGTTCAGGTGCGTGGGAGTGGAGCAGGATGCGCAGCATCTCGTCCTCGACGGCGGCGGGGTCCAGCGGGGTGCGCCTGATCTCCTCCGGCATCGGCATGGCGTCCACGACCGCGAGCATCCTGACCTCCTCGCCGGCCCGGCGCAGCCGTACCGCCAGTTCGTGGGCGAGCGGACCGCCGAAGGACCGGCCGATCAGCAGGTACGGTCCGTGCGGCTGGAGTTCGCGCACCCGGCGCAGATACTGGTCCGCCATCTCGCCCATGGTGGCCGGGAGTTCGCCGACACCGTTCAGCAGCGCCGGGCTCTGCAGGGTGTGTACGGGACGGGCCGGATCGAGGTGCGGCAGCAGGTTCACGTACGACCAGCTGAGACCGAGCCCCGGGTGCACGCAGATGAGCGGGGTGCGGCGGCCGCCGGTGCGCAGGGTGAGCACCGGCTCCAGGCTGTTGTGGTGCGGCTCGCCGGAGGCCGTCGTGGGCTCGTGGCGGTCGCGGGTGGCGCGCAGCGGTGTCCGGGGAGCAGGGCCGTTCGTGGCCGGCGGCGCGTCGAGCCGGGCGGCGAGAGCGGCCGGAGTCGGCGCGTCGAACAGGGCGGAGACCGGGATCCGTACGCCGAGGACCGTCTCGATCTTCGACTTCAGGCGCAGGGCGGTCAGTGAATGGCCGCCCGCCAGGAAGAAGTCGGTGTCTGGCCCGACCGCGGGCATCCCGAGCACCGTGCCGAACAGCGCACACAGCTCCCGCTCGCGCGTGGTGCGCGGCGCCCGGTGGGCCGCCGGTTCCCCGGTGGGTCCGGGTTCGGGGAGCGCGGCCCGGTCGACCTTCCCGTGGCGGGTGAGCGGTACCTCGTCGATCCGGACCCACAGCGAAGGCACCAGGTGCGCCGGCAGCTGCTCGGCGGCATGCTCCCGCACCCCGGTGAGGGCCCGTTGCCACTGCTCCTCCCCGCCCCTGCCCCCGGCCGGCAGCAGCCAGGCGGCCAGCAGCTTGCCGCCCGCCGCGTCCCGCCGGGCACCGACCACGGCCCGCGCCACGCCGGGGCAGTCCGCCAGCGCGGCCTCGACCTCGGCGGGCTCCACGCGGAAACCGCGCACCTTGACCTGGTCGTCGGCCCGGCCCGCGAACTCCAGCACGCCGTCCGGCGTCCAGCGGGCCAGGTCCCCGGTGCGGTACATGCGGCTGCCCGGCGGCCCGTACGGATCGGCGACGAACCGCTCCGCGGTGGGGACCGGCCGCCCGAGGTAGCCCTGGGCGAGCCCGCTGCCGCCGATGTACAGCTCACCGGTGGCGCCCGCCGGGACGGGGCGCAGCCGGGCGTCCAGGACAAGGGCGCGGGTGTTGTCCAGGGGACGCCCGATGGGGACGGTGCCAGGGTGCCCCGCCGAATCCCGGGACGCGGTGTGCGCGGTGGCGAAGACGGTCGTCTCGGTGGGGCCGTATCCGTTGACGACCGCCGTGTCCGGGCAGTGCTCCCGGATCCGGCGCACGGTGTCGGGGGCGAGGACGTCGCCGCCGGACCACACCTCGCGGAGCCCGGACAGTGCCGCGGGCGCGATCTCCGCGACGGTGCGCAGCAGTTCGGGTGTGAGCATCAGCGCGGTGACCCGCCGTTCCCGGACCACCCGCTCCAGCAGGTCGGGGGTGACCGCCTCGGCCGGGGCGACGACCACCGTCCCGCCGTTCAGGAGGGGTACCCACACCTCGTAGGTCGAGGCGTCGAAGGTGTACGGGTTGTGCAGCAGCACCCGGTCGTGGGCACCACCGGCGAAGCGGGCGTCGACGGCCAGTTCGGTGATCGCCCGCTGCGGGACCACCACCCCCTTGGGTTCCCCGGTGGAGCCGGAGGTGTAGATCACGCAGGCGGCGGCGCCGGGATCGGTGGGTACGCCCTCGAAGGGTGCGGTCCCGGACTCCTCGGTGACGTCCAGCACCGGGGTACCGGCGGGCAGCCGGGCGGCAGCCGGACCCGTCCCCGCGGTGAGGACGAGCGAGGGGGCCGCCGCCGACATCAGCCGGGCCAGCCGCTCCTGCGGCTGCGCCGGGTCGAGGGGGAGCCAGCAGGCACCCGCCTTGAGGACCGCGAGCTGGGCCACGACCACGGCCTTTGAACGGGGGAGCAGCAGGGCCACGGTGTGACCGGGTGCCACACCGGCCCGGACGAGGCGGCCGGCCAGCCGGTCGGACGCGGCGTCGAGCCCGGCGTAGCTGAGCAGCTCGCCGTCCGTGTCGACGGCCGGTGCGTCCGGGGTACGGGCTGCCTGGGCGGCGAACCGCCCGGCGGGGGTGGCGGGTTCGGCGGGCGTCCGGGCCGGTCCGTCGGCCAGGGCCAGCTGCTGCTGCCGCTCCGCCGCGGGCAGGGCGTCGATGTCGTCCACCGGTGTCCGCGGGGAGCGGGCCAGCTGCTCCAGCACGTGTGCCAGGCGCTCGGTGACCGCGTCGGCGCGGATGCCCCGGCGGCAGCTCACCGACAGCAGCAGCCGGTCCTCGGCGACCGTCGCGACGGTGACCGGGTAGTGCGTCGCATCGGTCACCTTCACCAGGCGGACGGCGCCGGGGCCGTCGTCGCCCCCGGCGCCCCGGGGGAAGTTCTCGAAGGCGACGACCGAGTCGAAGAGTTCACCGGCCCCCACGGCGCGCTGCACCTCGGCGGTGCGGGCGTGGTGGTGCTCCAGCAGCCGGGACTGCTCCTCCTGGATCCGCAGGAGCAGCTCCTCCACCCGCTCGCCGTCTTGCAGCCGCACCCGGACCGGCAGGGTGTTGATGAACAGGCCCACCATGGACTCGACGCCCGGCAGGTCGTGCGGGCGCCCCGAGACGACCGCGCCGAAGACCAGGTCGCGGGCGCCGGTCAGCCGGGCCAGGACCAGCGCCCAGGAGACCTGCACCAGGGTGTTGAGGGTGACGCCCGTCTCGGCGGCCCGCCGGACCAGCAGCTCGGTGAGGCCGGTGGTCAGCCACAGCTGTGAACGGTCGGGCGCGGTGTCCGGTCCGGCGGGGGCCAGCAGCGCGGGCCGCTCCAGGCCCTCCAGCGACTCGCACCACGCGGCCTCCGCCTTGTGCCGGTCCCGGCCGCCCAGCCACACCAGGTAGTCCCGGTAGGGCGCGGCGGGCGGCAGCGGCCGGCCCGCCACGAGGGCGTCGAGGTCCCGCTCGACGACCGGCATCGACCAGCCGTCCAGCAGGATGTGGTGGAAGGACACGATCAGTTCGGCGCCGGTGTCGTTCCGCAGGAACGTGGCACGGACCAGCGGCGGGCGGGCCAGGTCGAATCGGAGCGCCGCGTCCTCGCGCAGCACCTCGTCGGTCCGCACGTCCACCGCGTCCGGGGCGAGACCGGTCAGGTCCACCTCGGTCCACGGCACCCGGACCGCCTTCGGCACGACCTGGACCGGCCGGTCCAGGCGCTCGTGCCGGAAGCAGGCGCGCAGGTTCGGGTGCCGGTCCAGGAGCGCGGTGACCGCGGCCCGGACCGTTTCCCCGGCGATCGAGGGGCCGGTCAGGAACCGGGCCTGCACCAGATAGGGATCGGGTCCCTCGGTCTGCCGGGCGGCCTGGAAGAGCAGGCCCTCCTGGAGCGGGGAGAGCGGCAGCACGTCCGCGATGCGCGCGTTCATCGTCGCTCCCCCTCGCCGTCGAAGCCGGCGTCGAGGTCGTCGAAGTCCATGTCCTGCCCGAGCAGTTCGAGCTGGTCGCCGGTGAGGTCGACGAGCGGGAAGTCGGACGGGGTGTGGACGGCCCCGCCGTCCGGCCCGCAGTGGTCCGCGAGGACACCGAGCGCCTCCGACCACGCCCCGGCCAGCGCGCGCACCTCGTCCTCGGTGAGCACCCCCGACGGGTAGGAGAAGCTCGCCTCCAGAATGGGCTCGCCGTTCTCCTCACGGGCCAGCACGTCCACCTCCAGGGTGTGCGCCAGCGGCACGGCGTCCGGGCCCGGCTCCAGCAGCCGCCCGCCCGCCGCGTCGCCCGCGGCGAACCGGCCCAGATAGTTGAAGCGGACGTCGGGGGCCGGGAGCGCGGCGAGCGCCGGGCCGGTCTCGGGGTCGAGGTAGCGCAGCAGACCCCAGCCGAGCCCGCCGGAGGGCACCGAAGCCAGCTGCTCCTTGACACACTTCAGGGCCTCCCCGGGCCGGCCGCCGGGTGTCACCGAGGCGGCACCGAGGTCCAGGCGGACCGGGTACTGCGTGGTGAACCAGCCGACGGTGCCGGACACGTCGACCTGGGCGGAGACGACCTCGCGCCCATGGCCCTCCAGATGGACGACGAGCGCGGAGCCGGTGCCCCGCCGCCGGCCGGCCGCAGCGGTCAGGGCGGTCAGCATCACCGCGTCGGGACGGCAGTTGAAGACACCCGGCAGGGTGACGAGCACACTGCGGGTGAGCCCCGCGTCCAGCTCGAAGGTGAGGGTCTCCCGCTGTCCGTCCGACCCCAGGCCGCCGGCCAGGCTCGCCGTGTCGTCCGCCAGCTGCCGCTCCCACCAGGGGAGTTCACCGAGCCGCAGCCCGGCTTCCTGGGAGAGCAGCCGGGACCACCGGGTGAACGAGGCGCTCCTGGCGGGCGCGGCCTCGCCCTCGGCGCCGCGGTCCAGCGCCGCGGCGAGCTCCTGGCCGATCACCCGCCAGGAGAAGCCGTCCACCGCCAGGTGGTGCACGGTCAGCAGCAGGGCGCCGGGCCGGCCGGGGCCGGGGTCGAGCCAGAGAGCCCGCACCATCTCGCCGTGCTCGGGCCGCAGGGCGATGGTGCGCGCCAGCTCCGTCGCCCGGGAATGGAGATCGGTGTCCGCCGGAACGGCCACCCGGACGGCCATCGCGTCGGCGGGCGCGCTCTCCTCGGGCACCTGGAGCTCCCAGCCGGTGTCGTCCCCGCGCACCAGGCGCATTCGCAGCGCGGCATGCCGCTCGACGAGCGAGGAGACGGCCGCCCGGATCGCCGCGAGTCCGGTGCCGGGCGCCAGCGGGAAGAGCATGGACTGGGTGAACGCCGCAGTGTCCCGGACCTGTTCGCGCCACCAGTGCATCACCGGGGTGAGGGGCAGCCGCCCGGTTCCGGTGTCCTCCTGTTCCGGGGCGTCGCCGTCGGGCGTGCGGGCCAGCACGGCCAGCCGGGCCGGGGTGCGTACGGTGAACACGTCGTGCGGCGAGAGCACGAGCCCGGCCGCCCGCGCCCGGGCGGCGAGCTGGATCGCCATGATGCTGTCGCCGCCGAGCCGGAAGAAGTCGTCGTCTGCACCGGCCTGTTCGAGGTCCAGGAGCTCGGCGAAGAGCCCGCAGAGGATCTTCTCCCGCGCCGATCCCGGGAGCCGGACGGTGTCCGTGGCCCGTGGCGCGGGCGCGGGCAGGGCGTCCCGGTCGAGCTTGCCGTGGGACGACAGCGGCAGCGCGTCAAGAGCCACCACGGCGGCCGGGACCATGGCCGCGGGCAGGCGCCCGGAGGCGTGCAGCAGCAGCGCGTCCTCGTCGATCTCCGCTCCCGGCGCGGGCACCGCGTACGCGACGAGCCGGTCGCTGCCGGCCCGGTCGTGGCGTACGACGGCCACCGCCCTCTCCACGGTGGGGTGTTCCGCGAGCGCGGCGGCGATCTCGCCCGGCTCGATCCGCAGGCCGCGCAGCTTCACCTGCTCGTCGCCGCGCCCGAGGAAGTACGTGCGGCCGTTGTCGTCGCGGTGGGCGAGGTCACCGGTGCGGTACATGCGGCTGCCGGGCGGACCGTAAGGGTCGGCGACGAACCGCTCGGCAGTGAGCGCGGCGCGGCCCAGGTAGCCACGGGCGAGCGCGGCACCCGCCAGGTAGAGCTCACCGCCCGCCCCGGCCGGCACCGGACGGAGCCGCTCGTCGAGGACATAGGCGGTGGTGCCCGCCAACGGTGTGCCGATGGACGGCACCGTGCCGTCGGCGTCCAGCGGTCCGGAGACGGTGGAGACGACGGTCGACTCGGTGGGCCCGTAGGCGTTGTGGAAGCGCCGCCCCGCGGTGGCCCACCGGGCCACCAGCTCCGGCGGGCAGGCCTCCGCGCCGACCACCAGGGCACGCAGATCCGGGTGCGCTGCGGCCGGTACGGTCGCGAGCACGGACGGCGGGACGAACGCGCAGGAGATCCGCCGCTCGGTCAGCACCGTCCCGAGGGCCTCGCCCACGAGCGGGCCCGTGGGCGGCAGCACCAGGGTCCCGCCCGAGCCGAAGGCCAGGCACAGCTCGCCGACGGAGATGTCGAAGGAGGGCGGCCCGAGCTGGAGCACCCGGCTGTCGGCGTCCAGTCCGATGCCGTCCACCAGGCTCCGGGTGAGCGCGGCCACACCGGCGTGGGTGACCAGGACGCCCTTGGGGGTGCCGGTGGAGCCGGAGGTGTGGATGACGTGGGCGACATCGTGCGGCGCCGGGCCGCCGGGCGGCAGCGGCTCCCCGGACCAGGCGTCCTCGTCGAGCACCAGGGCCGGCAGCCCGGTCTCCAGGGACGTGGCGCCGGGTTCGGTGACGAGGAGCACGGGCGCGGCCTCGGCCAGGACCCGGCGGAGCCGCTCGGCCGGGTGGGCGGGATCGAGGGGCAGATAGGCGGCGCCGGCCCGCTGGACGGCCAGCGCCGCCACCGGCCAGTCGCTGCCGCGGGCGAGGGCGAGGGCCACGACCCGCCCCGGGCCGGCCCCGAGACGGACCAGCCTGCCCGCCAGCCGGGCCACCCGGTCGTCCAGCCGGGCGTAGCTCAGGGTGTGCCCCGGGGACTCGACGGCCGGTGCGTCCGGTGTGCGGGCCGCCTGCCGTGCCACCAGCTCGGGCAGCGAGAGGGGGGCGGGGGCGGCGGGCCCGGCGGATCCGGCGAGCAGCTCACCGCGCATGGCGCGGGGCACCAGATCGATGTCCCCGGTCAGCGCGGTGGGGTCGGCGGTGATCTGCCGCAGGAGCTCGACGTAGCACTGCGCCCAGCGGGCCACCGTCTCGGGGCTGAAGACATCGGTGCGCAGCCCGAAGCTGCCCTCCATGCCGTCACCGCTGTCCTTCACCACGCCGACGAGGTCGTGCTCGCCGCCGGTGTGGATGCGCTCCGGCTCCGCGAACTCCTTCATCACCGAGACGCTCGGCTGCTGCGTCAGGTGCATGAACACCCACTGGTACAGCGGGGCCCGGCCCGCGCTGCGCTCGGGCGCGGCGGCCGACACTATCCGGCCGACGGGCACGTCCGAGTTGGCCATCAGATCAGGGAAGTCGACGGCGAACCCGGCGAGCACATCGGCGAAGGACCGCTCCGGCGTCACCTTCCAGCGGGTCGGCACGGCGTTCATGACGTACCCGATGACCTGGTCCAGGCCCTTGGCCGCGCGGTTGGCGATGGGAGTGCCGAGCACCAGGTCGTCGGCGCCGCTGACCCGGTGCGCCAGGACGGCGAAGGCGGCCATCAGGACGACGTAGACGGAGGCACCGCGCTCCCGGGCCAGGGCCCGCACGGCAGCGGTGGTCGGCCCGTCGATGCGGAAGGGGACCTGCGCGATGCCGTCGCCCTCGGTGACGGCGGCGGCGCCGCCCGGCACGGTGAGCGGACCGGGCGGGTCGGCGAGATAGCGCCGCCAGAAGTCGAGCCGGCTCGCGAAGACCCCGGACTCCTCCAGCTCGCTCTGCCAGGACGAGAAGTCGGCGTACTGGACGGCGGGCCGGGTGAGGGGCGGCTCCAGGCCGTCGCGCAGGGCGCCGTACGCCTGCGCGAACTCGTTCTGCAGTACGTCGAACGACCACCAGTCGCTGATGGTGTGGTGCAGGCTCAGCATCAGGGTGGAGCGCTGTTCGCCGACCCGGACGAACCGGGCCCGGATCAGCTTGTCCCGGCCGAGGTCGAAGGGGCGGCTGCGGAAGGTCTCGAAGGCCTCGTCGATCGTCCTGGTGGTGCCCCGCAGATCCTCGCGCTCCAGATCGAAGCTCGCGTCGTCGTGGAACTCGACGTGCAGTTCGCCCGACGGGTCCGTCACGATCCGGGTCCGCAGGATGTCGTGGTGACGCTGGATCAGCGTCAGCGCAGCCTCCAGATGCGCCGGGTCGACGGGCTGCTCGAAGTGGTACGCGGCGCACAGGTTGAGCGCGGGGGTGCCGGGATACAGCGAGTCGTACACCCACAGGTCGTGCTGCGCGGGGCTCAGCGGCACCCGGCGGGCGGGGTCGCGCGGCGGTATGACGGCGGGTATCTCACGGGCCCGCCCGGCCTCCAGCAGACGGCGCATCAGACGGATGCGCTGCTCCCTGCCGAGTGCGCCGAACCGGTCGGCCATGGAAGAAGGGGACGCGGCACCCGGGACGGGGCGCGAAACGGTGGGGGCGCTCATCACAGGTTCTCTTTCAGTTCGGCCAACCGGTGCAGCCCGGCCAGTACGTCGTCGCGTCCGATGCCGAAGTCGATGAAGCAGGCGACCTCGTCGACACCCAGCTCGGCCAGATCGGCGAGCATCTTGGCGCAGTGGCCGGGGGAGCCGAGCAGGCTGCCCCAGCTGAGATAGCGCTCGAACGCGAAGTCGGCGAGCATCGCGGTCTGTTCCTCGGTGAGAGCCGCCGTCGTGGCGTCCGCGGACCGGTTCGCCGCGGTCTGGCGGACGTACGAGGCGAGATAGGTCTTGAGCGGCGCGCCCGCCATCCGGCGGACCTCCGCGTCGTCGGTGCCGACGTAGGTGTGGGCCATCAGCGTGACCCGGCCGTGGGCGTCGGTGCCCCGCTGGTCGGGGGCCGCGGCGCAGGCGGTGCGGTAGCGGGCGATCTTCTCGGCCAGCTCGTCCCGGCTCTGCCCGACGGTCGCGCCGAGCACCCCGGCGCGCAGCCGTCCGGCCGCCTCCCAGGTCTCCGGGTTGCCGGACGTGGTGATCCACAGCGGCAGGGTGTCCTGCACGGGCCGGGGCTGGGGCGTCACGGAGACCGGGGTGCCCGTGCCGTCGGGGTACTCGGCGGCCTCGCCCGCCCACAGCGACCGCAGCCGCGGGATCGTCTCCAGGGCGGACCGCCGGCGGTCCTCGTACTGCTCGGGGGCCAGCGTGAAGTCCTTGGAGTGCCAGCCGGTGGCGACGGAGAGGCCCACCCGCCCGTGCGAGAGGTTGTCCACGACGGCCCAGTCCTCCGCCACCCGCAGCGGGTGGTGGAGCGGCAGGACGACGCTGCCCGCGCGGATCCCGATCCGCTCGGTGGCGACGGCGAGTGCCGCGCTGAGCACCGGCGGGCTGGGGAAGACCTGACCCACCTGCTGGAAGTGGCGCTCGGGAGTCCAGACGGCGTGGAACCCGAGCCGGTCGGCGGTCCTGGCCACGGCGAGGATGTCCTCGTACGTCTCGGTGTGCCGGGCCCCGCCGGCGGTGGTGCTGTCCGCACCGAAGAACATCACACTGAGGTCCACTGCCACTCCTCCTGCTTTCTGCCGGTCTGGGTCTGGGGATGCGGACGGCGCGGCACTCTGGGGCGGCGCGGGATGGGGGACACGGCGGGCGGCGCGGGTCTGGCGACCGCCCGTTCGAGCTCGGCGGCGAAGGCGGCCACCGTGGGCGCGGCGAACAGCTGGGCCACCGTCACCGGCCGGCCCGCGCCGAGCCGGGCCACGGCGCGCACCGCGCGCAGGGAGTTGCCGCCGAGTGCGAAGAAGTCGTCGTCCGGGCGGGCGACCGGCACGCCGAGGACCTCGCCCCATATGGCGGCGATCTCCTGCTCCAGGGCGGTCATCGGGCGCTCGGCGGTGCCCCGGTGCCGGATGGGTGCCGCGATCCGGTCGCTCTCTTGGGCCCGCCGGGGCGGCGCGGTGAGGCCCAGCCGCGACAGGGGCGTGCCGGGGGCGGCCGCGGCCGCCCCCAGGGCCTCGGGGAGGGCGTGTGCGAGCCACTGGACGAAGTCCGCCTCCAGCGCCTCCCCGCGGTACTCGAATGTCAGCGTCAGCCCGTCCGGTGCGCCCTGCTCGGAGGTGGAGTCCGTGACATCCACCAGGAGTTCGAACCGGGCGGCGCCGGTGCGCACGATCTCGACGCCGTGCTCGGCACCGGGCAGCGTCACCTCGGCCCGTGCGTTGTTCTGGAGCGCCAGGACCACGTCGGTGAACGGCTGACGGCCGGGGGAGCGGGGAGGGTTGAGGCTGCTGACCACGTCCTCGAACGGCACGTCCTGGTGGCTGAACGCGGCGAGGTCCGTCTCCCGTACCCGGGCGAGCACTTCGGCCGCGGTGGGGTCGCCGGACAGATCGGTGCGCAGCACCAGCATGTTGACGAAGAACCCGACGACGTCCTCGACGCTGCCGTCCCCGGCGCGCCCGGCCACCGGGGCGCCGATCGCCAGGTCCTCGTCCGCCCCGGCCCGTACCAGCACGGTGGCCAGCGCGGCGTGCAGGGCCATGAAGAGCGTGGCGCCCTGGGCGCGGGCCGCGTCGACCACCCGGGCGTGGGCCGCCGCGTCGAGCCGGCGGACCACGACCTGCGCGGCCGGACCGGGTACGGCGGGACGCCCGGCGCGGCGGGGCAGCAGCGGACCGCCGGGCGGCAGTCCGTCCAGCTCCTTGCGCCAGTACCTGAGCTGGCGGGCGGCGAGAGCGTGCGGATCGGACGCGGAGCCGAGCCGGTCGAGCTGGTGGCGGGCGTGCTCCCCGTACGGGACGGCGAGCGGGGCGAGCCCCGGCGTGTCCGTTCCCCGGACCTGTGCTTCGTAGGCGCGCGACAGATCGCGGAAGAGCGGCCGCAGGGACCACCCGTCCCCGGCGATGTGATGGACCAGTACCAGCAGCGCATGCTCGTCCGGCCGCTCCCGGCGGGTGAACAGTGTTGCCCGTACCGGGAGTTCGGCACGCAGATCGAAGCGGCGCCGGGCCTCCCGCTCGATCTCCCGCTCCATCGAATCCCCGGCGACCCGCAGGTGGCGCAAGGGCGGCCGCGCGGCCGCCCCGCTCAGCACCCTTCGTACGGGGGCGCCGTCGGACTCCTCGAAGACGGTGCGGAGCACTTCGTGGCGGCCGGCGACCGCGGCCAGCGCCTCGTCCAGCGCGGCCGCGTCGACCGTGCCGCGCAGCCGGACCAGCATCGGCAGGTTGTACGCGGCGCCTGCCCCGATCCGGTCCAGGAACCACAGCCGGTGCTGCGCGTGCGAGACCGGGAGCGCGCCGGCGGCGGTGCCGGGCGCGGCGGGGGCCGCGGGCAGTGCCGGGGGAGCGGTGTCGACGAGCGGGGCCAGGAGCGCCGGGGTGGGCGCCTCGAAGAGCGTGCGGATGTCGATCTCGGCGCCGAGTACGGTGTGGATCCGGCCCAGCAGCCGGGCGGCCAGCAGGGAGTGGCCGCCGAGGGAGAAGAAGTCGTCGTCCGGGCCGACCGGGCCGGTGCTCAGCACCTGCGAGAAGAGCTCGCACAACGCGGCCGCGGTGCCGCTCGCCGCCGCCCTGCCGGGGAGGGCCGTCATGGGTCCGGGCTCCGGCAGGGCGGCCCGGTCCAGCTTTCCGCTGGGAGTGAGCGGCAGCTCGTCCAGCGGTACGAAGACCGCCGGGACCAGGTAGTCGGCCAGCACGCCGCGGGCGTAGGAGCGCAACTCCGCTTCGGGGAAGTTCTCCCGGGCACCGCCGCGCGGCACGACGTACGCGGTCAGCTGCCGGTCGCCCGCCGGGTGCTCATGGGCGACGACCGCCGCCCGGTCGATGCCGGGGTGCCGGGCCAGTACGCTCTCGACCTCGCCCGGCTCCACCCTGAAGCCCCGGATCTTCACCTGGCTGTCGGCCCGGCCCGCGTATTCGAGGACCCCGTCGGCACGCCGCCGCCCGAGGTCGCCGGTGCGGTAGAGACGCTCACCGGACGGGGCGGCGACGAAACGTTCCGCGGTCAGCGCCGGCCGTCCCCGGTATTCGCGGGCGAGGCCCGCCCCGGCGGCGTAGATCTCACCGGTGCGGCCATCCGGTACCGGACGGAGTTCCTCGTCGAGGACGTACAGCCGCTTGCCCGCCAGCGGACGGCCGATCGGCACCGGGCCCCCGCCGAGCTCGGCGAGGCTCACCGGGTGGACGGTCAGGAAGACCATGCACTCGACGGGCCCGTAGCCGTTGCTCAGCCGCAGCTCCGGCCGGCGCTCCAGGGCGCGGGCCGCGTGCGGCGCGGACAGGGCCTCACCGCCCACCACGAGTTCCCGCAGTCCGTCCATCACCTGCGGGTACTCGTCCACGACGACGTTGAACAGGGACGCCGAAAGGTACATGGAGGTGATGCCGTGCTCGGCGACGAGCCGCGCCATCACGAAGGGGTCGGGCCGCCCGCCGGGGTGCAGGACACAGGTCCCGCCGTTCATGAGCGGCCCCCACAGCTCCATGGCGAACGCGTCCCAGGACAGCGGCGCGCACTGGAGCCAGATCGCGCCGGGGCCGAAAGAGGCGAAGGTCTGCCCGGTGAGGGTGGACGTGATCGCGTGGTGCGACGAGGCGATGCCCTTCGGCCGCCCGGTCGACCCGGAGGTGAACATCACGCAGGCGATGTCGTCTGGCCGGACCCGGACGGCGCCGCGCGGCAGCGGCTGCGCCCCGTGGACGTCCTCGATGTGCACCCGCGCCACGTCGAGCATGCCGGGCGCGGCGTCGCGGGCCGAGACGACCACGGCCGTCCGCGCGTCCTCGGCCATCGCGCGCAGTCGTTCGGCGGGGAATCCGGGGTTCAGGATCACGTATCCGGCTCCGGCCTTGAGGATGCCGAGCACCGTCACGACGAGTGCGGTGGAGCGCTCCAGGTACACCCCGACCGTGTCACCGGCCCGGATGCCCCGCGCGGCCAGCAGACCCGCCAGCCGGGCCGCCCGCTCGTCGAGTCCGGCGTAGTCGATCCGCTCGTCCTCGTGCACCAGCGCCGTCGCGCCGGGCGTCCTTGCCACCTGCTCCTCGAACAGCTCATGCACGCACCTCATCGCGCTCACCTCCTTGGCACTCGTTCTGCCCGGCCGGCTCCTGCGGGGCGTCGAGGTCGGGCAGCAGGTCGTCGATGTTCCTGATGGAGCGGCTGGCGAGGCCCCAGACGGCGACCCCGGTCCCGCCGATGCCGGCGAGCAACAACATGGCCGCCATGCCGCTGCCCGGAGCGTCGCCGACGAGGGGGCCGAGCACGGTGAACAGTCCGGTGCCCCGGGAGGCCGGCGGTTCGAAGACGTGGTCGGCGAGCGGTCCGGAGACCGCCATGGCCACGGGCACGGAGATCTGCGACAGGAACATCACCGCGCCGAAGACCCGGCCCTGCCATTCGTGGGGGACCTTGGTCTGCACGATCGTCTGCATCGAGGCGTTGACCACCGTCATGAGCAGGGCGCCGACCAGGATGGCCAGGCACCAGCCGGTCACCCCGTCCACCAGGCTCATCACCACCAGGGCGGACAGGCACATGCCGACCACGCCGAGCATCATGCCCCGGCCCCGGTTCGCGGGCCCGCCCCAGGCCGCCATGAGCAGGGCGCCGGCCACTCCGCCGATACCGACCGAGGTGTTGACCGCGGCGAGCGCGCCGTTGCCGGCCCGGATCAGCACCATCGGCGAGATGAGGGCGAAACCGAAGACCATGACGAGGTTGACGATGCAGAAGTTGACGATCAGGTCGCGCAGGCCGGGCACCCGGAACAGATAGCGCAGCCCCTCGACGGCATCGGCGGTGATCCGTTTGCGCGGTGCGCCGGCTTCCTTCGTCACCCGGTCGCCGTTGAAGCGCACGATCCGGATGCCGATGAGGGCGAACGCGTAGCTCGCCACGTCGACCAGGAGCGTCGGGCCGATCCCGAAGAGGGCGACGAGCAGACCGCCCAGTGCGGGGCCGCCGATCCCGGCGGCACTCTTCGCACCTGCCAACAGGCCGTTGGTGCGGTCCAGTTGGTCCTTGCGGACCAGGAGGGGAACGGCCGAGGACAGGGCCGGGAACTGGAAGGCGGCACAGACGCCGAGCAGTACGGCGGCCGGGTAGACCTGCCAGGCGTGGAATGCGCCGAGGTAGTGGAGCAGGGCCAGCGTGCCCACCACGAGGAGCCCGCCGGCGTCGGCTATCTGGAGTGCGGTGCGCTTGGGCACCCGGTCGACGATTGCGCCCGCAATGGGACTGAACACGGCCTGCGGCAGCATGGCGCACAGCGAGAGGACGGTGACGGCGGTCGCCTTCCCCCCGGACGCCCACACCTCGACGATGAAGGCGAACCGGACCGCCGCGCTACCCGCCAGGGACACCGCCTGGCCGGACCAGACGAGGAGGAAGGGCCCCATTCCCGAAAAGCGACCGGGAATGTCCGTTGATATCCGGGTGCCCATCAGGATCCGGATCCCTTGTGCACGGGCATCCGGCACATCGTGCCCGAGCCGTCGAATCGATTCGTTGCCACGCCTCAATCCCCCAGGATGTCGCATCCTCTGCGGATCACCACGGATCCCTGTCTGAGTCGAACGGGGGTCATCATGCGGCCATTGATTACCGCTGCGTTCCCATAGCGAACGAGGGAACGGGAAGAAAGCGGGAACGATTCGGGAGGGAACCGGGAGCCGGAGAGGCAAGGGTCGTTCCGTAGTTGTCTGCAGTAAGGAGTACTCACGTGAAGGACCCCAGGGATCGTTCGCCCGACGGGACGGAACTCCGCCAGGCCTTCCAGGACCTGTCCACCGTGGAACGGTGGGCCGAGCGTGTGGCGTCCGGTGTCCAGTCCCATCCGTACACCGCGCCGGAGTCCTTGGAGGGGCCCCAGCTGAGCGTCGAGACCAGAACCGAGAACGGCATGCACACGGTGGCCGGGATCGTGGAGTGGCCGCCCGGTGCCGACACCGGCCTGGCGGTCCTGGACGAGACGGAGCGCGCGGTGCTCCGTTCCCTCGTGAGATCGCTCCTCGACCTGGCCGGTCATGAGTCGGGAACGGCCCGTACACGCGTGGTGCTCACCCCCCTCGGGCCGCGGGTCGCCGCCTGTCAGTTCGACGTGGAATAGCCGGTGCCGGTCCGTTCCCGCGGCAGTTCCCGGCGGCGGTATCGGGGCAGGAACGGACCGGGAACGCCGATCAGCAACATCAGTGGTGTCGGGAAGCGGAACACCGCAGAACCTCACAAACACCACTTAGGGGCGGGACATGGGACGCAAGCTTGCTGGAATCTTCGGGATCGTCGCCGCGACGCTGGCCTTCGGGATCGGCACGGCGGTCGAGGCGGGGCAGTCGAACGACTTCCGGAGCATTCAGCAGGTTGTCGCCGACGACAAGGGCCCCACGATCGTCGGCACGCAGGGCACCGACGACGACAAGGGCCCGACGTTGATCGGCACCCACGTGCTCGCCGACGACAAGGGCCCGACGGTCGTCGCCCGGACGATCACCGACGGCAAGGGTCCGACGGTGATCGGCACGCAGGGCACCGACGACGACAAGGGCCCGACGTCCCCCGTCATGTGATCCCCACCGCCTCGACACGCGAGCCCCGCACCGGAGTCACGGTGCGGGGCCCGTTGCTGTCCATCGATGCGGTGGCTGAGGTGCACACGCACTGTCCCGGCGTACGGCGAGGGCGGGCTGCCGTCAGCTGCGCCGGTGATCCGCCGGCACGCCCATGTCGGTGAAGAGCTGCTCGGCCTCCGCCCGGTAACGGGTCGCGTCCGGCGTGTTCCCGAGGGCGTCGGCCATGCCCGCGAGCGCGTAGGCCTGCTCGATGCGGTAGCTGAGGGACGAGGCGAGTTCGTGGGCATGGGTGTGCAGCGCGAGTGCCGCCGCCATGTCACCCTGCCGGCGGCGCAGCCGGCCCACCACGTTCTCCACCTTGGCCCGGCGCAGTGGCGAGGAGTTGGTCCGCATCATGTCGAGGGCGAGCTCCGCCGGGTCCGGTACGCGGGGTGGCTTCCCCAGCCGGTTCTCCACATCGGCGGACAGCGCCAGGGTCAGGGCGAGGTTCACCTCGTTGCCGGCGTCCCCGTACAGTGCGCGGGCCTCCGCCAGGCAGCGGTCTGCCTCTTCGTACGCTCCCAGGCCCACGTGGGCGAAGGCGAGATCGGTGATGGCGCCGGGCAGTCCCTCGTGCTGCCCCAGCTTTCGGCTCAGTTCGGCCGACCTCTCGGCCGCGTCCCGTGCCTCCTCGTACCGCCCCCACTGTTCGTAGAGCGTACTGAGGATGGTGAGGCTCTCGGCCTCCGCGCGGGGCATGTCCAGGTCGCGCTCGTGCGCGATCGCCGTCTCCATGTGGCCCAGGGCCGCGGAGAAGTCGCCGAGCAGACTGTTGAACTGGCCGAGGATGCTCTCGCTGTGCGCCTGGGTGTGCAGGTCGCCGAGCCGGACCGCGACGTCCCGGCTCTTGCGGGCGGCTTCGAGGCCCTCGGAGAGGCGGCCGAGTTTCCAGCAGGCGACGCCCAGGTTGGACAGGCTCACCCCCAGCAGCGCCAGATCCTCCAGCCGTCCCGCGGCGGCGACCGCGACCCGGCTCAGCTCGCCGAACTCCTCCAGGAGCCCGAGGTCGTTGAGCTGGAAGACGAGATTGCGGGCCAGGCACACCACATAGCGGTCATGACCCCTGCGCTCGGCGAGCGTGACAGCCGCGAGGAGCGAGGTCTGCTCGCGCAGGAACCACCTCCGCGCCTGCTCGGGGGCGGCGAGGTCGGGCAGTTCGGCCTTGGAGGGTTCGATACCGGTACTGCGCCGGCGCCGCCCGGAGTAGAGGAGGTCGCACGCCACCTCGGTGGCAGTCAGGTAGTAGCCCAGCAGCCGCTCCACCGCCGCGGAGTCCTCCGGGGACTCGACGAGCAGGCTGTGCGCGAAGCTGCGGACCAGATCGTGGAAGGTGTAGAGGCCGATCTCCGGCTGCTGCACGAGATGGACGTCGAGCAGCATCTCCAGCAGGTCCTCCGCGTCACGGGAGGAGGAGCCCAGCAGCGCACCGGCCGCGTGGACGTCCATGTCGCTGCCCGGGTGGAGGGCCAGCGTCGAGAACGCGTTCCGGCACTCCTCGTCCAGGGCCTGGTAGGACAGGCGCAGGGTGGCGGAGACGCTGCGGGCACCCGAGCTGAGCTCGTCGAGCCGCCGGGTCTCGTCGCGCAGCCGTTCCGCCAGGTACTGGAGCGTCCAGCGGGGGCGGTTGCGCAGCCGGGCGGTGGCGATCCGCAGGGCGAGGGGGAGATGGCCGCAGAGCCGGGCGAGCTCCACGGCCGCCTCGGGCTCGGCGGCGACGCGCTCGGCACCGAGCGTCTCGGCCACCAGCATCGCGCTGTCCTCGGGCGGCATCACCCCGATGGAGATCCACTGCGCGCCGTCCAGATCGACCAGACGGGCCCGGCTGGTGACCAAGACGAGGCAGCCGGGGGAGAGGGGCAGCAGCGGACGGATGGCGGCGGCGTCGCCCGCGTTGTCGATGAGGATCAGCAGCCGCTTGCCGACCAGGGTGGCACGCCACAGGGCCGTGCGGGCGGGCACGTCGTCGGGGATGAGGCTGCCCGGCACGCCGACGGCCCGCAGAAGGGTGTCGAGCGCGATTCCGGCGGTCACCGGCTGGTCGCCCGGGGTGTATCCGCGCAGGTCTATGTGGAGTTGGCCGTCCGGGTAGTCCGGGGCGAGCCGGTGCGCCGCCCGCACCGCGAGCGAGGTCTTGCCGCAGCCGCCCATGCCGTCGATGGCCACGATCCGGGGGCCCTGCTCGCCCCCGCTCCCGGCGCCCTGCAGGATTTCGGCCAGCTCCCGGTCCCGGCCGGTGAAGTCGGCGAGGTCGTAGGGCAGGGTGCTGGGGGGTTCGGCGGGCAGCGCCACGGCCACGACGGGAGCGGCGGCAGCCGGCTCGGGTCCGGCCAGGTCGGGGCTCTCCCGCAGGATTCCCTCGTACAGCTTGGTCAGGTTGGGGCCGGGGTCGATGCCCAGCTCCTCGGCGAGGAGTTCGCGTACCCTGCCGTACTCGTCCAGGGCCTCGGCCTGCCGCCCGGACCGGTACAGAGCAAGCATCAACTGGCCGCGCAGGGACTCGCGCAGGGGGTGCTGCTGGACCAGTTCCCGCATTTCCACGATGAGTTCGGCGGTGTCGCCGAGTGCGAGCTGGAGTTCGAAGAGCTGCTCCGCCGCGGTCAGCCGGCGCTCCTCGATGGAGGTGGACGCCGCCTCGATGACCGGGCCGCCGCCGCCCGACAGGACGGGGCCCCGCCAGAGGGCGAGGGCGCCGCGCAATATCTCGACGGCTTCGGCCGTACGGCCATCGGACGCCTTGAGCTTTGCTTCACGTATCAGCAGGCCAAATTCGGCCACGTCGATTTCGCATTGTTCCTGAGCGACGCGATAGCCAGGGCCATCGGTGACGAGGACGTCGGCACCTCCGGGTATCCGTCTTCGGAGATCCGCTACTGCCTTGCGCACTTGGTGGGGGGCGGTCGTCGGCGGCTCCTCGTCCCAGGCCGCCTCGACCAGCCGGGAAACCGGAATCACTTTTCCGGGCTCCAGAAGCAGAGTGGCCAGAACTCGCTCTTGTATGACACCGCCCAGTCGAAGACGCGTCCCGTCGGACCATCCCTCTATCGGGCCAAGAATGTTGAAGCGCAGCCGAAACTCTTCTGCAGTTGACACGCATCCTCCCCCTCAACTCTGCGCAGCCGCAGCGCTTCACCAGCGCGAAGCGATCGTATCCGCTGCGGGAGGAACTGGCGGTACTGCACCGGGAAGAGTTCGGGAATGGCTCGATGGAGTCTGTTCATCGACGGCAGGCCTTCGCTGCCACGGACAGCACGGAGCGTACGGAGCGTGAGCGGACCGGAAAGATCCCGGACCGGACTGTGCGTTCCGGACAGCCCTGGGCGGCCGGGTATCCGGTCATTGCGTTTTCTGAGCATGTGGAGACCGAGGAGACAATGATGAATTCCCAGCCCGCACCCGGGCTCGACGTTCTGCTGCAGAATGCGCGCCGGCGGGCGGGACTCACTCAGGAACAGCTCGCCGGGCTTTCCACGGTGAGCGTAAGAGCCATTCGCGACCTGGAACTCGGGCGGGTCCAGCACCCGCGCAGGGAAACGCTGAAGCTCCTTGCCAATGCGATGAGGCTGAGCGACGCGCGGCGCGTCGAGCTGGAACTCGCCGTCGATGCAAAGGCCGCGGGGCGCGTCTTCCAGGACATCTACGGAACGGGCCTCGCCACACCGCCGCCTCCGCTGCGCCCTCTGATCGGGCGGCGTCCCGAACTGGAGGCGCTGACAGCCCGGTTGCGCACGGATCACGAGCGGCTGCTGACCCTGGTGGGCCTGCCGGGAGTGGGGAAGTCCCGGCTCGCCCAGGAGGCCGCCTCGGTGATTCACGCCCGGGACGGGGTTCCGGTGCTGTGGGTCTGTCTGGACGACACCGCCGAGAGCACCGCGGCGGACCCCAACAATCCGCAGGCGACCGTGACCGGATGGGTGCGCGCACTCGTCCGCGACGGCGAGGAATTCGAGGAACTGGCCGCGCTCATAGGGTCCAAGGCGACCTTGATCGTGCTGGATGGTCACGATGCGTCACCATCTGTCACCCCTCGCCTGCTGAGTCTGCTGCGCGCCTGCGAGCGCCTGAAAATACTCACCACCACCGACCGGCCGGTGCAGCTGCCCGGCGGCCGGCTGCTGCCACTGGCTCCGCTCGCGGTGCCGACCGCCGCCGATCTCGCCGCCGAGCCGGTGGGCGGCTCCCTCGTCGCGGACCGGCAGGCCGTAGAACTGACGCTCTCCCATGTCAGTTACATGCGGCCCGACTTCCTCCCCACCGACTCCGTCGTCACCACCGTGGCCCACATCTGCCGGGCCCTGGACGGCATGCCGCAGGCGCTGGAGGCCGCCGCCTCGTGGCTGCTGCTGTACTCCCCGAAGCAGCTCCTGGACATCGCCCGCACCACACCGCTGGTCCTGCTCGACGGGGTGACGCCCGCCGATCCCGCCGCCGGTCCCACCCTGGGCGAGCGGCTCACCGCCGCCGTGACCGGGCTCGACCCGCAGGCCGCCGGTCTGCTCCGCGCACTGGCGACGCTGGAGGACCCGTGGACGGTGGACGGAGCCGCGCGGGCCTGCGGCACCTCCCTGGCCGAGACCGCCCGTGACGTGCATGCCCTGCTGGTCCGCGGCCTGATCCGCAGGCTCCCCACGACGGCCGGCGACCCGGTGGGCTTCACCGTGCTCAACCTGGTCCGCGCGGTGCTCGACGCCGAGCAGGAGTCGGCACCCGCCGCTCTCGCCGCCGCCCTGGCCGAATGACGGCCGCCCCGCCAGGAAGCGCGGGCAGGCTCCCGCGCCTCCCCGGCCGGGGAGCCTCCGCCCCTCCCTCCGTGCCCCTCCGCCCCGCCGCGTCACCCGGGGCCTCCCGTTCCCCGTTCCCGTCCTCGTGAAAGGCACCTCACCCATGCGCAACCTGATCTCCCTCGCCGACCTCACGCCCGCCGAGCTGGACCACCTCGTCCGGCGTGCCGTCACGTTCGGCCGCGACGGCATCGTGCCGAAGCCGCTGGCCGGACGCCAAGTAGGTCTCTACTTCCGCAAGTCCTCGACGCGGACCCGGACATCCTTCTGGAGCGCGGCGACCCGCCTCGGCGCCGATGTGATCACCTTCGGTCCGAACGAGCTGCAGCTCACCACCGGCGAGACGGTCGAGGACACCGCCCGGGTGCTCGGGCAGTACCTGGACGCCCTCGTCGTACGCACCAACGGGGACGTGGAGGAGATCCGCCGGCTCGGCAGCAGCGAGGACCTGGCCGTCGTCAACGCCCTGAGCCTGGACGAACACCCGACCCAGGCCATCGCCGATCTCGCCACCCTGGCCGAGGAGTTCGGCTCGCTCGACGGTCTGCACCTGCTTGCCGTCGGCGAGGGCAACAGCTCGGGCGCGGCCCTCGCGCTCGCCGCGGCCCTCGCCCCCGGCCTGCGCCTCACCCTGCTGTGCCCGGCGGGATACGAGGTGCCCAAGGAGACCCTGGACCTGGCGGCCGAACTCAGCGGCGGCAAGGCCCTGGTGAGCCAGGTCGTGACGGCCGACGAGGTCGAGGAGCCGGTCGACGCGGTGTACACCAGCCGGTGGCAGACCATGGGCGTGACGAAGGAGAACCCCGACTGGCTCAAGGACTTCGACGGCTTCCGGATCGACCGCGCGTTCCTGGACCGCTTCTCCGGCCCGCGCACCGTCTTCCTGCACGACCTGCCCGCGGTCCGCGGCGAGGAGGTCACCGACGAGGTGCTCGACGGCCCGTCGAGCCGGGCCTGGCGGCAGGCCCACCACAAGATGACCGCCGCCGCGGCGGTCCTGGAGTGGTGCGTACGGGGCATCCAGGACTGACCGGCCGCACCACGGCCACCGGCACCACCTGATCACCCGCACCATCGGCTCCTGGCGTACACGGGTTCACGACCGAGACCACCCGTGTCCGCCGGGAGCGTTCCGCATGTCCCGGATACGGGAGCCCGCTCCGTACGCCGTACGAGAGAGGCGGGGACGGAAAAGGGCGGGTGCGGAGGGCATGTGCCGCGCCTCGCACCCGCCCTCCAGGGCCGGGACAACCGATGGGGTCAGCCACCCATTGCCGCAACCACCGAACGCGGCCGCATATCGGTCCAGTTCGCCTCGATGAATTCTCCGCACTCCTCCTTGCTGCCCTCGTCCTTCACCAGTTCCCAGCCCGCCGGCTGCTGGATCCGGGCCGGCCACAGCGAATACTGACCCTCTTCGTTGGCCAGCACTACATAGCGGCCCTGGGAGTCCTCGAACGGGTTGGTTGCCATGATTTCCACCTCGGTTGGACGATGTTTTACGTGAATGTCGTCAGGTGTGTCTGAGTGTTTCTGCTGCAACAAATGCTAGGAGCCGCGGACCGGTTCGCCGGGCAGAAGTCCAGGCAGATCGGCGGCACCACGGACCGCGGGATCAGGCGAGCACGCGGGCCGTCTGATGTGCGTAGGTGAGGGCGACCCCGGTCGCCACGGTGGCCGCGCGCACCGCCCCGAGCGCCTCGCGCACCAGCTCCGAACGCTCCACCGGCATCACCTCGAACCCGGGCTGGCCCGCACGCACGATGGTCACCGCGGCTTCGAGCACGGCGACCTGGGCCTCGCCGAGCGCCTCCCTCCGGTCGACCCGTTCCCGTACCTCCGCCAGGACGTCCGCGAGCACGTCCGCCGCACGGACGCTGTGGCCGGTCTCTGCCATGTCATGACTCCTCGGTCTTTCGCCGGCGGATTGCACGGGGCCGGGCGCTGAATTCTGCGGGTGCAGTGCCGCCAGTCTCACGCCCCGCAGACCGCCCGGCACCGGGCTCGCGGCCAACTGCTCCCCTGCTGCCGCCCAGTTGCCGCCGCTCACGCCGGAAACGCCTCCGGAGCGAATCTACGGTTGTGGCCGAAAGGGAGTTCCGGGCAAGCCTGGATCTCTTTCTCCCCTTGTCATCCAATGATGTGGACGAAGCGAACAATGAAGCCTGCGGAATGGGCGGCTCGTCATCGATCCGGGCCGCTGGATGTTGTTGTCACCGGACTGCAATCCGATGCTCACACCTGGAATCTCATCTACATCCAACTGCTGCTCGAAGACCTCGGGCACAAGGTCGTCAATCTGGGTTCCTGTGTGCCCGAGGACGAGATCGTCGAGTCCTGCTGCAAGTTCCAGCCCGACCTCCTGGTCGTCAGCAGCGTCAACGGGCACGGCTTCAACGACGCCGAGCCGCTGATCGGAGCCATCCGGTCGCGCTGGGAGCTGACCGGCCTGCCCGCGGTCATCGGCGGCAAGCTCGGCGTGTCCGGAGCCGGGGAGGAAGAGGCCGACGCCCTCATGAGAGCCGGGTTCGACGCGGTCTTCCAGGACGGCGTCGACATCGCCGCCTTCGAGTCCTACGTCGACTCGCTTCCCAAGGAGGTGGAACGATGACCGCGCCGGTGCAGGACGCAGCTCCCGGGAGCCGCACCACGGTGCACCGGCGACCGCTCTCCTTCGGCCGCTTCGTCGCCGGGGCGCAGGCCCGCGGAACACTCGTGGTCCAGCCCCGCATGGGCTTCTCCGACCCCGCACTGATGAGGGCCGGCCTGCTGGCCACCAAAGGAGCGGCGAACGCGGTCGTCGGCACCATGACGATCGACAGCTACACCCGGGTCAACGACGAGGCGTCCGCGGCCCGCGCCCTGAACGGCGGCGTCCCGCTCAACGGATTCCCGATCACTTCCTACAGCCCGCACACCTCGCGCTGGGTCCTCGACGGCGTCCGGGACGCAGGCTTCCCGGTGCAGATCCGGCACGGCTCGGCCCGCCCCCAGCGCATCGTCTCCGCGCTGGCCAGGCTCGGCCTGGACGCGACGGAGGGCGGCCCGGTCTCCTACTGCCTGCCCTACGGACGCACCCCGCTCCTGGACTCCGTGCGCAACTGGCAGGAGGCCTGCGACTTCCTGGCCGGACTGCGCGGCACCGGCGCGGAACCACACCTGGAGACCTTCGGCGGCTGCATGCTCGGCCAGCTCTGCCCGCCCGGGCTGCTCGTCGCCATCAGCGCGCTGGAGGCGCTCTTCTTCCACCGGGCGGGGCTGCGCAGCATCTCGCTCAGCTACGCCCAGCAGACCAACGCGGACCAGGACCGCGACGCGATGCACGCACTGCACCGCCTGGCCGGCGAGTTCCTGCCGGACACCGACTGGCACATCGTCCTCTACACCTACATGGGCCTCTACCCGCAGACCCGGCACGGGTCCCTGGAACTCCTGGAACGGTCGGCCGAACTGGCCGTGGAGACCGGGGCGGCCCGGCTGATCGTGAAGACCGCGGCCGAGGCGCACCGCATCCCGACCGTGGCGGAGAACGTCGAGGCCCTGCGGGTCGCCGCACGGGCCGCCGCCCGGCACCGCACGGCGACCGGTGCCCGGCCCGGGAACGCTCCTGTCCCGCACACCGACCCCGCGGACAACGCCGTCTACGCGGAGGCCCGTGCCCTGGTGGACGCCGTGCTGAACCTGGACGACGACCTGGGCCAGGCCCTGCTGAAGGCCTTCGCCCGCGGATACCTCGACGTCCCCTACTGCCTGCACCCCGACAACGCGGGCCGCACCCGGAGTCATATCGACGGGTCAGGCCGCCTCACCTGGTCCGAGATCGGGGCGATGCCCCTCGGGCCCGTCCGCGACCGCGGCCGGCGGCTCACCGCCGCCGGGCTGTTCGACGCCCTGTCGTTCGTACAGCGCCGGCACGACCGCACCGTTCCCCCGTCCGCTTCCCGCCCCTCGCTCCCCACGGCGGCCCGTCGCCCGGCGGCCCATCGGCAGCACACCCAGGAGGTAGCACCATGACCAGCACGATCGCCGAGTCCCACGGCCGCGTCGCGCCCTCGTTCCCGGCCTCTCCCGACCAGCACCTGATCGCCGAGCCGACCCGTGCCACGCTGCGGGTGCAGAGCCGCATGCTCGCGGCGACCCGGGCCTTCCTGACCGCGCAGGGGTTCCAGGAGCTGCTGCCGCCGGTCATCGGACCGGTCACCGACCCGGGCATCCGGGGCTCCAAGCAGGTGGACGTCGACTTCTACGGCCACAAGTACAAGCTGATGACCAGCGCGATCCTCTACAAGCAGGCATCGCTGCCGGCCTTCGACAAGATCTTCTACATCGCGCCCAACGTCCGCCTGGAACCGCTGGAGACGGCCGTCACGCACCGCCATCTCGCCGAGTTCCACCAGATCGACGTGGAGATCCGCGACGCCCGCCGCGAGGACGCGATGGAGCTCGCCGAGCGGCTCGTCGCCCATGTCGTCGATGAGGTCGTCCGCGAGATGCCGGGGGACCTGGAGCTCCTCGGCCGGGACCGGGACGCCTTCCGGGAGGTGGTCCAGGGGGCGTTCGACCGCACCACGCACAAGGAGGCCACCGCCGACCTGGTCGCGCTCGGCCACCCGCAGGACCCGGGCGCCGAGATCGACTGGGAGGGCGAGGAGATCCTCTCAGCCAAGACCAGCCGCCCGTTCTTCGTCGTCGACTACCCCAAGGGCTCGCGGGGCTTCTACGACCAGGAGGACACCGACCGCCCCGGCGTCCTGCGCAACTTCGACCTGATCGCCCCCGAGGGCTACGGTGAACTGGCCAGCGGCAGCGAGCGCGAGCACGACTACGCGGCCCTGGTCACCCGGATGCGCGAGACCGGCGAGAACCCCGCGAAGTACGGCTGGTACCTCGACCTGGCCCGCCGCGGCATCCCCGCCAGCTCCGGCTTCGGCATCGGTCTGGAGCGCTTCACCCGGTACGTCACCGGTCGCACCGCCGCCTGGGAGGCCAGCGCCTACCCGAAGCTCCCCGGAGTGACGTCGGCATGAGCACGGTACTGAGCGCCTCGGGCTTCCCCGAGGAACAGGTGCGGCACCGGGCCAGGGCCGGAGCGGCCGGCGTCTTCCCCGCGCTGGAGTCCTACGGCAGCAGCATGCTGGGCGCGGTCCCGGTCGGCCAGGACCCGTACGACCTGCTGGAACGCGCCAGGATCGTCCCCCCGGTGTTCATGCCGGAGCGGCTGAAGAAGCTCATCGACCTGGCCCGTGAACCGCTCTACACGGACGTCGAACTGGACACAGTGCTCGGCGGGTTCACCTCCCGGCTGCCGCTCTACGTGTCCGCGTTCGGCTCCACCCAGGTCGCCAGCCACGACCTGGGCGAGGCTGCCGGACGCCAGGCCGGACGGCTCGGCATCCCGATGGTCGTCGGGGAGAACGTGGTGCCGGTCAACGGCTACCGCGCCGCCGCCGACTCCGCGGCCTCCCCGCTGCTCGGCCGGATCGCCGCCTACACGGCCGCCGCCGACGACGAGCACGGCGGCGTGGTGGTGCAGCAGTCCACCGAGGACGCGGACGCCGAGGTGTGGAACCTGGTCTACAGCGACCCGGTGTCCGAGCCGCTGCTGGCCACCGGCCGGCTCGCCTTCGAGCTGAAGGTCGGCCAGGGTGCCAAGCCGGGGCTCGGCGGTCTCACCGTCCTGGGCCGCGAGGCCGGCGACCGGGTCGCCGAACAGTACGCCATGGACGAGGTGTTCGGCGCCGACAGCGACTCGGTGCTGCGGATCAGCAGCCCCGGCACCTTCACCGAGGAGATCCTGCGCCAGCAGATCCGGCTGATGCGGAACAACTTCCCCCGCGTGAAGGTGTGGGTGAAGCTGCACCCCGGGCGCGACATCGCCCTCGCCGCGGCCACCGCCTGGGCGGCCGGCGCGGACTCCGTCACCGTGGACGGCGCGGAGGGCGGCACCGCCTGGGCGCCGAGCGCCTTCCTCGGCCAAGTCGGGCTCCCGCTCGGCGAGTGCCTCACCCGCATCGGCCGCACCGGCCACTGCCTGCTCGCCAGCGGGCGCATCTGGGAAGGCACCAGAGCCGTGAAGGCGCTGGCGCTCGGCGCCCGCGCCGTCGGCCTCGGCCGGGCCGCACTGCTCGCCGTGGACGAGGACGCCGAGGCCGGCCTGGTCCGGCTGGTCGAGTCCATCGCCCTCGAACTCCGACTGCTGATCAGCTCCGTCGGCAAGTACCACGTCAACGCCCTGGAAGCGGACGACGTCCTGCTGCCGGCCGACGCCGCGACGGGTTCCCGTACCGGCTGATCCCCCCGCTCAACCACCCCGCTTCGCACCCATTGCACGTCATCCACCGTGGCTCCGTCGGTCTCCCGGCACGCCGCGAGACCACGAGATCCGAGCTACCGAGAAGGTGTCGAGATGTTCCAGCCGCAAACCGATCCAGCTCTCTCCCCCGGCGTCGGCGTCCCCGCGCACGTCGCCACGTACAACGACACGGCCGAGAACCTGCCCGTGGGCGCGCTGCACACTCTCTTCACCGCGCAGGCCGCCCGCACCCCGGACGCCGTCGCCCTCGTCCGCGAGGACCGCCGTCTCACCTACCGGGAGCTGGACGGCGCGGCCAACGCCCTCGCGCACCGGCTCGTCGCCGAGGGCGTACGGCCCGGCGACGCGGTCGGCCTCCTCTTCGACCGCTCCTTCGCCTACGTCATCACCGTCCTCGCCGTGATGAAGAGCGGCGGGGTGTACGTCCCCCTCGACCCCCGCCAGCCCGAGGAGCGCCTCGGCTGGATCCTCTCCAACACGGGGGCCACCCTCCTGGTGACCGACCGTCCGGCCGGGGAGACCGGCTTCGCGGGCGACCTGCCCGCCCTGCGGCTCGACGACACGAGCGCCACGGCCGACACGGCCACCACCGCACCCGATGTCACGGTCCACCCGGACCAGGCGCTGTACATGATGTTCACCTCCGGTTCCAGCGGCACCCCCAAGGGCGTCGTCAACACCCACCGCAACGTGGTCGAACTGGCCCTGGATCCGGGCTTCGGCGCCGCGGCCCACGAGCGGGTGCTCGCCTACTCGCCGCTGCCTTTCGACTCCTCCACCTACGAGCTGTGGGTACCGCTGCTGCGCGGCGGACTGGCCGTCGTACTGTCCGCCCCGAAGATCGACATCGGCGAGCTGGCCGACGCCATCACCCGCTACGGGGCGACCGCCGCCTACTTCACGACCGCCCTCTTCGACGCCCTGGCCAGCGAGGCGATCGACGCCCTGGGGCAGCTGCGCGAGATCTGGACCGGCGGCGACGTGCTGTCCGCCACCGCCCTCCAACGGGCCCTCGACCACTGCCCGGACACCACGTTCGTGCACGTCTACGGCCCCACCGAGGCGACCGTCTTCTGCAGCTACCAGGCCTTCACCCCCGAGGTGCGCACCCTCGACCGGCTGCACCTGGGCATCCCGATGGCGAACACCGCCATGTACGTCCTGGACGCCGAGCTGCGCCACACCGCCCCGGGCGAAACCGGCGAACTCTACGTCGCGGGGCCGCACCTCGCCCAGGGCTACGGCCGGCTGCCCGCCCTGACCGCCGGGCGTTTCACCGCCGACCCGTACGGACCGGCCGGCAGCCGCATGTACCGCACCGGCGACCTGGCCGCCTGGAACGAGCACGGCGAGATCGTGTTCCTGGGCCGCGCGGACCAGCAGGTCAAGCTGCGCGGCAACCGCATCGAGCTCGGCGAGATCGAGACCGTGCTGGTCCGCCACCCCTCCGTCGCCCAGGCCGCCGTCATCGTCCGCGAGGACCGGCCCGGCGACAAGCGCCTGGTGGCCTACGCCGTACCCGCTGAGGAAGGCGTCCTGGACGGGGCCGGACTCCTCCGGTACGCGGCCGAGGAGCTCGTCGAGTACATGGTGCCCTCGGCGGTCGTCCCGATGGGAACCCTGCCGCTGACCCCGAACGGCAAGCTGGACCGGCGCGCACTGCCCGCCCCCCGGGTCGGCGCGGCACCAGGCGGCCGGGCCCCGCGCAACCCCGTCGAGGAAGTCCTCTGCGGCCTCTTCGCCCACTCCCTCGGCCTGCCGTCGATCGGCATCGACGACGACTTCTTCACCTCCGGCGGCCACTCGCTGCTGGCGACCCGGCTGGTCAGCCGGGTGCGCACCACGCTCGACGTCCAGCTGACGCTGCGGCAGTTCTTCGAGTGCCCGACCGTCGCGCTGCTCGCCGAGTACGTCGCCACCGGCGGCGGCGAGTCCGCCCGCCCGGCGCTGACCGCCCAGGAGCGCCCGGAGCCGCTGCCGCTCTCGGCGGCGCAGCAACGCCTCTGGTTCCTCGACCAGCTGGAGGGCCCGTCGGCGACGTACAACATCCCGCTCGCCGTCCGGGTGCGGGGCGAGCTCGATGTCGCCGCCCTGGAGGCCGCGTTCACCGATGTCGCGGGGCGGCACGAGAGCCTGCGCACCGTGTTCGGTCAGGCCGAGGGACAGACCTGCCAGCGGATCCTGCCCGCCGACAGCATCCGGGTGGAGCTGCCGGTCACCCCGGCGACCGAGGACGGTGTCGCCGCACTGCTCACCGAGGAGTCCGAGCGCTTCTTCGACCTGTCGGCCGATCTGCCGTTCCGCGCACGGCTGTTCAGCCTGGGCGAGCAGGACCACGTACTCCTGGTGGTCATGCACCACATCGTCTCCGACGGCTGGTCCTACCAGCCGCTCATGCGCGACCTGAGTACCGCCTACGCGACCCGCTCGCGCGGTGAGCGCCCCGCCTGGGGGCCGTTGCCCGCCCAGTACGCGGACTACGCGCTCTGGCACCGCGACGTGCTCGGTGAACCGGCGGACCAGGAGAGCGTCGCCTCCCGCCAACTCGACTACTGGTGCCGCACTTTGGCTGACCTCCCCGAGGAGGTCACCCTGCCCGCCGTACGGCAGCGGCCGGCCGTCGTCTCCTACCGGGGCGCCACCCACACCGTGCACCTCTCCGAGGACGTGCACTCCTCGCTCACGGAGTTGGCGCGCGAGTCGGGCGCCTCGGTGTTCATGGTGGCCCAGGCGGCGGTGTCGACGCTGCTGTTCCGCTCCGGTGCGGGCCACGACATCCCGCTCGGCTCGCCGATCGCCGGCCGTACGGATCAGGCGCTCGACGACCTCGTCGGCTTCTTCGTCAACACGCTCGTCCTGCGTACGGACATCAGTGGCGACCCGAGCTTCCGTGAGCTGCTGGGCCGGGTCCGGGAGACGGATCTGGCCGCCTGGAGCCACCAGGACCTGCCCTTCGACCGCCTGGTCGAAGC
>NZ_FPJO01000027.1:71783-74467 GCF_900119365.1 Streptomyces atratus
CGTGGTCCGGGAGGACCGGCCCGGCGACAAGCGCCTCGCCGCTTACCTCGTCGCCGCCGACGGCGCCCGGATCGACACCGAGGCGGTGCGCCGCGAGATCGCCGGCACGCTCCCGGAGTACATGGTCCCGTCCGCCTTCGTCGTCCTCGACGAGATCCCTCTCACCGTCAACGGCAAGGTCGACCGCCGCGCCCTGCCCGCCCCGCAGTTCAGCAACGAAACCACCGGGCGCGCGCCCCGGGGACCGGGCGAGGAAGTCCTGTGCGGTCTGTTCGCGGAGGTCCTCGGACTGCCGTCGGTCACCATCGACGACCACTTCTTCCACCTCGGCGGTCACTCCCTGCTCGCCACCCGTCTCATCAGCCGCATCCGGCAGACCTTCGGTGCCCAGATCACCGTCCGGGACCTCTTCCAGGGGCCGACGGTGGCCTCACTGGCCGAGTTCGTGGAAGCGGGTGTGGAAGCGGGCGGGGACGCCGTGCAGCGGCCCGCACTGCGGGAAGCGGTGCGGCCCGAGAGGGTGCCTCTCTCCTCGGCCCAGCAGCGGCTGTGGTTCCTGCACCACCTGGAGGGGCCCTCGGCGACGTACAACATTCCGCTGGCCCTGCGCCTCACCGGCGCACTCGACCCGCAGGCCCTCCAGCTCGCGCTCACCGACCTGGTGGTGCGGCACGAGTCGCTACGCACCCTCTTCGGGATGGCGGACGACGCCGCCTACCAGTGGCAGTTGCCGGCAGCCGAGGTCCGGGTGGAACTGCCCGTCCTCGCGGCGACCGAGGCCACACTGGAGGCGGAGCTCGGCGCGTACGCCGCCCGCAGCTTCGACCTCGAGGCCGAACTGCCGGTCCACGCCACCCTGTTCGCACTCGGCGACCAGGAGCACATCCTGCTGGTGGTGATGCACCACATCGCCTCCGACGGCTGGTCCACCACCCCGCTGCTGCGCGATCTGACGGCCGCCTACACGGCACGCACCGAGGGCACCGCCCCCGCGTGGGAGCCGCTGCCGGTCCAGTACGCCGACTACACCCTCTGGCAGCAGGAGCTGCTCGCGGTGGACGGGGAACGGCAGGCGGAGTTCTGGCGCCACACACTGGACGGTCTGCCCGACGAGGCCACCCTGCCGGCCGACCGTCCGCGCCCGGCGGTCGCCACCTACCGTGGCTCCACCCACAGCGTCCACGTACCCGCGGAGCTGCACGACGCGCTGACCCGACTGGCCCGGGAGACCGGCAGCACGATGTTCATGGTGGCCCAGGCCGCCGTCGCCACCGCACTGTCCCGCTCCGGCGCGGGCGACGACATCCCGATCGGCGCCCCGATCGCGGGCCGTTCGGAGCAGTCCCTGGACGACCTGGTCGGCTTCTTCGTCAACACGCTGGTGCTGCGCACGGACCTGACCGGCGACCCGAGCTTCCGCGACCTGCTCTCCCGGGTCCGGGAGGCCGATCTCGCGGCGTGGGCCCACCAGGACCTGCCCTTCGACCGGCTGGTGGAGACCCTCAACCCCGAGCGCTCCACCGCCCGGCACCCCCTCTTCCAGGTGGTGCTCACCCTCCAGGAGGCACTCACCCCGACCCTCGAACTCCCGGGAATCACCGCCGAGTCGGGCTTCACTACCCTGGAGATCTCCAAGTTCGACCTGACCTTCTCCTTCCATGAACACCGCACGGCTGAGGGCCGCCCCGGTGGACTGGACATCAGGGTCGAGTACGCCACCGACCTGTACGACGCCGGTACCGTCGAGGCGGTCGCCGACCGGCTGGTCCGGCTGCTCGGCGACGCTGCCGCACACCCCGAAATCCCGGTCGGAGAGCTGGAGTTCATCGGCCCCGACGAGCGCCGCCAGCTCCTGGAGGGATGGAACGGCGCGGTCACCGGCTCCTGGGGCGCGGGCCTCGCGGAGCTGTTCGCCGCACAGGCCGCCCGTACCCCGGACGCGATCGCCCTGGTCGACGGCGACCGAGAGGTGACCTACGCGGAGCTGGACGCGGACACCAACCGGCTGGCCCATCACCTGGTGGGCCTCGGTGTCCGGCCGGAGAGCGTCGTCGCCGTCCTGATGGAGCGGTCGTCGGACCTGCTCACCGGGCTCCTCGCGGTGGTCAAGGCCGGCGGTGTCTACGCCCCGCTCAACACCGCGGACCCCGACACCCGGCTGCTCCACATCCTCACCGAGACCGCGGCGTCGGTCCTGCTCACCGACCGCGCGCTGGCCGATCACCCGATCGTGGCCCGGACCGCGGCCGAGACCGTCGTGCTCGACGGAACCGCCGACTTCTCCCACCTCCCCGCCACACCACCGGCACCCGGCGCCCACCCCGACCAGTGGCTGTACGTGATGTTCACCTCGGGTTCGACGGGGGTCCCGAAGGGGGTCGCGGTCACCCACCGCAACGTGGCGGACCTGGCCGCGCAGACCATGTACGCGAACGGCAGCCACACCCGGGTGCTCTTCCACTCACCGCACACCTTCGACGCCTCCACCCACGAGATCTGGGTGCCGTGGCTGAACGGGGGAGCGGTCGTGGTGGCGCCCCCGGGCTACCTCGACCCCGGGACCCTGGGCGGGCTGCTGACCGAGCGCGCGATCAGCTCGCTGTGGCTGACGGCGGGTCTGTTCCGGGTGATGGCGGAGGAGGTTCCGGAGGCCTTCGCCGGGGTGCGTGAGGTGTGGGCGGGAG
>NZ_FPJO01000027.1:76896-94799 GCF_900119365.1 Streptomyces atratus
GCCGACCGCTTCGTGGCCGACCCGTACGGCCCGGCCGGTACACGGATGTACCGCACCGGCGACCTGGTCCGCTGGAACCACCAGGGTTCGGTCGAGTACCTCGGCCGCGCCGACCAGCAGGTCAAGCTCCGCGGCTTCCGCATCGAGCCGGGCGAGATCGAGACCGTCCTCGCCGGACGGCCGGGCGTGGCCCAGGCCACCGTCGTCGTCCGCGAGGACCGGCCCGGCGACAAGCGCCTCGTCGCCTACCTCACCGTCGAGGAAGGCGCCCGGATCGAACCCGAGGACGTACAGCGGCAGGTGTCCGGGCTGCTGCCCGAGTACATGGTCCCGTCCGCCTTCGTCGTCCTCGACGAGATCCCTCTCACCGTCAACGGCAAGGTCGACCGACGCGCCCTGCCCGCCCCGCAGTTCAGCAACGAAACCACCGGGCGCGCACCGCGCACCGCCAAGGAAGAAGTCCTGTGCGGTCTCTTCGCGGAGATCCTCGGACTGCCGTCGGTCACCATCGACGACCACTTCTTCCACCTCGGCGGTCACTCGCTCCTCGCCACCCGGCTCGCCGGCCGGATCCGCACCGTCCTCGGGGTCGAGCTCTCCGTGGCGACCCTCTTCGAAAACCCGATCGTGGCCACGCTCGTCGAGAAGCTCGACGGCGCCGAGGCCGCCCGGCCCAGACTTCGGCCGATGCGCCGGATGGGAGTGACCAAGTGATTCCCCTGTCATTCGCCCAGCAGCGGCTCTGGTTCATCGCCCAGATGGAAGGGCCGTCCACCACCTACAACATCCCGCTCGCCGTGCGGCTGAACGGTGAACTCGACCGCCCGGCACTCCAGTCGGCGCTCCTGGACGTGGTCGGCAGACACGAGAGCCTGCGCACCCTCTTCCCCGACCAGGACGGCACCCCGTACCAGCACATCCTCGCCGAGGAGGACGTGGAGCTCGCCCTGGAGATCATCCCGGCCGACGCCGCGACGCTCCCGGCCGTGCTCGCCGAGGAGTCCGCCCAGGTCTTCCACCTCGCGGTGGACCTGCCGGTCCGGGCACGCCTGATCGCCCTGGGCGAGCAGGAGCACGTCCTGCTCATCGTGATGCACCACATCGTGTCGGACGGCGGCTCGACCGCGCCTCTGCTCCAGGACCTCGCCACCGCCTACGAGGCCCGCGCCCAGGGCATTGCGCCCGGCTGGGAGCCGCTGCCGGTCCAGTACGCCGACTACACCCTCTGGCAGCAGGAACTGCTCGGTGAGGGCGACGACCCGGACAGTGCCGGAGCCCGCCAACTGGACTTCTGGCGCAAGGCGTTGGCCGAACTGCCGGAGGAGGCCACCCTGCCGGCCGACCGTCCGCGCCCGGCCTCCGCCTCGTACGTGGGCGCCACCTGCGACGTACACCTGCCGGCCGAGCTCCACATCGGTCTGACCCACCTCGCACGGGAGTCCGGCGCCACACTGTTCATGGCTGTCCAGGCCGCCGTGGCGACCGCCCTGTCCCGCTCCGGGGCCGGACCCGACATCCCGATCGGCTCCCCGGTGTCGGGGCGCATCGACGAGGCACTCGACGGACTGGTCGGCTTCTTCGTCAACACACTGGTGCTGCGCACGGACCTGAGCGGCGACCCGAGCTTCCGCGACCTGCTCTCCCGGGTCCGCAAGACGGACCTGGCGGCCTGGGACAACCAGGACCTGCCCTTCGACCGGCTGGTCGAGGTGCTGAACCCCGAGCGCTCCGCCTCCCGTCACCCGCTCTTCCAGGTGATGCTCACCATGGGCGAGGCCGGGTCCGACGTCATCGGCTTCCCGGGGCTCGACGCCCGTACCGAGTACAGCGCCCTGCAGATCGCCAAGTTCGACCTGACCTTCGGCTTCGCCGAGCACCGCACCCGCGACGGCCGGCCGGACGGCCTGGACATCACCATCGAGTACGCCACCGACCTCTACGACGCCCGGACGATCGACGCCCTCATGGCCCGGCTGAACCGGCTGCTGGAGGCCGTGGTCACCTCGCCCGACACCCCGCTCCCGGTCCTCGACCTGCTCGGCCAGCACGAGCGCCGGCTGCTCCTGGAGGAGCGCAGCGGCACCGCCACCGGCACCTGCGAAATGAGCCTGGCGGAGCTGTTCGCCGCGCAGGCCGCCCGTACCCCGGACGCGACAGCCCTGGTGGACGAGGACCACGATCTGACCTTCGCCGAACTCGACGAGGTCACCAACCGGCTCGCCCACCACCTCATCAACGCCGGAGTGCAGCGGCACGACGTGGTCGCCGTCCTCATGGAGCGCTCGACCGACCTGCTCACCGCGCTGCTCGCCGTGGTGAAGGCAGGCGCCGTGTACGCCCCGCTGAACACCACCGACCCCGACAGCCGGCTCGTCCAGATCCTGGCCGACACCCGGGCACCGGTCCTGCTCACCGACCAGGCCCTCTCCGACCACCAGGTCGTCCTGGACTCCGACGCACAGGTCGTCGTCCTGGGCGACACCACCGAACTCGACCTGCTGCCCGCCACCGCACCGGCACACACCATCCACCCCGACCAGCCGGTGTACGCGATGTTCACGTCGGGCTCGACGGGGGTTCCGAAGGGTGTTGCGGTCACGCATCGCAATGTCGCGGATCTGGCGGCGCAGACGATGTACGCGAACGGCAATCACACCCGGGTGCTCTTCCACTCCGCGATGGCGTTCGACGCCTCGACGTACGAGATCTGGGTGCCGTGGCTGAACGGCCGCACCGTCGTGGTGGCACCGCGCGGCCATCTCGCCCCCGCCGACTACCAACGGCTGCTGTCCGAACACCGGATCACCGCACTCTGGATGACCGCAGGTCTCTTCCGCGTCATGGCGGAGGAGGCACCCGAGGCCTTCGCCGGAGTCCATGAGGTGTGGGCCGGAGGTGACGTCGTCCCGCCCGAGGCGGTGCGCCGCGTCATGGACCACTGCCCGGACACCACCGTCGTCAACGGTTACGGACCGACCGAGACCACCACCTTCGCGACCACCCACCGCATCCACCGTCCGCTGGACTACGCGGGTGCCATCCCGGTCGGAGAACCCCTCGACAACCACCGGCTCTACGTTCTCGACGAAGGGCTGCGGCTGGTTCCGCCGGGTGCCCCCGGCGAGCTGTACATCGCGGGAGCCGGCCTGGCCCAGGGCTACCTCAACCGCGCCTCGCTGACGGCGGAGCGCTTCGTCGCGGACCCGTACGGCCCGGCCGGCACGCGGATGTACCGCACGGGTGACCTGGTCCGCTGGAACCACGAGGGTTCGGTCGAGTACCTCGGCCGCGCCGACCAGCAGGTCAAGCTCCGCGGCTTCCGCATCGAACTCGGCGAGATCGAGAGCGCGTTGACCGCCCACGAGAGTGTGGGACAGGCGACCGTGGTGGTCCGGGAGGACCGTCCCGGCGACAAGCGTCTCGTCGCCTACCTCGTCGCCGCCGACGGCGCCCGCATCGACACCGAGGCGGTGCACCGCGAGATCGCCGGGGCACTCCCGGAGTACATGGTCCCGTCCGCCTTCGTCGTCCTCGACGAGATCCCCCTCACCACCAACGGCAAGGTCGACCGCCGCGCCCTGCCCGTACCCCAGCAGAGCACCGACACCGGAGGACGCCCGCCCCGCACACCCGCCGAGGAAGTCCTGTGCGGTCTCTTCGCGGCCGTGCTCGGGCTGCCGTCGGTCACCATCGACGACCACTTCTTCCGCCGCGGCGGCCACTCCCTGCTCGCCACCCGCCTCATCAGCCGCATCCGGGCCGTGTGGGAGACCGAGATCACCATCAGGGACCTGTTCCAGTACGCGACCGTCGCGCAGCTGGCCGAGCGGATCGCGGCCGAGGGCAGTGGGGAGCGGCGGCCGGCACTGATGCCCGAGGTGCGGCCGGAGATCATTCCGCTCTCCTCCGCACAGCAGCGGCTGTGGTTCCTCGACCAGATGGAAGGCCCGTCCGCCACCTACAACATTCCGCTCGCCCTGCGCCTCAAGGGCGCACTCGACCACCGGGCCCTCCAGCTGGCCCTCACCGACGTCACCACACGCCACGAGGGTCTGCGCACCGTCTTCCCCGCCCACGAGGGCACCCCCCACCAGTACATCCTTCCGCCGGCCGACGCCGACCTGCCCCTGATCACCACCACCGAGGAGGAACTCACCGGGCGGCTGGCCGAGCAGGCCGGCCGGACCTTCGACCTGGCGGCCGAACTCCCTTACCGGGCACAGCTGCTGAGCCTCGGGGCCGAGGATCACGTGCTCATGCTCGTGATCCACCACATCGCCTCCGACGGCTGGTCCAACGGACCGCTCTTCCGCGACCTGGCCACCGCCTACGAGGCCCGCACCGAAGGCACTGCCCCCGCCTGGGAGCCGCTGCCGGTCCAGTACGCCGACTACTCCCTCTGGCAGCAACGGCTCCTGGAACGCGACGAGGAACGCCGGCTCGACCACTGGCGCGCGGTGCTCGCCGAGCTGCCGGAGGAGGCCACACTGCCCGCGGACCACGCCCGCCCCGCCGTCGCCTCCAACCGCGGCCGCACACACGCCGTGCACTGCCCCGCCGAGCTGCACACCGCCCTGATGTCGCTGGCCCAGGACACCGGGACCACCCTGTTCATGGTGGCCCAGGCGGCCGTGGCGACCCTGCTGTCCCGGTCCGGCGCTGGCCACGACATCCCGCTCGGCTCACCCGTCGCCGGCCGCACCGACCAGAAGCTCGACGACCTCGTGGGCTTCTTCGTCAACACCCTCGTCCTGCGCACCGACACCAGCGGCGCCCCGAGCTTCCGCGAGCTGCTCACCCGGGTCCGGGAGACCGACCTCGCCGCCTGGGCCCACCAGGACCTGCCGTTCGACCGGCTGGTCGAAGCACTCAACCCCGAGCGCACCGCCGCCCGGCACCCCCTCTTCCAGGTCATGCTCACCGTCGGCGACACCAGCAACGAGGCACCCCGACTGGCCGGGCTGGAGAGCGAGTTCGCCTTCCCGCCGGTCTCCGTCGCCAAGTTCGACCTCACCTTCGCGTTCGCCGAGAGCCGCGCAGCCGACGGCCGGCCCGACGGCCTCGACATCCTGATCGAGTACACCACCGACCTGTACGACGCACGCACCATCGAGGCCACCGCGGACCGCCTGGTCCGGCTCCTCACCGGCGCCGTGGCCACCCCCGATCTGCCCCTCGCGGAGCTGGAGCTGGTGTCCGGGAACGAGCGGGCGCAGCTGCGGGAGTGGAGCGGCGCGCAGTCGTCCGCGCCCGCCCTCGGGCTCGACGCCCTCTTCACGGCGCAGGCCGGCCGCACCCCGCACGAGGTGGCGCTGGTCCACGAGGAACAGCAGGTCACATACCAGGAGCTGGACATCTGGTCCAACCGGCTGGCCCGCCACCTGACCGCGCGCGGCGTCACCCCGGGCAGCATCGTCGTCATCCACCTGGAGCGGTCCCCGCAACTGATCGCCACCCTGCTCGCCGCCCTGAAGGCCGGGGCCGGATACACCCTGCTCGACCCGCAGTTCCCGGCCGACCGGCTGAACACCGTGCTCGGGCAGACCGATCCGGCGGCGCTGGTCACCCAGGCCCACCTGACGGCCCTGACGACCCCGGCCACCCTCGTCGACCTGACCGCGGAGATCCCCACGATCAGCGCCCTGCCGGGAACCCCGGTGGAGACGGGCGGGCACCCGGAATCCATCGCCTGCGTGATGTTCACCTCCGGGTCGACCGGAGTGCCCAAGGGCGTCGCGGCCTCGCACCGGGCGCTGGCCGCCACCTTCATCGGCCCCGACTACCTGGACTTCGGCCCCGGGCAGACCTACCTGCAGAGCTCTCCGGTGTCCTGGGACGCCTTCGCCCTGGAGGTCTTCGGACCCCTCCTGCACGGCGGTGTCTGCGTCCTGCAACCCGGCCAGCACACCGACCCGCACCAGATCGCGGAGCTGGTGGAACGGCACGGAATCACCACCCTGCAGATGTCGGCGAGCCTGTTCAACCACATGCTCGACGAGCACCCGGCGGTCTTCTCCCGGATCAAGGAGGCCATGACCGCCGGTGAGGCGGCCTCACCCGCCCACACCGCCAAGGCACTGGCCGACCACCCCCACCTCCACCTCGTCAACGGCTACGGGCCGGCCGAGAGCATGGGCTTCACCACCACCCACACCCTCACGGGCCCGGCACCCGCCATCCCGATCGGACGGCCGATCGCCGGCAAGCACGCCTACGTCCTGGACGAGAACCTCCGGCTGCTGCCGCCCGGCGTCCCCGGTGAGCTCTACGTCGCCGGACACGGCCTCGCCCACGGCTACATCGGACAGCCCGCACTGAGCGCGGAGCGGTTCGTCGCCGACCCCCACGGTGCGCCCGGCTCGCGGATGTACCGCACCGGCGACCTGGCCCGCTGGAGCCAGGACGGTGCGCTGGAGTATTTCGGCCGGGCCGACCAGCAGATCAAGTTGCGGGGTTTCCGCATCGAGCCGGGTGAGATCGAATCGGCGCTGCTGCGGCACCCCTCCCTCGCCCAGGTGGCGGTGCTGATCCGCGAGGACCGGCCCGGTGACAAACGGCTGGTGGCGTACGTGGTGCCCACCGAGGGCAGCCCTTCGGACCTGGCCGAGCTGCGCCGGCACGCGGTCGCGGCCCTGCCCGAGTACATGGTTCCGGCCACGATCGTGCCGCTGGAGGCGCTCCCCCTGACGGTCAACGGCAAGCTCGACCGCCGTGCGCTGCCCGAACCGCAGCAGGCCGACACCGGCGGCGGCCGGGAGCCGCGCACCCCGGCCGAAGAAGTCCTGTGCGGCCTCTTCGCGGAGGTCCTGGGACTGACATCGGTCACCATCGACGACCACTTCTTCCAGCTCGGTGGCCACTCCCTGCTCGCCACCCGGCTGATCGGCCGGATCCGCTCCATCTGGGACACCCGCGTCACCATCCGGGACCTGTTCCAGTACCCGACACCCGTGCTGCTCGCCGAGCACATCGCCACGAACACGGGCGGCGACCCGATGGAGACACTGCTGCCCATCCGGGCCGCGTCCGCCACCGGCACCGAGGCCCCGCTGTTCTGTGTCCACGCGGTCTCCGGGATGAGCTGGTCGTACGCCGGACTGCTCCGGCACATCGGCGGACGACGGCCGCTGATCGGGCTCCAGGCCAAGGAGTTGACCAGCCCCTCGGACCGGCCGGCCGGTATCGAGGAGATGGCGGCCGGCTATGTGGCCGAGATCCGCTCGGTCCAGGCCCACGGCCCGTACCACCTGCTCGGCTGGTCGTTCGGCGGTCTGGTGGCGCACGCGATCGCGGCCGGACTGGAGGAGCAGGGGGAGCAAGTGGCCCTCCTGGCACTGCTCGACTCCTACCCGCTGCCCGAAGGATTCCGGCCACCCGCCATCACCGGCCGGGAGGTGCTGACCGCGCTGCTCGGCGGCCGCGGCGCCGAAATCGACGTACGGTGCGCCGACACCGCCCCGGACCCGGAGGAGCTGGCCGCCGTGCTGCGCGCCGAGGACGCGATCCTGGGCGCTCTGGAGCCCGACCAGGCCGCCGCCGTCGTCGCCGCGACGGCCGGCAACCTGGAGATGCGCTACCGGTACGTTCCCCGGCGGCGGTTCGGCGGCGACGCGGTGTTCTTCAACGCCGCCCGCACCCCGGCCGCTACGGGCGGCGCGGACGCCTGGGCACCCCATGTCGGGGGCCGCGTCGAGGAGCACGACATCGACTGCGAGCACTGGGACATGACCACGGCCGAGCCGCTGCGCGAGATCGGAAAGGTACTGGCCGAGGAGTTGCGAGGAGTGCGTCACTGATCCGAGGTCACACAGGTGCCCGGGCCCGCCACGACGGCGGACCCGGGCACCTTCGCGTGCGCCACCGCCTTTTCCGGCATCCCGAATTGCCCGCGTGCTGCCGCTCATGCCGCCGGGCGGCGGGTCGTGGCCTGCATAGCGTGAGGCCATCCGCAGGCCACGGCTCCCGGCAACAGAAAGTCAAGGAAATGGTTGATCATTCCGGCTGGCGTGTCGGGGTAGCTTCAGCCCCCGTCCACCACGGCGAGATCCTGCAAGGCGTGTTTCCCGGTGACGGCGGGCTCACCCGAGGTCTCGTCACTCTTCCCTGCACCATTCACGCGACTCGCGCCACGTTCATACCCGCTCCCGGCGACGAGGTCACCGTCACGCCGGAATGGAAGGGCAAGGCGCGGCGCGCAGCCGAACTCGCGGTCCGTGCCGTGACACCGCCGGGCGCCGAGCCGGCGGGCGGTCATCTGGACCTCACCGGCGACGTACCGCTGTGCCGGGGCTTCGGCTCGTCCACGAGCGATGTGCTCGCGGCCATCTGGGCGGTGAAGGACGCGTTCGTCAGCCCGCTGCCGCCGCAGGAAGTGGCCCGGATCGCGGTACGCGCCGAGACCGCGTCCGACTCCCTGATGTTCGAGGAGTCCACCGTCCTGTTCGCCCAGCGCGAGGGCACGGTGATCGAGGACTTCGGCTACCGGATGCCGGCCATGCGGATCCTCGGCTTCGGCTCACGCCCCGAGGGCGGCGGCCGGGGCGTGGACACCCTGGCCCTCTCGCCGGCCCGCTACGGGCAGGACGAGATCGACCTCTTCACCCGGCTGCAGGCGATGCTCCGGGAGGCCATCCAGATGAAGGACGTGGCCCTGCTGGGCTCGGTGGCCACGGCCAGCACGGAGATCAACCAGCGTCATCTGCCGATCCCGGACCTCGACCGCATCCGGGACATCGCGCGGACCACCGGAGCCGTCGGGGTACAGGCGGCGCACAGCGGGGACATCGCAGGTCTTCTCTTCGACCGGGACGACCCCGAGGTCGAGGCGCGGACCGACCTGGCCCAGGACCTCCTGCAAGAGCTCGGAATTCACGAGCAGTGGAACTACACAACGGGTGACTGACATGACGACGACGACTCTGCCCAAGGCTCACTCCTCGATCGTGGAGGCCACGGAGCTGCCACGCATCATCAAGGTGACCGACAACCTCTACGCGGCGGCCTTCAGCCTGATGAAACTGCTGCCCGCCCGCTACATACTCGACCGCGCCGAGGCCGCGGGCCTGATCTCCCCGGGCACCCGGATCATCGAGACCTCCTCGGGCACCTTCGCCCTGGGCCTGGCCATGGTCTGCCGCCTGCGCGGCTACCCGCTGACCATCGTCGGCGACTCGGCGATCGACCGGGACCTGCGCACCCGGCTCGAAATGCTCGGTACGACGGTGGAGATCGTCGAGCACACAGGCCAGTCTGGCGGCATCCAGGGCGCCCGGCTCGCCCGCGTCGCCGAACTGCGCCGGCAGTACCCGGACGCCTTCGTCCCCGGCCAGTACGACAACCCCGACAACCCCGGCGCGTACGGCGTCGTCGCCGACCTGATCGGCGACACCGTCGGAGCCGTGGACTGCCTGGTGGGCCCGGTCGGTTCGGGCGGCTCCACCGGCGGACTCGCCGCCGCGCTGCGGCAGACCGGCCCGGCCCTGCACCTGGTCGGCGTGGACACCCAGGGCAGCATCATCTTCGGCAGCCCGGACGGACCGCGCATGCTGCGCGGGCTCGGCAGCAGCATCCACCCGGGCAACGTCAAGCACGCGGCGTACGACGAGGTCCACTGGGTGACGGCCCCCGAGGCGTTCCACGCCACCCACGAGCTCTACCGCGCACACGGCCTGTTCATGGGCCCGACCAGCGGCGCTTCCTTCCAGGTGGCTTCGTGGTGGGCAGCGCAGAACCCGGACAGCACCGTCGTGATGGTGCTTCCGGACGAGGGATACCGCTACCAGTCCACGGTCTACAACGACAGCTGGCTGCGCGAGCAGGGGATCGCCCCCGCCCCCGCCGTCGACGGCCCGGTCACCGTCGAGCACCCGCTGGACGCCCCCGCCGCCTGGTCCCGGCTGCTGTGGGCCCGCCGCGGCTTCGACGACGTGGTGCTGCCGGTGGTCGGCTCATGAGAGAGCGCCTGCTGCTCCTGGTGGAGAGCAACACCACCGGTACGGGACGGCTGTTCGCGCGGCGCGCGGCCGAGCTGGGCGTGGTGCCCGTGCTGCTCTGCGCCGACCCGGGCCGCTACCCGTACGCCGCCGAGGACCGGCTGCGGAGCGTCGTCGTGGACACCTCCGACGAGGCCGCGCTCTGGACGGCCGTCCGCGCCCTGGAGGACGAGGCCACCATCGCGGGCGTCCTGACCAGCTCCGAGTACTACGTACCGACCGCCGCCGCACTGGCGTACCGGCTCGGGCTGCCCGGCCCGGCGGCGGAGGCCGTGCGGGCCTGCCGGGACAAGGCCGAACAGCGCCGGATGCTCGTCGGTGCGGGCGTCGGATCGCCGGACTTCGCCGTCGTCTCCGAGGTCGCCGACGCACTGGCCGCGGCCCGCGGCATCGGACTGCCCGTGGTGGTCAAACCGGTTCAGGGGTCGGGGAGTCTGGGCGTACGGCTCTGCGCGGACCTCGACGAGGTCGCCGAGCACGCCGGGACACTGCTGGCGGCCACCGTGAACGAGCGGGGCATCGCCTCACCGGGCCGGATCCTGGTCGAGGAGTACCTGACAGGGCCGGAGTTCTCCGTCGAGGTGTTCGGCACCGACGCCGTCGTCACCGTCGCCAAGCACGTCGGCGCGCTGCCGTCCTTCGTCGAGATCGGCCACGACGTGCCGGCCGCACTGCCCGGCGAACAGGAGATCGCGCTGCGCGAGTCCGCGGTACGCGCCGTGCGGGCCCTCGGCCTCGGCTGGGGAGCCGCCCATGTCGAACTGCGCCTGACCGGGCCCCGGACCGCCGAGGTCATCGAGGTCAACCCCCGGCTGGCCGGCGGCATGATCCCCGAACTCGTCCGCAGGGCCTGCGGGATCGACCTGGTGCGCGCCCAGGTGCTGGCCGCGCTCGGCACCGCTCCCGAGCTGGAACGCTCCGGATACGCCCGCGCCTCGATCCGGTTCCTCACCGCGGAACAGGACGGCATCCTCGCCCGGTCCGCCTCACTCGCAGAAGCCGTGGCCCGCGCCCGCACCGTACCGGGCACCGTCGAGGCGGTGCTCTACCGCGCCCCGGGCGAACCCGTCGGCCCCGCCGAGGACTTCCGGGGCCGCGTCGGCCACGCCATCGCCGTCGCCGACCGCTCGGTCCGGGCGGCCGAGGCGGCCGACCGGGCCGTGGCCCTGCTCGGCGAGGCCGTGTCCTACGCGGACCTGCACACAGAGGAGGCATTCGCATGACCGCAGCGACGGCGCACGGCGTCGACACCGGCCGGCTCAAGGCCGCGCTCGACGCCGAGGCGCACCGCATCGTCTACGACCAGTACCTGCCGGACACCGCGGACGGGCTGGGCGAGGAACTGCGCTGCATCAGCGAGGTCGACCGGGCCCACCTGATCATGCTCACCGAACGCGGGATCGTGGACGCGGACCGGGCCGCCGCCCTGCTGAGCACCATCGAGGAACTGCGCGGCCAGGACTTCGCCCCGGTCCGCGCCACCCCGATGCCGCGCGGCGTCTACCTGGCGTACGAGGGACACCTCATCGAGCGGCTGGGCGACGGGACCGGCGGCATCCTGCACACCGGCCGCTCGCGCAACGACCTCAACGCCACCACCACCCGGCTGAAGACGCGCGGCCCCTATCTGGCCCTGCTCGACGCGGTCGACCGGCTGGCGGGGGTGCTCCTGGCGAAGGCCGAGGAGTACCGGGACGTGATCATGCCCGCCTACACCCACGGCCAGCCGGCCGTACCGATCAGCTACGGGCACTACCTCGCCGGTGTCGCCGGCGCGGTGCTGCGCGCGTACCGGTCCCTGCTGGACGCCGGACGCCAGATCGACGTCAACCCGCTGGGCGCCGGGGCGATCGGCGGGACGTCCGTCCCCATCGACCCCCGGCGCACCGCCGAACTGCTCGGCTTCGGCTCCGCCGCGCCCAACTCGGTCGACGCGGTGGCCTCCCGGGACTTCGTTCTCGACCTGCTCTCCGCCTCCGCCGTCCTCGGCGTCGCGCTGGCCCGCGCCGGACGGGACCTGAGCACCTGGACCTCGGAGGAGTTCGGGCTGCTGAGGGTGGGCGACACCCTCGTCGGGTCCAGCTCGATGATGCCGCAGAAGCGCAATCCCTTCCTGCTCGAACACATCCAGGGCAGGTCCACCGCGAGCCTCGGCGCCTTCGTCGGTGCTGCGTCCGCGATGACCACCGGCGGCTACACCAACGCCATCGCGGTGGGCACCGAAGCCGTACGGCACCTCTGGCCCGGTCTGAGCAGCACCACCGACGCGGTGACGCTGCTGAGCCTGGTGGTGGCGGGCACGGAACCGGAACGCGAACGCATGACGGACCGGGCCGTGGACGGCTTCACCTCCGCCACGTACCTCGCGGAGCGGCTCGTCCTGGACGGAACGCCGTTCCGGGCCGCACACCATCTGGTCGGCGAGACCGTGCTCGGTGCCCTGGAATCCGGCCGGTCGCTGGTGGACGCGGCCCACTTCGACGCCGTCGACGACGGCGGGCTGGCCCCCGGCCGGGTGGCCGCGGCGTGCGCCCACGGCGGCGGACCCGGTTCCACGGCCGACGGAATACGCGCCCTCGGCACCCTGAGGGACGAGCTCAAGGCCGAACTGACCGGCCGGCGCACCCGCTGGTCCGACGGAGCGGCGCTGCTGTCGCGGACCGTGGCCGAGGCGGTGACGTCATGTCGGCCCGCCTGACCGAACGCCCTTTGGGCACGGCACAGGAGCGCCCGCCGCGCAGCGGACTGCTCGGCCACCACGACTTCCGGCTGCTGTGGCTCGGCGAGACGACCAACCGCGTCGGCATCAACATCACCGGGGTCGCCATGCCCCTGGTGGCCGTGGTGACGCTCGATGCGAGCACGTTCTGGGTGAGCGTGCTGGCGGCCGCCCCCTGGCTGCCCTGGCTGCTCATCGGCCTGCCCGCCGGAGCCTGGGTGGACCGGATGCGACGCCGGCCGATCATGCTGATCTGCAACCTGGTCCCGCTCGTGCTCCTGGCCAGCGTTCCGGTGGCCGGCTGGCTCGGCGTCCTGACGATGACCCAGCTGATGGTCGTGGCGCTGATCAACGGGTTCGCCGCGGTGTTCTTCGGGATCTCGTACAAGGTCTACCTGCCCTCCATCGTCGGACCCGAGGACCTCCAGGAGGCCAACGCCAAGCTCCAGGGCAGTGAATCGGTGGCCCAGGTCGCGGGGCTGGGCGGCGGCGGTCTGCTGGCCCAGGCGTTCGGCGCCGCCTCCGGTCTCCTCGTCAACTCGGCGACGTTCCTCGTCTCCGCGCTGTGCCTGCTCGGCATCCGGCGCAAGGAGCCGTTCCCGGAGAAGACCGGGGAACGCCCGGCCCTGCGACAGGACATCAAGGAGGGCGTGCAGTACACCTTCAAGGACCCGTACCTGCGCGTCCTCACCCTGTACGGCACCGCCACCAACCTGCTGCTGACGGCCGAGGCGGCGATCCTGCCGGTCTTCATCATCCGTGAGCTCGGGGTGCCCGAAGGCGCCACCGGCTGGCTCCTCGCGTCGAGCAGCATCGGCGGGATCCTCGGGGCCACCACCGCGAAACGCCTGATCACCCGGTTCGGGTCGGCCCGCGGACTGCTGGTCGCCACGATCGCCAGCGCACCGTTCGCCCTGCTCATCCCGATGACGGGGACGGACTGGACCCTGTCCGCACTGGTGGTCGGCAGCGCGGTCCTCTCGCTCGGCGTCGTGCTCGCCAACGTGATCCAAGGGGCGTTCCGCCAGCGCTACTGTCCGCCCCAGCTGCTCGGCCGCGTCTCGGCCAGCGTCTCGGTCGCGAACTTCGGCGCCATTCCCTTCGGTTCGCTGCTCGGCGGGATCCTCGGCACCGCCCTCGGACTGCGGCCCACCCTGTGGCTGCTCACCGCGGGACTCGCCCTGACCCCGCTGCTCCTCCTGATCGGGCCACTGCGCCGAATGCGGGACCTCCCGGTCGCGCCGGCCGCGCCGTGAGACCCGACTCGCCTGTCACTCTCGTACGAACAGGAGAGACCCCGTGGAACAAACCCTGCCGTGGGTCGTTCGTGAGCTGCCACCCCCTGGCTCGCTCGATCTCTGGCTCCTGCGGGTCTCGGATGTCCCCATCGGCATCCTGGACGAACAGGTACTCGACGCGACCGAGCGTCAACGTGCCGCCACCCTCATGCACGCCGCCGACCGAACCCGGTTCACGGCCGCGCATGTCGCCCTTCGCCGGCTGCTCGGCTCGTACCTGAGCCTGCGCCCCGAGGAGGTCCACCTCGGCCGGGACACCTGCCCCTGCTGCGGCGGACCGCACGGCCGGCCCACCGTGCTCGACGCCGACGACCGGCTGTTCTTCTCGCTGTCCCACCGCGGCGATCTCGCCGTTGTCGGAACCGCGGCGGCCCCCATCGGGGTCGACGTGGAACTGGTGCCGGACGAGGAGGGCACCGCCGACCTCGCCGCGATGCTGCACGTGGACGAGCAGGCCGAACTGGCGGCCCTGAGCCCGCCGGCCCGGCCCCGGGCCCTGGCCAGGCTGTGGACCCGCAAGGAGGCCTACCTCAAGGGCCTCGGCACGGGCCTCGGCCGCGACCCCGCTCTCGACTACGTCGGCTCGGGACGACCCGAGGGCCCGTACCCGCCCTCCGGCTGGACCCTCCTCGACGTTCCGGTGGACCGGGGCTACGCGGCGGCGGTGGCGGTCCGCGGCGAGCTCACCGTGGACGGGCCCCTCGTCAGGAGGCTCGCCGGCCTGGACGTCGTACGGCACACCTGCGACGCCCTGCAGACGGCAAGAACCCCGCCCTGACCTCTCCCCAGGTCCGCCGGGTGCACCGTTGCGGTGATCACCCGGCGGCGGGCACGCACCACCCGGCCGCTCCCGCCGCGGCTGCCGATCACCGATACGTCCTCGCCAACACTCCTACGGACTTTTGGAACTGACGATGTCAAACGCTGTGAAGCAGGCCCCCGCGGCCCTCCTCCCGCACATGCGGCCCCGCACCGCCGGGCAGCCGGACACCGGCGCCGAGCGCATGACGGGTGCCCAGTCGCTCATCCGCTCGCTCGAAGAGGCCGGCGCGGAAACCGTGTTCGGCATTCCCGGCGGCTCGATCCTGCCCGCCTACGACCCGATGATGGACTCCACCCGGGTCCGTCATGTGCTGGTCCGCCACGAGCAGGGCGCCGGGCACGCGGCCACCGGCTACGCGCAGGCCACCGGCAAGGTGGGGGTGTGCATGGCGACCTCGGGTCCCGGTGCCACCAATCTGGTGACGCCGATCGCGGACGCGTACATGGACTCGGTGCCGCTGGTCGCGATCACCGGCCAGGTCCCCTCCAAGGCGATCGGCACGGACGCCTTCCAGGAGGCCGACATCGTCGGCATCACCATGCCGGTCACCAAGCACAACTTCCTCGTCACCGACGCCGACGACATCCCGCGGACGGTCGCCGAGGCGTTCCGCATCGCCTCGACCGGCCGCCCCGGACCGGTACTCATCGACATCACGAAGGACGCCCTGCAGGCGGCCACCACCTTCCGGTGGCCGACCAGGACCGATCTGCCCGGCTACCGCCCGGTCACCAAGCCGCACGCCAAGCAGATCCGCGAGGCGGCCCGCCTGATCAGCACGTCGAGCCGCCCGGTGCTGTACGTCGGCGGCGGTGTGCTCAAGGCACGGGCCACGGACGAGCTGCGCACCCTGGCCGAGCTGACCGGGGCGCCCGTGGTCACCACCCTGATGGCGCTGGGCGCCTTCCCCGGCAGCCACCCGCAGCACGTGGGCATGCCCGGCATGCACGGGGACGTCGCGGCGGTCGCCGCACTCCAGAAGGCCGATCTGATCGTGGCCCTGGGCGCCCGGTTCGACGACCGGGTCACCGGCAGGCTGGACGGCTTCGCCCCGCACGCCAAGGTCGTCCACGCCGACATCGACCCGGCGGAGATCTCCAAGAACCGGCTCGCCGACGTACCCATCGTCGGGGACGCCCGCGAGGTCCTCCTCGCCCTGTCCGACGCCGTGCGCGCCGAGCGGGAGGACGGCCGCGCCGGTGACTGCACCGCCTGGTGGCGGGAGCTGGACCAGTGGCGCACCACCTACCCGCGCGGCTACGAACTCCCCGCGGACCCGGGGCTGCTCTCCCCGCAGCAGGTCATCGAGCGGATCGGCCAACTCGCGCCGCAGGGAACGCTGTTCGCCTCCGGTGTGGGGCAGCACCAGATGTGGGCGGCGCAGTTCCTCCCGCACGAGGAGCCGGGCACCTGGTTCAACTCGGGCGGCGCCGGAACGATGGGGTACGCGGTCCCGGCCGCGATGGGCGCCAAGGCCGGACGCCCCGAGCGCACGGTCTGGGCGATCGACGGCGACGGCTGCTTCCAGATGACCAACCAGGAACTCACCACCTGCGCGCTCAACAACATCCCGATCAAGGTCGCGATCATCAACAACGGCGCGCTCGGGATGGTCCGCCAGTGGCAGAACCTGTTCTACGGGGCACGGTTCTCCAACACGGTGCTGCACGACGGCGCCACCAACGCGGACACCGGCTCGACCCGCGGAGTGGGATCCGACACCAACCGGGGCACCCGGGTCCCGGACTTCGTACAGCTCTCCGAGGCGATGGGCTGTGTGGGCCTGCGCTGCGAGAACCCCTACGAGCTCGACGCGATCATCGACAAGGCCAACGCGATCAACGACCGTCCCGTCGTGGTGGACTTCATCGTCCACGAGGACGCGATGGTGTGGCCGATGGTCCCTGCCGGCACCTCCAACGACGACATCATGGCCGCACGCGACGTACGCCCCGACTTCGGCGACTCCGCGGACGACTGAGAGGACCCTCTGACATGTCCCAGCACACGCTCTCCGTCCTGGTCGAGGACACGCCCGGCATCCTGGCCCGTGTCGCCGCCCTGTTCTCGCGCCGCGGCTTCAACATCGACTCGCTCGCGGTCGGCACCACCGAACATCCCGAGCTCTCCCGCATCACCGTCGTCGTCAGGGCCGATCACCAACTGGCCCTGGAACAGGTGACCAAGCAGCTCAACAAGCTGGTCAACGTCCTCAAGATCGTCGAGTTGGAGGCGGACTCCGCCGTCCAGCGCGAACTGGTCCTGGTGAAGGTGAGCGCCGGCAACGGCACCCGGGCCCAGATCGTCCAGATCGCCGAGCTGTTCCGGGCCAGAACCGTCGACGTCTCGCCCGACGCCGTCACCCTCGAAGCGACCGGCTCCGGCGACAAGCTCGACGCGATGCTCCGGATGCTCGCGGGCTTCGGCATCAAGGAACTCGTCCAGTCCGGCGCGATCGCGATCGGCCGCGGCTCCCGCGCCCTGGCCGACCGCTCCGCACGCGAGACCCGGCCGATCCGCCTGACCCCGTCCTCCGCCACCACGGCGACGGCCGACGCGCAGAGCGCCTAGGTCGTGTCCGCGAAGTCCCGTACAGACCACAGCTTTCCGCTTTCCCGTCCGCACACCCTCACGTTCCAGGAATCAAGGAGAACCACCATGCCCGCCGAGCTGTTCTACGACGACGATGCCGACCTGTCCATCATCCAGGGCCGCAAGGTCGCGGTCATCGGTTACGGCAGTCAGGGTCACGCCCACGCGCTGTCGCTGCGTGACTCGGGTGTCGACGTCCGGGTCGGTCTGCACGAGGGCTCGAAGTCCAGGGCGAAGGCGGAGGAGCAGGGCCTGCGCGTGGTGACGCCGTCCGAGGCCGCCGCCGAGGCCGACGTCATCATGATCCTGGTCCCGGACCCGATCCAGGCCCAGGTCTACGAGGAGTCCATCAAGGACAACCTCAAGGACGGCGACGCGCTGTTCTTCGGCCACGGCCTGAACATCCGCTTCGACTTCATCAAGCCGCCGGCGGGCGTCGACGTCTGCATGGTCGCGCCGAAGGGCCCGGGCCACCTGGT
>NZ_FPJO01000038.1 GCF_900119365.1 Streptomyces atratus
TCGGTCTTCTTCCACGCCGTCAGCATCGCCGACGTAGCGTTGTAGTTGACCCGCTCCTGCCGCACCCATGCCTCCGTGCGGGCGGCGAGCGCCAGATTGTAGACCTTCCGCACGCAACCGAACGTGCGCGACAGCTCGGCTGCCTGCGCATCAGTCGGATAGAAGCGGTACTTGAACGCCCGCTTCACACGGCTCGTGGTCACGCTCACAAACTAGTGATGCCGCGAGTTAAGATCAAACCTGCGGGTCACAGCACGGCCTTTCGCCCTGGGGGCGAAACTCCGCTCCTTGCCCTGCTCCGCAGGAGTCCGTTTCCTCTCCGCCCTGGAGGGCGGAGTATCCACGGAGGAATCCGATGAAGCCACAGCACTGGCCCCTGTACGGGCTCCGCCTCCGCACGCCCCGCCTGGAACTACGCCTCCCCGACCTGGAGTTGCTGGACGACCTCGCATCGGTCGCCGCCGACGGGGTGCACGCGCCGGGCGAGATGCCGTTCACGGTCCCCTGGACCGCCGTACCGCCCGAGGAGCGCGGCAGGGCGGTGTTCCGGCATGTGCTGTCCACCGTCGCCGACTGGTCGGTCCGGGACTGGGCGTTGAGCCTCGCCGTGCTGTACGAGGGCAGGGTGGTCGGGCGGCAGGACCTGACGGCGAAGGACTTCGCCGTGACCGGCCAGGTCAGCACCGGGTCGTGGCTGGGCCTGGCCCACCAGGGCCGGGGCATCGGCACCGAGATGCGGGCCGCCGTCCTGCATCTCGCCTTCGCCGGCCTCGGGGCCCGGACCGCGGTGTCGGCCGCGATGACCGACAACCCGCGCTCGCTGGGCGTCTCGCACCGGCTCGGCTATCTGCCGAACGGCCTCACGGTCGCCGCCGTGCGGGGAGCGCCGGTCACCCTGCAACAGCTGCAGATGGACCGGGCGCGCTGGGAGGAGTGCCGGAGCGTCGAGGTCACGGTCGAGGGACTCGACGGCTGCCGGGCGGAGTTCGGGGCATGACGCTGCTGGTGCACACCTTCGTGTACGACGAGCCGGGGAAGCCGCGGCTGCTCGACGACCCCGAGGACGGCAGCGACATGGCCGGCTTCGAGAGCAGCCGGACCAAGCTCTGGGGCTCGGAGCACGCCCGTGCGCTCGGGGCCCGGTTCCTTCCCGGGCTGGCCGCCGACGACCTCTACGTACAGCCGGAGGACATCGAGGAGTTCCTCGCCGAGTGCGAGCTGCTGCGCGGGCACACGGCGGAGCTCGGCGTGCACAGCGGCTATCGGGAGGACTACGTGGCGGCCCGGCTCGCCGACATCACCCGGGCCGCGCTGCGGGCCCGGTCGGTGGGCGGCGGAGTCCTGGTCTGGTGAGCGGCGACGGCCGGGGCGGGGGGAGCGCGGGCACCGGGGCCGTCCGGCGACCGGAGGCGCGCGGTCGCCGGACGGCCCCGGTCAGCTCACTCGGCGGCCCAGGGGACCTGCGGCGCCCGGTAGTAGTTGACGCCGAGCGCCGAGAGCCTCGGCCCCTGCGCGCCCAGCCGCACCTTGTACGCGTTCCAGTCGTGCGTGGCCGCGGGCGACCAGCCGAGCTCCGCGACCCCGGGGAGCCGGGGGAACGCCATCTGCTCGATCTCGTCGCTGTCGGTCAGGGTCTCCGACCAGAGCGGCGCCTCGACACCGAGGACCGACTCCTCCGGGACACCGGCCAGGTACGTCGCCGGGTTCCAGTCGTAGGAGCGCTGGACCGGGACGTAGCCGGCCCAGGCCAGGCCCAGCTCGGTGTCCTTGTCGTACTTCATGTCGAGGTAGCTGCGGTCGGCCGGGGACAGCACCAGCTTCGTGCCGTTCGCGGCGGCGTCCGCGACCTGCTTGCGCTCGGCGGCGCCCGTCCGGTCGTACCCCCAGTACTGGGCGACCGCGCCCTTCACCGGCGTGCCCCCGGTCAGCTGGTGCCAGCCCACCACGGTCTTGCCGTACTTGCCGACGATGGCCTGCGCCTTGTCCATGAAGGCCACATAGTCCTCGTGGCTGGTGGAGTGCGCCTCGTCGCCGCCGATGTGGAGGTACTTGCCGGGGGTGAGCGCGGCGAGCTCACGGACCACGTCGTCCACGAAGTCGTACGTGACGGCCTTCGGGACGCAGAGCGAGCTGAAGCCGACACCGGTGCCGGTGTACAGCGGCGGCGCGACCCCGTCGCAGTTCAGCTCCGCGTACGAGGCGAGTGCCGCGTTGGTGTGGCCGGGCAGGTCGATCTCCGGCACGACCTCCAGATAGCGGGAGGCCGCGTACCGGACGATCTCCTTGTAGTCGCCCTTCGTGTAGTAGCCGCCGGGGCCGCCGCCGACCTCCGTCTGCCCGCCGTACGTGGCGAGCCGCGGCCAGGAGTCGATGGCGATCCGCCAGCCCTGGTCGTCGGAGAGATGCAGATGGAGCTTGTTCATCTTGTAGAGGGCGAGCTGGTCGATGTAACGCTTGACCTCGGCGACGGAGAAGAAGTGCCGGGAGACGTCGAGCATCGCGCTGCGGTACGCGTAGCGCGGCGCGTCCGTGACCGTGCCGCCCGCGACCGTCCACGGACCCTTCTGGGGGCTCCTCTTCTCCACGTCGGCCGGGAGCAGTTGACGGAGCGTCTGGACGCCGTGGAAGAGCCCCGCGGGGCCGCGTGCCGTGATGGTGACGGAGCCCCGGCCGGACTTCAGGCTGTAGCCCTCGGCGCCCAGTTCGCCGTTGCGGGGGTCTAGACGCAGCCGGATGCCGTTGCCCGCGTCGCCGGTGACGGGCAGCGGGTATCCGGTGGACGGGCGCAGCACGCCCGCCAGGTAGTCGCCGACCTTCCGGGCCTCGCCGGAGCCGTCGACGCGGATCCTGGTGTCCGCGGTGATGGTGTACGGGGAGCCGCCGGGCTTCGCCTCGGCGGGGGCGGGCACGATCTGGCCGAGCGGGCGGGGCGGGGCGGCGGCCGGGCCGCTGTTCGCCGCCGCTCCCCCCGGTGCCGCGCCGACACCGGAGATCCCGGCCGCCGTGACGAGCAGCAGCGAGCCGAGGAGGCGGGGCAGTGCGGTGCGCTGTGTCCTGTGCAGTCTCACGAGCCGGATCCCTTTCGACGGGTTCACACCTGTGGGTCTCCTGAGCAACCGAACCATCACCATGCGTATCGTGCGCCCCACGGATGGTCAAGGTGTAGACCACTCCCCCGTTCCGCGGCTGAGAGAATCTGCCACATGGCGGAAATAATCCAGCGCGACGGGACCTGGACCTTCGACGGCGAAGCGGTGCGGATCGTGCCGGGCCGGGGCAAGGGCATCCATCCGCTCCGGCAGGAGCTGGGCGAATGCGTGGTCCCGCTGCGGGCGTTGGCGGGCATCTCCTTCGAACCGGACCGCAAGGGCGGTCGGCTGCGACTGCGGCTGCGCGACGGCGCGTGCCCGGTCCTGCGCGCGGCCGGCGGCCGGCTCAAGGATGCCGCGGACCCGTACCAGCTGGCCGTGGAGAAGGACCGCAACGGGGTGGCGGAGTACTTCGTCGACGAGGTGCGCGGCGCCCTGCTGGTCGAGCAGGTGCCGACCGGCGCGGTGGACGGCTTCCTGCTGCCGGGGCCCGCGGTGCCGGTCGCCGGCGGCGGCGGGGACGGCACGGCCTCGTTCGACGGGGAGACCGTCCGCCTCACCTGGAACTGGAAGGCCAATGAGGCCAAGATCTCGGGCGGTCCGGTCACGTTCCCGGTGTCGGAGGTGACCGATGTGCGGTGGCTGCCCGCCATCGGTCTGGAGAACGGGCACCTGACCTTCGTACGGAGCGAGAGCCCGGCGTCGGCCCCGAAGGCCGAGCACGACCCGTACTCGCTGGATCTGTGGGGGCTGTCCAAGAAGGAGTACACGGCGGTCCTGGTCGCGGCGGCGGTCCTGGTGCGGCTGCCCGAGGCGGCGGGCCCGGCCGCCACGAGCACCGCGCCCGCCGAAATCGCGGCCCCGGCCGCCCCGGCCGCCCCGGACGGCGACGATCACGACGCGCTGCTGCGCCGGCTGCGCGAGCTGGGCGAGCTGCACCGGTCCGGGGTCCTCACCGACGACGAGTTCACCGCCGCCAAGCAGGCCGTCCTCAAGCGCCTGTAGGCGGCCCGAGACCGCAATCACACCCGAGCCTGCCCGATATCGGGCAGAATTGTTGCGTAAGCGCCCCGACCATCGCAATATCAACGAGTGCTCGAACGCCGCCCGTCGCATGACGACCTCATTGATCACCTGGTGCGCAGCACCGCGCTCCAGCGCGGTGAAGCCGCCCGGGTGATCCTCGACGTGCTGGCGTACTTCGACGAGACGACCGACGACTTCGTCCGCCGCCGCCACCGCGAACTGCAGTCCGGCGGCCTGGTCAACGCGGAGATCTTCGAGCGGATCGCGGCCGAGCTGCCGCACCGGGCGGTCGCGCCGCCGGAGCTCTCGCTCCGCCAGCTGCGCCGCATCGTCTACGGCTGAGCAACGGGCACCACAGGTACGTCAATGGAGGGGCAGAGAATACATGTGCGGAATCGTCGGATATATCGGGAAGCGTGATGTGGCTCCGCTGCTGCTGGAAGGGCTGCAGCGGCTGGAGTACCGGGGTTACGACTCCGCGGGCATCGTCATCACCGGCAAGGCGTCGGCCGGCAAGCCCGCCACCCTGCGGATGGTGAAGGCGAAGGGCCGGGTCCGCGAGCTGGAGGCCCGCGTCCCCAAGCGTTTCACCGGCACCACCGGTATCGCCCACACCCGCTGGGCCACCCACGGCGCCCCGAGCGACGAGAACGCGCACCCGCACCTGGACGCCGAGAACAAGGTCGCCGTCGTCCACAACGGCATCATCGACAACGCCTCCGAGCTCCGTGCGAAGCTCGTCGCCGACGGCTTCGTCTTCCTCTCCGAGACCGACACCGAGGTGCTGGTCCACCTGATCGCCCGCGCCCAGGCGGACACCCTGGAGGAGAAGGTCCGCGAGGCGCTGCGTTCGGTCGAGGGCACGTACGGCATCGCCGTCATGCACGCCGACTTCAACGACCGCATCGTGGTCGCCCGCAACGGCTCCCCGGTGGTGCTCGGCATCGGCGAGAAGGAGATGTTCGTCGCCTCGGACGTCGCCGCGCTGGTCGCCCACACCCGCCAGGTCGTCACCCTGGACGACGGCGAGATGGCCACCCTCAAGGCCGACGACTTCCGTACGTACACCACGGAGGGCTCGTCCACGACGGCCACGCCGACCACCGTGGAGTGGGAGGCCGAGTCGTACGACATGGGCGGCCACGACACGTACATGCACAAGGAGATCTCCGAGCAGGCCGACGCCGTCGACCGGGTGCTGCGCGGCCGGATCGACGACCGTTTCGCCACCGTGCACCTGGGCGGCCTCAACCTGGACGCCCGCGAGGCGCGCGGGGTCCGCCGGATCAAGATCCTGGGCTGCGGCACCTCGTACCACGCGGGCCAGATCGGCGCCCAGCTGATCGAGGAGCTCGCCCGCATCCCCGCGGACGCCGAGCCGGCCTCCGAGTTCCGCTACCGCAACCCGGTCGTCGACCCGGACACGCTGTACGTCGCGGTCTCCCAGTCCGGCGAGACGTACGACGTGCTGGCCGCCGTCCAGGAGCTCAAGCGCAAGGGCGCCCGGGTGCTCGGTGTCGTCAATGTGGTGGGTTCGGCGATCGCCCGGGAGGCGGACGGCGGTACGTACGTCCACGCCGGCCCCGAGGTCTGCGTCGTCTCCACCAAGTGCTTCACCAACACGGTCGTCGCGTTCGCGCTGCTCGCCCTGCACCTGGGCCGGATCCGGGACCTGTCGGTCGCCGACGGCAAGCGGATCATCGAGGGGCTGCGCAGGCTGCCCGCCCAGATCAGCGAGATCCTGGCGAACGAGGACGAGATCAAGAAGATGGCGGCCGAGTACGCGGACGCCAAGTCGATGATGTTCATCGGCCGCGTGCGCGGCTACCCCGTCGCCCGGGAGGCCTCGCTGAAGCTCAAGGAGGTCTCGTACATCCACGCGGAGGCGTACCCGGCCTCCGAGCTGAAGCACGGGCCGCTGGCGCTGATCGAGCCCGCGATGCCGACGGTCGCGATCGTGCCGGACGACGACCTGCTGGAGAAGAACCGCGCCGCGATGGAGGAGATCAAGGCCCGCAGCGGCCGCATCCTCGCCGTCGCCCACCAGGTGCAGGAGAAGGCCGACCACACCATCGTCGTGCCGAAGAACGAGAACGAGCTGGACCCGATCCTGATGGGCATCCCGCTCCAGCTCTTCGCGTACCACACGGCGCTGGCCATGGGCCGTGACATCGACAAGCCGCGCAACCTGGCGAAGTCCGTCACCGTCGAGTAGGCCCGTGCACGGGGCGGCCCCGGCGCACGAAACGCTGAACCGGCGTGCGCGGGGCGGCCCCGAAACCGCCGACGAGTGCATGAATTGCCGGTTTACGCGGGCGAGTTGACGCCATGTCGAACGAGAGCCGACCTACGGGTCGCGGGAGTGGCGGAGGGGGCCGGCGGGGCGCCGGGGCTCACCCGACAGGCTCTCAGGGGATGACGACGACGGGGCGCTGCGCACGCCGCGCGAGGCGCCCCGCCACCGAGCCGAAGATGCGGCCGACGATGCCGTGCGTGGAGCCGACGACGATGGCGTCGGCCGAGTACTCCCGGCCGACCTCCTCCAGCTCGTGACAGATGTCCCCGCCCCGCTCGACGAGCACCCAGGGCACCTCGGAGAGATAGTCCGCGCAGGCGAGCTCCAGGCCGAGCACCTCGGTGCGGTGGTCGGGCACGTCCACGAAGACGGGCGGCTCGCAGCCTGCCCAGACCGTGGTCGGCAGCCGGTTGGCGACATGGACGATGATCAGGCCGGAACCTGATCTTCGGGCCATCCCGATGGCATAGGCGAGGGCGCGTTCGCTGGAGGTCGAGCCGTCGAAGCCGACGACGACCCCGTGACGGAACGCGGGATCGCAGGAGTGACGTGTTTCTTCGACCGCCTGCGGGTCCGACATGGGGTCGGCTACCTGCTTGCGGTCGGCGGGTTCGGGGATTTCGTGACCGGCCATCGGTGTCTCGGCGAAGAGAGTCCTCGTGAGGAGAGCGACTTGGGGAAGGTGCGTCAGCGGGCGGTGTTGCGGTGTCCGGGAATCAACTTCCCAACCCCTTACCCCCAAGGGTACGGCGCCACTCCTCCACTGCCCAGACCCGCGCAAAGCGCGTGCGACGTTTCACGGAGCATGCCCGAGGCGGACCCGTATGGCAATGCCGCTTGTGCCGTACACCGACGCAGCGGGCCCGGACGGCTGCCCTCGGTGACCGGACGGAGCCGGATCCGTCGTCCCTCCGGGCCGCGAGCGCGGCCCCCGCACCCCGAGGCGGCCGCGGAGTGGATCACCGGCCCGTCACCGACCGCCGGGTCGGCATCCGGACCTCTCGGCCCCCCGGAGTCACACCGCGCCCGCTCCGGACCGTCCGCCCCGTTCCCGGCGGCCCCTCACGGCCGGGGGGGGCGACACCGGCCCGTCGGGCGGAATCCGGTCGCTGCCGGTTGCCATCGCGCCGTTCCGTACGATCAGTCGTCCGACCTGCCCAGGGGGCGCAAAGAAGCGGTTGATCACCCGGGTTGTGCGCCGGTTCAATGACCGAATCACGTATGCACAACCATCTATTTTCAGCCAACTTCATACCCGTGCCCATTCCTTGCCGAATTGGCCGATCAACCCCCTTGTCACCAGGCAGGAAGAGACCGCGCGGTACGCTTCCACCCAACGGGGACGGGCCATGAACGCACGGCGCACTTCCCTGCACGCCCTCCGGATGAAACGCTTCGTGATCGAATGCTTCCCGCCAAGTTGCCTTGTCGACATAGCGCCGGTTGGTGAACTTGTCACGCCGGCACCACGGGACGCAGTAGATTCGATCTTGGGTATCGAATGTCTGGGGAACTCGTGCAGGACCGAGGGGAACAGTGCAGGTGCGACAGGCCCGTAAGGACCAGGGAGACGCGAACACCGAGGGGGGCTTAGCGTCATGAGCCAGGACTCCGCCGCCGTTACGGAGGCCGTACGGAAGCTCAGCGGCCGTCGACGACGAGAGGTCGTCGCCGTGCTGCTGTTCAGCGGCGGCCCCATCTTCGAGAGTTCGATCCCGCTCTCCGTGTTCGGAATCGACCGCCAGGACGCGGGAGTTCCGCGCTACCGACTCCTCGTCTGCGGCGGGGAAGAAGGACCGCTGCGGACCACCGGGGGACTCGAACTCACCGCGCCCTACGGGCTGGAGGCGATCAGCAGGGCCGGCACCGTCGTGGTGCCCGCCTGGCGTTCGATCACCTCGCCACCGCCCGCCGAGGCGCTGGAGGCGCTGCGCCGCGCCCACGAGGAGGGCGCACGCATCGTCGGTCTGTGCACCGGCGCGTTCGTGCTCGCCGCCGCCGGCCTGCTGGACGGCCGCCCGGCGACCACGCACTGGATGTACGCACCGACGCTGGCCAAGCGCTACCCGTCGGTCCACGTCGATCCGCGTGAGCTCTTCGTCGACGACGGCGATGTGCTCACCTCCGCCGGGACAGCGGCGGGGATCGATCTCTGTCTGCACATAGTCCGCACGGACCACGGCACGGAGGCCGCCGGGGCACTGGCCCGCCGGCTCGTCGTGCCGCCGCGGCGCAGTGGCGGTCAGGAGCGCTATCTCGACAGGTCTTTACCTGAGGAGATCGGCTCCGACCCGCTCGCCGAGGTCGTGGCCTGGGCACTGGAGCACCTCCACGAGCAGTTCGACGTGGAGACGCTGGCCGCGCGCGCCTACATGAGCAGGCGGACCTTCGACCGCAGGTTCCGTTCGCTCACCGGCAGCGCACCGCTCCAGTGGCTGATCACCCAGCGGGTGCTGCAGGCGCAGCGGCTGCTGGAGACGTCCGAGTACTCGGTCGACGAGGTGGCGGGCCGCTGCGGCTTCCGCTCGCCGGTCGCGCTGCGCGGACACTTCCGGCGTCAGCTGGGCTCCTCCCCCGCCGCGTACCGGGCCGCCTACCGGGCCCGCCGTCCGCAGGGCGGTGGCGCGGAGCCCGTGGCCGCGGTGACCGAGCCCGTCGTGCCCGCCCAGGGCAACGCGGTGATCCGGCGCGCCGCTGCCGCGGCCACCCCACCGGGCCCGCATGTCATCACGTCGCCGACGGCCGGCCCGGTCCAGTCGGAGCAGGGGAAACCCGGCCCCGACCCGTACGCGACCGGACGCCCGACCCTGCCGGGGCAACGGAGTGCCCCGTAGGGTGGGGTCATGAACGATCGCATGGTGTGGATCGACTGCGAGATGACCGGGCTCTCGTTGACGGAAGACGCACTCATCGAGGTGGCCGCGCTGGTCACCGACTCGGAGCTGAACGTGCTCGGCGAAGGGGTGGACATCGTGATCCGCCCGCCGGACACGGCCCTGGAGACCATGCCCGAGGTGGTGCGGCAGATGCACACCTCCTCGGGCCTCCTCGACGAGCTGGCCGGGGGCACCACCCTGGCCGACGCCGAGGCCCAGGTGCTGAACTACGTCCGCGAGCATGTGAAGGAGCCCGGCAAGGCCCCGCTCTGCGGGAACTCCGTCTCCACCGACCGCGGTTTCCTGGCACGGGACATGGCGGCCCTGGAGGGCTACCTCCACTACCGGATCGTCGATGTCTCCTCGATCAAGGAGCTGGCGCGCCGCTGGTACCCGCGGGCGTACTTCAACAGTCCGGCCAAGAACGGCAACCACCGGGCGCTCGCGGACATCCGTGACTCGATCACGGAGCTGCGCTACTACCGCGAGGCGGTCTTCGTGCCGCAGCCCGGTCCGGACTCGGAGCGCGCGAAGGCCATCGCGGCGCACGTCGCGCCGCCCGCGCCGTAGGACCTTGTGAAGCCGCTGGTCATAACCCTTTCGGGGGTCGGGATCAGCGGCTGAACAACTGGGGAGCGAGCACCCTCTCGGACCCTGTACACTTTTTCTCGGCCGGTCAGAAAAAGACCGGGCATGGTGGGTATAGCTCAGATGGTAGAGCACCTGGTTGTGGTCCAGGATGTCGCGGGTTCGAGTCCCGTTACTCACCCTGAAGAGAAGGGCCCCGGTCTTCGGACCGGGGCCCTTCTCGTGTCTGAGCCCTCCTCAGCGGGTCGTCGGCGTGGACCGAGACCAGCAGCACCCCGTCGACGCGGTGCGCGGTCAGGTACTGGGCCGGCCGGCGGCGCTCGCGGTCGTTGCCGACGAGGGTGAGCAGCAGTTGCGTGTCGGTGTCGGCGAGCGCCGCGCCGACACCGCGGACGATGTCGGAGAAGTACGGCTCGGCGAAGAAGCAGGGCTCCGGCTCGGGCACCACCAGGGCGATCGTGTCCGTGCGGGTTCGCGGCGAGCGCGCGGGCCGCGCGGTTGGGTACGTGGCCCAGACCCATAGGGGCACCCCCGCGAGCGGACGGTTCCGCCCTGTCTGTAACGTGCGCCTGAACTATGACCCGGCTGTGGGGGCAGCTCCGCCCGGCACGGCTCAACGGGAACGATTCAAACGGGGAGAACCAAATATGCGCACGTGGACTCGTGCTGTGCCGGCGGCGGTGGGCGCCCTTACGCTGGCTGTGGCGCTGGCCGGCTGCAACGACTCGGATTCGGGGAAGGGCCGGCGCAGCTCCGGCTCCGGCTCCTCGGACGGCAGTACGACCTACCGCCTGGGCGAGGCCAGCCCGCCGCAGGAAAGCACCATGAAGGAGTCGAAGGGCAGCAAGTTCACGGTGACGCCCACCAAGGTGCAGACCGGAACGAAGGCCGACATGGACAACTCCGGCCTGGACAAGGCCAAGGACAAGGACCCCAAGGTCCCCGTGTACGTGTGGTCCACCCTCACCCACAAGAGCGGCAAGTCCATGGAAGTCGGCGACATGGACAGCGGCCTGGTCGTCAAGACGGACAAGGGCGAGCGCACCAGGGCCCTCATCGTCATCATGGGCGATGCCAAGTGGCCGAACTGCCCGGAGCCGGACACCTTGAAGAAGCTGAGCGCGGGGCAGTCCGAGAAGATCTGCACCGCCTTCCTCATCCCCGAAGGCCAGAAGGCCGCCGCAGTCCAACTGAGCCAGGGCTTCTCCAACGAAGTGCTGGAGTGGCCGGTCAAGAACTGACCTGTCCGGGGCCCTGCCGAGCCAGGTGGCCGGCGGGGCCTCGCCGCTTGAAGCGCGGTCACTGACCCGGTTGACGCCGGCGCCGATCTGGCAGCTGCCGCGCTTGGCCAGCGCGACGAAGTACATCCGTGCCACCCCCGGCGAGTCGTAGCCGTCCTCGGGGAAGCCCACGTCATCGATCGCGTACGCCTCGGGCGAGATGTGTGCGGCAGCCCAACGGGCCAACCGTTCGACCTCGTGCTCCAGCTGCTCGACCGGCGCCCGGGTCTGCTCGGCGGCCGGGCCCTCGCACCTGGAACGACCAATCCGCCGCAGGTCGAGATCGTCTGACCGGCCGTCAACGCCTATCCGAAGGCCGAGGGGGGCGGCGCCGGGGACGGCTTGGCGTCCGCGTCGCTCACCGCCGCCGCGCCGCCGGTGAAGTCGGCGAGCGCCCGCCCGTGTTCGACGCGTCCGGGGTGCGGATCGGTCGCGACCCGGCGGGTCAGCTCCGCGACCTTCAGCGGCAGGTCCGAGGCGAGCAGCACGGCGTTGCCGAAGCGGCGGCCGCGCCACACGGTCGGATCGGCGGCGAGGGCCAGCTCGGGAAAGACGGCGGCCGCGGTGGCGATCTGGCCGCGCAGATGGGTCAGCGGCGGCCCGTCCGCGAGGTTGGCGACGTAGCTCCCGCCGGGCTTCAGGACCCGGCGGACCTCGGCGAGGAACTCGGTGCTGGTGAGGTGTGCGGGGGTACGGGCCCCGCTGAAGACATCGGCGATGACGAGATCCGCCCAGCCGTCCTGGATCTTGCCGAGCCCGGCGCGGGCGTCGGTGGCCCTGACCCTGATCCTGGCCTGCGGGTCCAGCGGCAGTTCCCGGCGGACGAGTTGGACGAGCGCCGCGTCCAACTCGACGACCTGCTGGGTGGAGCGGGGCCGGGTCGCCGCGATGTAGCGGGCGAGCGTGAACGCGCCGCCGCCCAGGTGCACCACGTGCAGGGGCTGTCCGGGGGGTGCGACGAGATCGGCGATGTGGCCGATCCTGCGCTGGTACTCGAAGGACAGGAACGTGGGGTCGTCGAGATCCACATGGGACTGCGGGGCGCCGTCCAGCGTCAGCGTCCAGGCGCGCGGCCGCTCCCGGTCGGGGACCAGCTCGGCGAGGGAGCCGTCCACCGGTTCGGCGAGGGGCTCCGCCCTGCGCCCGCCGCGCCCGGCGCCGCGCTCGGCCCTGCCCCCGGTCTTCTCCTCGGCCGCGTTCGCGGCCCTGTTCCCGGCCTTGCGGTCGGACCGCTTACGGGCGCCCGCACCTCCGCTCGACGCTCCTCGACGTGCCACCGCTGCTCGTGCCCGCTCACTGCTCTTCGCTCCGGACCGGTAGGGAACCGGCCGTGCCGGGGAAACCCGCCCACCTGCCCATTATGGGCGCGCGGGCGAGGAAGCGGCGGTCAGCGGCAGTTGTCGGCCGCCTCGATCAGCCGGGCCGCCTCGTCGAGTGCGGCCCGCAGCACCGCCGGGTCGGTGACCGGGGCGTCGTCCTCGGGCGGCAGCAGCCAGCCGCTGCCGGTGACCGGCGGCTCGGCGGGGATGCGAAGCCCGCGGCCGGCGGTCTGCGTACAGGCGCTGCCCGGTACGTCCCAGGCCTCGGCGGTCCCCGGCGGCACGAGGAAGCCGAGGGTGTCGCAGGCGCCGTCGTGCAGGACCGGGCCGATGTCCTGCTCGGCGTCCCGGCGCAGGATGTCCACGGCCTCCAGGCCCTGGCGGGCCGGGACGGTCACCAGGTCGCAGGGTTCGCCGCCGTGGCCGTCCGTGGCAGTGGTGGGCGCCGGGGCAACCGTCGCGGCCGGGGTCGTCGCAGTCGTACGCGAGTCGGTCTCCGTGCCGAGATGCAACAAGGGACCTCTCCTCTCATCGCCGGGCGGAGCCGGATTCCGTCTCCTCATGGACCAACGCCCCGACAGCGTCAAGGGCTACGGTGCCACGCCGCCGCAAAGGGTGGCAGTTCATGGCAGATCGTGGGCGAGATGCCCGCTTTATTGGCAAACGCCGCGTGTGTACCTCGTCACAACCGGTACGTTCTTGCTCCGCCGGGACACCGGAAGCAGGAAGCCCGGCTGCAGAAGAGCTGCAGAAGAGAGGTCCCCGCCCATGGTGTCGACAGGGGCAGTGCCCAACCTCGCCTTCCGGCGGCTGCGCGGACAGCGCTCCGCCGGGGAGTTCGCTGCCGCGGTACGCAGATCGGCCCGTGAGATCGGCGAGCAGGTCGCGTGCGACGCCCGGTACATCGGACGCGTGGAGTCCGGGGAGATCCGCTGCCCCAACTACGCGTACGAACGGGTTTTCCTGCACATGTTCCCCGGAACGACCCTGGCGGACCTGGGCTTCTCGCCGCGCGAAACCGTACGCGGCCGGGGAGCGCGGGTCACCGCCGAAACCCCACCGCCCCCTACGCTCCACAGCGACCCCGACGAGGAGAGCGACGTGCTGCGTCGCGTATTCATGACGAGCGGCACCGCCACGATGGCGGCCGCGACCCTGGGCCTGGGCCTCGGCTCCGCATCCGCCGCCGCTGCCGCCACCGCCCCGCCCGACCCGCGCCGGGTCGGCGAGAGCGAGGTGAGCGCCGTCGAGAAGGCGGTGCGGCAGATCCGGCTGCTCGACGACCGGCACGGCGGCGACGGCCTGTACCGCAAGGCGTTCCAGCCGCTGCGGGCGGCGTACGCGCTGCTCGACTCCGGGACGGCCACCAAGCGCTCCACCGCCGACAGACTGCATGCCGGAGCGGGCGAACTGGCCATCTCGGCGGGCTGGCTGGCCCATGACTCGGGCCGGTTCGAGGACGCCCGCTCGCACTACGCGGAGGCGCTCGCCACCGCACGGGTGGCCGGTGATCCGGCGCTGGAGGCGCATGCGTTCTGCAATGCGTCGTTCCTGGCCCGGGACACCGGGCGGCCCCGCGAGTCGGTGCGGGCGGCGGAGGCCGCGCAGCGGGCGGCGCAGCCGCTGGGCTCGCCCCGGCTGCTGGCGCTGCTCGCGCTGCGGGAGGCGGGCGGCCGGGCGGGGCTCGGGGACCGTACGGGCTGCGAGTGGGCGCTCGGCCGGGCGCACACCGCGTTCGGGCGCGGTCCGTGCGACGCCGATCCGGAGTGGATGACCTTCTTCCGGGAGGCGGAGCTGGAGATGCTGGAGGCGCAGTGCTGGTCGGCGCTGGGCGACTGGCCGCGGGCGGCCCGGCACGCGCTGCGGGCCACCCGGCTCCAGGACCCGCACTTCACCCGGAACCACGCGCTGTACCGGGCCGAGCTGACCTGGGACCTGGCCCACGCGGACCGGGCCGCGGAGGCGGCGGCGGCCGGCCATCAGGTGCTCGACCTGCTGGACCGCGTCCAGTCGACCCGCATCCGGGCGATGCTGGCGCAGGCGGTGGGGGTGCTGAAGCCGCAGCGGTGCGTGGCGGAGGTACGGGAGTTCCTGGAGCGGTACGCGGAGGCGGCTGAGGCCGCCGCCTCCGCGTAGGTCCTAACGGTCCAGGTGGCCCGTGTCGTTCCAGCGTTCGATCGCGGGGGCCCCGTACGCCCAGCCCAGCACCGAGAGCGAGGTCGGGTCGAGCCGGATCCGCGCCGCGAACGACACGTCCTCGCCGAGCCACCGCGCCCCCAGCGCCCGCAGGATGTGCCCGTGGGCGAAGACCAGCACATCGCGGTCGGCCGAGCGGGCCCACTCCACGATCTCGTCGGCGCGGGCGGACAGCTCGGCCAGGGTCTCGCCCTCCGGCACCCCGTCGCGCCAGATGAACCAGTCCGGCCGGATCGCCTTGATCTCGGCCGGGGTCATCCCCTCGTACGCCCCGTAGTCCCACTCCATGAGCGCGTCCCACGGCTCGGCCCGGTCCGCGAATCCGGCGATCTCGCAGGTCTCCCTGGCCCGCAGCAACGGGCTGGTGCGCACTTCCAGGCCCGGCAGCTCCGCCCACGGCCCGCGCCGCAGCCGCTCGCCGAGGAGCTTCGCGCCCGCCCGGCCGGTGTCGAGCAGCGGGATGTCCGTCCTGCCGGTGTGATTGCCCTTGACGGACCATTCCGTCTGGCCGTGCCGGGCGAGCAGGATACGCGGTGCCATGACGGCTCTCCCTGAACTGAGATCTGAGGCCGGCGATCGAGACGACATGGATCATCCGGTTTTCCCATCATCGCGCACGTGATCGCGAGGCAACCTCCCGGGCCGAACCGGCGTCCCACTCTGCGCGGAGAAATCTGCGCGCACCGGGCGCCCCGGAAGGACCCCGGGGGAATCGCGACCGAGCCGCACCGTACGGTTGAACGCCCGCCTTCGGTCGCATGAACACATGATGGAGAAATTCCGGATGCAGCATGCCAGCACCGCGCCCGTGCCGCCCCCGCGGCCCCGTTGGTGGGCCGAGCTCCCGCTGCTGGCTCTGGTGTACGGGGCCTACTCGGCGGGCCGGCTGGTGGTGCGCGGCGACGTGTCCACCGCCGTCGACCACGGACTGAGCATCCTGCGCCTGGAGAAGGCGCTCCACATCAACTTCGAACATCCGCTCAACCGGCTGTTCACCGCGCACCCCTCGATAGGCATACCCTCCGACTTCGCGTACGCGTCCCTGCACTACCTCGTCACCCCGGCCGTCCTGGTCTGGCTCTTCCGCCGCCGCCAGGAGGTGTACCGCCGGGCCCGCACCTGGCTGATGACCTCCACGCTGCTCGGCCTGATCGGCTTCACGCTGATGCCGACCTGCCCGCCCCGGCTGCTGGAGGCCCGACACGGCTTCGTCGACACGATGGCGCAGTACAGCTCGTACGGCTGGTGGGGCACGGAGGCCAGCGCCCCGCGCGGCATGGGCGGAATGACCAACCAGTACGCGGCGATGCCGAGCCTGCACGTCGGCTGGGCGCTCTGGTGCGGAATCCTGCTCTGGCGCCACAGCAAGAACCCGTACATGCGGGCCGCGGGCATCGCCTACCCCGTGATCACCACGTTCGTGGTGATGGGCACGGCCAACCACTACTTCCTCGACGCGGTCGCGGGCGCCGCCGTGATGGGCGTCGGAGCCCTGCTGGCCCGGCCCGTGATGCGGCTGGCGGACCGGGTCGGAGCCCGCTTCCCGCGGGTCGCCCCGGTCGCGGAGTCCCCGATTGTCAGTGCCGGATGCAAGACTTCCGCGGGTGAGCGAATCCCTGGCCAGCGGACCACCTCCGCAGACTCCACCGATGCCGCGGCATCGGCCGACGCAGACGCCTCGGCCGGTCGGCCACCCCGGGCCGACACCGCCGCCCCCGCGGGAGCGGGAGCCGCGGGGGACGACACTCCGGCAGCGGCTCGCTGAGCTGCGGGGACCGGCCGTCCCGCCCCGCCCGCTGGACGCCCGCGCGCTGGCCGCCCTCGCCGCCAACCCCGGCTGCCGGCGCCGCGCCCTGCTCGACGGCGCCGGGGTGGACAAGGCCGCGCTGGCCGCGGCGCTCGGTTCCCCGGCCCCCTTCGGCCAGTCGCAGTTCGCCTTCGTCCGGGGCAACGCCTTCGAGGCCAAGGTCAAGGCCGACGGGGGCACGGAGCTGATGCGGCTGCTGTACGAGCGCCTCGGCGGCGATGACGGGGCGCCGCGCGAGATCTCGGTGCCCGATCTGACGGCGGCGGGCCCCGAGGGCCGCGCCGCGCGTACGGCGCTGGCGCTGCGGGAGGCGACCGAGGCGGGCGGCTGGGCGCTGCTGGACCACCCGATGCTGGCCCTGGAGGTGGCGGGCTCCCCCGCCTATCTGGAGCCGGATGCGGTGGCGGTGCACCCCGACGGCACGTGGACGGTCGTCGAGATCAAGTCCTTCCCCATGGTCGACGGCTCGGCCGACGCGGCGAAGGTCGGCGCGGCGGCCCGGCAGTCCGCCGTCTACGTGCTGGCGCTGGAGCGGATCGCGGAGCTGACCGAGGGCGCCGAGGTGGGCCACCGGGTGCTGCTGGTCTGCCCGAAGGACTTCTCCAACCTGCCCACCGCCTCGGTCGTCGACGTACGCAAGCAGCGCGCGGTCACCCGCCGCCAGCTGACCAGGCTGACCCGGATCGAGGACATCGCGGCGGCCCTGCCCGAGGGCACCACCTTCGACCCTGAGTGCCCCCGGCAACAGCTGGACGCCGCGGTCGAATCGGTCGGCGCGGCCTACGCCCCGGAGTGCCTGGCCGCCTGCGAGCTGGCCTTCCACTGCCGGGCGAAGGCGCGCGAGGCCGGTGCGGTGGAGGCGCTGGGGCGGAGTGTGCGCGGTGAGCTCGGCGGGCTGACCACGGTGGGCGAGGTGCTGGCGGCCGCCGCGGGCAAGGAGGGCGACCCGGCGGATCCGACGGTCGCGGCGCTGCGGCGCGCGGCGGCCCTGCGCGCCGAGGCGCTGACGGGCGGTCCGGCATGTCGCTGATCAGCACCCTGGCCCGGCTGGAAGCCGTGGAGAGCGGCCGGGCCCGGCCGACGGCCACGGTCCTGCACCGCCATCTCACCGACCGGCCCCTCGTGCTGGTTCCGCTGACCACGGCCGGTGAGGCGGGCGCCCCGCTGGGCGCGCTCGTCGGGACCGACCGGGAGGCGCCCCGGCTGCTGACGGTCTCGCAGCCGCGCGACCGGGATCTGCGGTTCGCGTTCCTCGCCGAGCTGGCCGAGGCGGTGCTGCCGCACATCGAGGCGTACGAGGACGTCGTCGAGCCGGCCGAGCGCAACGAGACCGATCCGCAGACCGGGAAGAAGGTCAAGGTCGAGGTCGAGCTGTGCGCGGACGCGCCGCAGCTGATCGTGCCGAGCCGGGCGGGCATCGAGTTCGTCCGGCTGCTGGGCCGCTCGATGCGGTTCCGCCGCACGGCCGAGGAGGACCCCGACACCCCGTACCCCGCGCCCGCCCGGGTCCCGCTGCTGGGCCGCTGGCTGACGCACTACGGGGAGCGGGCCAGGGTGCCCGGCTCCTCGCTGCTGCTCGCCGCGACCGATCTGCTGAACCGGCACTGGGCGACCGGGCAGAGCAGTCTGGAGGACCAGCACCTGGGCGCGCTGCTGGCCTGGATCGACGCCCCGGCGGGCGAGTCGGGCACCTCGGCTGCGCTCCGCGCGGAGCTGGAGCGGGACGGCGAGGGGCAGCTGCTGTGCCCGCCGGCCGGCCCGGCCACGGACCCGGCGTTCGACAACCGGCTGCTGGCGCCCGCCATCGAGAAGTACGACCGGGCGCGGACCTCGCTCGCGGCCGCCGAGGACGGTCTTGCGGCCGATGCCCGGCTCGGCGAACTGACGGCGGCCGAGCGTGAGATCAGGGCCCTGCTGGCCGGGGTGACGCGGCCGACGTGGGACGCGGTGTGGCGCGGGCTCGATCTGCTGAGGGAGCTCCCCGAGGGGGCCAGGGCCGAGGACCGCTGGACCAGGGACCGCTGGTCGTTCACCGGTCACCGGGACCGGGTGCGCTCGGGCGAGCCGCCGCAGCCGCGCCGGGACGACGCGGTGACGGCGGCGCAGAAGCTGGCCTCGCGGGAGACGGCTCAGGCCCAGCTGGAGGCCCAGGAGGCGCTGGACGATCCGCTGGTGCTGGCCGGGCGGCGGCTGGCCGGTGAGGCGTTCGTCGCCGAGGTGACGGAGGTGGTGATGGCGTACAGCGAGTCCAAGCGCCCCTCGCCGCGCCCGCTGGTCACGGTCCGCACGGACGAGCACCCCCATCTCGGCGAGCGCACCAAGGTGTACCGCTCGCTGGAGGGCAGGCCGCAGGCCGCCGAGTTCGTGGGGTACGCCGAGCCGGAGGAGGGAGGCGCGCCCCCGCTGGTGCTGCGGATCCTCGACCGGATGGGCCGGAGCAAGGAGCCGGCCCCGGGTTCGGTGCCCGAGCCGGGTGACCGGATCGCCTGGACGCTCTTCGAGCACGATCAGCGCGGCGGCCCGAAGCTGCCGGACCCGGAGCAGACGCCCTGGACGCACGGCGGCCCGCCGGGTGCGGCCGGGCAGGCCGAGAGCCCCGACCCCGTGACCTCGGAGGACCTTCTGTGACGGCCGTATTCGACCCGGGCGCCCAGGCCGCGCGGGCGACCGACGCGATCCTCGCCGACACCCTGGGCGGTACGGAGCGCGGGATCGTGGTGGACTCCCCGCCGGGCGCCGGCAAGTCGACGCTCGTGGTGCGCGCCGCGCTCGAACTCGCGGCGGCCGGGCGTCCGCTGATGGTGGTCGCGCAGACCAACGCCCAGGTCGACGACCTGGTGGTGCGGCTGGCCGAGAAGGATCCGGGGCTGCCGGTCGGCCGGCTGCACAGCAATGACACCGACCCGTACGACAAGGTGCTGGACGGGCTGGCCAACGTACGGAAGTCGGCCAAGGCGTCCGATCTCGCGGGGCTCGACGTCGTCATCTCGACGGCCGCGAAGTGGGCGCATGTGAAGAACGTCGAGCCATGGGGCCACGCGATCGTCGACGAGGCGTACCAGATGCGTTCGGACGCGCTGCTGGCCGTCGCGGGACTCTTCGAGCGGGCGCTGTTCGTCGGCGATCCGGGCCAGTTGGACCCGTTCTCGATCGTCGGCGCGGACCAGTGGGCGGGGCTCTCGTACGACCCGTCGGCGAGCGCCGTCTCCACGCTGCTCGCGCACAACCCCCGGCTGCCGCAGCACCGGCTGCCGGTGTCGTGGCGGCTGCCCGCCTCCGCCGCGCCGCTGGTCTCGGACGCGTTCTACCCGTACACCCCGTTCCGCAGCGGTACGGACCACGGCGACCGGCGGCTGTCGTTCGGTGTGGCGTCCGACGGCTCGGCCCCGGACCGGGTGCTGGACGAGGCCGCGGAGTCCGGCTGGGGCCTGCTGGAGCTCCCGGCCCGGCACACCCCGCGCACCGACCCGGAGGCGGTGCGTGCGGTGGCCCTGGTCGTGCGCCGGCTGCTGGACCGGGGCGGCGCGGCGACCAGCGAGCGCTCGCCGGACCCGGTGCCGGTGACGGCGGACCGGGTCGCGGTCGGCACCGCCCATCGCGACCAGGCCGCGGCGGTGCGGGCGGCGCTCGCGGAGCTGGGTGTGACGGGCGTCGCGGTGGACACGGCGAACCGGCTCCAGGGCCGCGAGTTCGATGTGACGGTGGTCCTGCACCCGCTCTCCGGCCGCCCCGACGCCACGGCCTTCCACCTGGAGACGGGCCGGCTCTGCGTGCTGACCTCGCGCCACCGGCACGCCTGCATCGTGGTGTGCCGGGCGGGCGTCGCCGAGCTGCTGGACGAGCACCCGTCGACGGAGCCGGTGCAGCTGGGCGTCACGGTGAAGTTCCCGGACGGCTGGGAGGCGAACCATTCGGTGCTGGCACATCTGGCGGAGCACCGGGTGCGGTGGGCGGGGTGACGGCGGCCGTGCGCCGGGCCCTCTTGCGGGACGTTGGACAATGGAGGGTGGTCATCGGGCCGACCCAAGGAGGCAACACCACATGGCACAACCCGAGCGGAACGAGCAGCAGCGGCTGCGCCCCGCGCCCCTGCTCTTCGAGCCGTCGGCTGCGGTCGCCGATCCCGAGCACTTCTTCGACCTGGAGTCGATGGACGATCCGAGGGAGCTGCTGTCCCGCGCCACCGAGCTGACCCTGGCGTTCCGTGCGGCGACCGACCGCGCGGTCGAGTTCCAGGCGATCGCGGCCGCCCAGCTCGCCGATCCGCGCCGGTTCGACCGGCTCACGACCGCGGACATCGCGCGGCGCGCGCAGTGGACCGAGGACTACGCCAAGAAGATGGTCGAGTTCGGCCGGAGTCTGCTGGGCGGTGCCACGCCCTGAGGGGCCGATCCTGACCCCGGGCAGAACCACTGGCATATGCCCGAGCGCAAGATACTCCTCTGCACCCCGGCCTGTCCCGGTTTCCGACAACTCTCGGAATCCACTTGATCACTCCCGGTAGATATGTCGGCATGACCGCATGGCTGCCAGACAACTCGACCCTGCACCACGGCGACACCCACCAGGGCGCCGGCCTCTTCGCCGTTCTGCGGAACCAGGCCGCGAACCAGACCTCTCAGGTCACGGCGGCCGGTGCCGCCTGGCTCGCCGGCGCCGCCGCGTATCCGCGCAGCGCACTGGCCCAGTGGGAGGCCCATCCCTCCTCGCCGGGGGTCCTGCCGTGCGGTTCGGCCTTCGACGTGGTGAACGTGCCCACCCTCTTCGGGCGCCGGATGCTGGAACACCTGTGGTCCGACGGTCCCGGCTCCGGTCCGGTGGCCACGCACCGCGGGCGGATGCTGCTGTTCGCCTCGCCCGGCACCGCCCAGCGGCTTCCCTCGCTGCTCGACTGGGAGGAGTGGGGCGGCGGGCCCGAGCCGCGGGCCGCCATGGGCCCGCACGGGCGGGGCGACGGCGAGGAAGCCGACGGCAAGGTCCCGCCGCTGCTCTGCCACGGCACCGGGGACGCGGTGACCGTCCCGCCCCTGACCTGCACCTCCACCACTCCCGGCCCCCGCTGGCTGGTCGCCCCCGACACCCGCAGCCCCTGGCTGCCGGGCCCCGACGTGCTGCTCTGGGCCTGTGTGCGGGTGACCAGGGCGGCGCCCTCGCCGATGACCCGGAATTCGATTTTTCCTCCCGCCGATCCGGATGCTAATGTCTACGACGTCAGCAGGCGCCGCTAGCTCAGTTGGTTAGAGCAGCTGACTCTTAATCAGCGGGTCCGGGGTTCGAGTCCCTGGCGGCGCACAGACGGAAGAAGCCCCTCGCGCGAGCGAGGGGCTTCTTCGTGTTCGCCGGATGCCGGACGCCTTATGTTCCGGTGGTGATCCGGACCGTCCAGGCGCCCGACGGCGTCCGGTCGGCGACCTCTACCTTCGTGTGCGCGCCGGGAATGCTGTATGTCTCGCCGACCTTCAGCGGGGCGTCGGCGAGCGGCGCGTAGACCGAGCGGTCCCAGCAGGCGTCGGTGCGGGGGTGGGTGTCGAGGACCTCGACCGGGCCGCCGCCGGACGGGGTTCCGTTGCGTACCCGGTAGATCAGGACGCCTTCGGTGCAGGTCATGCTGTCGTTGCCGGTGGCGCTGCGGGCCTCGATGGCCACGGCGCTGTCCTCGCCGGTCCTGATCACCGCGAGCCGGGTGCCGAGGGAGGCCCCGGGCTCGGGCACGGCGGCCATCGGCTCCAGGGTGATGTCCCGGCTCTTCTGGACGCAGACCACCTGCCGGCTGTCCAGCCAGCCCAGCTTCCACTTGTGCCAGCCGAAGAGGTCCGGCGCGAGTCCGAACTGGCTTCCCATCACGTCCCAGTCGCCGACGTAGGTGTCCCAGTCGCCCTTGCCGTCGGACGGCCGGTGGTAGAGGTCCGGCAGGTCGAAGACGTGCCCGGTCTCGTGGGCCAGCACATTGTGGTCCGGTGGATGTTGTTCGAAGACGGTGACGACGCGGCGGATGTCCGTGCCGTCGGCATGCAGCGGCCGGTCGAAGTTGACGACCTTGGTGGCGTCGGAGTCGACGCCCGGTGCGTCCGGGTCGGCGACCAGATAGACGATGTCGTACCGGGAGAAGTCGACCTTCGGGTCGGCCGCGGCGACGGCGTCGCGCAGATAGCTGCTGCGCCGGTCGTTGTCCCAGTCGCGGCGTATCCCGTACTGGTCGGACGTCCTGGGCATCCGGATCCACTGCCGCATCGGGTGCGGGCGCAGGGTGAACTTCCCGTACGAGGCGCGCTGGAAGAACCGGGTGGTGGCGGGGAAGTGGTCGGCGGCGAGCTGTCCGGGAGTCATGGCGGGGCTGTGGTCCGGGAAGGAGAGGAAGACCAGGACCGCGTCGAGAGGGTGGTCGGGGCGGGGGTAGGCGCCGTTCCAGTCGCTCACGCCGAGGGAGTGGTGCGCCTCGGTCCGGGGCAGGGCGCAGGGACCGGCCTCGCCGGTGGCGGCCACGGCGGGCCCGGCGACGAGGGAGGTGGCAGCGAGCGCCAGAAGAGAGGTCACGGCGGCACCCACGGCGCGCAGGCTCGGCCTCTCCACTCCCCCGGCTCTGTGCTGACGCGGCGGCACGTCTACCTCCGGGTGCGAGATGCGGTCACCCACCACCCTGTGATGATTCGGGGCTTTCGTCCTGTTGGGCTGCCCCAGTCGAGTCAGCGATCGATCAAGCCCCTGCCCTTCACAGAAAGTCACAATCGATCACCGAGGCACTGCAGGAGGACGCAATCACTCAGAAGTGATCTGTTACGTGCAAATCGGAGCTACGCATGAATGGCCCATGTGGGGCGAACGCGGGGCGTGGAAGGGTCGGGCGCTGGAACGGCCGACGTACCAACCTCTATGCTTCACCAGGCTTTCCCGCGTGGTTGCCGCCTTCGACCCAGGCGCTCCGCGCGGCGGGCCAGTCCGGCCACACCTGTTCAGGACAGAACTGCACGGCGGGAGCGAACGGTGAGCGGAACCCCCGAAGGGCCCGGGCCCACGGCGGGCACACCCCGGCATTCCGCAGGACCGGCGACCACGGAATGTCACACTCCGTGGCCGCCTGTCGGAGCCGAGTGCTCCGAGCCGCACGGCTACCGGGCCGCGTTCCTGGCCGCCACCCTCCCGATGGCCGTCGTCGATCACGAGGGACTGGTCGTCACCGCCAACGAAGCCCTCGGCGGCCTCCTCGGCCGCCCCGCCTCCGCGCTGACCAACCAGTCCGCGGCCGATCTGCTCGACCTCGCGGCGGACGGCCGCACCTGGCACGCGTACCGCGAGGTGCTGCACGGGCGGCGCTCACGGTTCCGCTGCACCCACCGGCTCAAGCACCCCGACGGACGCGCCCTGTGGGCCGAGGTCACCGTCGTACCGATGCCCGGGCAGGTGGCGGGCGCGGGCGACGGCTCCGTACCCGGCCGGGTACTGCTCTCCGTCTCGGACATCAGCGACCGGCGCGAGCTGCAGAAGCGGCTGCGCCACCTCCAGATGCACGACCCGGTGACCCGGCTGCCCAACCGGACCCTGTTCTTCGAACGGCTCTCGGCCGCCCTGGAGACCCCGCCGCACGGCGACAGCGCCTCCGGACACGGCCGGGTCGGGCTCTGCTACCTGGACCTGGACGGCTTCAAGGCCGTCAACGACACGATGGGCCACCGGATCGGCGACCGGCTGCTCGCCGCCGTCGCCGCACGGCTCACCGACTGCGCGGCCCAGGACGGCGCGCACCGCTCCGGCGCCCATCTCGTGGCGCGCCTCGGCGGCGACGAGTTCGCGATCCTGGTCGAGGACTCCGCCGGTACGCAGCAGCTCACCGACCTGGCCCGCAGCGTCCTCGCCGCCCTCCAGCAGCCCTTCGACCTGGCCGGGCAGCGGCTCTCGGTGTCGGCCTCGATCGGGGTGGTGGAACGGGCCGTGGCCGGCACCTCCGCCACCGGTCTGATGCAGGCCGCCGACACCACGCTGTACTGGGCGAAGGCGGACGGCAAGGCCCGCTGGACGGTCTTCGACCCGGAGCGCAACGCCCACCGGATGACCCGGCAGACGCTCTCGTCCAATCTGCGGCCCGCCGTGGAGCGCGGTGAGTTCACCATCGAGTACCAGCCGCTGGTCGGCATGGCCGACGGAGTCGTGCGCGGGGTGGAGGCCCTGGTCCGCTGGAACCATCCCCAGTTCGGCATGCTCTCGCCGAATCGGTTCGTCGCGATCGCCGAGGAGGACGGCTCGATCGTCCAGCTCGGCCGGTGGGTGCTGCAGTCCGCCTGCCGCCAGGCCCGGCGCTGGCAGCTGGAGCACCCCGCCGATCCACCGCTGTTCATCAGTGTCAATGTCGCCGTGCGCCAGGTCTGGGACTCCGACCTGGTCACCGATGTCGCGGAGATCCTCGCCGAGACCGGCCTCGACCCCTCGCTGCTCCAGCTGGAGCTGACCGAGTCCGCGGTGATGGGCTCGGCGGGCCGCCCGATCCAGGCGCTCCAGTCGCTCAGCGAGATGGGCGTACGGATCGCCATCGACGACTTCGGCACCGGATACTCCAACCTCGCCTATCTGAGCCGGCTGCCGGTCTCGGTGCTGAAGCTGGACGGCTCCTTCGTACGCGGCTTCCGCTACGACGAAGGCGCCCACCCGAGCCCGGCCGACGAGACGATCGTCGAGGCGATGGTGCAGCTGGCGCACCGGCTGGGCCTGACCGTCACCGCGGAGTGCGTGGAGACGGCCGGCCAGGCGGAACGGCTGCGCAGGATCGGCTGCGACACCGGGCAGGGCTGGCTGTACTCACGCGCGGTGGCCCCGGAGCGGATCGCCGAGCTGATCGGCACCCGCCCGATGCAGGGCTGACACGGCCCGGCCGCCGAGGGGCCGGACTCAGGCCGTGGGCAGTCCGTACGCGTCCGCGATCAGTTCGTAGCTGCGCAGCCTCGCCTCGCCGCTGTGGGCGTTGGCGGTGATCATGAGCTCGTCGGCGCCGGTGCGCTTGGCGAGGCCGTCGAGGCCGGTGCGGACCTGGTCCGCGGTGCCGTGGACGATGTCGGCGAGCCAGCTGTCGACGAACTCGCGCTCCATCGGGCTGAAGGCGTACGCCTCCGCCTCCTCCGGCGTCGGGACCAGACCGGGGCGGCCGGTGCGCAGCCGGACCATGGACAGCGCGCCGGAGAGCACCTGGCGGCGGGCCTCGCGCTCGTCGTCGGCGGCCAGGGCCGAGACGCCGATGAGTGCGTACGGGGCGTCCAGCACCGCGGACGGCCGGAACGACTCCCGGTACAGGTCGAGCGCCGGAATCGTGTTCTGGGCCGAGAAGTGGTGGGCGAAGGCGAAGGGCAGGCCGAGCACACCGGCCAGCCGGGCGCTGAAGCCGGAGGAGCCGAGCAGCCAGACCGGTGGGCGGGCCGGCGACTGGACGCCGCCGTCGGCCGTGGCCTGGACGGGGCCGGGGACCGCGTGGATGCGGGCGTAGGGGTGGCCGTCGGGGAAGTCGTCGTCCAGGAACCGGGTCAGCTCGGCGAGCTGCTGCGGAAAGTCTTCGGCGCCCTCGTTCAGCCGGTCGGAGCGGCGCAGGGCGGCCGCCGTCGCGCCGTCGGTGCCGGGGGCGCGGCCGAGGCCGAGGTCGATGCGCCGGGGGGCCATGGCCTCCAGGGTGCCGAACTGTTCCGCGATGACCAGCGGTGCGTGGTTGGGCAGCATCACGCCGCCGGAGCCGAGCCTGATGCGCTCGGTGTGTGCGGCGAGGTGGGCCAGGATCACGGCCGGGGAGGAGGAGGCGACACCGGGCATGGAGTGGTGCTCGGCGACCCAGTAGCGGTGGAAGCCGCGGCGCTCGGCGAGCTGCGCGATGTCCACCCCGGTGCGCAGCGCCTGGGTGGCGGTACGGCCCTGCCCGACGGTCACCAGGTCCAGTACGGAGAGCGGAACGGGGGCCGTTCCCTCCGCCCTGCCACGGATCTCGTCGCCTCGAATCTCGTCCACGTGCTGACCTCTCCGGTGATGCGCGCTGCGTCGGGCTCGTACGTCCGACCCGTACGTCCTCCAGCACCTAACAGGAGGTTGTCTCCGGTTATTCCCGTACGTCTCCGGGCAGGGCCCGCTTCCCGCTGTGGGCGCGTGCCCGGCCCTCGCCCCAGGCGGCCACCGGGGCCGGCGGTGCCTCGCGGGCGGCGAAGAGCCGGCCCAGTCGCGGGGACCACGAGCGGCGGCCGGCCAGGCGCAGGCCCTCGCGGACGGTGACCTGGTTCCCGGTGAGGACCGGTTTGCCGAGGAGTTCCTCCAGCTCCGCCTCGTGCCCGGCGGTGTGCAGCGCCGTGTCGGGCAGCAGCACCACGTCCGCCTCCGGCCGGTCGGCGGCGACGGCGAGCTCCTTCACCCGGTCCAGGTCCCAGGCGGCGGCCTCGGCGGCCGAGCCGAGCGAGGCGGCGCGGGTGCCGGCCACATCGATGCCCGCGGCGTGCAGGAAGTCGGCGAACAGGCCGGTGACCCGCTCGGAGTAGGTGGAGGCGACGGCGACCCGTCCGGCGCCCAGCTCCCGTATCGCGTGGGCGAAGCCGATGGAGGTGCTGGAGGCGGGCACGCCGACCGCCCGGGCCAGGGCGGCGGTCTGTTCATGGGCACCCTCCCAGCCGTACAGGAAGCTGCCGCCGCCGCTCGCCCACACGACGGACTCGACACCGGCGCGTTGCAGCTCCTCCACCCCGGCGGCCAGGTGCTCGGGCGAGCCGGTCCGCGTCAGGGCGTCGATCCCGTAGGCGTCCTCGTCGACGTCGGTACGGTTCACGACCAGCCTGACGGCGTCGAGCAGGATCTCCATCCGCGGGAAGTCGTCCGCCGCGAAGTGACCCGGGTAGAGAATTCCGACGGTCGTCATGTCCACAGGTCCGCCCTCCCTGTTCGCGTTCCCTTCTAGTATTCCCCCATATGTCGTGACTCCCCCGGTGCCCTGTTGACGGGTGGGGGCCCGGGTGCGAGCGTGGTCAATCCGCACATCCCAGACGCAGCGGAGCGACCGCCTCTCATGTCAGAGCCCACCCTGCTCGTCCTGGACACCGACCCGTCACCGCGGCTGGGCCGGCTGACCGGCCGGGCCCGGATCCGTTACACGGACGAGGCCGGACTGGCCGCGCGGCTCCCGTCGGCCGATGTGCTGCTGGTGTGGGACTTCGCCTCCGACGCGGTACGGGCCGCCTGGCCCGGCGAGGGACCGCGCCCGGCCTGGGTGCACATGGCGAGCGCGGGCGTGGACCGGCTGCTCTGCCCGGAACTGACGGCCTCCGGCACGGTGGTGACCAACGCCCGGGGCATCTTCGAGCGGCCGATCGCCGAGTACGTGACCGGTCTGGTGCTGGCGTTCGCCAAGGATTTCCCCGGCACGCTGGAGCTCCAGCGGCGGCGGCAGTGGCGCCACCGCGAGAGCACGCAGCTCGCGGGCAGCCGCGCGGTGGTCGTCGGCGCGGGCCCGGTCGGGCGGGAGATCACGAGGCTGCTGATCGCGCTGGGGGTCCGGGTGGCGCTCGTGGGGCGCAGGGCGCGGCGCACCATCCACGGCGCCGAGGATCTGGACCGGCTGACCGCGCTGGCCGACTGGGTGATCTGCGCGGCTCCGCTGACCGAGTCGACCCGCGGCATGTTCGACGCCCGGTTCTTCGGGCTGATGCAGCCGTCGGCCCGCTTCATCAACGTGGGGCGCGGTCCGATGGTCGTCGAGGACGATCTGGCCGAGGCGCTGCGCAGGCGCTGGATCGCGGGCGCGGCGCTCGATGTGTTCGAGCAGGAGCCACTGGGACCGCAGAGCCCGCTCTGGGACGTGCCGGATCTGATCGTGTCACCGCACATGAGCGGCGACACGGCGGGCTGGCGGGACCGGCTGAGCGAGCAGTTCGTCGCGATGTACGAACTCTGGGCGGCCGGCGAGCCGCTGCCGAACGTGGTGGACAAGCAGCGCGGTTACGTACCCGTCCGGGAGCCGGGCGAGTGATCCGGGGCCGAAAGCGGCACTGAAGTTCGACATCGGACGGGTGAGCGAATCCGGTTCACCGGAAGAAATCTCTCCGGACGCGGGGCGCGGACACACCCGCGCGTTCCCGTGCTCGGCGCTTTCACCTCGCCACTCGTCGACCGTCAATGACGTTGACATATGCCAGATGGATGCGACTCACGAAGGTGTCGCGCGTCGGCAAGTCGCCAACAGCCGCCCCGGACAGGCGCTGGCCGCCCACGCCTCGGCGGCCGGCAAGTGCCTGCTCTCCCAGCTCGACCACAACGGCCGCCGCGATCACATCTCGCGTCACAAGACGCCCCGGCTCACCTCGCGGACGATCACCAGACGGCCGGGGCGTCGGCGGGCTGCCTGACACTGTCGCTGCCGATCGAGGACGCGCACCGCCTGCGCTCGGCGGCCGACACACTGAACCGGCGGGCGGCGCCGGTCCTCCTGTCGATGGCGCTCCAGGCACCGTCCGCCGGGGGTGTCATCAGCACCCCTCGGGAGCAGGTATTATTTTCGAGTCAGCAGGCGCCGCTAGCTCAGTTGGTTAGAGCAGCTGACTCTTAATCAGCGGGTCCGGGGTTCGAGTCCCTGGCGGCGCACAGACAACGCACTGGGCGGTTCACGTACACACGTGAACCGCCCAGTGCGTTTTTTGCTGCCCGGCGAGATGTACAGACGTTTTAAACAATCGTACTAGACAAGCGTTTTAAACAGCCGTACATTCCCTGGCATGACGAACGCTACGAGCACCACCGCCGAGCGCGGCCAACTCGCCGGTCGCCGGGAATGGACCGCCTTCGTGGTCCTCCTGCTCCCCCTCCTCCTGGTCTCGATGGACATCTCCGTCCTCTTCTTCGCGATCCCGTCCATCGACCGGGACCTCGCCCCCAGCGCCACCCAGCAGCTCTGGATCTTCGATGTGTACGCCTTCGCCCTGGCCGGCCTGCTCATCACGATGGGCTCGCTCGGCGACCGGATCGGCCGCCGCAAGCTGCTGCTCCTGGGCGCGTTCGCGTTCAGTGCCGCGTCCGTGGCCACCGCGTACGCCAACAGTCCCGAGATGCTGATCGCGGCCCGCGCCCTGCTCGGGATCGGCGGGGCGACGCTGATGCCGTCGACCATGGGGCTGGTGCGGAACATGTTCCGCGACGAGCGGCAGCGCGGCCGGGCCGTGGGGATCTGGTCGGGGGCCATGGCGGGCGGTATCGCGCTCGGCTCGGTGCTCAGCGGGATCATGCTGGAGCACTTCTGGTGGGGCTCGGTCTTTCTGATCAACGTGCCGGCGATGGTGCTGCTGCTGGTCCTGGTCCCGGTGCTGGTCCCGGAGTTCAAGGACCCGAACCCCGGACGTTTCGACCTGCTGAGCGTGCCGCTGTCGATGGGGTCCGTGCTGCCGGTCATCTACGGCATCAAGGAGAGCGCCGCCCATGGGCTCGATGTGCAGAACGGGCTGATCATCGCCGCCGGGCTGATCGTCGGCCGGTTCTTCGTCCGCCGCCAGCGCGGCCGCGCCGACGCGATGATCAGCCGGGAACTGTTCCGCGACCGCCGCTTCGGGGTGGGGATCGGGCTGAACGCGCTGGCCGCGTTCGCCATGATGGGCTCCTCGTTCTTCACCACGCAGTATCTGCAGTCGGTGCTCGGCATGGACACGCTGGAGGCCGCGCTGTGGAGCCTGGCACCCTCGCTCGCCGTGGGCGCCGCGGCCCCGACGGCCACGGCGATCGCCCAGCGGACCGACCGGGCACGGGTCGTCTGCGCCGGTTTCGTCATCGCCGCCGCCGGCTTCGCCGTCCTCGCCGTGACCGGCACGGATTCCCTGTGGCTGCTGCTCGGCGGCTGCGCCGTGATGAGCTGCGGAATCGTCACCGTGATGGCGCTCGTCTCCGACCTGGCGCTGTCCACGGCCCCGCCGGAGAAGGCGAGTTCGGCGGCCTCGCTGCTGGAGACCGGCCAGGAGTTCGGCGGTGCGACGGGGATGGCCCTGCTGGGCGCGGTGGCCACCGCGATCTACACCGCGGACATGCCGGGCTCCGCTCCGGAGGTCGCTCGCAAGACCCTCGCGGGTGCGGTGGCCACGGGCGACGGTTCGCTGATCTCGATCGGGCGGGAGGCCTTCGTGCACAGCATGCAGTACGCCTCGGTGGTAGGGGCCGCGCTGTTGCTGACGGGGGCGGTGCTGGCCGCGACGCTGTTGCGGAGGGCGGGGGCCGCGGAGGCGGCCGCGCACCGGGAGCCGGCCCTGACGAACTAGTGCGGGTCCACCCGCCTTGCCGCTGTGTCCTCGATCGCCGGGCGGGCTTGAATTCCACGCCCGTCCGGCGGTTGAGGACAGAACGCGCCACGCCCATGTGCCTCGTACTCACGCAGCAGAGCGCTCAGCTGCTCGTCGCCGAACGGCTCGTACCCGGTACCGGTCCCCTTCCGCCACACGGGTCCCCCGGACCAGAACCCCTCCCGGCGCAGCCCCACGCGGTGCACCTTGTTCGTCGCCGTGACCGGCATCGCCGGGACGATCCGCACGAAGGCGGGGGCCATCTTCGTACCCAGGTCCGACTGCGCGGCGAGGAACGCGGCGAAGGCGGACGGGTCGAAGGCGGCCCCCTCCCGCATGGCCAGCGCCGCCATCACCTGGTCCCCGGCGACCGGGTCCGGCACCGCGTACACCGCCACGGCCGCCGCGTCCTGCCAGCGGGCCAGGATGTTCTCGATCATCGCGGCGGCCAGGTTCTCACTGTCCACCCGCAGCCGGTCGTCGGTGCGGCCCGCGAAGTAGAGGAAGCCCTCGGCGTCACGGAAGAAGAGGTCCCCGGTCCAGTACCAGCCGCCGCGCACCCGCTCGGCTTCCGCCGCCGCGTTGCGCCAGTAGCCCTCGAAGGGCGTACGTCCCCGGTTGACCAACTCCCCGATCGCCTCGGCCCCGTTGGTCAGCCGGCCCGCTCCGTCGAAGACGGCGGTGGCCCGTTCCTCGCCGGTTTCCGGGTCCACGACCGCGAGATCGTCGCGGGCCGAGGCCCTCCCGATCGCCCGCTCCGGGGTGTCCGGGGTCCGCTGGATCGCCGCGCCGCCCTCGGAGGAGCCGTAGCCCTCCACCAGCCGCACCCCGAACCGCTCCCGGAACCGGGCCGCGTCCACCGCACCGGCCTCGGTGCCGAAGCCGAGCCGGAGCGGATGCTCGCGGTCGTCCGGGCGCTCGGGAGTGGCCAGCAGATACTGCACGGCGCGGCCGACATAGGTGAAGTACGTCGCCCCGTGCGCCCGTACGTCGTCGAGGAATCCGGAGGCCGAGAAACGGCGGCGCAGCGCGACGGCGGCCCCGCCGGCCAGTGCGGGAGCCCAGTCGGCGATCACGGCGTTGCCGTGGAACATCGGCATGCAGATGTAGTGGACGTCCTCGCGCCGGACGCCGAAGTGGTCGACGAGCGACTGTCCGGCCGCCGCCAGCCGTCCCTGGGTGCAGATCGCGGCCTTGGGCGCGCCCGTCGATCCGGAGGTGAAGTAGAGCAGCATCCGGGTTCCGGGGCCGATGTCCGGCCGGGCCGTGTCGCCGGGCTCGGCCCCGGCGTACGGGGTGAGGAGTTCGGCGTACGCGTCGGTGTCGGTGACCAGCATCCGGACACCGGGGAGGTCCAGGCCGTCGAGCAGCGGCAGATGGGCGCGTTCGGTGACCAGGACCCGGCAGCCGGTGTGCAGGATGTCCCGGGCCAGTTCGGCGCCGCGCCGGGTGGGGTTGATACCGGCCACGGCGGCCCCGGCCAGGGCCGCCGCGCTCAACCAGAGGGGAAATTCAGGGGTGTTGTCCAGCAGCACCCCGAGGTGCGGTTCGCTGCCCGCCGACAGCAGATCCGTCAGGAGCGCGGCCCGTGCGGCAGCGCCCGAGGCGACCTGGTGATGAGTGAGGACGGTGTCCTGATGTCTCAGTCCGGGCCGGTGGTCGCCCCATTGGCGCTGTACGAGCTCCGCTACGGTGCCTGCGCTCCTCATGGCGCCGCACGGTAACTGACTGGACGTCAGAACTGAACATCGGAGCAGGCGTAGAACGCGTTGCCCGTGTCAGCGATGTTCCAGACGCTCAGGATGATGTGCTTCCCGCTCTTCTGGGTGGGGATGGTGCCCTGCTGGGTCAGGGTCGCCGGGGGCTGCTTGCCGCCGTACGGCACCGTCATGAAGGGCTGCGATTCCAGGCCGGCCCTGGTCAGCGGCTTGGTGGGGTCCCAGCCGTCCTTGGTGATGTAGTAGCGGAAGTCCGTCGTGGCGTGGCGTGCGGTGAACTGCCAGCGGAAGCCGAAGCCCTGGCCCGCGGTGACCTGGGTGGCGGGCCAGTTGCCGCCGCGCGGGTCGTCGAGCTGGGCGAACTCGCCATGGCCGCCGGAGCAGATCTTGCCGTCGGCCGGACCTGCCGCCGGGAAGCCCTTCGGGCCCTCGACGCTCTGCGGCTCCCACTGGATGTTGCCGCAGCCCGTCACCGTGCCGTTGGCACAGAGCTTCTGACGGCTGATGGGGTTGTCGGTGTAGCCGTGGCTGCCGGCAGTGCTCGTCGCGAACATCGAGACGCCCGCGATTGCCAGGCCGACCACGGCCGCGCTTGCCCTTTTACGCATTGCTGTCGCTCCTCAAGAACGTGGGGGAGGTTCCATGAGCCGTACTGCGCGCGCCCTGCGGTCTAGACCAAGACTTAGATTATTGACGGGCTATGAACATGTCCAGACCAATGGGAGTCCGATTCCGCTCAGGGCCTGCCCTGGCCGGCTCAGCGGCCCCGAGGCCCCCTCAGGCCCCTTCCCCGCCGCTACGTCCGGTGTAGAAGGCCACCGTCAAGTCCTTGACCAGGGACTTCCGTTCGTAGTCGTCGAGCTCCACGATGCCCCGTGCGGTCAGCCGGTTGACCGTGTCGTCGACCGCGTCGACCACCGAAGTCAGGACACTGTCGCGGTGCTTGGCGTCGAGGGCCGCGATCCGGCGGCGCTGCATCGCCGCGGCGACCTCCGGCGCGTACTCGATTCCGGTCGGCTGCGCCGAGTACACCTCGATGCCGACGGGCTCGCAGTCCGCCTTCAGCATCCGGGTCAGCGCGTCGCCGACCGCCTCGGCGTTGCGCAGGGTGTGCGCGTCCTCGTGGAAGGCGTCGGCGGGCAGCTGCGAGAGGACCCGGGCCATCGCCGCCTCGACCTGCTCGCGCAGATACGCCTCGTGGTCGGCGACCCCGAGCGCCGCCCGTACGGTGTCCTTGATCCGCCACACCACGAGGACGACCACGCGCAGCGCCGTGCCGTTGGCGTCCACGGCGGGGAGCGGTTCGCTGCGCCAGTGCCGCAGGCGTACGTCGACCCGGCGGCGCAGCAGCAGGGGGCTGATCCACATCAGCCCGGTCCGCCGCACGCTCCCCCGGTACTCGCCGAAGAGCGTCAGCACCCAGGCGTACCCCACACGTCCCCGGCTCAGGCCGCCGAGCGCGAAGAGCGCCACCGACACCAGCGCGACGAGCGCCGCCCAGGCGCCGATCCCGATCCCGTCGTACGGGCGCGAACCGATCCCGAACCGGGCGAGCGCGGTGGCGGGCAGCGCGCCGATCCACCAGAGCACGGCGCCACCGGCGGCGACCCCGGCCAGTCCGGCGAGCAGTGCGAGCCAGCCGGGGAGCACGGGGCCCGGCCGCTCGGCGAGCCGTGGATCGGCGACCGGAGCCGGGCGCGTCGAGGGCCGCACCTGCGGCCCCCTCGGCACGGGCGGCCGCCGCACCCCTGTCTGCGGCCGGTCGCCCCCGGCCGCCCGCCGCGGCACACCGGCGGGGAGCGCGGCCGCGTCGGCGCGCGCGGCGTCCTCGCGGAAGAGCAGGTGCACGGGGATGGACGCGGTCCGCTCGTTGCCGATGACCGCGTGGTGGCGCCCGATCCCCCACCGCGTGTCGCCGGGCTGCTGCACGGCCCCGTCGCCCCCGGAGACGGGGAGGGAGTCGAAGACGGCGTCGGGGGCCGCGCGGTTCCGGGGCGAGGAGGGGACGGGTTCGGTCCCCGGCGCCGCGGCCGGGACCGACACCGACACCGACACCGAGGCCGAGGTCGAGGTCGAGGTCGCGCCGAACGGGGAGTCCAGGTCCTCGCCCGGGACCAGATCCAGCACGGGATCGACCACGGAGTCAGGACCGGCCTCCGACCCGGCCTCCGCGACGGACCCCGGCCCCGGGACGGCGACCGCGACCGCGGCCCCCGCGCCGGGGGGCCCGTCCGGGCCGCCGTCCTCCCGGCCGGGCGGCGCCACCCGGTCCGGGCCGCACACCCGGACCGGCTCCGGCTCCCGCTCGCCCTCCCGCGGCCTTCCGTTCTCCGGGGTTCCGGAGCTGTCCGACACCATGGATCGCATACCCGCCTCCGTCATGTCCGTCGTGTCACCCGAAGAGTCGGCGCCAGGTCTCCGGACCGGGGTAGCCGTCGGCCGCTCCGCCCCGCCAGCCCTGAGCCCGTTGGAAGGCCTCGACATTGCGCCGGTCCGCCTCGGTCCACCGGGGCCCGGGTCCCGACGTGTAGTACTTGCCGAATCCGCGCTTCGCCAACTGCTTGCCGAGCCTGTCGACATGGCTGTTGGACTGTCCGGGCCGGAAATAGCCCCGCCCGGGGAACTTCGAATCCGGATTCGAGTCACCGTGGCCGGCCCCCGTTCCGCCGCCCCCGCCCCCGCCCCCGGTGCCGGGGATGTCTCGGCCGGTTCCGTCGGCCAGCAGCCGCCAGGTGTCGGGGCCGGGGATGCCGTCCGCCTCCTTGCCCTTCCAGCCCTGGGCCTTCTGGAAGGCCTGGGTCGCGCGCCGGTCGGCGTCGCCCCAGCCCGGCCCGGGGCCGACCTCGTAGAAGCGCTTGCCGCCCCGGTCCGTGAGCATCCTGCCGAGCTGGGTGACGTACTTGTTGCTGGCGCCGGGGCCGAACTTCGCGGCGCCCGGGAATCCCGCCACCGAGGAACCGCTGCCGGCGCTGCCGCCGCTGAGGCCCTTGTAGCGGTAGGCGACGTATTTGCCGGAGTTGGTCCAGTACGCCATGGGCGTCGTCTTCTTGCGGGTGTGCGGCTTCGTCTGCTCGTACGCCGTGTAGTGGGTGTGCGTGTAGTCGGTCCAGCCGCCGAAGATCGTGACGTGCGAGCCCTTCGAGGGGTCGGCCGGGTTGTGGAAGAGCAGGATGTCGCCGGGCTGGAGCTCCTCCCGCGCGATCCGCGTCCCGAACGCGGCGAGGCTGCCGGTCCACTCGTTGCCGGGCAGGTTCCAGGCCATCGACACGAAGCCGGAGCAGTCCTGCCGGTATCCGTCGGACCAGTACTTGACCATGCTGTACGGAACGTCGGCCGACACCCACTTCTTCGCGCGGTTGATGATGGCGGCCCGGCTGCTCTTGCGCAGCTTGGGCGTGGTCGTCGTGGACGAGGGCGGCCCCGCGGCGCCGCCGCCGCGCAGCGGTCCGGGCCCGCCCTGCGGGCTGTCCCCGTCCGGGTCCGTCCGGGCGGCTCCGGCTGCCCCCGCCGCCCGGTCGCCCGTCGTGCCCGTCGAACCCGCCGCCTCGGCGACGCCGGAGCCCAGTACCACTCCGGCCGCGGTGGCCAGCACCAGGGCGCGGCGCGCGCCGTGTGCGGCCGGATGACCTCCGTACCGCACGGGCAGCGCACTGGCGGCGGTCCGCCGCTGTGCGGCGCACCCCGCACAGATGCAGTCGATGGCGGGCACGTACTCCTCGAAAGCCGGCACAGTCATGCGATTCCCCTCCGCACTCGTCAAGATCTTTGGGCGCATCTGCACGGGCGCCAGTGTCTCAACTCTCCTGACATATCGCATTTTGACGGACAGAAGAGAAAAAACGACCATCCGACAGGCCGTGATGGACGGTAAATGGTCAGGAGCACGCCCCGGCTTCGGGTAGAGTTCTCCAGGTCAGCAGGCGCCGCTAGCTCAGTTGGTTAGAGCAGCTGACTCTTAATCAGCGGGTCCGGGGTTCGAGTCCCTGGCGGCGCACGCAGAGTCAAAGCCCTCTCACCATGCGTGAGGGGGCTTTGCTCGTTCGCGAACCTCGCACGCCGAAGCCTCCCGCACCGAAGCCCCGCGCCGGGCCCCCACCCCGCGACGCCCTCCACGGCGTCACCTTGAAACCACTACCCGCACAGTCACCGCAGAGCTGCCACACAGTCACCATCCGGTCACTCAGCGGCGTAAAGGTCGTTCTCATACGCCTCCGCACGCCCCCTCCACAAGGGGGCAACACATCGTACGTACGGCTGGTAACCCACTCTTTTCACCCTTGCGATCAGGTCCGGGGCCGGACAACCTGTCCAGTGGCCATCAGCTCCAACCAGGCTGATGGACAGTGCAGTTGGGGGCCGCAGAGGGGGAAGCTCCGGCTGTCCGCAACGCGAGGTGGGGGCCCTGCTCGGGGACTGGTGCCGAGGGGGCACCAGGCAGCCGGAAGGGCGCCGTTCCGTATCCGAGCGGACGGTCGCCCGCCACTGATGTCGGCCGCGGCGACCGACGGGGAATCGCCACGGCCGGGTCGACCGACCAGTCACGCACCGACCATGCGTGCAGGGGGGATGACCCATGACGTCGACGCCGAAGGGCGCCCGGCAGAACAACGACCTTCCCGGACCACCCTGCCCCGGATACCGGACCGGCCGGGGGCGCGACCCGAACCTCAGGCACGAGACGATCCTCAAGCAGTGCGGGAAGGGCTTCTTCTCGCTCCCGCCGGGCAAGCTCCTCAACTACACGCCGGTGATCGGCTTCTATCCGATGTCCGCCCTGAACTGGATCCTGGCGGCGCTGAGTTGTGCCCTGTTCCTGGGCGTGGGAGCCTCCGGGCGCAGATCGACCCGGTCGTCCGGATGATGCTGTACGGCAATCCTCGGCGCTCCGGACCGGGCTGTACGTCCGGAACCGGCGGCACAACGTCTCGCCGCACGAGCCCGAGGGCTCCGGCGGTCCGGCCGACATGATGATGCCCGGGGCCCCCAGGTTCCGGGACGGCGCCGCCCCGACGAAGGGCACCCGCTGTACCAGCGCCTCCCTGCTCCCCGACGATTCGGTGCTGGTAACCGGCGGCTCCGACGACTACCGCGGGCCGGGACCGGTGTCCGGGCCGGAGGTGCATCCCGCGAGCAGCGCCACCGCCCCCGCCGCGGCCGCCCGCCCCGCGCTCATCCGAATGTTCCGCCGGCCGTCGTGGCTGCCGTACATCCACTCCCCCTCGGCGCGGGCGTCGGTGCGCTGCCGCATCCGTACCGTCGTGGCATCTCAGGCGCTGTCACCCGCGGACTTCGCACCGGTCAGATAGGCGGAGACGACCACATTCGCTTCGTACGAATGCGACGCCCGGTCGTAGGTGCCGCCGCAGGTGATCAGGCGGAGCTCCGCCCGGCCGTCCTTGCGGGGGCCGTACGCCTTGCCGGCGTCGAAGCGGGCCCGGGTGAAGACCTGGACGTCGTCGATGGTGAACTCGGCGACGGTGCCGTCGGCGCGGGTGATCTCGACCTTGGCGCCGGGGCGGGCCGCGCTCAGCCCGTAGAAGACGGCCGGTCTGGTCTCGGTGTCGACATGGCCGACGAGGAGGGCGGGGCCCTTCGCGCCGGGCTCGGTGCCGCCGCCGTACCAACCGACGGTCTGCGGCGTGTCGAACGGGGGCGGTTCGATCGCCCCGTCCTTGTCCAGGCCGCGGGCGACCACGGGGGCCTCGACGCCGATCGACGGGATCTCGACCCGCTCCGGCACGGCCCCCTCGATCGGGGCGTGCGGCGGGGGCAGCGGTACGCCGAGGGGGCGGCCCACCGCCGCGACATCGCCGGTGGTCGGGGCGGAGCTGGCGCCGGAGCCGTCGGTGATACCGCGGCCCCAGAGCCACAGGCCCAGCAGCAGGACGGCCCAGACCATTCCGGCGAGCAGCCTGCCGTGCCCCGCGGGGCTGTCCGGGGCGGACATGTCAGTCCGTGGCCGGACGGCGGCGGCGCGCGCTGCGGAACGCGACGGCGACGGCCGCGACGGCTGCCAGGGCCAGTCCGATCACCGCGTGCACGGCGCCGGGGCCTTCCTGCCGGGCGTCCCGGCCGGCGAACAGGGCGGTGCCGCCGCCGCCCGCGGCGACCGGGGCGAGCGGGGTGGCCCGGCCGCGGTCGATGACGGTGACCTTGCCGGCGGCCCCGGCGCCCTTGCCGTCCTTGCAGTCGACCCGGATGTCGTAGTCGCCCGGGGAGGCGTCCGAGCTGATCCGGGCCTCGGCGAAGAGGCCCCCGTCCGCGGCGGGCGAGAAGCGCGCCTCGGAGACGAAGACGTCGGACACACCGGCGGCCTCGCGGCCTTTGCAGCCCTCCAGCCGCAGATCCATCTCGCCGCCCGGCGCGACCAAGGAGGGGCTCGCCGTCAGGGAGGCGCGGCCTTTCTCCTGGGCGGACCCGGAGTCGGAGTCGGCCAGTGCGGCCGAGGCCGGCACCAGGGTCGCCGCGACGACCGCGGCGGCACAGAACGTGAGGGGTGTGGAACGCATCGTGAACCTCCTCAGTGCAGGTTCACGCCTCCCGGCGGTTTTCGCATCCGCAGGAGCGCGGCGGGAACGGGTCTGCGCTCCGCCCGAAGCCCGCCCGCGCCCTGTGGGGAAGGTCGCAGTTGGCGGATACACCCGAATCTCCGGCATCGGGCAGATGGGCGATGGCCGCGACGGCCGGAAGGGCCTCGCCCGGCAGAAGCCGGCCGAGGCCACGGACGGGAAGCCGAGATCGTGTGGAAGCAGTCCGGGCGGCGCTTCCCTGCGACCAGTCCGGGCTACGAGACGTTCAGGCTCCGAGTGCGATGAGTGAATAGCATGGTCATCTCGTGAGTTCTCGTGAGGCAGGAGCCACACCATGACAGATCACAGGCCCATCGAATCGTGGCTCACCGACATGGACGGGGTGCTGATGCACGAAGGCGTGCCGATCCCCGGTGCGGACGCCTTCATCAAGAAGCTCCGTGATTCAGGCAAGCCATTCCTCGTCCTGACGAACAACTCGATCTACACGGCCCGAGACCTGCACATGCGCCTCAACCGCATCGGCCTCGAAGTGCCGGTGGAGAACATCTGGACCTCGGCCCTGGCAACCGCCAAGTTCTTGGACAACCAGCACCCGGGCGGCACTGCTTACGTGATCGGTGAGGCGGGACTGACCACCGCCCTGCATGAAGCCGGGTACGTGCTGACTGACACCGAGCCCGACTTCGTGATCCTGGGCGAGACACGGACCTACTCGTTCGAGGCCCTGACGAAGGCCATCCGGTTGATAAACAACGGGGCCCGCTTCATCGCCACCAACCCCGACAACACCGGGCCCTCACCCGAGGGTGCGTTGCCCGCCACTGGTTCCGTCGCCGCGTTGATCACGAAGGCGACCGGCAAGGAGCCGTACTTCGTCGGCAAGCCCAACCCGTTGATGATGCGCAGTGCGCTGAACACCTTGGGCGCCCACTCCGAGACCTCAGCCATGATCGGCGACCGGATGGACACGGACGTGTTGGCCGGGCTGGAAGCCGGGATGGAAACCTTCCTGGTGCTCACCGGGCTGACGTCCGAGAGCGACATCGCACGCTACCCGTACCGCCCGACGAAGGTCGTGGACTCGATCGCGGACCTCGTCGACCTCGTCTGAGTGGCGGTCTGGCACTCCACCTCGCAGCGGAGTGCCAGTCAGCCGGAACAAGACGGGTGGTGCAGGACGGCCCGGGGTGTGGTCCGGAGCGGTTCAGGGGTGTGCGCGGCGCGGCCGCCGGGTCTTGATCACCATCGCCCCGCCGCCGATCAGGAGCCCGGCGACGGTGAGGCCGGCCGCGGGGACGCCGCCCGAGCCGGTCGCGGCCAGCTCCGGGCGATCGCTCTGTGCCGGGGTCCGGCCCGGTTCGACCGGGTGGGCCTCGCGCGGGGCGTCTCCGGTGCCGCCGACCTCACCGGTGCCGGCCGTCTCACCGGTCTCGTCGATCCCGGCGGCCTCGCTGGTCTCACCGGTCTCGGCGGTCTCACCGGCGTCGGCCGTCTCACCGGTCTCGGTGGTCTCACCGGTCTCACCGCCGTCGCTCTCGTCGACGACGGTGAAGGGGTAGTCGTCGGACTCGCCGACCCAGGCCCCGTCGTCCCTGCCCGCCGTGCCGGCCGTGCCACCCGCCACGCGCTGCCGCTGGACGATGGCGGCGTTGGCGGTGATCCGGCCGGGGCTGGTGTCGGAGGTGAACGCCATCCGGACCTGGATGGTGATGGTGCGGCCCGCCGGGACGGTGAAACCGCCGAAGGAGTCGCCGCCCTCGCCGCCGAAGACGCCGATGTGCTCGTTCCGGTCGGTGGTCTCCCAGGTGACGCGGTGCTCCGTACCCGGGCGGGCCTGCTCGGAGAACTTCAGCTGGATCTGGTCGGAGGTCAGCTTGCGGTCCTCGTCGGTGAGGACGAGCACCGGGTGGATGGCCTGGCACGACTCGGTGGTGGTGTTGGTCAGGTCCAGGAACCAGGTTCCGTAGCCGCCGCCGGACGCGTAGGTGTCCGGGCCGCCGTGGATGCGGGTGCTGATCGGGAAGTCCTCCGCCGCCGGATCACCACAGGCGGGCTGCTGGTCGGCGGTGGTGGAGCCGGGCGACGAGACCGGGGTGGCCGAGGACGCGGCGGAGGCGGGCGCGACGGATGTGCCGCCGAGGACCACGCTCGCCGCGGCCAGCCCGAGCGCCAGTCCGTGCCGGGTCCGCCCGGGGGGCGGCGGGGGCGCGGGCGAGGGAGGATGCGCGGGGTCGGTGAGGACCGGGATGGACGCGGCCGCGGTCATGGGGACGGAGGTGGGGCCGGCGGTGGGGAAGAATGCCGGGCCCGACGCGGTCATGGGCATCGCGGTGGGAACGGGTACGGGGACGGCGATACGGCCGGGCATCGAACCGAGTGCGCGGCCCGGCGCGGAGTCGGACGGTGAGGCGGAGCCGGAAGGCGTGCCGGACGAGGGCGGGGCAGGAGTGGGGCCGGGGGCGGGGGGCATCGGGGGGATCACCTTCGCTGCTCGCGAGACGGTCGGCTCACCCCGTACGCCGGAGTTCACCGGTTCTGGGCCGCGACCCTGCCACGCACGCGCGAGGCGGCCGGCGCCGACATGCCGGGGGGCCGCCCGGTCGGCCGCCGGATTCCGCCCGTCCGGCCCCGCCCTCCGTTCGCCCCGTCCGGCGCCGGTACCTCCGGCTCAGACCCCGCCCGTGTCACCGGCCCGCCCGAACAGCGGGGCCAGGACCAGCTGGGCGGCCCCCTCCGCGACCGGCCGGTCGCCTCCCCCGGCGACGACGACCGGCACCGGCGCGTCGGCACCGCCCCGCCCGGCCCGCTCGTCGATCACGGCGCGGACGCCCCGTACGTAGGCCTCGGGATCGGCCGCCACCGTACGGCCGCCGAGCACCACCCGGTCGATGTCGAGCAGCCCGACGAGGTTGGCGGCGCCGGTCCCCAGCACCCGGGCCGCCTCCGCGACATCCCCCCGGGCGACCGCGGCGAGACAGAGCGCCTCGATGCAGCCGCGCCCCCCGCAGCCGCAGACCGGCCCGTCCAGCTGGACGGTCTGGTGCCCGAACTCACCGGCCGCGGTACGGGCCCCGCGGTGCAGCGCCCCGCCGAGGACCAGCCCCGCGCCGAGCCCGGTCCCGAGGTGCAGATACGCGAAGTCGCCGCCGCCCGCCGCCCGCAGGGCGAGCCCGAGGGCGGCGGCGTTGGTGTCCTTGTCGACGACGACGGGCAGCCCGGTCCGTACGGCGAGCGCGTCCCGCAGCGGATAGCCGTCCCACTGCGGAAACCCGGTGACGCGCTGCAGCACCCCGCCCCGGTGGTCGAGCGGACCCGGCACCGCGACACCGACCCCGAGCACCTGCCGGTCCCGCGGCCCCGCGCCCCCGCCCCGTACCGCCGTCACCGCGTCCGCCGCCGCCGCGAGCACCTCGTCCGCCGGGGCGCCGAGGTCCAGCGGGGCGGTGCGGCTCGCGGCGACCGCGCCGGACAGGTCGACGAGCACCACCGTCAGCTCGTCGCGGTCCAGGTGCAGGCCGACCGCGTACCCGGCGTCCGGCACCAGTCGCAGCACGGTGCGCGGCTTGCCTCCGGTGGACGCCCGGTGGCCCGCCTCGGTGGCCAGGCCCTCGGCCCGCAGCCGGGCGGTGATCTTGCTGACGGCCTGGGGCGTGAGCCCCGTGCGCTCGGCGAGTTCGAGCCTGCTGATGCCGGCCCCGCCCGCCACCCGCAGCAGATCCAGCACCAGGGCGGTGTTGTGGCTGCGCAGCGCTGGCAGGTTCGCGCCGCTGTTGCTCCTGTTCACCGCCCCATTGTCCCTGTCGCTTGCACTATGGCAACAGCGTTGCTTAAGTGGCAGGCATGACTGGCAACGCGACTCACGAGACGCCCGGACCGTCCGAGGCCCCCCTGCGCGTCGGACTCGTCGGCTACGGCCTGGCGGGTTCCGTCTTCCATGCCCCGCTGATCGCGGCTACCGACGGCCTCGTCCTCGACACGGTCGTCACCTCGGACGAGGAGCGGCGGGCGCAGGCGCGCGCCGAGTTCCCCGGCGTGCGGTTCGCCGCGTCGCCGCAGGAGCTGTGGGAGCGTGCGGACGAACTCGATCTGATCGTGATCGCCTCGCCGAACAGGACCCATGTCCCGATCGCGACCGCCGCGCTGGAGGCCGGTCTGCCGGTCGTGGTGGACAAACCGATCGCCGGTACGGCGGCCGAGGCGCGGGGGCTCGCGGCCCTGGCCGAGGAGCGCGGGCTGCTGCTCTCGGTCTTCCAGAACCGCCGCTGGGACAACGACTTCCGCACGCTCGCCCGCCTGCTCGCGGACGGCGAGCTGGGCGAGGTACAGCGCTTCGAGTCCCGCTTCGAGCGGTGGCGCCCGCAGCCGAAGGGCGGCTGGCGCGAGTCGGGCGACCCGCAGGAGATCGGCGGGCTGCTGTACGACCTGGGCAGTCATGTCGTCGACCAGGCGCTCACCCTGTTCGGGCCGGCGGCGCTGGTGTACGCGGAGTCCGATGTGCGCCGCCCCGGGGCCGCCGCCGACGACGACACGTTCCTCGCGATCACCCATGTGAACGGGGTGCGCTCGCATCTGTACGTCAGTGCCACGGCGGCCCAGCGCGGCCCGCGCTTCCGGGTGCTCGGGCAGAGTGCCGGCTATGTGAAGTACGGTCTCGACCCGCAGGAGGCCGACCTTCGCGCGGGTGTGCGTCCGGCGGCGGACCGGCCGTGGGGCGAGGAGCCCGAGGAGCTGTGGGGCCGGATCGGCTCGGGCGAGTCCCCGCTCACCGGCGGCGGCACCCCGGTCCGCACGCTGCCGGGCGACTATCCCGCGTACTACGCGGCGGTCGCCGACGCGCTGCGCGGAAAGGGTGAAAATCCGGTGAACGCGCTTCAGTCAGCGGCGGCCCTGGATGTCCTGGAAGCGGCCCGCCGCTCGGCCCGCGAGGGCGTCGCCGTGAAGCTCTCCGACTCCGCCGATACAGAGGAGCAGCCCGTATGAGCCCCAACGCTCCGACCATCTCCGAACTCATCGCCCAGGAGCGCCGACTGACGCTGCCGCACTTCAGCTACGACGACGCCTACGCGCTCGGCGACCTGCTCGTCTCGATGGCCCGGAAACGGCACGCCCCGGTCGCGATCGACATCCGCCGCGGCGCACAGCAGATGTTCCATGCCGCGCTGCCTGGATCGAGCGCGGACAACGACGCCTGGATCGACCGCAAGCGCAAGGTCGTGGAACGGTACGGCGAGAGCTCGTACCTGGTCGGAACGCGCTTCCGGGCGAAGGGGACGACCTTCGACGACTCCTCGCGCCTGAACCCGAGCGACTATGCCGCGCACGGCGGCTCGTTCCCCATCGCGGTCGAGGGCGCGGGCGTGATCGGCTCGGTCACGGTCTCGGGCCTGCCCCAGGCGGAGGACCACGCCATGGTGGTCGAGGCGCTGGAGCAGTTCGCGACGACGCTCGACGCGTGACGAAGGACGTGCGGGGGCGGGGCGGCCACCGGAGACACCCGGCGACCGCCCCGCCCCACCCGCAGCCCGCTACGCGTCCTTGAGCTCCTGCCGCTGCCGCCCCAGCCCGGCGATCTCCAGCTCCACGACGTCACCCGCCCGCAGATACGGCTTGGGCTCGGGCTGCCCCAGGGCGACCCCGGCCGGCGTCCCGGTGTTGATCACATCGCCCGGGTACAGCGTCATGAAGTGGCTCAGGTACCGGACCACTTCGCCCACCGGGAAGATCTGGTCGGCCGTCGTGCCGTCCTGCTTCAGCTCACCGTTGACCCAGAGCTTCAGCGGCAGCGCCTGCGGGTCGGCGATCTCGTCCGCCGTCACCAGCCACGGCCCCAGCGGGTTGAACGTCTCGCAGTTCTTTCCCTTGTCCCAGGTGCCCCCGCGCTCGATCTGGAACTCGCGCTCCGAGACGTCGTGCGCGGTCGCGTATCCGGCGACGTGCGCGAGCCCCTCCTCGGCGGATTCCAGGTAGCGGGCGGTGCGCCCGATGACGACCGCGAGCTCGACCTCCCAGTCGGTCTTGACGCTGCCGCGCGGCACCAGCACCGTGTCGTCGGGCCCGACGACGGTGTCCGGCGCCTTGAAGAACAGGATCGGCTCGGTGGGTATCGCCGCACCGGTCTCCGTGGCGTGGTCGTGGTAGTTCAGCCCGATGCACACGATCTTGCCGATCCGGGCGAGCGGCGGCCCGACCCGCAGCCCCTCGGCGTCGAGCTCGGGCAGCTCGCCGGGCGCGGCCGCGGCGGCCCGTACCCGGGCGAGCGCCGACTCGTCGGCGAGCAGGGCGCTGTCGATGTCGGCGACGACTCCCGACAGGTCGCGCAGGGTTCCGTCCTCGTCCAGCAGCGCCGGTCGTTCCGCACCTGCCGTACCCACACGAAGCAGCTTCACCGGTCTGTCTCCCCTTGGTCGTGATCGGGCCCGTCGGATGGGTGGCGGCCATCGCAGGCTTGTCCGATCGTCCAAGACGTCCGATCACTCCGCAAGACCCTGTTCACACACTGGACCGGCGCGTCCGCCGCTCCGATCACGCCGCGGCGGCCATGGCGGTCCCGGCGGCCGGCATGTCGCGGTAGAGCACGGCCCGCTCGACCGCGGTCCAGGTGGTGCTGGTGACGACGTACAGCGCGGCGGCGAGCGGTACGACGGACACGGTGAAGAGGGTGGCGAAGGACATCAGCGGCATCAGCTTGGTCATCGCGCCCATGCCGGGCACCGGCTGTCCGTCGGGTCCGGCGGCCGGGGTGACGGGGTTGGCGGCCATCTGCCGCTTCGTACGCCGGTAGTTGAACGTGGCCACGGCGGCGACGATCGCGAACAGGCCGAGGTAGACCATGCCCTGCGCGCCGAACAGCCCGCCGTGCGCGAGGGCGTCGTGCCAGCGCTCGCCGAGCGGGGCGTCGAAGAGCTGGTGGCCGAGGAGTGCGTTGGGTTCGCCGCCGATCTTCTGGCTGGAGAAGAGGTGGTAGAGCAGGAAGAAGGCGGGCATCTGCAACAGGCTGGGCAGGCAGCCGGAGAGCGGCGAGACCTTCTCCTCCTTGTGCAGTTCCATGAGCGCCTTCTGCATGCGCTCGGGGTTCTTGCCGTGCTTCTTGCGCAGTTCGGCGATCTGCGGCTGGAGCCTGGTGCGGGCCTTCTGTCCCCGCGCCGCGGCCCGCGACAGGGGGTGCACGGCGAGCCGTACGAGTGCGGTGAACAGCACGATGGCGGCGGCGGTGGACGCGGTCTGGAAGATCGGGTGCAGCACATCGGCCAGCGCGCCGACCAGGTCTGCGAACGCGGACATGAAGACGGACATGGGTGAGCCCTCCGGGGGTCTCGTCGTGCCGGGAGGAAGAACGGACTCGGCATGACGAACCGCGCGGGGCGCCCATGGCGCACCTGCTGGGGAGGTGGCTGTTGCTGCTGCGAGCCCCTACGCGGCCGTCGGAAGGGCACGGCCAGGAGCTCGGGGGCGCCTGCGCCCCTTGGCGTCCGGGTCCCGCTGGGGAAGGAACGCGGTGCGTTTCTCCCGGTCGCGGATGGCGGTGCGGACCCGGGTGCGGGGCACCGGGGCGGCGCAGCGGGCGCTGATGACCGAGGCGACGGCGAGCGCGGAGCCGGCGGCGGCGGTCGCGGCGAGCGCGACCGCGGCGGAGAGGCTGCCGCCCTCGGCGAGGAGGACTTCGGTGATGAGGAAGAGCAGCAGTCCGGCGGGACGGAGCAGTCGGGCGAGGCCACTGCGCAGACGGCTCGTGTCGCCGTTCATCGGCCCCTCCCCTCTTCCCCTTCGCGGCCGGTCGGCCGATCTCGCGCGCCCGTGCCGTTCGCACAGACGCGCGCCTGATGCTCTCCAGCCGTTATACACGATGGGCCCGGCGCACCGGTCCGTCCGATGTCGGTCAGTGACCGGTTCCCACGGGAGCGCCGTCGAGTTCCGCCGCCTGTTCCGGGGCCCCGATCTCGTCCCGGGCGAGCACCTCGTCGTCCGGCCGGTCGTCGCGCTCGCGCGGCCCCGCGTACGTCACCGCCAGCGCGACGGCGAGGTTGGCTCCGAGCGCCACGATGCCCGCGTTCACCCCCCACACCGGATCGTTCTCCGTGAACACGAACCCGCACACCACCCCCACGCCGACGACCAGACCGCTCATCGCCCCGAGCAGGGTCAGCCGCCGCCACATCAGCCCCAGCAGCACCATGGGGAGCAGCTGCGCCATTCCCTCGTACGAAATGAGGGAGAGCCGCACCAGGGTGTTCGGAGCGGTGTACGTGAGCAGCAGCGCGAGGCTCCCCGCGGCCACGACGACCACCTGCGCCGCGCCCTTCTGCCGCCGCTCCCAGCGCGGTACGAGCGAGAGCACGCTGCGCCCCCACATCGTGCCGATGACCAGCATGAAGACGGCCATCGGCACGATCGAGGAGAGTGCCGCCGCGACACCGATGACGCCGACCGCCCAGGCCGGCAGCGAGTCCACGACGAGCTGGAAGAGCGCCAGGTTGGACTCGGCGCCGACGAGCCCGGGCACGACGAAGAGGGCCGCCATCCCGAGCAGCATCGGCACGAAGAGCAGCACGTTGTAGGCGGGCAGCAGCATCGCGTTGCGGCGCAGCACGTCGGCGCTCGATGCGCCGAGGTAGCCCGCGACGGTCGTCGGGAAGATCACCACGGTGAGCGAGTTGAGGAACGAGGTGGTGATGAACCAGGCCTGTCCGAGCCCGCTGTCCCCGTGCCCGGGGAAGGTCAGCCACTCGCTCTTCTCGGTGACGAGCCGGTCGAGGAAGGGCCCGTACCCGTCGAAGTAGTGCATCGGTACGTAGAAGGCGAGGAAGCCGAGCGTGGCGATCACGAGGATGTCCTTGAGCACGGACACCCACGCGCTGCCCCGCAGTCCGCTCACCACGACGAATCCGGTGGTGACGGCGAAGGCTATGAAATAGGCCCAATTCAGGCTGATGGCACCGTAGGAGATGGTCGAGACGACCACGCCCATGCCGGTGATCTGGAGCTGGATGTACGGCAGCAGGAAGACGGTCGCGAGGACGGCGACGAGCGCGCCGAGCCAGGGCCGTCCGAAGCGGTGCGCCACCATGTCGGTGATCCCGACGAGCCCGTGCTTGCGCGCGTACGCCCAGAGCATCGGGCCGACGACGTAGCCGATGGCGTATCCGCAGGACATGTACGCCACCACGTACAGCACCGGCGCCCCGTAGTTGTAGCCCCATCCCGCGGCGCCCAGGTAGCTGAAGCTGGTGTAGCCCTCGCCGGCCATCAGCACCCAGATGAAGACGGTCCCGAGGCTGCGCCCGCCCACGGACCATTCGGCGAGCCCGCCGCCCTCGCCGTTCCCCTTCCGCCGCCCGCGCGTCGCGAGCAGCCCGAGGGCGACGGTGGCGACCATGAAGATCCCGAAGACGGAGGTCGCGACGGTGGCGTTCACCGGCGGTCCCCCCGCCGGGTCAGCCATACGGCGACGGGGGTCAGCAGGGTCGCCCCGAGCAGCCACACGAAGAGGAACGGCAGCCCGAAGATCACCGGGTGGACCCGGTTCACGAGCGGCAGCGCCCCCAGGTACAGCACGTAGGGGACCAGCAACCACAACAACTGCGGACGTCGTCTGAGCACGTCAGGGAACCTTAGTGCGATGCCGCTACCGCGACCGGACATCCAGGAGTCTTCCCCATACGACAAGCCGGTAGCGGGAGGTGAATTCGGGCGTGCAGGTAGTGAGCGTCACATAGGAACCGGCCCGGTCGTACCCGGGGTGCGGCTTCAGATTGCTGCGCGGGACGGCGGCGATGACACCGCTGTCGCGCGGGCTCGTCCGCGCGAGGGTCCGGTCGACGGTGTACGTGTACACGGCGTCCCGGGTCTCGATGTCGATGCGGTCCCCGCGGCGCAGCCGGTTGATGTATCTGAAGGGCTCGCCGTGGGTGTTGCGGTGTCCGGCGAGCGCGAAGTTCCCGGCTCGGCCGGGCTGCGCGGTGCGCGGGTAGTGCCCGACGTACCCCTTGTCGAGGACGCCGCTCTTGCCGACGCCCTGGGCGACGGGGGCGACGAGCCCGAGCCGGGGGATGCGGATGACGGCGTACGCCTGGTCCCAGCGGGGCGCGGAGCGAGCTGCGCCGCCCGGGGCCGACCGGCCACCGGGCTCGCGGGGTTCGCCGGGCTCGTGGGGACCGGCCCCGGAATCACCGTCGTCCCCGGGCACCGCTCCCTCTCCCCCGCGCTCCTCCTCCCACTCCCGCTGGAGGGCCCGCACCTGGTGCTCGGCCCCGGCGCGGGCCTGCCGGTTGGTCCACCACAGCTGATGAACAACGAGCAACAGGAGGACGACGCCGAGGGTCATCACCAGCTCGGCACCCGTCCAGAGCCCGCGCGCGACGACCCTGCGCCCCCGCGCGTTCCGCTGCGTCACCACCGGTATCCGCTCCCGCACGGCCCGCACGATAGGCCCATGGCCCGTAACTCTCCAGGCCTGGAACACTCTCCGCCCCGGAGCCGTACAGCAGTACGGTGTGGTCCATGCGCCCCGACACGCCTGCCGACCACACCACCGAAGCCGAGCGCCTGCTGCGCGCCGCGGCGCGGTACCCCGAGGACCGTGAGCCGCTGCTCCTCCAGGCCGCGGCCCATCTGGAACTCGCCGGCGACCGCGCCCGCGCCACCACCCTCTACGACGAACTCCTCGGCTCCGCCGACCTCGACCACCCCCACCTGGTCAAGGCCCTGAACGCGGCCAATCTGTGGGAGTGCGGCCACGAGGCGGAGGCCCGCGCGATCATCGAAGGCATCCGTGCCGCGGGCCCGCTCGACCCCGGGCCCTGGGAGATCGCGGCCGAGACCCTCGAAGCCCACGACGAGCTCGAAGCCGCCCACGACTGCTTCTCGACCGCGCTGACGCTGCTCCTGGCGCCGGGCGAGGAGGTCCCGTACGCCACCCAGTCGCTGCTGTTCGGCCGCCACCGGGTCCGCAGGCTGATGGGCGTCGACCACGACGCCTGGGACGAGCTGGCCGACACCCTCCACACCGCCGCCGTCCCGCTGGACGAGCTCCACGACCCGAAGCGGCTGTGGTCGCTGGGCTCCTCGGACCCGGGCGAGCTCCAGGCCGAGATCACCCGCCTCCGGGCCGAGCTGGGCACGTACCGCACGGCGCTGTCCCGGCCGTTCCCGGTCGCGGTGCTGCACTGGCCGGCCGCCGAACTCGCCGAACTCCTCACCGCCTACCCGGACCTGCGCGACGAGTACCCCTCCCACCCCGAGCACCTGGCCCGCCTGGAGGCCGCCCTCCGCGACCTCCACCAGGCCGGCACCCCGAACCTCGGCATCGTGACCGGCACGGTCCCGTCGTACGAGGCCTTCGCCGCCTCGGAGGCCGCGTCCCCGACCGACCCGGACCTCCTCCCCCAGTACGCCACCACCCTCGCCGCCCGCGGCCGGGCGATCCCCTGGCCCCCGGCCCGCAGCGCGGCCTGCTGGTGCGGATCGGGGCGGGCGTATAGGGAGTGCCACGGGGCGGAGTGAACGAGGGCGGTGCGGGGGCGGGGTCGTGGTCGGTCCGGGCATCCCACTGCCGGCCCCGCTCCTCACCGGCTGTGAAGGCCCGGCTCAGATATGCCCGTCTCCGTGCGGTGCGCCACCCGCCCCATCAGGCGAATTCATCCGAATCCACAGCACCGTCGGGGGCGTTGTTCACCTGCTGCTGGCACGCGGCCCCTTCGGCATCCATGTACTTCCGCGCCGCGCGACGGACGGGCTCCTTCGCCGGGTATACCGAGAAGCGGAAGCCGGCGGCCTGAAGCCCGCGACCTTGCAACTGGTGCAGAACCTCGCCCGCATGAAGCCGCAGGCAACTTGCCGATTCCAGGGTTTCATCGAGCCACATGCCGTGAACCTCGACGATGGCGGCCCCGCTATTTCTGTAGCGCGGACGGCCGCGTCGCCCACGTTGCCGGCATCAGCAACATGACCCAAATACTCACCGGTCTGCCCGAGAATCATGAGTTCACGCAGGTTCCCTCAGTTTCTTGACGACCGACAGGATCCATCGGCCAAAGAGACTGATTCTAGAACGATCAGTAATTACGACTCACCGGCTTTGCGTAATATCCCGATCGCTCGACGAGTTCCGCAAGCCATTCTTCGAAGTTCCCTACATACCACTCAAACTCTCCCAAATTTTCCCCTCCGAGTGCGACGAGACGGTAGATACCCTCTCTTCGGTTTCCCGTGGCGTCGAAGGCAAAGTCGTACTCCCAAGTGACCAGCCTTCCATCGGAGACCTCCCCGTATGAACACATGGCGATCAATAGGTAGCCGTTGGAATCCACGACGGGTCCCTCGGTTTCAACTAGATTGACCACGCATGGGTCGAATCCCATTATGTCGATTCCGATATCTTTCTCCGGGTCACTTATCGTCACTCCAGAAAAACGCTCCAGAAATTCAATGTACCCGCGATCCTGGCGCATGAACGGGTATGACTCAAGGAAATCGGAAGTCTTGGTGGCCAGTTCTCCACGCGGGGTAGTTGGATGGCGTGGCCCACATCCGATTTGCACACCCGGAAGAAGCTCAAGTCGCTCAACCAACTCGTCAATTCTCATCTACATTCCTTTAGCTGAAGATGAAGGTCCATCCGCGTTCGGCGTCAGGTCTAGCTGCTCCAGATTCGGTGGTCTCATGCGTGTAGCCGGGATAGGAGCTCCTATTGAAGTCCATTGGCTCACTCGTGGATTCTCCGTCACTGTCGACTTGATTTAGACCAGCCAGTTGGGCGGACTGAACTGGCCGCCAACGTTGAATGTACCATTCCGAAGCCCTCAGTGTAATGATTATTTTGCCGCCCGGTGCAAGGCGTTGCTTAGCGCTCCTGAAGAAGGTGGACAGCATCTCTCGACCGCGAGTTGCTGCCGTGGGGCGGTCGCCACCTGGGTGCGGAAACATCCAAATTATTGTGGAGAATGTAGCATTTCTATATTTTTCTTCCAGCGTTCTCCCGTCTACACCGAACTCAACGGTGACTCCAGCTTGTTCGAGTCGCTCCACTCTGGCCGCAATCGTTGAGTTTTCCGTGACGGATTCTCGGTCCTTGTATTCGGTTGCCCTTATATTTCCGGGTACATTGAGGTTGAGATTTACTGCGGATTCAGTGAACGTGAAGTTCCCTTCCCCCAGGATGAGTGTCTGCCCTGTCATGGGTATTAAATTGTCGGAATTATCTGGATTCAGCTTCGCGTATATGCGCCATTGGGTGTCGTCATGCCTATGGGCAGTGACTTTTTGGAAGCCGTATCTCCCCTTGATACTAGAGAGTGCAGAATGCAGCTTTCTTGGATCGAGATCCTTGCTGGGCTGGCTGGCGAGCGCACGGATCGCAGCCATGCCGCGCCGCCAGCGCTGCTGTATATCGGCACGGGATCCATTTTTCGGATTCTCTTCTTTGGTTGATATGTTCTGCGGAGACTTTTTTAGGAGATTTTTCGCCCGCTTGACGATGAAGTCGACGATTTTATCGATGGCACGGTTTACGGGTTTAGATACGGCGTGGAATGCGGATTTGACTTTGTTGGCGAGGGAGCCGATCCCGAGGAGCGAAGCGAGAAAGCCGATGAGCAAGGGCACGCTTGCGGCGAGGGCGGCCTCGACCATCTTCGGGACGCCCGCCGAGCCGCCGTTGGCGATGGCGATGACCGCGTCCAGGACGGCGTTGACGAATTCGACGATCTGGGCGCCCTGGTTCACGATGAACGTGACGATGTCGATGATTCCCTTGACCGCGCGGACGAAGGCGGAGGCGGGGTTGAGGAGGGAGATGATCCAGGTGATCCCGGCGATGATGACGGTGGGGATCAGGTAGCTGGTGAGTTTTTCGAGGATGGTTGCTTTGAGGTCGCCGGCCTCGGTTTCGATTTCCTTGACGGCACCTGCGGGGCCCTCGGTGGCGAGTTTCTTCGCGACGGGGACGGAGGACTCGACGGCGGTCATGGCCTGGTCGGGGATGCCCTTGCGGGTGATGCGGGCGCGGATGTTGTCCCAGGTCAGGCCGAGGAGGGAGGCGATGAGCTGGATGATGCCCTTGAGGTCGAACTTCTGGGGGAGTTCGAGACCCGCCTTGACCGCGGTGCCCAGCAGCCAGGACACGACGCCGGTCTTGAGGTGGGTGGCGATGTTGGTGACGAACAGCTGAAGCCCCGCGCCGACCGCCTTGACGAGGTTGCCCAGGAACCCGATGGGGTCCTTGATGATCTTCATGATCGCGGAGGCGGCCTTGGCGAGGATGCCGAGCAGGAGGT